>JAFQVM010000015.1 GCA_017407995.1 Clostridia bacterium | reverse complement strand
GCTCGCCTATGCTTTTGCAGAAATCGTGCCACGATATGGATATTCTCCAGTGGCTCGTCGGCAAGGATGTAAAGAGGGTAAGCTCCTTTGGCTCGCTTACATATTTTACAAGAGAAAATGCTCCTGAAGGCTCGCCTGAATACTGCATCGAAGGCTGTACGGCAGACTGCCCTTACAATGCGGTGAAATTATATTATGACGACAAGGACAATGACTGGTTCAGAAATGCCGCCACAGGCATTGTAAATCCGACAGATGAAGAGGTTGCCCGCGCTCTTAAAACCACACAGTACGGCAAGTGCGTTTTCAAATGTGACAACAATGTTGTCGACCATCAGGTTGTAAATCTTGAGTTTGAGGACGGCACAGTGGTCGATTTCAACATGAGCGCATTTAATAAGGGCGGCAGATATATCCGTGTAATGGGCACAAAGGGCGAGATAGTAAACCGCGATACCAACGGTGTCCTCGAGCTTTATAAGTTCGCTGACGGCTCAAAAACGCTTATTGATATAAAAACCTACGGCGATACGATAGTTTCCGGTCATGGCGGCGGTGACGAAGGTATAGTTCACGCCCTCTATGATTATCTTACAACGGGTGAAATCACAGAACAGCTGAGCGAAATCGGCATTTCGGTGAAGAATCACATGATAGCCTTCGCAGCAGAGCAGTCGAGAAATACAGGCAAAACAGTAAATATTAAAGAATATATCGACAGTATTAAATAAAAGGAGAAAACTATGAAGTATTTATACAATGCAGAAGGCATCTGCACAAAGCAGTTTATCATTGAAGTTGAAGACGGCAAGATGGTCAGCCTCGATAGTCCACGTCCTGGCTGTCAGGGTAATTTCCTCGGCATGGCATCCATCACAAGAGGTATGGATATTACAGACATCATCGACAGATATGAAGGAATCCCTTGCAGAGGCAAGCTTTCCTCCTGTCCTGCAGAATTGGCAAAAGCTCTCAGAATGATCAAAAATAATGAGCTTGCTCCAATTTCAGAATAATTTTAAAAAAATTGAAAAAACTGTTGACATTTTCTCTCGGGTGTGGTATTATATACAAGCACTCGAGAGAGTGACAGAAAGTTTGAAAAGAAAAACAAAAAACTTTAAAAAAAGTTAAAAAAGTTCTTGACAAACGAAAAAAGATATGCTATAATGAAAAAGCTGTTGTGAGAGCAACGGTGAGAAATGGAAGCATAGCTCAGCTGGGAGAGCATCTGCCTTACAAGCAGAGGGTCACAGGTTCGATCCCTGTTGTTTCCACCAAAACGTGGCCGTGTAGTTCAGTTGGTTAGAACGCTAGCCTGTCACGCTAGAGGTCGACGGTTCGAGCCCGTTCACGGTCGCCATTATAGCTTATCAGCTTGGTTAGAGATGCCTCTGTAGCTCAGTTGGTAGAGCAGGGGATTGAAAATCCCCGTGTCGTTGGTTCGATTCCGACCGGAGGCACCAAACAACCTAAAAGAATATGCGGATTTAGCTCATCTGGTAGAGCGCCACCTTGCCAAGG
>JAFQVM010000014.1 GCA_017407995.1 Clostridia bacterium | reverse complement strand
CGTCACAGCTGCGCAGCCTTGCTTTTATCTGAGGGTCGTGAGCTTTATGACGTTTCGGAATGGCTTGGGCATTCCGATGTGAACATCACCGCCAAGTTTTACGGTCACCTTGATATGAAGAGAAAAAAGGATCTCGGCAACACTATCGGAAATTCCATAGGCTTCAAAAACAATGTGTGACTTGAGTCTGAACACCTCTTGTTAGAATTTTGTTAGAAAAACGGTGTTTTTAAGACTTTTTGTAAAGGCTATAAAAAAGCAGAAACTCCTTGATATACAAGGAGTTTCTGTATGGCGCGCTGCAAGGGATTCGAACCCCTGACCTTTTGGTTCGTAGCCAAACACTCTATCCAACTGAGCTAGCAGCGCATCTGATTGCCATAGTATGTTACCACAGAGTTTTAAAAAAATCAACTGTAAAAGCAAAAAAAATAAAATTTTTTAAAATTAGCAGCCCGCAAAGACTTTTGAGTATGTTTTTAATTGAAAAAAAGTGAAGAGGTGCTATAATAATAGCGCAAAAGAAAAGGAGTGGTTTTATGAAGCTTGTTTTAAAAAGATTAACTGCATTCGTTTTGACTTTTATCTTCCTGTTCAGTCTTATACCCGCTGTAAACGCTGATACCACAAAAGCGTTGCCGACAGACGAAGATACTGTTGTAGGAAAGATATATCTTTGTTCAAGATGGAGCAGCATAACCACAACGGGACATCTTTGGGTTTATATTTATAATACATCCGGTGAAACTCTAAGGGTCGGACTTTATGACCTTGCTCCCAACGAAGGAGTATCGCTTGCAACGTTTGGATTCACAAGGTCTGACGGTTTCGGAATCTACTACAACATGGAAGCTTACAGAAATGACAAATACTGTGACAGCAGCTGCATATCGATATCCGATGACCTGACAAAAAAGGAGCTTGATGCTGTAACAGCAAAGCTTCTTGTGTCTAACAAATGGAACCCCATTATTAACTGTGTTTATTTTGCCTGTTCAATATGGAACATCGCTTCCGATACAAGAATGGTTCCGTTTTTTTATCCTCCTGTAGTCAGGCTGCAGATAAGCGCTGCCGGAGAAAGAGAAACGTGCCAAATGAATTATCAGCCGCCAGAAAAGTCTTTTAAACAAAGGGGCAACGGCGACAAAGCATACCTTGAAAATGTAAGTCAAGCATCGTTGGATGCAAAATAAAAAGCAACCGCTTCACACAATCGTGAAGCGGTTGTTCTTTTGGTTAAAAATCTAAAACCTGTTTTTTGCCTCTGCGTTTAGGGGTCTCTCCGATTATCAAGTCCTTATCGTTTCTGAACGCCACGATTCTTATGATGATAAGAATAACAAACAGTGCTGCAGCGGCACCTGCAAAAATTATCCACTTTGCATTTACGAACGATAAGATTTTTCCGACAAAAGGAATCTCTCTTTTTGCTACTGCAAAAACTGTATCTTTAAATGACACATCGTTAGACGAAACAAATTCATACTCTGCCATGCTGTCTTTATATACAGCGACAACTTCATTATCTGCCGCTGAAGCTGCTGCCCGAACAAAAAGAAGCGTTCCTTCAGTAATTTCTGCCTGTTCAACAGTGTTTTCGCAAATCAAAAGGCCTCTTCCGAACAAAAATCTTCCGGGCTGTGCCGTCGCAAAACAAGCTACCCCAACGACTAAGCTGAGAATAACAACAATAATAATAGCCGTGTTCACCAACCCTTTAGCTGCCTTTGACTTCTTTTTCTTAGGCTTAAAACTCTTTTTAAGCTGGGTTCCCGAATAGTCCGGTGTTTTTTCAAAATCAAACGTCGGCTCTATCTTCGGCTTTTGCTCTTTTTTATATGTCTTTTCAATTGGCGGACCGAAAAAGCCTTTGGGGTCCGGTTCTGTGGCTTCTTCCTCTTTGGACGGCTCAACCTCAATTTTTTCTTCGGCTTTCTTTTCAAAAACAGGAAGCTTTACATCTTCAAACAAGTTGATGCTTTTCTCCGTCTCAGGCTCCTGAGGTGCGACATCTTCCTGAGCAACAAAGCTCTCCTCTTCTTCTTCGTCCTCATCGTCATCAAGAGCCGAAAAATCAAAGCCGTCAAACATCATTGAATCGTCCTCTTGAAGCACCTCTTCTACCGGTTGAGCAGCTGCCTCTTGAGCCTCTTCGTTCTTCTGTTTTTCCTCTATCTGCTGTGCAAGCTTCTGTGCAAACTCAGCATTCATCTCGGAAAGAGACTTTGGTTTAAAATTCTCCAATCACAATCACCTCTTAAAACTATTTTCTCTATCACCATTAAACAAGGAAGTTGTCTTTTTACAACAAATTAAGTATAATATTTGCGCCCGATAAAGTCAATAAAAAAGAGATATGCGGCTTTTTTGGGTAAAATATAATGTCATAACTCTATTTTAAAAAAGGAGCACCAACTATGAAAAGAATAGCCTTTTTTGATACAAAACCATATGAGCGTGAGTGGTTCGACTCGCTTAATAAAAATTATGAGATAACCTATTTTGAAACAAAACTCCGTGCCGGTACCGCACGTCTGGCAGAGGGCTTTGACGCAGTTTGTGCCTTTGTAAACGATGACATAGATGCACGCACCATAGATATTCTTTTAAATTGCGGTGTTCGTATACTTGCCATGCGCTCGTCGGGCTACAACAACGTAGATTTCCGTTACGCATCGGGTAAGCTGCCGATAGTCAGAGTGCCGTCATACTCGCCTCACGCTGTTGCGGAGCACGCCATGGCACTGCTTTTGACCCTCAACCGAAAAACTCACAAGGCATATATCCGCACAAGAGATTTCAACTTCAGTCTCGCAGGTCTTACAGGCACCGACCTTCACGGAAAAACAGCCGGCATTATCGGAACCGGTAAAATAGGCAGAGTGTTTATAGACATATGCCGTGGCTTTGGCATGACCATATTGGCATATGACCCGTACCCGAACAAGGACATTCCTGCCGAGTATGTTGACAAAGATACCCTTTTTAAGCGCAGCGATTTTATATCCCTTCACTGTCCCTTAAGTGAGCAGACCTATCACATATTAGACAAAGATGCTTTTTCACAGATGAAAAAGGGAGTTTATATAATAAACACCTCCCGTGGCGCTCTGATAGACAGCGCTGCTCTGCTTGAAGCCCTTAACAACGAAAAGGTTGGCGGTGCAGGACTTGACGTTTACGAGGAAGAGGCCGACCTGTTCTTTGAGGACCTGTCGGGCAAAATCATCAGAGACGACGTTCTTTCTCTGCTTGTATCACGTCCCAATGTTATAATTTCATCACATCAGGCATTTCTTACAAAGGAAGCTCTGGAAAATATCGCCGCCGAGACTTTTAATAACCTCGACGAGTTTTTTGCAGGCAAACCGTTGACGAATGAAGTAGTATACAAACCGTCGTCCGAAACTACAAACGGATAAAACAAGAGGCTGTATCTTACCGCTTTTGCGGTTTTGATACAGCCTTTTTCTTGGTTAAATATTTTTTACGACCAGGTCGCCCATCTCAACAGTCGAAAGCTTCGGCAGAGCAAGGTCTGCAATGTCGGGAGTTCTGCCCTCACGCAGCGCTCTGTCAACGGCCGCTTCAACAGCAACAGCGGCATCGTTCTCGCCGAACGAATAGCGCAGCATCATAGCAGCAGAGAGGATTGTTGCAAGCGGATTTGCAATTCCCTTGCCTGCGATATCGGGTGCAGAACCGTGAATCGGCTCGTAGAGACCGAAACTGCCTGTTGCAAGCGATGCGGATGCGAGCATTCCTATCGAACCGCTTATCATAGATGCCTCATCGGAGAGAATGTCGCCGAAAATGTTTGATGTAACGATAACATCAAACTGAGCGGGGTTGCGTACAAGCTGCATAGCACAGTTATCAAC
The DNA here is from genome assembly GCA_017407995.1 of Clostridia bacterium. Taxonomy (GTDB): domain Bacteria; phylum Bacillota; class Clostridia; order Oscillospirales; family Acutalibacteraceae; genus CAG-177. The sequence continues at coordinate 209,281 of JAFQVM010000014.1, read as the reverse complement.
ATACATGTGGCTCAGCTCAACCTCGGGATATTCCTTGCTTATGCGAAGCACCGTCTCACGCCACAGACGGGAAGATTCAAGAACATTCGCCTTGTCAACGCTGCATAGCCTCTTCGAACGCTTGAGCGCAAGGTCAAAGCCGACACGGACAATTCTCTCTATCTCAGGAACTGAGTATTTCTCGGTATCATATGCACTTTTTACGCCGTTCTCCTCACTTCTTCCTCGCTGACCGAAGTATATACCGCCCGTAAGCTCACGAACTACCATAATATCCAGACCGTCGCCGATTATCTCTCTCTTTATCGGAGATGCATCAACAAGGGGTTCAAAAATCTTTGCGGGACGCAGGTTTGCAAAAAGACCGAGCGCCGCACGGATACCGAGCAATCCTGCCTCCGGACGCAGATGACCGGGTAGTGTATCCCATTTTTCTCCGCCTACAGCTCCGAGCAGTACGCTGTCCGAAGCCTTACATATATCAATCGTCTCCTGTGGCAGGGGTACGCCTGTTGCATCTATGGCACAACCGCCCATCAGACACCCTTTATATTCGGTCTCAAAGCCGAACTTCTTGCCTGCGGCGTCAAGCACTTTTATGGTTTCATCAACAATCTCAGGACCAATGCCGTCTCCCTTTATGACGGCTATCGAATACTTTTTCATACAAGCGGCAGTAATCTGCCCGCCTCCTTTATGTTTCTAAGATACTGTTCAGTTTACTACAAGCGTTTTTGTTTTTCAATATAATCAACGGTTGATTTTTAGATTTATTAACATTTTTTAAGGATTAAAAGCCTTGACAAAGCCCTAACGTGGGTTTAAAATTGAAATCAATTCCCAATTTCGTTTTTAATTGTTTGAGGTGAAAATAAATGGGCTATAATACAAAGCAGGGAGACCTCGTTCTGCAACTTATGCGTGAGAGCAAAGGCAAACATATGACAGCAGATGATATTGTCCGCTGCCTTGCGGACAGCGGCTGTGCAGTGGGCAAATCCACGGTATACCGTCATCTTGAAAAGCTCACAAAAGAGGGCATTGTGCGCCGTTTTGTCCTGCACGACGGTGAGAGCGCCTGCTATCAATATTCTGGAGACGGCTGCAGCAATCACTATCATCTCAAGTGCTCAAAGTGCGGCACGCTTATGCACGTTGAGTGCGAATATCTCGACAAGGTTGCCGGTCATATTTTTGAGCATCACAGGTTCACTTTAAGTGAAGAAAACACCGTCCTATACGGAATCTGTTCTGACTGTGCAGGGGAGGCGAAAAGCTGTGAATAAGAAAATAAGAAGTGTTCTTGCGATTTTGCTTTGTGCGGCTACATTGTTTACTTTGTGCGCATGTTCTCAGGAGACACCTGTTGACAGTACAGAGAAAACATCGGATGACAACAAGCTTAAAGTAGTCTGCACACTCTTTCCCCAATACGATTTTGTACGTGAAATAGCAGGGGACAAAGTTGACCTTACTCTTTTACTGCCGCCCGGGGTAGAAAGCCACTCATATGACCCTACGCCCGCTGATATAAAAGCCGTCACGGACGCCGATTTGGTTATCCGTGTGGGTAAAGAGATGGAGACTTGGTCTGAAAAGCTGTTCAGTTCAACATCGAGCAAAGCTGTTTTTATGGACTTATCTCACGAGATTTGTGCAGAAATTACGGAGCATGTGCATGACCACGAGGCAGAGGGAGAATTTCATTCGTTTATTGATACCGATGTGGCATTTTTTGACCCACATCTCTGGACTGACCCAACCCTCTCATTCTTGATGGTTGCGGTAATTGCCGATAAGCTTTGTGAAATGGATGCTGAAAACGCATCTTTTTATACTGAAAACGCCGAAAACTATCTGTCTGAACTTGAGGCCCTCAACACCGAGATAACTGAGCTTGTAAAAAGCTCAGAGCGCAAAACCCTTGTCTTTTCAGGCCGTTTTGCTCTTCAAAACTTTACTGAACAGTATGGTCTGAAGGCTATAGCCGCTCTTGATGCCTGTGCAGACAACTCTGAGCCGAGTGCCGCAACCGTTGCGCAGATAATCGACACTATCAAAAGCGAAAACATAAAGGTAGTGTTCTACGAGGAGCTTATAGAGCCGAAAACCGCAAAGATTATATGTGATGAAACAGGAGCAAAAATGCTGCTGTTCCACTCCTGCCACAATCTGAGCAAGGATGAATTCAATTCGGGAGAAACTTATCTTAGCCTTATGAAACAGAACGTCAAAAACCTTGAGGAGGCGCTCAAGTGAACAAAGAAAAACTGCTCTCCTGCCAAAATGCCGTTATCGGATATGATAACAATGTCGCTGTAAACGACGTTACTTTTGACCTTTATAAAGGTGATTATCTGTGTATAGTCGGCGAAAACGGGTCGGGAAAAAGCACCCTGCTCAAAGGTATTCTCGGACTGCTTCCATTAAAAAGCGGAAAAGTATCTTTTTGCTCAGACCTTCACCGTACAGATATAGGTTATCTGCCTCAGCAGACAAGTGAACAGCAGGACTTTCCCGCAACGGTAAAAGAGGTTGTGTTGTCCGGCTGTCTTAATAAAAAAGGGCTTTTCCCTTTCTTTACAAAAGCCGACCGTACACGTGTTCAGGAAAATCTCCAAAGGCTCGGTATTTCCGATATTGCGGACAAATCTTATCGTGAGCTTTCAGGCGGACAGCAACAGCGGGTACTTTTGGCACGTGCGCTGTGCTCAGCAAGCAGTCTGCTTTTGCTCGACGAGCCGGTAACAGGCCTTGACCCCGTTGTAACCTCTGATTTTTACAAACTTATAAAACAACTCAACAAGGATTTGGGCATCGCTGTTATCATGGTATCGCATGATATCTCTTGTGCGGTTAAAAACGCAGGCAAGATTCTGCACTTAGGCGAGAGGGAGACCGTATTTTTCGGTGACACCGCCGACTATCTCAAAAGCGAAGCAGGCCACCGCTTTGCAAACACTGAGGAGGATGAAAATGCTTGACTTTTTTTCTGAAATGTTTTCATACTCCTTTATGCAGCGTGCGGTTATAGCAGGTGTTCTTGTAGCCCTCTGCTCTGCGCTGTTAGGTGTAACATTGGTACTTAAGCGTTACTCAATGATAGGTGACGGTCTTTCACACGTCGGCTTCGGTGCTGCGTGTATAGCTATGGCGCTAAACGTCACTCCGCTGAAAATTGCAGTCCCCGTAGTAGTAATTGCCGCATTTTTGCTTATGAGAATTAACTCCAGCGCAAAAATCAAGGGTGATGCCGCTATTGCGCTGATTTCAAGCTCAGCGATTGCCGTAGGTGTAATCGCCGCCTCCCTCACAACCGGTCTCAACAGTGATGTTTCGGGCTATATGTTCGGCTCTATACTGATGATGAGCGATACCAATGTTGTCACAAGCGTTGTGCTCTCCTGTGTTGTACTTGTGCTTTATATCGTTTTTTACAACCGCATCTTTTCCGTCACTTTCGACGAGAGCTTCGCTGCGGCAACAGGCACAAAAACAGGCATATACAACACCCTCATAGCTCTGCTTACCGCCGTAACCGTAGTCGTCGGCATGCGGATGATGGGTGCGCTGCTGATTTCAAGCCTGATAATCTTTCCCGCTCTCTCGTCTATGCGTATATGCAAAAGCTTTAAGAGCGTCACCGTCGTATGCGCCATAGTATCGGTCTTGTGCTTTTTTATCGGAATTTCAGCATCATATGCCCTTAATACTCCCGCAGGTGCGAGCGTCGTTGTCGCAAATGCCGTGTGCCTTATTCTTTTTTCTGCAACAGGAGCTGTTCTGCGCAGAGTAAGGAAATAAATGTATTAACAAATTATGTACTTATTTTAAAAAATAAAAAAATCCTTTTACTGTTAAAGCTTTTATGTTATAATGTTTTGTAATCGGATGTTTTTTCTTCCCTTGCAGCAAAAACATCCTTTATGTCAAAACTACGGAGGAGAAAATGGAAAATATTATTTCTGTAAAAAACCTCAGTAAGTCCTACGGCAGCCACCAGGTGCTCAATGAGATTTCTTTTGATTTTGCACCCGGCCAGATTATAGGATTGCTGGGACCAAACGGCTCAGGAAAGTCCTCTCTCATCAAAATTTTAACCGGTCTTATTCATGACTATTCGGGCGAAGTTTTGATAGACGGCGAAATTCCCGGCCCTTCAACAAAGGCAAAAGTGGCTTATCTGCCTGAAAAATCCTATCTTGCAGACTGGATGCGTGCTATCGATGCTATCCGTTATATAGCTGACTTCTACGGCGATTTTGATATGGATAAAGCGCTCAAAATGCTTGACGTGTTCCAGCTTAATCCCAAGCAGAAGATAAAATCGATGTCAAAGGGTATGCAGGAGAAGCTTCAGCTTATCCTTGTCATGTGCCGCAACGCAAAGCTCTATATTCTTGACGAACCTCTCGGCGGTGTTGACCCTGCTGCAAGAGCCTTTATTCTTGACACTATTATGAAAAACCATCCTGAAGGCTCAACAATGCTTATCTCAACCCATCTTATCCACGATGTCGAGTCTATCTTTGACCATGCGCTGATGATAGGTCAAGGTAAAGTGCTTAAAAACTCCAACGTTCAGGAAATATATGACGAGGGCAAAACCCTTGAGGATGTATTTAAGGAGGTGTTCCAGTATGCTTGGCAAATTGGTTAAGAACGAAATTAAGGCAAGCGCACATACCATGTCCTTTATTTACATCGCTGCACTTGTTACCATCGGCATAATGCTGTTGGCATACCTCGTAGACGTAATGTGGCTGAGCGCTCTGGCTACGCTTGCACTTATGTTTATCGCTTTGATTTCTCTGGTCGTCACTTTTATCGGAATTATCGTTAACTTTTCCAAAACGCTCTACGGCCCGCAGGGATATCTGAGCTTCACTCTTCCCGTCTCAAGCCGTGCACTGCTTGCATCAAAGGCTATTGTCGCTTTCTTCTGGATGATTATAAGCTACGTCATATCGCTTGCTCTTCTTGTTGGCGTCTATATGTATGCCACATCCATGGTAGGAGAAGACAATATTGAAATGATTAAGATGCTTATCCAGATGTTCAGCTCGCTGCCATCTGAGGCTGCTATCAGACAGTATCTTATACTTCTGGCTTTTACTTTCTTTATTCAGATTGCTTTCCTTGTTGCAGAGCTGTTCTTCTCAATCACCTTTGCAAACACCAGAATTCTTCAAAAGCTCGGAGGATTCGCACCTATCGTTGTGTTCTTTGTCATTTTTATTATCGGTCAGGTTTGCAATTTCCTTTTGACTTCCCATGTTCCGATTATCGTTTCTCCTACAGATAACGGTTTGACACTTGGATTCACCCAGTCGATGCTTGATGCCGGTAATTTCTCTATGGGTATCAGCGGTTACCTGTTCCAGCTTGTTGCTACTATAGGCCTTTTTGTCGCAACAGAATGGCTGATGGAACACAAGGTAAATATAAAATAAATGTTTTCAGAGGCGGTGTAGCAGGGTTTATCCCGCTCACACCGTCTCATTTTCTGTAGTCGATGCTTTTCGGAAGCTTCGTTTTAGCGGATTTTCCGAAAGACACCGAATCAGCGTATACAAACAAAGGAGGATAAAGATGCAAGACAATAAGACTGTTGCTGCTATTGCAACCCCGAATTCTGCAGGCGGAATAGGCATAGTGCGTATTTCGGGCAAAGATGCGCTGAAAATTGCAGATAAAGTGTTTATAGCCGCTTCGGGCAAGCATCTTTGTGACTCCGAGGGCTACAAAGCTCATTTCGGCACGATTATTGACAGCGGTGAGCCCGTTGATGAGGGTATAGCTCTTGTTTTCCGTGCACCAAAAAGCTACACAGGTGAGGATGTAGTAGAAATATCTTGCCACGGCGGTCTATATGTGACAAAAAGAACTCTGCGAGCGGTACTCCACGCAGGAGCCCAGCCCGCTCCCGCAGGCGAATTTACAAAAAGAGCATTTTTAAACGGCAGAATAGACCTCGCAGAGGCCGAAAGTGTCATGGCGCTGATAGGAGCGCAGGGTGAACAAGCAGCATCAGCTGCGTTTAACACTCTCGAAGGAAAATTAAGCCAAAAAATATCTCAGACTGCTCACAGTTTAATCTCTGTCTGCGCTCATATGTCCGCTTGGGTGGACTATCCCGACGAAGAGATTGAAGAAATTTCCCCTAATGAATTAAAATCGGTTTTTACAACCGCTAAGACCGAACTTTTAAAGATGCTTCAAAGCTTTGAAAACGGACGTGCTGTTACCCAAGGCGTTGATGCTGTAATCGTCGGCAGACCGAATGTGGGTAAATCTAAACTTATGAATCTGCTCAGCGGGTACGAACGCTCAATAGTAACCGATATTCCGGGTACTACCCGTGATATAGTCGAGGAAACCGTGAAAATCGGCGATATTATTCTCCGCCTTGCAGATACTGCGGGTATACGCTCCACTGAAAACGAGGTTGAGAGCATCGGTGTTTCGCTTGCTAAAAAAAGACTTACCAGAGCACAGCTTGTTATCGCCGTTTTTGATGCAGCGCAGGAGCTTACCGAAGAGGACAAGAAAATCCTTGCCGACTGCAAAGAAAAGCTCACTCTCGCAGTTATAAACAAGAGTGACCTTGAAAAATGCGCTGATATTGACTATATTAAAGATAATACAAATGCTTCCGTTTTGATTTCAGCCAAAAACGGCGAAGGCTTTGAGGAGCTTGAAAAAACGTTGGCAACGTTGCTCGGCACAGCCGATTTTGACCCGTCCGCCGCTGCTTTGACAACCGAAAGACAGCGCCTTTGCTGTGAACGGGCTGTTGACAACATAGAAGAAGCTCTTGTGGCACTCGAAAGCGGCATGACACTTGATGCCGTTAATGTCTGTGCGGACTGCGCTGTCGAAGCGCTGCTTGAACTTACGGGAGAGCGGGCAGGCGAGGCTGTGGTAAACGAAGTTTTTGCGCAGTTCTGTGTCGGAAAGTAATTTTCTATATTAGAATTTATATAATGAGGGACAACGGTTTATATTATGAAATATGAAGCTGGAAAAATTGATGTTGCGGTTATAGGTGCAGGCCATGCCGGAATTGAAGCGGGGCTTGCCGCCGCACGTCTGGGTTGCAAAACCGAAATCTTTACAATAAATCTTGACTGGGTAGGCAACATGCCCTGCAATCCGTCAATCGGTGGCACGTCTAAGGGACATCTTGTGCGTGAAATCGATGCTCTCGGCGGTGAGATGGGTATTGCCGCCGACCTCAATACTCTGCAAAGCCGTATGCTCAATCTGGGTAAAGGCCCCGCAGTCCACAGCCCCCGTGCGCAGGTTGACCGCCGTGAATACTGCGGATATATGAAATCCGTGCTTGAAAAGCAGGAAAATCTTTATCTACGTCAGGCTGAGATAACCGACCTTGAGCGTGACGGCGAAGAATGGGTCTTGACCACAAGACTTGAGGCTGTATACCGAGCCAAATGTGTTATCCTCGCAACGGGTACTTTCCTTGGCGGAAGAGTATATATCGGAGATGTGTCCTATGAGAGCGGACCCGATGGTGTTTTCCCTGCAACCGAGCTTTCAAAATCGCTCAAAGCTCTCGGTTTGCCGTTGCGCCGTTTTAAAACGGGTACTCCGTCACGAGTTAACCGCAGAAGCATAGACTTTTCAAACCTTGAACTGCAAAAAGGGGATGAGGACGTTGTACCTTTTTCCTTTAGCGGTAAGGCAGTTGTCCAAAACAAAATGGACTGCTACATAACATATACAAACGAAGAAACTAAAAATATAATTCTCTCAAATCTGCATCGCTCTCCGCTTTATTCGGGCAAGATAGACGGTGTGGGCCCTCGCTACTGTCCGAGCATTGAGGATAAGATTGTCCGCTTTGCAGAAAAAGAGCGCCACCAAATATTTATAGAGCCCTGTGGTGAAAACACCGATGAGATGTACCTTCAGGGACTTTCGTCCTCACTGCCTGAGGACGTACAGTTAAAATTTCTGCGCTCTATCCCCGGACTTGAAAACTGCGAGGTTATGCGCACCGCATATGCAATAGAGTATGACTGTGTTGACCCGCTTTCTTTAAAGCGAAGCCTTGAATTCAACGACTTTGACGGTCTTTACGGCGCCGGACAGTTTAACGGCTCAAGCGGATACGAAGAAGCCGCTGCACAAGGCCTTATTGCAGGCATCAACGCCGCCCGAAAGGTGCAGGGTAAAGCACCTTTAGAACTTGACAGAGCCAGCTCATATATCGGAACTCTTATTGATGACCTTGTTACCAAAGGTTGTTCCGACCCCTACAGAATGATGACATCACGTTCTGAGTACCGTCTGCTGTTAAGGCAGGATAACGCTGACCGCAGACTTATGCCTATTGGACATGAGATAGGTCTTATATCCGATGAGCAATTTGCTAAATTCGAAAATAAGCTGAAGCTTATAGATGAAGAAAAAGAACGTGTGAAAAAAACCGTCATTAAAGCAAGTGATGAGTTAAACGCTCTGCTTGTTTCACGTGAAACATCGCCGATAGACGGCGGAATACGTTTAAGCGAATTGTTGCGCCGTCCGCAGGCAGATTACAAGATGCTTACTCCGTTCGACACCACTCGACCGATTCTGCCAAGAGAAATTTTTGAGCAGGTTGAGATTGATATAAAATATGAGGGCTACATCCGCCGTCAGCAAGCGCAGGTGGATGAAATGCGCCGCCTTGAAGTTAAGCGAATCCCAAAGGATATAAACTATTCAGAGCTTGGCGGTCTTAGGCTTGAGGCTGTTGAAAAGCTGTCAAAGATACGTCCTGAAAATGTCGGACAGGCATCACGTATATCGGGCGTCAGCCCCGCCGACATATCCGTTTTGCTGATTCATCTTGAAAAGGAAGGTCAAAAGAATGATAGATAAAAATCTGCTTATAAAGACCTGCGCCGATTTCGGTGTTGATGTGAACAGCGAAACAGCTGAGCGCTTTGACCTTTTTGCACAGCTACTTATTGAAAAAAACAAAGTTTTAAATCTTACCGCCATAACAGAGCCTGACGAGGTTGTCGTAAAACATTTTGCTGACAGCTTAACGGCACTGAGTATGATTGATATTCCTAAAGGCGCTTCGGTCATAGATATAGGCACCGGTGGTGGTTTTCCGGGAATACCGTTGTTGATAGCAAGACCGGATATCAAACTTACTATGCTTGATTCAACACGCAAAAAGCTCGACTTTGTAAGCTTTGCTGTTGAGGAGCTCGGTCTTTCGGCAAACGTGCTTCATGCACGTGCGGAGGAGGCGGGGCAGAGTGAGCTTCGTGAGAGCTTTGATTTTGCTGTATCAAGAGCGGTCGCAGCACTCAATGTGCTGTGCGAGTACTGTCTGCCGTTTGTAAAGCTCAACGGTACATTCTGTGCCATGAAAGGCTCAAAAGGCAAAGAGGAACTTGCTGATGCTAAAGGTTCAATAGTTACTCTCGGAGGAAAAGTCACAGATTCTAAGATTTTAACTCTCTCAGACGGTGCAGACAGAACCCTTATAAACATAAAAAAAATATCGCATACTCCGACAAAATATCCCCGTCCTTCGGCACAGATTTCAAAAAAACCGCTTAAATAATGTTGAAAAGCGTCTTAAAAGCACTTTTTTACACGAGCAAAAATAATGGACAACCGCCTTTTTAAATGGTAAGCTTTTAACACAGAGAAGCCAAACCGTAAAAAAGGCGGTTTTAATTTATCCTCTTCACCCTATCCTAAGCGGGATATATTTTGTGAAAGGCGGCATATGCTGTGTCAGGCTTCGGCATCGCATATACAGGACGTTTATGATAAAGGCAAAAGAAAATTTGCATCGCTCAGGCTCTATTTTGCTGATACCGCAGGATGAGATAGTTGCAAATCCGGACCAGCCAAGAAAATACTTTGACCCCAAAGAGCTTAAAAGTCTGGCGCAAAGTATTCGTTTAAACGGTATTTTACAGCCGATAAGCGTAAGAAAGCTTGACAATGGCCGCTATGAAGTGATAGCAGGGGAACGCAGACTGCGTGCGGCAAGAATGGCGGGGCTCCCGAAAATACCGTGTATAATGTTGAATGCGACAGATGAAAAAGCGGCGCTCTATGCGCTGATTGAAAATCTGCAACGGCGTGACCTCAATTTTTTTGAAGAAGCAACTGCAATCGATGCGCTAATTCATGAGCACGGACTGTCGCAGGATGAAGCCGCAAAAAAATTAGGAAAAGCTCAGTCAACACTGTCAAACAAACTAAGACTTCTAAAACTACCGGAAGATGTAAGAAAAACAATTTTAGAGTTTGGCTTAACCGAAAGGCACGCCAGAGCACTGTTAAAAATAGAGGACAGTGAAATTTTAAAGAAAGCTCTTCAAATAATAATTGAAAAAAACTTAAACGTTTCGCAAAGCGAAAAGCTAATTGAAAACCTTTTAGTAAGTAAAAACAAGAAAAAACCGCAGATAGTAAAGCTTTTTAAGGATGTCCGAATTTTTGTAAACACCTTAAACCATGCGGTAGATACTATGAGAGAGGCGGGAATCCAAGCGGAGTCAGAGAAGAAAGAAACTGACGATTATATCGAATATCTTGTGCGAATTCCTAAAAAACCCGCTTATTATATCTCTTCCTCACGGAGTAGTGCCGTTTAAGACTGCTCTGCTCCTCCTAACCAGACCAACCCCCCATTACCATATCTTTCTCTTTCACACCCCACATCCACAGCAAAACGGCAGTCCGCAAGGGCTGTCGTTTTGCATTTCAATGTTTCACGTGAAACATTGTATTCCTTTGATTGACATTTTTACTCTTTATGGTATACTTTTTAAATAGAGCAACAATAAGTAAACCACGGGAGAGATAGATTTGGGAAAAGTTATTGCTATAGTTAATCAGAAAGGCGGCGTTGGCAAGACCACCTCTGCAGTAAATCTGGCTGCCGCCATAGGGCAAAAGGGATATAAAGTATTGTTAGCCGACATCGACCCGCAAGGTAATGCTACGAGCGGACTTGGTATAAACAAGCGTGAGCTCGACAAATCGGCCTACGACGCAATGATAAATTCGGTACCTGTGCGTGATATTATTATACAGAGCGAATATGATAATGTCTGGGTTCTTCCCTCTAACATGGCCCTTGCAGGAGCAGAGCTTGAACTTGTTGACATGGATAGGAGAGAGAGCCGATTAAAAACAGCTCTTGCACCTGTTAAGGCGGAGTTTGATTTTATTTTCTTTGACTGTCCGCCGTCACTCGGTCTAATAACCCTCAACGCACTCTGCGCTTCTGATACGGTTATGGTTCCGATTCAGTGCGAGTACTACGCACTTGAAGGTCTTTCACAGCTTATGTCAACCGTAAGACAGGTCAAGAGATTATACAATCCGATGATAGAGATTGAGGGAGTTCTTCTTACAATGTATGACGGCAGACTTAATCTTACTCAACAGGTTGTGAATGAAGTCAAGCGTTTCTTCCCCAAAAAGGTTTATTCCTCTTTTATTCCCAGAAACGTACGTCTTTCCGAAGCTCCGAGTTTCGGTCAGCCGATAATGTATTATGATAAAGGATCCAAAGGAACATCGGCATATAACGATTTTGCAGAAGAGTTTCTGCGCTGTAACGGCAAATAAAAACTGAAAGGATGAATAAAATGGCAGCAAAAAAAGGCGGTCTTGGAAGAGGCCTTGATGCTCTTTTCGCTGACAACTCAATAGAAGAAATTACTCCGTCAAGTGCGGTTAAGCTTAAAATAATGGATATCGAGCCGAACCGTGACCAGCCCAGAAAGATTTTTGATGAGCAGGCGCTCGCAGAGCTTTCTGACAGCATTGCAAAGCACGGTGTTATTCAACCGTTGCTCGTTCGTCCTTTGCCCGACGGCAGTTATCAGCTTGTAGCAGGCGAGCGCCGTTGGAGAGCTTCACGTATGGCAGGTCTTACCGAAGTTCCCGTAGTTATAAAGGAGCTCAGCGATGAAGAGGCTATGGCGTTGGCTCTTATAGAGAACTTACAGCGTGAGGATTTAAATGCAGTTGAAGAAGCACAGGGCATAAAGTCTTTAATGGATACGCTCGGTCTTACTCAGGAGGAAGCTGCTGAACGTGTAGGGAAATCCCGTCCTGCAATCGCAAATGCCTTAAGACTTTTAAAGCTTCCCGCCGCAGTTCTTGAAATGGTTTCTGACAACTCAATTTCAGCAGGTCACGCACGTGCATTGCTTGCATTTGAGGATGAAGAAACATTGCTTGAGGTTGCGAAACTGATAGTCGAAAAGGGACTGACTGTCCGTGATGTTGAGCGTCTTGCAAAAAACAGCATAAAGAAAGAAAAGCTTATTCCGCCCCAGCCCAGACGTGCAAGCTACTATGATGAAGTTGAGCTTGCATTGACTGACTATCTTGGTAGAAAAATCAAAGTAAGTACAAAGAACGGCTCTGAAAACGGCGTCCTTGAAATAGATTTCTTTGACAAAGATGACCTCGGAAGAATAGCCGATATTCTTAAAGGTCTTGGAGACTGATTAAAATCAACCCCTGCGTGACAGCTGTCGTGCAGGGGCTTCTTCTTTTTTAAAAAAGTTTCAAAATATTATTGACAAACCATTTTTTGCATGATAGTATAATACATGGTTAGCGGGCGCTAATCGTTTTTATGACCCAACAGTTAGTCTAATCTAATTAAGATAAAACAGGGGATGTCTTATGAACTTAAGCACTGCTCAGGAAGGAAAAGAATATATAATTCAGCGGATAGAAACCGATGACGAAGAGCTGGAAGATTTTCTGTTTTCTTTAGGCTGCTACAGCGGTGAGCCCATTACTGTAATTTCTCACTTAAAGGGTGGCTGTATAGTTTCAATTAAGGACGGCAGATATAATATCGACACTCAGTTGGCTCAGGCTATTATCGTTTTTTGAGTTTCATGAAAAATCAGTCCGCTGATTACTTTATGCATTTTGGTTAGTATACGCTAACTCGCTTTGACAAATATATTATTGTTTAAAATAGATTTTAGGGGAGGAATAAAAATGAGAATTGCTTTAGCAGGCAATCCGAACAGCGGTAAAACAACAATGTATAACGCTCTTACCGGCCAGAATGAAAAAGTTGGTAACTGGGCGGGCGTTACCGTTGATAAGAAAGAACATACAATTAGAAAGAGCCTCTATGACGGCGAAGAGCTGATAGCTGTTGACCTTCCCGGTGCATATTCTATGTCTCCTTTTACTTCTGAGGAGAGCATTACGAGTTCTTACGTAAAGAACGAAAATCCCGATGTTATAATTAACATTGTTGATGCAACAAACTTAAGCAGAAGCTTGTTCTTTACAACTCAGCTTCTTGAGTTGGGTATTCCTGTTGTTGTCGCACTTAACAAGTCTGATATCAACAAAAAGAAAGAGACAAAAATCAATGTTACCGTTCTTTCTCAAAAACTTGGTTGTCCCGTTGTTGAAACAATTTCAACCTCTGCTGACGGTTTAATCGAAGTTGTAAAAGCTGCTGTTGAGGCTAAAGGAAAATCTCAGCCGGCGCCCTATGTTCAGGGATATGTTGACCTCAATGACAAAAAATCTGTCAGAGCTGCTGACAGAAAGCGTTTCTCTTTTGTAAACAAAATTGTTGCTGAAGTTGAAAAGCGTAAGGTGTTTACAAAAGACAGAAATTTTCAGGATAAGATTGACTCTGTTTTAACAAACAAGTGGCTCGGTATACCGATTTTTGCAGTAGTCATGTTCGCTGTTTTCTGGATTTCACAGGCGGGTCCCGGCGTATGGATTGCCGAAGGATATGAGCTTGAATCGGGAAAAGTGATTCCCGGTCTTGTAACATTGCTCGAAGGAGTTCAGGGCTGGATAGGCGGATTCCTTGAGAACGCAAATCCTCTTCTTTACGCACTTCTTATTGACGGCGTAATCGGCGGCGTTATCGCAGTTGTCGGTTTTCTTCCTCTTGTTATGGTTATGTATTTCCTTATCGCTCTTCTTGAAGACTGCGGATATATGGCTCGTGTTTCCGTTGTTCTCGACCCCATCTTCAAAAAGGTTGGTTTGAGCGGTAAATCAGTTATCCCGTTTGTTATAGGAACAGGCTGTGCTATCCCCGGTGTTATGGCATGCCGCACAATCCGCAACGAGCGTGAACGCAGAGCAACAGCTATGCTTGCGCCCTTTATGCCCTGCGGAGCAAAGCTTCCGGTTATTGCTCTTTTTGCCGGCGCTTTCTTTGGAGATGCCACATGGGTTGGTCCGCTTATGTACTTTGCAGGTATCGTAATTATTTTCTTCGGTGCTCTCATTATCAATAAGATTACAGGACATAAAGCAAAAAAATCCTTCTTTATTATAGAGCTTCCCGAATACAAAGTTCCCAGCCTTTGGAGAGCAGTTAAATCAATGTGCAGCCGTGGTTGGGCTTACATAGTCAAAGCTGCAACAATTATTCTTCTGTGTAATACGGCTGTTCAGATAATGCAGACTTTCACCTGGAAGTTCCAAGTTGCTGAAACTGCCGATTCTTCAATCCTCGCTTCAATAGCTGGCCCGTTTGCATATCTGCTTGTTCCCGTTGTCGGTGTACTTTCATGGCAGCTTGCAGCCGCAGCAATTACAGGCTTTATCGCTAAGGAGAATGTTGTCGGTACACTTGCAGTTTGTTTCGTTGGTCTTGAAAATCTCATCGACACCGAAGAGCTTGCTCTTATGGAGGGCGCCGGAGCAGAAGTTGCTTCTGTATTTGCTATCACCAAGGTCGCAGCTCTTGCATATCTCATGTTCAACCTCTTTACACCGCCTTGTTTTGCTGCTATCGGTGCGATGAACTCTGAAATGAAGAGTGCAAAGTGGCTCTGGGGTGGCATCGCATTCCAGCTCGGTACCGGCTTTACAATAGGTTACTTGGTATTCCAGATTGGTACTCTAATCACAACAGGTTCTTTTGGTAAAGGATTCCTACCCGGTCTTATTGCAGTTGCTGCTTTTGCGGCTATCATTGTTTACCTCTGTATAAAGTCTGATAAAAAGCTTAAAGCAGAGGCTGCTCTTAAAAAAAGTAAAAGGGCCGAAACGGTCGTAAAAAAATAACGGAGTGTTATTTATGAAAGAAAATATTATTATCATCGCCATATTGGTGATAATTTTAGGCCTTTCCGCTTTATATATTTATAAGGCAAAGAAAAGCGGAAAGAAATGTATCGGATGTCCCGAAAAATCCTTGTGCAGCAAGGGTTCCTGCAGTTCTTGCAGTTGTTGCTGCCAAAATGACAGCACTGAAAACTGAAAATAAAAACGGCAGGGAAAAAATCCCTGCCGTTTGGTTTTATTTTTTAGACCACATTTAATTACAGATACGTTGTCATTCCCATAAAGGAATAAATCTGAGCTGCATTTACATATATGCAAAGAACTGTTGATACAAGGAAAACATATTTCAAAATCTTTTTTACACTCTCAGATTGACAGTTGTTATAAAGTGTAAACGCTATCAGCAATGCACCTGTTATCAACGGCCAAGAGATATCCGCATTGTAACGCACAGAATAGCCGCTCTCCCATGAGGAAAAGATTATTATAAGCGGCATCAGAACGCAGGTAGCGCCTATCAGTGTTGCGACAACAGGACGTTTCTTCTTTTCAACCTGCTTAAGAGCCTTGCCTGCAAACAGATATGAGAACATCGGCAGTGCACGGTATATAATTCCGACAGAGATAAGATTTGTAGACACCGCATCAACAAACATATAACCGTTGAGGTCAAAATATTCAAACGACGACTCGAGGAACGGGAAATCGGAAGCTGTAATACGAGGCATATTAAACAGATAACCGTACATGTTGAGCAGAACAAACTTCCAATGGAATTCGGCATGTGTAAAGTCGTTTATTGTCAGCGAATACTGTATTCCGAAGTCAAGCGGATTATCAAATCTCAGATAATTGTAGGTCATCTGAATAATACCGAGAACTGCAAACGGAATAAGTGAAGCAGCACCGTATTTTAAAATAGTCTTAAACTTTGATTGGTTTTCTTTTTCAGCTATTGCCTTTTTGATTCCTACAGCAATAAACAAAAGTGCTGCAATGCAATATACTGCAAGCGTTGGTCTGCATAATACAGCGTATCCCAAAAAGACTGAGGACAGACACAATTTCCAATACGATATTTTGCCCTCGCCGATAATATTTGAACTCAACAACAGCGCAGCACCTGCCGTCACACACGCAAAGCCCGAAGAAATTGCAATCTCATAAAAAAGAGGACGTGCAGCGCTGAAAAATATTCCCGATGCCATTTGCATAGTTATGAGACCCATAAGCGTTATGCCGACAGGCAACTTTTTAAACCACTTTTCTATGATAAGAAGATACAACTTTGTCAGACAGACTATGCCTATAAGCGAAAACAATAACGTTGCCCAAACTGACGGGAAATAAAAACCTGTAACAAGTCGATACGGCAAAAACAAAGCAAGCACAGGACCTATTCCGTAATATGAATAATATTTTCCGTTATACAGACAGTGGTCCCAAAGGTACGAAAAGCCTGCTTGTCCTCTGGCTATGCTGTCATATGGATTTTCCATAGCAAGCAGCTCTTCGCTTGGCTCTTGCAGCAGATTGACTTGTCCGTTTATAAAAGCATCAACAATTTCTTTAGTTATCTGATTTCCTTCCAAAGAAGTAAAACTGTCATAACATACAACGCCTTCCTTGGTAGTGTAGAGAATAGAAAGGCTTGTTGCAAAAATCATTATACAAACCGTGATTACAACAGCAGCATTTGTACAGAATCTGCGCCTTTTTTCAAACGGGTCAAGAGATGCTTTTGTACCTGCAAGGGTATAAACCAAAACCGCAACAAAAGCGACTGCTGCAAAAGTCATAAGCACTATCACAGCCATCTCCGTGTTATCTCTCGGTTTATTTAAAGTGACGCCTGTTATTTTAATATCCTGGTCGCTGTTGAGAGTTGTTTCAATCATCAACTTGTCAACATTTCCGGAAAGATTACAGACAATTATATTATCTGTTTTCTTTTTTTCTTTTAAAGTGTATCTTATTACACGTCTGTATTCGGAAACCGTTTCATCGGTAAAACTAACAAGCAAATTAGCATCGTCGCAGCCCTCACTCATCTCAGCTTCAATTGTTATGGCTCCGACGGGCATATTTATACCACGAAATTTAATCGCTGTTGGACCTCTGCCTAAAATCAATCCGTCCTCATCCAAATATACATTTGACCATCCGGCAGTTTCAAGGTCTAACTCCAGCGTTTCATACTTTCCCGAAATCAGATGCAATGATGTAAAATTCATCACAAAAACTTCTATCACAAACAAAAATGCAAAAATTATCGCACTTATCAAAATAAGCGACTTTAAAAACTTATTTTCCCTAAATTTCATTTCTTTTCTCCATATTACTTATTAAGAATAAATATTACCGGTTTATTATACCATTCACAGCAAATGTTTTCAACTGTTTTAATTATAGCTAATCTCATACAAAAAATCCTTATCTTTTCTCTTGTAATTAAAACAAATATATATTATAATAATCAGAGAAGTTATACAAAGCGAGGCTTTGTTTTGGTCATGTGGCGTGGCGGGTCCTGTGCGGCGGGGCGCCGTGAACCATGTCAGGCGGGGAACCGAGCAGCATTAAGCGGTCTGCACTGTGCGCCACAGTCCGCCTGCCCGCCGCATGACCAAGTCAAAGGCTCGTTATTTTTTTAAAGCCTGCTTTAAAGAGGAAAGTTTATATGTATCGAGTGCTTTACAGAAAATGGAGACCTCAGACTTTTGAGGATGTTTCAGGCCAGCCGCATATAACAGCTACCTTAAAAAACGAGCTGCTCAGCGGAAGGGTCGCACATGCTTACCTGTTTACCGGTTCAAGGGGAACGGGTAAAACGACATGTGCAAAAATTCTCTCAAAAGCAGTAAACTGTCTTGAACCTGTTAACGGCAATCCCTGTAATGAGTGTGAGATTTGTCAGGGTATAGATAACGGTTCAATACTTGATGTCATTGAAATTGACGCAGCGTCAAACAACGGCGTTGATAATATCCGTGACCTTCGTGATGAAGCGAATTTTACTCCGGTTAAATCAAAGTACAGGGTTTATATTATCGACGAGGTTCATATGCTCTCGACCGGTGCTTTCAATGCTCTTTTAAAAATTCTTGAAGAGCCGCCTGAGCACGTTATATTTATTCTTGCAACAACAGAAGTTCATAAACTTCCTGCAACTATTCTTTCGAGATGTCAACGCTTTGATTTTAAGAGAATCTCTCCGGAAGACATCTGTAAAAGACTTCAGTTTGTAGCAGAAAAAGAAAATCTTACTCTTGATGACGATGCTGCAGCGTTGATAGCAAAAATTGCAGACGGTGCTTTGCGAGATGCTCTTTCACTGCTTGACCGTTGCTGTGCAACTTCAGATAAAATAACAGCAGATATAGTTACTAAAAGTGCAGGTCTTGCAGGAAGAGATTATCTTACAAAGCTTTCACATTGTATTATAGAAAAGGATTGTGCAAAAGCTCTCGGAATAATCAATGAACTTCATATAAATTCCTGCGACATGGAGCGTCTTTGTTCAGAATTTATGTTCCATCTTCGTGACCTGATGATAACAAAGACCGTTAAAAATGCAGACGAAGTTCTCATCTGCACAGAAGATGAATTAGCACAGCTTAAATCTCTCAGTTCTGAAATTTCACTCGAAGAATTACTGTATTCTTTGAATATTGTCGAGACATCTCTTTCGGATATAAAGCGTTCGACAAATAAGCGTATACCGCTTGAAATGGCATTTGTAAAAATGTGTTCTGAACAGCTTGATTCAGGAAATGAAGCTTTATTAAAAAGAATCGCATCTTTAGAAGCAAAACTTACATCAGGTGATTTCACAGTAAAGACCGAAAACAAAGTTTCTTCTGCTGCAGTTCAACCAAAAGAAGAAACCAAACCTGTTGAAAATATTCAAACAAAGGTTGAAGAAAAACCAAAAGTCGAAAAAATAACTTCACCTATAGAAGAACCTACTCCGACAGAATCTGTATCTAACAATGGTGAAGCAGTACCTTTCCAAAACTGGGCAGAGGTAATAGACGAGCTTAAAAAGACAGATATGCCTCTTGTCGGAATTTTAAACGGCGCAAGTGCATATGTAAGAGATAATTTTCTTTTGATAAAGAGCGACAATCCTGCACTTTCAACATTTATAAGAAAAGATTTGCATGCTTCGTTCTTATCAAAAGCTATTGTTACAGTAACAGGCAAGCAATATAAGATAGGACTTTATAAGCAGCCTGAAAAACAAAGTTCAAAGGACCCGCTTGAAGGTCTTATAAAAAAGATAGAAGATTTTAAAAACAGTTAAAACATACTCTGGAGGTATTTTTATATGAAAGCAAGAATTCCGGGCGCTCAGCAGGGCGGCAATGCGAACATGATGAAAAAGATTCAGCAAATGCAAGAAGAAATGGCACGTGTTCAGGAAGAAGTAGAAAATTCTGAATACACCGCATCTGCAGGCGGCGGAGCAGTAGAAGTTACTGTTAACGGACGCCATGAGGCTGTATCTATCAAGATGGACCCTGAAATTGTCGACCCTGAAGAGATAGAAATGCTCGAAGATATGATAATCGCAGCATTTAACGAGAGCGTACGTAAAGCAAATGACGCTATGGAGCAGGGTATGGAGAGAGCTAAAGGCGGACTCTCTATTCCCGGACTTTTCTGATATATGGCAGAGAAAAACGCTGCACCTTTAGCACGCCTTATAGAACAGTTTGAACGCTTGCCCGGCATAGGACGTAAAAATGCACAGAGGTTAGCTTATCACATTTTATCAATGCCCGAGGAAAAGGCTAAAGAATTTGCCGATACAATAGTAGAAGCTAAAGAAAAAATTCATCGCTGTCCTGTGTGCTGTGATTTGACTGACTCTGAAGTTTGTCCTATTTGTAAAAGTCCTTCAAGAGATAAAAGTGTCATCTGCGTTGTTGAGGACCCGAAAGCTGTAATGGCTGTTGAGAGAACTCACGAATATGGCGGAGTTTATCACGTTCTTCACGGTTTAATTTCACCAATGAACGGGACAGGCCCTGATGACATATGTATAAAAGAACTTGTTGACAGATTATCAGATTCGAGTGTAAAAGAGATAATCATGGCAACAAACCCGACAGCAGAGGGTGATGTAACAGCTCTGTTTATTTCAAAGCTTGTAAAGCCCTTAGGCGTTAAAGTTTCGAGATTAGCATACGGTATACCCGTTGGTGCAGACCTCGAATATGCGGATAACTTTACTCTTACAAAAGCTATCGAAGGAAGAAAAGAACTCTGAGTTTTCCACACTTTCATGTAAAGTGTCAGACCAAGAAAAATTGCGCAAGACAAGGCGCAAGGTTCTGTAAAGAAAGGAGCGTACTTTGTGTACGTGACTGCCCTTTGCAGGTTCTTGCAACACAGTATTGCGTAATTTGTCGACGGTCTGAGTTTTCCACATTCTTTTAGTTTTCCACACCAATATTTTCAACATTTTCCTCAACGCTTAAAAATGCTATGTGGAAAACCTTGGATTTTTTAAAAACAGTGTGGAAAAAATTTACTTAGAAAATCTAAGCTTTTCTAAGCAAAACCGACTTTTCAACAATTTTAACATGCCCTACTATTACTACTAAAAATATTATTTATTCATTTATTTCACAGGGAGGAATTTCTATGAAATTTGTCTGCAGCACAGCTGAATTGTCCGAAGCCTGTCTCAACGTTCAAAGAGCGGTTTCAACAAAAACATCTATCCCGGCAGTTGAAGGTATACTCATAAAGGCTTTAGGCGGTGAGCTTATCCTTACCGGATATGACCTTGAGCTTGGTATTACCACATCAATCGACGCTACCATCGAGGAAAACGGCTCAATAATTATCAACGCAAGAATTCTTTGCGATATACTGAGAAAGCTTCCCGGTGACACAGTTCGCTTTGAATCAGATTCAAGAAATCTGGCAAGCATTGTCAGCGGTAATGCAAAGTATTCGCTTATTGGCATGAGTGCTGATGAATATCCTGAACTTCCGTCAGTTTCTGGCGGATATCCTGTAGTTATAAATCAGGGCTTGTTAAAGGATATGGTTCGTCAGACAATATTTGCAGTTGCTGTAAACGACACTAAAGTTGTTCATACAGGTGTAAGATTTGAGATAGGTCAGCGTATAATCAAGCTTATTGCTGTTGACGGATTCCGTCTTGCTGTAAGAAAAGAAGATATAGATTATGACGGAGAAGATATTTCTTTCATAGTTCCCGCAAAAACTCTTTCTGAGATAATGAAATTGATGAATGATGATGACGGAGTTATTTCGCTCGGTATAGGAAAGAGACATATTGTTTTTGATGTTGACGGATATAACATAGTTTCACGTCTGCTTGAGGGTGAATTCTTAAATTATAAGTCAGCAATTCCGCTTAACTGCTCAACAAAAGTCAAAGTTAACACTCGTGATATGATAGATTCTATTGACAGAGCTTCTCTTATTATAAGCGAAAAGTATAAGAGTCCCATTAAGTGCGTATTTAAAGATAATATTATAAGTCTTTCCAGCGTTACATCACTTGGTACTGCGAGTGACAGTGTCGGTGCACAGATAGACGGTGAAAACGTTGAGATAGGATTTAATAATAAATATCTTACAGACGCTTTGAAAGTTGCAGGTACTGATGAGGTAAGATTTGAATTAAACGGCTCAGTTTCTCCGATTATTATTCTTCCTCCTGAGGGTGACAATTTCTTATTCCTCGTACTTCCTGTAAGAATTAAGTCAGAATAATATATTTCCAGAGGCTTTTTATGGTTAAAAGGATAAAAGTAAGAATAAAAGAAAAGCCGGTTATAGTTAAGAAAATTGATACCGACTTTATACGTCTTGATGCATTTTTAAAGCTTTGTGATGCAGTTGTAACAGGTGGCCATGCAAAGTTTGTTATTCAGGACGGCGAAGTTAAAGTTAACGGTGAGGTATGCACTCAACGAGGCAGAAAAATGCGTTCGGGTGATACTGCAGAATTTGAAAATAAGATATATACAGTGGAATAATTATGTATATAACCGAACACAGTGTAAAAAATTTCAGAAATCTGGAAAACACGTCTATTTCGCCGGATAAGGGTATAAATATCATATTCGGCGAAAACGGACAGGGTAAGACAAATCTTGTAGAGAGTATTTGGCTTTTTACTGGCTGTCATAGTTTTAGGACCAGAAAAAACATTCAGCTTATACAGGATGGTTGTGAGAGCAGCCGTCTTGATATAAGCTTTTTTGCCTTTGAAAGAGACCAGACTGCAAGGATAGAACTAAATGATAAAAAGAATGTTTGGCTCAACGAAGTTCAAAAAGATACACCACGCAGACTTATCGGTGAGTTTCCTGCTGTATTGTTTTCTCCGTCAACGCTTTCAATAGTACAAGACGGTCCCGGAGAACGCCGAAAGTTTATGGATATAGCGATAAGTCTCATTAAACCTAATTATGCAGGCGCTCTTTCAAATTATATAAAGACTCTTTCCGAAAGAAATGCTCTATTGCGCCAGTATGCAGGTAAGACAGCTGATGAAAATATGTTTTTTCCGTGGGAAGCAGAGCTTGCAAAAACAGGTGCAAAGATTTTGAAGTATCGTCTTGAGTATATTGACATGATAAAAAAAGAAGCTGCAGAAAGCTATTCGGGAATAACTGCAGGTCGTGAGACTTTTGATATAGAATATGATACGTTTTATAAAGAAAGCTCTTTTGATGAGGAAAAAGCTTTTAATCAGATGTTTGATACTTTACAGAAAAACAGGGAGAATGATATAAGACGTCAGTTTACGGGAATCGGCCCGCATAAAGATGATTTGCAACTTTTTGTAAACGGAAAAAATGCGAGAATATACGGTTCACAAGGACAGCAACGCTCATGTGCATTGTCGCTAAAATTAGGAGAAGCTGCAGTGCTCGAAAAAATAACAGGAGAAAGTCCTGTTATACTTCTCGATGATGTTATGAGTGAGCTTGACGATGGCAGACAAGAGCTCTTACTTGAAAGACTCAGTAACAGGCAGGTTTTTATAACCTGCTGTGACCCCTCACAATTGTTGAGACTTAATAAGGGTAAAGCTTTTGAAATAATTGCGGGAACCTCACAGGAAATAATTTAAAGGAGGCGGTTTTGTGTATCTTCATCTGGGTCAGGATACTGTTGTTAATATGGATGAAATAGTCGGAATTTTTGACCTCGATACCTCGACCGTATCCAAAGCCACGAGGGATTACCTTGCAAAAGCTGAAAAAGACGGTTTGGTAGTAAATGTTTCATTTGATTTACCGAAGTCATTTATAGTTTGCAGAAACAGAGAAAACAAAACTCAGGTTTATATCTCACCGATTTCCTCAGCTACGCTGTTAAAGAGAACAAATTTTGTGTATAGCATATCGACAGTTAAGAAAAAGTGAAAAAAGCCACGGTGAGAACCGTGGCTTAAATTATTTTAAAGGTTTAGGGTCGTCTGAGAGACCTAAAAGATAATCTGCAGAAAGATTGTAATATTTGCAAAGTTCATATAACAATTCAGTTGGAAGTGTACGTTCATTTCTTTCATATCTGGAATAAACTGTTTGAGATGTTTTTAATATAATAGCTATATCTGTTTGTGTTAAGTCTCTATCTTCACGAATTTCTCTTATTCTTTGAGATAGTTTCATTTTTATACTCCTTTGTATATTAATTAAATAAACTTTATCATAAAACCATATGATACTATTGACTTTAACACCGCATGGTGTTATATTATTAATAATATATAGATAGGAGAATAAATATGAAAAATTTTATTAGAGAACTGTTTTTTGATAATATTGAACCACAAACTAACATTTATAAGGAAAATAAAAAGTTAAGTAAAAACATGGATATAGTCGTAGATAGAGAAAAACAATTAAACCAAAAACTTACAGGAGACGAAAAACAGCTTTTTACGGATTATGTTGAAGCTTGGAGTGAAGTATCGGTAATTTTTGAAGAGGAAAACTTTGTCAGAGGCTTTCGTATGGGTGCAAAATTTGCATATGATACATTTACGGATTAAAAAAATCGGCAGCAGACATTCGTCTGCTGCCGTTACTGTTATATATTTATTTTCCGATAATCTCTTTACCGCCCATGTACGGTCTGAGTGCTTCGGGGATATTAACAGTTCCGTCTGCGTTGAG
Organism: Clostridia bacterium; assembly: GCA_017407995.1. Lineage (GTDB taxonomy): Bacteria > Bacillota > Clostridia > Oscillospirales > Acutalibacteraceae > CAG-177. The sequence goes on along the minus strand of JAFQVM010000014.1, from coordinate 185,030 downwards.
ATTGTTCTCAAGGAATGCAATAAGCATTCTCGGCGGCGCAACAACTGTATTATTGAGTGTGTGTGCAAAATATTTGCCGTCCTTGCCGTTTATGCGAATCTTAAGTCTGCGTGCCTGTGCATCGCCGAGGTTGGAACAGCTTCCGACTTCAAAGTATTTCTGCTGTCTGGGTGACCATGCCTCAACATCGATTGACTTAACTTTGAGGTCTGCAAGGTCGCCTGAGCAACACTCAAGAGTTCTTACAGGTATATCGAGTGAACGGAAGAGGTCAACCGTGTTCTGCCAGAGTTTGTCAAACCAGTTCATGCTGTCCTCAGGTTCACATACAACTATCATTTCCTGTTTTTCGAACTGGTGAATACGGTAAACACCACGTTCCTCAATTCCGTGAGCACCTTTTTCCTTACGGAAGCAGGGTGAATAGCTTGTGAGTGTCTGAGGAAGATTATCAGGCTGAATTATTGTGTCAATAAACTTACCTATCATGGAATGCTCGCTTGTACCGATAAGGTAGAGGTCCTCACCCTCAATTTTATACATCATAGCATCCATCTCGGCAAAGCTCATAACGCCTGTTACGACCTCGCTTCGAATCATAAAGGGCGGTACGCAGTAAGTGAAGCCTCTGTCAATCATAAAATCACGTGCGTAGGAGATAACCGCTGAATGAAGACGTGCGATATCGCCCATGAGATAATAGAAGCCGTTGCCTGCAACCTTACGTGCGGAATCAAGGTCAATGCCGTTAAACTTCTCCATAATCTCGGTGTGATAGGGAATCTCAAAATCAGGAGTAACAGGCTCACCGTAGCGCTTGACTTCAACATTCTCGCTGTCATCCTTACCAATCGGTACGCTCGGGTCAATGATGTTCGGAATTTTCATCATTATATTTTTAATTTTTTCGCTCAAATCTGCTTCGAGAGCTTCAAGCTCTGCAAGACGCTTTGCGTTTGCCGTAACTTCGGCTTTAACCTGCTCAGCTTCCTCTTTTTTACCCTGAGCCATCAGTGCGCCTATCTGCTTTGATATACGGTTGCGGTTACCTCTGAGATTGTCAGCTTCCTGCTTTGCGGCACGGCTCTGCTTGTCAAGCTCGATAACCTCGTCAACAAGTGAAAGTTTATTATCCTGAAACTTCTTTTTGATGTTCTCTTTTACAACATCAGGGTTCTCTCTCAAAAATTTTAAATCCAGCATTTTTATATATCCTCCTGAAAAATTTTACTAAAAAAACCCTTGAAAGAGCAAAGCTCTTTCAAGGGTGCATTAAGCACGGTACCACCTTGGTTTTTAACTCTTTTCTTTAACGCAGAATACGTGGGATTCATCACCCCAATGCTCAAAAGCGGAATTAACACTGCGGACAAAAGGAACTCACAGCAAATGTTCCTCTCTCTGATTGCCCCGACGTGTAAACGTTCTTTATCACAGCATTTATATATTCTGATTGCTACTTATTATATACCTGCTTTTTTTTAAAGTCAAGGCTTTGTTTTTCAGGAATAAGATGGGCCTTTTTTAAAGTTACGACGATAGTAGGGATAATTGCAAGCTGAATAATAAGTCCGGGAAGAGATGTAACAAAGGAAGCAGTTATCCAAGCATCGAAAGAATAGCTTCCTGCCGAAAAAATCAGAGCATTGGCAATACCCGAAACTAAACGTCCTGAAAGCATGGCAGAAATTAAACTTATATATAAATTGACATAGGTGCTCTTAGTATGCACAACTTTCATCAAAAATCCTGTGACAGCACCGTAAACCGCAAGTTCAAGCATCATTGAAGGCAAAAGCGACATCAGCGGCATGCCTGTTATCAGAGATGAAAGCAAAGGTCCGACAAAACCGCACAGCATACCAAACGGCCAGCCACAGATAAGTCCGCACAGCAAAACAGGAATATGCATCGGGCAAAAAACTTTACCTGCGTTGTGCACCGTATGAAAAGCCAAAGGGAGTATTACGCAAAGCGCAATACAAAAGGCTGTAATAACAATTTTTTTAATAGCAACAGTATTTTTCATAGTTCTCTCCTTTAAAACAACCTTATTATACAACAACTTTTGTTTCAAATCTATATAAAATTAAATCTCGGAGCGTGACATCATGCCCTGTGCAATATTTTTGGCAAGGTCATCCATTTGTGAAAAGTCCATTGCCGATATGTAGAGCGCTTCAAGGTCGTCATGAATTCTCTTAGCTTCGGTCAAGGATTTAATTGCCTCATCAATGAATTCTCCACAGGCTTTTTTAGTAAAGCTGAGTCTGGAATATTTTGTTCGCAGCGCAGCTTTGTCTGTAAACCTTGCAGAACTTATCTTCTTTACTTCGCCCATTCCAAACGGATGAAAACGGTTTGAAGTCACAAAACCCAAACGAAGCGGAACAACAATAAGATGTTCTATTTCATTGCCGTCCGAAAGTGCGCACGGACTGGTTATAATATCAAGTCCTGCGGAGAGAGCATATCTGCGTATAAGCGAGAGCAGCAACGGTGCGCAGGCAGCATTTTCATCCTCAATGACATATATTCTGTCGCACAGCTCTAACAGACGCTCGTGTCTTAAAAGTATTCCTTTGGATGTCGGAGCGGAGATAAAACGGTGTCGCTCTTCGCCTATGTGACCTTTTGGATTTCCAAACTCACGTGCTGCAAGCCTTGATGCAAAACGACGAACTTTTTCTTCGTCCGTGCAGTCGAGAGCAATGCGTGAAATATCTGAGCGCAACATAGCTGCAGCTTCGAGAAATCGTCTGCATCTTCGGTGACAAGCTGCATTTTCATCTGTCAGGCGTATGATATTTTCAGCATTTTCTCTCAGAGAAGTTTTGTTAAAAAACTGTCCGAGATTTACAATTTCCTCAGAGGCACCGGGATATCTCGGTTCAATGACATGAGGAGATGTGCCGTCGGCGATACAGCAATTCAAATCGGGCGCAATAACCCCATCTACAGAGTCCGGGTCAGAGGAACATGATACGATTTCATTTTCAACCCCGTTTTCATTAAGAACAGAGCTGATTTTTTTCATCAAGGTAGACTTTCCTGTGCCGGGACCGCCTTTTATTATGTAAGCATATCCTCCCTCGTGAGGGGAATAGAGTTCATTAAAAAAAGAGCGAAAGCCGCTCGGAGAGCTGCAGCCTAAAAAGAATCCGTTTAAAGTTTTATCCATAAAGACTCCTCCAAAATAATCCGTTTTTGCAAACCCACAATATAGATTATTCGCAAGGGCCTGTTTTGTTACCGAAAAAAAACCGCAAAGCGCATAAATGCACTTTGCGGTAAAAAGGGATGAAGAAATTTCAATTATTAAAATGATGAAGCAAAACGGAATCCGAGTTCTTCTGCGTTTTTAATATCCTCATCTGAGGGAACAAAAGTTACCTTTAATCCATCTTCAAAAACGGACATCCTAAGACCGTTGAGCCTTGCAGTAATGTTACCGACTGCTTCACCACTCCAGCCGTATGAACCGAAAACAAGAGCGGGTCGCTTCTTTGAATTGATGGCATCGACATGGCTTAGAAGTTCCCAAACGGGAGCTACCGCATCCGAATTTATCGTCGGTGAACCGACGGCAAAGGCTGTAGATGCATTAAGACGAGCCTGAAGAACACTCATTTCAACAGAGTTTATATCAATAGCTTCGCTCTTGGCATCAGGCTTTGCACGCAAAATTCCTCTGCTTATAGCCTGTGCGAGCTTTTCTGTATTGCCGTAAGCCGAACAGTAGAACACAGGAATATCAACTTCACCCTGTACTTGTGCACTCCACTCGTTATAAAGACGCAAAACCTCGTTTAATTTTCCGTCTCTTGTCAGAATCGGACCGTGGCTGGTACAGGCAAAATCGTAATCAAGATTTGAGAGCTTCTCAAGGCCCGCACGTACATACGGTTTAAACGGACCGAAGATAGCATCGTAATAGCCCTTAAGAGCTTCAAAATATTTTGCGGGATATGTGACCGCAGTATCATAGATATACGGTTCGCAATAATGAGAGCCAAGCATATCGCAGGTGAAAACGGTACGCTCCTCCTCGCAGTAGGTAAACATAGAATCAGGCCAGTGAAGAAAAGGCGCAGGGATAAACTTGAGTGTAGCTCCGCCCAAATCAATACTGTCACCGTCTTTGGCAATAACGAGCGGAAGGTCATCACGGTTTGTTATACCCTTGAGATATATGCTGCCTGCACGGCTGACACATATTTTAGCATTGGGGCAAAGGTCTAATAAATCACGCAAAGACCCCGAGTGGTCAGGCTCGCAGTGATTGAGAACGATGTACTCAATTTCAGACGGGTCGCAGACCTGCTTTATCATCTCAACGTAGTGCGAAAAAAATGTGACGTGTGAAGTTTCGATAAGTGCGGCCTTTTCATCGCCACGAACAATATATGAATTATAGCTTGTGCCGTACTCGGTCTTCATTACGACATCAAAAATACGCATAGCAGGATTCAAAATCGAAACGGCACTTATTCTGTCTGTAACTTTAACTGCGGACATCCTTTTTATTTCCTTTCTTTTGAACTTAAAGAGATATTATTCCTCTTCAAACATATCTTTGCCAACTCCGCACAACGGACAGACAAAATCGTCGGGAAGGTCACCGAATCTTGTGCCGGGAACTATTCCGTTATCGGGGTCGCCCTTTTCCTCGTCATAAACGTATCCGCAAACTGTGCAAACATATTTTTTCATAGCAAAAATCCTTTCAGCATAAAATAATAATAAGGCATACTTATTATTGACATTATAATATTAAATATATGATATTTTCAAGATTTATTTTAAATAAAAATAAAGTTGTTTTATAGCAGTCTTGATATTGACAATTCTTTAAAATCAATGTAAAATATTCGCTGTAGCAACGGGGTGTAGCGCAGTTGAGGACGTTTCCGAGCGCTGCCTGAGGCAGATGAAGCGAGGAATAAGGAGTGGCGCAACAAAGAGTATCACGAGCGGCAGCGAGTGAGACGACTATGTTGCAACAGGAAGTGCGCCTGCTTTCACAACGTGGCAGAAAAATAAAAAAATAAAATGAAATTAACGGGGTGTAGCGCAGTTGGTAGCGCGCCTGCTTTGGGAGCAGGATGCCGGGGGTTCGAATCCCTCCACTCCGACCAAAAACCCTACGGAATCATTTGATTCCGTAGGGTTTTTAACTTAGTGCAAAGAACATATATACAAATATAAAAAATTATTTTTTATATTTCAGCGAATTTGTACTTAAGAGGATTAATATCTGGCTCGGCGGGTATGTAGCCCAGGTTATAAGATAGAGTACTGACGAAACGTTTTGAGTAATGATATCCGGCGGCAGATGACGTAATCCCACACAGATGTCGCCGCAGACAAAGAGGATAAAGCCAAACAGGAGCATCAAGTGATTTTTGCAGGGTTTGAAGTGTTGAAGCTCTATTGCATGGGCTATATTTACGCCGATGCAAACAGCGTATGCTGCAGGCAGGGCAATGTTTGCGCCTAATCCAAAAGCAAAGACAGCTATACCTGCTGCAGCGGCGGGAACAATACGTTTCAGCAGCTCTTTCCATACGGTTTTACCGCTTAAAAAAGCAAAGTGAACAGTATATGTAAGCTGTGCGAGAATAAACAGGGAGACACCGTATAAATATTTATCCAACAGAACGAGGAAAACATCGGCAGCAAGGGTAAATATAAAGCCGATACTGACAAAGCGGCTTTCTTTTTTGTTTATGACCGTTAGTCCAAAAAGAACAATAACTGCGCTTGTTGCAAATTTCAGCGGTCTTGAGTCCCAAATGGAAAAGATGTCGCAAGTCAGGTAACAAACCATCATTATTGCAACGGCTGATATGAGAAAAAAGGACGTTAATCGCTTCATTTTTATCCCTCCCGAATTAAATATTATAATACACGTATAGAAAAAAAGTGTCAAGAAAAAACGCCTCGATTGGACAGCGTAAGAAGTCGAAAAAGTTGTAACAATAATTAACTGAGCACTGTAAACGAAAAGGTAATCTGAAATGTTTTAACAACAGCCACGGTAAAAGCCGTGGCTGTTGTTGTTTTACATATTTTTATAATGGCAAAAGGGCATCAATATAATCAGCAAAAAGATGATAGTTTTAAGGGGATATAAACCCTGTACACAAAAAACAGCTCCCTTTTCAGGGAGCTGCAATTTTCAGTTTGGTTTCCGATTAATATTTGAAATCGGAGTATGTGACTGTTGAAGTACCTGTAGCGCTGATTGTACCCATTGTCTTCTGAGTAGTAACAGCGATATCGAACTTAACAACAAGCTTTACAAGGTTGCCTGTAGCAGCATCGATAGTTGCAGTAACAACAGCGTTCTTATAGCTCTCGTCAACGATAGCGCTTCCGAACATCTCAGAGATAGCATCATAGATAACGCTTGCTCTCTTGTGGTCATAGTAAGACTTATCCTCGTCGCCTACGCAGATGCCGCACTTATCAAGGGGAGCATTGTTCTTAATGGTGCCCTTTGTTGCATGTGTGGTGCCGGGAGCGATGTTCATTGTGATAACATAGTTGCTGCCGCTCTCAGTGCAGGTAGCGTTTGTGACATCGCCTGCGCCAAGGGTGCTGGTTCTGAGATAGTGGTGCTTAGTATCAGCATCCCACTTGCCCTTTACAACGGTCTCGCTGTATGCGTTAGCAGCGCCGATGCCCATGAATTTGTAAATGACATCCTTAAACTTCTCAACGATTGCGTTGGAGTCCATCTTCTCGTTGCCTGTGATTCTGTACTTCTTAAAGCCGACCTTTGAATTGAAAGCCTTTGCTGTAGCATCATTGTAATACTTAATGATGTCAGCCTTTGTAGCGGGCTTTGCAGCAGCTTCCGGCTCAACAGCATTACCGCTTGCGTCAGTCTCGGTCTCTTCAGCAGCTGTGGAATCCTCAGCAGAGACATCTGTTGCATCGCCTGAAACAGCCTCTGTGCCCTCTGCTGTGTCGTCGCCCTTAGCTTCTGTGCCTTCTACTTCGCCTGCAGCAGCTGTGGTGGTCTCAGTATCTGTGTCGTTGTCCTTACAAGCTGCGAATGCAAAAATCATTGCGAAAACGAGAAGCAACGCAGCAATTCTTGTAAGATTCTTCTTCATTTGTTAAACCCCTTTCGGATAAATAATCGAAAAGCATTTTTGCCTTCCTTGACATTATAAATTTACACCATAATGCAGCTAATGTCAAGTAAAGTTTTATAAAATCAGAGCCTTAGCCGGTCCTAATTTATGCAAATTACTTAATAGAAAGAATGCAATTACAAACAGGCAACTTAAATATAACACTTTGTTTACATTCTCAAAGACAAAAATCGTAGTATTTTTCAAAAATGTATGGTATAATAATTTGAAATACACTACGGGAGGCGCATTATGGCTCAGAAGACCTTTATATCATGGAACGTCAACGGAATAAGAGCGTGCGTGGGCAAGGGATTTCTTGAAGCGTTTAAAGTTTTAGATGCAGATATTCTCTGTCTGCAAGAGACTAAGGTGCAGCCCGGACAGATAGAGTTGCCGCTTGACGGCTATTTTCAGTATTGGAACTATGCTGAGAAAAAAGGCTATTCGGGTACCGCTGTTTTCACACGTGAGGAGCCTGTTGATGTAACATACGGAATAGGTATTGAAGAACATGACAAAGAGGGAAGAGTTATAACTCTTGAGTTTGATAATTTCTATTTTGTCTGTGTGTATACTCCGAATTCGCAGGATGAGCTTGCACGTCTTGACTACCGAATGAATTGGGAGGACGCATTCCGCAGCTATCTTGTAGAGTTGGACAGCAAAAAGCCCGTAGTGGTCTGCGGAGATATGAACGTCGCCCACAATGAGATAGACCTTAAAAACCCGAAAACAAACCGTCGCAATCCAGGATTTACCGATGAAGAGCGAGGCAAAATGACTGAGCTTCTGGGTGCGGGATTTACAGATACATTCAGATATTTTTATCCCGATGTCACAGAGCAGTACAGTTGGTGGAGCTATCGCTTTAAGTCCAGAGAGCGGAACACCGGCTGGCGTATAGACTACTTTTTAACATCGTCGAGCATTGATGACAAGCTGCTCGGTGCGAGGATTCATCAGGAGATTTACGGTTCGGACCATTGTCCTGTTGAGCTAAAGGTAGATTTATAAAAAAACAAAACCGCCTTAACGGCGGTGATGTTATGTTAGATTTTGTCTTCGCTGAAATCGATTGTGATATTTTCACGTGTAGGCTCCAGCTTTTTGTAAGTCACACCTGCAGCATCGAACATCCTCTTTGAGGCTCTTACTCCGACGGAGTCACGGTATTTGTCACTGATATAGACGACTTCTTTGATTCCGCTTTGGATTATCGCCTTGGCGCACTCGTTACAGGGAAAAAGGGCGACATAGATTCTGCATCCGTGCAGGTCATAGGAGCAGTTAAGAATAGCGTTGAGCTCTGCGTGGCAGACGTACGGATACTTTGTGTCATATTCATCTCCGCTACGCTCCCACGGAAAACTATTATCGTCGCAGCCTGCAGGGAAGCCGTTGTAGCCAACGGACATTATTCTGTTGCGGTCGTTCACTATACAGGCACCTACCTGAGTGTTTGGGTCTTTGCTGCGATTTGCGGACAGCAGCGCAATACCCATGAAATACTCGTCCCACGAGATATAGTCGTTTCTTTTCGGCATGCGAACAACTCCTTTTACATTGTTTAACATTTTGATATTAACATATATACGCCGATTCGGCAAGAAGAAAAATTTTTGAGGTGACTTTATGGGTCTTTTAAAGAAGCTCTTCGGAGATTATTCGACGAAGGAAATCAAGCGAATCAATCCTATCAAGGACAAGGTGCTTGCTCTTGAGGAAGAATATTCTAAGCTCTCCGATGAGGAGCTCAAGGCAAAAACTCCTTGGCTCAAAGAGAGATTGGCAAACGGTGAAACTCTTGATGATATTTTACCCGATGCGTTTGCTGCCTGCCGAGAGGCGTCGTGGCGAGTATTGGGAATGAAGCACTTTCCCGTTCAGATTCTCGGCGGTATCGTTCTGCATCAGGGACGTATTGCCGAAATGAAAACAGGTGAAGGTAAAACCCTTGTGGCGACTCTTCCTGCATATCTTAACGCACTTGCGGGCAATGGCGTCCACATCGTCACCGTCAACGACTATCTTGCCAGACGTGACAGCGAGTGGATGGGCAAGGTCTACCGTTTTATGGGACTGAGTGTAGGTCTTATTATCCATGAAAAGGATAACGACCAGCGCCGTGAGGCATACAGAGCCGATATCACATACGGTACTAACAATGAGATGGGCTTTGACTATCTGAGAGATAACATGGTTCCCTATAAGGAGCTCAAAGTTCAACGTGGTCATGCGTTCGCTATCGTCGACGAGGTTGACTCCATACTTATCGACGAGGCGAGAACACCGCTTATCATTTCGGGCAGAGGCGACCGCTCTACCGACCTTTATAAACACGCAAATGCATTTGCAAGAACTCTTACAATGGAGCGTATAAAAGAGATTCGCTCATCTTCACGTCTGGAGGACACTTCTGAGCAGGTCAGTGAGAACTGTGAGGTTATTGTAGACGAAAAGGCACGCACGGCGGTGCTTACACAAAAGGGCATAGCCAAGGCTGAGAAGTATTTTAACCTTGAGAACCTCATGGACCCGTCGAACATAACCATTCAGCACCATATCAACCAGGCGATAAAGGCAATCGGTGTTATGCGCCGTGACGTTGACTACGTTGTTAAAGACGGTCAGGTGCTTATCGTTGACGAATTTACAGGTCGTATCATGCTCGGCAGACGTTACAACGAGGGATTGCATCAGGCTATTGAGGCAAAAGAGGGTGTAAAGGTTGAGCATGAGAGCAAAACCCTTGCCACAATTACATTCCAGAACTATTTCAGACTCTACGACAAGCTCTCCGGTATGACGGGTACGGCTATGACCGAGAGCGAAGAGTTCCAGGAGATATATTCGCTTGACGTTGTGGAGATTCCCACAAACAAGCCGATGATAAGAAAAGACAAGGATGACCTTGTATACAAGACAGAGCCGGCAAAGTTTTATGCCGTTATCGACCAGATAGAGGAGTGCCATAAGAAGGGACAGCCTGTTCTTGTCGGTACGGTATCGATTGAAAAATCGGAGATTCTCAGTAAGCTTCTTAAAAAGCGTGGTATAAAGCATGAGGTGCTCAATGCTAAGTACCATGACAAGGAAGCTGAGATTGTTGCTCAGGCAGGTAAGCTGGGCGCCGTTACAATAGCCACCAACATGGCAGGACGTGGAACGGATATTATGCTTGGCGGTAATGCGGAGTTCCTTGCAAAGTCGGAGATGCGCCGCAAGGGATATGCCGAGGAGTTGATAGCGGAGTCTACAGGTTTCGGCGATACCGACAATCCCGATATTATTGAAGCGAGAAACGAGTTTACTGCTCTTGAGAAGAAATACAAGGAAGAGATTGCAGACGAGGCAGAGCAAGTTCGTCAGGCAGGCGGTCTTTGCATTATAGGCACAGAGCGCCACGATTCACGCCGTATAGACAACCAGCTTCGAGGCCGTGCCGGACGTCAGGGAGACCCCGGTGAGAGTCGCTTCTATCTCTCTCTTGAAGACGACCTTATGCGTCTGTTCGGCGGCGACCGTGTTACAACAATAATGAACACTCTGAGAACACCGGACGATATGCCGATAGAAGCACGCATGGTATCGAGCGTTATTGAAACTTCACAGAAGCGTGTTGAGTCACGTAACTTTGCATCACGCAAGAACGTTTTGAGGTTTGACGATGTCATGAACCGTCAGCGTGAGCTTATCTACAAGCAGAGAGACCAGGTGCTTGACGGTGAAAACCTCAAGCCGGTTATCCTCAAGATGCTTGATGAGTGTATTGATGAGTCTGTCGATTTCTACTGCCCGAAGGCACTTAATAAAGATGATTGGAACATCGCAGGCCTGCGTGAGAAGGTCCTCGGCTGGCTGACTACTCCTGAAGATTTCACGGACGGCTTTGACCGTGAGGACGAAAAAGAGGCGCTTATCAAGCGTGGTCATGAGAGATATGACGAGCGTGAAGAGCTGATAGGTCTTGACGATGAAGGTCAGCCGATAATGCGCAGCCTTGAGAGAATGATTCTCTTAAAGATGGTTGATAACAAGTGGATGGACCATATTGATGCTATGGAAGAGCTCAAACGAGGAATCGGACTTCGTTCCTACGGTCAGCAGGACCCTGTTGTTGCATTCCGTCAGGAGAGCTACGATATGTTTGACGAGATGACGATGTCTATCCGTGAGGATACCGTCCGTCTTATGATGACCCTTATTCCCAAGAGCGAAGAGGACACAAAACGTCAGCAGACTGTGCAGATAACTGCTACAAGCGGCGGCTCTGACGGCAGCGAAAAGGGTAGAACTGTCCGCAAGGGGGCAAAGGTCGGTCCCAATGACCCGTGTCCGTGCGGCAGCGGCAAGAAGTATAAGAAGTGCTGCGGCAACGTGAATAATCAGCAGTAAAAATTAAGACAGGCAAGCAGAACGCTTGCCTGTCTTTTTAAGTTTAATTTTTATAATTGGTGTTAATATTACTTTGTCTTAACAACAAAATCAACTGCTCCGCCCATTCTGACAATATCTATATCCATTCCTAAAAAGGTTACTTTCAGGTTTGCAAGAGAAGCCGTTACGGTGTAAGCCCATGTTCCGGAAACGATTTTTCCGGTGTTGTTGTCAATCTTGGCAACGACCTTGGCGTTGGTGTATTTGAGGATAATGCTTCCCTGAGAGTAATCAACTGTAACTGCGGGAATCTCGTTGAGGGCCAAAGTGACATCGCCCAACGTGCCGACAGCATGACCGACAGGACCTATTCCGCTGTCTTTTGTATGCTGGTTATCTTCCTGTGTCTTGACGTTAAGGGTGACTATCGTGTAGTCGCCGCTTACAACTGCATTTGCAGAGGTAATGTCGCCGCTCTCAAGAGCTTGGTCATTTCCGGGAACATCGGTTCTCTCAACGGAGTTTGCTTTAAGAGCGGCTTTTGCAATGCCTTCGAAAGCTCCGATAAAATATTCTTCGGCTTTATTACGAGGTTTGCAGTCTATATATGCGAGCGACATGGTCTGCTCAGCATCAAGGCTGCCGGTCTTTTTAGCAGCGGCTTTATAAAACGCAACAACCTTTTTAATGTCGGTAGAGTTTAAGCCCTTTTGCGTGGAGGTTGTGTCGTTTGAAACGGGCTTTTGCTCAGAGCTGCCTGCGTCAGTTGAGTTTTCTTCTGTTGAAGGCTCACTGCTGTCTGTTGAGGCGGTGGTTTCATCGTCTGAAGAATTATTGGTTTCTTCTGTGCCTGCGGCAACAGTCTCGCCTACGGCATTTGTAGTGCTTTCCTCATCGCCGTTGCCGTTGTTTTTACAAGCGGCAAAGGAAAAAACAAGTGCAAGTGCAAGCACAAGTGCCGAAAGTCTTTTAATTTTTATTTTCATTTCTTTTTGCTCCATTCTATATTTTCAAAATGTATATATATATTTTAATCCTCAGACGGTCAAAAGGTCAATATCAGAATAATAAATTTTATGCACTTAATTGTAAACTTTTAATAACATGTTGTATAAAAACAAAAAACCTCCGCATCCGAGGATGCGGAGGAATAAGCTACTAATTATAAATTAGTATTTGATGTTTGAATATGTATTTGTGGTCTTAGCAGCACCGTTTCCGTTGATGGTAACAACAAGCTTAAGAGTAAGAGCTGCATCGAAAGTATAAGAATAGCTGATGTTAGTAATCTTGCCATCCTTAACAGTAACTTCACCCTGAATCTTAGTGTAGTTAACTGTTGAGCTGCTAACCTTGATTAACGGTGTGAATTCAGCGATGCTTGTAACAACTTCTTCATGTGTGATGAAGTCGTTTGTAAATCTTGAGAAAGGTGTAGCACCTGTCTTCTTCGGGTTCTTAGCATCAGCAAGTGTGAACTTGTAAACGCCGTTAGAACCGCTGAATGTAGCAAGGTCGCTCTCTCTAAGAGAAGTAGCCTTGATTATATAATCGCTGTCAACATCAGCCTTGTTCTTCGGGAGGTTAGCGGTCTTTGTGCCTATACCGAGGAATCCGCCGACAACGCTGTTGAGGTCAGAATTCTTATCGATAGTCTTAATAAGGTCATTAAGTCTGTCTGTGTTTTTACCAACATCAAGATTTCTTATGTAGGTGCAGTTTCTGTTAAGAGAATAGCTGCCGCTCTTTGCAATCTTTGCAGTCTCAGCGTTGAGAAGAGCAACAAACTGAGCCTTTGTAAGGTCGCCTGTAGCAGGTGCATCGTTTGCGGGGTCATTCTCAGAAGCATCAGCCTCTGTGGAAGCTTCTGTGGAAGCATCGCCTGAAACGTCTGTTGTGTCACCTGAAGCAGCCTCTGTGCCGTCTACGGGAGCAGCCTCTGTACCCTCAGCGTTTGCAACAGTCTCACCGGCGGGAGCTGTTGTTGTCTCATCCTTGTCGCCGTTTCCGCCACATGCTGCAAGGCAGAAAACCATTGCGAGAGCCATAATCAATGCAAGAATTTTCTTCATTTCTTTTACTCCTTTTTAATAAATATAAAATGTTTTTGTGAAGAATATTTCACAGTGTTTTCAGTTTACATTATGACGGGAAAAAAGTCAAGAAAATTAATATCATAAAATATAACATTTTTGTAACAAAAAGGAAAAACTCTATTGAACTTTTGTATATATTGATTTAAAATCAAGACGTGTAAGGACATATTATATTATATAATACGGGTGAATAAAGTATGAAGAACATTTTGAACACACAATGGATAAAAAACAGATACAGTGGTTTTTGCGGCGGAACTGTTTACAAAAAAGACTTTGTTTGTGACAAAAACATAAAAAGCGCTGTGTTGGAGGTTACTGCTCTGGGTGTGTACGAGGCACATATTAACGGCGAAAGAGTAGGCGACTTCGTTCTTGCACCGGGTTGGACTGCTTATGAGCACCGACTTCAAGTACAGAGCTATGATGTAACCGAATATATAAAGGAAAACAACTCTATTGAAATAACTGTGGGACAAGGCTGGCGTTTTCGCAGTACAAAGGGGGAGTCGAATGAATATCTCGGTCACAGGGATATGGCGCTTCTTGCGTGTATACATATAGAATATGAGGATGGCTCTGAACAGGATGTTATTACTGACTCATCATGGCTTGTACGTGAGAGCAAGCTTCGTTACTCAAACATATATAATGGCGATATTTACGATGCAACTTTCTCAGCATCCGAAGCTTTGCCTGCCATAGAGGTACCCATGTCCAAAGATTTTCTTATTCCGCAGGAGGGCGAAAAGGTAGTTGAGAACGAGCGCATCACCGCAAAAGAGATAATAACAACCCCATCGGGCGAAACGGTCATAGATTTCGGACAGAATCTGACTGGCTATGTGGAGTTTGCAATACAAGGCAAGGCAGGCGATGAGGCTGTCATATATCATGCTGAGGTGCTTGACCGTGACGGTAATTTTTACACCGATAACTACCGTGGCGCAAAGGCAGAAATCAGATTTATATGTGACGGCGAGCGCCACGTTTATAAGCCCGCACTGTCTTTCTTCGGTTTCAGATACATAAAACTTGAAAACTGGCCTGATGAGGTTAAAAAAGAGAACTTTACAGCAATAGTTGTCCACTCTGAAATGCGCCGTACAGGACAATTTAAATGTTCCGATGATATGCTCAATAAGCTGTATGAAAATATAATCTGGGGACAAAAAGGAAACTTCCTTGATATTCCGACAGACTGTCCACAGCGTGACGAGAGACTTGGCTGGACGGGTGATGCACAGGTCTTTGTGCGCACAGCGAGCTATAATTTTGATGTTGAGCGCTTCTTTAAAAAGTGGTTGCACGACCTTGCGGCAGACCAGTTTGACGACGGACGTGTGCCCCACATAATTCCGAATTCTTTTTCGTACTTTGATGACGGAGCCTCTGCAGCATGGGCGGATGCAGCTGTTATCTGTCCTTGGCAGATGTACCTGACATATGGCAGCAGAGATATCATATCCGACCAGTATGAGTCCATGAAGCAGTGGATAGACTGGATGCACGAGCACTCAAAGGACGGTCTTCGTGACAGAGACGGTCATTTCGGAGACTGGCTTGGTCTTGATGCACACGAGGGTAGCTATAAAGGGTCTACGGACGAAAACCTTATCGCAACAGCATATTTCTCATACTCTTCGGCTCTGTTTTTAAAGATGGCCGAGATACTCGGTAAGGACACAAGAGAGTATTCTTATCTGCCTGAACTTGCAGCATCTGCTTTCAGACGTGAGTACATGGAGGACGGACGTCTGAAAGTACCTACACAGACAGCTTGTGCGCTTGCATTATATTTCAATCTGACAGACAATCCGCAGGAAACCGCAAAGCAATTAAATGAGCTTGTTAAAGAGAGCGGGCATTTGATGACGGGCTTTGTCGGTACACCGTATATTCTTCATGCACTCAGCGAGAGTGGGTATGTTGAAACGGCGTATGACCTTATGCTCAGACGTGAATATCCGTCATGGCTCTATCCGATTACAAAGGGTGCTACTACCATGTGGGAGCATTGGGACGGAATCAAGCCCGACGGCAGTATGTGGTCGGAGGATATGAACTCATTTAACCACTACGCTTACGGCGCTGTTGCAGATTGGATGTTCGGAGCAATGGCAGGAATAAATGTCGATGCCGAAAACCCTGCATTCAGGCATATAATTTTCCGTCCGCTTACAGACAGCCGTATCACCTGGGTAGATGCATCGATAGATTCCCGCTTTGGCGAGGTGCGCTCAAAATGGGTGACGGAGAACGGCGAAACCACCTACGAATTTACAGTTCCCGATGGCTGTACTGCTACGGTTATCTTGGGTGAAAAGAGCGTTGAAATCGGCAGCGGAACGAGCACTTTCAGACAATGATAACTGCATATAAAACAGAAAAGTTTTTTGTCAAAACACGTTTTTAAAGAAATTATACCGAAAATATTTCGGAAAACAACAAAAAAACAGAAAAATTTACTCCACAAAGTCGACAAAGGCGGTTGCTTTTATCAAACTACAGCTAATGGGTCAATTAAATTGACTTTGTCGACCTGTTTTGATAAAATATTATGGTAAATAAAAGAATGGCTGTTTTGTGTTATAACAGCCGGCAAAACAATACTTTTAATCTATATAAAGGAGGAATGAAGGTTGATTGACCAAAAAACACTGGCATACATAAACCTTTACGCTGTTTTGGGAACGTTGGAGAATCTTTGCGAGCTTGTTCCCGAGGCGAGCGCCATGCTTACAAACGCAAAGCCCATCTCAATAGGCTTTGAGGTCAAGGACGGTCCCAGCGCAACAATAACCTTTAACAACGGAAAATGCAGAATGGAACAGGGTGTAAGCAAGTGCGACGTTAAACTGCCATTCTCCTCTTGTGAAAAGTTCAACGGTCTTATCGACGGAACGGTGACTCCTATTCCGTCAAAGGGATTCCAGCACATAAAGTTCCTGTTAAAGACATTTACTCCTCTTACCGACCTGCTTTCAAAGTATATGCGTCCTGACCCTAAGGACCTTAAGAATAAGGACTTCTTTGAAAAGAGCACAACGCTGATGTTCTATACTATCGCTGTTGCTATTTCGCAGATAGCCAACAACGATAAGATTGGCCAGTTCTCCGCTGACCACATTGTCAACGGTGAGATAGGCTTCAGCATAAAGAACGGTCCTGCTGCAACTATCCGTGCAAAGGACGGTCGCCTTATAACAATAAAACAGGCAAGCGAAAATCCCCGTGCAGCCATGGAATTTGCATCTATTGAACTTGCAAGAGACCTCTTTGACGGCAATATCAACGCTGTCGCTTGCATAGGTACGGGTGCCATTACCATGAAGGGCATGATTTCGATGATAGATAATCTTAACAGACTGCTTGACAGAGTAGCTCTGTACTTGGCTTAAGGAGGGACTGCAATGAGCTTTGAAATAAACAACTATACAAAAAGCAGAGAGATGTTTGACAGAGCCGCAAAGGTAATTCCCTCAGGCGTTTACGGACATCTCGGCCCGGCAGAAGGCTGTTTTATTCCTGTCAGCGCATTCCCGCTCTTCGGTGACAGAGCACAGGGCTCCTACTTCTGGGATGTTGACGGCAATAAATTTATTGACTATATGTGTGCATACGGCCCGAACGTTTTGGGTTACAATGACCCCGATGTTGATGCTGCAGCTATGGAGCAGGCAAAAATCTGTAACTGCACGACTTCTCCGTCTACAAAGATGATAGAGTTTGCAGAGTTGCTTGTTGATACAGTTAACTGTGCTGACTGGGCATTCTTTGCAAAGAACGGCGGCGACGTTACAACCGCAGCTATAATGACTGCAAGAGCCGCAACTCACCGCAAGAAGATAGTTTTTGTTAACGGTTTCTATCACGGTGTTGCACCGTGGACTCAGAAAGTTGACTATCCGGGTGTTATCGAAGAGGATGTTGCAAACAACATCTATATCCCCTGGAATGATGTTTCAGCTTTTGAAAATGCTATCGCTGAGAACGACGGCGAGATAGCAGCATTTATCGCAACTCCCTATATGCACGGCAACTTTCTTGACAATGAGCTTCCTGCTGACGGTTATTGGCAGAAGATTCGTGAGCTTTGCACAAAGAACGGCATAGTTCTTATTATTGATGACGTGCGTGCAGGCTTCCGTCTTGACCTTGCAGGTAGCGACCACTACTACGGCTTTGATGCAGACCTCATCTGCTTCTGTAAAGCACTTGCTAACGGTTGGAACGTATCTGCTCTTTGCGGTAAGGACTTCCTCAAGGGAGCTATCAGCGGACTTTCATATACAGGTAGCTATTGGCTCAGTGCTGTTCCGTTTGCTGCAGGTATCGCCTGCATCAACAAGATGAAGCAGCTCAATACACCCGCTCTCTTCCGAGAGAAGGGCTTAAAGCTTACAAACGGACTTAAGGCTGCAGCTGCTAACAACGGTTTGAATCTTGTAGTTTCCGGCGAGCCGGCATTGTTCTATCTGCGTTTGGCGGATGACGATTCTCTGATGATGCATCAGGAGTGGGTTGCTGAGATGGTAAAGAGAGGAATCTTTGTTACCAGCCACCACAACCACTTCATGAACGCCTCTCTTACCGACGAGGATATCGCTCATACAGTTGAGGTTGCAGAGGAAGCATTCTCGGTTGTACGCAAAAATCATCCTGAGCTTGGATAATTTTCTAAATGAGTTAAAATTAATTGTTAAAAACCCCGCCTTGTGCTTTACAAGACGGGGTTTTTTGTGTTAATATAATACACATAGAACATAATTTTCAAGGATTGTCTTATTTGATTTATGCAATTTGTTCTGTGACGGGCAATTTCGGCATAGAATTAGTTTTCGGAAGCTTTGTGATGCGTTAAAGAGTGACGCATCACTCAGATAATAAATATTTTCTGCAAGGAGGAAAAGTAAATGCCATTAACAAAGCAGGAATGGTTAGCTCTTGAGAAAAAGGCTCACGAGCTGCGCAGACTCTGCCTTGATACTACATACTGGGCAGGCAGTGCGCACATCGGCGGCGGTATGAGTTCAATGGATATGCTGACCGTTCTTTATCACAAGTATCTCAACCTTGATGTTGAGAATCCCAACTGGGAGGACAGAGACAGGTTCATCCTCAGTAAGGGTCACGCAGGCGTAGCGCTTGCATCCGTACTTGTTGACTACGGTTGGAACGACCCCGAACAGCTTAAGACCTTCAACCACTCAAACTCAAAGATGGGTATCCATCTTGACTCTAACAAGGTTATCGGTGTTGACGCTTCTACAGGTTCACTCGGTCACGGTCTGCCGATAGCACTCGGCACAGCTCTTGCTGCAAGAGTTCTCGGTAAGGACTATAAGACCTACTGTATCCTCGGCGACGGTGAGTGCGATGAGGGTTCAAACTGGGAAGCAGCTATGGCAGCATCTCACTTCAAGGCTACAAACCTTATTTCTTTTGTTGACCGCAACAAGTGTATGATTGACGGTCCGACAGAAGAAGTCATGAAGCTTGAGCCTTTTGCTGATAAGTGGAGAGCATTCGGCTTTATTGTCAAAGAGGTTGACGGTCACAACTTCAAGGAGCTTTGCGAGGCTATCGACTTTGCTCTTGCTAATGAGACCGATTCACCTGTTATGATTATTGCTAACACAATTAAGGGCGCAGGTGTTGACTTTATGGAGGACAACTACCTCTGGCACTACGGCGCAATTGACGAAGAAAAATACAACAAGGCTATAGAGAGCCTTGAGGCTTATTACGAGGCTCGTAAGGCACGGGCAGAGAAGGAGGGCGAATAATATGGCAGGCGGAATGACTTATACAGCTGCTGACTCCGTTAACTTTTCTACTGCGGAATATTACGGCAAGGTTCTTGTTGAACTTGGGGCAGAGCATCCCGAGATAGTCGCTCTTACAGCTGACCTCGGTAAATCAACAAAAATAGGTATGTTCGGTCAGGCTTATCCGGACAGATTCTTTAACGTCGGTATCGCTGAGCAGAACATGTTTGGTATGGCAGCAGGTATGGCAAAGGCTGGTCTTGTACCTTTCCTTTCAACCTTCTCTGTTTTCGCATCTCTGAGAAGTGCTGACCAGCTTCAGACAGATATCTGCTATCAGAATGTCAATGCTAAGATTATCGCTACACACGCAGGTACATCTTTCGGTCAGGCAGGCTCAACACACCATGCTATCAACGATATGGCTGTTGCACGTGCAATGCCCAACCTTACAGTTATCTGCCCTGCAGACGGTATGGAGACAGTTAACGCTGTCCGTGCCGCTTATGAGACACCCGGTCCGTTCTATATCAGAATCAACAGAGGCTTTGACCGTGTTCTCTATCCCAGCAGTGACTACGGCTTTGAAGTGGGCAAGGCAGTAACTCTTAAAGAGGGTACAGACCTTACAATTATCGCTTGCGGCTCATGTGCATTCCAGGCACTCCAGGCTGCAAACTTCCTTGAGAATGCTGACGGACTTAAAGTTCGTGTTCTCAATATGCACACCATTAAACCTATCGACCGTGAGGCTATCCTCAAGGCTGTTTCCGATACTCGCCGTATCATCACAGTTGAGGACCACAACGTAGTAGGCGGTCTTGGCAGCGCAGTTGCAGAGGTCGTTATCGAGTCCGGTAAGGGCTGTGCATTCAAACAGCTCGGTATCCCCGACCAGTTTGCACCTATCGGCCTTCATGAGGATATCATGTCTATTCTCGGCATCGATTCCAACGGTATTATCGACGCTGTCCGTGAGGTTATGGGCAAAGACTTTGAGCTTGATGATGATTGGGACGACGAGGTTTAACAGTTAACCCCGATTTCCCAGGAAAGGAATGATTATATGGCTTCAAGAGATGAGATTTACACAAATAAACTTTTTCTCAACGCAGTTCTTCCGCTCATCAAGGTTATAGCAAACGATGTTCCGTCGCTTAAAAAGAAGTTTGAGCACGCACACGCAGTTATTCAGGTCAGCGCACTTGACCCTGAGAGCCCTGAGGGCAAGGTTGCAACGCACTATGTTGTCAACTCCGGTGAGTGGGTTGTACATAATGATAAGGTTGACGCTAATCCTCATGTGGAGCTTGAGTTTAAGAGCATTGAGACAATGAACGCATTTTTCAAGGGCTCAATCGGCCCGAAAACATTGCCGAAGATGAAGGGTATCGCAAAGCATACCGGATTGTTCGTGTCGTTTATGATGGTTCTTCTTAAGATGTCTTCTTTACTTACAGCTAAGTCTATCCCTGAGGATGAGGACACAAAGCTCTTGCTTACAAAGTGCTATTTCTACCTGCTTTCGAGCGGTATCAGCCAGCTCAACAAGCTCGGACATCCCGATGTTCACGGCTGGACTCTCAAGAGCCCTGACAGAGTTTACTCATGGGCTGTTGACGGTCATGAGGAGATATCTGCTTACCTTCGTATAAAGGCAGGCAAGTCCAGAGCGGGCAGAGGCGTTTATAAGAGGGCAATGCCTTTCTTCACCATGCGTTTCAACAATCTTGACAGCGCACTCGGTATCCTTATGAGCATTGACGATATGCTTGAGTCCGTTAAGGCTGAAAAGCTTATCATGGAGGGCGCACCCGAATTCGGCGCTCAGCTTGGTGAGTATATGATGCTGGTCGGTTCATATGTCCAGTAAATCAAAAGTTTCAAAACACGGGAAACATTAGTTTCCCGTGTTTTTTCTTGCCAGAAATTACATTCCATGATACAATAAAAACATATAAATGGTTTTGTTGCGGATTTTTAAAAGCAATATTTATTGTTTGGGAGGCCGGTTAAACATGGAACATATCATAGAAGTTTCGGGTCTTAAAAAGTCATACGGCAATATTCATGCGGTTAAAGGAATAGACTTTCACGTAAAGACAGGACAGCTGTTTGCGTTTCTTGGCCCCAACGGCGCAGGAAAATCTACGAGCGTTGAGATGCTGTGTACTCTGCTTGAGCCGGACGGCGGAACCGTTTTGATTGACGGATATACTCTGGGCAAAGAGGATAAAGAAATCCGTTCGTCTATCGGTGTTGTTTTTCAGAACAACCTGCTTGATGAGCTGCTGACTGTTGAAGAGAACTTGAAAATCAGAGGCTCTTTTTACGGACTGAAAGGCGAGGCGCTTGATGAAGCTATACGCTTTGCGGCGGAGAATACAGGAGCAGCGGATATTCTTAAGAGAAAGTATATGAATCTGTCGGGCGGTCAAAGACGCCGTGCAGATATAGCACGTGCGCTGATGCACTCCCCGAAAATACTGTTTTTGGATGAGCCGACTACCGGACTTGACCCGCAGTCCCGCAAAAGCATATGGGAAACAATCCGCACAATGCAGCAGAACACCAATATGACAGTCTTTTTGACAACGCATTATATGGAAGAGGCAGCTAAGGCGGACTATGTGGTTACAATTGTTGACGGAGAGATTTCCGCTTGCGGTACACCCGCCGAGCTCAGAGAGGAATATTCTAAAGATACACTGTATCTTCATTGTAAGCCCGAGGAGGAAAAGAACGTCAGCGCCTTTTTGGAGGAAAAGCAGATTGCCTTTAAACAAGAGGGCGGAAATCTGATAGCGACACTTGACTCTACAATGGATGCGCTTCCCATAGTCAATGAACTTCAGGAAAGCCTTGAGGGCTTTGAAGTTGTTGCAGGTACTATGGATGATGCATTTATTGCTATTACAGGAAAGGGGCTGCAAAAATGATTAAGTTTACAAAACGAAATCTTATGTTGTATTTTCGTGACAAAACTTCCGTTGTTTTTTCACTTATGGCGGCTTTGATAACATTTTTGCTTTATATCGCCGTTTTTCGTAACCTCTACGGCACAGGGATGTTGTTCGGCATAGGTGATATCCGAAGCTTAACGGATATATGGGCTATAAGCGGTGTTCTGGCAGCTCCGACAGTTACGGTGCCCTTGGGTTCTCTCTGGGTGCTGGTAGATGACAGAAGACAAAAACATTATAAAGATTTTTATTCAGCACCCGTTGCCCGCTGGAAGATTACAGGCGGATATCTGCTGTCCGCATTTGTGGTAGGCATAATTATGACCTGTGCACTTTTGGTGGTAACGCAGATTTATCTGCTGATAAACGGCGGAAGCCTGTTTACGCTCAAACAATATATTTTAATTCTGGGTGTTATAGTCATAGCTACTTTTTCGGGAGCGGGTCTGACGCTGTTCTTGGCAGGACTGTTTAAAAATAATAACGCATATACCGCCTGTAGTTTGGTGCTCGGAACGCTGATGGGCTTTTTGAGCGGAAATTATCTTCCCAACGGATTTCTTCCTGAGCCTGTTCATATGGTGGTGAAAATGTGTCCCGTAGCTCACGCAACTGCATTGTTGCGTCAGATAGTCATAAAAGAACCAATGGAAGAAATGCTTCAGGTTTTTCCGGACCAGATGTCCTATTTCTCTACGTTTATGGGTGTCGAGTTCCAGTACGGCTCATACATAGCTGAACCTTGGGTACACGTTGCGGTGCTGGTTGGTTCAGGTGTGGTGTTCTACGCTTTAGCAATTCTTGTATTAAGCAGAAAAAGAAGGAAATAATATAAAAAGGTATGAGCTGAACAACTCATACCTTTTTCAATTATTCCACACCAAGCAAGTAACCTACCGTAACATCATAATATTTTGAAAGCTTAATTAAAACTTCGCTTGGGATGTCTAAAAAGCCGCTCTCATATCTTGAATAGGTTGATTGACTTACATTTATAATTTCTGCAACTTGAGCCTGACTCAAGTCATTATCTTCCCGCAAATCCCGTATCCTTTTATACATAAAAATCACCATAGCTATTTTATGTCATGCAATAACTGCATATTGACTTCTATGCAGAAAATGCATAGAATGTTCTGGGAGTGATTTTTATGGAGCAAAATAAAACTGTCTGTTTTAATGGCCATAGAACAAATCGGTTGCCTAAAGGAGAGAAATTAAAGAAACTTGAAAAGGATTTGAACATGGAGATTCGTAAAGCAATCAGTAACGGATTCCATACTTTTCTTTTTGGTGCTTGTTTTGGTTTTGATTTAATAGCAGCGAGTCAGGTGTTAAAATTAAAAAAAGAGAACGAGATATGTCTTATTGCGGTTGTTCCGTTTAAAGGTCAAGAGAACCGCTGGGGAGAGAATTTGCGTCAAAAGTATAAAGATACACTTACCCAATGCGATGAAGTAATAGTTATGCATGAACATTATTGTCCGGGATGTTATTTTGACAGAAACAAATATATGGTGGATAATTCCTCTCTAATTATTTGCTACTATGACGGCGGTAACGGAGGAACAGCTCAAACAGTAGGGTATGCTAAAACAAAAATTGAAATACTAAATCTTTATAGGCAAAGCCGAGCATTTTTTATTTGTAGAGTGAAGTACAATTTGTCACTAAAAACGGACAGCGTTTCAAGTGACAATATAAGGCAGGGAGTAACCATGAGAAAGTTTATTATTGATACAGATACGGGCAGTGATGATGCTGTGGCTCTCATTATGGCTGTTTTGGAGTCCGATATTGATGTTCTTGGTATAACAACCATCGGCGGAAATATCCCGTTGGAGCAAACAACCAAAAACGCTCTTCAAACAGTTGAGGAATGCGGAGCGGTTATTCCTGTTTATCCCGGTGCTTCAAAACCTCTTATGCGGGAGCTTGTAACAGCCGATAATGTTCACGGTGCTGACGGCATGGGTGACATGGGTCTGATTCATCCCTCACGCATGCCCGAAAAAAAGAGAGCAGTTGATTTTATACTGGAAACCGTTGCAGCAAACCCCGATGAAATAGAGCTTGTTGCTCTCGGTCCGGTCACAAACATTGCGCTTGCGATAATGAAAGACCGTAAGACCATGAAAAAGGTAAAACATATCTGGTCAATGGGCACAAGCGGTTTCGGTCCGGGAAATATAACTCCCGTAGCAGAGTTCAACGTTTTTGTTGATGCAGAGAGCTATTCTGTTTTGCTTGACAGTGGAATCCCTATAACTATTGCAGGCTTTGACCTTTGTCTTGGCGATGCTGCACTTAATCCCGATGACCTTGCTGAGCTGTCGGTATCACGGCTTGGAAAATTCATTGTTGACTGCAACAAAACAAGATTGGCCTATAACGAAAATCTGACAGGCGTGCCGTATGTTGACCTACCTGATGCTGTTGCTATGGCTGCGGCAATCTGGCCGGATGTGGTTCTTGAAACTGTTACAGCGCATTGCTATTGCTGCACAAAAGAGGTGCCGTCGTACGGTCAGGTTATAATCTGCGATATAAGCGCCCCTTTTTCTGTTAAATACGATATTCCCGAAACCTTTTCTACAGTAGTAAAAAAAATCGACCCCGAAAGGTTTAAAAAACGCCTTAAGGAGTCAATAGGCATGAGAGAGGAACTTGACGGTGAGAAAGTTTATTATTGATACAGATACAGGCAGCGATGATGCCGCCGCCATTATTATTGCTGCGCTGAACAGGAATATTGACTTGCTTGGAGTAACTACTGTTGCGGGCAACGTTTCGGTTGAGCAGGCTACTAAAAACGCTTTGATGACTCTGGAAGTCTGTGAAGCTGATGCTCCTGTATATATCGGAGCCGGATGTCCGCTTTTAAGCGAAAGAAAAGAAACCATCAGCGTCCACGGTGCAGACGGCATGGGCGACTGTGGAATAATTAATCCGAAACGTTCAGCACAAACCAAAAGAGCGGTTGATTTTATTCTCGACACAGTAAGCGAATATCCTGATGAGGTTGAGCTTGTCGTTCTTGGACCTGCCACAAATATTGCGCTGGCTGTTCTTACAGACCGAGAAACAATGAAAAAAGCAAAGCACATCTGGTCAATGGGCACACCGGGCTTTGGCCCTGGTAACGCAACACCGGTAGCAGAGTTCAATGTTTTTATTGATGCCGAAGCCTATGCTGTAATGCTTGAGTCCGGCATACCGATTACAATAGCCGGTTTTGACCTTTGCACAGGAAAAACAGGGCTTGGCAAGAAGGAACTTGCAGCTCTTGCTGGAGGAAATAAGATTGGAAAGTTCCTTGAAAGAGCAACATCCCAACTCTTACAATTTAAATTGAATACACGGCAGACATATATGGTAGATTTGCCGGATGCCCTTGCCATGGCAGCGGCCCTGTGGGACGGCTTTGTTCTTGACAGTGTAAACTGCTACTGCAAATGCTGTACCCAAAGGAATGAGACGCACGGGCAGGTAATTTTTTATCGACAAGACAGAACGTATGAGGCAGTTTCCGATATGTACAAGGCAAATGCAGAGGTCATAACAGAGGTTGATGAAAACTTATTTATTGAGAAACTCATACAGTTGATGGTGTAAAGACGGAAAAATTAATTTTTAACAGTTTTAGTAATTAAATAATAATGGTGATTATGTTGGATGAAATCAAGTTAATAAAACCTACAATCCAATATGGCGATGATATAATGGCTTTTCGCAAGGAGCTTTTAACGGCAGGTGAAGAAGATGCTTTTGACGGGTGTGGACGTTTAAAAAACTATACAACTGCCGAAGAATGGCTGAAAAATCTTGCAATAACGGAAAACGAGGATACTTGTCCCAAGGGCAGAGTTTCGTCTGATGTTTATATTGCAATTCGTGTTTCTGATAATAGAATTGTTGGCATAATTGATTTGCGCCACCATATAAACCATCCCATATTGAGCATTTGGGGCGGTCATATAGGATACACAGTCAGACCGTCGGAACGAAACAAAGGCTATGCAAAAGAGATGCTTCGTCTTAATTTGCAAAATTGCCGTAACAGAGGTATGGACAAGGTTTTGCTGACCTGCAATAGAGACAATATCGCAAGTGAGAAAACAATAATTGCTAACGGAGGAGTTTTTGAAAAAGAAGTTGAAGTAGATAGAAGTTTTATTAAAAGATATTGGATAACGCTTTAAATTTGTCCACATAAATCAAGAAAAAGTAATGATGGTGAGTTACTATATTTAAGGGTGCCAAATGAACGGTTTAGAAATAGTTGTTGCTACACAGGAGCTTATAAGGGCACATCATAACGACAATAATTTCAGTATTGAAAGCGTTTGCGATGCTGTTGGTTATTCACGCCGCCAGCTTGACAGATTATTTAACAAATATTTGCAAACAACTCTTTATGAGTATATAAATGCCGTTGTTTTGAGTGAAAGTGCCACAAAGCTGATTAACACAGATAACAAAATTCTTGATATCGCTTTGGACAGTCATTACAACTCTCATGAGGGATATGCACGGTCTTTTGCAAAGAAATTTTCCGTAACTCCCGACGAATACCGAAAAAGCAAAATTGCTATTCCGTTGTTTATACAGTACCCTGCAAATCATTACCGTATTCTGAAAGAAGGACAACCAATGGAAAAAACCTCAATCTGTACGGTCACACCTGTAAACAGACCAAAAAGAAAACTGATTTATCTGCCGTCAAAATCGGCAACTGGTTATTTATCATATTGCGAAGAAGTCGGCTGCGATTGGGAAGGGTTGCTTAACAGCATACCCGAAAAACTTGATACGGCGGCACTTCTTGATTTACCCGAGTTTTTACACGAAGAAGGGTTCAGCGAAACGGCTTCGGGCGTTGAAGTGCCGTTCGATTACGATAAACCACTGCCAAAAGAATATAAAATCGCAGAGCTTCCGGAATGCATAATGCTTTATTTCCAAAGTGAACCTTTTGAAAATCCTGATGATTTCGGTTTTTATATCGGTCAGGTTTTCAAAGCAAAAGATAACTATAATTTTGAACGTTATGGCTATAAAGTTGCAGATAATATTGCGCCCTTTTTTAATTTCGGAGCACAGACTAAAGTCGGAGCAAGAATCGCAATCCCTGTAACAAAATAAGCAAAACAAAAAGAGCTAACTGACTATAAAATCGGTTAGCTCTTAACTTTTATATAATTCAAATGTTGTCACGGAGCATTTCTGAAACCTCAAAATTGAGGCATGTCAACGCTTGTGCTGTTTGGGTTTATGTATAAGATTATTTTTTTGCGCTTTCATACACTTTGATTTCATCATTTAACGAACGCTGACAAATTTTTTCACACAGTTCTGCTGCTTCTTCCTCCGTAATAGTTGAGTTCAGTTCATCATAACTGATGGCCAACAGATTGTAAAACTTTAAAAAATATGCATACCGCCAGTACATTTCTGCCCGCATATAGCTTTCGTCGGTTGCTTCCTTAGCCAGGGTGGTGGATTGCTCTATCCAGACGAGATACCGCATAATCTCACCGTGGGTTTTCATGTTTGCGTTCTGTAGAATAAACTCGTTGGTCAAAATGCTTTCGTAATAATCTGTGTTGACCACACTGCTATTTAAGAATACATTGGCTTTAATTTCGCCTTTGTCGTACATCCTCAAATAATTTCTTTCGTCGATGACTTGATTTTCCGTATAGACAACGACCTGCTCCAGCATCTGTAGCGCCTTATCTTTTTCAACTTGTCTTTCGTAGGCGTTGGTGATGAATAGTGTAACACCAAAACCGATGACCGCAATCAAAATCTCAATGAAAAAGACGAGTAGCCGCTCGCTGGTAAAGAAATGCTTGCTTTTTTTTTCATCTCTATCCTGCCGGAACAAGAGGAAATTGCAACCAAAGCCAAGAAACAAAAGGGCAAAGAACAAAATAATCAGATATATTATCAACTTTGTGCTCATAGAAAAACTCCTTTTTTGGTGTGGTAGAAACACCCAAAAAACAAAATTTGCCCAAAAACCCATTTGTTCATAAGCGTTTTCGGGCAATTGTAAGCCAATTACTATTATTCCCACTCAATTGTGCCTATGGGCTTTGGAGTGAGGTCAAAGAGGACACGGTTGATGCCGTCTACCTCATGTGTAATTCTGTCTGTAATTTTATGAAGAACGTCGTAGGGAATTTCTTCAATTGTTGCGGTCATAGCGTCTGTGGTGTTGACAGCACGAATGATTGCCGGCCAGCCTTCATATCTCTTACTGTCCTTAACGCCGACACTCTTCATGTCGGGAACTGCGATAAAGTACTGCCATACCTTTTCTGCAAGTCCGCAATTGTCGAACTCCTCACGGAGAATAGCATCTGCCTCACGAAGAGCGTGAAGTCGGTCACGAGTGATAGCGCCAAGGCAGCGGACTCCGAGTCCGGGGCCGGGGAACGGCTGACGGTAGACCATTGCATGGGGAAGGCCGAGCGCTTCGCCGACAACTCTTACTTCGTCTTTATAGAGAAGCTTTACGGGCTCGACAAGCTCCATAGCCATATCTTCAGGCAGACCGCCGACATTGTGGTGAGCCTTAACTCCGTCAGACTCTAAGATGTCGGGGTAGATAGTGCCCTGTGCGAGGAAAGAGATGCCCTCAAGCTTACTTGCTTCTTCGTCAAAAACTTTTATAAACTCGCCGCCGATAATTTTTCTCTTTGTTTCAGGAGCCTCAACATTTTCGAGAAGGCTGAGGAAGCGGTCTGTAGCATCGACATAAATAAGGTTTGCATCAAGCTGATTGCGGAAAACCTCGATAACCTCTTCGCTTTCACCCTTACGCATCAGGCCGTGGTTAACATGAACGCAGACAAGCTGCTTGCCGATAGCCTTTATGAGAAGTGCTGCCACAACAGAAGAATCGACGCCGCCTGAAAGTGCAAGAAGAACTTTTTTGTCGCCCACCTGCTCACGAACAGCCTTGACCTGCTCGTCAATAAAAGCGCTCGCTAATTCAGCGGTAGTAATTCTTTCCATGGAATCCGGTCTTTTGTTTGTATCCATTTTAACTCCTCCTTAAGGGGTGCATATATATTAGTTTGTATAGTTATCAAAGTAACCCTGAACAAGAACAACAGGAGTACCCTTATCGCCAGAACCGCTCGTAAGGTCACAAAGAGAACCGATAAGGTCAGTCAGCTGACGAGGAGTTGTTCCCTGCGAAGCCATATTGCCGACAAGATTGCTCTGCTTTTCTTTAATGGATTCGGAGATAGCCTTTTTAAGCTCTTCGCCGGAGAGGTCTTTGAAATCGTTATCTGCGAGGTACTTAAGCTTAAGCTCGTTGGGTGTTCCGACAAGACCGTCTGTAAAAGCAGGGGATACAACCGGGTCTGCAAGTTCCCAAATCTTTCCTTTGGGGTCCTTAAAAGCACCGTCGCCGTAGACCATTACCTCAACGTGCTTGCCCGTTGCCTTGAGGACATTTTCCTGAATATCAAGAACAAGCTGTTTGCAGTCTCTGGGGAAGAGCTTAACTGTATCCTCAGTTGACTTGTTTGAGCCGAGAAGACCGTAGTTCTCATTATAGCCGCTGCCGTCAATAGGAGCGGTCATTATTTCATCAAGGCCAAGAACTGTCTTAGCGCCTGCAGCTTTGAGAATTCTCTTTGTACGGGCACGAGTGTGAATATCACAGTTAATAACACAGTCTGTGTAGTCAAGAATTGTTTTTGCCTGATTTGCGAAAACGAATTCTACCTCTGCGCCGCACGAACGGACAATGTCGCCGTAGTACTCGACATAGTCAACACCTGTGAACTCATGAAGATTCTTGCCGAACAGCTCACGGTATTTTTCAAGAGAAAGAACATCACTGTAGGGATTAACACCCGCTGCATCGATTTTATCAAGGCTTACAAGCTCATTACCAACCTCGTCTGAAGGATAGCTGAGCATAAGAACTACCTTCTTAACTCCGCTGGCGATACCCTTAAGACAAATTGCAAAACGGTTACGGGAGAGAATCGGGAAAATAACACCGACGGTTTCTCCGCCTGTTTTTGCCTTAACATCAGTAGCGATGTTTTCAATTGATACGTAGTTGCCCTGTGCTCTTGCGACGATAGACTCAGTAATTGAAATTACATCTCTGTCACGAAGAGCGAAGCCCTCTGACTCAGCAGCTTCAAGGACGCTGTTTGTAACAATCTGAGCAAGGTCATCACCCTGGCGAATGATGGGGCAACGAATACCCATTGACAATGTACCGACTTTACGTTCTTTCTTGTCCATTATCTATAAGTCCTTTCTTTAAGGGCTGCAAAACACAGCCGCAAAAATAGCAATTTGATTGATATACGGATGCTGTTTTTTGCATCTGCATAAAAAATCCAACACTTATAAATTATATCCCATGCGACTGCATAATGTCAATGTAAAATGCGGCGCACAAAGTCAAAATTTGGCAATAAGGGATTGATTTTATTGGTTATTGTGATATAATATAAATTGGTATTTCCCAACTGTAAGATTTTCTGTTCTTTTTGAGAAAACAACAGTCTTTTTAATCAGGTTTGTCATGATATAACACGTGAAATGAAAAATTCAGTTTCACGTGGTTTTTTATTCTTGACACCGAAAAATATTATTTGTCAGATAAAGCTTTTTATAAGGAGTATATGATGATTAGAAAAAATATCGGACAAATTCTTGTAATCGGTTTTGCAGTCGTGTTTATATTCGTAAATTGGTATAACATCCTTACCACGCCCGATGTACCTATGCCGATTCTTCAAGGTGTTGCTATCACAATATTCATGTCTCTTTTTGCAGGCGTTCTTGTCTGGGCGATGTCAGGCGGTATGGTTAAATTTGTTCAGAAAAGATGGGAACGTCGTTCCGCAGACGCAGTGGAATCTGAAACTTATGAGGTGCCCAGAGGAAGTTACAGAACGACAAGGGGATATTCACGTCCGAAAGTAAAAACCGGACCTAAAGATATTATAAGGGCGGTAATCATTCTTGGTGCTTTTGTACTGTTTATATTTGTGATACTCAAATTCACCACAGAACCAAAAGCCGTTGCCACATCCGACCAGACATGGGATGCCGTTGTTGAGCAGGGATATACACCGGTAGATGTAACGGATGTTTATATAAGTAAGGACAAGGGTTTTGAGAAAAATCTTATTCAGTGTATAGCCTTTGAAAAAGACGGTATACACTTTGAGTTTTTTGAGTTTAAAGACGACGGCGGCGCACAAAACATATACACTCAGGCGTATAAAAAAATTATCGGAGAGTATAACAGTGCACATGCAATAGAGATAGAACACAGGGTGGCAAATTACTGTTTTTATTCGATAGAAGCGTTTGAAAAATATAATGTTGCGCTGTATGTCGGACACACTGCGGTGTATGCATACTGTGATGCTGAAGATAAAAATGAGGTCAATAAAATTCTTGATAAAATAGGATATCTGAATCCTGATTAACGATAAAAAGGTGGAGCTATGATAAAACCTGTAACTGACAATGATATAGACAGTTGTGTTCAGCTTATCAGAAAAGCGTTTGCGGATATAGCAGAAAAGTTCTCGATTACGCCTGAAAACTGTCCGTCAAATCCAGCATTTATAACCGCCGATAAACTTTTTGATATTTCAAAAAACGGTGGTGAGATGTTTGTTTATGTATATGACGGCACTCCTGTGGGGTTTATGGCAATCTTGCCAAAAGGAAAAGGCATATTTGAATTTGAAAAACTCTGCGTGTTGCCTGAGTTTCGCCATTGCGGAATTGGGTCAAAGCTTATTGAGCACGGACGGAAAGTTGCTGTTTCTTATGCAGGCAAAAAAATTGAAATTGGTATAATAGATGAAAACACAGTTTTAAAAAATTGGTATAGAAAAAACGGGTTTGTTTTTAAGAAAACAAAACTTTTTAAACAGCTTCCGTTTACGGTTGGCTTAATGGAAATGTATCTTTAAAAAATATTAAAAATTTTGCACCTTTCATGTTTTTTGACACATAATAAACTATGAAATTGATGACAATAAAACATCAAACCGTACGGAGGATTTTCCGGAGGTTTAAAGTGAAAGGAATGTAAGTTTATGAAAAAACAGACTCTTGCAATTATAGCTCTGTGTCTTGCGCTTTGCGCTGTTTTGTGTTCATGCACTTTAGACGGCAACATGGCTGACACAAGCGATATCACTCAGGGCAACGCTCCTGTTACCGGGGAGAAAAAGACGGAAAACGATTCTACCACTTTGCCTGAAACAACTGTTGTTGCCAAGCCTGAAACCACCACAGCGAAAGCAAACTCCAACGGCGTTACCGGAAAGCCCGATTCCTCGTCAAAAACCTATACAGGCTATGCGCCGCTGCCGAAAATAACGCTGACTGCTTCTGACCCGAATAACACACGTGGTCTGTCCACCACTACCGTAGGATACAGCTACGGCGTATCACAAAACGGCGTGCCGCACGACAACTCATTAAACGCACAGAAGTATTTTATTGAAAAAAAGTTTGATGCTGTTTCAATAGATACAAAAACTAAGGAAAAAGTTTTGTATCTCACTTTTGACTGCGGATGGGAAAACGGTTATACGTCGAAAGTGCTTAATACTCTTAAGGAAAAACAAGTTCCTGCTGCTTTTTTCTGCACATTGTCAAATATCAAAGCTGAGCCGGAGCTTACAGCCCGAATGATAAAGGAGGGCCATATAGTCGGAAACCACTCGACTACGCACCCTGATTTTTCAAAAATCGACCGCACTCAGATGGCAAAGGAAATTGAGGAGTGCGATAACTATCTGCGTGAGCATTTCGGATATACCTCTAAGTTTTTCCGATTCCCTGCGGGGTCTTACAGTGATTCGGCACTTGACTTGGTTTCTTCTGTCGGATTTAAGTCTGTGTTCTGGTCAGTAGCCTATGCGGACTGGGATGTAAGCGACATCAAGGGCAAGGAATATGCTTTCAAAACGGTTACTTCAAGGCTTCATCCCGGTGCTATTATACTTCTGCACTCCGTGTCTCCCGACAATGCAGAAGCGCTGGGGGATATAATAGACTGGGCAAGACAGCAGGGATATGAGTTCCGTGCACTTACTCAGTTTCCCAAATGAACATGATTTCAGCCGATGATACTAATCATCGGCTGTGTTTTATATATTGACTTTTCTGCGTATTATGAGCTATAATTGAACCGGAGTACAAAAATACTCCTTGCTTCAAAAAGCAAGGGTTGAAAGGATGGTCTTCATGGATATTTTGACTGCAAAAAAAGAAGTTATCGAAGCCGGTAAAAAGCTTGTTGCAACAGGCCTTATTGCAAGAACCTGGGGAAATGTAAGCTGCCGTGTAAACGATAAGAGCTTTGTTATCACCCCGAGCGGAAAAGCCTATGACGGACTTACCCCTGATGATATAGTTGAGGTGTCCATAGACACTCTTGAGTATAGCGGAGATGTCAAGCCCTCTTCTGAAAAGGGCGTTCACGCTGAGGTTTATAAGGCACACCCCGAAGCAGGTTTTGTTATACATACTCACCAGAAGTTTGCTTCAATCGTCAGCGCTACTGCAGACGGAATCCCCATGCTCTCTGAAAAGGGACGTGAGGTTATCGGCGAGCGAGTTTTGCTTGCTTCCTACGGTCTGCCGGGCACAAAGAAGCTCAAGAAAGGCGTAATTGCTGCCCTTAATGCAGACAAGAATTCAAAGGCTGTTATTATGGCGCATCACGGCGCTGTATGCTTCGGTGCTGACAGCGAGGAAGCGTTCAACGTTTCTGCAACTCTCGAAAGAGAAAGCGCTCTTTATATTCTCGACAAGTTTGAAAAGACCGTTTCCAAAAAGGCTGAAGATTTGAGCGAAATGTGCACTTTGTGGGCAGGAAAGGGCGATAAAGCTCTTGTGAATGATGAAAACGATTGCTATAACAACTCATATAGAGATGCCGACGGAAAAGTTGTTTTCTATCCGGCAGGCAATAAGGATTTGACTCTTACAATGGACCTTTCGACCGGTAAAATCAGCGGTGACGGCTGTGTTCCCATGGCTGCAACCCATTGTGCTATCTACAAGGCACGTGAAGATATCAATTCTATCCTTTACTCAAAGGCTCCCGAGGTTGTGGCTGTTGCATCGAAGGGCAAGGCAATCCGTCCTCAGCTTGATGACAGCGCACAGATTATCGGAAGAACTTTCAAGTGTGCAAAGGATGATTCTCCTGACAAGGTTGTAAAGGCACTTAAGGGACGTCACGGCGTGCTTATTAAAGACGGCGGAGCACTCTGCTGCGGTTCAAATGAGAGCAATGCCGGTGCGGTTGAAATGATTGCAGAGAAAAGCTGTATGACATACATAGGCTCAGGCCTTTTCGGCAAGCAGAAGCCAATTAATCCTGTTGAGTGTCTGCTTATGAGAGTTATTTATCTCAAGAAGTATTCAAAGCAGGCAGAATAATTAATTTTGACAACCACTATCTTCTTGCCCCCGTTTTAAAAAGAAAAGTCTCGGTTATATAACCGAGACTTTTCTTTTATTTCTTCTTTTAAGCAAAACAAAATTAAACAGCGCCAAAAGACCTGCGAAAATCAGAACTCCTGTCAGAACACCGCATGAGTCAACAAAAACATCAAATAAGCGACACGCACGCTCGGGCACAAAGTACTGATGAAGCTCATCGCTGACGGCGTAAAGCACACCTGAAATAAAGGCTGCAAGGGGTAAAAACCGCTTTTTTGTAAAAAACAGTGCACCGCTTAAGCAGAAAGCCAATACAAGAAACTCAAAAAAGTGCGCAATTTTTCTCACGATAAAGCTGTCAATAAGCGGACCCAAAAGTTTTAATAAAAAGCCCAACAGACCGTCGCTCAGCTGCTGTGATTCATCACCCGACTGGTTAGAAAACAGGAAAATTGCCACGAGGCAAAGAGCGGTCAATATCCATAATGTCACAGCAAAAACCGTGCGAGCAGAATTTTTAATTTTAAAATTGTATTTCAGATATACACAATTATTCATAGGCTCTCCGTTTGTTAATCTTCTCTTGTGACTGCAGAGAAGCTGACTGTTGAGTTTTCGGGATTTACAAACAGTCCGCTGACACCCTCGCCAAGAGCAAAGTAACTGGGTGAGCAGAACAAAGGCAGGGCAACACCATTGACTATAAATTCCGCTTCTGCATCACGGCAGGCTTTAAGCTGTTCGCCGCCGCTTAGCGACAGAGCTTTATTTACCGCCGAATCAAAGGATTCGCTTTTGAAGTTAAAAACGTTGTTAATGCCGTTTGAAGTCAGCGACTGTAGGAAGCCGGAGGCAGAAGAAGAATCCGCATGGACGGGTGCTAATGCAATTTGGTAATCGCCGGATGACACACGGTCATCGAGCTCTTCACGCTCAACGGCTGTTATTGATACATTTATACCTAACCCAAAAGTCTTTTGCCAACTTTGTATCATGTGACGCATAGCCGTCTCGTGTTCGGGGATACAGATAAGTTCAAGCTTTACAGTTCCTATTGAGAGGGCTTCGGTAGCCTTGCTCCAACGGTCAGCGGCTTTCTTTGTGTCATAGCCGAGGATAGTCACCGGCACGCTTGACATATCAGCCTGCGGAACAATACAGGACAGCGGGATTATGGAATGAGTCTTTTGGAGGTCGTCGCTGTCCATAATTATGTTCTGCGAGTCTACAGAGCCGCAAAGCGCACGTCTTAAATCGGCGTTTGACAGAGCGGGGTCAGCGCAGTTGAAACACAGCGACCAAACCGTATCATAGCTTTTTGTTACGGCGAGTCCGGTTGACTCATCGGCAACAACGGTTCCGAGCGAAGCCGCACAGTATGAACCGTCCAAAAGTTTTTCCAGCCTTGAATTGTTGTCATTGTTTATAAACAGAGTGACGGAGGCGGGTTTTACTTCTGCGTTACCTTTATATACTTCGTTTGCTTTAAGTGTAAGCGAAGCCTCACGGGTCCAATATGAAAGATAGAACGGACCGTTGCAAAGCAGGGTGGAAAAGTCAAGACCGTATCTGCCCTTTGTGGCATTAAAAAATGTCTCGTTGCAGGGCATACAGATGGGTTCTGTCAGCAGAGCTAAAAAGCTGTCCTGCGAAACTGAGGTGTTTTCAAGTGTTATTTTAAGTTCATAGTCTCCGTTGGCTGAAACACCGAGGTGAGAGCTGTCAAGCTTACCCTCGTGTACGGCTTTGGCGTTTTTTATAACATAAAGGCTTGCAGCTTCGGGTGCATGGGTTTGCGCCGAAACGGCACGGCGAAAGCCGAAAACAAAGTCGTTTGCCGTTACACGGTTGTCAAAAGTCTTTTCACAGTCCTCGCCGAGCAGCGGAGCAAATGATTTTTTCATTATCATCCACTTTGCATCCTGGCGGAGAGTAAAAGTGAAGGTTTTTGAGGAGCTGTCATAGCTCCAACTCTGTGCCACACCGGGGACAATCTCTCCGTTTTCATCATATCTTACAAGACCCTCAAAGCAGTTGATGACAGTAGTTTTTCCGGCTGCTCCCTCAACTATCTGCGGGTCAAGACAGGTGGGTTCTTCATCTATCGGATAGCGCAAAACTGCGCCTGTACCGTCATCCTTACAGGCGGAGAGAGAAAAAATCATAGTTGCAGCCAAAACAACGGCTGCTATCTTTTTAAAGGTCTTCATTTCCTTCCTCCGTTTTCTTTTAAAACATACTTACATGAACACATTATATCATATCACACAACCGGTTTGACGTGCAACCGTAAAAAGTAAGAATATTGTTGCGCACAAGGTTGAAATATCCGAGCAAAAAGAACATTGTAACAGGCATTTAAATCTGCTATAATATTTTTAACAAAAGTGAAAGGGATAGACTATGGATATTTTTATTTATATAACGTTAGGTTTGAGCATTTTGTGCATGATACTTCTCATCGTAGTGCTCATAAAGCTTAAATCCGTAAACTCGCAGGAGCAAAGAATGCAGCTTGCCATGCTTGAAAAGAAAACTTCGGAGCTTCAGTCACAGCTTAAGGATGAGTTTGAGCGCAGCAGACGTGAGAGCGGCAGCTATCAAAAGGATATGCGTGCGGAGATGACGCAATCACTAAATGCAATGAACGAACGTCTGTCGCAGATGACGAAGGCAAACTTTGAGCATCAGCAGCAGCTTACAAATACTTTTTCGCAGTCGCTTGATACAATACGCCGCAACAACACTGAACAAAACGACCGCCAGAGCAAAATTATTGCAGAGTCCATAGAAAAAATGCAGCAGAGCAACGAAAAGAAGCTCGATGAAATGCGTGCAACGGTAGACGAGAAGCTCTCTGCAACGCTTACCACTCGTCTTGACAGTTCGTTTAAGACTGTATCCGAGCAGCTTGAGAATGTCTACAAGTCACTCGGCGAGATGAAGGAGCTGTCGACAGGGGTTACGACCAACGTCACCAACTTAAACAGGGTGCTTACCAATGTTAAAACCAGAGGAACTTGGGCAGAGGTTCAGCTTGAAGGAATACTCGACCAGACAATTCCGAATATGTATGAGAAGAATTTTGCCACACATTCAGGCTCAGCTGAAAGGGTTGAATTTGCAATACGCATTCCCGCAAGCGATACAGGCGAGCTCTCATATCTGCCTATCGACTCGAAATTCCCGATGGAGGACTATGTACGTCTTTGCGATGCGGCGGACAATGCGAATGCTGACGAGGTAGCCCGTGCAAGAAAGGCTCTGGAGGACAGAGTGCTCTCTGAAGCAAAGACTATAAGAAAGTACATAAACGTGCCTACAACAACACCGTTTGCTATAATGTACCTTGCCACTGAAGGCCTGTATGCGGAAATCGCATCCTCACGCAGCGGAATCGCAGAGCGCATACAATCGGAGTACAACATAATGATAGCAGGCCCCACAACGATAACCGCTCTTCTGAACTCGCTGTCCATGGGCTTTAAGGCTGTGGCAATAAACGAAAAAGCCAACGAAGTACGTCAGCTTCTGTCTGTTGCCAAAGCACAGTATGACAAGTTCGGCGATGTGCTTGACAAGGCTAAGAAAAAGATTGACGAGGCGGGACGTACGCTTACCGCCGCACAGGACAGAAACCGTATCATGCGCAACAAGCTTAAAGGTATCGAGAGTATGGATTCAGCCGAAGCAGACGAGTATCTTGGCATTGCAGAGACTAATGAGGCAGACCTTGACTGATAAAAAATACACCCCACAGATTTTAATCTGTGGGGTGTTGTTACTTACTTACTTCCTTATGGTCGTTTGTTTTAACGTCAAACTTTACCGAACCGCCCATGTTGTTAAGCCAAAAATTATCACTGTCAGCGAAATCCGCATATATGTTGTTAAGGGTTACGTTAACCGTGTATCCCCATGTGCCTGTTTCAATCTTGCCTGTTTTGTTGTTTATCTTGACAACGACTTTGCAGTTATCGTAACGCAGGGTAACGTCTCCGGCTGAGTGGTCAAAGGAGATGGCGGGCTTAAACGCTTCCAATACGAGACTAAAATCACCCAGAGTACCTACGGCATGACCTACGGGACCGGATTCCCAATCTGTTGTATCCTCGGTTTCTTCCTGAGACTTAACGTTGAGAGTAACTATTGTGTAGTTGTCGCTTACAATAGCGTTGGCAGAGTTGAGGTCGCCGGTCTCAAGATTCTGGTAAAAGCCCGGCACATCTGTTCTGGGAGTTGAGTTTGCTTTGAGTGCGACATCAGCGAGGCCTCTGAAAAGGGATAACAGACTCTTTTGAAAATCGTTTTTCGGGGCAAAATCGATACTTTCAATGCTCATGTGTTGAGTTGCATCAATTGTATCCGTCTTAGTCGCAGCGAATTTATAGAAGTCAAGAACAGTTTTTGTATCGGTTGAATTCAAGCCGTTTTTTGTATCTATAGGTTTAACAGAAGACCCGTCTTCTGAGTTTTCAGCGTCTTTTTCGCTTACAGGCTCACCGTCCGGTTGCGCAGTGTCCTGTGCAGGTAAAGTGGTCTTAACTTTATTATCCTGCTGAACAGTATTGGCAACGGTTTCGCCCTGAGAGGAAGTGGTGTCCTCGTTTACCTTTTTATTATTATCGCAAGCGGCAAAAGAGATAACCATAACTATGGCTATCAAAAAAGCCGCTATTTTCCTCAATTTCATAATGTTGCTCCTTATGTCAATCATGCCTAATATTTTAATCCAAAAATAGGCAAAGGGTCAATATCAAAACGGTTAAACATTTATTACAAATATAAACTTTAAATAAATTAAACCTTGATATCGCTCTTTGACTCACGCTTTATGACACAAATTACAACTATGTACATTATTATAACAAACAGGATAAACAACACCGTCGCAAGGACGTTTCCTATCATGGCACACGCATCGTAGAAGCCGTGGAGAAAAACAGCCATGGCATAACCGGCGAGCAGGTTTGCATTTTTTGCGCCTTTTTTTCCGTCCTTTTGAAAAAGCTTGGCTCTGCCGTAGAAAAGACCCATAAATACGGCAAAGCCCATATGAGCGGGTACTGCCATAAGTGCTCTGGGAAGCGCAACGGAAAGACCGTATGTGAAAACATAACCGACATTCTCGAATGCGGCAAATCCCAGAGAAACAAAAACAGCGTATACCATACCGTCAAAGCGATAGTTAAAGTGAGAACTTCTCCATGTGCGAAGCTTTAGAAAAATAAGCTTTGTACCCTCTTCAACCATTGCGACAACCACAAAAGCCAAAATTATGGTGTAGCTTGTGTCATCTTTGCTGACGGTCATATCCAAAACGGTTTGGCCTATGGTTTCGAATACAATTGATGCCAGCGCAGAAAGCAGACCCATCGCCAACAAAGAGATTAGCATGCCGGCAGGCTCTTTTTCGACGGTGTCGTGCTTGTATATATATCTCATCAGAAATACAGCGGGTAAAACTGCGGCAACTATGTATATTAAATTAATTGCTACTGCAGGCAGCGTAAAAAACATATCTTTTTCTCCTTGGAGTTAGTCCAAAGTTTTAAACTTTGCAGTTAACGGATTGTCGCAGGCGGTGTTCCAAAAGCTGTTCGCCGAAACCTTAACCTCATAATCGTGACCGGCCTTGAGACCCTGTATATTCTGGCTCAAGGTCTTGGGCATATCGTAAAGATAAAAACGGGAAGTTATGTTCAAGTGTTTCTTAATAAGCCCGTCGGAGATATCTGTGACAAAGATGTCATAGCTGTCAACATAATCTTGCTCGGATTCTGCCTGAGTGAAAGTTATGTTGCAACCGTCGGCAGTGATGTCGCTTATAACAAGACCTGCATCCACTGAAAAATACGGCTTTTCTTCGGTTTTATATCTTTGTGCAGTATATTTAAAGCTTGCGGGATTCCACGCTTCGTCTATTTCCCATACAAACGGGAAAAAGTTATCTGTCAAAACATCATACGGGTAGATGCGCACTCTGCCGTCCTTGTCCGCTTCGACTATGAGCATCTGAGCGGCACTGTCCTTTTCGGGCGGAATTGTGCCGTGCGTTTTGTCAAACTCGTCGAGCTCAAAATAGCTCAAAGTGCCTGTTCCCAACGAGGTAAAATGACGTTGATGAATTGAACGAGGGTCGTTTATGGGAGCGTGTGAATGACCTGAAAAGTCTATTATCTGCGGGAAGTCCATAAGAATGTCGGTAAGCTCGTCTTCACCCCAGTTGATACTGCCGTGAACCGTATCTGTTATGTGAGGATGCTGGAAGAAGAATATGGGCTTTTTACCGCCTTCATCCGCTGCGAGTCTGAGTTCCTTTGCGGCAAACTCACGTTTGGCGTCGTCAAAATGGCAGCCCTTTGTGCAGGTGACGGCTATGCAGTGAAATCCGTTTATCACCGTATGAGTGTCGGGCTGAAGTCCGAAAATTCTGCCAAAACGCTCAAGAGCCTTTGCTTCTCCGCCGTCATCAGCCATAAACTCATGGCTTGCGAGCGTCATAACAAGTTCTGTGCTGTCACGCAGCAGACGGTCGGTTATCGCCTTGAACTTTGTCATCTGCAGCTCGGAACCTCTTGTAGCAAAATCGCCAACAACAAATAACGCATCAAGACTGTTGTAACGGCTGTCGGAATCGGAGAGCCTGTAGGCTATATTTATAGCCTTCTCAAGCCTTTCCTCCTCAATGCAGGGGTCATCTTTAATGTGGATGTCGCTTATAACCATAAAACGAACTGTCGGCTTAAAATTTATATCAAATGCCATGTAAAATTTGCTCCTTTATTCACTGATTACATTTTTGAACGCTGCAACCCAATGTTTTGCGATGAGCGCTGCACCGTCTGAAGTCGGATGAACTCCGTCTGCTGCCCACTGTTCGGGATAAGTGTCGATAGCTGCAGCTGCCATAATTCCGTCAAGCGGGATAAACGCATCAGCATACTTTGCCGCCAACCTGCGTACAGCGTGAATTTTGGGGTCTAAATCCTCACGCCACGCATTTCTGTCCTGCGGAGTCGGCAGAACAAAGGGCTCCATGAGAATTATCTTTGTGTTTGGCAGATTGGTTTTAACCTGCTCTAAGATATCGGCATATATGCTCTCAAACTGCTCGCAAGAGGTAATGAGATTCTGGTCGTATCTGCGCCATGTGTCGTTGATGCCTATAAGAATAGACAGTACGTCAGGCTGTAAGCCGATACAATCCTCCTGCCAGCGGCTTTGAAGGTTTACTACTCTGTCGCCGCTGATGCCGAGATTTAAAAAGTCGACCTCGGCACAGGGGTTTTCTGCCTTATAAACAGACGAGGCAAACAGCGGATAGCCCAGACCCATGTTTCTTATGTCGCTCCTGTCTCTGCCTGCATCGGTTATACTGTCACCCTGGAAAAGAACTCTGATTTTTCTCATGATTAAGTCACCATCCTTTTCTAAGATTATATCTCTATTTAGAATTACATGCAACTAAAAAATGAAAAGAATACCAACGAAAGGCAAACCCCGTAAAGCATTTGTAAACTTAAATTGAATTATATTCAGACACTATTGTTAAAAAGTTTTTCGTAGGGTATAATTAAAAGCAGATAAACCAATATCAGGCAGGTGGAAAGATTGTATAATAACATTAATCCTATGCAGAACAGTGCTGTGACATATGAAAATAAACGGCTGGAGAAAAAGGAGCTCAGGAAGCTCGGCACCCTTGCGGGTGCAGCTTTGATGTTGTTTATTGCCTTTCAGCTTTTGTCAGTGCTCTTTCTTGTCATAACGGGTCTGAAAGATGAGTACTATTATGACAGGAATATAACTTATTCAATAGGCACTCTTATATCAATTTTTTCAATATTTGTCCCGTTTTTTCTGATTTGGATTTGCCTCAAAGATAAAAAAAGAGCCTGTCTTAACTTCGGCAAGCCCTACGATTCAAAGCTGATGCTCTATGCCGTTCCGATAGGCATGATGATTTGCATGATAGGCAATTTTGTTACAAATTATATTTCTCTGTTTTTTGAAAACGCTTTCGGTATCGTTTTTGAGTCGCCGGATTTGCAGACACCAACATCGCCTCTCGGTATGATGGCGTTTTTTCTTCAGGTGGCTTTTGTTCCCGCTCTTGTTGAGGAGTTCGCTATTCGTGGCGTTGTCATGATGCCGCTTCGAAAATACGGCA
Organism: Clostridia bacterium; assembly: GCA_017407995.1. Taxonomy (GTDB): domain Bacteria; phylum Bacillota; class Clostridia; order Oscillospirales; family Acutalibacteraceae; genus CAG-177. The sequence continues at coordinate 142,031 of JAFQVM010000014.1, read as the reverse complement.
ACGCTTTTGCGATAGTTGTGTCCGCACTGATTTTTGGACTCATGCACGGAAACATTATTCAGGCGACCTTTGCTTTCATTGTAGGACTTGGATTGGGATACCTCGCAATTACCACAGGCAGTATGTGGACGGGTGTTATAATTCACTTTTTTAACAATCTTTTTTCCTGCGTTATCACGTTGCTTTACGACTATACGTCTGAGACGCAAGTAAACATCGTTTACTATATATGTGTTATCGTATTTTTTGCTTCGGGAATAGTGTGCACAGCGCTGTTTATACAACGTGCAAACAAAAAACAAATTCCGATAAGATTTAAAAAGCCCGCAGTCCTAAATAAACCGGCTGCGAGATTTGGCGCCTATATTATAAACATTCCGATGATTATCGCTATCATTTATCTTATATACTCTACATCTCAGTATGTAAGCCGTGTTTAACAGGAGGTTTGCTTTGACTGACAATGAGCTTATGGCGGTCGCAATAGACCTTGCAAAAGAGGCTGCTGCTGACGGAGAAGTCCCCGTCGGTGCTGTTGTCGCACGTAACGGAGAGGTTGTCGCAACAGGACGAAACCGCAGGGAAAGGGATAAAAATGCTCTCGCTCATGCCGAGATTGAAGCGATAAATGCAGCCTGTAAAGCTTTGGGTGGCTGGCGTCTTTGGGAATGTGAGCTTTTTGTAACACTTGAACCTTGTCCTATGTGTGCAGGGGCCATAATAAACTCACGCATACGCCGTGTGGTTTTTGGCGCCTATGACCCGAAAGCGGGGTCTTGCGGGACGCTCAACAATCTTTTTGATTTTCCGTATAATCATTCACCTGCTCTTGTGGGTGGCTTTATGGAGGATGAATGTGCAAATCTGCTCAAAAGTTTTTTTGCACAACTCAGGCAGTCAAAACGGGAGAAGTAAAATTTTGAAAGGATGCAAATGGGGATGAAGCTTTCGATATCGACAATAAAAAAGAGTATCCCTCTGCTTAAGAAAGCCGGAGTTGCTGCAGGCTTTATCTCTGCTGCAAAGCCGTCCGAAAAAAATGACACGGCACCCATAGTTGCCGAAGCACTGTTTGTTTCGGGAGGGGACAGGGTGCATTTTCTCAACACCGGACGCTCCGACTGTATTCTGATTCAGAGCAACGGTCATTTTGCACTTGTCGACTGTTCCGATGAACAGCATATACATACCGTTACAGACTATCTTAAGAAGGTTGCTGGCGATGAAAACGGTGTTGTACACCTTGATTTTTTGGCAGTTACCCATGCCCATGAAGGACATATGGGAGGCGTTAAACAGCTTTTGTCGGACGGTAAAATTTCTGTTGATACGGTGTATATTAAGCCTCTCTGTGATGATAAATTCAGCGATGTCGAGCGTCAGCTGCACAGCAGTGCAGAGCTTTTTAAAACTTGTGTCGACGCTGTGAGACAGGCCGGCATAAAGCTTGTCAGCGAAATACCTGCGGACTACTTTGATTTTGGTTCATTCAGACTCAGGTTTGTCAACACCGAGCCGGACAACTATCATATCGGAGTCAGTGAAAACGACAATTCGCTCGGTCTGCTTATTTCGAAAGGCGATAAGAAACTTCTGCTTACGGGTGACATGGTGAATGATACAGGCGACCTTGCCCGTCTTGCAAATCTTTTTGGCAGGGTAGATGTCCTTCAGCTTCCGTGCCACGGACAAGCTGTACTTTCAAAGGATACGATTAAAGCATTTTCTCCCGAGGTTATGATTGCGACAAACAGCGCTTGTGATATTCCTCATCAGATTCTTGGTGAATGTATGCTCAACAGCGACGGCAAGTTGTATTCAACCGTTGAAAATGACGGTGTGATTGTAACCTTTGCTGAGAACGGCACGCTTTGCCTTACAAAGGATATACATAAAATCAAAGGAGAATCAGAAAATGCTTGAATATAAATTTGATACGCAGCTTCTTATAGCGGGGGAGGACCTCGATGAAGACGTTATACACGATTATATAATGGAGAACTTTGAGGGAGACTGTCTGCTTGCGTTTGGTGATGAAGACCTGATAAAGATTCATTTCCACACCAATACACCGTGGAAAGTTCTTGAATATGCCGCCTCGATAGGTGACATTCACGACATAGTCGTTGAAAATATGGAGCGTCAGGAGAATGGGCTTAAGGGCTGATTAAAAAGGTGCCGTCTTGGACGGCACCTTTTTGTTATATATCAAACTTCGCAGACGTATTTTCCGCTTGTGTTTCAGAGAGCTTACATGAAACGATTACTCAAGTGTTGTGGGCAAAAGCAGGAGCGAATCTCGCACTTTTATTCTGCAAATAACTGTGATATAATTATCGCAGAAATTTTTTGGGAGGCACACATGGAAATTTTGTACTCCGATAAGAATATAGTTGTCTGCATAAAACCTGTAGGGCTTGATTCGGAAAGACAAGTTCCGGAGCAGTTGAAGACACAGCTTCAGGGAGAGATTTTTACCGTTCACCGACTTGACCTGAATGTAGGCGGAGTAATGGTATACGCACGCACAAAGCAGGCGGCAGCGGCGCTTTCACGTGCTGTGCAGGAAGGCACCATGATAAAGGAGTATGTGGCAGCAGTCCACGGCACACCGCCTGAAAGCGGTGACTGGGAGGACCTGCTCTGGAAAGATTCAAGAAAAAACAAAGTGTTCGTTGTAAAGCGGATGCGTGGCGGCGTAAAGAAGGCACGGCTGGATTTTGTTCGTCTTTGTGCGGGTGAGACATCTCAGGTGAGAATCCGTCTGCATACAGGTCGCAGTCATCAAATCCGTGTGCAGTTTGCAAGCAGAGGCTTTCCGCTTGTAGGCGACCACAAATACGGCTCACGTGATGTGGCAACTGCGCCGATGCTGTTCTCCTGTAAAATAACATTCCCGTATCAGGGAGAGACGGTTTCTTTTGGGGCGATGCCCGATTGGTTGTCGGCAGATTGCAGAGAGTGACCTGTTTTTGTTGAATATCAAAATAAATTATGATACAATTTTTGTATCTTTAATAAACCCTTGAGGAGGATTTTTATGCTTAAAGTTGGTCTTGTAGGTGTTGGCGGAATAAGCGGCGCACATATTCCCGCATGGGAGGCGATGGAGGATGCTGAACTTGTAGCTCTTTGCGATATACGCACAGAGCGCATGGAAAAGTATAGCGATAAACGCTGCTACACAGATTTTGATGAGATGCTTAAAAACGAGGAACTTGATATTCTTGACATTTGTCTTCCTACATACTTGCACGCAGACTTTGCGATTAAGGCTATGGAGCGTGGTATAAATGTAATCAGCGAAAAGCCGATTTCGTTAAAAGAAGCTGATGTTGAGCGTGTTTACTCTGCCGCACAGAAGAATAATGTTAAATTTATGGTGGCTCAGGTTTTGAGATTCTGGCCTGAATATGAGCTGCTCAAAGAGATATACGATTCAAAAAGATACGGCAGACTTCTTTCGGGTACAATGACAAGGTTGGGCTGTTATCCCCGCTGGAGCTGGGATGGCTGGATGATGGACGAGAAGCGCAGCGGACTTGTTCCTTTTGACCTGCATATCCACGACCTTGACTTTATGGTATACGCCTTCGGCGCACCGAAAGTTGCGCACCAATACCGTTCAAAGCTTCCCGACCAGGATTATATGAGCGTGGTTTATGATTTCGGCGATTTCTCGATAAACACGGAGGCTTCGTGGTATTCAACGAGCTATCCTTTTACTGCAGAATTCCGCTTCCAGTTTGAAAACGCAGTAGTTGCTTGGGAAAACGGAAAAACGATTATCTACCTCAGGGACGATGAAAAAATTGACCTGTCACAGCAGTCTGAGGGTGACACGGGCAGCATAAATCTTCCAAAAAGCGATGCTTATGCGAATGAGATAAATTACTTTGCGAACTGTGTCAGAAATGACCTTCCCGTGGAAAAGGTAAAACCCGAGGAGCTTAAATGCGTACTTGACATTCTTAACAGCTTATAAGTGTGAAGAACTGTTAACTTGTTAGGCTTGCAATTTTTGTAATTATAGTTATAATTGTTATTGTAGCTATTGTAGCTAAAAGAAGAAAAGAGAAAAGGGGGATACATACAATGGCAACATCTTGTCAATCATGCGGACAGGAAATAGCTGACGGAGTAACATTCTGTACTTCTTGCGGAGCGAAAGTTGAAAAGGCAGAGCCTGCGGCGCCGCCTGTGCAGCAGCCCGTTTATCAGCAATCTGTTCAGCCTGTTTATCAGCAGAATTTTGCGCCCGCAGCAAATCAATCCAAGACTGTAAGCATCGGTGCATATTTTGGCTTAATGCTTTTGTTTTCGATACCGGTTATCGGTTTTATCGCCTGCATAATCACAGCGTTTGCACCCGAAAACAAAAGCTTAAAGAATTTTGCACGTGCGATTCTGATATGGACGATTATTGCAGTGATTCTGGTTGGTATTCTTTGTGCTTTCGGTATATTGTTTGCCGATGTTCTGACAGAAAGCGTGGGTGATATCACAGGCCTTCCGATTAATGAAATCTCAGATTCATACAATGATCTTGATGCTTATGATGACTTTGACGATGCATATAGTGATTTTGATGATGCACATAGCGATTTTGGCGAATCAAACGAATCGTTTGCGTTGCCCGATAATCTGGTGTGGTAGGTTCATTTTAAAGACAAGCGATTTTTAGTTATTGGTTACACCAATGCAACAGATTCAAACCGGCTGGCGAAAGCTCACCGATAGAATAAATGATTTTACAGGAGGAAAATATTATGGCATTTTGTGGCAAATGCGGAGCGCAAATAGAGGAGAATGCAAAATTCTGTCCCAGCTGTGGCGCACCGACTGAAGCACCCGCAGTTGAGCAGGCAGCACCTGCACAGGAGGCTCCTCAGCAGGCAGCTCCCGAACAGAAGAACGACTTTTCAGCAAAAATATCTGCTCTTAACGATACAGCGGATACAACGGCTGAGTTTGAGCAGGAGGACATTGATAAGAATAAGGTTATGGCGATATTGGCATATCTCTCATGGCTTGTTCTAATTCCGCTTCTTGCAGCGAAAGATTCAAAGTTTGCACGTTTCCATACAAACCAGGGCTTAGTTCTGGCTATAGCAGAGGTTATCTGGGGAGTAGCTTATTCAATTGTTTCCGCTATTCTCGGTGCTATTCATCTCGGCTTTATCGCCTCAATTCTCGGCCTTGTTAGCATCTTGTTCCTTGTTCTTACAATTATCGGTATTATTAATGCCGCTAACGGTAAGGCAAAGGAGCTGCCGGTTGTCGGTAAGTTTAAGATTCTCAAGTAATCTGAAAAAGAAAAAACTAAAAACGGAAAACCTTTTAGCGGGTTTTCCGTTTTTGCTTTTTTACAGTAGCTGCAACGGTCAAGGCTGTAATATGTTATAGCTTTGACACGAGCTATAAAACAAAAAAATACATCATAAAAAGCTGTTTCGAATGTTGAAATCGGTTTGCTTTTACTGTATAATAAATTAGATATAAATAAATTTGGCGGAGGGCTGTTATGTCAAAGATAATAGGTGCGGCAATTCCTAATATTCCGTGGCAGGAAAAACCTGAAGGATATAAGTATCCTGTATGGCGTTACAGCGGTAACCCTGTTATCACGAGGGACAATCTTTTTGGAGCAAACAGCATTTTCAACTCAGCAGTTGTACCGTACAAAGACGGTTTTGCAGGAGTTTTCAGAGTGGACGATATCTGCAGAGACCATACTCTTGTAGTGGGATACAGCAAGGATGCTGTCAACTGGGAGCTTAAAGAAAAGGTTATTTTCAGAGGCTATGACCCCCGCCTTTGCGAGATTGACGGTAAGTACTATCTTTCGTGGGTGAATCTCACTCCTCACGGAACAACTATCGGCATAGCATATACTACTGATTTTGAGAATTGGACACAGCTTGAAGATGCGTGTTATCCTGTGGCGAGAAACGGAGTTTTGTTTCCGAGAAAAGTTAACGATGAATTTTTGCTTCTTATCCGTCCGTGTGACAGAGGACACACTCCTTACGGAGATATATTTTTGAGTCATAGCAAGGATTTGACATACTGGGGCAAGCACAGGTTCGTCATGTCACCGCAGAAAAACTGGGAGATGACAAAGGTCGGAGCGGGTCCGACTCCTATAGAGACCGACGAGGGCTGGCTGATGTTCTATCACGGTGTTCTGACCAGCTGTAATGGTTTTACTTACAGTATGGGTGCAGCTATTCTTGATTTGGAAAAACCTTGGATAGTCAAACACAGAGCAGATTGTTTCCTGCTTGCACCGCATGAGCTTTATGAGTGTGTCGGCGATGTTCCCAACGTAGTGTTCCCGTGTGCCGCTCTTGCTGACAGTGAAAGCGGAAAAATTGCGATATACTACGGCGGTGCTGATACGGTGGTAGCCCTTGCGTTTACTACTGTTGATGAGGTAATTTCTTTTGTTAAAGAGCATGACCTTAATAAATAAAATAAACGACAGCGAAAAATAGTCTGTGGAGGAAGAACTGTGTTTAAGATTGGATTTGACAATGACTTATACATAAAAAAGCAGTCTGAGCAGATAAGCAAGAGGATTCAGGAGTTTGGCGGCAAGCTGTATCTTGAGTTCGGCGGCAAGCTTTTTGACGATTATCATGCATCCCGAGTACTGCCGGGCTTTAAGCCGGATAGTAAGCTTCAGATGCTTAAGAATATCGGCTCAGATGTTGAAATAGTCATCGTCATAAATGCCGGCGATATCGAGAACAATAAGATTCGCCGTGACCTGGGCATAACCTATGACAGCGACGTGCTTCGTCTTATCGACGCTTTCCGTTCGATAGGCTTGTTTGTGGGCAGTGTAGTTATCAATCAGTACAGCGGTCAGCCGGCGGCGCTTGCGTTTAAAAACCGCTTAAACGAACTCGGAGTTAAGGTTTATATCCACTATATGATAGAGGGTTATCCTTATAATATTCCCCATATAGTCAGCGAAAACGGATTTGGTAAAAATGAGTATATAGAAACCGAACGCCCGCTTGTCGTTATCACCGCACCGGGTCCCGGAAGTGGAAAGATGGCAACGTGTCTGTCGCAGCTTTACCACGATAATCTGCGTGGGGTGAAGGCGGGTTATGCGAAGTTTGAGACATTCCCGATATGGAATCTTGCGCTCAAACATCCCGTAAACCTTGCTTACGAGGCTGCAACTGCGGACTTAAATGACGTAAATGTTATTGACCCATACCACCTTGAGGCTTACGGCACAACCACAGTCAACTACAACAGAGATGTTGAGGTTTTTCCGGTTCTAAATGCTATTTTTGAGAAGATAGAGGGCAAGAGTCCGTATAAATCACCTACCGATATGGGTGTCAACATGGCGGGCTACTGCATAGTCGACGAAGATGCGGCAAAGGATGCTTCGCTCAATGAAATTGTCAGACGTTACTTTGCGGCTATGTGTGACAGGCGCAAGGGTCTTTCCGGCGACGGGGAGATACAGAAGATTGAAAGTCTGATGAATCAGGCAGGTATAACAGAAGAATACAGAAGATGTGTACGTCCTGCACTTGACCGTGCAAAAGAAACCGAAAATCCTGCTGTGGCGATTGAGTTAACGGACGGCAGAATAATTACGGGTAAAACAAGTGCTCTGCTTGGAGCCAGCTCCGCAGCACTTCTCAACGCCGTCAAGCTTATAAGCGGCCAACCAAAGGAACAGTTGCTTATAGACCCGAGCGTTATCGAGCCTATTCAGGCATTAAAGACAGGCGTTCTCGGCAACAAGAATCCTCGACTGCACACTGATGAGGTGCTCGTGGCACTTTCAATCAGCGCAACCCAGAACGATGCGGCTAAAAAAGCGGTTGACAGTCTGCCGTTACTCAGAGGATGTGAAGCTCATTCGAGCGTCATACTCTCACCCGTAGATGCGGATGTTTACCGTAAGTTAGGTATAAACCTCACCTGCGAACCGCACTATCAGATAAAGAAGCTTTATCATAAATAAAAATCAACAGCGACATCAACTACAGTTGATGTCGCTGTTTGTTATAAATGTTACTAATATCATATAACAGACTACCACAAGCTGAGCCGCAACGAAGCAAGTGAATTGGTAGTGCGAGGGAACGGGTTGCAAAGCAACCCGCACGAGACCGTACTTGCTTGAGCGGCAGCGAGTTTACGGGCGAATGTGCCGAGCAACTTTTTGTATGGCACAAAGTTCGTGTTGCGGTGAAGCGGTTATCAGGGAGGTCTCGGAACGCAGTTCTGAGTGTGCTTTTCTTTTGCGAGCGTTTTCTTTTTCACATAAAAAGAAAATGCTTAAAGGGCAAAAAAGAAAATTTCTTTATATGATAGACTGTATCGTATTATTTTTTAGCTTTTCAATTTCAACTTTAAGCTTTTCTTTAAGAACATCTAACTCCTCTTTTGAAGGTCTGTATTTATCATTCCACAGTTCTTCTTTGGGCAACCACCAGACAGGACCTTTTGTTGGTGTATCACCGCTATTTCTTGGAAACAGGTGCCAATGCAGATGAGTATCGCCGTTACCTAAAAGCTCATAGTTCATCTTTTCTGCGTTAAAGGCTTGTTGCACTGCTTGGGCAATAAGCGACATTTCCTCTAAAAACTTCATTTTATTTTGATGTTCAAGATGATGTAGTTCCGTTACATGTTTCTTACATAGAAACAGTGTGTATCCTTTGAACCGTTGATGGTCGCCCAAGACTACATAGCCCGTTTCGAGTTCTGTTACAAAATACGGGTTATTGTTTTCCTCTATTAATTTGATTCTATCACAAATCAAACAATTCATTGTCCACACCTTACACTATATAATCCTGATATCTCTCCAACAAATTTATATCAGCCGTAACCGTCATAAACAGTCCGTCCGGGCGATATTCCTCGACTTCAACAGCTCCGTCATTTCTCAAAAGTGCAGCATCTGAGCCCATGTTGTACGGTAACAAAAGTGATACCTTTTTTCTGGTCGGTGGCAGCGCTTTGACTATCTCATTGAGGAGATTATCAAGTCCCTCTCCGCTGAGTGCGGAGATTTTTACACTTCTGAGGCCTGCTGTCAGCCAGCCTGTGTCGGGTGCAATATCGCATTTATTGAAAACCGCAATGGTGGGCTTGCCCGCACAGCCGAGCTCATCGAGAAGCCTGTTAGTGACATCTAAATGCTCAGCGCAATCGGGTGACGATGCATCGCAGACATTTAGTATCAGCGTTGCCGAAACAGCCTCCTCAAGCGTTGACTTGAACGCTTCTACCAATCCGTGAGGAAGTCTGCGGATAAATCCGACGGTGTCTATGAGCATAACTTTTCTGCCGTCGGGCAGGGTGAGTGCACGTGCTGTGGGGTCGAGAGTTGCAAAAAGCTTGTCCTCGGCGAGAACACCGGCTTTTGTGAGCGTGTTCATAAGTGTTGACTTTCCGGCATTCGTGTAGCCGACAATAGCAATTGTCTGAGCGCCGTCTTTTTCACGGCGTGTACGTGCAAGCTTTCTGCGACGTGAGAGGGCTTCAAGGTTATCTTCAAGGTTTTTGATTCGGCGCCTTATATGACGGCGGTCGGTTTCAAGCTTTGTTTCACCCGGTCCTCTTGTACCTATTCCTCCGCCAAGACGTGAAAGGCTCGTGCCTTTTCCGCCAAGTCGAGGCAGAGAGTATTTGAGCTGTGCAAGTTCTACTTGCAACTTGCCTTCTCCGCTGCGTGCCCGCAAGGCAAAAATGTCGAGTATCAACTCCGTGCGGTCAATGACACGCACATCGGTAATATCCTCAATGTTTCTCTGCTGAGAGGGTGTCAGCTCGCAATCGAAGATAAGAAGGTCTACTTCATTTTCTTTACAAAAGTCTTTTATCTCGTCGAGCCTGCCTCTACCGATGTAGGTTGCGGCATCGGGCTTTTCACGCTTTTGCGTGACCTTTGCAATAACCTCTGCGCCGGCTGTTTTTGCAAGCTCAGCTAATTCGTCGAGCGAAACTTCGCAATCAAAATCGCCCGAATCCACTCCCACAAGGAGAGCGGATTCAGGCTTTTGTGTATTTTCAAAAAATTGTGCCAATTATATCCCAACCTGTAAATGAAGTAGGGCATTGCCCGGTGTTAATTGAGCCCGTTGGGGTTTTGCGACTGCCATCTCCAGGAGTCCTCGCACATCTCTTCAATGCCGTATTTGGCCTCCCAACCGAGAATCTCTTTGGCTTTTGACGGGTCGGAGTAGCAACAGGCGATATCGCCTTCCCTGCGGGGCGCTATTTTGTAGTTGACTTTCATGCCGGCAGCTTTTTCAAAAGCGTGGACAACGTCAAGCACGCTGTAGCCCTTGCCTGTGCCAAGGTTATAAACTTCACAGCCGTTTGTTCTGAGCAGTCTTTCCAGAGCCTTAACATGGCCGAGAGCCAGGTCGACAACGTGTATGTAGTCACGCACACCTGTGCCGTCGGGAGTCGGATAATCGTTACCGCACACATTGAGGTGAGGCAGCTTGCCGATAGCAACCTGAGTAATATAGGGCATAAGGTTTCCGGGGATGCCGTTGGGGTCCTCACCTATGCGGCCGCTCTTGTGTGCGCCGATGGGATTAAAGTAACGCAAGATTGTAACTCCCCAATCCTTATCGGGTACGCAGAGGTCTTTAAGAATATTCTCAATAAAATATTTGGTTGTGCCATAGGGGTTAGTTGTGCCGCCTGTGGGCATATCCTCTTTGAGTGGTGACGGGTTCTTACTGCCGTATACCGTTGCAGAGGAGCTGAAAACCATCTTTTTACAGCCGTTTTTGCTCATGACGTCGCAAAGGCAAACAGTACCTGCGATGTTGTTGTCATAGTATTCGAGCGGCTGGCTGATGCTCTGAGGAACAGATTTAAGTCCCGCAAAGTGAATAACAGCCTCTATTTTGTTCTCTGAAAAGATTTTCTGGAGAGCTTCGGCATCTCTGATATCAGCCTCATAGAATTTAAAATCTTTGCCTGTAAGCTCTTTTATTCTTTTAAGGCTTTCGGGCTTGCTGTTGGCAAAATTATCGAGTATAATAATATCATACCCTGCATTGAGCAGTTCAACACAGGTGTGCGAGCCGATAAATCCCGCACCGCCGGTAACAAGAATTGACATGTTATCCACCCCTCTGATTACTTTATCTTTTATATTATAACTCATATGATATGTAAAAGAAAAGAGGAAAAAACTTTTTTATTATATTTTTGTATTGTGTATGATGTTGAAAGGTGATTTTAATGGAACTTTATGACAGAATTCATGAAAATGAAGAGCTGAAAACGTATATTCTCGCAGGCAACAGAGTGCTCGGTGAAATAGGGTACACTGAACACGGACTTGCTCACGCGGGAACGGTGTCGAAGCTTTCGTATGAGATTTTGTCCCGCCTGGGATACAGTGACCACGAGTGTGAGCTTGCTATGGTAGCGGGATATATGCATGATATCGGCAATATGGTAAACCGTTATGACCATGCGCAGAGCGGAGCGCTTATGGCTTTTGATATATTACGCAGCATGGAGGTTAATCCGAAAGATATCGCATTGATAGTCGGAGCGATAGGGCACCACGATGAGAAAACGGCAGCTCCGATAAGTCCTATTGCCGCAGCGCTTATTTTAGCTGATAAGAGTGATGTCCGCCGCAGCCGAGTACGCAACAGCAAGACTGTCACTACCGACATACATGACAGGGTAAACTATGCGGTTTTCAACTCTGAACTTGAGATAGACGAAACAGAAAAGGTGATTATTCTCCGCCTGAAAATCGATAACGATATCTGTCCCGTTATGGAGTATTTTGAGATTTTCTTAGAGCGTATGGTGCTTTGTAAAAAGTCGGCAGCAAGACTTGGCTGCAGCTTTGAGTTGATTATTAACGAAACAAGGCTTCTTTAATATCAGACTTTGAAATTTTGCGTGATACTGCGACGCAGAACAAAATCGGAAAGGATTTTAATATGCAGAATCTATCGGATATATCCGTCATAAAAAAAATACTCGGTGAGCACGGATTTACTTTTTCGAAGTCGCTGGGACAGAACTTTCTCATAAATCCGAGCGTGTGCCCGAGAATGGCAGAGGCGTGCGGTGCGAATGAGGAGACAGGTGTTCTTGAAATCGGTGCAGGAATCGGTGTTTTGACAGCGGAGCTTGCAAAGCGAGCTAAGAAGGTGGTTTCGGTTGAGCTTGATACTCGGCTTATACCCGTGCTTGCTCAAACACTTGAGGAGTTTGACAACGTCGAGGTACTTAATGCTGACATTCTCAAGGTTGACTTGAACAAGTTGATTGAAGAGTATTTTAGCGGTATGCACGTTGTAGTGTGCGCCAACTTGCCGTATTATATCACATCGCCCGTTATAATGGCTCTGCTTGAGAGCCGTATACCCGTTGATGCGGTGACGGTTATGGTGCAAAAAGAGGCAGCGGCAAGGCTTTGTGCTCCTGTTGGCAGCAGAGATGCAGGAGCGGTAACTGCTGCAGTTAATTACTACGCAAAAGCTCAAAAGCTGTTCGATGTTTCTGCGGGCTCGTTTATGCCTGCGCCCAAGGTGGACAGTAGTGTTATCCGCTTGAACATAAGACCTGAACCACCTGTTGAGGTCAGCGACGAAAAGTTTTTCTTTAAGGTTATCAAAGCGGCATTCGGTCAGCGCAGAAAGACCGCTTCGAACTCGTTGAGCTCAGGGCTTGGAATGTCAAAAGATAAAGTTAACGATGCAATAGCCGATGCCGGTTTTGAACCGACGGTCAGGGCAGAGAGCCTTGATATGCAAGGTTTAGCACAGCTTAGCGAAAGTTTGTTAAAAAGAATATAGAAAAACACCGGGTGATACAAGTTGTTGTATCACCCGGTGTTCATATTAATTTGTAACTTTAATTCCTTTTTCCTTAAATAGAGCAAGAAGTTTTTCCGTCTCGTGTTTTGTCAGAGATGTTTTGTTCAAAATCAGCGCTTTGTCATTGGTGACGTAGATGTAAAACGCATCGGGGGTATCTATAATGCGCACTATCTTGGCATAGGGGATGCGTGAAAGGGTGTCTTTTTCACCGCTGATTATAAGTTCTAAAATATGGTCATAAAAGTCGAAGGTTTGTAAAGCTGAAAATTGGGGTCCGAGCTTTTTATATTCAATCCTCGGAGCTATAAACCGCACGAACAAAAAAGCCAGCGCACACAAGATATCCGTTGCGAGCACAACATAGAGAAAGATGTTTCCGCCCATGACAAAGAATGCTGCAATAACAGCTGCTGTGCAAGCTGCAATAAGTCCCAACGTTACGGCAGGAGAAGCGAAGCGGGATTTCTTCCGGTCGGTATATCTTACATACTTTACATAGGATTTATAGTCATTTTTAGAGCGGGCTGAAACGACGAGCATTCTGTGCCTCCTGAATATCAGTTTTTGTTCGACTGCATAACTGTATCAATGGCGAGGACTACGCCGAGAGATATCAACTCGTATGCGGGGTCGAGAATGTCAAGCACATAGCTGTCGCCCCATGTGAGCCACTCTTTGTGGATATCCATGACCTTGCGGCCTGAATCAAAGAGTGAATACTCGTGTGCAAGGAAATCTCCCTCGACATGCAGAGTGGTGTTTTCGAGGGTGTAGCTTTGCTTAAAGAATGTAACTTCCTTAACGATTTCAGCTATCTGCTGACCGTTGACCTCAAGGACAAAGCGAGGCAAAAATTTCATCAGTTTTCTGTATATGAGAGCTATTTCTTCATGTGCGGAGTTGTAGATGTGCATTTTGGAGCTTAACGAGAAAAATTCGCCCTCAACAAAATATTTGTCTTCGCCTGTTTCGTCTTTTATGGTGAACTTGGGTGACATAGCAAAAACTTTTTGTTTGATATAAAGCTGCATAAAATCAACTCACTTTCTGAATTTCATTGAAATATCAAAAGCCTTAACGGAGTGTGTGAGCGCTCCCATAGATATAATGTCAACTCCCGTGAGGGCTTTTTCTCTCAGATTCTCGGCAGTAATATTGCCGCTGGCTTCAAGAAGCGCTCTGCCGTCAACGAGCTCTACAGCCTGTGACATCTGCTCGTTTGTCATGTTGTCGAGCATTATTATTGAAGCGCCTGCCTCAAGAGCCTCTTTGACCTCGTCAAGGTTGCGGGTCTCAACTTCGATGTTTACCATGTGACCGCACTTTTTTCTAAGCGCTGTCACAGCGGCTGTTATACCGCCCGCCGCATCGATGTGGTTATCTTTGAGCATGGCGGCGTCGGAGAGGTTGAAGCGGTGATTTTTGCCACCTCCGCAGGTAACTGCGTATTTTTGCAGTGCACGCAGACCCGGCAAGGTCTTCCTTGTGTCGGCGATAGAAACCTTTGTTCCCTCAACCGCTTTTACTGCCTGTGCCGTAGCGGTAGCTATACCTGACATGTGCTGGATAAGGTTTAACGCCGTGCGCTCGCCTTTGAGCAAGGCTGTGGTTGAGCCTGAAAACTCAACAATAACATCGCCGTTTTTTATCTCCTCGCCGTCTTTTTTGAAAACGGTGTATTCAAAAGTGTCGTCGAGCAGTTCAAAAACTCTCATTGCAACATCGATACCCGAAAGCACACCGCTCGCTTTTGCAAGGAAGTAGGCTTCACTGCGGTGTTCAGGAGAAAAAATATATTCTGAGGATATATCAAGATAGTTTACATCCTCGTCGATGGCGGTTTTGATTATGCTGTCAATATAAAATTTGTTCATTCCTTAAGCGCTCCTTCAAGAACTGTTTTTGCAACGCAGGCAAGGCTTTTCGCCTCACAGTATTTATAGCTGACAGCATATTTGCGACTGTCAAGCTCTTTTTCTATTTCAATTGCCCTGTGAAGTCCCGAAATCATCTTATCTCTGTCAGGCATGACAAAATATGCCTGTTGCATTATTTCACGGATTTCATCAGAGTAATTTTCTTTATATTCTTCGCCTGAAATGTCAGGAGGGATATCGCTTACTTCTACCTCTCCGAGACGTTGTGCAAGGTATCTTTTTATGTCCTGTGCAGCTCTTCTTCCAAAGACGAGAGCCTCAGGCAGAGAGTTTGAAGCTAAACGGTTGCCGCCGTGTACGCCTGTGTGAGCGCACTCGCCTGCGGCGTAGAGCCTTGGCACGGTTGTGCGTGCATTCAAGTCAACATCTATGCCACCCATCAGGTAGTGCTGACACGGAAAAATGGGCACGGGCTCTTTTGTTATATCATATCCACGCTCAAGGCAAGCGGCAGTAATTGCGGGGAAACGCTCACGTATAAAATCGGCACCCTTGTGTGTGATATCAAGATAGAATTTGTTGCTGTTTGTACGCTTCGATTCAGCGATTATCGAGCGGGAAACAACATCACGTGGTGCGAGTTCAAGCCGCTCGTCATAGCGGTGCATAAACTGTTCGAGGTTGCAGTTTAGTAACTTTGCTCCCTCACCCCGTACCGCTTCGCTGATGAGGAACTGCTCAGAGCAATCGGGTGAATTGAATGCGGTCGGATGAAACTGTATGTAGTGAAGATTTTTTATTCTTGCACCGAGCTTTGAGGCAAGGTACACACCGTCGCCCGTTGAAATGACGGGGTTGGTGGTATAGCGGTAAACTCTGCCTATTCCGCCCGTGGCAAGAATGACGAAACGTGCAAATATACTTTGAGGCTCGCCGTCGGCATTTATCAGGTCGGCACGAAAACCGCCGAGAACCTGTTCTATATTAAAAATCAGAGTGTTATAGCATAGCGTGATGTTTGGTCGTTGCTCTACAGTAGCTGTAAGCTTCTCGACCATTTCACGTCCTGTCTGGTCACGATGATGCACGATTCTGCGACGTGAATGACCGCCTTCGAGCGTCATCATAAGCTCGCCGTTTTTGTCGCTGTCAAAATCAACGCCAAGGTCTATAATCTTTTTGACATCTTCGGGACCCTCTTGGATAAGGGTTTCCACGGAAAGGGGGTCGTTTTTATAACCGCCTGCAATGAGAGTGTCCTTCACATGAAAATCGAAGCTGTCATTTTCATGCTGAAGCACAGCCGCAACACCGCCCTGCGCCAGGGAACTGCCACAGATGCCCTCGTTGCCTTTGGAAACAACGGCAACGCTTGTGTTGCTGTCAAACTGCAGGGAAGAATAGAGACCTGCAATTCCGCTGCCGACAATGAGAATATCATAATTTTTGAGGAGCTTGCTCATGGTTTATCCTCCGTATTTGAGCATATTGTCTATGCAAACAGCAGCTTTTTCTGAAGTCTGCGGGTCGAGAACTATCTCTTCACCGCCGTTGCCCTTGACACACTCAAGAAGTCCGTCGAGAGTGGTCATCTTCATGTCGGGACAGATAAGGCGGTCGGGACACAGATGATAAAACTGCTTTTCGGGGTACTTTTCTATAAGGTAGTCGGCGACACCACGTTCCGTTCCGAGAATGACGGGCTCGTCTGTTGACAGAGCAAAGTCGATAATAGCCTTTGTGGAGCCGATAACGTCGGCATATTGGAGTGCTTCTGCGGGGCATTCGGGGTGCATTGCAAGCTTTGCTTTCGGGTGCTCCGCCTTGGCTGACAGTACATCAGAGGCAGTCATCTTGCTGTGAATCGGACAAAAACCGTCCCAGAGAATAATATTTTTATCGGGCAGCTTCTTTTGTACCCATGCGCCGAGGTTTTGGTCGGGTATAAAAAGAATATCCTTTTGCGGGAGCTGAGATACTATTTTTACGGCAGAGGAAGAGGTGACACACACGTCGCACTCAGCTTTGAGTGCGGAGTTTGTGTTTATGTAGACAACTACGGGTATATCGGGATTTTCCTCTTTAAATTTTCTGACTCTTTCGGGTGAAATCTGGTCAGCCATCGGGCAGGTTGCCTGAGGGGCAGCGAGGATAACTTGCTTTTCGGGGGAGAGAATCTTTACAGTCTCCGCCATAAAGCGTACACCGCACATGATAACTCGTTTCGCCTGTGTTTTTGAGGCTGCAACAGAGAGAGCAAAGCTGTCTCCCGTGATGTCTGCAGCATCTATAATTTCGGGCGGTTGATATGTGTGGGCGAGAATTAATGTGTCCTCGCCTTTGAGTTGTTTTATCTGTTCAATGAGTTTAATTTTATCCATGAACAAAACCTCGCTATGAAATCAATTTAATTAGACAAAATTATAGCATGTTTTACCTGATATTACAATATATACCCTTTTAAATAAGGCGCCCGAAACGCAAATATAAAGCTGAGAGTTTTGCAAAACTTCTCTTTTTGTCTGCTAAATGTGTTAAAAAAGCATCAAAACGTGATTTTTGAAGCAGTTTTGCAAAAAATATTGACAAGTTTACATGAAAGGTATAAAATCTCGGTGTAAAACGAAAGGCTGTTTGACGGCGGATATTTTATCGGGAGGAAGACGATGAGTAAAACTACAGAGATATTCGGCATTAACGTATTCAATGACGCCACCATGAGGGAGCGTCTGCCAAAAGATACCTATAAGATACTCAACGCAACAATTAAAAAGGGTAAGGACCTCGACCTTGCGGTTGCAAATGTTGTGGCAAACGTCATGAAGGATTGGGCGATAGACCACGGCGCCACACACTATACTCACTGGTTCCAGCCGATGACGGATATCACCGCCGAGAAGCATGACAGCTTTATATCCCCCAAAGACGACAGCGGTATAATCATGGAGTTCTCCGGTAAAGAGCTGATAAAGGGCGAGCCTGACGCTTCATCATTTCCGTCGGGCGGACTTCGTGCAACATTTGAGGCGAGAGGGTATACCGCATGGGACCCGACATCTCCTGCATTTATAAAAGATAATACACTCTGCATCCCTACCGCTTTCTGTTCATACAGCGGCGAGGTGCTTGATAAAAAGACACCGCTTCTGCGTTCTACCGAGGCTATCGGTGAGCAGGCTGTAAGAATGCTGCGTCTTTTCGGCAAACGAATTTCGAGAGTTGTTACGACTGTCGGCCCCGAACAGGAGTATTTTCTTGTTGATAAGGAACTTTACGAGAAGAGAAAAGACCTTGTTGTTACAGGAAGAACGCTTTTCGGAGCAGCACCGCCAAAAGGTCAGGAGCTTGAGGACCACTATTTCGGAGCGATAAAGCCGAGGGTGTCTGAATATATGCGTGACCTTGATGAGGAGCTTTGGAAGCTCGGTGTGCTTGCAAAGACAGAGCATAACGAGGCAGCTCCCGCACAGCATGAGTTGGCACCGATATATTCAAACACAAATATAGCGACTGACCACAATCAGCTCACCATGGAGATGATGAAGAAGATTGCTCTTCAGCACGGTCTGGTCTGTATTCTGCACGAAAAGCCGTTTAACGGGGTTAACGGTAGTGGTAAGCATAACAACTGGTCAATTTCAACTGATAAGGGTGAAAATCTGCTTGACCCGGGGTCCTCACCGTATGACAACCTGCAGTTTTTGACGTTCCTTATGGCGGTTATTAAGGCTGTTGATGAACATCAGGACCTGCTTCGAATCTCGGTTGCAAGTGCGGGCAACGACCATCGTTTGGGTGCTAACGAGGCACCGCCTGCAATTGTTTCAATATTCCTCGGCGACGAACTTGAGTCAGTGCTTGATGCCATAGAGAGCGGCAAGAGCTTTTCGGGCGTTGCGAGCAGTGAGATGAAAACAGGTGTTCATGTTTTGCCTGACTTTAAGAAAGATAAGACAGACAGAAACAGAACTTCGCCATTTGCTTTCACAGGAAACAAGTTTGAGTTCCGTATGCTGGGCTCTGCTTCATCGATAGCTGAAACCAATATCATAATAAATACAATTGTTGCAGAGGCTCTGTGTGAGTTTGCAGACGAGCTCGAGGGCTCTGAGAATTTTGAAGACGATTGCAGAGCGCTTATCAAAAAGACGCTCTCTAAGCACAAAAAGATTATATTCAACGGCAACAACTACGCTGCCGAATGGGTTGAGGAGGCCGAAAAAAGAGGCTTGCTCAATCTCAGAACAACTGCTGATGCGGTTCCGCTGTTCAAGAGTGAGAAAAATATTGAGCTGTTTGAGAAGTTTAATATTTTTAAGAGGTCAGAAGTGTGTTCGAGATGTGAGATTATGCTTGAAAACTATGTTAAAACCTTGCGCATAGAGGCATTGACTATGCTTGAGATGGCTATGCAGGAGATTCTTCCCGCAGGCACAAACTATGTCAAGGAGCTGTCGGAGGGAGCAACTCTTAAGGCTGCGTTTGTGGATGATATATCAGACAGCGCAGAGGTAAACCTCATTAAAGAACTTTCTAAAATTAACGACTCTCTCTATGCTGCTATAAGTGACCTTAAAAAGCTCATCGGCGCTCTCGACAAGGCTGAAGATGCACAGACGCAGGCAGAATACTGCAGAGATTCACTTCTTCCTGCCATGGAAGCTCTCCGCTATTATGCAGATAAACTTGAAGCGAGCATTGCGAAAAAGTTTTTGCCTTACCCGACTTATGGCGAGCTGCTTTTCAGCGTTTGATTTTAAGTTGATTTAAACCACGTCTTTTGGACGTGGTTTTCTTTTTTATTATGGGTAAAAGCCTTGACTATGCCCCGTTTTTTAGTTTATATTATTTAAGAGTGATAGCTCGTTGAAAAGAGCGATTAATTGATAAAAGGAGATACCCCTATGACGAAAAACGAAGCAAGGGAAAAGGCCAAAAGTCTTGTAGCTAAGATGACGGTTGAGGAGAAAATATCTCAGCTTCTCTACACATCTGCAGCAATTGAGAGACTTGGTATAAAAGAATATAACTGGTGGAACGAGGGCTCGCACGGTGTTGCACGTGCCGGAACTGCAACCGTGTTTCCGCATGCTATTGCTATGGCTGCAACTTTTGACCCTGAGCTTGTCAACACGGTTGCCGATGTTATCTCAACAGAGGGCCGTGCGAAATATAACAAGCACGTTAAGTTCAACGACTATGACATTTTCAAGGGTCTTACTTTTTGGGCTCCGAATATCAATATTTTCCGTGACCCACGCTGGGGTCGTGGACAGGAGACCTTCGGCGAAGACCCGTTCTTAACCGCTACGCTCGGAATGTCTTTCATAAAGGGAATCCAGGGTGACGGTGAGTTTTTAAAGGCATCTGCTTGCTCAAAGCACTTTGCAGTTCACTCAGGCCCCGAAAAGGACAGACACGGTTTTGATGCAAAGACTAATGCTCACGACCTTTTTGAAACCTATCTTCCCGCTTTTGAAAAGACCGTAAAATCGGGCGTTACAGGAGTTATGGGAGCATATAACCGTACAAACGGCGAGCCGTGCTGTGCACACTCATATCTTCTTTTGGATATTCTGCGTAAGCAGTGGAACTTTGACGGATACATAGTTTCAGACTGCGGAGCATTGAAAGATATATATACCGACCATCATTTCACCGATACAAAAGCTGAAGCTGCAGCAGTCGCTTTAAAGAGCACATGCGACTTAAACTGCGGTGAGACATACGAGGCTCTCATTGATGCCTATGAGCAGGACCTCATAACAGAGGAAGAGATTACTGCAGCGGCAGAGAGAGTATATACCATACGTTTTCTTCTCGGCGAGTTCGAGGAAAACAGACCGTACTCAGATATTCCTTTCTCAAAGCTCGACTGCAAGGAGCACAGGGAATTAAACTTAAAGACAGCAGAGCAGTGTCTTGTTCTTCTTAAGAATGACAAGTCATTCCTGCCGCTTGACAAGAATACAACAAAGAGAATTGCCGTAGTCGGTCCGAACTCTCTGTCTGTAACAGCTCTTGAGGGTAATTACAACGGCTATGCTTCAGAGTATATTACCGTTGCAGACGGTATACGCAGAGTGTTTGCTGATGCTTCGATAAGCGTTGAAAAGGGCGCAAACTACTGCATTGAAAGACCGAACGATTGGAGCGGTTTCGGTAATATGCTCAGCGACGGAATAGCTGCAGCATCTGAGGCTGATATTACTGTTTTGGCTCTCGGACTTGATTGCTCTGTTGAGGGCGAAGATACAGGCTTTGACGATGATTACACCGCCTGTGGCGACAAGAGGTCGCTCTATCTTCCCAAAACACAGCAGAAGCTTGCCGAGGCAGTTTGTGACGTGTGCGACAACGTAGTAGTTGTGCTTGTGTGCGGCAGCTCTATCGATTTAGGCGATAAAGTGCGCAATCACGCAAAAGCTATTATTCACGCATGGTACCCCGGTTCCTTGGGCGGACTTGCGGTTGCAAATCTCCTTGCGGGAGAGGTTTCCCCCAGCGGAAAGCTTCCTGTTACAATCTACAGAGGCGACCACAATGTGCCTGATTTCCTTGATTACAGTATGTTTGGCAGAACATACAGATACATCGAGGGTGATGCTCTTTATCCGTTTGGCTACGGTCTGTCCTATACAAAATTTGCCTATGACAACGTAAAACTTGTATCCGAGAATGAGTACACCATAACCGTAAGTGCTGAGATTACAAATGTCGGCGACATGAAGGGCATAGAGAGAGCACAGGTGTACGCATCATTTACTGACAGCAGAACATACACACCGCACTTCCAGCTTTGCGGTGTAAAGGCAGTGGAGCTTGAGGTGGGAGAAAAGGCAGAGGTTGCTTTTGAAATCGACCGCTACTGGGTAAAGGCTGTCACAGATGACGGAAGCCGTGTTGACCCGGACGGAAAAATTACGCTCTTTGTCGGCGGGCATCAGCCTGATAACATGAGCAACACACTTTTAGGCGACGAATGTCAGAAAATTGAGATTCAGTAATTCAAGGTGATGAAAATGAAAAAAAGACATTTTGATAACATAGGTTATGATGTATCCCTTTTGGGATTTGGCTGTATGAGAATGCCTACCGTTGACGGTGATGACGGTAAGATAGACTATGATGCCGCCGCTGCTGCGATATATTACGCTTATAAGAATGGCGTCAACTATTTTGATACAGCGTACGGATATCATTCAGGGCAGTCTGAGCTGTTTATCGGCAAGGCTCTGAGCAGATATCCGAGAGAGAGCTTTTATTTAGCGGATAAGCTGCCGGCGTGGGTTTTGAAAGAGAAGGAAGATGTTGAGCGGGTATTCAACGAACAGCTTCAAAAGTGCGGTGTTGAATACTTTGATTTCTATCTTGAACATAACCTTACGCAAGAGAATTATGACAAGCTTGAGGACTTTGGTGCATATGAGTTTCTTGACGAAATGAAGCGTCAGGGCAAGATTCGACGTTTGGGATTCTCTTTCCACGGTGATATACCGACCCTTGAGAGGATTCTCGCAGACCACGAGTGGGATTTTGCACAGATACAGTACAACTATCTTGACTGCGTAAACTCCAACGCACAAAAGGAGTATGACATTATTGCGTCAAAGGGCATACCGTGTATCATTATGGAGCCCGTCAGAGGCGGTGCGCTTGCCAATCTGTGCGATGAAGCGAACGATATACTCAAAGGTGTAAGACCTGACAGCAGCATAGCATCGTGGGCGATTCGTTTTGCGGCATCGCAACCTAATGTTTTAACCGTACTCAGCGGTATGAGCAACATGGAGCAGGTTGAGGATAATATTGCGACAATGAGCAATTTTGAGCCGCTTGATGAGCAGGATTCAAAGGCTATTGACAGCGCTGTTGAAATATTCCGCAAGTACTTTACCGTACCTTGCACAAAATGCCGCTACTGCGTAAAGGACTGTCCGCAGGGCATTGATATTCCTGAGATGCTTCGCATATGGAGCAGATGGAGACTCGAGAAGAAAGCAGAGAGCTATAAGAACAACTATCTTAAGGTCGAGGCAGATGCCCGTGCTGCACAATGTATAGGTTGCGGTTCGTGTGAAAGTCTTTGTCCGCAGAACATCGGTATCATTGAGATAATGGAAAATATGAAAGCGCTAAACGCTGAGCTTGGAATAGAATAGCAGTGAAAAAACGCCCGTCAAAATTTTTTGACGGGCGTTTTTGTTTGTCAACGACTTTGTTTAAATAAAAGTTTATAAATTTTTTACTCATTACATTGTAATCTGTAAAATTTTGCTATATAATTGATAAGTAAAATAGGGTCAATTTATAGTTTTGGACCCTCTCCGTTGAATTTTTGAAGGGAGACAACAATAATGGCTGACAGAACATATGTAATGTCATACGACATAGGAACAACGGGAGTCAAGACCTGCCTGTTTGAAGTGGAGAATGAGATAAAGCTTATCGCTGCTGAGATGGAGGGCTATTCTCTGACCGTCTATCCTGACGGCGGTGCCGAGCAGGACCCCGATGAGTGGTGGGCTGCCATCAAGAACACTACCAACAAGCTCATGAGCTCTACAGATATAACTGCAGACCAGATTGCAGGTATTTCTTTCTGCTCTCAGATGCAGGGGCTTGTTCTTGTTGACAGCAACGGCGTGCCCGTCAGAAAAGCTATGAGCTACATGGACCAGAGAGCTAAAAAGCAGGTTAAGGAGGGTATTGCTCACGGTATTCAGATTGCCGGTGCGAACGTGTTTAAGCTCCTTAAATCTTTACAGATAACCGGTGCGGTTGCTGCGAGCGTTAAGGACCCTGTATATAAATACAAATGGGTAGAGGAAAATGAGCCTGAGAACTTTAAGAGAGTTCACAAGTGGCTCGATGTTAAAGAGTACATAATCTGTCGTATGACTGATAAATTCGTCATGACAAAGGACTCTGCTTTTGCAACACTTATTTATGATGTGCGCAAGGGTAAAGAGGGCTGGAGCAAAGAGATGTGTAAGATGCTCGGCGTTGATATGTCTCATCTTGCCGATATAATAGACTGCTGTGACATGGTCGGCGGACTTACAGATAAGGCTGCAAAGGAGCTTGGTCTCTCAGAGGGCACTCCCGTATTCGGCGGCGGCGGAGATGCCTCGCTCATCGGTGTCGGAGCGGGTTCGGTAGCTCTGGGTGACACACATATCTATTCCGGAACCTCCGGCTGGGCTTCAACCGTTGTTGATAAGAACATCGTTGACACCAGCGCAATGATTGCTGCTATCGTCGGCGCTCAGGACGGTTATTTCAACTACTTTGCAGAGCTTGAAACAGCAGGCAAGTGCCTTGAGTGGGTAAAGGACCACCTTGCACTCGACGAGATAGGCATCTTCCTTGAAAAGACAGATGTTGCGGCTTCCAAGGAGTCAATTTATACAAATCTTTACGACTATATGTCCGAGGTTATAAAGAAAACTCCCGTGGGCTGCGGCGGCGTTATATTCACTCCGTGGCTTCACGGAAACAGATGCCCGTTTGAGGACCCCAACGCCAGAGGAATGTTCTTCAATATCAGCCTTGAGACAGGCAAGACAGAGCTGATAAGAGCAGTTGTTGAGGGAACCTGTATGCATCTGAGATGGTTTGTTGAGACCCAGGATAAAAAGGTTAAAACATCCAATGTTATCCGCTTTGTCGGCGGAGGTGCACTTTCAGATGTCACTTGCCAGATTCTTGCCGATTGCATGGGCAGAACCGTAGAGACCGTTTCAAGCCCGCAGAACGTCGGAGCTGTAGGTGCAGCGGTTGTTTCATCCGTCGGCCTCGGTCTGATAGACAGTATGCTTGACGCTAAAAAGCTTATTCCTGCAAGAAAGACCTTTATTCCAAATCCCGAGAATAAGGCTGTCTATGACAAGAACTATGAGGTCTACAAAAGGCTTTATAAGTGTAACAAAGCAAATTTTGCAGCATTGAACGGTTAAACTTGAAAAAAAGCACCGATAATGTTATAATGAAATTTACGAAAGCTGTAATAATAATACTGCTTTAAAGTACAAAGATGTTTAAAAGGATATTACGGGTTTGAGTTAATAATCAGGTTAATATCGTTTAAATAAAAGAAAATATTGGACGCTGTTGAAAGGAGAACAACATGTTATTTTCACTCGATATCGGTATCGACCTCGGTACCGCAAACACACTCGTATTCGTTAAGGGAAAGGGTATCGTCATAAGAGAGCCTTCAGTCGTTGCTGTCGACCAGAAGTACAATCCGCCCAAGGTTGTCGCTGTCGGAACAGAGGCTAAGGAGATGATAGGCAGAACCCCCGGTTCCATCACCGCAGTCCGCCCTCTTAAGGACGGTGTTATCGCAGACTTTGATATTACTGCGGATATGCTCAAGGCTTTTATTAAAAAGATTACAAAGAACTCTCCTCTTGCAAGAGTAAGAGTTATGATTTGTATTCCTTCGGGCGTTACAGGTGTTGAGCGTAACGCTGTTAATGACGCTGCAAGAAGTGCAGGCGCTAAGTATGTAAGCCTTATTGAGGAGCCCATGGCAGCAGCTATCGGTGCGGGTCTTCCTGTTTCTGAGCCTACAGGTAGCATGGTTGTTGATATCGGCGGCGGTACAAGTGAGGTTGCTGTTATCTCTCTGGGCGATGTTGTTACTTCAAACTCTGCAAGAGTTGCAGGCGACAATTTCGACGAGTCCATTATTAACTATATCAAGAAGAAGTACAATCTTCTTATCGGTGAAAGAACTGCTGAGGATATCAAGATTAAAATCGGTTCTGCTTATCCTTATGAGGGTGAGGGCGCAATGAACATTAAGGGTCGTAACCTTATGGACGGTCTGCCCAAGAACATTGAGATTACATCTGAGGAAATCAGAGAGGCTCTCTCAGATTCCGTTAATCAGATTCTTGATGTTATCAGAGCAACTCTTGAAAAGACTCCTCCGGAGCTTGCTGCGGATATCATCGACCACGGCATTATGCTCACAGGCGGCGGCGCTCTTCTCAGAGGTCTTGACAAGCTCATCTCTGCTGAGACGAGAATCCCTGTTCTTGTAGCTGAGAATCCGCTTGACTGCGTTGCAGACGGAACAGGTATGTGCCTGGAGCGTCCGCTTAACGGCTGATTATAGTTTCGCAGGTATTTTGCAGACATATCTGCAAAATACCTGCGGTCTCGCCGGCTTGCAAAAGCTTCGTGTGTACGGGGCTTTTGCAAACCAGCGGGATTTTTGCGTTTCATTAGGGTGACGTGAGCAATCCGAACTTGCCCGAAAGCGAGCCTTTTCGGTGATTTTCGGGGAGTCGTATTTGATAGTATTTTAACGAAGAAAAGGCAGGCGGATGCGTTGAACCGATTTTACAGAACAAAAACATTTAAAATATTTACGGCCGTTATCGCTGTGCTGATTCTTGGTGCGGTGACTGCGGCAGTTTTACATTCTAATACCTCGCCTGCAAATTCTGTGGTGAGCACAATTTTTTCTCCGCTTCAGCGAGCATCTTCATTCTTGTCACAAAAGCTGTCGGAGTTTTCCATAAACTTTAAGTCTTCTGCGACACTCTCGAAGCAGGTGGATGAACTTAATGCCGAGATTGAGGAACTTCGTGCACAGCTTATCGACTATGAGCAGATGAAAAATCAAAACGAGCTGTACCGTGAGTTTTTAGAGCTCAAGGAAGATAATCCCGACTATAAGTTTTCGGAAGCTGCTGTTATAGGCAGGGATTCGGCAAATCCGCTATCAACCTTTGTTTTAAACAAGGGAAGCACAGACGATGTTTCTGTAAACGACCCTGTTATATACGGAAAATATCTTGTGGGTGTGGTGACGTCCGTATCACTTACTCAGTGCACGATAAAGACGATAATGAATCCGGATGTCAATGTCAGCGCCTATGAGGTGAGGACGAGAGACCTCGGCTTTGTAACGAGCACTCCTGCGCTTGCAAAAGACGGTTTTTGCATAATGCCCGGACTTCCGGACACCACTGCGATATCTCCCGGCGGAATGGTATGCACTTCCGGTGTCGGAGGAATTTATCCCCGTGACCTTATAATCGGAACTGTCGCAAAGGTGACGGATTCCACGACTGATATTTCGGCAAGTGCCACAATTGAAACTCCGGTGGATTTCGGAGCACTTACAGATGTGTTTATTATAACAGAGTTTGAAGGGCAGGGCGCTTCTGCTCAACAATAAAACGAAAGGAACGGTAGCTGACATCAAGATGTCTGCATCGTATGGCGGCTGAGATGAGCCTTACTCCTGAAAACAAAAAGCTCATAGTTCGTCGGGCACTTTATGCAGTGCTCTTGGTTGTGTGCGCCGTTATACAGAATACTCCCGGGGCGTTGCCTGAGCCGTTTGGAGCAAGGCAGCTGGGAGTAGTTATTATCGTTGTATGCATAGCTATGTGTGAACGTGAGTTATGCGGCTTGTTTTTCGGACTTTTTGCAGGAGTACTGCTGGATGTCACAGGAGGCACACAAGGCATCAATGCCATTCTTTTGACAACATTCGGATATTTCTGCGGTCTGCTTGTAAATAACCTTATCCGAAACAACGTCTTTACGGCTTTACTGTTTTCCTCAGCGGCTCTGCTGATATATGAAAGCGTGCATTGGCTTGTAACGGTGGTTATATCGGGTGTTGACGGTGCGATAGGTCTGTTTTTTACGTTTTACCTGCCGTCGTTTATATACACTATTGTTTTCGTACCGCTTTTGTTTGCGATAGTCAGATTTATTTTCAAATGCTTCCCTGTTGATGTGAACAGATAGACAGGACACTTTAAATCTATGGGAAAGGAGTTGACACAATGGACAGCAAGAAACTTTTTATAAGACGCTTGGTTTGTACGGGTGCCATGCTTTTGGTTATCGGTATCTTTGTTGGCGCACTTATAAAAATCCAGCTTGTGGACGGTGAGGAATATGCCTCTGCCGCAAACACCGCAGCTCAGCGTACCGTCACCATTAAGGCTGCAAGAGGCGAAATTGTTGACCGTAACGGAAAACCGATTGTTGTAAACCGTCAGGGTTATTCCATTGTTTTTGACTATTCTTTCTTCCCGAAATCTTCAGAACAGGCAGAGCGCAACAAGATTATCCTGTCGCTTATAAACCTGTTTGAAAAAAACAACGTTGAATGGACAAATGATTTACCTCTTGTTATAAACTCCTCAGGCAAAGTGGTCTACAAGGCGGACAGCGAGAGCGAAATCGAGATGATGAAGAGCAAGGATATGCTCGACCTCAATGCCTACGCCACTGCCCAGAACTGCTATGACAGACTTGTTGAAAAGTTTGAGATACAGGGCTATTCCCAAAAGGATACACTGAAAATAGCGGCTGTACGATATCAGATGATTTTGAATTTCTTCGGCATCGGCAATCCGTATACTTTCGCTGAGGATGTCAGCGATGTTATGGTTGCTAAGGTAAAGGAGAACAGCGCTGTTTTTAAAGGCGTTGATGTTGAGATTGTGCCGTACAGAGAGTATGTTGACGGCACGCTGGCGCCGCACATTATCGGTTATGTTGATAAAATCAATGCCGAGGAGTACAAGGAGCTTAAAGAAAAAGGCTACGGCATGAACGATATGCTCGGAAAGAGCGGAATTGAGTACGCTTTTGAAGAGTATCTCAGGGGCAAGGACGGCGAGAAGATAATCACCACCGATGCGGACGGAAATGTTTCCGTTGAGGTCACAAAAGAGCCCGTCCAGGGACGCACCATTGTGCTGACCATTGATATTGATATGCAGAAAATAGCACAGGATGTTTTTGAGAAGCAGACAGAGTCGTACGCTGCGTCTTCGAGCAATAAACACGGAATTAAGGCTGCGGGAGCGGTTATTGTAAACGACCCGAACACAGGTGAGATTCTTGCCTGTGTAAGTTATCCGTCATATGACTTGTCGACCTATAAACAGGATGTTGTGGCGCTTCTCAAAAACGAGCGTGCACCGCTTTGGAACAGAGCTCTTCGAAGCACATATGCTATCGGCTCAACATCCAAACCGTCTGTCGGCATAGCCGCCATAGAGGAGGGCATAGCAGACAGAGACAGAGTAATTCACTGCAGCGGCAGTTATCCGTTCCTTGACCAGACTTATGTCTGTCAGGTAAACCACAGCACAAGAAGCGAAACACTGCGCACGGCATTGCAGGATTCTTGCAACACGTATTTCTTCACCTGCGGCGAACAGTTGGGCGTCAGCAAGCTCAATGAATACCGCTCAATGCTCGGCCTGGGTGTTAAGTCCGGTGTGGAGCTTACGGAGGCTGACGGCGTGCTGGACAGTCCCGAATACCGTGAGAGTATAGGACAGACTTGGTTGCCCGGTTATCTTATTCAGTCATCTATCGGCCAGGCGGGAAACCTATTTACGCCCATTCAGATGTTGAACTATACGGCTACCATAGCAAACGGCGGCACACGCTATGAGCAGCACTTTGTAAAATCCATAAAGAGTGCCGATTATACTCAGACCATACTTGAAAAATCACCTAAGGTCGTGCTTGAAACAGGCGTTTCAAAATATGCGATAGACTGCGTAAAAGAAGGAATGGAGTATGTTGTCAATTACGGCGGCAGCAGAAACTATCTCGGAGGAATGAAAGTTCAGGCAGCGGCAAAGACCGGTACTGCAGAAGAGACCAGAAAAGTAAACGGCTCTAATGTTGATATCGACAACGGTTTCTATATAACCTTTGCTCCGAGTAAAAATCCGCAGCTTGCTATGGCGATTGTGTGCGAGGGTATATACGGAAGCTCCTATCTTGCGAGTATTGCAAGACCGATATACGATTATTATTTTGAAAGTTCTGAAACTGCGGATGCTCCGCAGAGTGAGAATACACTTTTGGGGTAAGACAGAAAAGCACGTAAAATCTGAAGTTTAGGTGTCAGTTCAGACTGCACCTGAAGGAGACGCATTATGGCTGAAAAAATAATTATAGCCTCCGGAAAAGGAGGCGTCGGGAAGTCCTCTTTGACAGCGGGACTCAGCCGAGCCTTGTGTGCCATGGGTAACGATGTTCTCATGGTTGATATGGACATAGGATTGAGAAGTCTTGACTTGATTTTCGGGGTCGAAAGAAACACTGTTTTTGATTGGGGCAATGTAATTGATTCGGAATGCGATGTTGACAGGGCTATAATGCAGACTGACGGTCCTGACCTTATAACAGCGCCCATGAACTTTTCTGACAGCTTTACTCCGGAGGCGATGAAGGCTTTTGTGGACGAGATTGAAGAGGATTATGACTATATTTTCTTTGATGCGCCTGCTGGTCTGTCAACAGGTTTTGAGCTGTCCTGCGCTGTGGCGGACAGAGGAATAGTTGTTTCAACACCGGATGAGGTCTGTGTGCGCAGTGTCAACCTAACTGCTTCATGCATTCGTCGCTTCGGAATAGACGACGTCCGTCTTGTAATTAACAGGTTTGCCGAAAAGGCAGTGCGCCGAGGCAAGCTGCTCAATATAGATGATGTTATAGATGCGACCTGTGTGCGTTTGATGGGCATAGTACCCGAGGACCCGACAGTTGCACACTGTGCTGTACGGGGAACGGCATTGCCTGCCTCCAGTCAAGCGAATAAAGCTTTTTTGCGAGTCGCATACAGAATTTGCGGCATAGAGGTACCTCTTTTCGGGCCTTGATTTAGGAGTTAAAAATGAAAATGGCAGCTAAAAATAAAAAACTGAAAATAATAGTTATTGTTACCTGCGTTTTGCTTGCGATAGCCATTATCACTCCGTGTGTTATAAATGCGATAGTGATTAAAAGTGCGGACAAGTATATCCTCACTCCCGAGCAGGCAGCAGGGCTTGATGCTGACTGTGTTTTGGTGTTAGGCGCAAAGGTGTACTCTGACGGAAGACTCAGCCATATGCTTGAGGATAGGATGAGTTTTGGTGTGGACCTTTACAAAACGGGAGCAGGAAAAAAGATTCTTGCGAGCGGAGACCACGGTCAGACGGAGTATGACGAGGTCAACAGCATGAAACAGTACGCTGTTGATAACGGCGTGCCGGCGGAGGATGTTTTTCTTGACCATGCTGGATTTTCAACATATGAATCCATGTATAGAGCAAGGGATGTTTTTCAGGTTAAAAAGGTGGTTATAGTTACCCAGGGTTATCATCTTTACCGTGCGGTTTATAACGCCAGAGCCTTGGGACTTGAAGCATACGGTGTAGCATCTGACCCAAGGACCTATGTTAAGGAAGTTTATAATAATACTCGTGAGTTTTTGGCGAGAGTCAAAGATTTCGGAATGTGTATTATACAGCCTGAGCCGACATATCTCGGCGAAGCTATACCGATAAGCGGAAGCGCAAGCGAATCTGACGATAGGGAATATTAAAACAAGTTAAGAAACGAATTTTAAAAATATATTTTTGCATTAACATACCAACTTCCACAAGCTGAGTCACAACGAAACAGATAAGTATTTTGAAAGGGCGGGAAAGATGAAGCTTGGAATATTCGGCGGCACCTTTAATCCGCCTCACGTGGGACATCTGGGAATAGTTACAGCTATAGCTGACAGTCAAGAGCTTGACAGGGTGCTGATTATTCCTGCAGCGATACCTCCGCATAAAGTCGCACCTGACCTTGCGAGCGGTGAGGACAGGCTTGAGATGTGTCGATTAACTTTCGGTTGTGATGAGCGTTTTGAGGTGTCAGACATAGAACTTCAGCGCAACGGGAGAAGCTATACTTATGATACTCTCTGTCAGATAAAGGAGCTGTATCCCGATGACGAACTGTTTTTGATAGTCGGTTCGGATATGCTGGAGACATTTAATCGTTGGTACAGATATAAGGACATTCTCTCGATGTGCACGCTTCTTGCTGCAGCGAGGGAGACGGATTTCAAAATCGAGCTTGAAACTGTGTTTGAAGAATCCGAGATTGAAAAGGTTAAGCTTATAGATATAAATGTAACAGAGGCGAGTTCAACCGAGATTCGGGAGCGTATAGCAAACGGAGAAAACGCTGAGGAGCTTTTGACAGCCGAGACAGCTCAATATATAGAAAAAAGGGGACTTTACAGGTGAGTGTGCCCGAAAAATATAGAGAATATGACGAGCTTCTGCGCTCGAAGCTTGACGATTACCGATACACACATTCGCTGTGTGTTGCAAAGAGCGCAAAGGATTTGGCAGTAACCTATGGAGCAGACGAGGAGAAGGCATATTTGGCGGGCCTTTTACACGATGTGATGAAGAATGCTTCGGGTGAAGAGCAGTTGCAAATAATATCCAAAGCTGATATAATGTTATCTCCTTGCGAGATGCGAAACGATAAGCTATGGCACGCAATAGCGGGCGCAGCTTTTTTGAAAGTTGAGCTTGGCATTACCGATGAGGAGGTTGTTAGTGCTGTCCGCTGGCACACAACGGGTAAAGCGGGGATGTCAACGCTTGAAAAGGTGGTATATCTTGCTGATTTTATCAGCGAGGACAGGACTTATCCCGATGTTGATGTTGTACGCCGACTGGCTTTTTTAGGGCTTGAGCAGGCGATAGTTTACACTCAAAAATATTGCATAGCAAAACTTTTGAGCAAAAATATGATAATAGACCCGTCGAGTGTGGAATGCTATAACGACCTTATACGGTTTCGTTGAGCGGGATGTTTGAAAGGAAGGATATTATGACACCGAAAGAGTTAACAAGAGAGATAGTTAAGGTTTTAGACAACAAAAAAGCTCAGGATATTGTTGCCATAGCAACAGAGGAACTTACAATAGTTTCGGATTATTTTGTTATAGCATCAGGTACTTCGAATACACATGTAAAGTCGCTTGCTGATGATGTTGAGTATGAGTTGAGCCAGAAAGGTATTGAGCCTCTTCATATAGAGGGCAGAGCAACAGGCTGGATACTTCTTGATTACGGCAGTGTTATCGTCCACATTTTCCAGAAAGAGTCACGTGACTATTACAACCTCGAAAGACTTTGGGGCGATGCACAGCAGCTCGATTTGAGCGACATAATAACTGAATAAGACGCTTATCCCTGAAAGGAATGACATAAATGGCAAACTATGATTTTAAGACAATTGAAAAGAAATGGCAGGACCGTTGGGAGCAGGAGGGTGCGTTCAACGCTGTTGATGATTTTACACTCCCCAAGTTCTACGGACTTATTGAATTTCCGTATCCCAGCGGAGCAGGTATGCACGTCGGCCACATAAAGGCATACTCCGGCATGGAGGTTGTATGCCGCAAGCGCAGAATGCAGGGCTATAACGTAATGTTCCCGATAGGCTTTGATGCTTTCGGTCTGCCGGCGGAGAACTATGCTATCAAAACAGGTATGCATCCCCGTGTGGTAACGGACACAAACATTGAAAAGTTCAGCGGTCAGCTTAAGCGTGCAGGCTTTTCTTTTGACTGGACCCGTGTTGTTGATACCACAGACGAAAACTACTACAAGTGGACTCAGTGGATTTTCCTCAAGATGTTTGAGAACGGACTTGTGTTCCGTGACAAAGCATTTGTCAACTATTGTCCGCACTGCAAGGTTGTTCTCTCAAATGAGGACTCTCAGGGTGGCAAGTGCGATATCTGTAACAGTGATGTTGTTCAGAAGTCAAAGGATGTCTGGTTCCTTCGCATCACCGAGTATGCTGACAAATTGCTCGACGGTCTTAAGGATATCGACTTCCCTGTGAACATAAAAGCTCAGCAGGAAAACTGGATAGGCCGTTCAACAGGTGCGTTTGTAAACTTCACTCTTACAGATACAGACGAGATGCTGAAGATTTACACAACACGTCCTGATACACTCTTCGGTGTAACCTTTATGGTTATGGCACCCGAGCACCCGCTTATCGATAAGTACGCTTCACGTATCGCCAACATGGATGAGGTTGAGGCATACCGTGTCGAGTGTGGCAAAAAGACTGAGTTTGAGCGTACACAGCTTGTAAAGGATAAGACAGGCGTAAAGCTCAACGGACTTTCAGCTATCAATCCCGTAAACGGCAAGGAGATTCCGATTTATATCTCCGACTATGTAATGATGGGTTACGGTACAGGCGCTATCATGGCTGTTCCCGCACACGACCAGCGTGACTGGGAGTTTGCTAAGAAGTTCGGTATTGATATAATTGAGGTTATCAAGGGTGGCGACATTGAGCAAGAGGCTTATACGGGCGACGGCGAGATGGTAAACTCCGATTTCCTTAACGGCACAACAAATAAAAAGGATTCTATTGAAAAGATGCTCAGCTTCCTTGCTGATAAGGGTATCGGCGAGAAGGGCGTTCAGTATAAGATGAAGGATTGGGCGTTCAACCGTCAGCGTTATTGGGGTGAGCCGATTCCGATTGTTCACTGCGAGAAGTGCGGAATGGTCGGCGTACCGCATGACGAGTTACCGCTCAGACTTCCCGATGTCAAGAACTTTGAACCCGGTGAGGGCGGTGAGAGCCCGCTTGCAAAGATTGACGAGTTTGTCAACTGCACATGCCCGAAGTGTGGTGCACCTGCAAAGAGAGAAACCGATACAATGCCTCAGTGGGCAGGTTCTTCATGGTACTTCCTGCGTTATATTGACCCCAAAAACGACGATGTTTTTGCGGCAGAGGATAAGCTGAAATATTGGCTTCCTATAGATTGGTATAACGGCGGTATGGAGCACGTAACCCGCCACCTTATCTATTCACGTTTCTGGCACAGATTCCTCTATGATATCGGTGCAGTACCGGTTGCAGAGCCATATGCAAAGCGTACAGGTCTCGGCGTTGTTCTGGGTGCTGACGGCGTTAAGATGTCAAAGTCAAGAGGAAATGTTGTTGACCCGGATGATGTTATCAAGCAGTACGGTGCTGATACTCTCAGAACATACATTATGTTTATGGGCGATTATACAGCTTCCGCTCCATGGAATGAGAGTGGCGTTAAGGGCTGTAAGCGTTTCCTTGACAGAGTTGCAAATTTGAGCGATATCGCTAAGGGCAACGGTGTAACCCCGAAGCTTGAGACCGCAATGCATAAGACTATTAAAAAGGTATCTCAGGATATTGAGGATATGAAGTTCAACACGGCTATCGCTGCGATGATGACACTTCTCAATGAGATAAACAATGTCGGCGCAATGACTCTTGACGAGCTTTCAACATTTGTTCGTCTGCTTTGCCCGTTTGCTCCTCACCTTTGCGAGGAGATGTGGGAACAGCTCGGCGGAGAGGGTCTTTGCTCTCTTGCTCAGTGGCCGTCGTATGACGAGAGCAAGTGCGTTGACAATGAGATAGAAATTGCTGTCCAGGTAAACGGCAAGGTTCGTGACAGGTTCACAGTACCCGCCGATATCGATGCACAGAGCGCTATCGCCATGGCAAAAGAGCTCGACAAGGTCAAGGAGTTTACCAACAATATGGCTTTCATTAAAGAACTCTATGTTCCCGGAAAGCTTGTAAACCTTGTTGTAAAGCCACTCTAAAAAATAAAGCTGAAAGCAGTTGACAATAAATGTGGCTTGTTGTATAATAAGGAGCAAGCTATGAGAAATTAGCCCCTTGCAAATGCAGCGGAGGGAGGGAATATAATGAGTCAGGTTAGAGTAAAAGAAAATGAATCTCTCGAGAGCGCACTCAAGCGTTTTAAGAGACAGACCTCCAGGGACGGAGTCATTCAGGAGGTTCGTAAGAGAGAGCATTATGAGAAACCTTCGGTTAAGAGAAAGAAGAAGTCCGAGGCAGCTCGTAAGCGTAAGTACAAATAATGGGAAGGCGGCAGGTATATATCCTGCCGCTTTTGTCATTAATTAAGAGTGAGCATTTTTAAAGACTAAAAGAAAATGCTAAAGGTGAAATCATTTCTCCGAAAGGATTGATATAGATGAAGCTTGAGAACTTGCTCAAAAAACTACCGCAAGAACTTGACGGTGTAATGATAACTTCCGAAGAAAACAGACGGTATTTTACAGCTTTTCCGTCAACTGCGGGTGTACTGCTTGTGTCACGTTGTGGAAGCGTGTTTTTGACCGACTCACGCTATGTTGAGGCGGCAGGCAAAAAGATAACATGCTGTCCTGTGAGGGAGACTAAAAATCTGAAAAAAGAACTGCCTGATTTAATGCGGGAGTTTAAAATAAATCGTCTCGGAATTGAAGCGCAGAGAGTGACCGTTTCAGAATATACACGTTATTGCGAAATGCTAAATGACGTTGAAATAGTAGCTGACGGGTCGGTTGACAAGGCAATAAATTCGCTTCGCATGGTGAAAAGTGCGGATGAAATCGCATCAATAAAAAAAGCTCAGGCTATAACGGAGCAAGCATTTGACCATATTTTGAGGTTTATAAAACCGGGTGTAACAGAGCGTGAAATATCGCTTGAGCTCGACTACTTTATGCTCAAAAACGGAGCTGAGGCACTGTCTTTTGAAACAATAGCTGTCAGCGGAATAAATTCTTCTATGCCACACGGTGTACCGTCTGATAAAAAAATAGAAAACGGCGACTTCATCACTATGGATTACGGCGCAGTCTGTGACGGTTATCACAGCGATATGACCCGTACTGTAGCGGTCGGAGCTGTCAGCGACGAGCAGAAAAAGGTTTATGACACGGTGCTCAAAGCTCAGCTTGCCGCACTTGATGTTATGCGCCCCGGAGTGAGATGTTCAGATGCTGATAAAGCGGCAAGGGATGTTATAGCCTCTGCGGGCTACGGAGCGTTTTTTGGTCACGGAACGGGCCACGGTGTAGGCATTGAGATACACGAGGAGCCGAGGGTTTCGCCGAGTGCTGAGGATATCCTGGAAGCTGGTAATGTGGTCACCGATGAGCCGGGCATATATCTCCCCGGTTGCTTTGGTGTCAGAATAGAGGATATGGTGCTCATTACCGAGGACGGAATAGAAAATCTTACCTCCTCGCCTAAGGAACTTATAGTGATTTAAGTGAGTTCAAAATTTTGCCAATAAAACTTTGCAAAAAATGTTGACAAGTAAACTTGGTAATGCTATTATATAAATACCAAGTATACTTGTCATTTTTGTTAGGAGGTTTACTATGGACAGAGAAGAAATTTTGGCAAAGAGCAGAAATGAAAATCAAAAAATGGATGAGCGTGAACGTGATGTTATAGGTCAGGCGGGCAAAATTGCCGCATTGGTCGGAGCGATTGTGTGTATGCTGATTTACGGCATAGATTATACTTTTGCTGAAAAGTATAGTCCGAGTTGTTTTATCATTTACGGAAGTATAATGGTTGCTATGAATTTGGTTAAGTATATTAAGCTCAAAAGGAAGAATGAGCTTGCGTTAACAATTGTCTTCGGGCTTATAACAATTGCTAATCTGGTTATTTACATTATGTCTTTTGTGAGATGATTTTATGGATAATGAATTGGTGTTAAAAAACCGACTCAAAGAGGCTAGGACAGAGATGCACTTGTCGCAGACACAGCTGGCTGATTTGGTCGGAGTTTCAAGAAATACGATAAGCTCAATAGAAACAGGCCAGTTTAACCCGACGGCAAAACTGGCGCTGGTTTTGTGTATAGCTCTTAACAAGAAGTTTGAAGAACTGTTTTATTTTTAAGGGGTGAAAAGAATGACTCACTTAGGTACGGTTGAAATAGAGAGCGAGCGACTGTTACTCAGACGTTTTGTCGAGGACGATATTCCTGTGGCTTTTCGCAACTGGACGAGTGATGAAAAGGTTACAGAATTTTTGAGATGGCCTACCCATGCAGATGTTTCAGTAACAAAAACCGTAATAAAAGGTTGGATAGAGAACTATTCCAGGAACGATTTTTATCAATGGGCAATCGTTTTAAAAGAAACGGGCGAGCCTGTTGGAGGAATTAGCGTTGTTAATATAGATGAGCGCATCGATATGGTTAACATAGGCTATTGTATCGGCAGCAAGTGGTGGCATCGGGGAATTACAAGCGAGGCTTTTTCGCTGATAATACCGTTTTTGTTTGACGAGGTTAAAGTTAACCGCATTCAATCACACCATGACCCGAACAATCCGAATTCAGGTAAGGTGATGCAAAAATGCGGTTTGAAGTATGAGGGTACACTTCGCCAAGCCGATTGGAGCAACAAGGGTATCGTTGATGCGTGTACGTATAGTCTGTTGGCGGAGGATTATCGTCAATAGTCAACCTGCTTTTTGAGCAAACATGCAAATCTCGGAACCATGTTTTCCGCTACACGTAAAAGGTAGACCTTTTGCGCCTGAGATTTTATTGACATTGTTTTTATTACTTGTCTTGCCGCAGTGTTCAGCGCTGCGGCAAGTTCTGTTTGCGTGCTGTCCGAGAGAATGCAGTATATTTTTGTAAGTTCACTTTCTCCGATTTTAAGACTCTTTATATCTTCGCCTATAAGCGCAAGCATTACGGCGGTTTCGGCAACGGGCTCAAAGATGTTTAAGACCTCTGTCTGCCAGGTCTTGCAATAATTATCTAAAACGGGTTTGCAGTTTTCAGGGTCAAAACGGTTTAGAATTGCGTTCTCCACAAACAGATGGCGCAGGTATTCTATAATGTAATCTACGCCTTTAAGCTCATGTGAAACAGGTATACAAAGCTGATAATCAATTTCACATGGATTTTGATGTGCAAAAAAACAGCAGTCATAGATGACAGGAAATTTTTTTATGCTTGAAAGAGTCTGAAGCATGGAGTAGTTAAAGAGGTCGGGTCTGGATAAGAATATCTTTTTCCAGAGTCTTCTTGCCAGAGCGGTTTTTCTTTTTGTAAGACTTAATCCTTTCTCAAATGACTCGTGGATGCCGTTGGTCATAACCTCTATTGCTTTGGCATCGTCAGTTATGCGAAGATTGAAAAGGATTGACTCCATAAACTCCTTTGCAAGACTTTCGGGAATGGATGTAGACTTACCCTTGGTGTATTCGGCAACTAAAACTGCAAGGAGTTTAAATATCTCGGTTTGAAAATCGGCCTGTTCTTCAATGTTGAGTGTGGTGCTTAAAGAAACATCAGACATCGTACTCATCCTCCTCGCCGTACTCTTCATCTTCATAAACTTCATCGTCGCCCTCGTCAACGTCGCAGCCCTTAATGGCTCTGCAAATTGTTTCAAGTCCCATGGAGTTAAGATATTCAAGTGAGCCCTGTGCCGCACCGTCAAAAATAGACTTCATTATGGTGAGCAGCTCGTTGTCGGAAAGATAATCACCAGATTCAGTTTTGAAGTAGTAAAACATCTCCTGCAGGGCTGCGAGAGTTTCGGCGTAGTTGCTTTTGTGGATAAACTGGGAGTCACAGAATTTCATAATAAGAGGGCGCAGTATTCCTTGCCCGAATTCGACTCTGCCGCTTGATTTCAGTGCTTCGAAACGTTGAACCTGAAGCTGGGTGATTTCTTTGTCTGTAAGCGTAAGTCCGTATTTTGAAGTCTCCTGATTGCATTGCGAAACAAGCTCACAATCCTTAACGGCGAGCGCCTGTATGATATGCGTTGAAAGTTGAGCGTCCATAATACACCTCCGCAAGTTGTCTACTATAATTAATACACTAATATGAAAAAAAGAACAAGACTTGATTTTTTCTTTTTTTTATGGTATTATAAATATGCAAAAAGGGAGAGAAACCGTCTGCAGAAGCAGGCGGTTTCTCTGCTGTCAAACACCGACTTATAAACATAGAATATATTGCCGAGTCATAAGTTTGATTTTGGCAAAAACTGTGTGAAGGTGTTTATATGAAATTCAAATTCAGCCGTATACTGCCGTTGATGTTGTGTACGGGAACCATGGCTTTTGCCGCAGTCGTTCCGGCGAGGGCTTTACCGCCGTCCGGCGAAGAGATTTTTGAGGGCATGGATGTCAGCGAGTTTCAGGGTGACATTGATTTTGAAAGAGCTGCTAGTGACGGGATACGAGCCGTTTATATAAGAGTTGGTGTGGGCTCGTCCTACGTTGACCCGTATTTTCATGAAAACTATGAAAAGGCAAAGGATGCCGGGTTGTATGTCGGCTTTTACCACTATGTGACTGCTCGCAGTGTTGAAGAGGGCAGGCAGCAGGCAGAGTTTTTTGCTTCACTTGTGACAGGCAGGGAGCCGGATATGCGACTTGCGATGGACTTTGAATCTTTTGGAAGTCTCAATGCAGAAGAGGTAAATGAAATTTCACGTGAGTATCTCAGAACTCTCACAAGCACTACAGGAAAGGATGCTGTCGTTTACAGCGATACGTCCAATGCAATAAATGTTTTTGACGAGGCGCTTGCACGTGAATATCCGCTGTGGGTAGCTGAGTACGGAGTTGAAGAGCCGGCAGACAACGGGAAATGGGATTCTTGGGTCGGCTTCCAATTTGCCGATGTTGGCAGAGTTGCAGGAATAAGCGGAGACGTTGACCGTGATAGATTTACTGACGGTATATTGCTCGATGACAGGAGCGCTATCGCAGGCGAGCGAAAGATACCGGTGCGCTCAGATTCGCAAAGGATTATCGTCTATGTACGTCCCGGAGATACTCTTTTCCGCATAGCACGTGAGTATGATACGACTGTGCCTGCCATTGTACGAGAAAACAACATTGTTGACCCGAATCGCATTTTTGTCGGACAGCGGCTAACAATAACTAAGGATGCACGGGACAGCGGAGCGGAAACGTATATTGTCAGAAGCGGCGATACGTTAAGTTCAATTGCAGGCCGCTTTGGAGTCTCGGTTTCGGCTATAGTGAGTGCCAATAATATTGAAAATCCGAATGTAATTTTTGAGGGTGAAACGCTCAGAATACCGTCAGCTAAGAAGGCAGGAACTTTTTATGCTGTGAGAAACGGCGATACACTCAGCCGAATTTCCACCCTTGAAGGTGTACCTGTGTCAGAAATTGCAGGGATAAACAGGCTGAGAAACCCCGATGTTATACGTTCAGGACAGCAATTAAAGCTTTATTAGCATGATAAAGCGCAGGAAGAGTAAAAAAAGTATTGAAATATATAGACGAATAGTATAAAATAAATGTGTAAAACTAAAATATCGGAGGAGACAAAATATGGTTTCAGCAGGCGATTTCAGAAACGGCATTACGTTTGAGATGGAAGGCGAAGTTTATCAGATTATCGAGTTCCAGCACGTTAAGCCCGGTAAAGGTGCAGCGTTCGTCAGAACAAAGATAAGAAACGTTATTGCAGGTTCTGTTGTTGAGCGTACCTTCAACCCCACAGAAAAATTCCCCACCGCTTATATTGAGCGTAAGGAGATGGAGTATTCTTATAACGACGGCGACCTCTATTACTTCATGGACCCCGAGAGTTATGAGCTTATTCCGATTAACTCCAGCGAGCTTTCTGACAATTTCAAGTTTGTTAAAGAGAACACTGTTTGTAAGATTCTTTCTTACAAGGGCAATGTTTTCGGCGTTGAGCCGCCTACAAGCGTTACTCTTGAAGTTACTCAGACTGACCCCGGCTTCAAGGGCGATACAGCTACTAACGCTACAAAGCCCGCTACTCTTGAAACAGGTGCTGAGATAAAAGTTCCGCTCTTCATTGAAGAGGGCGAAATGGTTATTGTTGACACCCGTACCGGCGAGTATGTCAGCAGAGCATAATTTTGAAGGGAGAAATTAAAATGACTGTTACAGAAAAAGTTGCTTATATCAAGGGCCTTGTCGACGGACTTAACCTTGACGGCACAAAGGATGAAGTTAAAGTTATAAAGGCTATGATAGACCTGCTTGACGATATCGCAATGAGTGTTGCAGACCTTGAAGAGGGTCTTGACGTTGTCAGCGACCAGGTTGACTCTGTTGATGAGGACCTTGCAGAGCTTGAGAGCTACGTCTACGACGACGATGACTGCGATTGCGACGACTGCTGCGACGATGAGGAATATTATGAGGTTGAGTGCCCCAAGTGCGGCGAGATAATCTGCGTTGACGAGGGCATCCTTGAGGACGGTAGCATTGATTGCCCCAACTGCGATACTCTTTTAGAGTTCGACATCGAGTGCGATTGTGATGACTGCTGCGACGAGGACTGATTAATACGAATTAAACTTCACGCACCGCTTAAGCGGTGCGTGTTTTTTCATTATAAAAAGCATTACATAATACATGCGAGTATCAGCATTTCCTCAACTTTTGAATATATTGAATCAAACTCTGAAAGAGGCAGTGGATTTTTTCCTTTCCCCAGTTCAAAGGTGAATGCCGGACTGTGAAACTCTTCTATAAACCAGTCCTTAAACCCTGCGTGGGAGTAAATACCGGCGTTTTGTACTAACGTATATCCGCTTGATGCGGAGAATATTTTTGCAAGATGCAGACCTCTTTCGGGAGTGTATTTTCCGTATTCGTAAAATATTTCTTCACCCTGACTGTGAAGTGCTATGGCTGTGCGTGGACATCGGTTTCGGCAAAGGTTAGTAAGAGCCTGGGTTTCAGGTTCGCTTTCGGGAGCAGCGCCGCCAAATCTGCGTGGTGAAGGTCCGGTTATGCCGGCTTCATTTTCAAGTTTGCGTGAAATTTGCCAACCAGCATTAAAGTTGTGATTAATATCTACGCCTCTGGCATTTGCGTTCCAATGAGAAAGGTCTTTGTTTGATATTTTTTCAACAAAGTTGCGGTATTTTCCTGCAGTACATGAGCCTTTAAGAGCGATTTCGGTGCCGTCAGGGTTGATGCAGGGAATAAAAATTACTTCACGCCGGTTCAGCGCTCCGCCTACATCTATCCCGCACAGTGTATTCCTTTTTTGCGCTGCTTGACAAACCCGCTCTATAAAACGCAAAAGAACGAGTGATGTTATCCACTCCTGAGCGTGAAATCCGGCGGTTATTAAGACAGGGTTTTCAGCTCTGCCAAGACGTAGCGAATATATTTTTCGCAGGCAAAGACTGCGTCCCAGTATACCTGTTCTCAAAAAAGGATAACTGCATTTTAAATTTGATATTCCGACACTCAAGGTCTTGTAGTCGGGAGGATAACAAGGTATAATAAAACTCATAGCGCAGTATTTTCCTTCCAAAAGTAGTCAGTTATTTTTATTCAGAAAAAGGTGCAAATAATACAAAACGGGGGATAACTTATGAATCTCAACGAGAAAACTTTAGAAAAAATATACATCTATAACGGAAAGATAATAAACGTCCGGGCTGACAGAGCTGAATTGCCTAACGGCAAGGAGGCAAAGCGTGAGGTGGTAGAGCATCCGGGCGGGGTAACGATTGCCGCTTTGACGGATAAGAATGAGCTTATGTTTGTTCGCCAGTTCCGTTACCCTTACGGCGAGGTGATTCTTGAAATTCCTGCCGGTAAGCTTGAATACGGTGAGGACCCATTTGAGGCGGGCAAACGAGAGCTCAGAGAGGAAACCGGTGCAGTTGCACAGGAGTATCTTAACATTGGCAAGTTTTATCCGACTCCCGGTTACTGCGGAGAGATAATTCATATGTATGCTGCAAAGGGTCTCACGTTTACGGACCTGGACCCGGATGAGGATGAATTTTTGGCAGTAGAAAGAATTCCTCTTGAAAAGGCTGTTGATATGGTACTAAATAATGAAATCAGGGACGGAAAAACTCAGGCAGCAGTTTTAAAGGTTGCGGAGCTTATCAGGAGGGGTCAGTTTTGAAAATAGTGTTGGCGTCATCCTCGCCCCGCAGGAAAGAACTTTTAAAAACGGCAGGGCTTGATTTCGAAATAGATGTTGAGGGCGTAGAAGAGATTGTGCAGGGAGATTGTGTGGAGGAGATAGTCTGCTCTCTTGCCGAGCAAAAGTGCAGTCCGGTTGCATTGCGCAGACCGAATGATTGCGTTATAGGCGCAGATACCGTTGTGGTTTTGAATGATAAGATACTCGGAAAGCCTAAAGACAGAGAGGATGCAAAGAGGATGCTTCGTGCACTCTCAGGTAATGAGCATGCAGTTTACACAGGCGTCTGCATTGCGGCAAACGGTAAGAAGAATATTTTTTGCGAAGAGACCAAGGTTAGATTTTTTGATTTAACGGATGAAGAAATTGAAAAGTATGTAGCAACAAACGAGCCTATGGACAAAGCCGGTGCATACGGCATTCAGGGATACGGATGCACGCTTGTCGAGGGGATAGACGGCGACTATTTTAATGTTGTTGGATTGCCCGTGGCAAGAACAGTTCGTGCGATACGTGCGATAATAGATTTTTGTAAAGAACAGTAGTGAAAATATATATTATAAAAGTAAAATCTTTATAAACAGGTTTTGCACTGTTGAAACCAAAAGAATTTTTTGCTATAATCAAGAATACATTGGAATAGA
The DNA here is from genome assembly GCA_017407995.1 of Clostridia bacterium. Taxonomy (GTDB): domain Bacteria; phylum Bacillota; class Clostridia; order Oscillospirales; family Acutalibacteraceae; genus CAG-177. The sequence goes on along the minus strand of JAFQVM010000014.1, from coordinate 98,038 downwards.
TGGCAGTAGAGATGACAATTATTAGTATGTAATACGCTTTTTGCATCTGTAACTGCTATCTTGTTTTTTTCGGCAAGGCATTGCTGACTGTTTAACTGATTTGTTTTTCTTGATGACGATAGACAAATGTTTAATAAATCTAAACAAAAGAAGAGAGGTTGTTTAAAATGAAAACAAAAATGTCAGTACGCTCAAAGGAATAGAACTGTTGCCTAACCTGACCTATTTGAATTGTTCAAGGAATCCGCTTACAAGTATAGATGTCAGCAAGAACACGGCTTTGATAAAACTGTGTTGTGCAAACTGTGAATTGGAGACCCTTGACGTAAGAAACAACACGGAGCTGCAAGAGTTGCAGTGCCATAATTATAATATTGGAGTCATAGGTCAAACTTCAAACAATCTTACAAGTCTTGATTTGAGTAAAAATCCTAAACTAACAACGCTTTTTTGCGAAGATAATTTTTACAATATAACTCTTGATGAACAAAACAGTTTTGACCTTAGTAAATTACCCGGGGATTTCGATGTTACAAAAACCTCGAATTGGTCAGAGGGAGCTACAGTCAGTGGAACTGTATTGAAAATCAGTAGTCCCAGACCATGGAAGGTAACTTACGATTATGACCTTGGAAATGGAGAAAAGGCAACATTTAAGCTTAATCTCACTTATCACTCCCACGGCTATGATGATTTGAAGTATGACGAGAACTATCATTGGCAAGAGTGTGGCTGCGGAGAAAGGGGGAGCTTGACTCAGCACACCTCCTACGACAATTGGAAGGCTGATGGAGACATTCACTATAAAGAGTGTTACATCTGCAAATATAAAATGGTTGAAAAGCATGAAATTGAAGTAGTAAACGCAAAAGAGGCAACAGTATTTAAACCCGGCTACACAGGTGATAAGGTGTGTAAGAAATGTAATCATACTGTTGAACAGGGAAAAGAGATTCCCGCTACCGGATTTGGCATTGATATTTCAGGTGCGGTAGAAGATATCAAAGACTTCTTTGAGCAAATCGACCCGGAGATTGTAGATGACATAAAAGAGCAGATAAAAGATGTTATAGAGAATGTTGACCCTGAAGAAGTGGCAGATATCGTAGGACAGATAAAGGATATAATAGCTGATATTGACCCTGAGGTCGTAGAGGGTATAACAGAGCAGGTAAAGGACACCCTTGATAAACTCATTGATGTTTTGGTGTCTATCTTTGATTCTGAGGGGCTTGTTCCGTCTGACCCTGATAAAGACCCCGAGTCAGATTCTTCGACAGGCGAAACAGACAGTGATACCCCGAATAATCCCGACGACGATGCATCTATAGGAAATTCAAACGAAAGCATTCCTAACACAGGAGCAGCTGCCGGAATAACAGCATTTGCAGCTCTTTCAGTTGCGGCCGCAGCAGCGTTTGTTTCGAGAAAAAAGAAGTATTAATATATATTTTAAATTAAAAGATAGTCTGGGTGGTTAATAACCATCCGGACTGTCCTTAGTTTTCTAATAGTATGCTTAGCGTTCACAAAACTGTTGTGATACTAAAAAACAAAGCAGAAGGCAACCCTTCTGCTTTGTTTTTTTAGCCGTTATCTGTTACGGAGCCGTCTTCGGCATCCGGTAAGAGAGATTGAGCATCCGACATCATTTCTGACATGTCATCAGACACTCTTTCCGAAAGACCTTCTGTTGCTCTTTCGTTAGTGGTGGTCGCTGTTGAGGTCGTGTCACCTCTGGAGGTTGTAGTGGTGTCGTCGTTACCGTTTGTGCAGCCTGTAAGGGCGAACACAAAAAAAGCGGCGACAGCTAAAATCAGACTTAGAGATTTTTTCATTTTACTCAGCACTCCTGTCTTGTAGTGAACCTGGGGTTCTATAGTATTATTGGCTTTGTGTATACTTTTATTCGCAATTATTTTATAAGAGTTCCGCTGTCGGTTTTTTCGAGCTTTAAGATTTTTTCCTGTGCAGCATTTTCACTGTTTAGATAAACAAGATATTCACTTTCACCGTCAGTGCATAATATTTCATGGCAGAGAATCTCTGTGCCTTCATGTGAGATTAAAGCAAGTGATATTCTTAAAACATTGAGAGAGCTCGGAATCATGCCTTCGATAAAGGTGTTTTCATACTTGTAGCTTCGCTCCTTATGATTTTTAAAATACTCTGAGGCATCGAATCCTACTGTTTCACCGTTATCGAGAGCTATTTTTATTTTTATGGTGTCGGGATAGCAAATTACTTCGCCATCTATGTGAACAAAGGTTATGGTGCAGACGTTGTCTTTGATGAAATAGTACTTTTCCTTTAAGCTTTTGTATCCCCAGTTTTTCAGCGCCTCTTTCGCTCGGATAACAGCATCCTCTGCGGACAGTGTTTTTTCCTTGGCTTCGCACGGCATAAAAAATGAACAAACTTTTCCGCCGTTCTTTGTGATGCTGATAAATGAGTCACGGTAATAGAATTTATAAAGCTCAAGTGAACTGTCGTCATTCCGTGTTTTTCTTAAAAGGACAGTTTCCACATTTAAATGCTCTGCGGCGATTTTAGCCGCTTCTTTTTTTGTGACGGTATCAAAGTGGTTCAAAAAAGCACTTTCTTCTGCGCCTTTAAAAGAGTTTGTTTTAATATCTGCAAGCGTATTGTTAGCATAATCTAAACCTGATGAATAAAATGCAGTTTGATTATCGGCGATTGCGTCGGGTACTTGTGTGAGTGATAATGACCCTGTGATGCACATGTTAAGAACGTCCTCTAACCGATACGTCAAGTTTTGTGCGGAGTCTGCCAAACGGCGGAGGTTTGATTGCTCTTGTTCAATTGAAAGACTTCCGTTACTGATTGAAGTTATAAGCGAGTCCACTTGGGAATAAAACTTATAGATTTGTGACAAACTATCGTTATCCTGCGGAAAATCGCTCAGACAAGTTTTTGCACACGATGTGTTCTTGAGAATGTTTGAGGACAGTTCTGCTGTCGGTGCGGCAGAGTTGGCAAGCTTATGCAGGTCGTCAGGTAAAAGCGATGTGTACTCACACATCTGATAAAGAGAGCGCAATCTCACAGTTTTTATTTCATTTTCATAGTAGTTTTGGGTTGTCGATGCACGCAACAAAAAGATGCTGAGAACAGTAATAGTAGCGACAGAAAACGCTGCAAGCTTTATAAATGAGCGTCTTTTTGGAATAAAATATTTTTTAATTTTCACATTTGCAGCACTCCTTTTAAAAGCGAATTCTGATTTTATTTTTTATCATCGCTTAGTGAGTATACCTGACAAAAGAAACTGTTATCGGTAAACATTGCTCATGGTAAAAAATGAAAATAAAAAAGCACCGTCATAGACGGTGCTTTAAGTTCTTTCTTACGGATTAAGTCTGTTCGGACCTCTGAATATAAACATGGCTTCTTTGATGTGAAGTCCGAGCATGAGCATAGTCATACGGTCGATGCCTATGCCGAAGCCACCGTGAGGCGGACAACCGTACTTGAAGAATTCAAGATAGAACTCAACGTCCTTGTCAAGACCTTTTTCCTGTGCCTGGCTTTTAAGAACATCATATCTGTGCTCACGCTGTGCGCCTGTTGTGATTTCAACGCCTCTCCAGATAAGGTCATATCCCTGAGGAACGCCGTTTTCATCACGCATATGATAGAAAGCACGTTTCTCAGCATCATAGTCGGTGATGAACAGGAACTCGTGTCCGTACTTTTTCATAACCCACTCGTAGCTGAGTCTTTCAGCATCGGTGGTAAGGTCACCTTTTTCGCTGTCATCGATAGTGTAGCCGAACTCTTTTTCAAGCTCTGCATAAAGCTCTTTGAGAGTGATTACGGGGAACGGAGTGGTCGGAACAACAACATCTATTCCGAAGAGCTCTTTTATCTCATCACCGTACTTTTCTTTTACGGCTTTGAGCATAAAGGCGAGAAGCTCTTCCTCCATCTTCATAACATCTCTGAAAGAGTTTATATAACTGAACTCAAGGTCGAAACCTGAAAACTCGGTGGTGTGCTTGCTGGTGTAGGACTTTTCAGCTCTGAATACGGGTCCGACTTCAAAAATGCGCTCGAATCCGCTTGCCATTGCCATCTGTTTATAGAACTGAGGGCTTTGTGCAAGATATGCGTTGCGGTCAAAATACTTAACTTCAAAAACTTCCGAACCGCTCTCACTTGCAGCGCCGATAAGCTTGGGAGTGTGAATCTCTATGAATTCACGCTCAAGGAGGAACTGACGCATGGCATTAACCATAGTGGTCTGAACCTTGAACATAAGCTGATTTTCGTCTGTGCGCAAATCAATCCAACGGTAGTCAATACGCTGGTCAATGCTTGAACGCTCAACAGCTTTTTTCTTCTTTGTTGCAGGAATCTCCTTGCGCATAATCGGCAGAGCATCAGCAATTGACTCTATTTTGATGTCAGTGGGGATAAGCTCAATACCGTTGAGCTTTACGAAATCGTTTGCGATAGCGGTACCTGTGATTGATACGACAGAATCGGGAGTAAGCTGTGCGATTGTGTCGCAAAGGTGCTCAGCCTTTTCTTTTTCAACTGTAATCTGCAATTTACCTGTGATGTCCTTAAGAACAATGAAAGCCATAGCCTTGCCGTCACGCAGGTTTTCAATAAAGCCCTGAACAAGAACGGGTTTATCGAGATTGTTTTTTATGTCCGCAATATAGGTTCTCTCCATTATTTGAGCCCTCCCATAAGATTGTTAATGTCTAATGATGCAAAGTCTTCGTTTGATAAAGAATCTGCAAGAGCGTTTGCGGCCGATTGTACCCACATGGATGAAAAGTCATCTGTAAAAGTGTCAAGTGCTAAAACAGTCTTTTCGCCGTTCTCCATGTTTTTAATGGCAACTTCGCCCTTTTCAATATCGTCATCGCCTATGACGCAGGTGAATTTTGCACCGATTTTATCAGCATATTTCATCTGAGCCTTAACAGAACGGCCTGCGATGTCAAACTGAGCGCCGACACCTTCTGCACGAAGGTCAGTACATATTCCTGCAGCCTTAAGAGAGGCTTTGTCGCCAATAGAGGCGATGTATATATCACACTTCTGCTCGCCGGGCAGCTCAATTCCCTGAGCTTCGATAACACTCAAAAGACGTTCAAGGCCCATTGCAAAGCCGAGAGACGGTGTGTGCTGGCCACCGAGTTCTTCAATAAGACCGTCATAACGTCCGCCGCCGCCACAGACAAGTCCTGCGGTTTTTTCGTTGCTTGAAACGAATTCAAAGACGGTTTTTGTATAGTAATCAAGTCCACGCACGATTTTCGGATTGATTTTATATTCGATATTCAAGGCATCAAGATAGCTCTTAACCTTTTCAAAATGCTCCTTACACTCATCACACAGATAGTCGAGGACAACAGGTGCTTCAGCTGCGATTTTTGAGCAGATGGGGCTCTTGCAGTCTAAGATTCGCATGGGGTTGCGCTCAAGTCGGTCAAGACATGTGCCGCAAAGCTCCTCTTTGTAGCTCTCGAAGTAAGCTTTAAGCGCTTTGTGATATTCTGCACGGCACTTGGGACAACCGATTGAATTGATTTCAAGGGTTAAATCGTCAATGCCGAGAAAAGCAAAAATCTCATTGGCAAGCGAAATAAGCTCTGCATCCGCTGCGGGAGACGGTGTGCCGAACACTTCAACTCCGAACTGGTGAAACTCTCTGTATCTGCCGGACTGAGGCTTCTCATAGCGATAGCATGAAGTGATATAGCATACTTTCTGTGGCAGGGGCTCGTTAAACAGACCGTGCTCAAGAAAAGCTCGTGCCGCACCTGCGGTACCCTCAGGTCTGAGAGTTATAGAGCGGCCGCCCTTATCGAGGAAAGTATACATCTCTTTTTGAACAACGTCAGTTGTATCGCCAACACCTCTTGCGAAAAGCTCTGTGTGTTCGAAAACAGGAGTTCTAATCTCCTTGAATCCGAAGTTTGAAGCGATGTCAAGTAAAGTGTTTTCTAAAAAACGGTTTTTATAACTGTTTGCGGGCAAAACATCCTGTGTGCCCTTGACAGCCTTAGTGAAAAGAGCCATTCTTTTCAATCCTTTCAAAAAAACAGTAAATTGAGGCGGATTGCTCCGCCTCATATTAAAATCATTTTGGGTTTACTATGTCACGCCAGTCGAGGTCGCCTCGTGCAAGGCTGTGAATCAGTGCCTCAGCAGTAGCGATATTTGTGGCGACGGGAATGTTGTGTACGTCGCACAGACGCAGGAGATTAGCATCATTCGGCTCATGTGGTTTGGGGGTGGAGGGGTCTCTGAACATAAGCAGAAGGTCAATTTCATCGCACGCTATGCGTGATGCAATCTGCTGGTCTCCACCCTGGGGACCACTCAAAAAGCGCTGGATAGTAAGCCCTGTGGCCTCTGAGACGAGTTTGCCGGTGGTGCCGGTTGCACAGAGAGAATGTCGGCTCAAAATTCCGCAGTAAGCTATGCAGAATTGGGTCATAAGTTCTTTCTTCGAGTCATGGGCCATAAGAGCAATGTTCAAGTAGGAGTCCCCCTTTATAGATTTATAGAACTGAGATTTAAATAAAACCTTACGAATATAATAGCAGACAAACTTAAATATGACAAGTTTTTTTTGTAACAAGTTACAAAAAAATATGCTTTTTAGTCATTTTTCTCTTCTGTTTCGCTGCTGTCGGCGGTAATTTCGTCATCAGAAGCAGTATTTTCGGGTTCTTCGTTTTCCTCACTCGGTGCACAAGCAACGGTGACGAGCTTTTCACCCTCGGATACACGCATTACACGAACACCCTTTGACGGACGTGCAAAGGTGCTGATCTGCGAAACGGGAATTCTTATAATTATACCGTCTGAAGAAATGAAGATGACATCTTCGCTCTCATCAACAACGGCAACAGCTGAAATATCGCCGTATTTTTCGGTGTGGTAGTTTGTAAGACCCGAACCGCCTCTGTTCTGGATTCTGTAGTTGTCGATTTCGCTAAGGCGTCCGTAACCGGTCTCGCTGACTGTGAGAACCTTTTTGCCTTCGGCAAGGATATCCATGCCTATAACATAGTCGCCCTCTTTGAGCTTAAGAGCACGTACACCTCTTGCGGTTCTGCCGATGACTCTTGCATCATCCTCACGGAAAGCGATTGCCATACCCTTATGAGTGGCTATTATGAGGTTTTCGCCGCCCTCGGTAAGATTGACCCAAGCAAGCTCATCATCGTCGTCGAGGTTAATGGCAATAACACCGTTTCTACGTACATTCTTATAAGCATCAAGTTCGGTACGTTTGATAATACCGTTTCTTGTGAGCATACACAGATAATAGTTGTCCTCGCCGAATTCGGGAACTCTTATCATTGCGGAAACCTTTTCGCCATCTTCAACCGGCAGCAGGTTAACTATGTTCATACCCTTGCTCTGACGTGAGCCCTCGGGAATCTCATAGCCTTTAAGTCTGTATGTCTTACCCTTTGTGGTGAAGAACATAATGTAATCGTGGGTTGAGCAGGTGAACATTGTCTTAACAACGTCCTCATCTCTGCGTGTAAGACCCTTAACGCCTCTGCCGCCTCTGTGCTGCTGTTTGTATTCATCTGCGGGGATACGCTTGATGTAGCCCATATTTGTCAGAGTGAATACGCAGGTCTCTTCGGGGATAAGGTCCTCAATGTCAACCTCGCCCGAGACATTGACAATTTCTGTTCTTCTCTCGTCGGCAAACTTGTCACGTATAGCCATCGCTTCGTTCTTAACGATTTCAAGAACCTTTGCTTCGTCGCCGAGAATTTCGAGGAACTCTGCGATTTTGGCATTAAGTTCATTGAGCTCATTGGTAATCTTGAGAATTTCAAGACCTGCCAACTGACCGAGACGGAAAGCTACGATAGCGGCTGCCTGAGGCTCGTCAAAATCAAATTTTTCCATAATTGCAGTCTTGGCTTCTGCCTGACCGCCCTTACAGGCTCTGATTGTAGCAATAATCTCATCAACAATATCGATAGCCTTTGCGAGACCCTCAAGTATGTGAGCTCTGTCCTGAGCTTTTTTGAGGTCATATCTTGTTCTGCGGGTGATGACTTCCTCTTGGAACTTGATATAGTGATTGAGAATCTCTTTAAGTGAAAGCTGTTTGGGCTCACCGTTGACAAGAGCAATCATTATTGCTCCGAAGGTGTCCTGAAGCTGTGTGTAGTTGAAAAGCTGATTGAGAACGACTTGCGGGTTTGCATCTCTTTTGAGGTCGATTGAAATGAGCATACCCTTCTTTGAAGAGTAGTCATTGACATCGGAAATGCCCTCAATACGCTTGTCCTTAACAAGGTTAGCAATACTTTCAATGAGTCTTGCCTTGTTTACCATGTAGGGAATTTCGGTGACTTGAATTTCAAATCTGCCGTTTTTCTTTTCGACAATTTCTGTTTTAGCACGCAGAGTAATTTTGCCTCTGCCGGTGCTGTAAGCGGCTCTGATGCCCGACCTGCCCATAATAACGCCTCTTGTGGGGAAGTCAGGTCCCTTTATGTGCTCCATAAGACCGTCAAGGTCGATATCGGGATTGTCGATAAGAGCGCACATTCCGTCGATAACCTCACCAAGATTGTGAGGCGGAATGTTTGATGCCATACCGACTGCGATACCTACTGAGCCGTTGACCAGAAGATTCGGGAATCTTGAGGGCAAAACGGTAGGCTCTTTAAGACGGTCATCGTAGTTGGTGGTAAAGTCAACTGTATCTTTGTCGATATCTGTAAGCATCCTTAGAGCCATTTTGCTCATTCTGGACTCCGTATAACGGTATGCAGCAGGCGGGTCGCCGTCGACGGAACCGAAGTTTCCATGACCGTCAACAAGAATATATCTCATTGAGAAGGTCTGTGCGAGACGTACCATTGCATCGTAAACGGATGCGTCACCGTGAGGATGATATCTACCGAGAACGGAACCGACGGTGTCAGCACACTTTCTGTATGCTTTGTCGGGAGTCAGTCCGTTTTCGTGCATTGTATAAAGTATTCTGCGGTGAACGGGTTTTAAACCGTCCCTGACATCAGGAAGTGCACGTGAGGTGATAACCGTCATCGAGTAGTCGAGAAACGATTTGCGCACTTCTCTGTTTAAATCAACATTTATAATTTTTTGAGTGTCACGTGCGTCACCAAAGCTCATTTTTGATTATTCCTTTCCAAAAATCAAATGTCCAAATTCTCAACAAATTTTGCGTTCTTTTCTATGAATTCACGGCGGGGCTCAACCTTGTCACCCATAAGGATGGAGAAAGTTTCATCCGCCTCCATGGCATCTGCGAGCGTAACTCTGAGCATGACTCTTGTAGCCGGGTCCATAGTGGTTTCCCAAAGCTGTTCGGGGTCCATTTCACCAAGACCTTTATATCGCTGAATATCGCAGCTGCCGCCGAATTCTTCGATTTTTTCGTCACGCTCTTCGTCTGAGAACGCATAGGCAAACTTTTTGCCCTTGCTGACCTTGAAAAGAGGTGGCTGTGCCAAGTACACATGACCTTCTTCGATAAGAGGACGCATATAGCGGAAGAAGAATGTGAGCAACAAAACTCTGATATGGGCACCGTCGACGTCGGCATCGGCCATGATAACAACTTTTTCGTAACGGATTTTGCTGATGTCAAAGTCGTCGCCGATTCCTGTGCCGAGAGCCATAACGACCGGCTGCAGTTTATCGTTGCCGATAACTCTGTCCAGACGGGCTTTTTCGACGTTTAGCATCTTACCCCAAAGTGGAAGTATAGCTTGATAGCTTCTGTCTCTGCCTTCCTTTGCGGAGCCACCAGCCGAATCTCCCTCGACGATGTATATCTCTGTGCCCTCAGCCTGTTTCTCTGTGCAGTCGGCAAGCTTGCCGGGCAGGGAGTTTCCTTCAAGAACTGATTTACGTCTTGCGAGGTCTCTTGCTTTTCTTGCAGCCTCTCTCGCTCTTGCGGCATCGAGAGCTTTTGAAAAGATAGCCTTAGCGACGGCGGGATTTTCTTCAAAGTAGGTCATCAGCTTGTCATAGACCATTGCGTTGACCATTGTTTGAACATCGGTGTTGCCCAGCTTGCTCTTTGTCTGTCCCTCAAACTGAGCCTCTGTGAGCTTGACGGATATGATAGCTGTCAAGCCTTCTCTTACGTCCTCACCGCTGAGCTTTTTATCGCCGTCTTTGAGGATGTTGTACTTTTTACCGTAGTCGTTAAAAACTCTTGTTAAAGCGGCTTTAAAGCCTGTTTCGTGCGTACCGCCGTCCTCTGTGCGGACGTTGTTGGCAAACGAGAGGATAAGCTCGTTGTAGCTGTCGTTATAGAACAGTGCAATCTCAGCAGCTTTATCACCCTTTGTGCCGGAGAAGTGGACGGGTTTTTCGTGTAACGGAGTGAGGCTTCGAACGCCTGTGAGATACTCCGCAAATGAGGAGAGACCGCCCTCATAGCAGTACTCTCTTTCGATTATGTTTTCACTGTCACGTCTGTCGGCAAGAGTTATGCAAAGACCCGCATTGAGGAATGCGGACTCACGCAGACGGCGCTCAAGTGTATCAAAATCATAAACTGTAGTTTCACGGAAAATTTCGGGGTCGGGCTTAAAGCGGATAGTTGTACCGCTGTCATTTGAAGTGCCGATTTCTTTGAGGTCATAATCGGGATGGCCGCCGTTTGAAAAGCGCTGCTGATAAACGTGACCGTTTTGAGAAACCTCAACCTCAAGCCACTCGGACAGAGCGTTAACAACGGAGGAACCGACTCCGTGCAGACCGCCGGATACTTTGTATCCGTTGCCGCCGAACTTACCGCCTGCGTGAAGGACGGTCAGAACGACGGTAACGGTCGAAATACCCATTTTATCGTTTATGCCAACGGGGATACCACGTCCGTTATCCTTAACGCTGATGATGTCACCGGGCAGAATCTCAACATCGATATTTGTGCAGAAGCCTGCCAGAGCTTCGTCTATGGAGTTGTCCACAATCTCATAGACAAGGTGGTGAAGACCTCTGGGACCCGTAGAGCCGATATACATACCGGGACGTTTACGGACGGCCTCAAGACCTTCAAGAACCTGAATCTGGCTGGCATCGTATTCTTCTGTAACAGTTGTATCTATCTCGTTTTCATCAAGCTCAATGTGTTCATTAAGCTCAAGTTCGATATTATCTCTGTTCTCGATATTATCCAAGGGGTTAACCTCCTGTTCAGTTAATTTCCCAAATTACTATTGCTGATTTGTGAGAGTGGAGAACACACTCTTTCTCTTCTTTTTCTTGGGCTTGTATTTTGGCGGATTTTCAAGTCTCATTCTTGCGCTCTTTGACTTTGCAAGGTACTTGTTCACCTGAATGACGGGTGAGGTCATATCCACACTCATATAGTCAACGCAGTTTGCAAGAAGCTCCTGGTCGTTGTTGAGTTGACCGAGAATAGTGACAACTATGATGTCCTGAATCTCGTTTGTGCCGTCGTCATAGATTTCGTTGAGAAGGTTAAAGAGTTTTCTCATCTTCTGCGGGTTATTCTCTTTAATCACGGAGATAATAACGGGAGCGCCGTGTATTTTAAAGAATTCCTCGGGCAGGAACTGGCCGTACTTTTCGATGTTCTGCTTGTACGGCTCACGAAGTTCGGGATAGATAACGCTGAGTCTGTTTGCAAAGGTGTTAGAGTCGTAGCATGCATCACCGTTTTTGGCAGCTGCCTTTGAAACTGGAGTGGGAAGCTTGGTCTTCTTCTTTGCTGCTGACTTCTTGCCAAAACGCTCTGTGATAAGCTCTGAAAACTCGTTTGCAAGATAGCGAAAATCCTTTTCGTCAGCGGTGTTGAGGTCGAGCAGAGAGTGAGCGATTTTGCCGTAATCCGCATCGCTTACACCGTTTTCGTTTTCAGCGCAGAGAAGAGTGATTTTGTTGTCATAATGCTCGATGCGCAGAGCCTTGTTTTCCCCCGAAAAGTCCATAACGGCACGTCCGCTGGATATGGTTACGGGAGGCTCGTCCGAAGTTATATTATCGGGATATACGGGCTTAAAACCCAACTCGGTAACGATGGGCTCGATGCCCTCTAAAATGGCGCCCAGAGCGATTTTGATGTCAGTCATAACAGTTCTCCTTTAATATAAATACATAGATAAATATATAAGTTTATATATACTTATATAGTATAACATAGATTATTGGTTTTGTCATGTGTTTTTTGATATTTGTTGTCGTTTATTCGAAAGAAAATCGCCTGTTTTACGCTTGACGAAAGCTGCATGCTGTGATATCATAAAAAACTAACAGAAAAGCAGAGAAAAGAGCTTGTTTGATGAAGAAAAAAGTTGTTATAAATATTGCCGATACGCACTCCGATGCTCAGGACAGTTATTCGTCAGAGCTTAACGTTTTAGGCACGTTGGAGTGTTTTGAGGGCGGCTATGAGCTGATTTATGAGGAGACAGGAGAGGGGCTAAAGGGCTGTGTTACAACGCTTCAATGCGAGGGTGACGGAGTTGTTACAATGACCCGTGAAGGCGAATACACTACGCAGATGATAATCGAACGTGAGAAACGCCACCTGTGCCATTACATGACACCAATGGGTGAGATAGTCATGGGAGTGTTTGCACGTAAGGTAGAGTCGGATATGAGCGAAAACGGCGGCGGTTTGCTGCTTAACTACACAATAGATATAAATGCGGATTTTGCGGCAATAAACGAATTGAAAATAACCGTAAAACCGGTCTGAAGAAGCTGAAAGGATGATTTTTGATGTCAGTGCTTGTAAAACAGGTTCAGGACAAGCTGAGCGCACTTATAACTGAGGCTGCTAATAAAGCTATGGAAACGGGCGAGTTACCGCAGGCGGAGCTTGGAGCTTTTAACATAGAGGTTCCTGCCAACAGAGATAACGGTGACTATTCGACCAATGCCGCCATGGCTTGGGCGAGGACTTTCCGTCGTGCGCCTGCACAGATAGCTGCGGCTATAACTAAGAATATCTGTCTTGACGGCAGTTTTTTTGCTTCCTGCGAGTCTGCAGGTCCCGGATTTATAAACTTCAGACTTTCAGACCGCTTTTACTCCGAGATATTGAAGGATATCCGCACAAAGGGCGAAAACTACGGACGCTCGGATTTCGGCAAGGGTGAAAAGGTGAATGTCGAGTTTGTATCTGCCAATCCGACGGGACCCATGCACATGGGCAATGCCCGTGGCGGAGCTTTAGGTGACTGCCTTGCAGCGGTTATGGATTTTGCGGGCTATGATGTCAGCCGTGAGTTCTATGTAAACGATGCAGGTAATCAGATAGAAAAGTTTGCACTGTCACTCGATATCCGCTATCAGCAGATATATAAGGGAGATAATGCTCCCGAACTGCCTGAGGACAGTTATCACGGTGAGGATATCATGGTACGTGCAAAGGAATTTGCCGATATCCATGGCGATAAATATATTGATGCAACTGAAGCAGAGCGCAGAGCGGCTCTTGTTGAGTATGCGCTGCCCAAGAATATTCAGGCAATGCATGACAATCTTTCAAAATACAGAATCGAGTATGATACATGGTTTCTTGAGAGCACTCTGCACAACGGTACAGAGCTTAAGGATACTATTGAGCTGATGAAAGAGAAAGGTCTTACCTATGAGCTTGACGGCGCACTGTGGTACAAAAACCGTGAGGTAATGACTAAGAAGCTTCTCGAACAGGGCAAGACTCAAGAGGAGATAGACAAGCTTGAGCTCAAGGATGACGTACTCATCCGCCAGAACGGTAATCCCACTTATTTTGCCGCTGATATCGCTTATCACCGTAATAAGTTTGCAGTAAGAGGCTTTGACAGAGCCATTGATATCTGGGGTGCTGACCACCACGGTCACGTTGCCAGAATGAAAGGTGCACTTGACGCTATCGGTCTTGACGGCGACAAGCTTGATGTGGTTCTTATGCAACTTGTTTTGCTGATGAAAGACGGAAAGCCTATTCGTATGTCAAAGCGTACGGGCAAGGCGATAACACTTGTTGACTTGCTTGAAGAGATTCCGATTGATGCCGTTAGATTCCTGTTTAACATGCGTGAGCCTGCCTCAAAGATGGAGTTTGATTTTGACTTAGCTGTAGCTCAGAATTCACAGAATCCCGTTTACTACTGTCAGTATGCTCATGCACGTATATGCAGTATTCTCAGAAAGCTTCAGGAGCAGGGCATAGAGATTTCAGACTGCACCGATGAACAGCTCGATATGCTCAAGGCTACTGAGGAGCGTGAGATAATCAGACATCTCGCATCGCTTACCGATGAGATAGTTCTTTCGGCTAAAAATTATGACCCCGCAAGAATTACACGCTACTGCGTAGAGCTTGCAACACTGTTCCACAAGTTCTATAACGCCTGCCGTGTCAACTGCGACGATAAGGATTTGAGCGCAGCAAGAATATATCTGTGTCTGTGCGTCAGGGATGTTTTGAGAAATATACTCACCATGCTTAAAATCACGGTTCCTGAGTCAATGTAAAAAAAATATAACGCCGTCTGATTTTTCAGACGGCGTTGTTTTTTTTTGGTGTTTAAAATCAATAATCCGTAACTCTGATAGTTGTTATAACTTCAAGACCGAGTACGGTTTCAAGCTTTGTTCTGAGCTCTCTCTCGGTAGCTACAGGGGTCACAAAAGCAATCTCATTTTCGGGAGCGTTGGGACGCTTGAGAACTTTTATCTCACCGAAAGCTTTTTGTGCATTGGAAAGAGTTTCGGACGGGTGGTTGCAGTTGGCTCTGACATAGAGAGAAGTGGTCGCATCCAGATAGTCTGATACATATCCGTCCTGACTGTCGGCCCAGCCGAAGAACTTCTGCTTGTTCTCATGGCGTGCGCAGTCGATAACATCGCCGACAACAGCACTTGCGGTGGGCAGTTTGCCTGCGCCTCTGCCGTAGAATACGACATCGCCTATGGCATCGCCACGTACGAGAATTGCGTTGAACACATCGTCAACACCTGCAAGCTGGCTGTGGTGGTCAACAAAAGCAGGGCTGACTATTGCGGAAATCTGTTTTCCGTCCTCTGAACGCTTAGCTCTGCCGAGAAGCTTTATAACGCCGCCCCAGTTTTTAGCATATTCTACGTCCTCAAGGGTAATTTCTGTTATACCTTCGGTATGAACCTGGCCGGGATACACATGTTTACCAAAGCAGAGTGATGCGAGGATACAAACCTTGCGGCAGGCATCGTGACCGAGGATATCGGCGGAGGGGTCACGCTCAGCGTAACCGTTATCCTGAGCGAGGCGAAGAGCCTCTTCAAAGGGCATATTATCGTTTATCATTCTGGTGAGAATGAAGTTTGTTGTTCCATTGAGGATTCCGGCAAATTCGTCAATCTCATTTGCGGCAAGGCACTGGCTTATCGGACGGATAATCGGAATACCGCCGCCGACGCTCGCTTCAAACAAAAAGTTTACATTGTTCTGTGCGGCATAACCGAGCAACTCGCAGCCTTTTTCAGCGACAAGCTCCTTGTTTGATGTGACAACGTGTTTGCCTGCTTTGAGACAAGCAGAGACAAACTCATAAGCGGGGTGAAGACCGCCCATGGTCTCAACAACAATTTTTATATCGGGGTCATTGAGAATCACGTCAAAGTCCTTGACAAAAAGTTTCTCATTGGGGTCGCCGGGAAAATCACGGATATCCAATATGTATTTTATCTCCAATTCGGACTGGGTACTTTTTCTGACGATGCTGTCGTGGTTTTTGTTTATTACCTGTGCAACGCCGGACCCGACAACTCCGTAACCCATTATAGCAATATACATAAATTTAATCTCTCCTTGGTAAAGTCAATTAACCAAAAACTATTTTACCACAAAGAATCGAACGGATAAAGCCCTAAAAATAAACTTTTTAAACTTTTTTTGAAGTATTTTATTAATAGATTGAGTTTTAGAAGTAAATGGTATAAAATAAAGCTATGAATTTGATGTGTGCAAAGGGAAGGAGTGGTTTTGTGCAGATGTCGGTTGAAAAGAAAAAAGCGGTTTTGATAAATACCGCATATATCGTGTTGTTGTTGAGTGCATTTTATCTGTTTATGAAATATGCTTTCGGCACGCTTTCGCCGTTTATTTTTGCATTTATTTTCGGCGCTGTGCTTCAGAAGCCGGCTAATGCAATCGCCGAAAAAACACCGATAAAGAAAGGTCTTGCCTCGGTTTTGCTCGTCATTCTCGTGCTTGTCGCTGTTCTGACAGTGATAGCTCTTGCGGGAGTAAAAGTAATGTCGGAGGTCAGAGGTTTTGCGGATTCGCTTATGGCTTATATCGGCAGACTTCCTGACTTTATAAAGAGTATAGAGGCGACCCTCTTGGGAGTGACGGACAAACTTCCTGACGGAATAGGCGATACGCTGCGCACTACGATAGAAAACTTTACGGACAAGCTGCTTTTGTCATCTGAGGAGCGTGGGGAACTAACCCATCTTCAGCAGAGTACGGGAATCGATATTTTTTCTATGCTTGAAACACCCTTGAGCGGCGTGTGGGCAACGGCAAAGCAGATACCCAGCGTGCTGGTAGGCTGTCTGATATTTGTAATAGCAAGTTGTTTTATCACTTCAGACTATGACAGAATAGTCGGTTTTGTGAAGAGACAGCTTAGTCCCGAAAAAAGAAGAAATGTTTCAAAGACAAAGGATATAGTTTTTTCCTCGGTCGGTAAACTTGTAAAGTCCTATGTTCTTATCATGCTTATAACTTTTGTTGAAATGTGTATAGGACTGAGTGTACTGAAGATAATAGGTGTCTACGGAGGCAGCTATCTCTTTATTATAGCGGTAATCACAGCTATGGTCGACATATTCCCCGTTCTCGGAACAGGAACCATACTTATACCGTGGGGCGTGTTCATGCTTATAACCGGACGTTACGGAATGGGTATAGGTCTGTTGGTGATATATGCGTGCATAACGGTTATACGTCAGGTGATTGAGCCGAAAATCGTTGCAAGCAACCTCGGCATTCCGCCGATAGTCAGCATTATGGGTATGTATATCGGCTTGCAGCTGTTCGGTGTTATAGGAATATTCCTCTTACCGATTATGATTACTGTTCTTAAGGTTCTCAATGATGAGGGCGTTGTGCGTATTTGGAAGAGCGGTAAGAAAAAAGAGAAGTCGGAGAAAAACGAAGAGACAGAAGAGGCTGAGCCCGAAACAGGCGGCGATAGTGTTAACTGATATGAAAAAGGCGGAGTATCCCATGATACTCCACCTTTTTATTATTTAGGGTTAATTATTTCTGCTTTTTTCTGAATATAATAAGTTTACTGAAAAAGTAGTTTAATATGACTACCACGACGGCAAGAATCAGTTTTGCAGCCATTGTACCGCTGATTTCGAAATTGATAAGAGGTATCATAAAACTTTTTTCTCCGAACTTTAACAGGCTTACGAAGAAGATAAGGCCGACTTCCTCAACTCCGAGAGAAAACAGCCTTGCGGCGACGAAAGAAGGTATCTCACGTCGGATAACAGAGGGTGCCCAACTCTTGCTTTCGAATACGAAGAGCTTGTTTGTAATATAAGCAAATGCAACAGCTATGACCCATGCGATAACGTTTGTTATGAGATAAAGTTTAACTCCGAGCAGCAAATCAAAAAGCTTAAATGCAATAAAATTGACAACTGTAGTGAGTACGCCGAAAATTATATACATAATGGTTTCTTTATTGATTATTTTTTTAATAAGGTCTTTGAGCTTATTCATAAAAATTTTCTCCGCTTATTATACTTTGATTATGCTAAAATTATACGGCTAAACGAGGGTAGTTGTCAATAAAGGCTTGCAAAATAACAACGTTGTGATAAAATGTATAGGTGTGCGTAGGGTGACGGGAGTCGAACCCTAAAGGAGGGATAGCGTGGCTGCGTCGAGGAGAAGAAAAAGAATACATCTGCTCGACGAGCTGCGTGGTTTGGCTGTGTTTTGTATGGTGTTCTACCATGCGTTTTACAGCATGTCAATCGCCTTTGATATGGAGGCAGGTACGAAGCTTCTGAATTTTTTCATGCCTGCACAGCCGTATTTTGCAGCACTTTTTATAGTCATATCAGGCATATCCTCACGCCTGTCGCACGATAATACAAAAAGAGGAGTAAGGCTGTTTCTTGTGGCACTGGGTCTGACAGTGCTCACAGTCGTTATACTGCCGCAGATAGGTTTTGACAGGGCACAGATATACTTTGGAATACTGCACCTGCTGTCTGTTTCAATGTTGGTTTTTTCGTTGATGCGCAAGGCGCTTGATAAAGTCAATCCCATACTCGGCGTGTGCGTTTGCGCACTTTTGTATGCGCTGACCTATAACGTGAGCAACGGAATCCTGGGATTCCCCGGGAAATTCGGTATAGAGCTTCCTGCAGCGCTTTATCAGACTAACTATTTTATGCCGTTCGGATTTTATTCGGCATCGTTTTATTCGGCAGATTACTTCCCGCTTTTGCCGCATCTGTTTATGTTCCTTACGGGAACATTTTTCGGAGTGTATGCGAAAGCAGGGGCGTTTCCGAAATTCAGCTATAAACAGCGCTCAAAATTTTTGTCTTTTCTCGGACGCAATGCGCTGATAATATACATCGCACATCAGCCCGTAATTTTCGACATTTTTTATGTTGTTGAGCTGATAATGAAAGCGATATGATGAATGAAAGAAAGGAAGTTGTTAAAATGAGCGAAAATGAGAAAATGGAAGGCTGTACACACGATTGTTCAACCTGCTCTTCGAACTGTTCTGAGAGGGATTTGCATATCCAGAGCGGTCCGTTCAGTTCTATTAAAAAGGTAATCGGTGTTGTAAGCGGCAAGGGCGGAGTCGGCAAATCACTTGTCACATCGCTGCTTGCGAGCGCTGCACAGGCGAGAGGCTATAGTGCTGCTGTTATGGATGCTGATATCACAGGTCCGTCAATTCCGAAGTCTTTCGGTATAAAGGGTCAGGCTGTCGCAGACGAGAGAGGACTTCTTCCCATGGAGAGTAAGACAGGTATTAAAATTATGTCTGTTAACCTTCTTCTTGAAAAAGAGGATGCTCCCGTTGTATGGAGAGGTCCTGTTATTTCCGGTGTTATCCAGCAGTTCTGGACAGAGGTTGCATGGGGCGAAGTTGACTATATGTTTGTTGATATGCCTCCCGGAACAGGTGATGTTCCGCTGACTGTTTTCCAGAGTCTGCCTGTTGACGGTATTATTATAGTCACAACTCCTCAGGATTTAGTCAACATGATAGTAAAAAAGGCTTATAACATGGCTGAGATGATGAACATTCCGGTTTTAGGTATCGTTGAGAATATGAGTTATGTACGCTGCCCTGACTGTGGCAAAGAGATAAAGATTTTCGGCGAGAGTAAGATTGATGAAATCGCAGCAGAGCTCGGTGTTCCCGTTCTCGGTAAAATTCCGATGGAGGAACAGACAGCATCTCTTGTTGATAAGGGCGCTGTTGAGCTTGTCGGTGACGATTATGTCAAGGCTGCTGTTGATGCGGTAGAGAAGCTGTAAAAAAGTAAAATACCCGTTCGATTTTTCGAACGGGTATTTTTTAAACGTTTTCAAAACGCTTAATTTTCTGCGTGGTGGTCTTTACAAAATCCTTGTCACGGAGTGAGAAGCCCTTGATACGCTTAAACTTTGCGAGTTTACCGTTGGTGCCCTCAACAACGTCTTTAAACAGTGTTTCCAGCTCTTCGCTTGAAGGCTTGTCTGTTCCCAAACGCTCTTTAACCTCTGCCATGTCAGGGAAAATTTGTGCGTGAACTTCAAGCTCACCCTTGGCGTTGTCTTTACCCAGAACCATACAGTCGCTGACAACAGGGTCACGGCTGAGCTGATATTCAAGCTCTTCGGGATATATATTTTTACCGTTTGATGTAACGATAACATTTTTGCAGCGTCCTGTGAGATATACATGACCTTTTTTGTCCATATAGCCCATGTCGCCGGTGTGGAAGAATCCGTCCTCATCCATAACCTCGGCAGTAGCTTCGGGGTTGTTGTAGTAGCCGAGCATGACCATGTCACCCTTGACACAGATTTCACCGACACCCTCTTCGTCGGGGTTGAAAATCTTTGTCTGTGTTCCGGGAAGCGGCTCGCCGACTGACTCTGCAAGGTGCAGACGGTCGTGGTTGATTATTGCGAGCGGAGCACACTCCGTAAGACCGTAACCGAATACGATTTGGATTCCGAAAGCATCAAAATCCTCAAGAATCTGCGGGTCGATAGGAGCGCCGCCGCAGATTATCATTCTCATGTTACCACCGAAAGTCTGCTGAATCTCTTTGAAGAAAACTTTTTTGAGGTCAAGACCGATTTTACTGCCTGCCTTGCAGAGAACCTTACCTACTTTGAACATTGTTTCGCCGTGGGGTTTCGCTTTTACAGCTTTGAGAATTCTTCTGTGAACTGTCTGCAGTACGAGAGGTACGGCAACAAAGATTGATGGGTTAAACTCCTTCATGTTGCGAAGAACATATTTGAAACCCTCGCAGAAAGTGACCTTTGCTCCGCAGTAGGGTGCAAAGAAAAGAATGATTGAGCTTTCAAAGGTGTGGTGAAGAGGAAGCAGAGAAATTCCGCAGTCCTCAGGATAAATCTTAATGACGCCCATGGCAGCTTTTACTTCAAAAACGAAGTTGCGCTGACAGAGCATAACACCCTTTGAAAGGCCGGTTGTGCCGGAGGTGAAGAGCAGGGTGCAAAGTTTTTCGGGGTCAAGCGGAATGTTGAGATAGTCCGCATTGCCTTGGGCGAGCAGCTTGTGACCGTCTTCAAGGAGAGTTTCAAAGCGGAGAACTCCCTCTTTATCCTCTTTCATGCGGACACAGACAACAGTCATATCCTTGGGGGCGCCCGAAAAATCAAGACGGTTAAGCTGTTTTTCGTCGCAGACAAGAATATCTATCTCAGCAGCATTAAGAATCCCGTTGACGTCATCGGAGGAAAGTTCCTTGTCAACAGGCACAACAACGCCCAACCCGCATATCGTTGAGATATACGTCAGGCAGTATTCATAACAGTTATCAGCACATATGGCTATACGGGCATCGCTGAATCCCATTGAGGTTATAGCGGTGCCGAAAGCATCAATATCTTTGCGGTAATCACGGTACGTAATATTATAATGGGTGCCATCCTGACGTTTGACTTCAAACGCAGGTTTGTCACCAAACAGATTGGTGCTCATGTCCATGAGCTCACGAATGTCATTGAACTCTCTAACTTTGTAAAATGCTTTCATCAATCTCTTCCCCTATCATTAATATTTAACCCGTTATATGCACAGAACATTAACTTGCAGATGCTGTTTGACCTGCACGCCGAAACAACATATTACCCCAAGTATAATTTCTAAAGTTATTTTATAACAAAAATGTAGATAAGTCAAGCGTTTAGAAGTCAACAGATTTTGTCTTTTTGTTTAGAAATTAAAAGCCGCAGACTGTAGTTTAAGCAGTCTGCGGCTTCTTGTTTATCTTATATTTTTCCATAAAGTTCTGTCAAGTGAGCGGTATTGCACGGCCTGTGCGATGTGGTCGGAAGTCACACTGTCGCTGTTGTCGAGGTCGGCGATAGTGCGTGCGATACGCAGAATTTTATCGTAAGCTCTTGCGGAAAGCTCAAGCTTTTCAAAGACACGTTCGAGCAGGACCAGACCCTCTGCAGTCGGACGGCAGAACAGCTTTGTCTGCGCTGAGTCCATCTTTGCATTGCACGATATGCCGCTTCCGCTGAGACGTTCAGTCTGTTTCTTTCTGGCGGCATTGACTCTCTTTCGGATGTCTGCGGAACACTCCGCTTCGGCGGCGTCGGAGAGTTGGTTGAATTCAACGGGAGGAACCTCTATATGTATATCAAGTCTGTCGAGCAGCGGACCAGAAAGTCGGGAGAGGTAGCGGTGAACGGAGTTTTGTGTGCAGGTGCAGTCTCTGGTCGGGTGTCCGTGGTAGCCGCAGGGACACGGGTTCATGGCACAGACCACCATTGTCGAACACGGGTATGAAAGCGAAGCCGACACACGGGAAATCGTGATTTTCGAATCTTCCATGGGCTGACGAAGAACTTCCATGGCATTGCGTGAAAATTCGGGTAGTTCATCTAAAAACAGCACGCCGTTGTGAGCCAGGGATATTTCACCGGGTCTGGGAACAGTTCCGCCGCCTGAAAGACCGGCAGGTGAAACCGTGTGGTGCGGAGAACGAAACGGACGTTCTGTCATCAGTGAAACTCCGTCGGGCAAAGCGCCTGCGACAGAATAGAGCTTTGTGGTTTCAAGACTCTCCTCAAAAGTCATGTCGGGAAGAATTGACGGCAGTCGTTTTGCGAGCATACTCTTGCCTGAACCGGGAGGACCCACCATTATTATGTTGTGACCGCCTGCTGCGGCAATTTCAAGCGCACGTTTTGCCTCCGCCTGTCCTTTGACGTCACGAAAATCCGGTGCAAAAACAGACGGCTCATAGCTGTCACGGAAATTATCAAATGTAGCGGGAGAAATCAGCTCTTCACCACGCAGGTGTTTTATGAGCTGAGTAACGGTCTGTACGGGAATAACCTCAACTCCCTGAACTACAGAGCTTTCGGCGGCGTTTTCTATGGGTACAAAAACTGTTTTTACTCCTGCCTTTGCAGCAGCTATAACCATTGGCAACGCACCGTTTACATGGCGAACAAGTCCGTCAAGCGACACCTCACCTATGAAAGCACAGCCTTCTGTTTTGCATTCAAGCTGTTTTGCTGCAGTAAGCAACGCTATAAGTATCGGCAGGTCGTAGACGGGACCTTCCTTTTTAGTGTCTGCCGGCGCAAGATTTATGGTTATTCTGCTTACAGGGAATGAGAATCCAGTATTTTTTATGGCTGAACGCACCCGGTTCTTGGCTTCGCTTACCGCTGCATCCGGTAGACCAACAATATCAAAACGTGGCAGACCCTGCGACAGGTCTGCCTCAACCTCTACCATATAGCTGTCCATACCGAACAGACCCATGCTGTTTATTCTTGAAAACATGGCTTTTCCTCCACTATTTAACTTCTTGTTCGAGGTTGTTGAACTCTTCGGTATCGAAAAATTCGCAAAGAGTGATATCAAGCCCGTCGCAAATCATTTTTATTGTCAGCAGCTTCGGATTCATGCTCTTTCCATACAAAATATTCTTTACCGATGAGGGCGGCAAAGCGCATATGTTGGCAAGTTTGTTTATTGAGATATTTCGCTCTCCACAGAGCTGTAAAATTCTGTTTCGCACCGCAGTTACGGTTGTCATATTGAAGCTCCCATTCTTTAATATTTAAAATTAGAATACACAAAAGCAGCTTCACTTATAGGCTATGCATAATACTATATAGTCTATATATAGCCCATGTTTTTCAAATACTGCGGAGATTCATTTTATGTAGAAGCGCATTGTTAAAAAAATACGGAATAAATGTATAAGATATTTTCTATATTGTCTTTAAAAATGAATCCAAATGTTGTATAATATTAGAGTTAGTAACTTCCGTTAAGCTTGGTGTGGAGGGATAAAAATGAGCAAAAAAGGCACAGAAGAAATTGAAGGAAAAAAATTGAATTCAGCAAAAGAAAATTTTGCGCTTGTAAAGCGATTCTTCCCCTATCTTAGAAAGCACCTGGGAACGGAAGCTCTTGTGCTGATGTGCGGTATGATATCTGCCGCCTGTGAGATAATTCTTCCTCTGATAGTCAGAAAGATAACAGATACGGGAGTCAGCGACCCTGCAGGTCTGACTGTTAAACTGATTGTGGCAATTTGTATTGCATACATAGCGCTCAGAGGAATTGACAGTCTGGCAAGCTTTTGTCAGTCATACTTCGGACATAAGATGGGAACTAAAATTGAAAACTCTATGAGAGAGGATATGTTTGACCATCTTCAGACCCTTTCGTTTACATTTTTTGATAATACAAAAGTTGGTCAGCTCATGAGCCGTATGACCTCTGACCTTTTTGATGTTTCAGAGTGGGCGCACCACTTCCCTGAGATGATTTTGATGACGGTTGTAAAGTTTGTTGCGAGCTTCTACATATTTGCAACAATGGATGTGCGTTTTGCAATAGCTATTTTTGTCCTGATGCCGTTTATGATAATCTTCACCAAGAAATCACGTACAAGGATGCGTGAAATGTTTAAGAAGGGACGTCATCAGATAGGGGAGATAAACGCCAGGATTGAGGACAGTCTTCTCGGTGTTCGAGTTGTGCGTTCATTTACCAATGAAAAGACAGAAAAAGCGAAGTTTGCCGAGGGCAACAAAGAATATGTAAGAATCAGAAACAAGAGCCACAAGTATATGTCGCAGTTCCACGCAACAGTAAGGCTTATTGACGGTGCGATGTATATCTGTGTTGTCGCCATGGGTGCCATGCTCATGAAGAACGGCACCACCTCTGCGGGTGACTTTGCTGCAAGCTTGCTGCTTATCTCAACCTTGCTCGGCTCTATACGAACCATAGTCGACTTCAGTGAGCAGTTCAGCCGTGGTATAACGGGTGTTGAACGTTTTGCGGAGATTATGGACGAGGTGCCTGAAATTAAGGACAGTGAAAATGCGGTTGATATCAAGAATGTTCAAGGCGATATAGAGTTCCGTGATGTTTCGTTCAGCTATATCAAGGGTGAAAAAGAGATACTTCACCACCTTAATCTTCATATTCATAAGGGCGAAAATGTTGCACTTGTAGGCCCCAGCGGCGGCGGAAAGACGACACTTTGCAACCTTATTCCGAGATTCTATGAAGCTGAGAGCGGCGAGATTCTGCTCGACGGCAAGAATATAAAAGATATAACTTTGCGCTCATTGCGTTCAAACATCGGAGTTGTGGCGCAGGATGTTTATCTGTTCTCGGGAACTATCCGTGACAATATGATTTACGGAAAGTCCGATGCGACAGAGGAAGAGATTATTGAAGCTGCCAAGCAGGCAGGAGCGCATGACTTTATCAGTGCTTTGCCCGACGGCTATGATACATACATCGGCGAGCGGGGCGTAAAGCTTTCGGGCGGTCAGAAGCAGAGAATTTCAATTGCGAGAGTATTCCTTAAGAATCCTCCGATTTTGTTGCTTGATGAGGCGACCTCTGCGCTCGATAATGAGAGTGAAAAGCTTGTTCAGGAGTCTCTTGAACGTCTTGCCAAGGGCAGAACAACCCTGACTATAGCTCACAGACTTACTACCATACGCAATGCGGATAAGATTCTTGTTCTCACTGAGGACGGCATTGCTGAGCAGGGCAGTCACCGTGAGCTTATGGAGAAAGACGGAATATACAGCAGTATGTACAGCATGTATGCGATGATGTAAATTTTGGTGAACCAGACGGTTCATCTTGCCCGATTATATAACCAAAAAATGGAGGAAAACACTATGCTTAAGAACATCCCCTCAATAATTTCACCCGAACTTTTAAAAATTCTTATGGAAATGGGTCACGGTGACGAGATAGTTATTGGTGACGGCAATTTCCCGGCAGCAAGTATTGCTCAGCGCCTTGTACGTCTTGACGGTCACGGCGTGCCTGAGATTCTCGATGCAGTTTTGAAGCTCATGCCGCTTGATACATATGTTGAGGCACCCGTAGCTCTTATGGATAACGGTGCTGACGGCGAGCGCCCGCCCATCTGGAACGATTATGAGGAAATCGTCAAAAAGAACGAGGGCGACAAGAAGTTTGAGCTTGTCGAGCGCTTTGATTTCTATGACAGAGCAAAGAAAGCATATGCTGTTGTAGCAACAGGCGAAACAGCGATATATGCTAACATTATACTTAAAAAAGGTGTTGTAAAATAATTTGCCACCCTATACACGGAGGTGTAGTATGCAAAAGGAAAAACGAGTTCTCGCCTTTGACTTCGGTGCGTCGAGCGGACGTGCGATAATCGGTCATTTTGACGGTGAGAATATACGTCTTGAAGAGATTCACCGCTTTTCAAACGACCCTGTAAAGGTCGGCAATACTCTGTATTGGGATGTGCTCCGTCTGTTCCATGAGATAAAGCAGGGCCTTGTAAAGGCAAAGCTTGCAGGCGGTTTTGACAGCGTAGGTATTGACACATGGGGTGTTGATTTCGGACTTGTAGACGAGTTCGGTTGCCTTGTTGAAAACCCTGTTCACTACCGTGATTTGCGTACGGCGGGTCTGTTTGAGGAGACGTTTAAAACTATCCCGAAAGAGGAGCTTTACGGCAGAACGGGAATTCAGTTTATGGAGCTCAATACGCTGTTCCAGCTTGTAGCTCTCAAAAAATACCGTCCGCACATTCTCGAGCGTGCAGACAAATTGCTGTTTATGCCCGACTTGTTCGCATATCTGCTCACAGGCAATATGCAGACAGAGTATTCCATAGCCACAACCTCACAGATGGTTGATATAAAAACCAAGGATTGGGCATATGATTTGTTGGATAAGCTCGGATTGCCCAAAGACATTTTAACACCGATAGTGCCGTCGGGCACACCCAACGGCGAGCTCAGCGACGAGATTTGCGAGGAGCTCGGACTTGAAAAGGCAAAGGTTATAAGCGTTTGCGGACACGATACGCAGTCGGCTATAACCGCAGTTCCGAGCGACGAAAAGAGCTTTGCGTTTTTGAGCAGCGGTACGTGGTCGCTTTTTGGCACAGAGCTGCCTGAGCCGATAGTCAACGAGACCTCTCTCCAGATAAACATAACAAACGAGGGTGGCTACGGCGGAATGACGGGGCTTCTCAAGAACATAATCGGCTTGTGGCTGATACAGGAGAGCCGCAGACAGTGGAAGCGTGAGGGCCAGGATTACAGCTATGCTGACCTTGAGCGCATGGCACTTAGCGAAGAACCGTTCAAGTGCTTTATCGACCCCGATGCCCCCGAATTTACCCCACCCGGAGACATCCCGGAGCGTGTACGTGAATTTTGTGGCAAGACAGGCCAGTATGTTCCGCAGACTGTCGGGGAGGTTATGCGTTGCATCTATGAAAGCCTTGCGATGAAGTACCGTTTGACTTTTGAAAAGATAAAGGAATGTACAGGCAGAGATTATCCGGCTATTCACGTTATCGGCGGTGGTACAAAGGATACGCTTTTGTGCCAGATGACAGCGGATTCCTGCAACGTACCCGTAAAGGCAGGCCCGATTGAGGCTACAGTTTTGGGTAACATAGCTGTCCAGCTTATGAGCAGCGGTGACATTCCCGATATCGCAGCAGCCCGTGAGATAGTTTCACGCAGCGAGGCGCTCAGAACTTATGAGCCGAAAGATGCGGATGCGTGGACAGCGGCATACGACAGATTTAAAGCTATTGCTGAATAAAATTTTAGACATATATAGAAAGGAAGATAACAATGGCAAAAAGCAGACTTATCGGCGACTATCCGGTTATCGGAATTCGTCCCATCATTGACGGCAGAAGAGGACCCCTCAACGTAAGAGGCTCACTTGAAGAGCAGACCATGAACATGGCTAAGACAGCTAAGGCTCTCTTTGAGGAAAATCTTCGCTATTCAAACGGCGAGCCTGTAAAGGTAGTAATCGCTGACACAACAATCGGTCGTGTTGCAGAGGCAGCAGCTTGTGCAGCAAAGTTTAAGAAAGAGGGCGTTGACATCACTCTTTCCGTTACTCCCTGCTGGTGCTACGGCTCAGAGACAATGGATATGGACCCCACCACAATTAAAGGTGTTTGGGGCTTCAACGCAACAGAGCGTCCCGGTGCTGTTTACCTTGCATCCGTACTTGCAGCTCACGCTCAGAAGGGTCTTCCTGCATTCGGTATCTACGGCAAGGACGTTCAGGATGCTGATGACGCATCAGTTCCGGATGACGTTAAAGAGAAGCTTCTCCGCTTTGCAAGAGCAGCTGTTGCAGTAGCAACAATGAGAGGCAAGAGCTATCTTCAGATTGGTTCTATCTGCATGGGTATCGCAGGTTCTTCAATAGACCCCGATTTCATCGAGGAATATCTCGGTATAAGAGTTGAGTCAGTTGACGAGGTAGAAATCATCCGTCGAATGACCGAGGGCATCTATGACGAGGCTGAGTATCAGAAGGCACTCGCATGGACAAAGGAGAAGTGCAAAGAAGGCTTTGATAAGAACCCTGAGTTCGTAAGAAAGAGCGACGAGCAGAAGGAAAAGGATTGGGAGTTCGTAGTTAAGATGATGTGCATCATCAAAGACCTCATGAACGGCAATCCGAATCTTCCTGCAGGTTGCGAAGAAGAGATGGTCGGTCACAACGCTATCGCAGCAGGCTTCCAGGGTCAGAGACAGTGGACTGACTTCTATCCCAACTGTGACTTTGCAGAGGCACTTCTCAACACATCATTTGACTGGGAAGGCGTAAGAGAGCCCTATATCCTTGCAACAGAGAATGACGTTCTCAACGGTATCGGTATGCTCTTCATGAAATTGCTCACCAACAGACCGCAGATGTTTGCTGACGTACGTACTCACTGGAGCGCAGATGCTGTTAAGAGAGTTACAGGCTATGACATCGAGGGCAAAGCTAAGGAAGCAGGCGGATTTATCCACCTTATCAACTCCGGTGCATGCTGCCTTGATGCTTGTGGTGAGGTTAAGGATGAAAACGGTGAGGGCGTTATCAAAGAGTGGTACAATGTTACAGCTGAGGATGCAGATAAGATTCTTGACGCAACCACATGGAACGCAGCAGATAACGGCTATTTCAGAGGCGGCGGATATTCATCACGTTTCCTCACAAGAGCTGAAATGCCTGCAACAATGATTCGTCTCAACCTTGTTAAGGGTCTTGGTCCTGTTCTTCAGATTGTTGAGGGTTGGACAGTAGCACTTCCCGACGAAGTTTCCGACATCATCTGGAAGAGAACAGACTACACATGGCCCTGCACATGGTTCGCACCCAGATGCACAGGCGAAGGCCCGTTCAAGTCAGCTTATGACCTTATGAACAACTGGGGCGCAAACCACGGTGCTATCTCCTACGGTCATATCGGTGCTGATATCATCACAATGGCATCAATGCTCAGAATCCCCGTAGCTCTCCACAACGTTCCTGACGAGAAGATTTTCCGTCCGGCAGCATGGGGCGCATTTGGAACAAAGGACCTTGAGGGCGCTGATTACAGAGCCTGCGGAGTTTACGGCCCGCTTTACAAATAAAGATTTTTTACCCGTGAGTATTACTCACGGGTATTTTTTTGTGATTTTATATTGCTATTGGTGAAAAAGAGTGATAAAATCCATTTGAAAAAAAACATAGGAGGCAACAAAATGGATAAACTTAAAATCGGAATTTTCGGCACAAGACGTGGAGCTGATTTTGCACATGCGGCAGAACTTACAGGCAAGGCATATGTCAGCGCAGTTTGTGATTTTGAGGAAAAGCATTTTGATAACATAAGGAAATTTTGCAGTGAAGAAACACAGTATTTCAGCGACTTTGATGAGTTTATAGACTCAGGTATGGACGCAGTTGTTCTTACAAACTATTTTAACCAGCATGCAAAATATGCAGTAAAAGCGCTCGAAAAGGGAATTCATGTTTTGAGCGAGACTCTGCCTGCAGTCACTATGGCTGAGTGCGTGGATATCTGCCGTGCGGCTGAGAAGAGCAAGGCTATATATATGCTTGCTGAAAACTACGCATATTTTTCAACCGTTGAAAAAATGACAGAGCTTTATAAAGGAAAAACTTTAGGCGGAGCTATCTATGCCGAGGGCGAGTATGTTCATCCCATGAGCTATGAGGAGTATGTTCACTATACCCCTACATCTGACCATTGGAGAGCACTTATGCCGTCGGGCTACTACATGACACACTCATTGGCACCGCTTATGAAAATAATTGATGATGTTCCCGTTGCGGTCAATGCTGTAAGCATCTATTCGGACGACCTTCGTCAGGAGCGTGATGGTGAGCCCGTAAAGGATGTTGCATCTATTATGCTCTGTTCAATGAAAGGCGGCTCGGTTGCCAGAGTAACAGGCTGGGCAAAGTTCGGCGGTCACGGCAACTGGTACAGAATTGCCTGCGCTAAGGGTAGCATGGAAACTGTCAGAGGCGACCAGGATAGCTTAAGACTTCTCTATAACAAATGGGAAATGCCTGAAGGCGCAGAGCAGGAAAGTGTTGAAAAAATAGAGTTTACGCACGACCGTGAAAAAGGCGAACAGTGCGGTCACGCAGGCGGCGACTATTATGTAACTCTTGATTTTATCGACTGTATCCTTGAGGGCAGAGAGCCTTATTTCAACGCTTACCGTTCATGCGCTATGTCTGCTGTCGGAATCCTTGGCTGGAGAAGTAGCCTTCACAACGGTGAACAATATAAGATTCCTGATTTTTCAAACGAAGAGGAACGAAAGGCATATGAAAATGACAACCTTTCACCGTTCCCGGATGAAAACGGAAATATAAACTATCCTTGCACAAAGTACGAAGCAGATAAATTTGATATATAACATTTTTTCAGAGGCAAAGAAAAACTAGTATATTGTGTATTTTTGTAATAAAATATTAAAAAAAGAAAGAGGGAGAATTTGCAATGATTGATTTTAAAAATGGTGCAGTTTTTAAGCTTAAGAGCAGTCCTAATGCCTATGACAGAGAGGTATTTCCTTTTTTAATAGAAGGAGAGGTAATAACAGATACATTTAAATCTGTTAGAGACGGAGTTGTCTTTACAAACAAGCGCATCATAGCTATAAATTCGCAGGGACTTACGGGAACAAAAAAGGATTTCTCTTCCTTGCCCTATTCAAAGATACAAGCTTTTTCTGTCGAGACAGCAGGACTTATAGAGTCTGGGATTGCCGACACTGAACTTGAAATATATTTTAGCGGTCTTGGCAGAGTGAAGTTCGAGTTTAATAAAGGAATTGATATCAAGGGTATTTGCAAAACGATTTCAACATATGTTCTGTAAGTAAAAACATAAGATTAAAGCACCTTTGCGTTTGAACGCAAGGGTGCTTTTTTTGTGTTGTTTATATTCCGAGTAATCTCTTGGCGTTGCCGCCAAGAATAAGCGTTTCTCTTTCATCATCAAGACCGAGGCTCTTTATGTAGTCTTTTTCGTTTTCTGTTGAGCTCCACGGCATATCTGAGCCGAACAGTACACGCTGAGCTCCGAAAGTATCTATAATCTCTTTTGCCCATAGTGGCGGCAGCGCACCGCAGGAGAAAGACGAGTCAACATATATGTCTGTGTCCGCAAGCACGTCTATTACCTCTCGCCACAGCAAGAATCCGCCCATGTGTGCAGCTATAACGGGTGCTCCGCCAAAGTGCGGCAGTGCAGCTTTTAACCTTTTAGGCGGACAGTATACGGGGTCGGGCAATCCGATGTCAACTCCCGCATGAAAAACGGTTATCATGCCGAGCTCGCCTATCTTTTCATATATGGGAAACAGACGTTCATCATCTACAAAAAATTCCTGATAATCGGGATGGAGTTTGATGCCCTTTATGCCTGCATCATGCAGGCGCTGCAGCTCGTCGAGTGCATCGGGACTCTCAAAGTGAACGCTGCCGAACGGAATAAGAGTTTCATCATCGAGCAGGGATATTGCAAAATCATTTACCTTTTTCTGTTGATGCGGATTGGTCGCAATGTTCAAAACTACAGCTTTGTCCGCTCCGCCGTCCTTTGCGGCGGCAGCAAGACCCTTTGATGTGCCGTCAAAAACGGGTTTTGCGTTGCCCGAACAGCGTGCAAGCGACGGTAACGCCTTTGGCGCAAGCGTGTCGGGAAAACAGTGCGTATGAAAATCTATAACCATATTTTTGCCTCTTTTGTTATGGGATACAATAATTATATCACAATCATCTTCCTTGACAATATTTATGCTTCGTATTTTCCAAAACTTTTAAAAAAGTGTTGATATTTAAAAATCTTTGTGATAAACTATCAATGTAGGAATGTAAACTTGACGAAAGAGTGGGGCAACCCGCTCTTTCGTGCATGTTAGGGACTTTTAAAAGGAGAGTGTATCTGTGGCATCAAAAGGTAAGGGCGGAAATACTGTCGCCGCCGTTTGGGAGATAGTGGCTCCCATTGCTGAGGAACTCGGACTTTCGATTTGGGATATCCGTTTCCAGAAAGAAGGCGTTTCATGGTATCTTCGCATATTTATTGATAAAGAGGGCGGAGTCGGCATTACGGACTGTGAGAATTTCAGCCGTGCTGTTGATGCTCCCCTTGATGAGGCTGACCCGATAGAGCAGAGCTACTATCTTGAGGTTTCATCACCCGGAGTTGAGCGTCAGCTTACAAGGGATGAACATTTTAAACAGTATATTGGCGAAAAGATTATACTTCGTCTTATCCGACCCAAGGACGGCGAACGAGAGTTTCGAGGAATCCTTGAGGACTACGATAGCGGTTTGATAACCGTGTCACTTGAAGACGGCGGATTTAGCGTAGATAAAAAGGAAGTCAGCTTTGTAAAGCTTGACGACTTTGAGATGTAAGAAAGTTTGAAAAAAGTAAAATAACTTCGCAAAAGCGGAATGATATATTTTAAAAATTAACAACCCCGATGGGTGAAAGGATTGATTAGAAAAATGGATAACAAGGAATTTTTTGAGGCGGTAAAACTTTTAAGCAAGGATACAGGTGTGTCTGTTGACGCAATGTGCCAGAGTATCCAGTCGGTTATGGTTGGCGCTCTCAAAAAGGAATATAACAATAAAGACATCGTGTTCTGCGATGTCGACCCTGAGAAAGGTGCTTTCAGAGTCTACCTTCGTAAGACAGTAGTATCTGAAATCTCTGACCCTGACACAGACCTTCTTGTTGAGCAGGCTGCTCAGTATAAGCCCACTGCGGTTCCGGGTGACATAATTGAGATTCCGGTTGAGACTGCAAAGGTCAGCAGAATTACAGCAGAAAAAGGTAAACATATGCTTCGTCAGGCTATCCGTGAGGCAGAGCAGGGTCAATTGAGAAGCGAGCTTGAAAGCCGTAATCAGGAGATTATCACAGTTTCCGTTCAGCGTGTTGACCCAAACACAGGCGATGCAGTTGTGAGTCTCGGCAGAGTAGAGGCTGTCCTCTTCAAGAGCGAGCAGCTTCCCGACGAGCAGCTCAATCCCGGCGATATCGTAAAGGTATTTGTTGCAGGTGTCCGCAATACAGATAAGGCAACAAGAGCTACTATCTCCAGAACTCATCCGGGTCTTGTAAGACGTCTGTTTGAAGAGGAAGTTCCCGAGATTTTCGACGGTACAGTTGAAATCAAGGCTGTTTCCAGAGAAGCAGGTTCCAGAACAAAGATTGCTGTTTACAGTGCCGATGCAGATGTCGACCCTGTCGGTTCATGCATAGGACCTCGTGGCGCACGTGTTGGCAAGATAGTCGACCTGCTCGGCGGTGAGAAGATTGATATAGTAAAATACAGTGAGACTCCCGAGGAGTTTATCGCAGCAGCACTTGCTCCCGCAGATGTTGTTGACGTTACTGTTGAAAATGTTGATGAAAAGGTCTGTCGTGTACGTGTGCCGGACAGCCAGCTTTCACTCGCAATAGGCAATAAGGGACAGAATGCCCGCCTTGCCGCTAAGCTTACGGGCTGGAAGATAGACATAAAGCCGGAAAGCGGAGTAGAGGAGCAGGTTATTAATTTTGATATATAAGAGCTTAGACTGAAAGGTAGGTGAGCGGTGTGCAGCAGCGTAAGGTGCCGTTGCGCAGATGTAACGGATGCAATGAAATGAAGCCGAAAAAAGAGCTTGTCAGGGTTGTGCGCAGCCCGCAGGGTGAAGTGTCACTTGACTTGACAGGCAGAAAGCCCGGCAGAGGTGCTTATGTCTGCCACAGCGCAGAATGCCTTAACAAGGCCATTAAGTCCCGCAGATTTGAGCGGGAGTTCAACTGCGAGATTCCGCAGGAGGTCTACGAGCTCATGAGTAAGGAGATGGCCGAAAGTGGAGAATGATAAAGCGCTCTCGATGCTCGGCATCAGCCGCAGAGCAAGAAAGCTCAGTTGCGGACATGATGCGGCACTCTCCGCTATAAAGTACGGCCATGCAAAGCTCTGTTTGTTGGCGTCGGACTCGTCGCCGAGACTTGACGAGGAATTCCGCAGAGCCGCCTCCTATGACGGGCGCTCGATTCCCGTAATAAAAACGCCGTACACAATGGAACAGATAGGCTGGGCGACAGCTCTTCGCTCCGCTGTGCTTACAGTTGACGACGAGGGACTTGCGTCCCGTATAATAACCATATTGAATATCGACTAAGGTGGAGTTTATCACCTTTTAGGAGGATACCGAATGATAAATACAAAATACCGTGTGCGTGATGTGGCAAAGGATTTTGACATTAAAAGCAATTATGTTACAGACCTGCTCAAAAATCATTTTGACGGGGAGAAAAAGGCTATGACAGCTCTCGATTCTGATGAACTCGATATGCTGTTTGATACCATTACAAAAGAAAATCAGCCTGAAAATATGGATGATTATTATAATCTCAAGGGCAAAAAGGAAGAAGAAAAGCCCGCAGAGGCTGAGCCTGAGAAGGTTGAAGAAAAGCCTGCCGCCAAGGAAGAGAAAAAGGCAGAGCCGAAGCCTGCGGATAAGAAGCCTGCTGCCAAGGAGAACAAGGCTCCCGCTAAAGAGGGCAAGAAGGGTGATGCTCAAAAGGGTGGCGCTCAGAAACCTGCTGCACCTGCAAAGCAGGAGGAGCCTGCACAGCAGAAAAAGAAGAAAGAAAATAAGCCCATGCAGTCACGTACCAAGGGCGAAACCAGAACAGTTGATACCAGAGCCAACCATGTTGAGCTCGACAAGTATAACGAGCGCTATGAGAATATAGCGCCTGCTAACAAGACCGCTCAGAACGACCATTCTGTTTCAAAGCAGAAGATAAAGCAGCGTTCAAGCCAGTACCGCAAGCAAGGTATGCGCTCTTCAAGAAGAGAGACCGAGGCACAGCGCCTTGCACGTATCGCTGCAGAGCGTGCAAAGAAGCCGCAGCTCGTTATTAAAGTTCCCGATGAGATAGTTGTTTCTGAGCTTGCTGCAATGCTCAAGATGACCGCTGCAGAGGTCATTAAGAAGCTCTTTGCTCTGGGTGTTATGGCAACTGTCAACCAGGTTATCGACTTTGATACAGCGGCTATTGTTGCAAGCGAACTCGGTGCAAGAGTTGAAAAGCAAATAGTTGTGACTATTGAGGACAGAATAATAGACGACAGCGATGACGATGCCGCTGACCTTCAGCCCAGAGACCCTGTTATCGTTGTTATGGGACACGTTGACCACGGTAAGACATCATTGCTTGATGCTATCCGTCACACAGACGTTACCGCAACAGAGGCGGGTGGTATCACACAGCACATCGGTGCTTACAGAGTTGACCTCAACGGTCAGAAGATAACATTCCTTGACACTCCCGGCCACGCCGCTTTCACATCAATGAGAGCCCGTGGTGCTCAGGCTACAGATATAGCTGTTTTGGTTGTCGCCGCTGATGACGGTATCATGCCGCAGACAGTTGAGGCTATCAACCACGCAAAAGCTGCAGGTGTTGAGATTATCGTTGCAATCAATAAGATGGATAAACCCGGTGTCACAACAGACCGTATCATGCAGCAGCTCACAGAGTATGAGCTTGTTCCTGAGGAGTGGGGCGGCAATACAATCTGTGTACCTGTTTCCGCACACACCCGTATGGGTATAGATTCACTTCTTGAGTCAATTCTGCTTATCGCAGAGGTTCAGGAGCTCAAGGCTAACCCGAACCGTGCGGCTAAGGGTATTGTTATCGAGGCACGTCTTGATAAAACAAGAGGACCTATAGCTACACTTCTTGTTCAAAACGGTACTCTTAATTCCGGCGATACAATTGTTGCAGGTACAGCGGTTGGCCGTGTAAGAGTTATGACGGACGATAAGGGCAGAAAGGTTAATACCGCAGGCCCGTCAGTACCGGTTGAGATAATGGGTCTTGCAGAGGCACCGCAGGCAGGCGATGTTTTCGATGCTGTTTCCGATGAGCGTCTTGCAAGAGAGCTTGTTGAGCAGAGAAAGCAGAAAGCTAAGGAAGAGCAGTTTAAGTCCTTTGAAAAGGTTACACTCGATAACCTGTTCTCATCACTCAAGGCAGGCGAACTCAAAGACCTCAACGTTATTGTTAAAGCTGATGTTCAGGGCTCTGCCGAGGCTGTTAAACAGAACCTTGAGAAGCTTTCAAATGAAGAGGTAAGAGTAAAAATAATTCACAGCGGTGTAGGTGCTGTCAACGAGTCAGACGTCATGCTTGCAAACGCATCAAATGCTATAATTGTCGGCTTCAACGTCAGACCCGACCCAGTTGCTGCTTTAAATGCTGAACGTGACGGTGTTGATATCCGTTGCTACAGAATAATCTATGACTGCATAGAGGAGATAGAAGCTGCTATCAAGGGTATGCTTGCTCCTAAATTCCGTGATGTTGAACAGGGCCGTGTAGAAGTCCGTCAGGTGGTTAAAATATCGTCTGTGGGCAATATCGCAGGTTGTTATGTTCTTAACGGAAAGGTTACAAGAAACTCAAAAATCCGTGTTGTGCGTGACGGTATTGTCATCACCGAGGATGAGATTTCTTCACTTCGCCGCTTCAAGGACGACGTCAAGGAAGTTGCACAGAACTATGAGTGCGGTATAGGACTTACTAAGTTCAATGATATTAAGGAGGGCGATATTTTCGAGGCGTTCATCGTCGAGGAATATCGTGACTGATATGGCAGGTTACAGGATAGATAGGATATCCGAGGATATCAAGAGAGAGATTGTTGCAGTAATGCGTG
Source organism: Clostridia bacterium (assembly GCA_017407995.1). Classification (GTDB taxonomy): domain Bacteria; phylum Bacillota; class Clostridia; order Oscillospirales; family Acutalibacteraceae; genus CAG-177. Next base: position 61,233 of record JAFQVM010000014.1, on the reverse strand, counting down.
AACTCAAGGACCCGAGAGTTCAGGGCAAACTGTTGACGGTTGTTAAGGTTGAGGTCAGTTCCGATGCATCATTTGCAAAGGTTTTTGTAAGCTCAATGAGCGGTATTGACGATGCGAAACAGGCCGTAAAGGGTCTTGATGCCGCAACGGGATTTATCCGCCGTGAGGTAGGTAAAAGACTTCACCTGCGTAAAACACCCGAGCTTAAGTTCGTTGCCGATAATTCGATTGAGTACGGCATGAGTATAGCGAAGATGCTTGACGATTTAAAGGAAGATGAGAATGCTGATTGATGTTGCTCGTGCGGCAAGTCTGCTGCGTGAAAATGATGACATACTTGTGCTGTGCCACTCGCATCCTGACGGGGATACCCTTGGCTGCGGGTTTGGCTTGATGCACATGCTGCAAAAACTGAATAAGCGGTGCAGGCTGGAGTGTGCTGATATCATAGTCAAAAAGTATCAGTTTATGACAGAGGGTCTGTGCGACTGCGGCGACTTTGAACCGAAGTTCATAGTCGCTGTCGATGTGGCGGACATTAAGCTTTTGTCGGATGCTTCTGCACAGAAATATGAGGGCAGAATCGACCTTTGTATAGACCATCACGGTTCAAATTTGCATTATGCAAAGAATCTTCTTCTCGATGCATCTGCCGCAGCGTGTGCGGAAATTTTCTGCGAGCTGGCTGATGAGTTAGGTGTTGAGATAACCCCGAAGATTGCTGACTGTCTTTACACAGGCATATCAACTGATACGGGTTGTTTTAAGTTTTCAAACACTACCTCACACACTCACGTGCTTGCGGCAAGACTAATAGACTGCGGTGCGGATAAGGCGGAGATAAACAGGGTGTTTTTTGAAACGAAGTCACGCAGCTATGCAGCCCTTGAGCGACTTGCACTCGACAGTATGCGAATGTATTTTGACGGTCGCTGTGCGGTTATCACTATAACGCAGGAGATGTTCAGAAAGAGCGGCTCAAACGACGGCGAGACGGATGCTATTCCGAGTTTGGCACGTCAGATAGAGGGCGTTTTGGCAGGCGTAACACTCAAGGAGAGCAAGGATGGAAGTTTTAAGGTTTCTCTGCGTACTCATGCGCCCATGGATGCCTCGAAGATATGCAAGCGTCTCGGCGGCGGCGGCCATACAAGAGCAGCAGGATGCAGAATACATGCTCCGTGTGAGGAAGTCGAGAGACTTGTTCTGGAACAGATAAAGACAGAACTTGATGAGATAGACACTACAGAGTAACCTTTCTTGGTGTGAGGTGATTTTTGTGACAGAGTTATCAAGGAAAATCTTTTCTGACTATCAGGTCAGAAGAAAAAAAGAGCAGAAAACACGATTTATAGAGTTTATGCAGAAAAATATTCCGAGCATAACAGTCGAAGAGGGCGGTGTGCCCAAAAGCAGAAATCTCATAGTGGGCGATGTAGCTAATGCAAAGGTAATTTTTACGGCTCACTATGACACCTGTGCGGCTATGCCGTTCCCCAATCTTATAATGCCGAAAAATATACTTCTAAGCATATTGCCGATACTTGCAGGTTTTGTGGCAGTTACGGCGGCGCTTTATGTGTTGGCGTATCTTATTACAGACGACCTTTTTATCAGCTACGATATTTCGACATTTGTTTCTTTGTTGTTGCTGCTTAGCCTTATAACGCTGGGCAGACCTAACAAGAATAACGCTAATGACAACACGTCGGGTGTTATAACTCTCGTTGAGCTTATGGACAGGCTCAGTGAGCAGGAAAAAGAGAAAGTGGCATTTGTTTTCTTTGACCATGAGGAAAACGGTATGATAGGCTCGTCGTTTTTTGAAAAACAACACAGAAGGGATTTGCTGGATAAGCTTATAATAAACTTTGACTGTGTGTCAGATGGCGACAATATCATGCTTATTCAGAGCAAAAAGGCACGCAACAAATATGAAAAAATATTGAAAGAAACGTTTCTTCCGACACATGATAAGAACATCTTTATTGAAAAGGCGTTGAGGGCTATTTATCCGTCGGACCAGATGACGTTTGAAAATAGCATAGCTGTTGCAGCCTTGAAAAAAAGCAAAATCGGTCTGTATATGGATAGGATACATACAAAGAAAGACGTAATTTTTGATGAGAGTAATATTGAATATATATGCTCAGGAATGAAGAACTTTTTGAGCAGAATATTGAATGAAAGATAAAAATAAACCCCGATGAAAGAAACTTCTTTCATCGGGGTTTTGTATGTGGCTTTATTTAACCTGTGTTATTCTGTTGCCTGAGACAAGAAATGCATGCTTTGCTATCTCCATCATAGGGGTGTCATTTACCGAGTCTGTGTAAAAATTGTCTATTTCAGCCTCGGGGAATTTCTCTCTGAAAAGCTCAACCTTTCTTCCTCTGAAGCACAGGTCGGTGATGTAAGCCTTATCGTCCGTTTTGGAACAGATGTAGTTCTTTATGTTCAGACGCCTTAAAATATCAAAGAGGAATATGTCAGGACTTGCCGAAATGATAATGTCATCCGCCTGGCGTTGACGGAAGTAGAACATTTTGATTTTATGCATATGTGAATCCCAAAACGAACTGAGCAGTTCATCGAGGTTTTCAATGCCCGATAAATATTCGGAAAACAGTTGGCCGTACTCGGCGAGAGCTTCATCGACATTTATTGTTCCCTTTGTGTATTTATACAGGCCGGAAACAACATCGGGAATATACTTTATGAGTGACGGGTCCTTTTTTATTAAAAACATAAAAAGGCTGATGAAAGTTTCACCATCATAGATGGTGTTGTCAAAATCGTATACATTCATTTTTATTCTCCTTAATTTTCGATAGTAAAAGCTCTGCACAGCTTTTATATCTTTTTTCAATTCCCCATGAGATAATACCATAATTTACAGTATTTGTAAAGTAGTCAAAACAAGTCCTCGGAATTGACTAAATATAAAAAAATTGGTATAATACAAAGTCGTATATGTTTATCAGTATATATGAAAAGAAAGGCGGAGAAAATCTTGATTAAAATAGCCGCTTCAATGCTTGCAGGCGATTTCTCGCAGATGGGAGCGCAGGCAGCTATGATAGAAAAAGCCGGTTCAGACTGGCTGCATCTCGATGTTATGGACGGTCATTTTGTGCCCAATATAACTTTCGGTGCACCGATAATAGCGAGTATAAGGGATAAGGCTAAGCTTCCCTTTGATGTGCATTTGATGATAAGCGAACCGCTTCGTTACGCAGGCGAGTTTATTGATGCGGGTGCCGATATTTTGACTTTCCATATCGAGTCTGAATCTCCTGTTGAGGAAACGATAGATTTCATCCGCTCAAAGGATTGCGTGGCAGCGCTGAGCGTGAAGCCAGCAACACCGATTGAAACGGTATTTCCGTATCTCGATAAGCTTGGCATGGTGCTTGTCATGACTGTTGAACCCGGATTCGGCGGACAGAAGTTTATGCCCGACATGATGGAAAAGGTAAAGAAACTGCGCTCAGAATGTGAGCGCAGAGGTCTGAATGTTGAGATTCAGGTTGACGGCGGAATATCACCCTCAACAATAGGTGTGGCTGCCCAAAGCGGAGCTACTGTATGTGTTGCGGGAAGTGCTGTTTTTGGCGCAGCAGACCCCGAAAAGGCGATAAAAGAGATGAAAGAGGCAGCAAAAAGCTGCCAATAATATCATCAAATATGTTTGTTGCCGAGCTTTTGGAGTGCATTTGATTTTACGATGCAGCGCCAATGTTCCCGTGTGCGTGCAGCGACAATGTCGCCGCTTCCTATCTCACGGCCGAATTCACACAGCGTCATGCCGCATCTTGAATCACCTGTTTTAGAGCGGAATATCAGTCTGTACTTACCCTTTTGCTCATAGACTTCGCTTGTTCCCTGAATCATCTCTTCCGAACAGGCAGCGGCAGCATCCATTATGTTATCAAGTGATGAAAACTCGTATACCGTCAGATTGCCCTCCTTGTGAATGACAGGGTGGATACAGCGAAACCGCTCATGCGATTCGTTGTGGCATAGCGTAAATTTCATAACGCAGCCTCCGCTTCTTGATGGGACTGCTTCTATTATCATTTTACCACTGGGGTCTATATCTCGGTTTAAAACGTGCCCCGCTTTATCAAGCAGTGTCCAGACAACTCGGCGGGTTTCAATGTTTGAATAGTCCATTTCTTCGTATGTAATATTCAGTGCGGACATATCCTCTGCAGAAAGCTCAATAATGATTTGGTTTTCTTCAGGTGCGTCAATTCTCATATTTGTCCTCCCCCTCATGAAAATATCCTCATAACTATAATATTACGCATACAAGCAGTATGCAATGCAAAAAATTTGGCAGTGTGCAAAGAAATCGAAGTACACGGCGGAAAGGTTGGTCTTATGGCTCAACGAAAACGCATAAAAATAGAAAACAGGTCTTATATAGAATATATGCTGATGCTTTTGGCACCGGCGATAGTCAGTTGGTACTATTACGGTGCAAATGCACTCAGGCTGTTACTTATAGGAATTATAAGCTCGATGTTGTTTGAACTTATAGCTGTTATCGTAATGAAGAGGGACAAACAGAGCATTTTTGACTTCTCTGCGGCTTTTACCGGAGCAGCTATTGCTATGATGCTTCCTGCCACGGCGAGCACGGGACTTCTTGTTGCGGGAGTTGCCTTTGCAATTCTTGTTGTAAAGATTCCGTTTGGTTCGGTTCTTAAGGTTCCGTTTGTACCGGCAGCTGCAGGAATGGCGTTTTTGTCGGTATGTTTCCCTCAGGAGGTTTTTACTTTTCCTGCTGTGGGAGTAACAACGCAAACCATTGAGACAGGAACTTCTTTGGCGGCGATGCTCCAAGCCGGAGGTGCTCAGCATCTGAATATGTTAAGAGTGCTGTCTATAGTCTCGGGTAATGTGTCCGGACCGATGGGAACCTGCTGTGCGGCTGCACTAATAGGATGTTGTGCGTTCTTCCTGCTTTTGAAGCCGAAGAAACTCTGCAATGTCATAGGTTTTTTGGCAGCGTGTGCAGTTCTTGCTCTGCTTTTCCCACGTGGCTCATTCGGCAGATTCACATCTCTTTTTATGGAGCTCTGCGCAGGAACATTACTGTTTTCCGGCATATTCTTTGCAACAGACCCTGCAACCTCTCCAAAACACCCGTTGTTGCGTTTTGTCTACGGTGCTTTTGCGGGAACGGCATGTATGGCTGTGAGATATTTCGGTGCGTTTGAGGACGGTTCATGCTTCGGCATCTTGCTCGCAAACGCTTTCTGGCCGATTGTGGAAAGCCTGCTTAGAAAAATCGGGTTCTATAAGCTCATTGAGGATTCCGGTAAAAAACGACGTCAAAAAAGAAAGAAAAATGAAACCAACGAAGAAGCTGTACTTGCGGAGCAGGGAGGTGAGCTGAATGGATAAAAGAAGTAAGCTGTCCTTTTCCGATGCGATGTTCAGCTCGGCGTTTATTCATAATCCCGTGCTTGTGCAGATGGTAGGCCTGGGTGCTATCGTAGCAGTTGCGACAACGCTTAAAACGGCGTTGCTGCTTTCATTGGTTTTCTTTCCTGTTATGATAATAACACAGGCGATTGCCAACCTTTTGCTTAAAAAAGTTGCAAGGTGGATAAGAGTTGTTCTGTATCTTGTTATCGGAACCGCTATTGTGGCACCTGTTATGTTTTTAATTGATAGAATTGACCCAAACCTGCGAATAGGAGCGGGAATATATCTCGGACTTACAGCTGTAAGCTCGATTACAGCCCTTCATTGTGAAAAGTTTGCGGTAAAAACGGACTTTAAAAGCGCTCTGTTTGATGCGGTAGCGTGTTCCGTAGGCTATGCAGCTGTTATTGTTGTCGTGGGATTTTTCAGAGAGCTTTTGGGCATGGCTTCGGTCTGGGGAAAACCTGTTTCAGTGCCGTTTACATTCCCCGCACTGCTTATGCCGTTTGGCGGGTTTATAGTTCTTGCATTTTGTGCGGCAGCGCTCAAGGCATTAATAAATAAACGATTTCCTGAATATTCTGAGGAGACAGAGATTGAAATAAAGAAAACCTCTGTAATCGTCAGCAAAAAGAACCTGCCGGAAGAAGATAGTGCTGTTGAAGAGCAGCCCGAAGAAGAGCAGACAGAGGATACCGAATCTGAACCTGAGGCGGAGGAAGCGGTAGAGACGCAGGTTGAGGAGTCTGAGAAAGAAGAAACAAAAGAGCCTGAAGTTGAAGAAGCTGAGCTTGAGGACCTAACTCCCATGGAGTTTGAAGAATCGGAAGAAACACACAGTCAGGATATAGACGAAATAATAAAGGCTTTTGAAAAAAGAGAGTTTCCCGACCTTCAAAACAACAGTGATGACGATGATTTCGGTACTACTTTGAGCCATCTTTTCGGCTCGGTTTTTGATGATACATCTGCAATCGAACAGGAAATCAGCGAAGAGGGGGAGGGCGAAAAATGAACATGACATGGTTTTTCGATATGCTCTCTGTAGCGATGTATACCGTCTTTGTGCAAAATCTTGTTTTCAACGGCGGATATGCGTCAAGTGAGGCTCTTATGCTTGCCAAAAAGCCACGCAGGCTTTGGATGTTTTCTGCAATGATAGCGTTTTTCTCAACGGCTACAGCGCTTATTTGCCGAGCCCTTGATTTGGTGCCACGCATCTCTGGTTTTTCGCCGGCTATTCATTTCGTGATTTTCAGTGCCGTGCTTGCGATTGTGTTTGTTATAACGGCTGTCGTATTAAAGTTTGCCTTGGGAGCTACTGAGAAGTTTCTCGGAACGCTTGCTATGGCGGCGATAAATACACTTGTTTTGGCAACGCCGTTTTTAAACAGAAGTGCTGCGTATACTTTTGCAGAGAGTATAGCATCGGGTATCGGAGCAGGTTTGGCCTTTATTGTTGCGGCGGCGCTTATTCGTAAAGGACTTCACCGCATATCCCAGAATAAGGATATTCCAAAAGCTTTCAGAGGTACACCGGCAGCATTTTTGTATGTTGCACTGCTGTCGCTGGCCTTTTCCGGATTTTCCGGAGGCTCGCTGTTCTCATAATTTTGAAAAACTGATTTCAGCCGAGGAGTGACATAAATGTCAAGGAGAAGAAAAACAAAGTACGATAAATATTTTTCCTCAAGAACACGCAGCAGTATAACCGGCTTTAGTAAAAATGCGGCAGGCGGCACAAGACGCAGAAAGAGTTATACCGAACGCAAACGCAACCGCACAATAGGTATAGTTATTGCCTGTGTGCTTGGTGCGGCGCTGGTTTTTACCGCTTCGTTTTTTATAACCGACACTCTCATGGGCATATCGGATGCTGAGATTGAAACAACCAACGCTCCGTCAACCGATGCTGCTCCTCAGAGTGGCAATAGCGGTACTGAAAGTCCGCAGACAACGGAAAATGTTCCGTCTGAAATTAAGGCTAAGGTTGGCAACAGCTCACTGCTTTCAGACGGTGCGGTGCTTGATTCATATATTCAGTCGCTTAAGAGCAGCGGACTTAACGCTGTAGTAATAAACTTCAAGGATGAAAACGGATATCTTTATTATCCGTCATCAATAGCAGCTGTTCAGAACACGGATATAACTTCTAAGTCACAGGCGAATGCGGCGCAGGCCGTTAAAAAGCTACAAGCATCCGGTATAGCGGTTGTTGCAAGGATATATTGTTTTAAGGATATCCTTATGCCCCGTACAGACAGGACTGCTGCTGTGCACTATTCAAATACGGACAGTCTGTGGCACGACAATGACCCTGCAAAGGGAGGCAAGCCGTGGCTTAATCCGTACTCCGCTGCTGCAACAGGATATCTTACAGCGGTGGTCGGCGAGGTTAAGAAACTTGGAGTGGACTATATTATGCTTGACGGCGTCCAGTTCCCGAATCTCGTTTCCGGTCTTGCGAGTTTTGACGGTGAAAAGACGTCGGGCGCACCGAAAAGAAATCAGGTTTTGATAAACTTTGTAAACTCATGCGTTTCTGCGGCTGGGGGAACACCCGTGATTTGTACAATGACAGGCGATGCGGCAGTCAACGGCAGCAGCCATATCTATGACGGTGCGTTGTGGAATGCAAATGCTTCAATGTTTGCTATTGATATAACGACCGTGGCAGATAATGCAAGTAAAAACTATCCCGCTTCAAAAAAGGTTATTGAAATAAAGAAAGCAGCTCAAAGCTCAGATAAGACATATATTCTTGCAGGCTGATTGAGCAGCTAATTGGTGGACTATATAATGTATTTTATCCCATTTAATTCACGCAAAGAATATCACAGGTTTCCTTTAGGTGCAGTAGCGTCAGGGGAAAAGATGATTTTCAGAATAGTTTTGCCGAGGCATGAGCAGTGCAGCGCAGTGCGCCTTGTTATGTTTGATGACGACGGCGAAAATTTATCAGAGAGCTTTTCCTGGGAGCGCATGGAGGGCGACAGTGAAGAATGGTGGCGTCTTGAAACCGTATCGCCTGAGACGGGAGTCTGGTGGTATCTGTTCGAGTTTGACACACCGTCCGGCACAAAGCCCATCTCTCTTGAGAGCGGAGGAAACGGTATCATTGGCGACGGTGAGCGTTGGCAGCTTACAGTGTACGATGCTGACAAGCTTTCACAGAGCTGGCTTGAGGGCGGCATAATCTATCAGATTTTCCCTGACAGATTTAACCGTTCGGGCAAAACGACAGTCTGTGAGAAGAAAGCAGGAGCTGTTATAAGGGACGATTGGGGAGCCGAACCCATGTGGAAACCCGACAGTCTCGGTAAGATAAACGAGTATGACTTTTTCGGCGGTGACCTTGCGGGAGTTGAGGAAAAGCTTGATTACTTAGCTTCGCTTGGTGTCAGCTGTATATATTTTAATCCTATCTTTAAAGCCCGTTCAAATCATCGGTATGACACCGGAGATTATATGAAAATAGATTCTCTGCTGGGAGATGAGGCTGCGTTTGAGCAGCTTTGCAGCAGTGCAGAGAAAAAGGGTATAAAGATTATTCTTGACGGCGTTTTCAGCCATACGGGAGCGGACAGCAGATATTTTAACCGCTTGAATACGTATGATGAGATTGGCGCTTACAACAGTATCGATTCACCGTACAAGGAGTGGTACAACTTCCGTTCATGGCCGAATGACTATGCAAGCTGGTGGGGCGTTGATATTCTGCCCGAGCTGGATGAGACCAATCCTGGAGTGCTGGAGTTTTTCACAGGTGAAAACGGAGTGGCACGAAAATGGCTCAGAGCGGGAGCAGCCGGTTGGAGGCTCGACGTTGCTGATGAACTTCCCGATAAGTTTCTCGACAGTTTTTGTACAGCTGTAAAGACCGAGAAGCCCGACGCATTTATTTACGGCGAAGTTTGGGAGGACGCAACAAACAAAATCAGCTATTCACAACGCAGGCGTTATCTGCTGGGCGGACAGCTTGATTCTGTGATGAACTACCCGTTTGCAAATGCGATTATAGATTTTGTCAGGAACGCTAAGGCGGAGGCTTTGTGTGAGACGGTTGAGTCTATAACGGAGCATTATCCGAAATATGCGCTTCATACTTTGATGAATCATATAGGCACGCACGATACAGTGCGTGTTATCACCCGTCTTGGACGAGGCGATGTGGTTCGCAGGGGTAACAGCAGAGACAAAGGAACATTGACGAACGATGAGTACTGTAGGGGTGTAAATCTTTTAAAGCTTGCGAGCGTTTTACAGTTCACACTTCCGGGGGTGCCGTGCATATACTACGGCGACGAGGCTGGAGCTGCAGGCGGAGAGGACCCGTACAACAGGGGTTGTTACCCGTGGGGCAGCGAGAATGAGGAGCTCATAGAGCACTATAGGGGGCTCTCAAAGTTGCGTGCTTCGAGTGTTGCATTTAAAAACGGTGATTTCGTACCGGTTTCGGCAGCCCTTGGATGTATAGCGTATGAGCGTGTTTGCGAGAATGAGCGTGTGCTTGTGATAGCGAATGCGAATAATCACGATATAAATTATATAGTCAGCGATTTTTGGAGTGGCGCACAAGCTCTTTACGGTGATACCCCTGAGGGAACATCGGTTCATGTCGGCGCTAACAGTGCAGTAGTTTTAAAAAAGTAATTTTAATGCGGAGGTGAGCAAAGAATGGCAAGGAAAAAAGGAATAAAATTTGTTACATCCAAACAGCGGGATGCGAATAAGATGAAACGCTTTATTCTCGGATTTGCGGCGTTTTTGCTCGTTTTCGCAATTGTATAGGTTATATATATTTTCAATGCCTATCATATGTCAATTTCGGACTTCTTCCCAAAGGAAGAGACTACCGAAACTACGGACGAAACCCTTATTCAAACGGCTGAACTCAGCGGTGAAGCATCATTTTTACTTGCGTGCTCATCGGACGAAAAGGATAGCCTCTACTTTGTTTTTGTCGTCTTTGCAGATTTGGATGGTAAAGAGATAAGGGTATGCCCCATAGCATCAAATACCGTGTGTAACGTTGGCGGGGTGCAGGACAGTATAGCGGGCCATTACAGGAGAAACTCTGAAAGAGGCCTATTGAATGCCGTGAATTCTCTGTGTGGGTTTAATATTGACCGCTACGCAATTTCAACAGCCTCGCAGTTTAAAAATGCAGTTAATGTTTTAGACGGTGCAGTTGTAACCGTGCCTCAAAGAATAAACCATAAGTCCGAAGATTTTAACCTTTCGCTTATGCCCGGCGAACAGAGCATAAAGGGTGAATCTCTTCTTAAATACTTCAGATATCTTTTGAAGCAGGGCGGCGGTATGCAGGCTCAGGGAGAGCTGCTTTGCACGATGATATCTCAGTATGTTTCAAACAGCTATCTTTCTGCGGGCAGAGCGTATTTTTCACAGGTTATCAACGAAATAAGCAGCAATATAACAATTGTTGATTTTTCACGTACAGAACCTTTGCTTGAGGCTATGGCCGACTCGGAAATAAGCTATATAACCGTAAACTCGGTTAATGAACTGAAACCCTCGCAGGAGCAGTAACAGGAAAGGGCGATTCTCTTGAAGAAAAGAATATTATTCTCTTTTATATGTGTTGCTCTTATAGTTGGTGCTTTCAGCTTGTGTTTTGGAGTAGTATCCCAGAAACAAAAAACTTCTTTTGACAGCGGTGAACTTGCACAGTACGGTGAATATAAATACTATTTCTCATCTCTTTCAGAGGTTGAAAAGCAGGCTTACAACTGTATTATTAAGGAGATAGAGAGTTTTCCTGAGAAGATAAAAGTTCCTGCTTTGGACAGTGAGCAGCTTGAGCGTGTTTGGTGTGCAGTTATGTATGACAATCCTGAGCTTTTTATGCTCGGTAAAGAGTGTGGCGTGAATACGGGCATAGACGGAAGCTGGTTTTACTGTGACTATGTTTTGGATAAAGTCGAATATAATGAGAAAAAGCGGCAGCTTGATGAAAAAGTCAGTAAAGCAGAGTCAGAATTTTCTTTGCTTGGCACAGCGTTTGAGAAAGAGCTTTATATTCATGACCTGATAGTCGACGGTTGTACTTATGTGAGTCCGGATAAACCTATGCAGAGCACTGCTTGCGGAGCTTTGCTCGACGGTGAGGCGTCATGTGAAGGCTATGCCAAGGCTGCAAAGACCTTGCTTGATGCCGCAGAGATTGAAAACTATCTTGTGTGCGGAACGGCTATGCGTGAAGATGGCAGCAAAGAGGGTCACATGTGGAATATCGTTGTAATAGACGGTGAGCCGTATAATCTTGATGTCACGTGGGATGACCCGTTAGGCGAAGCACTGTATGATAATAAGAGATATTCATATTTCAACATAACGGATGCAGATATTCAAAAGACACACTCGTTTGACAGCACTCCTGTCGGATGCATCTGCGTTGATGAAAACTATTTTATGAAAACAGGAAAGCTGTTTGACAGCTACGATGCAGATATGCGTACGGCACTTGCTGAGGTGATAGCAAAGGAAAGCAAGTCGGGAAAGGTTGACATTTGCTTTTCGTCTGATGAGGTTTATAAAAGAGCGATTAGCGGTCTTTTTGAGAAAGAGGATATTTACAGAGTTCTTGAAGTGGCGGCTCTGTCCTCAGATGTAGATTTTTCGACAAGACAGATAAAATATATCAATGATGATACACACCATATCTTAGAGCTGATTTTGGTCAGCTGAGGGAGATGTTTCTATGGATAAAAAAAGAATAGAAGCGGCCGTAAGAGAGATACTCATAGCCGTTGGCGAAGACCCCGACAGAGAGGGCTTGGTCGAAACTCCTGCACGTGTTGCAAGGATGTATGAGGAAATTTTCTCAGGGCTTGAGGACGACCCGAGACGCCATCTTAAAGTGTTCAATGAAGAAAAGAATGAAGAGATGGTAATAGTCAGAGATATTCCCTTGTACTCGATGTGCGAACATCATCTGCTTCCGTTTATCGGCAGGGCACATATAGCCTATATTCCGGACAACGGAAAAATCATAGGCCTTTCAAAGCTTGCAAGAATAGTGGACTCTTTTGCACGCAGACCTCAGCTTCAGGAAAAACTGACATCTCAGATAGCGGATTTTCTCTATACAGAGCTTGAGCCGATGGGAGTGGCAGTTGTTATTGAGGCGGAGCATCTGTGCATGACAATGCGTGGTGCCAGGGCATCGGGCGCACAGACGAGAACGTCAGCCTTGCGTGGCTCCATGCGTTCAGATGCAAAAACAAGGGCAGAGGTAATGTCTTTGCTTATAAAGTAAATAAAGACGAGTATTAAAATGAAGAATTTTAAATTTGATATAAGCGGCCGCACGCTTGTGTGCGGAATACTTAATATAACACCCGATTCTTTTTCCGACGGCGGACTGTGGGACGAGCCGAAAAAAGCGCTCGAGCGAGCCTGCGAAATGCAGGCGCAGGGAGCGGATATAATTGATGTCGGCGCTCAGTCGACCAGACCGGGTGCTCAGCTTTTGAGTGCATGGGAGGAAAAGAAACGGTTAGTTCCCGTGTTGGAACTGTTGAGAGAAAAAATAACTGTTCCGATAAGCGTTGACACTTTTTATCCTAAATGTGCTGAGACGGCGCTTGAAAACGGTGCAAGCATAATAAATGACGTCAGCGGACAAGTTTCAGACGACATGGCACGTGTTGTCAGCAGTTGGGGCGCAGGCTGGATAATCATGCACAATCCTGCAGATGCGAACACGGATATGGTGTATGACAAGGGCGTAGTTGAAGCTGTAAGTAACTTCTTTTTGTCGGCAGCAAATAAAGCAGAATCCTTTGGCATACCCCGTGAGAGCCTATGCTTTGATATCGGAGTGGGTTTTGCAAAAAACTATGAGGACAATCTTAAACTGATAAAAGAAATCGGCAGAACGAGGGTTGAGGGGTCGGCACTGATGTCGGCGGTTTCACGCAAGAGAGTTATTGGCATAGCATCAGGTGAACAGGTTGCTGCAAAGCGAGATGCGGGAACAGTTGCAGCGCATACCGCTTCAATTTTGGGCGGCGCTGATATTATTCGTGTGCATGATGTTTTTTCAGCCGTACAGGCTGCAAGGGTAGCAGATGCAATAAAGTCAATTTAAAGACTTTTTCTTGTTAAATCGACTTGTTTTGCAGGTTTAAAGATGTAAAATAACCTTCGTGTGATTTTAGCGCAGAAAGGGTGAATCACGAGATGGACAAGATAAAGATAAAAGGACTCAAGCTCTTTGCTTTTCACGGAGTTAATCCTGAAGAGCAGGAGGACGGGCAGTATTTTGTGCTTGATATTGAGGCAGAAGCTTCTTTGATTAAGGCATGTCAAAGCGATGATATAGATGATACTGTCAGCTATGCGCAGATGATAAAGTGCGCTCGGCGAGTGTTTATCGCCGAAAAAAACGCTCTTATAGAGCGGGCGGCTCAGCGTGTTGCAGATGCACTTTTGAATGAGTTTTCTCTGCTGCAAAGAGTAAAGGTGACGTGTAAAAAACCGGATGCGCCGATAAAGGCGGATTTTGATTATGTTGCGGTCGAGATAGTCCGCACAAGGGAATAACAAAGGCAATAATCTTCCGTGTACAGCGGAATACCACATAAATTACCGAAAGGAAACATAACAATGGCAAACTATATGCAGGCCGTAATAGGCATAGGTTCAAATATGGGAGACAGACTCAGAAACATAAACGGCGCTGTTCACTCCATTTCACGTCTTCCGAAAACGAGAATAGTGGACTGCTCTCACGTCTATGAGACACAGCCGGTAGGCTATGAGGAGCAGGCAACGTTTTACAACGCTGCGATAACCGTTGAAACAGAGCTGTCTGCAGCGATGCTGTTAGGTGCTTGTTTGGGTATAGAGGGAGCTTTCGGACGAGTCAGAACGGTAAAGAACGGACCGAGGGTACTCGACCTTGACTTGCTTCTCTATGAGGGTGTTAAGAGTGAGAGCTTTTCCTTAACTCTTCCGCACCCAAGAATTCTTGAGCGGGCATTTGTAATGGTGCCGTTGCTTGATTTGTTCCCCACAGGCAGAGCTCCCGGTTTGTTTTTTATGCCGGCATTGCACGAAGTGGGAACTGACGGTGTTGTAAAAATTGATGAAGAGATAGATTTACCCAAGTAAGACAGATTGAGGTGTGTGAAGATGAAATATGATGTAGTGATAATCGGAGCGGGACCTGCAGGTATATTCACTGCGCTTGAGCTTATAAGAAAGGGTTCAAAGAAGAAAATAGTGATTGTTGAAAAAGGGCAGCCGATAGAAAAGCGCCGCTGTCCCAAAGCACAGACCCAAAAATGTGTTAACTGTAAGCCCTACTGCCATATTACAACGGGCTTTTCGGGTGCAGGTGCATTTTCGGACGGTAAGCTATCATTGAGCCCTGAGGTTGGCGGTCAGTTGCCTGAGCTTATCGGCGAACAGCTTGCGCAGGAGACAATAGATTATGCCGACCAAATTTATCTTGAGTTCGGTGCGGACACCCATATCGAGGGAATAGGCCGTGAGGACGAGGTCAAGGAGATTCGCAAACGTGCTATAAAAGCGGGACTTCGTCTTGTAGACTGTCCGATACGCCACCTCGGAACAGAGAAGGCGCAGGATATCTACTATGCTATTGAGAAGTATCTTGAAGAAAACGGCGTGGACATGCTTTTCGGCTACCAGTGTGAGAATATAATTCTTGAGGGCAACGAGTGCAAGGGTGTATATATAGAAAACAACAAGGGCGGCACAGAGGAGATTTTTGCAGACCATACGGTTATTGCAACAGGCCGCAGAGGTGCTGATTGGCTTGAGCGTCTGTGCGCTGAGCATGATATTTCTCACCAGCCTGGAACAGTTGATATCGGTGTGCGTGTTGAGATAAGAAACGAGGTAATGGAAACCGTCAACGATGTGCTCTATGAATCGAAGCTTATCGGCTACCCCAAGCCCTTTAAAAACAAGGTCAGAACGTTCTGTCAGAATCCCGGCGGATTTGTAAGCCAGGAAAATTATGACAATGACCTTGCAGTTGTCAACGGACACTCATACAAGGAACTCAAGAGTGACAATACAAACCTCGCAATTCTTTGCTCACACAACTTTAATCATCCGTTCAACCAACCAATTGAGTACGCTCAGAAGGTCGGCGAACTTACCAATATGCTTGGAGCGGGACATATTCTCGTCCAGCGTTACGGCGATATACTTGACGGTAAGCGCACCTGGCAGCGTGAGCTTGCACGTTCTAACTTGAAGCCCACATTGCCTGATGCCGTTGCAGGCGATATAACTGCAGCTATGCCGTACAGAGCGATGATAAATATCATAAACTTTATTCAGGCAGTGGATTATGTTGTACCGGGATTTGCTGCTGAGGAGACATTGCTCTATTCACCTGAACTCAAGTTCTATTCCAATCGTATAAAGATGGATGAAAATTTTGATACCAACGTAAAAGGCTTACATTGTCTGGGTGATTCCAGCGGATGGACAAGAGGTCTTATGATGGCATCCGTTATGGGTGTTCTGATGGGCAGAAGTTTAGCTCAGAGAGATGAATAAATAAAAAAATCCCGCCGACAAAAGTCGGCGGGAATAAATATAAAATCAAGGTGATTTGATGATTCTTCGCAAGGCTCAAAATCAGGATTATGGCTACATTAAAAAACTTTACCGTGAGGCATTTCCTCTTTATGAGCGTATGCCCTTTTCTTTTATGCGTAGGAAGCATGAAAAGGACAAAATGGAAATTCTTGTTGCAGAGAGTGATTCAACGCCCTGTGCGCTCGCTATACCAAGTTGCTTTGAGGACATGATTTTGTTAAACTACTTCGCAGTAGCTTCGGATGTCCGTGGGCAGGGGATAGGCTCAAAGGTAATTTCTTTGTTGGCTGAGAGATATAGCGGGAACAGGATTATAATTGAAATTGAAAAGCCTGACGATAAAAAGCCGGACACAATCAGGAGAAAAGATTTTTATCTGAGAAACGGTTTTGAGGAAACTGGAATAGACATCAGACTCGCCGGAACACCTATGGAGATACTTACTCTTGGCGGCAATGTAAGCAGTGAGGAGTACGTGAGAATATACAAGAGCCTTTTAGGTCAAGTATTTACGGCGGCAATGGTAAGAATAGTGAAATGAACAGCTTGGAGGAGCTTCAAATGACCATTAAGACCTACACAGCACTGCCCAAAGAGGCGGCACAAATACGTCAAGAGGTTTTTGTTGAGGAACAGGGGTTTCGTGAGGAGTTTGACACGGTTGACAACAGCGCATATCATGTCGTGCTTTTCACAGACGGAAAAGCTGTTGCTACCTGCCGATACTTTGCTGATGAGAACGGTTCATATATAGTCGGGCGTATAGCGGTGCTCAAAAAATACAGAAACAAAGGTCTCGGCAGTGCAGTCCTGCGTGCTGCTGAGGAGCAGATAAAACAACTCGGCGGAGACAGCGTATTCTTACATTCACAGCTAAGGGCTGCTGAGTTTTATGAAAAGCTGGGCTATTTCTCATATGGAGAGATAGAATTTGAAGAAGACTGCCCTCACATTTGGATGAAAAAGGAACTCAGATAAAAGTAAAAAGGCTCACGCTTTGCGTGAGCCTTAAATTTTTTATAACTTATTCAGCAGCCTCGGTAGTAGGTGCGTTGGGGTCAGTCCAGTCAAAGCTGTACTTCTCAGCATATTTATATGTGAAGGAGCAGGGAGCAGGACCCATATTTTCAAGTGTACCAACGCCTGTAATGGTTGTGCCGACTTTGACGTTTCTTGAATACTCAACAGAAATAAGCTTATCTGTTTCTCTTTCGATAACACAGAAAATCTGGCACTCAGTGTATGTGAGAGACTCAATACCGCTGATGGTGATATAATCCTTCATCTTATCCTGGAACTCTTTGAGGATAGCCTGTCTGTCAGCATCTGTCGGGATGTTGAAAGCTTTGCCGTGTACACCTGCCTGAGTGGGATTGATTTCATCGTTAAGGATAATTGTCAGCTCATAATTATCCTCATTCTCAACGCAAGCTGCGCTCTTGATGTCAGCTGCTGTGAGCTTGCTGGACCAGGTCTGGCCTGCGATGGGGAACTTTTCTGTAAGGTCCTCGCCGTACTTGGTCTCTACGCTCTCTGCTGATTGAAGTATGTACTTTTTGAGAAAGGGGAAAGCATTTTCGATAAGTTCGTTTCTCTCACCGTCTTCCTCACCGCAGACAGCATCGGAAACGTCTTTGTTTGTCTGCTCATAAAGAGTGCCGGGCTTAGCAGCCTTAACAGCATTGATAAGACCGTTAAAATAGTTGAGTGCTGCCTCATCATTAGTGGGCATCGGAGTTTTGCTTATGATTGGCGGCTCAGTGGTTTCTTCTTCAGCTTTGAGAGAGTCACAAGCGGCAAAAGAGAAAACCATTGCCAGCGCAATAAGAAGTGCGCAAACCGAATAAATCTTTTTTTTCATAAAGGTTGAATCCCCTTTCGTTTATTAAGCGGATGCGCTCGGATTTGTGCCGCTGCAAGCCGCTGATTTATACAGACATTATTATAGCATATAATTTTTACTTATAACAGAAAAAGTTTCCTGCTAAAAATATTTTTGGTATAATCATTGAAAAAGCAGTGCTGTTTTTGTTGGTTTTATACAATTGATTATTGTATTAATCCCTTTGTATCAAAAAGGAAAGCCGTTTCCAAAGCAATATCGACACAGGCTTCTATTGCTTTGGGGTTCAAAGCATCTGCATTATCGGATTTTGCAGCCAGAGTGCTTTTGATGTTTGCGCCGATACAAGCTGATTTTATACCTTTTTTGGCAGTTTCGGCAGCATCATGTTTAATCTCGGCGACTGAGTAGTCAAGTCCTGTAGTTTCGATGGCTGTTTGAATGAGACCGTAAACAGATTCATCAGCTGAGGATACAGATATTCCATCGGGGTCATACAGTGTATCCAACCCTATGAATATGGTTTCCATATCATCAAACTTGTGTGCAGAAGCGAAAGCTCTTGCACCTGCTGATTCTACATAGCGTGAACCTGTCAGGACAATCCATATTTCGGTATTTTCAAGCTTTAATTCCTGTCGCTGCAGGAACTTTACAACTGAAAGAGCGGCAAAACATCCGCTGAGATTGCGGTTGGCACCAATAGGGGCTTTTTCGGAATTCCTTTTTTCAGTGGAGTCGCAGTAGGCGCTGAAAATTATGCGACGGTTTGCTGCGTAATCTTCGGGCTTTTTAATGCCGATAATGTTATGCGATGTCTTTTTTGGAAAAAACGGTGCAAAAATACTTTTTCTGGCTACAGTGGTGAACAAAATAACCAAATTAATTGCCAAGAGAACAAAGAACGGTACCATTAAATCAAAAAACATAAATACCGACATTGCTATTGCCAAAACGAAAAAGGCAATTAATGAAAAAGTGATTGCGTTTGGTCTGGTTTTAAACTCTTCTACCTGTACTGAGTCGCAGCATTGCTCAAGTTCTGCCATCATGTGCTTTTGAGCCTCAAACTCCTGCTCGCTGCCACTCGGACGAGCGCCAACCTCTGTGCAGATTTTTTTAATTCCACGCACTGAGTAGTTAGTCATTTCACGCAGCGCCGACGGATAATTTTTTACACTTTCTCTGGCTTTCATAAATAAACTCCTTTCGAAAAACCAAATATGATAAAGTCAAATTAAAAGCACTTTTTTTTGAGTCCTAATTTGACAGGAGATGCAATCTGTATTAAAATATAGTCCGTAAAACAGATAAGAAAAGGTGATTACATGAATAAATCAGCAAAAATAAGAGTCATTATTGCTGTTGTGCTTGCTGTTACGGTTATAGGGCTTGTTGGCAGCTATGCTGCAGTAAAAATGAAGTCAAACGGTGATGAGATTACCACGGGGGAGAGTACGACTGACAGCGTATCTGTTCAAACGGTTGAAAGTACTGCTGAGAAAACAAGTGCAGACAATACCGAGGCTGAGCAGACTGAGGCTGAGCAGAACAAGATTCCTACAAAAGCTCCCCAAACGACAGAGTCTGAGAGTGCCAGTGAATACGCATATGCTTATGCAGGTTTTAATCCCAAGCTTGCGACTATGAAAGACGGTAAGTGGTATCTGCTGCTTGTCAACCGTGACTATATTCTGCCCGACGATTTTGAAGTTAAAACAGCAAAAACCGTTGTAGACATATATGGCGGATATGACAGGGGTTATCTCGATTACCGTGTAGCACCGCATTATATAGAGATGTATAATGCCGCACTTAAAGATGGGCTTAAGCTTTCTCCGCTTTCGGGTTACCGTTCGGTACAGCGTCAGAAGAATAATTTTGAAAATCTCATAGCCGATTATGTGAATAAAGGTTACAGCAAAGCTCAGGCAACCGTTATGGCATCGGAGATTATATTGCCGCCGTCAACCAGTGAGCATAACGCAGGTTTGGCAATGGATATTCTCTCTCTTGAAGTCAGCTTTGAAAACAGCGACGAGTTTGCATGGCTTCAGGAAAACGCCGCCGATTACGGCTTTATACTCCGCTATCCCAAGGATAAACAGCACATAACAAAGATAACTTATGAGCCGTGGCACTGGCGCTATGTCGGAGTTGAGACCGCAAAAGCGATGAAGCAGAGCGGAGAGTGCTTAGAGGAGTATTTTGACATAGCTTAGTTCAGGATTGCGGAAAATGTTGCGTGATACTGTGTTATGGGAACCTGTGAACAGCAGTCACGTACACAAAGTACGCTCCTTTGTTCCCGGAACCCCAAGCCTTGTCTCACACAAATTTTCTCAATCCTTACCGTTTCGGTAAACAAGCGGAAAATGTTGCGTGATACTGCGTTGTAAAATTAAATCAGCTCTCTAAATCAGACGAACCGGTTTTACCGGTTCGTTTTTTTATATGTCCGTATCGGTACTTTATTCCTCGTTTTTGTCTTCTCCGCCTTCGACTATGTCTTTGCCTGTAAGAACGACGAGAGCGGTTTTAAAGAGTATTTTAATATCAAAAATAAGACTTTGGCGCTCAATATATTCACGGTCAAAGGCGGCTTTGTCCTCATCGGAAAGACTGTCTCTGCCGTTTACCTGCGCCCAGCCTGTAACTCCGGGACGCACGGAGAATACGTTGTATTCACGTCTGAGATTTCTTATGTTTTCCTCTTCGGGGATGAGCGGTCTGGGACCGACAAAGCTCATTGTGCCGTTTAAAACATTAAAAAGCTGAGGCAGCTCGTCAAGGCTGGTTTTTCTAAGAAATTTACCACTCTTTGTAATGCAATCGTCCGACTCAGAGAGATTGGCTGTTGAGGCATTTCTTGTGCCGTTCTTCATTGTGCGGAACTTCTTGATTTTGAACAAACGGTCGTTGTAACCGACCCTCTCCTGAGAAAACAGAATCGGACGGCCGTCGTCTATTAAAATTATAAGGCTGATTAAAAGCATGAGCGGGGAGAGCAGAACTATAGCTATCAAGCTGCAGACCACATCGAAAATACGCTTCATATAGGTCACGCCTTTCGTTTATTTAAAAATCTTTTTCTCGCCAGTGCTCCAGAAAATATAGTCTGAAATAAGTATCGCTCTTGAGGGTGCGCCCTCAAGACCACCGAGTTTTATCGGAGGTGCAAACAGGAAATAATCACCTGGGACAACGTCGCTTAAATCGAGCCCCTCAAGCACAGCGATTTCTGCTGAAAGAAAAGCCCTATGGGGTTCGACCTGCGCACCGCTTGTGCCGACGGACATAGAGTCCGTTCCCAAAAGGCGGATGCCGAGTGCAGCAACCTCCTCTGCGGCGCTTCCCATGAAATAGGCCTCGCCGTCGCCTTTTATAAGCAGACGCTCGCAGTCCTGCGGGAAACAGTCGTTTACATATTCGCCGGTGATTGCTCCGTGCGGGACTTCTATCACCTTGCACGGACCGATAAACCGTTCGAGGTCTAATTCATCTACGGTTTTGCCGCCCTCAATAAAGTGCAACGGCGCATCGGCGTGGGTGCCTGTGTGAACGCAGGTGAAGAGAGTGGACAGGTTGCAGTCGGAGTCATCGCCGATAACTTTCACGAACTTGCTTTCAGGCTCAGGGTCGCCCGGATAGACTTCGGTGTTGAGCAAGTCCCTTGAAATATCAATTATCTTCACGGAATCATTCCTTTCCTTTTAACGATTCCATCTTGAGATATGCATTTATAAAACCGTCGAGGTCGCCATCCATAACGGCGCCGATATTTCCGTTTTCGAAGTTTGTTCTGTGGTCTTTTGCAAGGGTGTAGGGCATGAAAACATATGAACGTATCTGGTTGCCCCATCCGATTTCTTTTTGGTCGCCTTTGATATCCTCGATTTTGTCGAGATGCTCACGTTCTTTTATTTCGAGCAGTTTTGATTTGAGCATTTTGAGTGCAACCTCACGGTTTTGGTGCTGGCTACGCTCAATCTGACACGAAACAACAATTCCCGTAGGCAGGTGGGTTATACGAACAGCTGATGAGGTTTTGTTAACCTTCTGACCGCCTGCACCGCTTGCACGGTAGGTATCAACCTTGAGGTCATCGGGATTTATTTCAACTTCGATGTTATCGTCAATTTCGGGCATAACTTCGAGGGATGCAAAGGATGTGTGTCTGCGGCCTGAGGAGTCAAACGGTGAAACACGGACAAGTCTGTGAACGCCCATTTCGCCCTTGAGATAGCCGTAAGCGTTTTCTCCCTCAACAAGTAGGACAGCGGATTTTAAGCCTGCTTCGTCGCCGTCAAGGAAGTCGAGCATACTGACTTTGAAACCACGCTTCTCACCCCAGTGCTGATACATACGAACAAGCATCTGCGCCCAGTCCTGAGCCTCTGTGCCGCCTGCACCTGCGTGGAAAGTGAGTAGTGCATTTTTTGCGTCATATTCACCTGTGAGCAGGGTGCTGAGTGTCTGCTTGTCAAGCTCTTCAATGAAGCTGTCAACACCCTCACGGCATTCATCAAACATACTCAAATCCTCTTCCTCGTTGGCAAGTTCAATGAGGGTAAGAGTATCATCGAAAGAGTTTTCAAGTGAAGTGTATGCAGCTACCTTGTTTTTAAGCTGACTTATTCTCTGCAGCACCTTCTGAGAGTTTTCGAGGTCACCCCAGAAATCCTCTGCGGCTGTCTGCTCCTCAAGTGAGGAGATTTCAGTTTTTAAATTGTCAAGACCGAGAGCTTCTCTAAGCTCTTTAAGCTTATCCTTGTTGTCGAGCAGCTCAAGTCGTAATTCTTCAAATTGCAGCATAAACAAACCTCATTAAAAATCATGTTTTATGTCCTTCTATTATACAAAAAACTTTAAACAAAGTAAAGAAAGAAATTCCAGAAAGCGTTATATAATGTTATTTTTACAAAAAAAGCTTTTTTGTTCATATAATAATTGAAAAAAGTACGAAAATCGTCTACAATATTATGCAGTGTCTGTGATATAATTAATCTGATATATAATTAGTTTAACCTTTAGCTGTGAAAGGATGTTTGCTTATGAATTATACGGGCCAGGTCTGTTCCGGATGCGGAAAGCTCATGAGCGAAAATGAAGATATTGTTGTTTGTCCTGTTTGCGGAACTCCACAGCATAGAGAGTGCTGGGAGGAAAACGGAGAATGTGTAAATGCAGCACGCCACGCAGAGAAATTTGTCTGGCAGGCTGAGGAGGCACAGAGTGAGCCCGAAAAGGAGAGTCCTGCTTCTGAGGGACAGTCGGCAGAAGTTCAGTGCTGTGTGGCTTGCGGCGGAGAGAACTCTAAAAATGCGCTTACTTGTATTCACTGCGGGGCACCTCTTTTGGGCGGAAGTCAGGCTCAGAATCCGTTTGGACCTTTCTTCAACGTAGCAAGTGCGACAAATCCGTTTTTGTACGGTGTAGCGCTCGACCCCGACAGTGAGATAGAGGGGGCCAAAGTTAAGGACATCGCTTGCTATGTTCAGACAGCTTCTTCAAGATATATTCCAAAGTTTAAGGACTTGTCAGAGAAGAAAAAGAAAGTGTCTTTTAATTGGGCGGCACTATTTTTCGGTCCGTACTGGTTCTTTTACCGTAAGATGTGGAAAGTCGGACTTATATTTGTGGGAATCCTGTTGGCTGTGGAACTGGCTTTCACGGGTATAGCACAGGACTTTCAGGACTTGTATTATTCGTATCTTGAGATGGACCCGAAGGTGGTTGCATCTGAGCAAATCGTGTCTGCCTTTGACGAGGTTGTAGATGCCATGCTCAAGGTTTTGCCTATGTTTGCTATTCAAGGCGTTTTGGGTATAGTTGCGGGATTTTTGGCGGACCCGATTTATAAGCGGCATGTTATAAAGGACGTCAAAAATTTGAGGCAGCAG
The DNA here is from genome assembly GCA_017407995.1 of Clostridia bacterium. Lineage (GTDB taxonomy): Bacteria > Bacillota > Clostridia > Oscillospirales > Acutalibacteraceae > CAG-177. The sequence continues at coordinate 37,440 of JAFQVM010000014.1, read as the reverse complement.
TTCTCTGAGAACAGAGCTTACGAGGCCGCATCATTAAAACGTGGCGGAACTGCGATTTTTATTGCTTTTGCCGCTTATTTCGGTTATAATGTTATCTATAATCTGCTGCTAAGTCTTGCAGCGCTTTTAATAAACTAACTGGAAAGGTTCGGTGTATTTTATGAAAGTCAAGAAAGCGATTATTCCGGCTGCAGGTCTCGGAACAAGAGTTCTCCCTGCATCAAAGGCAGTGCCCAAGGAGATGCTCAACATTGTTGACAAGCCTGCAATTCAGTATCTTGTGGAGGAGGCTGTCGCTGCCGGTATCGAGGATATACTTATCATAACAAACCGTGGTAAGGGTGTTATCGAGGACCACTTTGACCATTCTTTTGAGCTTGAGGCAAATCTCAAGGGCAAGAAGGGTAAGGAAAAGATATATGAGGATGTAACAGCTGTTGCAAACCTTGCTAACATATATTTTGTCCGTCAGAAGGAGACAAAGGGTCTCGGACACGCTATTCTTTGCGGTAAATCCTTTGTCGGCGACGAGCCGTTTGCAGTGCTTTACGGTGATGACGTCACAGTATGCGATGACCCCGTAACAGCTCAGCTCTGCAGAGCATATGAGCAGTACGGCAAGGGTGTTGTCGGTGTTAAGGAAGTTCCGGATGAGCTTATTTCTCTTTACTGCTCACTGGGTGTCACACCTCTTGAGGGTCGTGCAATGAGCTGCCATAAGATTATCGAAAAGCCCACACCTGAGCAGGTTATGTCAAACTATGCTATTCTTGGCAGAGTTGTTCTTCCTCCCGAGGTTTTCGGAATGCTTGAAAAGGGTCTTGAGGAGACTCCGGAAGGACAGGAGCTTTATCTTACAGACGTTATGAGCGACCTTGGCGCAAGAGGCGACCTTATCGCATATGACTTTGAGGGTAAGCGTTATGATATGGGTAACAAGCTCGGTATCATGCAGGCTAACTGTGAAGTTGCACTCAACCATCCTGAGATTGGCGAGGACTTCAAAGAATATCTCAAGGAGCTTGCAAAGAGCCTTTAATAGTTAATTAATTACCGCAGCGAAGACTACTTCGCTGCGGTACAAACATATATTTTAGAGGAGAAAAGAAATGAGAATTGCAGTAACATATGAAAACGGAAATATATTTCAGCACTTCGGCCATACAGAGTATTTTAAGGTTTATGATGCAGAAAACGGTGAAGTGACAAGAAGTTCAGTTATCAGCACAAACGGAAGCGGTCACGGTGCGTTGGCACAGCTTTTGAAGATGCTCAGAGTAGATGTTCTTATCTGTGGCGGAATCGGCGGCGGAGCTCAGAATGCATTGAGAGAAGCAGGTATAAAATTATACGGCGGAGTTTCAGGCGATGCAGATAAGGCAGTTGAAGCACTGCTTAAAGAAACTCTTGCTTTTAATCCCGATGTCAAGTGCAACCATCACGGTGAGGAGCATGAGCATAACCACAACTGCGGTGACCACGGCTGTGGCAGTCATTCTTGCGGACATTAAGTAAAAGGGGTGCTCAAATGGAGTACTGCAAATTTAGTGATATATATTCGGAGTTTTTTCCTTTTTGGGATAACCTGCAGCAGGGCGATAAGGATTTGCTGTGCGCAAACACGAAGTCGGTAAAATACCAAAAGGGTGAGAGTATACACGACGGTAATGAATGTACGGGTGTTATCATTGTTAAAAGCGGATGTCTGCGAGTGAGCATAGTTTCCGATGATGGCAAGGAGATAACGCTTTATCGGCTGTTTGACGGCGATATGTGTATGCTTTCGGCATCATGTGTGTTGCAAACCGTTACGTTTGATGTGTTTGTTGATGCTGAGGAGGATAGCGATTGCTGTGTTATAAGCGGACCTGTTTTCGCTACGGTTTCTGACAGAAACCCGCAGATGAAGATTTTTTCGCTTGAAACAGCGGTCAGCCGTTTTTCCGATGTTATGTGGGTAATGCAGCAGATACTCTTTATGAGCTTTGACAAAAGACTTGCAATCTTTCTTATGGATGAAATATCCAAGACAGGCGATTCCACTATTAAAATGACACACGAGCAAATCGCCAAATACATGGGATCTGCCCGTGAGGTAGTGTCAAGGATGTTGAAATATTTTTCATCTGAGGGAATCGTAGAACTGTCACGTGGCGGGATAAAGATTATCGACCGCAAAAAACTTCGTGAATTAACCCTCTAACAGAGAAAGAATCTGCTCTTTCGGTCGCAGACCGATAATCTGGTTGACGATTTCTCCGCCTTTCATGACAACGAGAGTGGGTATGCTGACTATACCGAAAGCCTGTGCGAGTTCCGGCTCTTCGTCTACGTTAACCTTGCCGACAAGGACTTGCGGATTCTCTTCGGCTATCTCATCGACAATTGGGGATACCATTCTGCAAGGACCGCACCAGGTTGCCCAGAAGTCGAGCAGAACGGGCTTTTCGCTTTCCATAACAACGGATTGGAAATTGGATTTAGATATTTTTATAACAGACATAATTTACATCCTCTCTTTCATTGTTAATCTAAACTTTTATAGTAGAGCAAGCAATGGCAGTAGCCTTCAAAGTTGGGGTCTGCTATCTGCTCTCTGAACTCTTTGCACATACATTTGTTTTCAGGAGTTTTCTCCATTCGACAGGGGCAGTAACCGCCTCTGTTTTTTAATCCCTCTTTTATGGTTTGGACTATGTTTTTGTCCTCGTTAAGTCTGATTGCCATTGTTACCACCTCTTTCTGGTTTTATTATATTCACAGCGGTCAAAAAGTTCTGTGACTTGGTCACATAGGGTCAGTGTGAAAAATAATAGAAAGAAAAATGTTGCAAATAATGCCATTTGTGTCTATACTTTAGAATGAAGTAAAACCTGAACGGAGAAGACAGTTGAAAACATTTTTTAATAAACACAGAGAACCTATTATGCTCGCACTGCGCTGTGCGGTAGCGCTGATACTTTTTGTGACGGCAGTTGTAAATTATAATCGCCTTACAAATATAGATATGCGAGCACTCGTTGACGGAGCAGGTAATATTGTTATTGCCATAGCTATTATACTTGGTATCTACGCCGTAAAATCAATGCTGTTTATAATACCTGCATCGATGATTTATATATATGTCGGCATGGCTTTCTCTCCGCTTAGTGCAATAGCTGTGAATTTTGCAGGAATCTTCCTTGAGGTAACATTGACTTATCTGCTCGGACTTTTCTTAGGCGGCTCATATGTTGAAAAACGTCTGCGTGGTAAGCCTGCGGGTGAAAAGGTCATGTCCTTTTTGCAGGATAACAAGATGCTTTCCGCACTTTTTGTTGTGCGGGTACTGCCCGTGTTTCCGATAGATTTTGTAAGTCTGTTTCTCGGTGCGGTGAAACTGCCGTTTTGGAAGTATATTCTTATATCTATCGCAGGAATTATGCCGAGAGTGGCAATGTTTACGGTTGTAGGCGATACGCTGTATGACTATGTTCCAATGCATAGTATAATTAAGATAGTAATTTGCTGTATACCGTTGGTAATGGTATATTGGGTGATAAAATTTATCCGTAAGCGGAGGAAAAAGAATAGTGAGGAGCTTGCAGCTCCGAGCAGCGGACAAGAGAGTGATTGTTAAAAACAACAGCGGGTATGCAACGCATACCCGCTGTTAATTTTAGAAACTTATTTCTTCTTCTTCGCCATGGGTAAGATTACGCATGCAACAATGGCGAGGACGGCTATAACTATGAGAATAACCAGCCATTTTGTGTTTGACTCCTGCTGACCGGTAACGGGAACTTCCTGACCGGCAGCAAATACTGTGAGTGCTGCTGCAGCGACGCTGAGAATCATAAGTGCCGCTAAAACAATTGCAACGATTCTTGTTACCATACTTCTTTTATTACGCATTTTTTACATCCCTTTCCTTTTATATACCGAGAATTTTTTTCATATCGTCGCCGATTTTTTGTGCGAGCTTGTCAGCATCATCGGCTGTAGCAGCGCAGGCTGTGACATATATCTTAAGCTTGGGCTCTGTGCCTGAGGGTCTGATAATAACGGAGTTACTGTCTGCCAAAGCATACGCAAGAACATTTGATTTGGGAAGAGTAATCTCTTTAATATCACCTGTTTTGGTGTCAGTTGTCTGCGATGCCTGATAGTCAGAGACGGTGAGAACATCTAAATCGGCGATAGCTTTCGGTGCATTGTCACGAAGTGCTGTCATGATAGATGCCATCTTTGTCATACCGCTTTCACCCTCAAAGGCGAAGTTGAGAAGAGAGTTATTATAGAATCCGTACTTCTCATACAGGGAGTTCATAACATCGATAAGTGTTTTTCCCTGTTCTTTGTAGTAGGCTGCCATTTCGCATACGAGCAGGGTAGCAACAACGGCATCCTTGTCACGTGCGTGTGTACCGGAGAGATAACCGTAGCTCTCTTCCATTCCGAGGATAAATCTGTTCTCCTCGCCGACCTTTTCGAGATTTGTTACGAATTCGCCGATATATTTAAAACCTGTGAGGAAGTCTGCGACTTCGCAGCCGTAGCTTTCTGCAACTCTTGTGACGAGCGGAGTTGTAACAAAGGATTTTGCAATAGCAGGATTTTTCGGAAGTGTACCCGCCTCTTTCATTGAAGAAAGGACATACTCTGTAAGCAGAACACCAACCTCATTACCGCTCATGAGTTTGTATTCGCCGCCGTCATTTACGGCAATACCTACACGGTCGCAGTCGGGGTCAGTTGCGAGCAGAAGGTCAGCGCCTTTATCTGCAGCAAGTTTGAGCGCCTCTTCGAATGCCTGACGAATCTCAGGGTTCGGATAAGGACAAGTCGGGAAGTTGCCGTCGGGATTCTCCTGAGAGGGGACAACGGTAACATCGCTGAATCCTGCTCGTTTAAGCACCTCACGAACGGGTTTGTTTCCTGTGCCGTTGAGGGGTGTATAAATTAGTTTAAGACCGGCCTTTTGGGCTGCCTGCGGGTTAACACGGCGTGAGAGTACGCACTCATAAAATTCCTCATTTACAGAGGGATCGATATATTCAATTATACCGTCCTTGATGCCCTTATCAAAGTCTATGCGACGCACGTCCTCAAAGATATCAACACGGCTGATGAATTCGTAAGTTTTTGCTGCATCATCATCGGTCATCTGATAGCCCTCGGGAGCGTAGCACTTATAGCCGTTATATTTTGCGGGATTGTGGCTTGCAGTGATTATTATACCTGAGCTGCATGAGAGTTTGCGGATTGCAAATGAGAGCATCGGAGTGGGAACAAGCTCAGGATAGATATATACTTTAATTCCGTTGGCGGCAAGTACGCCTGCAGCCTCTTTTGCAAAAACATCGGAGTTTCTTCTTGAATCATAAGCCAGAGCAACAGATGGGTTCTCATATTTGGAATTGAGAAAATCTGCAAGTCCCTGAGTTGCCTGATTAACAGTGTAGATATTCATTCGGTTTGTTCCTGCACCGAGCACTCCGCGCAGTCCGCCTGTGCCGAATTCCAACGAACGGTAGAATCTGTCTGAGATTTCCTCTTCGCTGTCTTTTACTGACAAAAGTTCACTCTGCAAAGCTTCGTCACCTTTGGTTTTTTCACACCAGAGGTCATAAAGTTCTTTGATTTCTTTTTTCATTAACGACACTCCTTTTCGGCGGTAAAATACCGCACAATTAAACCATTATATTTATTATAATACTTTTATATATTTTCATCAACTATAAAATATTTGCATAAACATAAAAATTTTTTAAAAGTTGATAGTTTTTCTATTTGTTTGAGCGTTTTTGTGATATAATGTCCGATGTTAATTTGTTTTATCGGGTGAACTCAATGGAAGATAAGAATAACAGCTTTTGGAAAGGAATAAAAGACGGAATACCGATTTGTCTCGGATACATATCAGTGTCGTTTGCGTTTGGTATTTTTTCCGTTGGCAGCGGACTGTCCGTTTTGGAGACGGTGCTGATTTCAATGACAAACGTTACATCAGCAGGTCAGCTTGCGGCGGTGCCGATTATAGCGGGAGGCGGGTCGCTTTTTGAGCTTGCGATGACACAATTTTTTATAAATTTGCGTTATTCACTGATGTCGGTTTTGCTCTCACAAAAGTTAGGCTCGACGGTGCGTGTCATAGACCGCTTTTTAATAGCATTTGTAAATACCGATGAGGTTTTCGCGGTTGCATCAGGCAAGGACGGAAATCTCGGAAGAAAATATCTTTACGGGTTGATTCTTACCCCGTATCTCGGTTGGAGTATGGGTACACTTGTTGGCGCAGTTGCAGGTAATATATTGCCTGAAATTATTGTATCCGCACTCGGAATTGCAATTTACGGAATGTTTATAGCAATTATCATTCCGCCTGCAAAAAAGAGCCTGCCGACTGCTCTGTGCATCCTTTTCGCCGTGGCTTTGAGCTGTGCGTTTAAATATATTCCGATACTCAACGTTGTTCCTAACGGTTTTGTTATTATAATCTGTGCAGTAGCCGCAAGTGTGCTGTTTGCCTTGGTTGCTCCCGTTCCTGATGAAAAGGAGGTAGCCGAGAATGAATAACACAATGTCTTTTGTTGCGGGTCTCCTTGTGGCAGCAGGGGTTACATATCTTGTTCGTATGGTGCCGCTGGTGCTTGTCAAAAAGAAGATTGAAAATAAGTTTATCAAATCGTTTTTATATTATGTGCCGTATGCCGTGCTGGGTGTTATGACAATCCCTGCCATTTTCTATTCGACCTCGTGCTTTGCATCTGCTGCTGTAGGATTTGTTGTGGCAGTTATTCTGGCATATTTTGAGAGAGGTTTGCTAACCGTTGCTGCAGCATCGTGCGTGGCGGTGTTGATAACAGAGCTGATAATTTGATATGTAAAACGGGCTGTCACATCGTGACAGCCCGTTTCCTTTTATTGATAGTTTTTCAGAAGTGTTTTGTAGAATTCAACCGCACTGCCGACAGCGCTTATGTTTATGTTTTCGTTCGGACAGTGGACACTGTTAAACTGCTGGTTGTTGATATCTATAGGAGCAAAGCGCAGCGTGCAGGGGCACACGTCACTCATCCAGCGGGCATCGGTTCCGGCTGTAAGTACGAACGGACCTACTGCAGCATGGGGGAAGGTCTCTTTTGCACATTTGCGTACGTATTCATATTGAGGCAGACTGAGGTCTGCACTGCGGTGAAACTCATGACCTTCCTCAGGCTCTGTAATTTCAAGTGAATACTTTTTAGCAAGAGCTCTGATTTTTTTCATATCAGATTCAAGGTCTTCTTCGTCTATGTAGCGCACCAATGCGCTTGCAGAACACTCATTATCTCTGGGAACGGCCCCTCTTTTTGATTGGACAGAGCCAAACGAGCAGGTGGTGCCGAGCATAGCGGCAGCCTGTGAGCTGATTTTCGGAACAACTTTTACAAGCAGGGCAGAGAAGCACCATAGGTTGCCAAAAACAAGGCGCAGGGGGAAGTTCGCATACGGAGCGAGAGATTCGAACATGGCTCTGACCTGTGAGGGGAGTTTGCGTGTAAGCTTAAGCTTGCTTACTTTCGTTATGAATTTTGATATACGCAGAACAGGGCTTTCTGCAAGGCTTAAGCCTTCACTGTCACCCTGGATGGCACGAACGGAGAATCTGTGGTATCCCTTTTCGTGAACAGCAATCATGGCGCATTTGCAGCCTATACCGCCGATAGGAGCGTCTATTATTCCGCCTCCCTCATCAAGTGCAAGCTCGAATGTTATACCCTGCTCTTTGAAATATTCGACAGCAGATTCTATTCCGTCACCGAAAACTTCTTCATTGTGCCCCGAAGCTATATATAAGTTACAAGGCGGAATATATCCGTCGTTGAGAAGTTCCTCTGTTGCTGAGAACTCGGCAAAGAGGGACGTTTTTGTGTCAACGGTTCCACGACCCCAGATAACGCCGTCGTCAATTTCGCCGAACGGCTCATGACTCCATTCGCCTGTGGCGGCAACAACGTCGTGGTGCGACATGAGAAGAATGTTTCTGTTTGTGTCAACGCCTTCGATTTTGTATACCCAGCAGTCCTCACTGAAATATTTTATCTCAGCACGTTCATGGACGAGCGGAAACAGCTCTTTCATAACCGCACGCAGTTTAGCAAACTCGGTATCGTCATATATCTCCCTTGACGATACGGTTTTGCACTCTATCATCTTCATGAGCCTCTGTGCGTATTCGAGGTCCTCCTCCTCGCTGTGAAATACGAGAGGCTGTTCTATTTTTTCAGCTTTTCTTTTTATTGTTGCTGCTCGAATTACGAGTATTGCCAAAAAGACAACAAGACATATCAGCAGAGCGACTAAAACATACAGACCTTTCATCATCTAAACCCTTTCGTGTTTTCCTTGTTATAAATTGTATCATACTATGGGTTGGTGTTCAAGCTGTAGTCGGCAAAAGATAAAGCCGCTCCGAGCGTTAGCCCGGAGCGGCTGAGTTTTATATAAACAGAGCAATAGCGGCAGCAGAGACGGTCATCAGAAGAACATTGATGGAGTACTTTTCGAAGAAAGCTCCGATTACGATGTTAACAACCGGAACAAAGAGAATAATCTTTACGAAAATATTTGCTCCGTCTTTGCCATATATTGAATGCCAAAGTGCAAGGGCATCCTCCATGAGCGGGTACACGTTAGCGCACAGCGAAAAACCGAGATAGAACAGTATGCAGTATACAATGAAAATCAAGCTTGTGGTTGAGGTGAAAGATACCTTCAAAAGGAAGAGCCCGAAGAATCCTGCATAGAGCATCGGTGCGCCTATGGCACTTGTTATGAGTCCGGGAAGCAGACAATAGAAGAAGTTTTTAGCCTTACCGTTTATTGTATCGTGTTCAACGTGGCCGCAGCCGTCGGTAAGGCGTAGATATTGGCTGCTCTCTACTGGTATGCTGAACACACGTCCGCAGAGATGTTCAAAAAAGCCTTTCAGATAAGCGCCCGGAAAAGTCAGAAGCTTGCCGATAAGATAAATTATTGTAGATATCATAAAACATCTCCTCCTACGCTTGAAAATACTTCCTCAACAGTTATCTTGCCTGCAATGCAGTCTGTGACAAGTGTACTTATCTCATAGCCGTAGCTTTGAAGAGTGCTTTCCATGGTTTCATAGAGCTCGTCATCTTTGGCAAGGCCTGCGCATAGAGCAGCAGTGTTAAGGGTCTGAAGGTCGAGTGTTGAACTGTAATATGCAAACTGGTAGGCGTTGTTGGCACTTTCAACCGCCTTTTTATAGTCTTTACGGAGCAGATATACTATTGCCTGCTGGCGGTAAATTTCAGCGTCGCCGCCGGAAATTTCTATTCCCTCTTCGCAGGTCACAAGGGCTTTTTCATAGTCGCCCTGCTCCCACAAGAGTCTTGCACGCAGAGAATATTCTGTATAGTCGCCGTTGTCTGTACCTGCTTTGTTGTTCGTTTGAGCAATGTCGTCACAGACTTTTTCGGCGTTTTTAAAGTCATCTGTTGCGAGATAGCTTGTGAATTTAAGTTCGTATGCAGGGGAGTAGTTTCTGTTTTGTGCAAGCATTTTGTCTGCATATTCAATGGCCTTGTCGTACTTGCCCATCTGATAGTAGTTGTCAGCCAAAAGGGCGCCGTAAATGAGTATTCCGCTGGGATAGAGCTTCTCCATCTCAAGCAGATATTCGTTTTGTACCTCATATCCCTTGTCGGCAAGTATGGCGGCATAGCACTTGTAGTGTTCAAGATAGTGGTTGCCTATACCGTCTTTGTTCTTGTGACTGTTGATTTTCTTTATGGTTTCTTCATACGGAAACTCCTGTGAATCTAAGGACTCATAGGCAGAGAAGTAGTCGTATACTGCCTTTTGGGTGTTGTTGTAAAGATTATACTCTTTTACATACTTTCTTACACTCAAGAACAAGGGGTTAGACATAACCTCGTCTTCGCCTACCTGCTGAACAAGATATCCGCCTGCATCTACTTCTGTGTAGCCTTTTGCGTAGATTTTAGCGGTAGTTATATCTGCTGCGTTGCCCAAGGTGAAAAATTCCTGTCCGTTAAAAAGCTCGCTGAGCGTGCTGATAAAGGATATATTGTTAATACCGTTAGTTGTTTCCTCTGCCTGTGAAACGCTGTTCATTGCGGCATTTACATATCCGTCTTTAACAAGTATATCTGCCTCGATAAGAGGAAGAATCTGTGCGGCGTTAAAGGAAAGAATAACCAATGCTGCCAGGGAGAGAACAGCGCTCAAAACAGCGGCGAAAATTGAACCTGATTTCAGTTTTGTTTTAAGCATCTCGGTACGGCATTCGGAGCAGTAGTAGCTGCCTTCTTCTCTGAGGTTTTTCTGGCATACGACACACTTTGCGGGGTCATATTCCAAAGAACTGCTGTTATCATCTTCGCTGATGTCGCCGTCAGCAGTTTCAATATTTTCGGACTGCTCGGCTGCTTCCTCTGCGAGGATTTCGACATTGTCCGTGTTTTCCTCCGGAGTTTGGATGTTTTCAGCATTTTCCTCCGGTATGGGCTGTTTGTTATCCATTGTATCTGACAAAGCAATGCCTCCTGTCTGATAGAAATACAATAGTTATTTTATCAGCTTTCAGTATGATTTTCAAATAAAAAAGGGCTTTATTTACAAAATGCTCATAAACATTAAAAAAATTTGCTATGTAAAGACGATTTTTTTCCGCTTTTCGGCAAAACTCTTGTCATAGGGCCAAAAAAAAGATATAATTTTATCTACACAGATTCTGTGCAAAAATGTAAAACTGGGAGAGCTATAGATGCTGGAGCTTAAAAATGTTTCCTTTTCCGTTGAAAGCGGTGACGGAAATCTTGAAATTATAGACGATATAAGCCTGACTATTGACGATGGTCAGTTCGTTGTAATCACCGGACCTAACGGTGGCGGCAAGTCCACACTTGCCCGTCTGATTATGGGTATAGAGCAGCCTACAAAGGGTCAGATTATTTTTAACGGTACTGACATTACGCATATGAGTATAACTGAGCGAGCAAAGCTTGGTGTGGGATATGCATTTCAGCAGCCGCCACGTTTTAAAGGTCTTACAGTACGCAGACTTTTAAGCCTTGCCCACGGCAGCGAGCTGCCTGAGGACGAGTGCTGTGCGTATCTTACGAGCGTCGGACTGTGTTCAAAGGAGTATCTTAACCGAGAGGTTGATGCATCTCTTTCAGGCGGCGAGGTCAAGCGTGTAGAGATTGCAACGCTTATGGCGAGAAAGCTTAAGCTTGCTATCTTTGATGAGCCCGAGGCAGGTATAGACCTCTGGAGCTTTGCTATGCTTGTTGAGAGTTTTCGCTCGATGTGCAAAAACCGCTATGAGACGGTTATAGTTATCTCGCACCAGGAGCGCATTATGCAGCTTGCGGATGAGATGATAGTTGTTGAAAAAGGAAAGGTCAGAACAAGAGGCTCTAAGGATGAAGTTTTTCCAAAGCTTTTGGACGAGCTTGATGAAGGCTGTGACTTCAGAGGAAAGGGTGCAGGTGACAAATGAGTATATTTGAAAAAACAGATGCTTCACTGCTTGATGCTATTGCTGATTTGCATGAGGTCCCGCAGGGTGCATATAATATAAGAAAAAACGGACAGGGTTTTGCACGCCAGTCGAGTGAGAATATAACAATTGAAACTAAAACAGGCAAGCCCGGAATAAATATATATGTAAAGCCGTTTACAAAAAACGAGAGCGTTCATATCCCTGTGATAATTACCCAGAGCGGTGTGGAGGATTTGGTGTATAACGATTTCTACATCGGTGAGGGTGCAGATGTGCTTATAGTTGCGGGCTGCGGAATACACAACAGCGGCGACAAGAAGACTGAGCATGACGGAATACATCGATTTTTTATAGGGAAGAATGCGAGAATAAAGTATGTTGAGAAACACTACGGTGAGGGCGAAGGTACAGGCGACCGTGTGCTCAACCCCGTAACCGAGGTTACTATGGAGGAGGGCTCATTCTGCGAGATGGAGATGGTTCAGCTTGCGGGTGTTGACTCTACCGTACGTGAGACGAACGCTTCACTCGCTGCGGGTGCAAAGATGGTTGTAACCGAGCGTCTGCTTACCCACGGCAAGCAGACGGCACGTTCAAATATGGAGATAAACCTTAACGGCGAGGATGCATCTGCACAGATAATCTCTCGTTCCGTTGCAAAGGATGAATCGGAGCAGATTTTCTATCCCAGAGCGGTCGGCAACGCAGCTTGCCGTGCCCATGTACAGTGCGACTCCATTATTATGGATAATGCAAAAGTCCGCTCTATTCCCGAAATTGCCGCAAACGATGCGGATGCTCAGATAGTTCATGAGGCTGCAATCGGACGAATCAATAACGACCAGCTTTTGAAGCTGATGACCTTCGGGCTTACAGAGGAAGAAGCTGAAGATGTTATTGTAAATGTGTTTTTGAAATAATTTGTGCAAAAAGCTTAAAAACACTTTTCAATCCCGATTTTCTGTGTTACAATTGCAATAATACCTAAAGTAAGGAGAAGTGATTCATGGAAAAGCAATTTTTCTGTGCAAAGGAAAATGGTAAGCTTAACTACAAGAGAACCATACTCACAGGTTTTGGTTTCTTGGCATCTTCCATTGCATGGGCCATTTATGACCCGTATATCACAAAGATTTTGAACGCTTTGCTTAACGCATCACCCACAGTTACAAAGTGGAGCGCAACACTTGTGGAGAAAATGCCGATTTTGGCTGAGCTCGCACAAGCGCAGGGCGAGGACGTCGTTCTCGCCGGCGGCGGATTTACTCTTGTTCCGCTGTTCATCGGTATCATAATGACATTCGATAACATATTCGGAGTTATCTTCCAGCCCACATTCGGTAAGCTTTCGGATAACTGCCATTCAAAGCTTGGCAAACGCCGTCCGTTTGTTGTTTTCGGTGCTCCGGTATCAGCTCTCTTGTTTGCGTTGATTCCGATTGTGTTCCTTAATACACACAGTCTGCCGTTGACCATGATTTGTATTATACTCTTTGTTTTCACAATGTCGCTTTGGAGAGCTCCTGTTGTTGCGCTTATGCCCGACCTTACTCCTCCCAGCATGCGCAGTGAGGGTAATGCGGTCATCAACCTTATGGGCGGAGTCGGCGGTGCTGTAGGTATGGTTGCCGGCACAATAGCAATTGCTCTGTGTGGTCTGTTCACCGGAATGACATCTGAACAGATTAAGGCAAACGAAACAGTTTCTTTCCCCTATGTTTTTGCAATCGGTTCGGTTGTTATGATAATCGGTATGCTTGTGCTTCTGTTCTTTGTTAAGGAGCAGCCCACAAACATCCGCATCAAGGGTGAAGAAAACCAGCAGCTTGATGCTGCTGCACGCAGAAAGGCTGAAAAAGAAGCCAAGAAGGCTGAAAAGGCAGCAAGAAAAGCAATGGTTCTCTCAAAGTCAGAGAGAATGAGCCTTATCTTTATGCTCGCAGCTCTGTTCTTCCTGTTCTGCGGCTCTAACGCTATAACCACTTTCTTCTCACTGTTTGCTCAGGAGATTCTTCACATGATAACCTCCGAAGCAACAATTATAATGCTTATCTTTGCAGTAGTTTCCGCATTGGCAGCTCTGCCTGCAGGTAAGATAGGAAAGAAAATCGGCAGAAAAAAGACTATACTTATGGGTCTTTCTGTGTTCCTTTCCGCTTTCGTAGTATTCTTTGCAGTATTCGTAGGAATGCTCGGCAAGCAGGATTTGAGTATCTCGAAATATGTTGCTGTCAATAACGCATATATTACCGTTAATGACGAACTTAACGAATACAATGCCGCTATAGCTGAAAAAGCGAAGGCTGACGGTATCACCCTTGCTGAGGGCGACACTCTTGATATGGACACCTATATTGAGTACAGAAAGGCTGTCGACAACGGCGCTGATGTTTCTGACTACAATACAATTTATGCAGATTTTGATGCTTCCCTGAATGAGAAGGGCGATTCGATATTCACCAGCGTTACCGGAGTTGCTCAGAAGATTCTCGATGCTGATGAGTCTGTAAGCTTCGGTGAAGCTCTGGCAGCAGTCAGCAACACAGTTGCAGGTGTTACAAAGATTCTGAGAGTTCTCATTTATCCCGTTCTTATTCTCGGCGGTGCTGCAAATATGTTCATCACCGTTAATACACTTCCCCTTGTTCTTGAGATAGGCGGAATTGAGAAGGTCGGTACTTTCACAGGTTATTACTATACCGCTACATTCTCAGCTCAGATTGCAACTCCGATTCTCTACGGCTTTATCAGAATGTTTGCCGGAACGTATATGTCGCTGTTCTACTACAGCCCGATTGCGTTCGCACTCTCTATCCTCTGTATCCTCTTCGTACGTCACGGTGAGGCTATTCCGGATGAGGTTATAAAGCAAGCTAAGGAAGAGAACGAAGACTAATAAAAGAATTAGTTAACCGTAAAAAGCCCTCATGCGATTACTCGCATGAGGGCTTTTAAAGTATGTAAGAAAAGAAATAAACAAAAACCGCCGAGCATCGCTCGGCGGTTGATATTTTATTCTTATATATTGCCCGAGTAGTTGGGAGCTTCCTTGGTGATGAAAACATCATGTGGATGGCTCTCGATAAGACCGGCGTTTGTAATTCTTACGAACTTGCTGTTCTCCTGAAGTGCGGTAATGGTCTGGCAACCGCAGTAACCCATACCTGAACGGAGACCACCAAGAAGCTGGAAGATAGTATCTGAAAGGGGTCCCTTGTAAGGAACACGGCCTTCAACACCCTCGGGAACAAGCTTGCGGCTGTCCTCCTGGAAGTACCGGTCCTTGCTGCCCTGTGCCATAGCGCCAAGGCTGCCCATTCCACGGTAGACTTTGAACTGTCTGCCCTGATAGATTTCTGTCTCTCCGGGAGACTCTTCGCATCCTGCGACGAGTGAGCCGAGCATTACGCAGTTAGCACCTGCTGCAAGAGCTTTTACGATTTCGCCCGAGTACTTGATACCGCCGTCAGCGATAACGGGAATGTTATATTTTGAAGCGACGTTTGCTGCATCGTAGATAGCTGTAATCTGGGGAACGCCGATACCTGCAATAACACGTGTGGTGCAGATAGAGCCGGGGCCGATACCGACCTTAACAGCGTCAGCGCCTGCATCGATAAGAGCCTGAGTGCCTTCTGCTGTTGCGACGTTACCTGCGATAAGGGAGATGTTCGGGAAAGCAGCCTTAACACGGCTTACTGCAGAGAGAATGTTCTTACTGTGACCGTGAGCGGAGTCAAGAACGAGTGCGTCAGCCTGAGCCTCAACAAGAGCTGCAGCTCTGTCAAGCATGTCCGCAGTAACACCGATAGCAGCAGCGCAGAGAAGTCTGCCGTTCTTGTCCTTTGCGGAGTTAGGATACTGAACGCTCTTCTCAATATCCTTTATTGTGATAAGTCCCTTGAGATAACCGTTGTCATCAACAATGGGGAGTTTCTCAATCTTGTGTTTCATAAGAATCTCTTTAGCCTGCTGGAGGTCTGTGCCGACTTTTGCAGTTACAAGATTCTCTTTTGTCATGACTTCCTCAATTCTGATGGAGAAATCAGTCATGAAACGAAGGTCACGGTTGGTAAGAATACCTACGAGCTTACCGTCACGGCAGATGGGAACACCTGAAATACGGTATTTTTTCATCAGTTCTTCAGCTTCGTAAACATAATTTTCAGGAGTAAGATAAAACGGGTTGACTATAACGCCGTTTTCAGAACGCTTAACCTTATCTACCTCGGTTGTCTGCTGCTCAATAGACATATTCTTATGGATAACACCGATACCGCCCTCACGAGCAATGGCGATAGCCATGCGAGCCTCGGTGACCGTATCCATAGCAGCGGTCATGATGGGAGTGTTAAGAGTGATGTTTGATGTGAGCTTAGTAGATAAAATAATATCTCTTGGAATTACTTCAGACTTTGCGGGGATTAAAAGCACATCGTCAAAGGTAAGACCTTCTTTTGCGAACTTGTCCGGATTCATTTGCATAAAAAACTTCTCCCTTCATATTCGAAATATAAATTATCTAATTATATCATAGACTGAGAGGTTGTGCAACATCCAAAGAGGAAAATTTGGTGAATAGGAGGACAAGTTTTTTGTGAAAAACGATTCTAAATTAAAGATTCTCACCGTCACGTATACGTGCCCTGGGAAGCTTCCATCTGAAATGAGCTGCGAGAAATCGGATAACGACAGTCAGAACAGCGCCTGCAATAATGGCATATGTGCTGTTTAAATCCCATAAAAGGGTACAAACAACAGCGCCTGCTATCGATGCGCAGGCATAGATATGCTTTACAAATATATATGGGGTGTTGCCTGCAAGCACATCACGCAGTACGCCGCCTCCTACGCCTGACAGAACCCCGACGAAAATAAGAAGGAATATGCCGTAGCCTGAGGAAACCGTATATGCTGTCTGGATACCCACAACGGTGAAAATGCCGAGACCTAAAGAGTCCATTAAAAGCATCATAAATTCGTATGCTCTGTGGTTTTTTACAAGTATGCGTCTTATAGCAGGGATAAAAACTATAATTGAACAAACCGTAGCGACGATAGCGTATATTGGTCGAGCGAACATACCGGGAGGTGTGATGCCGAGAATAAGGTCACGGATTATTCCGCCGCCGACAGAGGTTACGACACCGAGCGTCATAACACCGAAAATATCCATGTTCTTTTTGATTCCCGTTATAGCTCCCGACACGGCAAATGCAACGGTTCCGATTATTTCGATAACAAAAATGAAAGTTCCCATAGCTTCCTCCGATAAAATGTAGTCGATAAATTTATAATATGCGGGCAAAATAAAAGAGTACACCCGCAAAGCCAAATACAGTGCTGAGTGTACTCTGTCTTTTTACCTGAAAGATTCTCCGCTTTTAGCGGATTGCTTCGTCGGTGCAGCAGTCTTTCCAGAGCCTTGTCCGGATTCGGTTCTTTTACCTGAGAGTTTCGCCCCTTCGGTGACTGATAAGGCAAAAGCCGTTTCAGTTCTCTCCCAAACCCATCAACCAAGATAGCCTATTCATTATACCGCCGACAGATTTTTTGTCAAGATTAGAGCTAAAGAATAAAAAATCTGTTTTGTGTAAAAAATGTGTTGACAAATCGTTTTATGTGTAATATAATAATCAAGCCTTGCTAATAGTTTGGCAAACAAATGGCGGCATAGCTCAGTTGGCTAGAGCATTCGGTTCATACCCGGAGTGTCGTTGGTTCGAATCCAACTGCCGCTACCATATTCGGCCCGGTGGTCAAGAGGTTAAGACACCGCCCTTTCACGGCAGTAACACGAGTTCGATTCTCGTCCGGGTCACCAAAAGATGTCGGACAACGGAATTTAGTTATGCTATCTTCTGTATTTGACATCTTTCTTTTTTAGGACGCATAGCTCAGCTGGTTAGAGCGCTTGCTTCACACGCAAGAGGTCCACGGTTCGAGTCCGTGTGTGTCCACCAAAAAGCCCCAAGGATTTTTGTCCTTGGGGTTTAATCTTTTTTATCATCTCAGATAAAGCGAAAATTCCTTTACACCGTTTTTGTCGATGTCCACAAGAGGGATGTCGTCTCGCTTTATGTCCTTTACAATACTTTTCATACCTTTTTTCAATTTGCGTGCCTTAATACGCACAACGCCACCGCTCAACTTTCTGATAGTACGGGCTATAATAAAACGAAAAAGAAAGCAGTGCAGCAATCTGTCGGGAACACGCAGATTAATTGTTTTTTCCGGCAGTTCAATAACAGCTTTCATTATTCAACAATCACCTCTACATGGTCGCCGTTTTCGGTTACGACGTCGACAATTTTACCGATTGTGCCGTTTTCTATGGCGTTAAAAATCATGTTGAGGTCTATTGAAGATATGGTGTCACCGAGTCCCATAAACTGTACTCCTGTGCCGAGCTGTGCAGCGGTCTTGACAACTACCATCGGCACTCTGACATTGACATTCTGTCCGTTTGTGTGGGTTACAATAACACGAAGCTGCATATCTTTTATATCCTTGCGCTTATCTTCGGGCAAAACTTCAGCTTTCGGCGGAGCTTCACCTTTAAGAAGTTCATCCACGCTAAGACCCAGCAGCTCTGATATTTTAGGCAGAAGGGTGATGTCGGGACAAGATAAATCGTTTTCCCATTTGCTTACAGCCTGAGCCGATACACCGAGTATTTCTGCAAACTGTTCCTGTGTATATCCTTTTGTACGGCGAAGTCTTGAAATGCGATTACCTAAAGTTTCCATATTGTCAGCCACCTTTTTGAAATTTTTGAAGCACTTCATGTCTGAATTGTAACATTCTGGGTGCAGGTTATGAAGAGAGTAACAGTTGTTCAACCGCAAAAATACTCAACTTGCAGTTGTTTTTTGCGAAACTTACGGTTGTTTTTTGCTTTTTTAGCGTAAAATCTGTGAAACGGCATCAATTTCGGCTTGTGTGACGTCTAAAGAAAGCAGATACTTCTGAACGGAGCCAAAATGCTTCTCTATATAGTCAAAAACAGTCATTATGTATTCGGGTTTCGAGTCGAGATTATCTTTGTTATCCTCCCAGATGAGGCCTGAGTCTATTTCAATTTCGTGACGGTAAAACGGCTCAAGATATGTGGCGGATATTCTGTAGTCGGCTATAATGTCCTCGAAATATACATCATTTAAATAGAGAATAAGTGCAGCGGTGATGCCTGTTCTGTCTTTTCCGAGGAAACAATGAAAAAGAGCGGGACCTTTTACCTCTGCGAGAAGTGAAAAAAGCTTTGCAATATTGCTGCCGCACTTTGTAATGCTCATAAGATAAGCTTCGGACATAGTCATTCCGACTTTAGGGTTGGCAGGATTTATTTCAAGTAGCGAAAGCTGATGATATTCTATGTTTGGGTCTTTTGCTAAAACAGTAGGCATATGCGCTGCCTCTAAGTTTCCACGCAAATCAAAAACAGTTTGTATGCCGTATTTGCGGATAAACTCCATATCCGAAGCTGTAGGATTCTTGGGTACGCCGCAGCGAAGCAGTCGCCCGAACTTTGTAGCGCCGCCTCCCTTTATGGGATAACCGCCGAGGTCACGGCAGTTTTGTATATTTTCAAGTGGTATGTGTCTTAAATATTCCATGACATTCTCCTGCGCAGATATCTTACTTTATATTCTAACTTATGATGATGTTTTTTTCAAGATTACATAAAAAGAAAGCTTTGCAAATCAAATGGTGATTTGCAAAGCTTTTGTTATTCTTCCATCTGCTTTCCGAGAAAAGAAGCGGCGACCTGTGCGAGCTTCTGCTCTGTCTGAGAGGGGACGGATAAATCATCGTTTGAGAGCAAAACAACAGCTCCCGAAACATCGCCGGCGCCGATTATCGGATAGGCGATAGCGGCATCCTTGTCAATGCCTTCTACAGGGCGGAAACGCTCACCGTTTTCAACGCAGATGAACGGTGTACGTCTTTCCATCACATTTTCAAGCGACTGAGTAATACGTCTGTCAATGGTTTCTTTTTTCGGAATACCTGCACAAGAAATAACTCTGTCTCTGTCGGTGATGATTACTGCCATACCGGTACCCTTATTAAGAACCTCGGCATATTGTCCTGTAAGCGATGCCAGTTCCCCTACCTGGGAATATTTTTTAAAAATCACTTCGCCGTCAGCGTCGGTGTAAATTTCCAGCGGGTCGCCCTCACGAATACGCATGGTGCGGCGAATTTCTTTTGGTATAACTACTCGTCCGAGGTCGTCAATGCGTCGGACTATTCCTGTTGCTTTCATTTATACAAATCTCCTTTAATTTCAAATCGTGATGTTAGTATCTGTGAATTAAGGAGATTTATACTTTCGTTATTTAATTACACGCATTTTTTCACGAATGCTTTCGGGTATTTTTTCTAATTCGTTTGTACATATGATAAAGAAGACTTTTTCTTTAGAAATGGCATCTAATTTTTCCTGCATAATGAAATCTCCTTATCGTACATTAAAAAGCAATTTTATTATATTGATTCGTTATTGTAGTTATATAATTTATTATCAAGAAAATCAATCGTTTATTAAAGCGAGCTCAATGCTTCGCTTTCTTTCTATCCACCACACTATGTATCGCAATACAAAACCTGTCGAAAGGTGTCAATGTTATATGTGACGGGTCTCCCTCACGGATTCGCATAGTCCTACGAATCTCTTTCGGAATAACAACCCTTCCCAAATCGTCAATTCTTCTCACAATCCCAGTTGCTTTCATATATGCAAAAACTCCTTTGTTTATTTTGATAACATTTCTAGTATCTGTCAACAAAGGAGTTTTATACTTTTATTTATTTTTTATCATTTCCGCCATAGCTTTATCCATTTCGGCCTGAGCTTTGGCGGCATCTTCTTTGTTTCCGTGCATGACAGCACCTGCTTTTAAGTTTGCAGCTCTCTTATAACGCTCTTGTGCTTGTCGCATACTTGAGTTGTTTGATGAGGCACCTATCATATCTGCCATGGCTTTATCCATTTCAGCCTGGGCTCTGGCGGCATCCTCTTTGTTTCCGTGCATGGCAGCACCTGCTTTCAAATTTGCAGCCCGCTTATAACGATTTTCTGCGTCGCTAGCTCCGTTATCACCGGTGCCTTTACCACTGCCGCCGATCGCTATTACAGTAATTATAATTACTACAAATAAAATTGCTGGCAAGCCACAAACTTTAAAAACAATACGCAACCAAGATTGCTTTACTTTGTATATTCCAAGATAACCTAAAACGGCAGAAAGCGCAAGGATTAGAATGATTTTTACTGTGCCGTTGTTTCTGAATTTAAAATCGCGTCCATTTGCTTTTTCACCGTCAAGAGAAACAGTTTTATAGTCAAAATCAATTTCATTCAGAGGGGTATGCAATAATTTATTATATGTATCCTCGCTGATAACCGCACCGTTGGAAAATATTTTCCCCGGATTTGTTGATAAATATATATCTGTGCTTAAGGTTTGATATGTTTGATTATAAAATTCACGGCCGTAGGATGAATTGAATTTAACTTCTTCACCATTGATTATGGCGATAAATTCAAACGAAGATATTGTTATATCTGATTTGTTAAGTATCAGAAGTTCAATCTTTAGTTTATTTGTTTCTATTTCGTTTATTCTTGTTGGTACAATCTCAATATATTCAGTTTCTTTCCATACTATGGGTTCGCTTAACCATTCTTTTATTGGGTCGGCACCAATAACGATACCCAAAAATAAAACTATAACAACCATTATGCCTGCAACGATAACATTTTCCTTGTTTAAAAATTTTTTCATAATAACCTCCTGTTGTTTTATATTCATTTTTATTAACGCAAAAATCAATTGTCATCAATACCCATGAAAAACATAATGATTTTTGCTTTCATATTTATATAACCGTTTTAAAAAACGAAGTTGGTCCACTTTTTAAAAAAAATTTTTTAATTTTTTTGGACCAACTACAAAGAGTTAAACGGTTATATGCATGAAAGCAATAAGATAAGAAAAAACAGAAAAAAGGGGAAATATTATGTACAAACCTAAAATGATTTTAATTGTTCACAACAAATATCTGAGAGCAACCAGGCACGGGGCAAACTTAACCTTTCACCATTTTTTTAAAAAAGTTATAGATAATGGCACAAGCTTCTGTTTTTATGATCCACTAGCAGAAAATCAACCGCGAATAGAAGATGTGCCGAAATACTTTCGTGCATATCTGAACGGTGAAGTTACATATGGTCACTTTAGTGAAGATGTTGACGATGTTACTTTACTTGGTACAAATATCGGGCATGAATATTATCAAAAATACACTGCTAAAGCGTTTGAAAAAATGGTTGCTGAAATGAAAGAGATTTCAGAAGAATACAGTGTTGATGTTGTTTTGTGGACTGCTCACGATTTAATAAAGAAAAAATTGCGTATAACTGATTTTCAAAGAAAGAACGGTCGCATTGGTAATGTTGAGCAATATTTTGATGTTATCGTTGCGGCTGACCCTGGAAAAACAATTAAAGATTGTACGGTACGAGTACTTAAAAACAATTTTGGCGAGTTGTCCGAGCATTACATAGATTAAGGAGAGTTAATTATGCGAAATTTCAGAATTGTTGCAGTAGCTTATAAACAAACCACATCTGAAAATGAAAAACTTGTCAGAGCTTCGGTTGGCTCGCTTGTAATGAAAATCAAATCACCTGAAGAAACTGTTATGCATTTTTCTGGCAACTTTGATGAAGAAAAAGTAAGAGAAAAACTCGAAAAAGTACGAACAGTTTGTGAAAAAAAGGAACAGAATCTGGGCGTTGTTGTGTTTGATTTTTTTAAATACAATCCCCAAAAACCTCAAGAGTATGACTGCTTGTTTTACGAGATTGCTGCCGTCGCCAAGGAGCTTGATATAACATTTGTTGTTTTATTGCGGTATAAAAAAGTTATTATTATTTAAGTTTGCGTGATTTTAAAGCTGAATACGGTAAAGACGGTGGAATAGAGCAAGATATTGAATTGCTGATTTCTATCGAACCGCTACATCCGGATAGATATATGGCGCGAGTGCTTAAAAACAGATGTGGCGGTATAGGAAACTATCTTATAAATTATATAAGTGCCGTTGCTGAGTTTACAATTTAGTTGTGAGATGATACAATTAACCGAAGGTGACAGTTATATGAAAACATTACTTAACGATATGTATAAAATTCAATATAGCAACGAGGTCCGCAATGGGCAAAACAAGTATGCGGTTTGTCAGTGCTTCTCAAAGTGCAAAACTTGTGATTTTGATTATGACAGTTCGTTTATTTGTAATAAAAGTCTTAAATTGGGCGAATGGTATGAACGGGCAAAAATCAAAGTACTTTTTATAGGTAAAGAAGATGTTTCCCGTAATACTGAAGATATCTTGCGTCCGGCGAGTTTTTCAGATGTAAAAAATCAGCACTATATAGGTACGAAACATATTCTGGCTGCATTATTAGGATATTGCAGTGCAGATGACATAACAAACTATCGGAATAAAGAAATACATTTTAAGGAAGAAGAACATCTTCATAAACAGTTTGCCTTGACAAATCATTACCACTGTGCATTTAAAAACAAATCACAAGAAGGCAAAAACCACGGAATTAGGGTGAGCGACTCAATGTGGAAAAACTGTGCCTCAATTGTAAGAAATGAAATAGAAATTTTGCAGCCTGATGTTGTAGTGATACAAGCGGGGTGGAGTGCAAAGAGAAAAATGCCTTCCAAAACTCGTGTTAAGGATGTTGAATTTTATTTTGACAAAGAAAAATGGACGGTCACAGAAAACGATGATATCTTTGGGTTGTATGAAGCGTACAACAAAGAAACAGGAAGGACTTGCTGTATAATCGGCTCATACCACCCTTCTTTTCATAAATGGAATGAAGAAGAGTATTTGTGTCCTTTGAAAGCAAGAGTGAAAAAGGTAAAAGAAATTCTTGAATAAACTGTAATAATATTAAAAGCGAGGTGAATTTCACCTTGCTTTATATCTTTATGCCATGCTATGTGTTACTTTCGTTTATACTGTATACAGTTGCTTTTTATAAATGAGAGTTATGTATTTTTCATAATGACAGTTCTTACACATTCACCTACATGTTCGCAGGCATCGGCACATGATTCAAAGCAGTCATAAATCTTGCGAAATGAAACTATAGTAAGAGCATCTGCCGGGTTATTGGTGAGCGCACGCATAGAAGAGAGATAAAGTCTGTCACATTCCTCTTCAACGTCGTTGAGTTCAATAATAAGTTTACGGATTTTCTTGGAACGCTTGAAATTCTCAAACTCGTTCATAAGCTCGCAAAGAATTTCACAGGATTTGACAATTTTCTTTGCAAATTCAATAACAGAAGAATCAACAGACTGAATATTGTAAATATAGAATTTCTGTAAAATCTCTTCAATCTTATCGGTTACCTGGTCAAGATTATTACTTAACATATCTAAATCTTCACGGTCAACAGGAGTTACAAACGCCTTGGCGAGAGCTTCGCTCATTTCGTGCTTTTTGATATCTGCACTGTGTTCGATTTTATGCATTTCCTCAAGCATCTTTTCGATATCTTCAGCATTGTAATTTTCCAGACATTCTACAAGATATGCGGCCGCTTTTTTAGAAAGAGCGGTGCTTTCTGCGAAGTTTTCAAAATAAAATTTATCACCTTTAGCCATTTTAAAAATCCTTTCTAATCAGGTAAATATAAACATAAATAGTTTGGTCATTAAAAAGCCTACAAGTCCGCATCCGGGGAAAGTCAGCACCCAAGTCAAAACCATTTCCTTAACGACACCAAAATTGATGGCGGATACTCGTTTTACAGCACCGACGCCCATAATGGATGTAGTCTTTGCGTGTGTGGTCGATACGGGAAGACTGAATACCGAACAGAACAGAAGCGAAAGTGCTGCTGCAATATCTGCTGAAAAGCCTTGATATTTTTCAAGTTTTACCATGTCCATTCCAACAGATTTAATGATTTTTTTGCCACCCATCGCTGTGCCTGTCGCCATGATAACGGAGCAGATAATCATCAGCCAGACGGGAATATGTATGTCCGAGGGAAGAGCTTGTCCCTTTGACATGTATACACAGAGCAACATAACGCCCATAAATTTTTGTCCGTCCTGTGCACCGTGCATGAACGCCATCGAAGCGGCGCCGACAATCTGTGCTCCTCTGAAAAACGGCTCAGTTTTCGGTCGGTTTGCTTTATAGAATATTTTTGTAACGAGTTTACACACCAGCCAGCCAAGACCAAACCCGAGGACTACAGAAATACCGATGCCGTAAATGACTTTTATCCACTCGCTGCCGTTAACGCCTGACAAACTGTTGTTGAGTGCAATAGCGCTACCGGTGAGACCGGCTATAAGCGCATGGCTTTCGCTGGTAGGAATTCCGAACACCCAGGCAAGTGTTGCCCAAAGAACAATAGCAAACAATGCAGCGCTCAAGGCAATAATTGCTTTGTCAGGGTCTGTACCGAAGTCAACCATCTTTGTGATGGTTTCAGCAACCGTTGCATTAACAAGAGTCATCACAAAAACTCCGAGAAAATTGAAAACTGCCGCCATAAGTATTGCGGCTTTCGGAGGCATACACCGTGTTACAACACATGTAGCGATAGCGTTTGGTGCATCTGTCCAGCCATTTACCAAGATAACGCCAAGTGTCAGCACTACTGCAATAAACAGTAGCGGATTCGCCGTCATCTGATACCAAAATTCCAATATTGAATCCATAAACAGCCCCCTGTAAAACCTTGCCTTTACAACAAGCAGAATCAAATATATTTTATTTAGTAACCTTAAAACTGTCAAGTCTATTTTGGTGTTTTCTGAAATGTTGTTTATTGAAAGGTTTTTATATAATTGCTTGAATAACGGACAAATATTCTACCGCTATTGTCAGTCTGCGGGTCAACAAAAGCGAGGTGAACTCACCTCGCTTTTATTTTTTTCTCGACTTTTTTATTTTCATACGCTATACTGTTAATCAAGTTAATTGTTTGTTGATTGCTTTAACAGTAAGAGACATAATGTTTAGGAGGATATTATGAGTCGAGAAAAATTGGGAAGCCGACTTGGATTTATTCTGCTCAGTGCAGGCTGCGCTATCGGCTGCGGAAACGTTTGGAAATTTCCTTGGCTGACAGGTCAGAATGGCGGCGGCGGATTTGTGCTGATATATTTTTTGTGTATTATCCTTATAGGTCTGCCTGTCATGACAATGGAACTTGCTTTGGGACGAGCCTCTCAGGCAAGCCCTGCAAAGATGTATCAAAAGCTGGAGAAGCCCGGACATAAATGGCACCTTCACGGATATTTTGCGCTGTTTGGAAATATCTGTCTGATGAGCTTTTATACCACGGTCGCCGGCTGGATGATTTATTATTTTTACAAGTTTTTAGTGGGTCAGAATCAGGGCCTGTCTTTTTCGGGAATGCTGTCCAGTGCCCCTGTCAATGTAGGTTTTATGGCTATTGCGGTTGCGATTGGATTTCTGGTAGTCAGCTTTAAGTTGCAGGGCGGACTTGAACGCATCACCAAATATATGATGGTTGCCCTGTTAGGCATAATGATTGTATTGGCTGTGCGTAGTTTCACTATGGATGGTGCTGCAGAGGGACTCAAATTTTATCTGGTGCCTGACTTCTCTAAAATTACAGGTTCAACTGTTGTAGCGGCTCTGAATCAAGCTTTCTTCACCTTATCTTTGGGCATTGGTTCTATGGCGATTTTCGGAAGCTATCTGGGTAAAGAACGCTCTCTGTTAGGCGAGTCTGTAAGCATTGCCGGCTTGGATACTTTTGTAGCTATTGTTGCAGGACTTATTATTTTCCCCGCTTGCTTTACATATGACCTTGAAGTGCAAGCAGGTCCCGGACTTCTCTTTAACACGATGGCTACCGTCTTTAATAATATGGACGGCGGACGCTGGTGGGGAACATTGTTCTTCCTGTTTATGGTTTTTGCAGCTATGTCTACTGTTTTTGCTGTGTTTGAAAACATTTTGGCTTGCGTTCGTGAGTTGACCGGTTGGTCCCGTCCGAAAGGCTCGGTTGTTTGCGGCATAGTAATTTTTGTTTTGTCTTTGACTACTGCGCTGGGCTATAGCGTGTGGAGCGATTTCCAGCCTTTCGCCGCCGGAACAAGCGTACTGGATATTTGGGACTTCATCGTCAATATGAATCTGTTGCCGCTTGGATGTCTTGTCTATACCCTGTTTTGTTGTAACCGCTGGGGCTGGGGCTGGGACAACCTGCTGGCAGAGGCGAATGCCGGAAAAGGCTTGAAGGTTAAAAACTGGATGAAACCGCTGTTTCGCTATATAATTCCCGCAGTTGTAATATTCCTGTATGTCTATGGACTTATTACTTTCTCGTGGAAGTAAATTTTAAAAAACAAATCCCCGACAGAGATGTATCTGTCGGGGATTTTCTATCTGTTCACACAGGCATAAAGAACATTTCGAAGTCGGGGCTGATAATAGCTTTCCTGAGGGTTTAGCATGTGGTGTGCATAAAACGCAGAAAGTTTAATGCTTGGGTCTATAAGTACGTTTGCACCGGCGGCACCGCCCCATCCGAATTCTCCGATGTTGCCCGTTGAGCCGCTTGCAGCTTTGTCAATTAGTGTGCGGACCCCCAGTCCGTAGCCGTAACCCTTTAACTGTTCCCAATTAAAGTTCTTGGAAATATCAGGGGTTAGTTGATTGGTGCGCATCAAATCAATTGTACCGCTTGAGATGATTCTCTCGCCGTTTTGGCCCACGCCTCCGTTTGCAAGTGCAGAGCAGAACTTTGAGTAGTCGCTTATTGAGGATACTATTCCGCCTCCACCGCTGTCGAATTCAGGGCCAAAGCCGTCAGCTCGACTCCTTTTTGAGTTAAATACAACACCGTCTGCCATGCTTATAAGGCTTCCTGCGGCTTGAAGTTTTACTTCATCTGTTTCATCGCTGCTTTTAAAATGATACTGTTGAGCCATTCGGTCAAGGAGCTCCTTGCTGTGAAAGTAGGAGTCTTTCATTTCGAGCGGGTCGAATATGTTTTCTTTGACGTAGTCTCTGAATTTTTTGCCGGATATAACTTCGACTGCTGCGCCCAGTACATCGTGGCTCCAGCTGTATTGCCACTGCGTGCCTGGTTCAAAGGATATGGGGTCCTCAGCGAGACATTTTACAAAGCTCAGAGTGTCAATGTTTCCGTTTGTCAGCTCTCTTGCTCTTTTGACGACGTTGGTTTCGTCGTATGATAATCCTGAGGTCATTGTAAACAGATGACGCATGGTTATGTGATTTTTGGCTTTGGAGATGCTGCCGTCGGGATTCTTTATATACATATCTTTGTATTCGGGTATAAGGGTATACAGCGGGTCATCGAGCAGAAAATATCCCTGTTCATAGAGCTGCAGAGCTGCTGTCACGGTAGCGACTTTTGTACAGGAATAAATGTTTAGAAGATGGTTGTTTGTCATAGGAATTTTATTTTCAAGGTCTGCGAAACCTGAATTATAGGAAAAGACTTCTTTGCCATCTATGCATACGGATATACCGTTTCCGGGAATACGCCAGTCCGTGAGCCGGTCCATAAAATCTTTCATCAAGCTAAAATCCATTGCTGTACCTCCTTTGGTATTTGTATTGTATCATATTTGATTTTTTGGGTCTATAAAAAGAGATTTTTATTTTTGTTAAAATTTTTTGATATTGTTGATTTTACAAACTTATCGTGGTAAACTATGTGTATTGCGTTTAAAACCACCCTACTTGAAAGGAGTGATAATGACATGACGGTTAAAGAAAAGGCTCAGCGTGCGGGAGCGGCTGTGATTATTGACCGAGTTCTTAAGTATGTCAAAAAGGACCCGGATAAAAACTTTATCACGCTTGTTGACAAGGCGGAAGCTTTGCTTGGCAATGTATTCCCCACAAAGAACTTTGAAAAGCTGCGTGAGGGCGCTAAAGACCCTAATAATATTTGGCGCAAGCTTGCTTTCAATATAATAGATGAAGTTGACCATGATGTCATTAAAAAGATGCTCCTTGCTTTTGGTGTTGGTGCGGGAGTAAACGGAGTAAAGACGGTGCGAGAAAACCGTGAAAAATATCACTGTAACATTCCGTGGATTATTTTGCTCGACCCGACAAGTGCTTGCAACCGCAAGTGCAAGGGCTGTTGGTCTGCTGAGTACGGTTATAAGCAGAGCCTCTCTTATTACGAACTTGAGAGCATAGTCAATCAGGGCGTGGATATGGGCACGCATTTTTATATGTTTACCGGCGGCGAACCGCTGCTTCGTAAGAACGATATAATTAAACTTTGCGAAAATCATCCTGACTGTGTGTTTTTATGCTATACAAATGCTGACCTCGTTGATGATGCGTTTTGTGAGGATATGAAGAGAGTGGGAAATATCACTCTTGCAATCAGCATTGAGGGTACTCCGGAGAGTAACGATGCACGCCGTGGTGAGGGAAGCTACGCCAGTGTTATGGCAGCGATGGATTTGCTTCATGCTAAGAAGTGTCTTTTCGGTATTTCCGTATGCTATACCAGCGATAATGTCGAGACCGTCACATCTGATGAGTTTATGGATTTGATGGTATCTAAGGGCGCAAGGTTTGGTCTGTACTTTAACTATATGCCTGTCGGCAGGGATGCGGTTCCCGAACTTATTCCGACACCTGAACAGCGTACTCATATGTATAATTGGGTTCGCAGAGTTCGCAACAGCAAAACCGGCAAACCCATGTTCGTAATGGATTTTCAGAATGACGGGGAACATGTCGGCGGCTGTATAGCAGGCGGCAGAAACTATTTCCACATCAACTCCGCAGGCGACATAGAGCCTTGCGTGTTTATACACTATTCGGATTCTAATATCAGACAGCATACGCTTATCGAAGCGCTCAAGCGTCCGTTGTTCCAGGCTTACTGGAAAGGACAACCCTTTAATGACAACCACTTAAGACCCTGTCCGATGCTTGAAAATCCGGATTGTCTTAGAAAGATAATCAAGGATACAGGGGCTAAGTCCACAGACCTTTTAGCTCCGGAGGACGTTGAAACCCTATGTTCAAGATGTGATAAATTTGCTGCTGAGTGGGCGCCTGTGGCGCAGCAGCTTTGGGAGTCGAGAGAGCATCCGAACCCCAAGACTCAGTATTACAGAGACACTCCCGAGGGCAAGGCTGAACTCGGAGAGAAATAAGGGTAACCCTATTTAAAAAGTGAATAACTACAAGGGGTGCTGACAAAACTGTCGGCTGAGATGATACCCTATGAACCTGATCCGGGTAATGCCGGCGTAGGAACGCTAATAGACAGCTTTTGCTGTATATTAAAATTAAGACGCCTGCAGATTTTTCTGTGGGCGTTAATACTTTTTAGGAGAGATGAAAGATGGCAAAAACAAGAAAAAACACGACACAAATTATTGTCGAAAGTGCGCTTATGATAGCGGTTGCGACTGTGCTCAACGTAGTGTGCAGCTTTATCCCGTTTCTAAACCTGCCTTTCGGCGGAGGATTCACAATCTGTAGCATGCTTCCAATCGTGCTGATAGCATACCGCAACGGCACAAAGTGGGGACTTGTCAGCGGCTTTATTTATGCACTCATCCAGATGCTTTTGGGCTTTAGAACAGTATCTGCATTCTTCCTGCCTGACAGCGACAGCTATATGATTCTTTGGAAAGCTGTAACGGTATGCGTAATTGACTATATTATCGCTTATACAGTTCTCGGCTTTGGTGGAATTTTCAGAAACAAGGTGAAAAGCCCTGCGGCGGGTCTGTGTCTTGGCTCAATAGTGGCCATCGGATTGCGTTATATTGCTCATATCGTGTCGGGATACATATTCTTCGGCTCATGGGCAGAGTGGTTTTTCACACAGGACGGCTTCTATGCAATAGGCGGTAAGATACTCGATACTTTCAGCGGAGAGGGTCTGGCTATTGTTTATTCAATCTTCTATAACGGCCTTTATATGATTCCCGAAATGGTTATCACCGCTGTCGTTGCTCTGATAATCGGCAATATCCCGCAGATATCAGGAAAGAAAAAGATTTAATTTATATTAAAAAAACAGCACTGCAGATACTTGACTTCTGCAGTGCTGTTTTTCGGTTGAATATTAAAAGAAGATAAGATATAATCAAAGTAAAATAAGGGGTTCTCAGTATATAAAGGAGACGTTACTTGATGGATAAAAATACATTGTTAAGGATATTGAGCAACTATAATATATCATCGGTTTCAGTGTATGAAGAGATAGATTCTTCCAAGGGCGACGATTACCGGTTAAATGTTATCGTTGACAAAAAATATGTTTTGCGAGTGAACAATCCTGTTATTACAGAAGAACGTCTGGAGTCTATTGAAAGGCTTTGTGGACGGTACCGTGATATCGGTGTTTTAGCACCTCATCTGTTTAAGAATATTTACGGGAAATATCTTACACCTTATGAGAATCATGTGTGCTATATTTCAGAATATCTTGATTATCAGCTTGAGAAAGAAGTTTCGGATAATTTCGACCATACTCAGGTGCGTCAAGAGGTTCTCAAATCGATAGGACGGTTATCCAAAAAGTATTCGGATATTGATTTATCTCCGATAAATTCTATGTGGAGTTTAATCGATTTGGCTCCACTGGATATAGAGGTTGATGAAAAACAGGAAAATTTTAACATGCTTGTTTCTAAGCTTAAAAGGCTTGGTAAATTTAGGTTAGCGAAAAAGGCAATCGCTTTTAATGAAGAAAAGCGAAAAAGAATAAAAAGTGTTTATAAAAATCTGCCAAGGTGCGTAATACAAGGTGATTTGAATGACAGTAATATTTTAGTGCATGAAAATCATTTTGTGGGATTGATTGACTTCAATATGGCTGGTACAGAAGTTAATATAAATCATTTTTGTGCAGAAACTAACGGCTTTATGGAGAAAGAGGATTTCAAATCAAAAAGTGCGGCGGATTTTTTTGACCAGTGGATTTTAAAACAGAACGAAGAACTAAATATTATTTTGTCTGAATATGAAATGAATGTTTTGGAGCAAAGTGTCATAGAGGATTATCGTAGTATTTGTCTGATTTCGCAATATTCTAATGTGATGGACTATTTATATTTTCTAAAACATGATAAAGCGAAAACGTTAGAGCTTTTGGAGCTGATATTGAGCAGGTAAGAAAAATTAGATGTGTAAAAAAGGCAGGGGATTTTTCCCTTGCCTTTTTATGTTCGCCATTGAAAACGTTCAAGATTTACTTTTCCGTTTTTGTCGAATATAACTCCTTCTTCTTCAAGAAGAATGCGCTGCATATCCTCTCCGCCAAAGGCGAATGCCTTTGATGTTTCGCCTAATCGATTTACCACTCTGTGGCAGGGGATAGTCCCCGGCTCCGGGTTTACGTGCAGGGCATATCCTACAACTCTCGACCAGCGGGGATTGCCTGCAAGTGTTGCAACCTGACCGTAGGTCGCAACACAGCCTTTAGGTATTTTTCTTACAACATCATATATCAGTTCAAAAGTAGATTTCATATTATCAGTCCTTTTCGGAATATGTTTTTATTATATCCCGATTCGGATTTTACCACTCGTGAATCTGCTCCGGATTTGCGAATATGTCATCAAGTCTGTTCAGGAACGGTATGAAATCACCAAAGTCAAGAGCACGGTGGTCGAAAGTAAGATTGAACGGAATTACGCTTCTGATGACTGTTTCGTCTTCGCCGTTTTCATTTTGAATTACAAAAGGCTTTTTTACAGCACTCGCTATGCCGACAACAAAGACCTGGGGCGGAACAACGTCGAGAAGTGTAGGAATGATATATGAACTGCGGTAAAGACTGCCGAGGTTAGAGATTGTTATTGTACCCTGTTCTATGTCGGCTTTTGTAAGCCTGTCCTCAGCCGGAATGCTGTAGTATTTTTTCTTCTCCTTGCCCTTGAGGAGCTTTACCTTGCTCTTGCCGATTTTAGCACCGATAAGTCTGCGGATGGCTTTGAGGACATGTCCGTGTTTGAGTGCGGTAAGTGTATTGTCAAGAGACACTTCAAACATAGCCTCTGTCATGTTCGTGTTTTTGATTCTGCGTGAAACATCAGCTATGTACTCTGCCATTTCATCGAGAGTTTTGCTCTCAAAGTTATGGAGATTGATGGTCATCATGCTTCCGTCATCAAGAACCCACGGAACAGATATATTTATATCCTCATATGTTTCAATACAGCCTGTTACATATTTTTTGTCAAACTTAATATGTGCGTTGACTAACGGCTCTGCCTTTATACCCTCAACGATTACTTTTAAAAGAAGAGTATTTATTGTGATTTTTCTGGGATGCTTTCCGGACTCATTATATTTTTTGAGTTCCGCCAACAGACCTGTAACATCAGGCTCGTATGTGCATGAAGCATGTGGTACATCCATCCATGCTTCGGTAGTCATATTAGCCACTATTTTGCGGCGAATATTAAAGTATTCTCTCTTAACGACTGTAAATCCTGATTTTCCGGTATAAACCTTTGATTTGTCCTGCATTTTTATTCTCCCTTTTTCTTGTCTATGGTTTATTATTTTGAAAAAACAAACATAAGATTAAAATAATCATATCATAAAAACCGTATTTTTAAAATATTACTAAAAGTAAATTTTTTATTAACGATATGATAACTGCGCTATCTCGGGGTAAATGCACGAGAGAATGTTTTTTGCAAAAAAAGCGGAGAGTTTGCATTTGGTCACGCAGCCAAATGCAAACTCTCCGTGAGAAGGAAAACAGCCTTCCTATTGGAAAGCTGAATTCATAAGTGTCGGCGTCGACCTATCTTCCCGGGAGGCTGCCCTCCGAGTATTGTCAGCACGAATGAGCTTAACTACCGTGTTCGGGATGGGAACGGGTGGACCCTCATCGTCATAAACACC
The DNA here is from genome assembly GCA_017407995.1 of Clostridia bacterium. Lineage (GTDB taxonomy): Bacteria > Bacillota > Clostridia > Oscillospirales > Acutalibacteraceae > CAG-177. The sequence continues at coordinate 3,956 of JAFQVM010000014.1, read as the reverse complement.
GACTAAAGAACGCTACCGCTCTTCAAAGTGTGCGATTATAATACCACCCGCCACGACAAAAGTCAAGCATTTTTTTAAAAAATTTTAAACTTTTTTATACGTGCCCAAAATTTCGCCTACATATATGCGGTGGTAGTCATTTTTTGCGTAGTTGTTGTTGATTTCATCGGATAAAAATCCTGCAGGGTCCATATCCTGAAAAGCGATTTTTTTGCATACAATAACGGTTTGCGCTTCATCAAAAGCTGTTGAGCCGTCAAGAGTTACGGGGCTAAAGCCGCACTCGGCAGCCTTGTCGACATCACGACCGCTTTTTGAGCCGCAAAAGGAGAGAGCTTTTTTGTGCTCGCTGCCGAAAAAGCTTAAGGTAAATGTGTCAGATTTTTCCATAAATTCATATGTGTATCTCTGAGGACGAACAAAGACTATAGCTACGTCCTTTCCCCAAAGCTCGCCTGATGCTCCCCAGCTTACAGTCATTGTGTTAAAGCTGTCTTTATCGCCTGCGGTAAGCAGAGCCCAATCGTCTCTTATCATTTTGGTAAAGCTGTCGCTTAGTTGGCAGATATCGATTTTTTCAAAACTCATATTGATTCCTCCTGAAGTGTGAAAATGAACGGTGCATATTTGACCGCAGTTTATAATTATGTTATAATTTGTGAACAGTAAATATGCGGTGTTTGAGGTTTTTCTCCAAAACATATTATATGCTCAGTTTTGCATATTGCAAAGCTTTTTTTGAAAAAAGTTAAGGTTGCGGCACTTTAACAATAGAGAAAGGGATGATTAAATGGCTGAACAGAATATACCCGAGGTAAGAGGTAGTCTCAGAGATTTCATGCTCAAAGTGCCGGAGCCGATATACAGGTGCAGCGGAATAAAGATTCTCGGCAGAAGAATAAAGTCGGTCTTGTTTTCAACCGATGCAAGTATAATCCGTAACACTAATGCAGATGCGGTGATAGCGGTTTATCCGTTTACTCCGCAGCCGGTAATTACGCAGGCTGTTATGGTGGCGGCGGATGTGCCGGTTTTTGTGGGCGTTGGCGGAGGTTTGACACAGGGGCACAGGGTGCTCAATCTCGCTTTGCACGCTGAGTTTCAGGGTGCATTAGGCGTTGTTGTGAATGCGCCGACAAAGAATGAGACTGTGAAAATGCTTCACGACACGATTGACGTGCCGATAGTTGTGACGGTTTTGAGTGAGGATGAGGATATAGAGGGACGTGTTGCAGCAGGAGCGGATATACTCAATATTTCTGCTGCGGGAAGAACGCCGCAGGTTGTCAGAAGTATCCGTGAGAGGTTCCCCGACCTGCCTATAATCGCAACGGGCGGGCCCACCAATGAATCGATAATTGCGACAATTGAAGCGGGTGCAAATGCAATAACATGGACTCCGCCGTCCAACGGAGAGGTTTTCAGAGATATTATGGAGGCTTACCGCAGAGGTGAACCGCATCCTGATTTTTAATTGGAAGTCTGCGTTGCAAAGGTATATTTTTCGAAAAACAAATCTAAAAAGCAACATCGTACTGAAAGTCGGTGTTGCTTTTTGTATAAAACATCTGTAAAATATCATAATTATTTTACAGTAATATCACACTTTAGTAATTTGCACAAGTTGATATTATTGATAAACTGTGCTATAATCCTTTGTATATTGAAATGAAAGGAGCATCTCGCATGAGTAAAAAAGTAGTTATTACAGCAGACAGTCCTGTTGATATATACAGCGAGCTTGCCGAGCGCTATGATATTCATATCATACCAATGTATGTAAATCTCAATGATAAATCCTATAGGGACGGCGTAGACATAACGCCCGATGATATTTTTAATAATTATGAGGAAAACGGAACACTGCCCACAACTTCCGCTATACCGATTCCCGATTATGAGGACTTTTTTACATCTTTTATAAACGACGGTGCAGAGGTTGTTCACTTTTCACTGAGTTCAGGCATATCCGCAACACATAACAATGCAAAGTTAGCAGCCGAGGATATGGAGGGAGTCTATGTTGTAGACTCTCAGCACTTGAGTTCAAGTATTGCGCTTCAGGTTATAAAGGCGTGCGAAATGCGTGACGAGGGAAAGAATGCTGCTGAAATTGCAAGTGCTGTTGCAGACCTTGCTGACAAAACATGCACCAGCTTTGTTCTTGAGAAGCTTGAGTATATGAAAAAAGGCGGACGCTGCTCAGCTACTGCGGCGCTGGGAGCCAATATTCTCGGAATCCGTCCGTGTATTGAGATGCACGGCGGCACTCTTGACGTTGCAAAGAAATACCGTGGAAAGATAAGCATGGTAAGACGCCAATATGTTTCTGACCAGCTTGAGGCTCATAAAGATAATCTTGATTTGGACAGAATTTTCCTGTGCACATCGGGAATTCCTCAGGAGGAAATTGATGACCTGTGCAATCTCATAAAAGAGACAGCTCCGTTTAAAGAAGTTCTTATCACACGTGCGGGATGCACTATCAGCGTTCATTGCGGACCTGGTTGCATGGGAATACTTTTCATGACAAAATAAATTAGCCTAATAAAATGCCGTCTTAGTAAAAACAACAGACGGCTTTTTTGAATGGTTTATTGAGAGTGGGGAAGCAGTTATGTATATACATGAGGCAATATATGATATTGATGACTTGGTGCATGAGAATTTACATATTCATACGGAATTTTCCACTTGTGCCAATCGTGAGATGACGATTGATAATATTCTCGAAGCTGCCAAGAAAACTCAGCTTAAGATGATTGCGCTTACCGACCATCATCATCCGCCTAAAGTTGGTATTATCGACAGGACGGAAGAGTGGTTTAAGAACAGGAAGAAGAGAAAGAATAATGAGCCTGTGACATATCTTGAAAAGGTCGAGTTTCTTCGCAGTAAGCTTGAGGGTCAAGAACTGCCTTTCAAGGTGCTTGTCGGGGCAGAACTTTCATCGTATGATATCGGAAAGTTTTCGGATACCGATGAGGAGAATGCGGCGCTCGATTACCGCCTGTATTCATGTAACCACTATCACCTCAAATACTGGGTTCAGCCTGAGGACAGGTCTCTCAACTCATATGTAAACCGTTGTTTCGAGAATATAGAAGCTCTGCTTAAAGCAAAAAGAGCTGACTGTATTGCTCATCCGTTTGACGGCAGATATCTTATGAAGCGTATTGAGGATGACCTTGGCGAAGATGTCTGCAAGTTTTCGGCTGCAATAAAGGATGAGCAGATAGCGAAGGCTATGGAACTTTCAAAGCTTTCGCAGACTGCCTGGGAGCTTAATATCCCCGTGGTGCTGCGTGACCCTGATTTCCACCGCCGATTCTTCAATATAGGACGTGAAATCGGTGTGGTATTTAATATAGGTATGGATGCACATAAGCTTGTGGCTATAGATTCAGCGGCGCATGCGGATGAACTTAAGAAGATTCTTTTGTAAAAATTGCATACATTTAATATATATAAGAAATTCGAGAGACAAAATTTTTGTTTTTCGGATTTTTTCTTTTGATTTTTATCACAATATTTTGTTCTCTTTTTTGTACAAAATACCATATATAGTCAGTTGAAATTTTGGGTGTAAAAAACTTGAAAAAAGTTAAAAAAATGCTTGCATTTCAAGGGCTTGTGTGTTATTATACTTAGGCATGATTATGGGAAGTGGGGTCATTATGCCCAAAACCATACATGCTGATATGCGATGATGCAGAAGGTGGCCGTCCTTTGAGACGGGGAATTTCTGCGGAGTATGTCCGATTTTAAACCGGGCGAATCAGGTCTGTTGGCCACGGCTGGGTGCGTTTCCCTCGCATCTTGGCGACGGCTGCAGCAATTGCATCTGCTTTTATTGCATCCCGGAAATATTGTTTTCCGGTTTTAAAATTGGGAAACAACGAAACACCCGGGTGCGTTGAAAGTTTTTGCGATGCCCGCCAAATTTTAAGGAGGCG
>JAFQVM010000013.1 GCA_017407995.1 Clostridia bacterium | reverse complement strand
TGGTGCACCAGTTGTCACGCCAGTGGCACAGCTGGGCAGCTAAGTGCGGAACGGATAAACGCTGAAAGCATCTAAGCGTGAAGCCGCCTCCAAGATAAGATATCCCATAGCATAAGCTAGTAAGACCCCTCATGGACTAAGAGGTTGATAGGCTGCATGTGTAAGCGCAGTGATGCGTTTAGCTTGGCAGTACTAATAGGTCGAGGGCTTGACTTTGCTTACTTTAGTTCATCAAGTTTACTTTCTCCCTTTGTTCAGTTTTTAGGGTGCGTGAAAAAATTGAATTTTTAAGAGTCACTTTTGAGTGGCTCTTTTTTATTTTGTAAAGATAAGAAAAACCTTAAATTATGATAGAATTTTTATATATACTATGGTATAATATAAAAGATTATAATGGCATATAATGTCATCACAACTTTTTGGGAGTGTTTTGCTTGCAGAAAACGATTGACGGACTTAATATAAACTATTCCGACTGCGGTTCGGGAGACCTTGTGCTGTTGTTGCACGGTTGGGGCTCTAACATAGAACTTTTTGCTTCTATGACAGCAGTTCTTTCTCAGAAATACCGTGTTATAGCACCCGATATGCCGGGCTTTGGACTTTCAGATGAGCCGAAAGAGCCGTGGTCAGTAGATGACTATGTTGATTTTGTTTTAAAGTTTCTTTCAGACTTTGAGTTTGATAAGCTTATTGTGTTGGGTCATTCTTTTGGTGGTAGGGTTATTATTAAAATGGCAAGCCGTGAGCTACCTTTTGAAATAGAAAAGGTTATTCTTGTTGACAGCGCAGGCGTTAAACCTGAAAAGACAATGATGCAAAAAATTCGCCAGCGCAATTATAAAATGGGACGTAAAGTTTTGGAATTGGCACCTGTAAAAGCGCTGTTCCCGGATGCACTTGAGAACTTCAGACGCAGTCACGGCTCGGCTGACTATAACAGCGCAACACCTGTTATGCGTCAAACGCTCGTAAAGACTGTTAATGAAGATTTAAAAGACCTTATGCCGAATATGAAAATGCCGGTTTTGCTCGTTTGGGGTGAAAATGACGATGCAACACCGTTGAGTGATGCGAAAATAATGGAAAGTCTGATGCCGGAGGCAGGACTTGTGACACTGAAAGGCGCCGGACATTATTCCTTTATTGAGCAACAGTTTACTTTCAATAAGGTTTTGGCATCTTTCTTAGACATATCATAAGAGCATTTCACTAACATTAAATATACCGAGAGGATGAAGCTTCTGATGGTACTTTTATCTTTTTGCTTGTTATTATTAACATTTTGGGTTTTTCAGGCACTTTCTACAAATTTCTTTATGCATATGTTTCAGCTGAATACCTATAGGGCTGATGACCAGTTTAATTGGATGCTGAAAAATAAAAACCGACTGTTTCCGTTGGTATTGCCGTTGTTGGGTGGGCTGTTCGGTTGTATTTTCAACAACATGAGTATTTTTAACAACATGATTATTCCTGCTGTTACTTTAGCTTTGGCAGCTCTTTGCTATAAACCGAAAGCAGCGAAAAAACCGTTGAAATATACACCCAGAGTAAAGCGTATGCTCATCACAATAGGAGCAATTTATATTATAAGTGTGATTTTACTCATGGCATTTCCGTATATAAATGTCATCATTGCAGTTTTATGTGCCGAGGCTGTTCTTTCACCGCTTATGATTATCCTTGCAAACGTGATAAACAAGCCCATAGAACTTTCAATAAACAGATATTATACGAACGATGCTAAGAAGATACTTGCCTCCTGCCCCGACCTTACTGTTATCGGTGTTACGGGCAGCTACGGCAAGACGAGCGTTAAGTATTATCTTAATACGCTTCTCAAGGCCCGCTATAATGTTTTAATGACACCTGAGAGCTTTAACACACCTATGGGAGTTGTTAAAACTGTTCGTGGTTCACTCCGTGCGACACATGAGATATTTATTTGCGAAATGGGTGCAAAATATGTCGGAGAGATAAAGGAACTTTGCGATATTGTGCATCCAAAGCACGGTATTATAACATCTATTGGTCCTCAGCACCTTGAAACATTCAAGTCTCTTGATAATGTTATCAGCACAAAGTTTGAGCTTGCTGATGCTCTGCCTGAGGGTGGTATGCTTTTCCTCAACGGAGATAATGAGCATACGGCTTCAAGAGCTAAAGAGGGAATAACATACGGATTGGAGTCCGGTGATTATAAGGCGAAAGTAATCAGTGTGGGCGAAAAGGGAACGACCTTTGAGGTTACAGCTCCCGACGGTGAAACAGGCGAGTTTTCAACAAAGCTTATCGGAGTTCACAACTGCCTTAATATTCTTGGCGCAATAGCTGTTTCGCACGAGCTTGGAATTTCGCTCAAAGAACTCAAGCCTCAGGTGCGCAGACTTGAAAATGTTCCGCACCGCCTTGAGCTTTCCAAGCGTGGCGATATGACAGTTATAGATGATTCATATAACTCTAACCCCAGCGGTACAAAGGCGGCTCTTGATGCACTCAGTCTGTTTGAGGGTGAAAAAATACTCGTCACACCCGGTATGGTCGAACTCGGCGCAAAGCAGGACGAATATAACTTTGAGTTTGGTGCGAACGCTGCAAAGGTTTGCGATTATGTGGCGCTTGTCGGTGAAAAGCAGACCAAGAGTATATATGACGGTTTGATTTCAGCAGGATTTGACAAGGAGCGCATATGCGTTTCGCCCAGTATTCAGCAGGCGCTTGCGTGGGTAGGCGGACTGAGAACACCGGAGAAAAAGATAGTTTTGCTTGAAAATGATTTACCTGACAACTATTGATTGGGGGCACTGTTATGAAAATAAAGCTTGCAGTGATGTTTGGCGGTAAGAGTGTTGAACATGAGATTTCTGTTATCTCTGCAATTCAGGCTATAGGTGCAGTGAATAAGGATAAATACGATGTTATTCCGATTTACATCACTAAGAATAACGAGATGTATGTCGGTGAGCACATAGGTGACATAGAGGCTTATAAAAATATAAATAAGCTTCTGTCTCAGAGTACACGTGTTAATCTTATAGCCGACGGCGGACGTGCGTTGATAGTCAAGTATCCACACAAAGCATTTGCTAAGGATGTTGTCGATTATATTGATATTGCATTCCCTGTAGTTCACGGAACAAATGTTGAGGATGGTACTCTTCAGGGCTATCTCAAAATGCTTAACCTGCCGTATGTAGGATGTGATGTGCTTTCATCCGCAGTAGGTATGGATAAATATGTGATGAAAACAGTACTTAAGGATAATGATATTCCCGTACTCGATTGTGTTTGTGTGGATTCACGTGACTTTGGCGATGAGCCGGAGAAGATAATTGAAAAAATCGAGAGTAAGTTTTCATATCCTGTTATAGTAAAGCCGATAAACTTAGGTTCAAGTATTGGTATCAGCAAAGCAAAGGATACAGAGTCTCTTGAGACTTCGCTTGAAAACGCATTTGATTTTGCTGACAGAGTACTTGTTGAACCTGCGATTGAGAATCTCCGTGAGATAAACTGTTCAGTGCTTGGCGACCGCACATCAGCCAGGGCGTCTGTTTGTGAGGAACCGCTCAACGCTACCGACATTCTCAGCTACGAGGATAAATATATTGGTAACGCATCAAAGTCCGGCTCAAAAGGCATGGCATCAACAAGCCGTCAGATTCCTGCCGATATCCCGCAAGAGACAGAGGACGAGATACGCAATATGGCAGTTGAAGCATTCAAGGTGCTCGGCTGCAATGGCGTGTCACGTATCGACTTTATGATTGACACCGCAGAAAACAAGGTGTGGCTCAATGAGATAAACACCATTCCCGGCTCACTTTCTTTCTACCTTTGGGAGCCTGCGGGGGTCAGCTATACAGAACTTATTGACGAGATGATTTCTCTTGCTCTTAAACGTGAGAGAGAAGCTGAGTCAATAACATATTCGTTTGATACGAATGTGCTTTCGGGCATAAAGCTCGGCGGAAAAAAGACAGGTAAAATGTAGGAGTGAGACAAACATGGCGATTTTCAGACCCTTTAAGGCCGTCAGGCCTTTGCCGGAATATGCAGATAAGGTAGCGGCGCTTCCGTATGACGTAATGAACAGCGAGGAAGCACGAGAGATGGTCAAGGGTAATCCATATTCTTTTTTGCACGTAGACAAAGCTGAAATTGATTTACCCATAGGCACAGACCTTTACTCCCAAACTGTTTATAATAAGGCTGTTGAGAATCTCAAAAAGCTTGAGAGCGACGGTATTTGTGAGCAGGATAGGACAGAGAATATATACATCTACCGTCAGATAATGAACGGCAGAAGCCAGATGGGACTTGTCGGCTGTGTTTCGATAGATGACTATATGAATAATATTATCAAGAAACATGAGCTTACCCGTGCCGATAAGGAGCAGGACAGAATCAATCACGTTGATTACTGTGATGCTAACACAGGTCCCATATTTTTGACCTATAGGGATAATGCTGAGATTTCATCGGCTGTTGCGGCATGGCAGGCAGAACACGAGCCCGTTTATGATTTTGTGTCTGACGGCGTTGCGCAGACTGTCTGGGTAGTTGACTGTCCCGAAATGATTGAGAAGATATCAAAGCTTTTTGCATCCATAAAAGCGCTTTATATAGCTGACGGTCATCACCGTGCAGCATCTGCGGTAAAGGTAGGTCAAAAGCGCAGGGCAGAACACCCTGATTATAACGGCAGTGAGGAATTCAACTTCTTCCTTGCAGTGCTGTTTGCCCAGAGCGAGCTTGCTATTATGGACTACAACCGTGTTATAAAAGACTTAAACGGTCTTTCAAAGGCTGAGTTTATAGAGAGAGTCAGCGAAAAGTTTGAGGTTGAAGAGGCGGCGCAGTCGCCCTATAAACCGCAGGCAAAGCATACTTTCGGAATGTATCTTGATAACAAGTGGTACGCTCTCACAGCAAAGGCAGGTACATTTGATGCTAATGACCCCGTGGCAGCACTTGATGTTTCAATTCTTCAGCACAATCTTATTGCGCCGGTTCTCGGCATTGAGGACCCGAGAACTGATAAGAGAATTGATTTTGTTGGTGGAATCAGGGGCTTAGGAGAGCTTGAACGCAGAGCCAACAGCGATATGGTGCTTGCGTTTTCAATGTATCCGACAACGACAGATGACCTTATGGATATCGCCGATGCTGATAAGATAATGCCTCCTAAATCCACATGGTTCGAGCCAAAACTTTTGAGTGGTTTGTTTATACACAAGTTAAGCTGATAAAAAAAGACCTCATTGGCACCGCCAATGAGGTCCTTTGATTTTTAGTTATACACCTGAATATGCAGAGAATCCACCGTCAACTGCGAGGACGATACCGGTGATAAAGCCGGAATACTGCTCGTCGCAGAGGAAAACAAGAGAGCCTGTCAAATCCTCAGGTACACCGAAACGGCGCATAGGAGTATGAGTGATAATCTTGTTTGAACGCTCGGTAAGTGAGCCGTCTTCATTATAGAGAAGCTTTGCGTTCTGGATTGTCGAGAAGAATCCGGGAGCAATGGCGTTAACTCTGATGCCGACATCTGCAAAGTGAACAGCCATCCACTGAGTGAAGTTTGAAATAGCTGCTTTAGCAGCAGAGTAAGCGGGGATTCTTGTCAGGGGTTTAAAGGAGTTCATAGAAGAGATGTTGATGATAGTTGTATTCTCTCTGCCAACCATATCCTTGGCAAAGCACTGAGTTGTGAGCAGTGTGCCGAGGAAGTTGAGATTAAACACGAATTCAATTCCCTGAGCGTCAAGGTCAAAGAAGGTCTTTACGCCCTCAGCCTTGTTAGCCATGTCTTCAAGCTCAAGAGTATCCTTTGTTGTAGTGCCCTTGGGTGAGTTTCCGCCTGCACCGTTGATAAGGATATCGCAAACACCCAAAGTTTCGTTTATCTTCTGACGGGCAGCTTCAAGGCTCTCAGCCTCAAGAACATTACAGCCAACGCCTATAGCTTCACCGCCTGCGGCATTGATTTCATCAGCAACCTGCTGAGCGGCTTCTTCTCTAAGGTCAAGAACAGCTACCTTTACGCCGACAGCTGCAAGGTCCTTTGCAAAACCGCTGCAGAGTACTCCGCCGCCGCCTGTTACGACTGCTACACGTCCTTTAAGGTTATCATGGTTCATATTTTAGTCATCCTTTCTTTTCAGCCTTTGAAACAGCTTCCCACAGACCGTTGATATATGCAGCACCAAGTGCACGGTCGTACAGACCGTAACCGGGTCTTGCGGTTTCACCCCAGAGCATTCTGCCGTGGTCGGGACGTATATAACCGTCAAATCCGCTCTCATAGAGAGCCTTGACAATCTCATACATATCGAGAGAGCCGTCAGAAGAGAGGTGAGAAGTTTCGTTAAACCAACCGTCACGAATAAGAACATTACGCAGGTGAGCAAAATAGATTCTGTCACCGAACTTTCTTATCATAGCGGGCAGGTCATTATTCTTTGATGCACCCAAAGAGCCTGTGCAGAAAGTTATACCGTTTGCAGGGCTGTCAACGAGTGAAAGCAGACGTTCAAGGTCTGCGGTGTTTTTGATGATTCTCGGCAGACCGAAAATCTCCCATGGCGGGTCATCGGGATGTATAGCCATTTTTATTCCACATTCCTCGCAGACGGGGATTATACGCTGGAGGAAGTGCTTAAGGTTTTTAACAAGGTCATCTTCCGTAATACCCTTGTACTTCTGAAAGAGCTCCTTTATCTCGCCCATACGCTCGGTTTCCCAACCGGGCATAGCATAGCCGTTAGAGTTCTCGTCAATCTCACGGAACATATCCTCAGGGCTCTTGCCCTCAATCTGAACTCCGTTATAAGAAAGACAGGTTGCGCCGTCGCCCATGTCCATGGCGAGGTCTGTTCTTGTCCAGTCAAAAACGGGCATGAAGTTGTAGCAGATAACCTTTACTCCTGCCTTAGCAAGATTGCGTATGCTTACAATGTAGTTGTCGATGTACTTGTCAGCGTTTTCGTTGCCGAGTTTTATATCCTCATGCACGTTAACGCTCTCAATACACTCCATGGTAAGACCTGCGGCTTCGATTTGAGCTTTCATATCCATTATCATATCGAGAGGCCAGGGCTCACCTGCGGGAAGATTGTGAAGTGCAGGGATTATACCGGTTACACCGGGAATCTGACGGATTTGTTCAAGCGAAACGGTATCCTTGTTGTCGCCGAACCAGCGAAATGTCATTTGCATTTGAATTCCCCCTTTTGTTATTTTTATTATAACCGCCGTTTTTCGTTTGACGCACATACGGCGGCAATATTTTTGTTATATTTGGACTCGTTTTCCGATTTGTGCACTCTCGTAAATCTTGAGGAGCACATCGACGGCATTACCGCCCTCGAAGGAATCGAGTTCGAACGGTTTGTCGTTGCGTACGCAATCGTAAAAATCACCAATCAGTGCACTGTGTCCGCTACCCCAGCAGGCTTTGCCGAAGAATTCAGCATCGCCGGGCAATGAGACAGGCGTGATTAAACCGTCAGCGATTTCGAAAACAACGTCCCCCTCAAGTCTGAAGGTTTTATCTTTAAAATTAGCTTCAAGTATAACGGGAGAGGTGACGGAGTGAGCTGTTGTGGCGTAGAATATACCTCTGAACCCATGTTTAAACTCAGCGAGTACACTCACGGTATCCTCAACTTCGATTACATCTTGGAGATGGTCGTTTGAAACGTGTGCCGTGACGGCAGATATACCACCGCTTAACCAATTCATAAGGTCGAGCGTATGAATCGCCTGATTTATCAAAACACCGCCGCCCTCAGTGGTCTTTTTTCCTCGCCAGTCACCGCTTGCGTAGTAGTCAGCATCACGTTTCCATGTGACTATTGCACGCATGCCGACAAGTTCGCCGTATTTTTTGCTTTCAATTATGTCTTTGAGAAAGAGTGACGAACGGTTGTATCTGTTCTGGAAGCTTACGCCTACTTTTACACCTGTTTTGCTCTGCGTTTGACGAAGTGTTTTTAACTGTTCTTGTGTCATTGCGCACGGCTTCTCACAAAGCACATGAATACCTTGCTCCATTGCAGCACAAGCCATAGGCACGTGCAGATAGTGCGGGGTGCAGATGTGAAGAATATCGGGCTTTTCGTCAGCGAGCATATCCTCAAGACTTGTGAATGCCTTTGCACCGCATTTTTCTGCAGCACTGTGAGCTCGCTCAGCTATGCAGTCGGCCACGCTTATGATTTTTGCATCGTCAATTTTTGAAATTGCTCCGATATGGGCAGCAGATATAGAGCCGCAGCCTACTATGGATATTTTCATAGTAATCACCCTTGTTATGAGCCGTAGGTTGATGACATATCACCAACAACGGTGTTGGTTACAACCTCTTTCTTGAAAGTGGAAGAAGAAATCTTCTTCTGAAGCTCGGCATAATAGAGGTTTTCGTCTATTGGCAGTTCAATGGGTTTGCCAAGCCATGAGGAGAGGTGAGCGGCATTTGAAATGGTAAGACCGTTAATGCCCTCTTCGCCTCTTGCTATCAACGGCTCGCCACAAAGAATGTTTGCGGCAAAGGCATTGAGAACGCCGACGTGCTGGTCGTTTTCACCGGTTACCTCGATGTCCTCCCAGTGACCGTTGGGGGTGCCGAAGCCCTCTTCTGCTGTTGCGCAGAACTCGGTCATAGACTGGTCGAGAATATATGCAGAAAGCTTGTTGTTTTCGCAGACAAGCTTTGCCTTGTCGAGTGTTATTTCAAGTCTGTTTGTTCCGGGTGCATCGCCTGTTGTGGTGATGAAAACGCCGGTTGCTCCGTTGGGATATTCGGCGTAGATTGTTACATCGTCCTCAACTTCGATGTTGTGCCACTTGCCCTCGGCGCACTGAGCCTGAATTTTTGAGGGCATACCGGTTATCCACTGCCACAGGTCAAGGTTGTGCGGGCACTGGTTAAGCAGAACGCCGCCGCCTTCGCCTGACCAGGTAGCACGCCATCCGCCCGAATTATAGTAGGACTGTGTGCGGAACCAGTCAGTGATTATCCAGTTGAAACGGTGAAGCTCACCGTATTCACCGCCCTGAACTATCTCACGAAGCTTTTTGTAGAGCGGATTGGTACGCTGGTTGAACATAAGAGCAAAGACCTTGTCACTCTTTGCGGCAGTTTCGTTCATCTCTCTGACCTGCTTTGTATAAACGCCTGCGGGTTTCTCGCTTATAACATGAACGTCGTGTGTAAGACCGTATTTTACTATCGGCGGGTGGTCATAGTGGGGAGTGGCGACGATTATAGCGTCAACTTCACCTGAATCTATAAGCGCTTTTGCTGAATCATAGCACTTGACCTCAACGCTTGCATCGGCAAGAGTTTTTCTGGCACGCTCAAGTCTGTCGGGGTCGATATCTGCAATAGCCGTAAGTCGCATTTCTTTAATACGGCCGTTGAGGTAGTAATTTATGTGTGAGGTACCCATGTTACCCACACCGATTATACCCCAGCGTATGGGCTGAACTTTTTTAACAAGCTCATGGATTGCGCTACATGCAGCTGCGAAAGAAGCGTTGTTGTCGGGATAAGTGAAGTCATCCATCTTGCTGACAACGTCATCGGTTTTTTCAATGCTCTTGAGTGCCTCAAAGACCTTGAGATGTGGCTCAACTGAGAGGAAGCGTGCGCCATCTTTCTTGTTAAAACGGCGAAGAAGCTCCTCAAAGCCTGCATCTCCGTGACCTGCGGGAACAATTTTGTGGTCCTTGTGGAATGCATCTTTAACATGGAAATAGGTTATGTATTCTTCAAGCATATCGTAAGCGGGAAGAATATCAACATCGCAAAGAATGTAGTTTGCAGGGTCAAATATGCCGCCCAGAAGGTCACCGAACTCTTTATGGATTTCAAGGCAACGCTCGGGGATATCGCCGAAGATACCACGCTCATTCTCGTGGCAGCAGAGAACATCGTGCTCTTTTGCGTATTCAGCCATAGCTCTGAGTCTGCGGAAAACCTCAGGCTTATACTCTTCGTAGTCCTCACCCTCGGTGAAATAGAAGCTGAACATACGGATATATTTAGCTTCAAGTACCTTTGCAACTTCAACGGTGTTTTTAAAGCCCTCAAAATGAGGCTCAAAGTCATCAGTTATCTCGATTTTGCCGTAGTATGAGCCGATGGAGGAAACTTTCATGCCTGCCTCGTCGAGTTTTGCTTTAAGCTCCTTTGCCTCGTCAACAGTAAAATCTGAAATGTTCTTTCCGTCAATTCCTCTAAGCTCCATATGAGTGACGCCGTTTGCCTTGCAAGCAGCTATCTGACCCTCAAGGGAGGGCGACGCCTCATCAGAAAAAGCGGAGATTAAAAATCTTGCCATATGCACACAACCTTTCGATTTTGTTTCGAGCATGTTCATGTTATATTTTATACTTATTACGCACTTATTTCAAGCTAATTAAATGTTTTTATTATCTTAATATAAAGAGATTTCTATTTTTGCAAAGCAATTACAATTTGCCAAGAAGTTGATTTTGAGTCGGTTGTTTCGATGAAATAAAAATAGATAACAATAATGACCTTTTGTCGCTACAGGGATAACTTGCAATTAAATAAAATTAAAAACAGCCCGCAGATTTCTGCGGGCTGTTTGTTTGTTTTACATCTCTTCAACAACTTCGCCTGCTGTGGGCTTGTTGTCTGCGATAAACTTTTCAACATCTGCCTCACTCGGCATTGCTGCTGAACAGCTGTGTGCTGAAACGAGCATTGAAGCGGAAGCGGTTGCAAATTCAAGTGCTTCGGGTACACTCTTACCGTTGAGCAGGGAGTGCAGAAAAGCTGAAGCGTAGCCGTCGCCACCACCGAAGCCCTTGAGCATCTTTACGGGGAACGGACGAACTTTGTAAGCCTTGCCGTCATTGAGGTAAGCGCAGGAGCCTTCCTTACCGTGCTTTATGATAACAATCTTGTTGCCGTAGGAGTGCCAAAGCGCAGCGGATTCTCTGTCATTTTTGCAGGTTCCGAGCATGCTTTCCGTAAGGTCAAATTCTTCACGAGAGCCGAGAATGATATCGCTGTTACGTGCGGCGATTGTGTAGTAGAGTGAAATTTCATCCTTGCTCTTCCAAGTGTAGCTACGGTAGTCGATATCAAAAATAACAACAAGACCGTTTTTCTTTGCAAGGAACATTGTTTTGAGAGCAGCCTCTCTTGAGGGCGATGCACAAAGTGCGGTGCCGGAGATAAGAACGGCTTTTGCACTCTTTATGTATTCCTCGTCAACGTCGTCGGGGCAAACCTGCAGGTCTGCAACACCGTCACGGTACATAAGGATGCTTGACTGAGTGGGGCTGAGAATCTCTGTAAAGGTAAGACCTAAGTTCTCTCCGTTTTGACAGCGGAAAACATGTGAAACATCAATTCCGTCATTTTTAAAATAGTTTATGACATAGTCGCCGAACTGGTCATCGGACACACGTGCGATAAAACCGGGCTTTGAACCAAGCCTTGCAAGACCGACAGCGATGTTAGCGGGGGAGCCGCCGACATACTTGTTGAAGTTGGCACTCTCAGAGAGAGGACGGTTCATATCAGTTGGATTGAAGTCGATGGCGATTCTGCCTATGGGTATGATATCCAAAGGCTTTGATTTGTCAAACTTAATGTATTCCATTTATATTCATCCTTTCTTTGCTTGCGATTGCTTTTTTAAGCTTTTCCTGCACATCCGAAAATCTCTATGTGCTTTAATGCGTTGCGATAAGCACCCTCAACCTCAGCAGTCTGCAGGTCATAATATCCTTTAATGCGGTTTTCTGCATATGCCGTTTTGACACTGTTTTGTACGGCATCAAAAGTGGCGGTTGCAATGTTTATTTTGCAGATACCAAGTTCTATACAGCGGCGAAAATCCTGAGCACAAATACCTGTTCCGCCATGGAGAACTAATGGGACATCGACTGTATCACGAATCTTTTCAAGAATGTCAAATCGGAGTTTCGGCTCATCTTTGTAGTTGCCGTGGGCGTTGCCGATTGCAACTGCAAGGGCTTGAACATCGGTTCTTTTTGCAAACTCAGCAGCCTGTTCGGGTTTAGTGCAGTTAATTGCTATATCTTCGCTTCCGTCTTCACTTCCGCCGACACAGCCTATTTCACCCTCGGTGTCTGCACCGTAGTCAGCGGCATATTCAGATGCCTTACGGGTAAGAGCTATATTTTCTTCAAACGGCAGATGAGAGCCGTCAAGCATGACGGAGGTAAAACCGATATCGAGGGCTTGCTCAATTTTTTCGAGAGTTTTGCCGTGGTCGAAATGAACGGCTACGGGAACACCTGCGTTTTCGGCTGCGGCAACCATAAGAGGTCCGATTATTTCAAGCGGCGAATGGTTGAGCCTGACCTCAGCTATTTGCAGGATTATAGGGCTTTTTGTCTCTTCAGCAGCTTTGATTATTCCAAGCACCATTTCCATGTTGGAAACGCTGAAACTGCCCACGGCATATCCGCCGTTTTGAGCATCAAGCAGCAACTCACTCATGTTAACAAGCATATCGTTCCTCCTTTATATACATCTTTCTATATAATATCCTAATTTTGGGCTGCAGGCAAGAGCTTTGCACAAATAAATTAACCGACATACGTCTTGGCGTATGCCGGTTAATTTATTTTTCATCTTTAATTGCAAGGTCAATAACCTCGTCCATTATCTTTCTTTTGTCTGAGTCGTCGCAAAGGCGGAATCTCATAATAAGCTGTTTTTCCTCGGGACTGAGATATAAATCTCTCAGTTTAGGCTCCGAGTCCTCAGATGCTATACGTATTTTTTCTGCATATTCTCCCTCGCCGAGCAGCTCCGCCAGGGATACGTCGAATATCAGCGTCAGCTTTCTGAGCATTTCTAAGCTGGGCGTACGACCCTTTTCATATTTTGTGTAGGTGGTTCTGTCTATGTTAAGTGCGTTTGCAACGTCACCTTGATTGAGACCGTTAATTTTTCTGAGGCGCTTAAGATTCTCGCCTATTTCCAAAGAGGATAAACTCATTGATGTTCCCCCTTTCTACAATATATATCACATATATTTTAAACCATATTTTTTTTGATATCTATAAATGTGACGATTAGTCACTCTGAAAAATAACCAAAAAAAGACACGATATTTTATTCATAGTGTTGTATGAAAAGAACGGTTGTGGTATACTTATCGGGTGAATAAGCCGCTTTGGCTGAAAAATATCTGAAGGGTGGGTAAGGGTTTTATACCCTGTAGATTTTGGGAAATAAAAAGATTTTTGAAAAAACGAAGTACTTTATAGTTGATATGGACGGTACATTCTATCTTGACGGAACAATTATTCCGGGTGCGGATGAGTTTTTGAAAAAGGTCAGGGAGAGCGGCCGTGATTTCTTCTTTTTCACAAACAACTCATCTAACAATGTTGAGTCGTGCCGAGCAAAGCTCGAAAAGATGGGCTTTCCTGTTGATGAAAAGAGAGTTATTATATCCTCTCATGTAACTATCGACTTCCTTAAAAGAAACAGAAACGGCAAGAAAGTTTTCCTTTTGGGCAACGAGCGTTTGACCAATGATTTCAAAAACGCAGGTATAGAGCTTGTGGATGAAAACCCCGATATAGTTGTTCTCGGATTTGACACGACGCTCACATATCAGAAGATGTGGGATGCAGCTCGCTTTATTGCAAACGGAGCAGAGTATATCGCAACTCATCCCGACCTCAACTGTCCGACGGCGGATGGCTTTATGCCCGATACAGGTTCTATGATTGAGCTTTTCGCAGCATCAACGGGCAAGAGACCTCTTGTTATGGGCAAGCCCATGACTGCAACTGTTGACTATGTTACAAATATGCTCTCTTGCCGGAGAGATGAGATTGCCTTTGTCGGTGACAGATTGGCTACCGATATAGCCATAGGTGCAAATCACGGTATACCGAGTGCGCTTGTGCTTTCGGGAGTAACTTCTATGCAGGAGTATGAGGAGTCGGATATCAAAGCGAGCGTTGTTGTGGACAGCATAAAAGACCTCGCTGAGTATCTTTGATATAGATAAAGGTTAAAACTAAACAAAAATGTCAGTTCGAAACCTTCCTGACAGGCACTTGCCCGGTGCCGAACAAAACTAAAGGCGCTGCACGGCAGCAAAAAGGAGCAGAAAATGAATAACAGACAAAAGCGGTTAAAGTATCTTGCGGAATGTGCGATAATTGCGGCGCTGTATGCTGCCGCCACATACCTGAGCGCAGTAATAGGACTTGCCTACGGTCCGATACAGTTCAGAATTTCGGAGGCGCTGTGCATACTTTCAGTATTCACCCCTGCGGCGATACCCGGACTTACAATCGGCTGTGTGATAGGAAATCTAACGAGTCCTATGGGGATTTGGGATATTGTTTTTGGCGCTGCGGCGACCTTTTTTGCAGCGCTTTGCGGCAGACTGCTTAGGAATATAAGAATCAAAGACATACCGCTGCTTTCGGCAATTATGCCCGTGATTTTTAATGCTGTAATTGTCGGTGCGGAGATAACATTTCTGCTTCCGAGTGCATCAGGCGAGACGGGAATAACAGCCTTTGCAATAGCGGCTCTTGAAGTGGGCTTGGGTGAGCTTGTTGTGTGCGTTTTGCTCGGTCTCCCGCTATATAAAGCACTGAAAAAAACGAAACTGTTTTCAAATAAAGTATAAGAAGGGAAAGGATATAAAATGAAAAATTTCAAGAGAATTGTTTGCATTGCAATAGTGGCTGTAATGATTTTCTGTGCGCCTATGACTGCATTTGCACAGAGTGAGAGCAATACTGCAGCAATAAGCATAGGCGGAATTTTAGATGTCTTTTTCAAAGTTTTTGCCGATATAAGATATGTTGTCGGCGGTGTTTTCGGTGCAAACAAAATTGAGAAGAGCTGTGTGGGCGAATTCAAGGTGCCTGCACTTGATAAGGGCTTTATTCCTCAGGGGATGTGCTATGTCAGCACGCTTGACAGCTTCGCAATTTGCGGATATACCGATGACGGGACAGCATCTATTCTCAATATCGTTGATAAAGACGGCAATGCCAAAACCTTCAGGCTGAAGAATATCGGTGGAAGCGATTACAAAGGCCATGCAGGCGGATGCGCCAGTGACGGAAAGAATTTGTTTATAACATCGGGCAAATATGCTCACAGACTCAGGGTGAGCGACATAGCTGCCGCAAAGGACGGAGACACTCTGCGCTTTGTTGATAAGTTTAATACTGGCACAAACGCATCTTTCGCTTTTTGTGATGACGACATGCTGTGGGTCGGTGAATTTATGACAAACGACGGTAATTACACCACGGACGAAAGTCACCACATCAGAATTTCGCTGTTTGAAAAGAGCAAGGCATGGTGTGTCGGTTTTAAAATAGATGATAATTTTGAGAATTCGATAGGATACAAAGCTTCATCTTCCGATATTGTCACACCCGATTGTATTGTAACTATTCCGAATAAGGTACAGGGCTTTGCACGTTTGCCTGACGGAAGCTTTGCTTTGAGTATATCTTACGGACGTCAGCTTGATTCAAAGTTGAAATTCTATCCGAACGTCATGAAGGATGAAGCGGACAGATATGTCGAAATAAATTCAGAGAAAGTGCCTGTGTGGCATTTGAGCTCAAAGCGTATGACCAGAGTGCAGACTATGCCGACAATGATGCAAGGCATAGATGTTGAAGATGGCAGAATGTATTTGCTGTTTGAGTCCTGTGCAAACAAGTACAGCAATGCTGTTCGTATAGTTGATGAGGTCTGGTCTTTTAGATTTTAATTTGAAATTGTCTGAGGAGTGAGGGAATGGCAGGCAAACGAAGAAGCTTCGGTGCTTGGCTCAAGGATGTCGCTGAAATTGAGGGCGATACAAAAGATTTTTTGCGACCTGCTATAGGATACACTTCGGGTAATATAATGCTCGGCGGAGCGGGATATCCGATAAGCATGTACCATCAACAGTATCTTACATATGTTGAGGGTCTTAATACGGAGCAGGCGGGACGCATCTCACTGATTAGCGGACTGTGGGATGCAATAACCGACCCTATAATGGGACTTATAACGGACCATACAAGAGCAAAATCGGGCAGACACAGACGGTATTTGCTTATTGCGATTATCCCGTTTATGATAGCCTATATAATGCGCTGGTCGTCATTTGGCATATCGGACAGCGGTAACATAAATAAGATTATGCTCTGGTATACGGCTGCGTCTCTGCTTTACAGCACAGCGTTTACCATTGCGAGCGTACCGCACACTTCGATGCTGCCGATGGTAGCGCCAAAGTATTTTCAGCGTACGCAGTTCTTGTTTGTGGAGTATATGATGAACTCTGTCGGACAGGTCACGTCTTTTATACTTGCGGCGCTTGTTCTCAGTGAGTTCAATGTCGCTGTTGCGTTGGGCGACTTGCCTAATCCGTCACATGCGGATACGGGAAAATATATGGCGATAGGTATTATACTTGCCTTCTTCTTTGCGTGGCCGTTGGTGTACTGCTATTTTCACACTTCTGAGCCATCATCAAAGGATATGCCTAAAAAGCCTATCAATATCCGCTACATGCTACACCAGTATAAGCTGGTTTTCAGCAACCGTGCGTTCCGTCAATATTTCCTTATCGGTCTGTGCTTTATGATATGCCGTGGATTTTACAGCATAACTGACCAGTATTTCATGGTCAGTGTTGCGGACAAATACAGTTTGTTTATCTCAATGACGATAGTTTCGGGTATATCTGAGTTTATGGGAACTCCCGTAAACTATATGTTTATCAAAAAGTTCGGAAAGCAGGCGTGCGGAAAGATTCTCGGTCCGCTGATGGTTATAGGTCTGTTTATAACTTCGTTTATTACACCCGAAACCCCGTCTGCGGTGTCCACTATAATCATTGTTATATCATCCATCTGTTACAACTTCGGTTTCTCAGGCCCTGACTTCTTTATTGTTAACATTCAGCCCGATGTCACGGACGTTGACGAGATGATAACAGGTGAGCGCCGTGAGGGTGTAATAGCGACGTTTTATACCATGTTCAGAAAGACAATAAACAGCTTTATGTCATATGTTGTCGGAGCTGCGCTGTCGATGTTCGGCTATAACCCACAGATTAAACATCCGTCCCTGCAAGCGGCAAAGACCATTTGGGGACTTAGATTGAATTTCTCAATTCTGCCCACGATTTTTGCGATAATAACCCTTGTCACTATCTGGCGTTACAGAATGACTAAGAAAGACCATGAGATGATAAAGGAGCTTATTCGCCGCAAACGTGAAGAGGGTGAAATAGAGGTAAGCGACGATGACAAATGTCGCCTTGAGAATATATCCGGCAAGAAATGGTCGGATATGTGGATAGGAAGACCTGATGCGTCAAAAGTTTTGGAGAACGCTAACGTTTAAAAATAAAAAGAGAGCAGTCATTTGGACTGCTCTCTTTTACTTTTTTTATCAACCAAATAATCTGTCGATAATCGAACCGCCGCTGTTTGAGGAATCGGTGGGATTCTCATCTGCCGGAGAAGAAACCGTAAGTTCAATTCTTGTGCCTTTTTCGTGCTTGCTTTCCGGTTCGTGCGACATCGAGACGACTATACCGTCTGTGTTTCCGCCGACCGCTGTGCAGATAAAGCCGCTCTCAGTGAGCTTTTCTTTCGCCTGCTCGTATGTCATTCCGAGGACATTAGGCACGGCGACAGGCTCTTTGCCCTTGCTTATCACAAGCTCTATCTCGCTGCCCATGCCGACTGTGGTTTGTTCTGACAAGCTTTGTGAGATTACATAATCTTTCTTGACGGTGTCGCTGTATTCGTATTTTATAATGAATGAGAATTTGCCTTCCCATACGGGGTTTTTAGCTATTGCTTCGTAGCTGAGGCCCGTAAAGTCCGGAACGATTATAGTCTCAACCGTTTCTGAAATTGAGCCGGATACAGAAGTGGTATCGTCATTGTTGTGCTTTTTAGACGATGAAAAATTATCCTTGAAAATCGTGAAGAAAAGGATGAGGAATATTACAATTCCCACCAGCAGGGTTACACCTGCGGTTATGAGAAAGGCGTTTAATGTGTTACGCTTTTTATCTTTTTCTGAGGAGGGATTTTCAGTAATAACGTTTGAAGTGTTTTGATATCCGCCGTTATTTGCCTCGTTGTTCATTGCGTGAATTTCACCGGCTAATGTGGCTGTAGGCGATGCTGAAAGCTCTGCTCTGAACTGCTCGACTGAGCGGGTTCTGTCCTCAGGTAAAATCTGCAAAGCATTTACGAGAGCGTTTATTACATAAGCAGGTAATTGTTCGGCAAACTTGCTGGGAATCATCAGCCTGTCGTTAGTCACTCTTGTGGTGGCGACTATCGGGTCTGTTCCGATAAGCGCACGGTATAGTATTGCCGCAAAGGCATAAATGTCAGTCCAGGCGCCCTGCCTGCCGTCAAATCCGTATTGCTCTATTGCAGCGTAGCCTGAAAAAAGTTCGGGATTGAGGTCGCCTCTTGCGGTGCGTGCCTGCCAGATGCTGAATCCCGATATCTTGACTCTGCCGTCAGCCCCTACAAAGAGTGTCTGCGGTGAAAGACCACGGTGAATTATACCTGCAGAGTGCAATGTCCCAAGAGCTGAAAGCACAGGCATGAGCATCTGACGTGCTCGCTCCCACGGAATATATCCTGTGGGTGTTGAGAGCAGGTATTCCCTTAAGGGAACTTCCTCTGTATGTTCGTAGATTGCATATGCCGTATTATTGTCTTCAACAACATCGGTGACGCTTATAAGAGCAGACAGCCCCATGAGTCGCATAAGCTTGCGCCACAGTTCCAGAAAACTCTGATAGCAGTCGTTAAATGCACGCTCACAACCTGGCATAACGGTGATGTTGAGTTCGCCGCTTTCTCGAGAGCATATGGCATCGGGCAAGAACTCCCTGATTTTGACAGCAACACGCTGGGAGAGGTCCCAGCCCATGTAAGTTGCACCGTCGCCGTTGAAATCTATAACTTTACCTATTAAATATCTGTTGGCAACCACCGTTCTGACAGGCAGATAGGGTGAAAGCTGAGGGGAATCCGAGTGATACCCGCAATAAGGACACTGCTTTTGTTCGCCGATAGGTTTTAAGCAGCTCATACATAAATTATCGGTATTATGCATCTTCAACCTTCCTTTTGGGAAAAAGAATAGTTCAAATCTTTATGTTAAAGTGGATTTACAGTAAATATATAACGTTGTGCGCTTGATTTTATTCGTGTAAAAATCGAGCGCTTTGTACGCTATTACTCAATTGTATAATATCAAAAGTTATACTGTTTGTCAACTTTTGAGAAAATGTGGTACTTCATGAGCTTAGCACTTGAAAATAGAAAAATGGGTGCTATAATATAGAGGTATTAAATATAAACGGAGATGTTTTTATGCAAGAAATAAGAATCGAGCGCACCACCGCTCCTAAAGCTAAACCCGCAGACCAGAGCAAGCTTGGATTTGGTAACTATTATACTGACCATATGTTCCTCATGAACTATGACAAGGGTGAGGGCTGGCATGATGCCAGAATAGTTCCCTACGGCAACATTTCTCTTGACCCTGCAGCAATGTGCCTGCACTACGGTCAGGAAGTATTTGAGGGACTTAAAGCTTACCGTGCTGATGACGGCGGAATTCTCCTTTTCAGACCTGACCGCAACATGGCAAGAATGAATCTTTCAAACGAGCGCCTTTGCATCCCCGAGATTGACGAGGAGTTTGCTGTTGAGGCTATTAAGCAGCTCGTTTCAATTGATGAGGATTGGATTCCCACAGCAGAGGGTACATCTCTTTATATCCGTCCGTTCATCTTTGCAGTTGACCCCCATGTCGGCGTGCATCCCGCACATCACTTGATTTTCTGCATCATTCTTTCACCTGTCGGCGCATACTATCCCGAGGGACTTAATCCTGTTAAGATATATGTTGAGCAGAACTATGTCCGTGCTGTAAAGGGCGGTATGGGCTTTGCAAAAACAGGCGGTAACTACGCTGCATCTCTCAAGGCTCAGGATGAGGCTGATGCTGTCGGCTATACTCAGGTTCTCTGGCTTGACGGCGTTGAACGCAAGTACATTGAAGAAGTCGGTACAATGAACGTGTTCTTTGTAATCGACGGTGAGGTTATCACTCCTGCGCTTCAGGGCAGCATCCTCGGCGGTGTTACAAGAATGTCCTGCATAGAGCTTCTTCGCTCATGGGGTCTCACAGTTACAGAGCGCAAGCTTTCAATTGAGGAAGTTGCAAAGGCTGCTGACGAGGGTAAGCTCAACGAAGCTTTCGGCTCAGGTACAGCTGCTGTTATCTCTCCGATTGGCGAGCTCAAGTGGGGCGATAAGAAGATGATTATCAACAACGGCGAAATCGGCGAGATTTCACAGAAGCTCTATGATAATCTTACAGGTATTCAGTGGGGCAAGCTGCCTGATACATTTGGCTGGACTGTAAAGGTAAAGTAAGATAATGGCAAAGCTTTACTTTAAATACGGCGCTATGGGCTCGTCAAAATCGGCCCAGGCGCTGATGACCAAGTTTAATTACGAGGAAAAGAATCGCAGAGTCTGGCTTATAAAACCGAGTGTTGATACCCGTGACGGAGCTGATGTTGTGTATTCACGCATAGGTCTCAGTGAGATGGCAGACGTGATTTTACCTGATGATGATATCTATGATATTTTTATATCGGGTGAAAACAACACATCGGATGTTGTGATTGCGGATGAGGCTCAGTTTTTTACTCCGGAGCAGATAGACCAGCTTCGCCGTATAGTGGACGAGCATAATGTGCCTGTGCTGTGTTTCGGGTTGCGGACAGACTTTTTGACACATCTTTTCCCCGGGAGTCGTCGCCTTTTGGAGATTGCGGATTCCATAACGGAGATAAAGACTATCTGCGAATGCGGAAAGAAAGCCACCGTAAATGCCCGAATAGATGAAAACGGCAGGGTGGTAACCAACGGTTCGCAGGTGCTGCTTGGTGGCAATGACCGCTATGAGGCAATGTGTCACAGCTGTTGGAAAAAGCGTATTGCCAAGGAGGCAAAACAGTAAATATTAAGACGGGGCGGCGGATATCTGCCGCCTCGATTTTTATAGGGTGAGGTTTTTGGAAAGACGGCTTGAATTTACCGTTCCAAAAGAATATGACGGCAAAAAGGTGATTCATCTTCTTCGTGGATACGCCGATGTCTCTGTGCGTACGGTCAACAAGCTAAAGCGTGTTGAAAACGGTATAATGCTCAACGGCGAGCATATACGCACAATTGACCGCATACACGAGGGTGATGTCATAACGCTGAACATTCCGCCTGACGGTGAGACGGCAGAGCCGATGGATGTCCCTATTGATGTTATCTATGAGGACAGCGATATCCTTGTTATAAACAAATCACCGTTTATGGCTATGCATCCGACTCACAACCATCAGGGTGATACCCTTGCCAATGCTGTTGCGGGATATCTGTCGAAAAATGGCAGAACAGCAACTTTCAGAGCCGTAGGCAGACTGGATAAGGGGACGTCGGGTATTGTTATCTGCGCTTTGAACCGCTATGCGGCGGCTCGGATTCCGCAGAGCGTGAAAAAGGAATATATGGCTGTGGTGAACGGCAGTTTTGAGGGTAAAGGCACTATCGATGTCCCGATTTACAGACCTGACCCTATGAAGACTCTGCGTGCGTGCGGCGAGAGTGGTGAAACGGCTGTTACCCATTGGGAGAGTCTGTATACAGACGGCAAATACAGCCTTATGAGAATAAAACTTGAAACGGGCAGAACTCATCAGATTCGTGTACATTTTGCGCATCTTGGGTCGCCGCTGGTCGGGGATAGTATGTATGGCGAGGACCCGTTTGAAATAAGGCACCAACTGCTTCACTGTCGCAAGAGTGAGTTTGCTCACCCGGTGACAGGGGAGCATATGTGTATCACCGCACAGCCGCCCGAAGACTTTATAAAGTTCTGTGAAAGCTTTATAGATAAGGAAAAACTTGCCGAAATATTCATTTAGTGCTGAATATAGTGAATATTGGCACTCGACGTTTGAAAAAATATACATTTACTATTGAAAAACTTTAGTTCTGCGTGTATAATACAAATGCAATAAACTTACAGGAGGTACATAACAATGAAAAAGTTTACAAAAGTTCTCGCACTCGTACTTGCAGTCGTATTTGTAGTAGCAGCTTTCGCAGCTTGCGGCGGCAAAGGTGATACAATTGAATCCGGCAAGCTTATCATGGCTACCAACGCTGCATTCCCGCCTTATGAGTTCCTTGGCGAAGACGGCAAAATAGTCGGTATCGATGCAGAGATTGCTCAGCTTATCGCTGATGAGCTTAAGCTTGAGCTTGTTATCGAGGATATCGAGTTCGGTTCAATCATCACAGGTGTTCAGAGCGGCAAGTATGATATCGGTATGGCAGGTATGACTGTTACACCTGAGCGTCTTGAGAACGTCAACTTCTCAACAAGCTATGCAAACGGTGTTCAGGTCGTTATCGTTAAAGAGGATTTTGCTATTAAGTCTATCGATGACCTTGAGGGCAAGATGATTGGTGTTCAGGAAGGTACAACTGGTCACATCTACTGTGCTGACACACCCGAAAACGGCGGCTATGGTGAGGACAATGTTACCGCATACAGCAAGGGCGCAGATGCTGTTCAGGCTCTTGTTGCAGGCAAGGTTGACTGTGTGGTTATCGACCGTGAGCCTGCTAAGGAGTTCGTAAAGGCTAACGAGGGTCTTACAATTCTTGCAACAGAGTTCACAAACGAAGATTATGCAATCGCTGTTTCTAAGGACAATCCTGAGCTTCTTGAGAAAATCAATGCTGCACTTGCAAAGCTTGAAGAAGAAGGCAAGATTGATGAAATAGTCAACAAGTACATCCCCGTAAACGAATAATCAAAAACGTTTCAAATAAAAGGGTGGCTTTAAGTCACCCTTTCTTTTTACTTTAACAGTTAGGATGTGAAGGTAGTGGTTTTATTACCGCTGAGCGCTGGTGAATGGTTTGCGGACGTTAAAAAGGACTTTATACAGTCCTTTATAGAGGACGACCGTTGGAAGCTGTTCGTTGAGGGCTTGGGAATAACTCTTGAAGTTACGGCGCTGTCGTTGGTGATGGGTCTTGCAATAGGTGTTGTTGTTGCGATAATCCGTTCAACTTACGACCAACAACATGAGAGTATGCGTGGTGCCGGCAAGGTACTCTTAAAGATTTTCAATACTATATCAAATATTTATCTTACCGTTATTCGTGGTACACCTGCGATGGTTCAGCTGCTTATAATGTATTTTGTCATATTTGCTTCGAGCCGTAATACCATTATGGTTGCAGTGCTGACATTCGGAATAAATTCGGGTGCATATGTGGCGGAGATTTTCCGAAGCGGCATAATGGCGGTTGACAGAGGACAGATGGAGGCAGGTCGCAGTCTGGGATTTGGCTATGTGCGTACGATGCAGTATATAGTTATCCCGCAGGCATTTAAGAATGTTCTTCCTGCGTTGGGCAACGAGCTGATAACTCTGTTTAAGGAGACGTCAATTGTTGCGATGATAGGTCTTCGTGACCTTACCAAGGCGGCGATAAATGTTCAGAGTGTTACATATCAGGCATTTATGCCTTTTATCGGAATTGCGGTTATATATCTGCTTGTAGTTCTGATTCTCACACGTCTTTTGGGCGTGCTGGAAAGGAGGCTGCGTACAGGTGAACACTGATGCTATTATTAAGGTTGAAAATGTAGAGAAGCACTTTAAGGGCGGCGAAATCAAGGCTCTTGACGGCGCAAACCTTGAGATTAACAAAGGTGAGGTTGTCGTTATTGTCGGTCCTTCAGGAAGTGGTAAGTCAACACTTTTACGCTGTCTGAATCTTCTTGAAGTGCCCACAGGCGGACGCATTCTGTTTAACGGTACGGATATTACTGATTCCAAGGTGGATATAAACATTCACCGTCAGAAGATGGGCATGGTTTTCCAGCATTTTAACCTTTTTCCGAATATGACAATTTTGCGCAACATGACTATCGCTCCGATGAAGCTGCTCAAAAAGAGCAAAGAAGAGGCTGAAAAAAAGGCTCTCGGACTGCTTGAGAGAGTCGGGCTTGCGGACAGAGCTAACGCTTATCCGAGCCAGCTTTCGGGCGGACAGAAACAGCGTATTGCTATTACACGTGCGTTGTGCATGGACCCCGAGGTTATGCTCTTTGATGAGCCGACCAGCGCACTCGACCCTGAGATGGTCGGTGAGGTGCTTGATGTTATGAAGCAGCTTGCTCTTGAGGGTATGACGATGGCTGTTGTAACCCATGAGATGGGATTTGCCCGTGAGGTCGGCACAAAGGTTATCTTTATGGATGAGGGAAGGATTATAGAGGAGAATACCCCTGAGGAGTTCTTCACTAATCCTCAAAGTCCCAGACTTAAGGACTTCCTTTCGAAGGTGCTGTAATTTTGATATAAAGAAAAGCTTTCGCATTTGCGAAAGCTTTTTTTATTTGTGATATTTCCCGCCGCTTGAAATCATAAATCCACGGTATACTTGTTCGAGGAGCATCACCCGTGCGAGCTGATGCGGAAATGTCATCTTTGACATTGAAAGTTTGAAATTGGCTCTGCACTTGACTTCATCACTCAAACCGTGAGAGCCGCCGATTATAAAGGCGATATTTCCGCTTCCCGACACACCTGCTTTTTGCATTTCTGCACTCAACTCTTCCGATGAGAGGATTTTGCCCTCAATACACATGGCATATACCCGCTCATTTGGTGCGATGCAGGCGAGAATCCGCTTGCCTTCGTCATTGAGAGCTGCATCTATCTGTGCTGCAGACGGATTTTCGGGTATACGTGCAGGAGTTAGTTCTGTGATTTTAAGTTTGCAAAAGGCTGAAAGCCGTTTTGAATATTCGGCGCAGGCAGCTCTAAGATAATCCTCTTTGAGCTTGCCGACACATATAAGATTTATGTTATACATTCCATCGCCTCAAAAACTTATTACTTTGCCGTCGTCGTTTGCTACATTTAAAAGAAAATCGCTGCCATTTACAGCTCCATGCATGGTGAAAAGGGAATTTGTAGTTTCATATGCAAGCTGCGGAACATTGTTGTGTCGGCTGAGATGTCCGAGTACAAAGCGGGTAGTTCCGCCGTCAAGAAGCTTTAGCGCAGTCTCGGCACAGCATTCATTTGAAAGATGTCCTCGGTTTGAGAGTATGCGCTGTTTAAGGTAATAAGGGTATGGTCCTCTTTTGAGTAAATCTACATCGTGATTGGATTCGAGCATCACAAGGTCACTTCCGTATATTGCATTCATCACTTCGGGTGTTACGATGCCGAGGTCAGTTGCAACGGCGATGCGTTTGTCATCGGGTGTGACTATCGTATATCCTACGCTTTCAGCGCTGTCATGTGAGGTGTGAAAAGGTCTTACAAACATTCCTGCGGCTTCAGCTCCGCCGCTTGACAGCTCATGTATGTTAATTTTTTCGTTGAGAATCCCTGCTTCGCCGAGGGCTGACAGCGTACCGCCCGAAGCCCACACATCCATTGAGTATTTACCTGCAAAAACTTTTAGACCGTTGATATGGTCGGAGTGTTCGTGCGTGATAAATATTGCGCTGATATCTTCGGGAGAAACCCCGATTTGTTCGAGCGCATTAACAGTTCTCTTTGCGCTGACACCCACGTCAATTAAAATACCGCCGTTTGATGTGCCTATGTATATGCAGTTACCGCTGCTCGATGAAAACAGCGGACAAAATCTTGCCATAAAGTCATCCCTTTTAAAAAGAATCCCGCAAAAGGCGGGATTCTTTTGTTTCTATATTAAACTACTTTTGAAAGCTCGTCAGGCTCGGGAACGTTGACACGTCTTATATCTGCACCGAGTGCCTTGAGCTTTTCAACAATATCTTCATATCCTCTGTCAATGTGTGAGATTTCTTCAATCTCGGTCGTGCCCTTTGCGGTGAGGCCTGCAATGACCATTGCGGCGCCCGCTCTAAGGTCGTCGGCTTTTACGGGTGCACCTTTAAGCTGTTCAACACCCTCAACTACAGCCATCTGGCCTTCAACCTTTATTGAAGCGCCCATTCTTGTAAGCTGTTCTACATAGCGGAAACGGTTGCTCCAGATACCTTCGGAAACAAAGCTTGTCCCCTCGGCAATGCTCAACAGCACAGTCATCTGCGGCTGCATATCAGTCGGGAATCCGGGATAAGGCATAGCCTTTATTGTGCATTTGCCCGGTCTGCCGGTCGAGCAGACTCTGACACTGTCATCATTTTCGGTCACGTCCACTCCGCACTCAATAAGCTTTGCGGAGATTGATTCAAGGTGCTTGGGGATAACGTTTTTGATAAGAACATTACCGTCAGTTGCGGCAGCGGCAATCATGTAAGTGCCTGCCTCAATCTGGTCGGGAATAATCGAGTAGTTGCAGCCGTGCATATGCTCAACACCACGAATTTTTATTGTATCTGTTCCGGCACCTCTGATATCAGCGCCCATGGAGTTGAGGAAGTTTGCAAGGTCAACTATGTGAGGTTCCTTTGCAGCATTCTCAATAACGGTCATTCCCTTGGCCTTAACGGCGGCAAGGATAATGTTGATTGTGGCACCGACGGAAGTCTCATCAAAGTATATCATGTTGCCTTCGAGCTTGTCTGCCTGTGCCTCGATAATGGCGTTAGCACCTATTTGAACGTTTGAACCTAACAGCTCAAAACCTTTTATGTGTCTGTCAATGGGACGCACACCCAAATCGCAACCACCGGGCATGGCGACCTTTGCGTGACGGAATCTGCCAAGTAACGCTCCTATGAAATAATAGGAAGCACGCAGATGCCTCGTCATATCGTGAGATACTATATATGAGTTAACTCTGGAGGTGTCTATCTCAAGAGTGCTCTTATCAATACGGCGTATTTCTGCGCCGAGCTGGGTAAGTATTTTTGTCATATAATAAACATCGCTGATGTTGGGAATATTCTCGATAATGCACACGTCCTGTGCAAGAATGGTTGCAGGTAAAATAGCTACAACTGCATTTTTTGCTCCGCTGATGCTGACTTCACCGTTAAGCGCTACTCCGCCGTTAATAACGAGTTTCTCCAATTCGTTCACTCCTATTTTATTCTATTTCTATATGTTAAAGTAGTAATTATCAAAGCTTATATTTACAGACACTAAATTATACCACTTTTAAAACAATAATAAAAGTCTTTTAGGAAAAAATAATGATTATAATTATAATTTTTTTATTGATTCTCTGTTTTTATTATATGCTTGTCAGGAGTTTTTAATAGAGGTAGTTTTTATTGTTCTGAATGTGAATAATAAAATATTGTTGTTATATGACTTTGTTTGTGCTAAAATTTTCCTGATGAAACGGAGGAATTGTTTTGGATAGACTTGACAAAACTGTCGCAAAACAAATGAATATATCTCGAAGTGCTGCACGTCAAATGATACGAAAGGGTGCGGTTGAGGTTAACGGCGAAAAGGTTTTCGCAGCCGATTTACAGCTTGATATAAACAATGATGAATTAAAAATCGGCGGAAAAGTTATAGTGATGCGAAAGTATCTGTATATAATGCTTAACAAGCCTTCGGGGGTTTTGAGCGCAGCAAAAGACCCTGACTGTCCGACGGTTATCGACCTTATGCCGCCTGAACTCAGCAGACGTGGGCTTTTTCCGGCAGGACGGCTTGATAAGGACACGACGGGACTTCTTGTAATCACAGATGACGGTGATTTCGCCCACAGACTGATTTCGCCGTCGCACCATGTATATAAAACATATGAGGCGACACTTGAAAGCGAGATTGGTGAGGAGGAGCTTGACAGGATAAGAGCGGGCATAACCTTGGGCGACGGCACAGAGTGTCTGCCTGCCAGAGTAAGCGTTATGGACGAAAGCTCTAAGCTGGTGAGAGTTCAGATACGTGAGGGTAAATATCATCAGGTCAAGCGAATGTTTGCGGCTGTGGGCAATTCCGTAGAGAAGCTTCACCGCTCAGCAATAGGTGCACTGAAACTTGACAGCAGTCTTAGTTACGGTGAGGCAAGGCTTTTAACTGACAGTGAACTTCAAAGCATTTTTGAGGATATAGGTGAATAAGTTATGCTTGTAAAGCTCTACAAGTCGTGCTAAAATATGGTAAAAGGAATAAAGGGCAACGCCCATAAAATAAAAGAGAGAGGTACATAATATGTCTGACAAGAAAGCAAATGACCTGAATTTGTTTACAAAGGACCAGGACAATTACAGTATTGACACGAGCAAAAAACTCAAGGTCGGTATCATAGGTACAGGCTGGATAGCGGAGAGCCACATCAGTGAATATTTAAGAATGCCTGATGTTGAGCTTGTTGGTGTAGCAGACCTTGTTGACGGAAAAGCAGAGGCTTTTCTTAAAAAGTGGGAAGCTCCTGAAGGTGTAAGAGTTTATCACGACCACAAGGAACTTATCGACAATGAGGAGCTTGATGCAGTCAGCGTTTGTACATACAATATGACCCATGCAGAGTGTACAATTTACGCTCTCCAGCATGGAGTAAATGTATTGCTTGAAAAGCCGATGTGCGTAACTCTTGAAGAGGCTGTTGAAATCAGAAAGGCTGAAAAAGAGAGCGGCAAAATTGTATCTGTCGGCTTCCAGCCCAGATATAATCCCAATATGCAGATGATAAAGCATATAATTGAGTCCGGCGAGCTCGGCAAGGTCTATCACATTCAGATAGGCGGCGGCAGACGCAGAGGTATCCCGACACCGTTCGGTACAACTTTCATTGAGAAAGAAACAGGCGGCATCGGTGCTTTGGGTGATATCGGATGCTATGCACTCGATATGGTGCTCAACGGCATGGGCTATCCGAAGCCCTTGACAGTCACAGGTTTCCTTTCAGACTATTTCGGAAAAGCTGACGACTACAAGTACAAGGATGTTTTCGGTGTTGACGACTTCGCAGCAGGTTTTGTACGTCTTGAAGGCGGTCTGACCATCGACTTTAAAACAGCATGGGCTATGAATATCGACACAATGGGTGATACTGTTGTTCTCGGAACAAAGGCAGGCCTTAAGATTCCGTCATCGGGACACTGGGGTAGCATCGATGCACCGCTGAAGATATACCGCAACATCGGTGAAGCTCAGGTTGAGACTGTTGTTCCCATGCAGGATGAGCCTGAGGAGGGCGTGTTCTATTGGAAAGTCCGTAAGTTCCTTGATGCTATCAAGAACGGCGAACCCGCTCCCGTACCTACAAGTGAGGCTATCTACAACCAGGCAATTCTTGACGGTATTTACCGTTCTGCACAGCTTGGCAAGGAGATTGAGCTGGAGATTCCTGAAGTTTAAATTAAATATCAAAGACCTCGGAAAGCATTGCTTTTCGAGGTCTGATTTTTTTATTTTTTATTTTTTTGTTCCTCAATAAATCTTTCAGCAATCTCCGCTGCTCTGGCAACGAGTTCAGGACACGGACGTTTCTTGTAATACTGCTCCGTACGCTTTTCGGGATTAGGTCCTCCTTGAGTTTCAACGCCTTCGAGCAGTTCACGGCATATTATCGAGCCTTCACTTGACTTAAATTCCTCTGCCATTTCACGGATTTTTGCATAGAGCTCTTTTTTGCCTTCATAGTCTTTCGGGTCGCAGTAACCTTCGGCGAGACCTGCAACCATAAACATACCGCTTACAGCTCCGCAAACCTCACGCATTCTTCCCATTCCGCCGCCAAAGGGTGAAGCTATTTTGAGAGCGGTCTGCAAGTCGAGACCGAGTTCCTCAGCAAAGGCTCCTACGACAGCCTGAGAACAGTTATATCCCTCGTTAAAAAGCTCTTTGGCTTTTTTTGCATGAATACTTTCCATTTCTACCGTCCTATTTTTGTATATCAAATATTTTTCTTAGTTTTTTTGAGGCGTTGCCGACTGTAAGAGCGATAAATTCATCGCCTGCGTACAGCGCTGTATTGCCTCGTGGAATCATCATCTCTTTCTCACGCATAACATATACGAGCAGACAGTTCTCCGGGAGATTAAGGTTCATGACGGTGGTTCCTGATTTATCCCAATCTGCGGGAATGGTGTATTCGCTTATTACAACATCGCTGTTGTTGATATCGGTGATAAAGCGCACCTGTGCGCCGTCAATTTCGTGCTCTATTACACCTGCCATGAGAACGGTAGAAGAAACGGTGAAGTCAACACCAAGTTTTCTCATTATTGATATGTTTTTTGGATTGTTAACCCTTGCTACGGTTTTCTTGACATTGAACGGACTTTTTGCAAGTTCGCAGGCAATGAGGTTACATTCGTCACGGCTGGTAGTGGCAATGAATGTATCACACAGGCTGATACCTGCATCTGCGAGTGCTTCAACTTCTGTTCCGTCTCCGCAGTAAATCGGAATATCAAGTTCGTTTGCAAGCTCTTCGCATCTGGCACGGTCGATTTCGATTATTCGGACCTCCTTGCCTTCTTCCAAAAGGGTGCGTGCAAGGTTAAAACCGAGTTTGCCGCCGCCTACAATGAGTACTCTCATAACAAATCACCTTTCGCTCTACTCAGTTTTTACTGTTGTGGAGATTATATGGTCTCCCTCTTCGATGGTAAGTCCTGCAAAGTTTACAGGCAGTATTGTGCCGTTACTCTTTTTGACAGCGACAAAAACCTCATTTGGATGATGTACAAGAGATGAGGGCGCCTTACCGTAGTCACGCTTGCCGGTTTTGCGAATGTGAAATTCGAATAGAGCGCCTGCCGTGGCAACGCTCGGAATATCAGATTCAATGGAGGTTATAAGCCCCAAAAGGTGGTCGGATTCATATCTTGTAGCACATACCGTATAAAGCCCAAATTTGCGGAATACAGCCTCTCTTGCGGGGTTGAGTATACGGGTGAAAATCTTGTCTATATTAAACTCGTTTTGTAAGGTCTGTGCAACCATCACGTTTACATTGTCATCAGGGGTTAAAATAACGGCAACGTGCATATCGTTTGCGCCTGCGCTTGAAAGAACATCGATATCAAACGGCTCACCGGCAACGGTGATGCCTTCAAAATCTGCTCCTAAGTTCTTTTCAAGCTTTTCACGGCTTTTGTCTACAACGGATACGTCATATCCACGTTCGACAAGGTCTTTTGCAAGGCGTGAGCCGGTTTTGCCGCAGCCCACAATCAGTATGTTCATAAGCTGCTTTCTCCTCTGCCTGCATCACGCAAAGCCTGACGTGCATTGCGAATTTCGTTGACGCTGTTGACAAGTGTTTTATCTGCGGTAGCCATCACTTTTTCAGCGAATGTACTTGCCGCATCTCTCATGTCGTTTGACCATTTCTTTGCACGTGCAAGCATCTCGTCAGATTCGGCTTTTGCATTTGAAGTGATGTCCTCAGCCTGTCTGCTGGCGTTTGCGAGAATTTCCTCGGCACGTGCAACAGCAGCATTGACTGTGCTTGTAGCCTCATCCTGTGACTGTTTTTTGAGCTGTGCTCCGTATGCCTTTGCCTGAGCGGTTATCTCGTGCTCATCTATCATCTGCTCTGAAGCTTTGCGGGCTTTATCCATGATGGTTGCAGCCTCAGCGGTTGCTTTTGCAACGGTAAGAGATGCCTTTTCTTCAGCCTCTTTTACGTTCTGCTCGGCAGTCTGTTTGGCGGATGAAAGAATCTGCTCTGCTTTTGCTTCAGTGTTGGTCATGAGCTCCTGCGACTTTTCCTGAGCTTTTGTTACAGAGGAAAGAGCATCACTTTTAGCCTTTGAGAGTATGGAACTGCGGTCTGCAACAATAGCTTTTGCCTGGGATATCTCCTCGGGCATATTCAGTCTTATATCTTCAATACAGGTTTTTATGGCTTCTGCATTAACGGCTGTTTTATGTGACAATGCAATTTTTGTGCCGGCGTCAAGCAGCTCTTCAATCTGCTCTAAAAGGGATTCTATGTTCATATCCTTGAGTTCCTTTCTCTTATTCTTTGTATGATATCATCGCAAACCTCTGCGGGTACAAAATCTGAAATATCTCCGCCAAACTCGCACACCTGCTTTACAACACTTGAAGACAGATACATATAATCTGAGTTTGCAGTTATGAAAACGGTCTCTATTTCAGGGCTTAATTTTTTATTTGTAAGCGCCTGCTGGAACTCGTAGTCAAAGTCGGAAACGGCTCGCAAGCCTTTGACTATTGCAACAGCGCCTTTTTCTTTGGCATATGATGCAAGCAGACCTTCGTGCATATCTACTGTTACGTTTTCTATATCTTTTGTGCATCTTGAAAGCAGCTCGACACGCTCATCGGCTGTGAAATATGAATTCGGCTTGTGATAGTTGTGCATGACGACAACTATTACCTTGTCAAACATATTCGCCGTACGTCTTATTATGTCGAGATGACCTTTTGTTACGGGGTCAAAGCTTCCCGGACAGATAGCTATTTTCATACTTCAGGCACATCCTTTCTGTATACACTTATCATGATTTTTCCGTATTTGTAGGTGCGTCCGAGTGTCAGCTCGCCGACACGTTCGGGAAGCTCTGCACCCCACGGTGTTTCGCACATGACGATTCCGCCTGCGGCAACCCTGTCAGACAGCAGATTCAGAGCTTTTTGGACCAAGTCGCTTGCATACGGAGGGTCGACAAAAACAATGTCAAAAACGTCTGAGCCGAGCTTTAAAAAAGAGAGTGCATCCGTCTGAACGACACGTGCGTTTTCACCGAGCTTTGTGTGGTTGAGGTTGTCCTTGACAGTTGATATGGATTCCTTTGACATGTCGACAAAAGTAGCACTTGCGGCACCTCGGCTGAGAGCCTCAATTCCGAGCTGACCTGAGCCAGCAAAAAGGTCAAGCACACGTCTGCCCTCAAGTTCGAACTGTATTATACTGAAAATGGCCTCTTTGACACGGTCAGTTGTCGGTCTGACATCTTCGCCCTGAAGTGTCTTTAAAACTCTGCCTCGTGCCGAGCCTGTAATAACTCTCATCAAATCATTCCTTTGAAAAATAATACAAAAAATTACATTTAATTATCTCATTCTTTACCCCTTGTGTCAAGTGAAGTCAAGGGCTTAAGAAGGGTTAATCATCGCTTTTGAGTGCATTATATATAATTAACGCTGTTTTTTCGGATATGCCTTCAACCTCACAGAGCTGTTCTATACTTGCATTGCGTATGGCAGTAATGGTTTTAAAGTGTTTTAAAAGTGCCTTTGCTCTTGTCGGTCCGACTCCGGGTATGTCCGTCAGCGTGCTGGAGAGCGAAGTCGCTTTTCTGCGTGACCTGTGGTAGCTTACGGCAAAGCGGTGAACTTCCTCCTGTATTTCGGAGACCAGTGTGAATGCCTTGCGCTTTGAACTTAGTGCTATCTCACCGCCTGAAAGTGCTATGGCTCGTGTGCGGTGGTTGCCGTCTTTAACCATTCCGAAAAGAGGAATTAAAAGATTGTGCTTTTTAAGAACAGGCTCGACTGCGGAAACTTGTCCCTTGCCGCCGTCAAGAAGTATGAGGTCGGGCAGTTTGCCAAAGCCCTCGCCGCTGTCTTTTTCTTCTTCGTATCGGGTAAAACGTCTGTCAAGGACTTCCGCCATTGAAGCATAGTCATCCTGACCGTCAAAGCCTTTTATGATAAAGCGCTTGTAGGCTTTTTTGTACGGCTCTCCGTTTCTGAAAACAATCATGCCCGCAACATTGTCACTACCTGCTGTGTGGGAGATGTCATATGATTCAATGACCTCAGGTGCGCTGCCGAGCCCCAAAAGGCTTGCCAGCTCATCAAGGGCTGCGGCTTTGCGGCCTGTTGTCCCTGTGACGGGTGCGAGATGCTGTGCGGCATTGGAACGGCACATATCAAACAGCTTCTTCTGTTCGTTTGTAGTGCTGTGCGAGATTATTACATTTTTGCCTTTCTTTTCGCTGAGCCATCTGGTGATAAGCTCCTCGTCGGCAATCTCCTGTTCTACGGATACCCGCTTTGGGATGAAGTCTCTTATCATGTAGAATCTCCTGATTAACTGGGAAAGCGCTTCGGATATATTTTCGGGAGTGTCAATTATAAAGTTTTCGCTGTCGTAAAGTCTGCCGTCTGCAAAACGTATGACTGAAAGGCAAGCTTTGCCCGATGCGGCTGAACCTAATACAAGAGAGAATACGTCCTGTTCCTTGACAGAGGCTGATATGACTTTTTGCTTGCCGCCCAGACGTTTTATCGCCGCTATTCTGTCACGAAGCCGTGCGGCTTTTTCAAATTCGAGATTTTCGGCGGCTTCGTTCATTCTTTTTTCAAGGTCGGCGATAGCATGAGTGTAGCCGCCTTTTATGAAAGCTATCGCATCGTTGACCGCTTCATCGTACTGCTCAAAAGGTACCTTGCCGCTGCACGGAGCACAGCATTGAGAGATGAAATAATTGAGGCACGGTCTGCCTTTGCCGCAGTCACGTGGAAAGGTTTTGTTGCACTGAGGCAGACGGAAAATCTTTTTTGCCTCATCAACTGTATTTTTAACTGCAAAGGAGCTGGTGTACGGGCCGAGATACTCAGCACCGTCATCCTCACGCTGCAGCACAGCGTAGACGTTGCGCCACTTTTCATTTGTTATTTTGACATAGGAGTACCCTTTATCGTCCTTGAGTAATATATTATATTTTGGTGAGTGCTGTTTTATAAGACTACATTCGAGAATCAACGCTTCAAATTCGCTGTCAGTAAGTATGACGTCAAAATCATCAACATTTTCAACCATCTTTAAAACTTTTATACCGTGGTTATTCTGTGAACCGAAATACTGACTTACTCTGTTTTTAAGAGCTTTAGCCTTGCCGACATAAATAATCTCACCTTGACGGTTTTTCATCAGGTAAACACCCGGAGTCAGCGGCAGCTGCATGGCTTTTTTTCGGAGTGTTTGCAGTTTTTCGTTCATGTTATCACCTCGGCTAAAGCAAATTTTCTTAATGTTTATTATACTATAATATAGTGGGTCGATTCAATATCGCAGTTTATAAAAATTTATAAGCTAAGACAAAAATAGGAAATAATTGTATGGTAAATTGTAAATGGGGGATATTCCCTGAGAAAGGAAGGGGTAATATGAAGATATTGGCAAACATAGTGTGGTTTATTTTTGGGGGCTTTGTAACAGCGCTGCTTTGGTTCTTGAGCGGATTGCTCTGCTGTATTACGGTGGTAGGCATTCCGGTGGGCAGACAGTGTTTCAAGTTTGCAAAACTCTCGCTGGCACCGTTCGGTAAGGAGGTTGACTTTATCGGCGGAGCACCGAGTCTGCTGGCCAACATCCTTTGGATAGCGCTGCTCGGTTGGGAGAACGCTCTGTATTGCTTGGGTATGGGTGTGCTGTGCTGCTGCACAATAATCCTTATCCCGATAGGCTTGCAGTATTTTAAGTTTGCGAAACTTGCATTCATGCCGTTCGGAACAACGGTCAGATAAGAAAGAAAAAAGCACTTTTGGTACGTTGGTATCAAAAGTGCTTTTTGTAGCTATTCATTGTTGTTTTTTTGTGTTTTTTAAAACCTCAAGACTGTCTATTTCTTGCGCTTGTATTGCTTTCCATGGACTGTAACCATTCCAAAGATTGGAAAAAGGAAAATGTGATGGTCTGACAGCAATTTCTGAAACATTTCTGTTTACAACAACACAAACGAAAGGTGCGCTCTTAATATTGTAAGCCTCTTTAATCATTTGGATATAGTCGGTTTTGTTTAGATTTTGAAAAGCGATTTGCTTTGTTTGTTCTAAATCATATTGTAAGTCATACTCAATATTGTACTCTAAAGATAGACGCTCAAACTCTTTTAGTGAAAGCCCCACGAAAAAAGTATCGTCTTCTGGGTTGCAAGATAAGATTTGCATATGTACCTCACTTTCAAAATTTTGAGCAAGCAAAATTAGTTTTTATTGTAGCCGTGTTTTTTGGTATCTAAAACTTTTTTCCAATATGCTTCTCTTTCAAGAATAAAATCGGAATTGACTTTTGAATTAAAATTTTCAAGTATACTATACTTGAAATATTTTTTAAAATAATCTGCTCCTTCTTTTTTAAATAATTCTTTTAAACCTTCGTTGCCGTTGTGGAAAGTATTAATGTAACCTTTCCAACGAGATAAAAGCATCTCGTTTTTACTTGTGGCACTTCCAACATATAGTTTGCCTGTATTCGTATCCGTTAGAACATAAACAGCTTGTTGGTTTTCTAATGCATTTTTATAACTTGGATAGCGACCGTTTACAATAGTTTCTAATTCAGCATAGGTTAATGACACTTTATCATAACCGGGAAAATCAAACCCTGAAAACACGCTTGGCAGAACTTCTTTTACAATCAAGTTATCCATTACGGTATCTGCATTAGGAAATTGACTTTGCATAGTCTTGTGGTATTTAATTATTACACGACCAAACAAATCTCCGTATAAGTCTTCCTCTATTCTGTATTCATATCCAATGCCACTATTAAATGGTATATCTTTTATCGCAGTAATTGTACCGACCGTGAACAAAAGCCATTCATCTTGGCTCATTTTGACTAAACCAATGGAAAGTTGACCGACTTTATATTTTTGAGAATTCCAATAGTTCCATTTTAATAATTTTTCGGGACTTTTCTTGAACTCCTCTATTGGATTATCTTCACCATTGTACTGATTAAAACGGACTTTTGTATTTTTTAGTTCATCGTCACTTAATCTCATTAAGTCATTTAGTTTAAGCATTTGAATATCTCTCCATTTCTAAAATTTTTTATCCCCAGAACTCCCGCTCGTCAAAGACGAACTGTTTTCTTTTCTCTTCATCAAACTTTTCAACAGGATATTTTTCGGGCACTAATTCTATACGCCTGACATCGCCCTCATCAACTCCGTCGGCATTGAAAACAGCTCTTGAAAAGCGAAGCGTGTTTTTAGTCATGTATTTTCTGTGAGCTTTTACGTTAAAGCCAGCTCCGTTATATGATGCCTGTGGGTTGGGATAATAGGACTGTCCGCTAATCAGCATTTGACGGAGCTTTGACAAGGATACATAATTTCCTTTCTTGTCTTTTAAATACAGACGGTATGTCGGGTCAAACATAACCCTTGTACCCGACGGAAGAATACAGTCGACAACGACATGACAGTCGTCAAAAGGCTCCTCGTATGGTATGCAGGTGATATGCGAAGCTTTGATTCCGTTCATGCGCATGAGAGATGCCAAAAGTGCGGCAAGACCCCGACAATTTGTTTTGTTGTCGTGGCTTTCGCAAAATTCAACAATGTTTTCAACAGTTAGCTTTTTTGGCATACCGATTGAGCCGCTGTGCTGAAAATTGTCACAGACAAAGTCGAGAAGCGCAAAGGCAAGAGTATCACCGCTTTTGTTTTCTATGTAGCTGTCGTGGTTATATTTTTTCAGTATCTGCGGTGCTTCTTCAAATAGTTTGTATTCAATTTCGTAAGGTTCGCAGGTGTGCTGATTGCTGTGTTTTGCAAAGTTTTTCAGCAGTGTAAGTCTTGGCATGTCAACCTTTTCTACAACGACATTAGCAGGTGTATATCTATACTTTCCCTTATCGGGAATGGCGGATACCCGCTCATATTTTATTTGATTTTCTTCCCCGTCCTTTGTGTAGCGGCTTAACATAAATCCGTCTGCGTATTGGAAGCGGAAAATAATATCATCAACTTCAAAACAGAAAAAACCGTCTTTTTCATAGACACAGTTGGGGCTGAAGTTGTAGATACCTGTTGATGGGATTGAAATTTTAACTTTTGGAGGTTTTGTGCTGAAGCACTTTTTATTAAAGATGTTGATTGTTTCAATCAGACTGTCTTTGCTGTGCCATTTTCCAACCAGTCTTTTATCCATAACATACTCCTTTGTTTAAACAAAAACATCCCGCTGAAAGATTTTGCGGGATGTTTTATTAGTTCTTACTGTGCCAGAACATACTCCTTGATTTTTTCAAAGCTTTCTTCGCTTATTGCGTGCTCCATACGGCAGGCATCCTCACGTGCGGTTATCTCATCTACGCCTATTTGTGTGAGCCACTGGGTCAGTAGCTTGTGACGCTCATAAATCTTTGTGGCAATTTCCATTCCGTCAGGTGTAAGAGTGATATAGCCTTCATCGTCCATGATTATATATCCGTTTTCACGCAGTTTGCGCATAGCTATACTGATGCTGGGCTTGGAGTAACCCATCTCGTTTACAATGTCAATAGAACGGACACGTCCCAATTTATTGCGGAGAATTAATATGGTTTCAAGGTAGTCTTCAGCCGATTCCTGAATTTTCACGGCAAACCCTCCTTTAATATACATAATAGTATATATTCAGTATAGCATGATGTTGGAAAGCTTTCAACAAAATTTTTTCAACGGCGTATCATATTCCACACAGCCATCTGTGCACAGACGGGCATGATATGAGCGAGTACATGAACCGTGTTTGAAGCAAAACCGAAGAATGAGTGGATGTTACCTTTTCTGTTGTCGCACAGAGCCCTCTGCACGACGGGCTGAGCTTTTGTTATAAACGGGAAGTTGGTGACGCTTTTGGCGCCGGGGCTGTTTTTTGCAACAGGGATAAAATTTGTATCTACCCAGTAAGGACATACTGCGGTGACGGCGATTCCCTTGCTTTTGAGTTCGTCGTGCAGCCCTTGCGAGAATCTGAGTACAAAAGCTTTTGTGGCGGCATATACATTAAGATACGGCAGGGGAATAAAGCCTGAAACGGAAGCCATGTTTATTATTCTGCTGCCTGCGTGCATAAACGGACGTGCGGCAAGACACATGTCCGTGAGTGCGCATATATTAACCTCAATCATATCCTTTATATCCTGCTTGGCTATGATTTCGGTAGCTCCGATTTTGCCAAACCCTGCGGCGTTTACAAGAATTTTTATATAAGGCGCTTCTGTCTTTAAAAGATTGCTGAAGCTGTCTCTGTTTTCCTGCTTTGACAGGTCGAGGTCTATGATTCGAGATTTGGTTCTGAGTGCCGAGGCTGTCAGCGACAGCGCACCTCTGTCTCTGGCTATGAGCCATATCTCGTCCAGCTTTTCCTGTCTGTCTATCTGAATGGCGAACTCCTTGCCCAAACCCGAAGATGCTCCTGTTATTATTGCAATTTTCATATATTGTCTCCTTGATACGGTTTTTAATAGTTTTGTCTCTTTTGCGTTGATTATTGATGATGAAAAAAATTTATGATATACTCAAGTTGAACAATTTATTTATGGAAGGGCGGTAAACATGGAAAAACTTAAAATCGGAATAATCGGAATAGGCGGCATTGCAAAGGGCAGTCATATACCTGCATACATTATGCAGAAGAATGCAGAGATAGTCGCTGTATGTGATA
The DNA here is from genome assembly GCA_017407995.1 of Clostridia bacterium. Taxonomy (GTDB): domain Bacteria; phylum Bacillota; class Clostridia; order Oscillospirales; family Acutalibacteraceae; genus CAG-177. Next base: position 37,680 of record JAFQVM010000013.1, on the reverse strand, counting down.
TTATTGAAGAGCGGGCTCGGAGGGCTAAAGAAAAGTGCTTTAAAAACGCAAAAGTTTATACAGATTATAAAGAGCTTTTAAAAGACCCTGATATTCAGGCTGTGGACATCTGTACTCCGAACTATTTGCACTCCATTATAGCGGTTGATGCTATGGAGGCTGGCAAGCATGTTCTGTGTGAGAAGCCTGATGCCGTAAACCCGCAGGAAGCTGCAAAGATGAAAGAGGCCAGCGAGCGTACAGGCAAAAAGCTTATGGTTATAAGAAATAACCGCTTTATCGTATCATCTCAGGAGGCTAAAAAAATTGCTGAGGACGGCGGCTTTGGTGAAATATACGCAGCACGCTGCGGATGGATACGCCGTAGAGGAATTCCCGGTAAGGGCGGCTGGTTTACCACCAAGGAGCTTTCGGGTGGCGGTCCGCTTATCGATTTGGGCGTTCATATGATAGACCTTGCCGTATGGCTTATGGGCAACCCGAGGCCTGTTGCCGTCAGCGGCGGAACGTTTTGTAAATTTGCTGATAGCGATTCGAGCGACTCAAAGAACTCCGCTTTCGGTGACAAGGTAGAAAACGGTACATTTGATGTTGAGGACCTTGCGATGGGCTTTATCCGTTTTGAAAACGGAGCTTGTTTGCAGATAGAGTTCAGCTGGGCATCAAATATTAAACGTGAAAAGCGCTTTGTTGAGCTTCGTGGAACAAAGGCAGGTCTGCAGTGGGAAAACGGTGCGGCAACCATATTCTATGAGGAGAACGGCAAGCAGAAAAACAAGAAGCTTAAAAAGACACTCGGAGTTGAGGGACATTCCAACAACATTGCCAATTTCATCGACTATGTTCTGTTTGATAAAGAGCCTGTATACAAGCCGCAGCAGGGTCTTGACATGATAAAGATACTTTCGGCTATCTATGAGTCTGCACAGACAGGCAGAGAAGTAGTACTTGATTAAAGAACTGAAAGCCGGGGCGTCAAAGGGCGCCTCGGCACGATTTTGATTTACTTTATAAACTAATGTAAAAATATCAGCAAATTTTTCAAAAAAACCTCTTGACGAAAAAAAACATGTGTGATATTCTATTAGTACCTCTGTAAGAGGGCTATTTTTTTCTGCCCTCATTTTCTAAGGCCGGTTCAGAGGGAGGCTAATCAAATCCGAAATAATGGAGGTGCCGTTATGAGAGTTAAGATTACTCTTGCTTGCACCGAATGCAAGCAGCGCAACTACAACACTGTTAAAAACAAGAAGAACACACCGGACAGGTTGGAGATGAACAAGTACTGCCGTTTCTGCAGGAAGCATACTCTCCACAAGGAAACAAAGTAAGGCGGGAGGAGAAACTCATGGCAAAGAAAGAAAATGCTGCTGATAACAGCAAACTCTCCGCTGCCGAGAAGGTTGCAAAAGCCGAAAAAGCAAAGGCTAAAGCATCCAAACCCAAGAACCCTAACGGAAACATATTCCAGCGTATAGGCAAGGGCTTCAAGAAGTTTGGAAAGGATTTCAAAGGTGAAATCAAGAAGATTACATGGCCGGACAGAAAAACTGTTCTCAAGAACACAGGAGTTGTTCTTGTATCGGTCGCAGCGGTCTGCGTAGTTATCTTCGCTATCGACCAGGGTCTGTCTTTTATTGTAGAGAAACTCGTTGAGCTCGCAAAGAAGACCGGCGAAAACTCAGAGACCGCAGCCGCAATAATGAATCTCATTAAGCTCGGCTAATAACAGGAGGAAGAACGATGTCTGTTGATGCCAAATGGTATGTGGTTCACACCTATTCCGGATATGAGAACAAGGTTGCCACAAATATTGAAAAGATGGTTGAAAACCGCAAGATGCAGGACCAGATTCTTGAGGTGCAGATTCCTACGGAAATCGTCACCGAAATCAAGGACGATAAAAAGCGTGAGGTTGAGCGTAAGCTTTTCCCCGGCTACGTTCTTGTCAAGGTCGCCGTGACATATGACGACAATAACGTCCCGTCAATGAGCGATGATGCATGGTTTGTAATCAGAAATACCAGAGGCGTTACCGGCTTTGTCGGTCCTGAAAGCAAGGCGACACCGCTCTCTGATGAGGAAGTTCTTGCGCTCGGAGTTGAGAAGAAGAGCGTTGAGGTCGAATATCAGGTGGGCGATACCGTCAGAATTACCGATGAACGCCTTGAAGGCTTCTCAGGTACAGTTACGAAGATTGACCTTGAAAACGAGATGGTTTATGTCTCAGTTTCGGCATTCTTCGGCAAGGAGACAACCGTTGAGCTTGAGCTTGACCAGGTTGAACTCGAAAACTAATTATCCCGATAATACGAACTTAGGTTCTTATTATACGCGTCTATGACGCACGGAGCCCTTGGCTTCAGTGGGAGGGGAGAAATCCCCGCCATTTACCACATTACTATGGAGGTGCAAATTATGGCACAGAAAGTTGTTGGCTTAATTAAATTGCAGATACCCGCCGGAAAGGCTACTCCGGCACCACCTGTTGGACCTGCTCTTGGTCAGCACGGTGTTAACATCATGGCATTCACAAAGGAATTCAACGAGAGAACTAAGAACGACATGGGTCTTATTATCCCTGTTGTCATCACAGTTTACGCTGACCGTTCCTTCACATTCGTAACAAAGACTCCGCCCGCCGCAGTTCTTATTAAGAAGGCTTGCGGAATTGAGAGCGGTTCTGGCGTTCCCAACAAGAACAAGGTCGCAACAATCACTACCGAGCAAATCAGAAAGATTGCCGAGCAGAAGATGCCCGACCTCACAGCTGCAAACATTGATACCGCTATGAGCATGATAGCCGGTACAGCACGCAGCATGGGCGTTACAGTAACTGATTGATGCTTCCTGTGGGAGGAAGAATCCGATTTAACCACATGATTGGGAGGAAACTAAATTATGAAACATGGTAAGAAATATATCCAGGGTGCTCAGCTCGTAGACAGAGCTGCCCTTTACGAGCCCAAAGAGGCTCTTGAGCTTGCTATTAAAACAGCAACAGCTAAATTTGATGAGACAGTTGAAGTTCACGTACGCCTCGGCGTTGACTCACGTCACGCTGACCAGCAGGTTAGAGGCGCTGTTGTACTTCCCAACGGAACCGGTAAGAGCGTTCGTGTAGCAGTTTTCGCAAAGGGCGATGACGCTAAGGCTGCAGAGGCTGCAGGTGCTGAGATAGTCGGCGCTGAGGAGCTTGTTGCAAAGATTCAGGGCGAAGGCTTCCTTGATTTCGACGTAGCAATCGCTGCTCCGAACATGATGGGTCTTGTTGGTCGTCTCGGTAAGGTTCTTGGTCCCAGAGGTCTTATGCCCAGCCCCAAGGCAGGTACCGTTACACCTGACGTTGCTAAGGCTGTTACAGAGGCTAAGGCTGGTAAGATTGAGTACCGTCTTGATAAGACAAACATCATCCACTGCCCCATCGGCAAGGCTTCTTTCGGTGTTGATAAGCTCGGTGAGAACTTCGATACTCTCCTTGATGCTATCGTAAAGGCTAAGCCCGCTGCAGCAAAGGGTCAGTATATCCGCTCATGTGTTGTTGCTTCAACAATGGGCCCCGGCGTTCGCATCAACCCCTCAAAGGTTGGTACCGCTTCTGCCGAATAAAAAAGTTGTTGACATACGCCAAAACGTGTGTTAATATAATAAAGCTGTTCTTAACCAAAGACAGCAGGTGCAAAGGGCTTTTGCCCAGCATAAGGTGAAAACCGCCTGCCGAGGAGAGGAAACTGCAGTACAAGCAAGGCTTGTCTATTTTTGCAGATTTACGCCCTTTTCCGAGGAATGCGGAAAAGGGCTTTTCCTATTGCCTTTGCAACCACCAATAACGGAGGTGAAATCATGCCAAGCGAAAAGATTCTTGAACAGAAGAAGAAAGTCGTCAGCGAACTTGCTGATACTCTCAGCTCTTCAGTAGCAGGTGTTATCGTTGATTATAAGGGTATCACTGTTGAGGAAGATACAAAGCTTCGTAAGGAGCTTCGTGAAGCCGGTGTCAAGTACACTGTCGTTAAGAACACAATCCTCAAGCTTGCAGCTGAAAAGGCTGAGCTTAGCGGTATTGATGATGTTCTTGAGGGAACAACAGCTATCGCTACCAGCACAGAGGACCACGTCGCTGCAGCTCGTATTCTGAGCAAATTTGCTGATACCAGCAAAACTTTCACTATCAAAAAGGGATTCTTGGACGGAGAGGTTATCAGCGTAGCTACTGTTGAGAGCCTTGCAAAACTTCCCTCAAAGGATGTTCTTCTTGCAACCGTCTGCAATGCGTTCAACGCACCCATCGCTGCTTTTGCCAGAGCTATGCAGGCTCTTGTTGAAAAGGGCGGCGCAATTCCGGTTCCTGCTGAAGAAGCAGCTGCCGAGGTTTAATTAAGAAAATTACTGGAGGTTATTAAAAATGGCAAACGAGAAAATTACTAGCATTTTAGAGACTCTTGACACTCTTACAGTTATCGAGCTTTCAGAGCTTGTTTCAGCTGTTGAGGAGAGATATGGCGTATCTGCAGCTGCTGCTGTAGCTGTTGCTGCTCCCGTAGACGGCGGCGCTGCTGCTGCTGACGAGCAGACTGAGTTTGATGTTATCCTTGCTTCTGCAGGCGCAGGCAAGATCAACGTTATCAAGGCTGTCCGTGAGATTACAGGTCTTGGCCTTAAAGAGGCTAAAGAGCTTGTTGACGGCGCTCCCAAGGCTGTTAAGGAGAAGGTTTCTCAGGACGAGGCTGATTCTATCAAGGCTAAGCTTGAAGAGGCTGGCGCAACTGTTGAAATCAAATAAGATTTCTCAATTGAATGTTAAAAAGGCGGGTAGCTTTGGCTATCCGCTTTTTAATTTTTTGGTATTTGACGAAGAAGAATGAATATGATATAATGAATAAAATTTTAATATTGCTAAACCGATGAATAAGAGTAGTAGCAATAACAGCGAAAATACAGAGAGCTGCCGACGGTGGAAACGCAGCATTTCAAGTTGTTGTGAATGGACTTATGAGGGCAGCCCGAAAGATTTGCGAGTAGGCGTTGACGGAACCCCCGACCGTAACACGGGGAGCGCATGATGGTGCGTGACCAATAGGTGGCATAGCAGAGATTTACTTCTGTCCTTTTGGGACGGGAGTTTTTGTTTTTTTAGGAGGTAATAAAATGGGAAAAATTGTATTAACGGGTGACAGACCGACAGGCAGACTTCACATAGGACATTACGTGGGCTCTCTTAAAAGGAGGGTCGAAATGCAAAATTCGGGCGATTATGACAGGATGTTTGTTATGATTGCTGATGCTCAGGCGCTCACTGATAACTTTGACAATCCGGATAAGGTTCGTAAAAATATAATAGAGGTAGCACTCGACTATTTGTCAGTCGGGTTAAATCCGAGCATGTCTACACTTTTTATTCAGTCGCAGATTCCTGAGCTTACGGAATTGACTTTTTATTATATGAATCTGGTTACTGTTTCCAGATTGCAGCGAAATCCCACTGTTAAGGCAGAGATTCAGCAACGCAATTTTGAGGCAAGCATACCTGTTGGCTTTTTCTGCTATCCGATAAGTCAGGCTGCGGATATAACGGCTTTTAAGGCAACGACAGTTCCCGTCGGTGAGGACCAGCTTCCAATGATTGAGCAGACAAAGGAGATAGTCCGCAAATTCAATTCGATTTATGATGAAGTGCTTGTGGAGCCTGAGGTTGTTTTGCCTGATAACGAGGTTTGTCTGCGACTGCCGGGTATTGACGGCAAGGCAAAGATGAGTAAGTCTCTGGGCAATTGTATCTATTTGTCTGACAGCGAAAAAGAGGTTCAACAGAAAATTATGAGCATGTATACAGACCCTCTGCATCTTCAGGTTTCGGACCCCGGCCATATTGAGGGTAATACAGTGTTCACATACTTGGATGCTTTTTGCAGGCAGGAGCATTTTGAAAGGTATCTCCCTGAATATGCTGATTTAGACGAGCTGAAATCACATTATCAGCGTGGTGGTCTGGGTGATGTCAAGGTTAAAAAGTTTTTAAATAAAGTTGTGCAGGAAGAGTTAGAGCCTATACGTATTCGCCGAAGCGAGTACGAGAAGGATATCGGAGCTGTCTGTGATATTTTAAAAGCGGGAAGTGAACAGGCAAGAGCTGTTGCGTCTCAAACCTTGGATGAAGTAAAAAAAGCCATGAAAATCAATTATTTTGAAAATCGGGGCTTGTTTTCTGAATAGTTTTCAGCTTAGAAAGCAACACTGTAAGAAAAATGCAGTGTTGCTTTTATATATTAAAATAGAGATTTTTTATTTATAAACAACTTTATTTGCTACCAAATTTAATTAAGACATGCTTTTTCTAACAAAATAGACAAAAAATACATTTAAAATACTACTTGCATTTGAATAAATTAGTCAAAAACCGCTTGAAAAAATTTTTTTGTGAGTGTATAATTATTTAAGAGTGGTTATTTATAAGTCTAAGTTGAAAAATCGTGAAAGATAATGCTGTGTGATTTGGTTGTGAGAAGGTTGTTCGTAGAAAGAAAACTTTTGAAAGAGAGACAATTCACATGCCTAAAAAAGATAACATACCTATGTATCTGTTTCATCAGGGTACAAATGCAAAAGCATATGAATATCTTGGCTCACACAGAGATAAAAAGGATAAGAACCTGACTGTCTTTCGTGTTTGGGCGCCACACGCCGTAGCTGTTTTTGTTGCGTGTGACAAGAACAATTGGACAGGAGCCGGTTTTGAATTACAAAAAGTTAACGACCAAGGTCTGTGGGAAGGGCGCTTTTCGGGTTTTCAGCAGTTTGATGCATATAAGTATATGATTGTTGCAAGGGACGGACGCAAGCTGTTGAAAGGTGACCCCTATGCTTTTCACGCTGAGACAAGACCGGGGACAGCATCTAAGATATATGAGATTGGTTCTTTTAAATGGACCGACTCTGCATGGATGAAGAAAAGGCGTAAAACAGACGTATATTCCTCCCCTGTGAATATGTATGAGCTTCACATAGGGTCATGGCAGCGTTTTGAGGATGGAAACACTTTGTCGTACCGTGAGCTTGCGGACAGGTTGGTGCCGTACGTGCTTGATATGGGCTATACTCATGTTGAGCTGTTGCCCGTTATGGAGCACCCGTTTGACGGCTCTTGGGGATATCAGGTTACGGGATATTTTGCACCTACTTCACGCTACGGAACGCCTGATGATTTTATGTATTTCGTTAATAAATGCCATGAAAACGGCATAGGAGTAATATTGGACTGGGTGCCCGCTCACTTTCCGAAAGATGCTTTCGGACTGTATGAATTTGACGGCGAGCCATGTTATGAGTATTCTGACCCGTTAAAGAGGGAGCATATACAGTGGGGTACCCGAATTTTTGACTACGGACGCACAGAAGTTGAAAGCTTTCTGATGTCGAGTGCGATGTTCTGGCTTGATGTTTATCACATTGACGGACTTCGTGTAGATGCAGTTGCATCCATGCTTTATCTCGACTATGGCAGGGAGGACGGTAAGTGGCGTCCCAACGAATTTGGCGGTCACGAGAATCTTGAGGCTGTTGCATTTCTTCAAAAGCTTAATGAAACCATATTCCGACAGTACGGCGATGTTATGATGATTGCTGAGGAGAGTACTTCCTGGCCGATGGTTTCAAAGCCTGTTTTCATGGGAGGTCTGGGCTTCAACTTTAAATGGAATATGGGTTGGATGAACGACTGTCTTAAATATTTCTCGCTTGACGGAATACACAGGAAGTTCAATCACGACTGTTTGACATTCTCGTTCTTCTATGCTTTTTCGGAGAACTTTGTTCTCCCAATATCGCATGATGAGGTTGTCCATGGCAAGTGTTCGCTTATAAATAAGATGCCGGGAACGTATGAGGAGAAGTTTGCAGGTGTCAGAGCGTTTTTGGCTTATATGATGGCACATCCGGGTAAAAAGTTACTTTTTATGGGTCAGGAGTTCGGACAGTTTATCGAGTGGAACTACAAGCAGGAGCTTGATTGGTTGCTGCTTGATTATGATATGCACAGAAAACTTAAAGACTATTCGAGAAAGCTCAATCATTTCTATAAGCGCAATCCCGCTATGTGGGAGATAGATTACAGTTGGGAGGGCTTCTCATGGATATCAAGTGACGATAATGCAAATTCCGTCATTTCTTTCCGCCGTATGGACTCCAAGGGCAATGAAGTGATAGCAGTTTGCAACTTTACACCCGTCCCACGTGACAATTATCGCATAGGCGTGCCTGAAAAGGGAACTTACCGTATTGTTTTTAATACGGACAGTGAAGAGTTCGGAGGCTCAGGCAGGAAGATACAAAAAACCTATACAGCAAAACCAATCCCCATGCACTCGTTTGAGCAGAGCATTTCGCTCAAACTACCTGGCATGTCGGTTGTATATTTAAAAAAGCAGGGCAAGAAAGCCGATAAATAAGGAGGAGATAAAATGGCCAGAAAAATGGAATGTATAGCTATGCTGCTTGCAGGCGGTCAGGGCAGCAGGCTAGGAATTCTGACCAAAAACATGGCAAAACCCGCTGTGCCCTACGGCGGAAAGTACAGGATTATCGATTTCCCTCTCTCGAACTGTGTAAACTCAGGTATCTATACCGTGGGCGTTTTGACACAGTATCAGCCGCTTGAGCTCAACGACTACATCGGAAACGGTCAGCCGTGGGACCTCGACAGAGAGAACGGTGGAGTTCACATTCTGTCACCATATCAGCAGATTCAGGGTACCGAGTGGTACAAGGGTACCGCTAATGCGATATACCAGAATATCAATTTTATAGACCGTTATTCACCTGAGTATGTTGTTATTCTTTCGGGTGACCACATCTATAAAATGGACTATTCCAAGATGCTCTCCTATCACAAGGAGAAGAATGCTGACTGTACGATAGCATCTCTTGAAGTTCCGTGGGAGGAGGCATCACGTTTCGGACTGATGTTTGTAAACGATGACGGCTCAATCTCCGAGTTCGAGGAGAAACCCAAGAATCCACGAAGCAACAAGGCTTCAATGGGTGTCTATGTTTTTACATGGAGCAAGCTTCGCAAGTATCTTATTGAGGATGAGGCTAACCCTGCATCGGGTAACGACTTCGGCCATGATGTTATCCCTGCAATGCACGAAGCAGGCGAGCGTCTGTTTGCTTATCAGTTTGACGGATATTGGAAGGATGTCGGAACGATAGACAGTCTTTGGGAGGCAAACCTTGACTTGCTCAATCCAAAAGTTGATTTGGATTTGAATGACGATTCATGGAAGATATATTCCAAGACTCCTTCAGCACCGCCTCACTATGTTGCACCCACTGCAAAAGTGCAAAATTCTATGATAGCAGAAGGCTGTGAGATAGCCGGTGACGTCGATTTCTCGATAATGTTTGCTGACGTTGTCGTTGAAGAGGGCGCCTCTGTCAAGGATTCAATTATTATGCCCGGTACTGTTATAAAGTCGGGCGCAACTGTTCAGTATGCTATAGTTGCAGAGGATGCGGTTATTGAAAAGGATGCTGTTGTAGGCGAGCGTCCGGAGGCGATGGCTAACCTTGAGGATTGGGGTGTCGCCGTTGTCGGAAACGGCGTTACTGTAGCAGAGGGTGTAAGAATCGCACCCAAGGCAATGTATGACGGTGAAGAAGGAGGTGCACAGAAATGAGAGGAAACAAAGTTTTAGGCATGATTTATGCCAGTGCTTATGACCAAGCTCTGCCTGAGCTTACAAATATGCGTACAATGGGCTCTGTGCCTTTCAGCGGAAGATACAGACTTATAGACTTTGCACTTTCCAATATGGTTAACTCAGGCATATCCAAGGTCGGAGTTATCACAAAGAGCAACTACCGCTCACTTATGGACCACCTCGGAACAGGTAAACCGTGGGACCTTTCAAGAAAGCGTGAAGGTATGTACATTTTGCCGCCATTCAACTCAGCGGACAATGCAGGCGGTATTTTTGCAAACAGAATAGATGCACTTATCGGCTGCGGTACATTTATCAGCCATTCGAATAAAGAGTACGTGCTTATCAGCGACTGTAATACAGTTTGCAATATAGATTTTAAGAATCTTTTTGATGAGCATGAGAAGAGCGGTGCGGATATTACCATTGCCTACAGACACGGTGAGACACCTGCACTTTCAAACACCATGAGCTTTGATATAGACGAGAGCGGACGTGTTAAATCGGTATCAATCTCAGCTTTGGGCGGAAAGACAAGTGACTATTCACTCAATATTCTCCTTCTTAAGACATCATTGCTTGAACGCCTTGTTTTGGAGGCTGCAAGTATGCACCATACAAACTTTGAGCGTGATATAATTCAGAGCAAGGTCGGACTTCTTAAGATTCACGGCTACCGTGTAGACGGCTTTGCGAGAACTCTCGATTCACTTCAGAGCTATTACGATATCAATATGGAGCTTCTCAATGCGGAAAACCGTAAGGAACTGTTCTGCCGCAAGCGCCCTGTTTATACGAAGGTGCGTGACGATATCCCCGCAATCTACGGCCTGGGCTCCAATGTTAAAAACAGCCTTATTGCTGACGGCTGCACCATTGAGGGTACTGTTGAAAACAGTATACTTTTCCGTGGCGTTACCGTAGGCAAGGATGCAGTTGTTAAGAACTCTATTGTTATGCAGGGTTCATATATCGGCGAGCGTGCCCAGCTCAACAGCGTGATAATGGATAAGATTACCGTAATCAAACCGGGACAGATGCTCTGCGGAACGGATAACTTCCCCGTATATGTCGGTAAAGGCATAGTTGTATAAATTCAGCTTCGTATTTAAAAGGGTGAAGTAAAAATAATCAAAAGGAGCGATGTTTTTGAAAATTCTATATGCCGCAAGTGAGGCACTACCTTTTATGGCGAGCGGCGGTTTAGGCGATGTTGCAGGTGCTCTGCCGAAAGCTCTGCGTAAACGTCTTGTCGGCTGCCGTGTTGTTATGCCGCTTTACGGCGGAATAAAGCAGGAACTGCGTGACCAGATGCGTTTTATTACGCATATCACGGTGCCTGTCGCTTGGCGCAGGCAGTACTGCGGAATTTTTGAAGCTAAGATAGACGGTGTAATCTTCTATCTTATAGATAATGAATATTACTTTAAGCGTGACGGAATATACGGTCACTATGATGATGCTGAACGTTTTGCGTTCTTTTCACGTGCCATACTTGAGATTCTTCCGCATATCGATTTTAAGCCCGATATAATCCACTCCAACGATTGGCAGACAGCTATGGTACCTGTCTACTATTCTACGATGTATGCCAACCGTGAGGGCTATGAGGGTATAAAAAATATCTTCACCATTCATAATATCCAGTATCAAGGTACTTATGGTAAGGAAATTCTTGAAGATTTGCTCGGCGTACCTGCTGATAAAGAGCAGCTTTTGGAGTTTGGCGGATGCATAAATCTCATGAAGGGCGCTATTGAGTGTGCTGATGTTGTTACAACTGTCAGCCCGTCGTATGCCGATGAGATTCTTGACCCGTGGTTCAGTCACGGACTTGACCCGATACTTAGAGAGCGCAGATATAAGCTTCACGGTATACTCAACGGTATAGATGTTGAAGTTTATAATCCTGAGGATGATAAAGCACTTTTAAAGACGTTTTCTGCAGCAGACCTCTCAGGTAAGGTCGATGACAAAGCGGACCTTCAGCGCAGTTTTTCGCTGCCTGAAAGAGCAGATGTGCCGATTATAGGTATGGTCTCACGTCTGGTGTCTCACAAAGGTCTTGACCTTGTTAAGGGTATACTGTTTGAGCTGTTGGAGACAACGGATGTTCAGCTTGTTGTTCTCGGAACAGGCGATTGGGAGTATGAAGAATTCTTCCGTGAGGCAGAGGCCAGATTCCCCGATAAAGTTGGTCTGCGCATAGCTTTTGTGCCGTCTCTTGCCCGTAAGATTTATGCGGGCAGTGACTTGTTCCTCATGCCGTCAAAGAGCGAGCCGTGCGGACTTTCGCAGATGCTCGCACTTAGATATGCAACTCTCCCGATAGTCCGTGAAACAGGCGGACTCAGAGACAGCATAACAGACTGTGGTGACGGTTCGGGTAACGGATTTACATTCAAGAGCTACAATGCTCACGATATGCTTGATGCCATTCGCCGTGCACTTGCCGCTTACGGCAACAAGGAGCTTTGGGCAACGCTTGTACAGCGTGCCGCTGAATGCGACAACAGCTGGGGTCGCTCTGCACGTGATTATATGCGACTTTACAAAGAGACTTTGGAGAAATAACATTAATAAACAAAAGCAGCACAGGAAACCCTGTGCTGCTTTTGTTTATACTTAAAAATCTATGTTGAGTGCCTCGGCAAGGTTTTTGCCGAGAATGGCATCTTTTGCTTCATCGCTTATATTGAGCCTGCGAATTCTCTCGATGCTTTTTTTGGTGGCTGTAACATCGTTGTACGGAAAGTCAAGCCCGAAAATACTGCGAGTTATACCTGTCTGATAAATTATCGTGCGCAGGTCGTCGTCTGTGAGTGTCCATGCATCGTACACGCCAGACTCATCAGGTTCGGCTATGCTTGTCCATCCGGCGTAAACTCTTGGCTGTATACCCTCACGCATATTGTTGACCATGACTGCGAGTGCCTCACGGAAAAAGCTGAAGCCGCCTACGTGCTCCATGCTGAAACGCAGATTTTTAAAGTTCCATGCAACCTCGTCGTACATAAGCAGAGTGCTTTCTTTCAGCCTGTGCCAGTGCATGCCTGTGTGGAAAGACAGGAACAGTCCGAGCTTTTGTGCCTCGTCGTAGACTTCAAAAGCTTTTTCTCCGTCGACACGAAACTCCTGATAGGGTGGGTGAAGCTTTATACCCTTGAAGCCGAGGTCGGCAATCAATTGAACTTCAGAGCGTACATCGTCGGCCTCCATATCTATTGTTCCGAAGCCGACCAGTCGGGACTCATTTTTTATCTCTTGGGCAAGCCACTCATTTGCGTTTTTGCCGAAATTTTCTTCATCGAGTCTGCTTTGAAACGGCGCAAAGGCGACACATTTATCAATTTCACATTCATCCATAAGACGCAGAAGCTTGTCGGCAGTGCCGCTCTCCTTAATCTCTTTTGGAAAAACGTGAGCGTGATTGGCAAAAATCATTTATTTCATCCTCTCTGAAATCAGATTTCGTTTTTCTCTTCGTCGTTCTTTTCGTAGGGGAATTCGTATGCAACTTCAAGCTTTCTGCAGCGCATCCAAAGGGAGGGGTCAATTCTGAGTGTGTAGCCGCATCCGTTAGGAGTAAGCCACTCGTGCATAGGAAGCTCAGGAAAACCGAAGGCCGAAAGCAGAGCCATAATAACGCCGCCGTGGGTAATTATGGCGGTGTTCAGCGTGCCTGTTTTCATAAGACCGTCGATGATTTTTACAAATCCTTCGCATACACGCTTTGCAAAAGCCTCGTTGCTCTCTCCAAACGGAGGCTCGACACCGGGCTCGCCTGCCAGCCAGTGGGGGAATACAGGATAATCCTGAAGCTCCTCGGCACTTTTGCCCTCAAACTCACCGAAATTACATTCAATAAGCGAGTCGATACAGATATATTTGTTGTCGGGATAGAGTATCTGTGCTGTCTGTGTACAGCGTTTTAGCGGACTTGTAATAACGGCTTCGACAGGGGGATAAACAAATTCATCACGCATATTCGAAAGCTGTTTTTTTCCGTCCTCACTCAGGTCAACGTCGGTGTGACCGATATATTTTCCTTGAAGATTTTCCTGTGTTGCGCCGTTTCTGATTATATATACGGTGTAGTTTTTCATGTTTCCTCCAAAAAATTAATTGTTGTTTTGTTGAAAAAGCATATTGAAAACAGCTTTTTAGACTGATATAATCTATACTCACAGTATAATTTATGTTTGAGGTATGGTCGTGGAAAAGAAAATTTCATCTAATTTATCAAAATTAAGAAAAGAAAAAAAGATGAGTCAAAAAGAAGCGGCTGCGGGATTAGGAGTGTCGCAGGCACTGTTATCTCACTACGAAAACGGTATACGTGAATGCGGTCTGGACTTCCTTATGAAAGCTGCTGATTTCTATAATGTTACAACCGACTATCTTCTTGGTCGCAGTGAGAGCAAGCAAGGTTTCACGGGGAATTTCTCAATTAAAGAAGACATAAAAAGTGACAGTGCCATGTGTACGTTGACGCTGTTCAGAAATGCCAGCTATCTTAGAGAATATCTTGCGGCTCAGCACGACGGGGATTTGGTTGATGAAATTCATCATATGTACGGACTGATTATCTACCGTGTAATAATGGCTGAGGTTGCGAAGGGCAACTTCCCACGCAGTTGGATGCCTAATATCGACGCAGTAAATAATGATATTTATAAGAACATTATGAACGGACTCTTATATCATCTCATAAACTGTAAACACACATCGAGTACTGTTACAGAAGACCCTCCGCAGTGTGTCAAAACCGTTGTTGAGCACATGCAAAAATATGTCTATGAGCAGTGTAAAGAGAATAATTTCAATTTATCTGATGAATGTCTGATTTCAAAAAAGTAAAAGTTTATTATTTAATCAAGGCGCACCTTTTGTGCGCCTTGATTTTTTTTATATGCGTGCTACGCCACTGTCCCTTGCTGCCTGTGCAACTGCGGCAGCAACGGCGGGACCAACTCTCTCATCAAAAGCGGCAGGGAGAATATAGTCGGCAGAAAGCTCGTCGTCGCTGACGAGCGAAGCGATAGCTTTTGCGGCGGCGATTTTCATTTGCTCGTTAATGTCACTTGCCCTGACATCGAGAGCACCTCGGAATATGCCTGGGAAAGCGAGAACATTGTTTATCTGATTAGGAAAGTCGCTGCGTCCCGTGCCGACAACAGCAGCCCCTGCTTCTTTTGCAAGGTCGGGCATGATTTCGGGAACGGGGTTTGCCATGGGCATCATTACAGCGTTCTCTGCCATAGATGCAACCATCTCCTTTGTTACTATGCCCGGAGCAGAAACACCGATGAAAACATCGGCACCTTTCATCGCATCGGCGAGCGTGCCCCGACGGTGCAATTTGTTGGTTAAAGCTGCCATTTCAGCCTTTGCAGGCGGAAGGTCATCTCCCTCACAGAGGATACCCTCACGGTCATACATGATTATATCGCCGACACCCATTGAGAGAAACAGTCGGGCTATGGCAGACCCTGCGGCGCCTGCGCCGCTGAAGGTTATAGTGCAGTCCTCAAGGCGCTTGCCCACGAATTTTAATGCGTTTATGACTGCTGCCAGACATACTACGGCTGTACCGTGCTGGTCATCGTGAAAAATCGGGATGTCCGTTTTTTCTTTCAGCTTTCTTTCAATCTCAAAGCAGCGTGGAGCTGCGATATCCTCAAGGTTAACGCCGCCGAAAGAACCTGCAAGCAGAGCAATGGTGTTGACTATGTCATCAACGTCTTTTGAGCGTATGCAAAGGGGAATTGCATCGACGTCTGCAAAGGACTTAAACAGAACACATTTGCCCTCCATAACCGGCATACCTGCCTCAGGACCTATGTCACCAAGACCCAGAACAGCAGTTCCGTCGGTTACGACAGCAACTGTATTCCAACGTCTGGTAAGCTCAAAGCTCTTTGAAGTGTCTTTCTGAATTTCAAGACAAGCTGATGCAACCCCGGGGGTATAGGCGAGTGAAAGCTCCTCCTTGTTGCCCACACCCGCTCTTGCGTTAATTTCGATTTTTCCCTTGAGTTTATAGTGAAGTTTAAGTGATTCGCTTAGGTAGTCCATTTGAAAGAATATCCTTTCGGAAGTGATTTCTATTCTTTTTCTGCCCAGTCACGTGAGCGTTCAACAGCACGCTTCCAACCGTTGTAAAGTTTATCTCTTTTAGCCTTTTCCATCTTGGGAGTAAAGGTTCTTTCAATCTCACGGTTCTGAGCTATTTCAGCCTTGTCTTTCCAGTATCCGACGGCAAGACCTGCAAGATATGCAGCGCCCAAAGCGGTAGTTTCAACTGTCTTTGGTCTGTCAACAATAGCTCTTATCATATCTGACTGAATCTGAAGAAGAATATCGCTGACGCTTGCGCCGCCGTCGACTCGGAGTTCTGTAAAGTTAATTCCGGAGTCATCAGCCATGGCTTCGAGCAAATCTGTCATCTGGAAAGCGATTGCTTCAAGCACGGAACGTGCAATATGTGCACGGTTTACACCTCTGGTAAGACCCACAATGCAGCCTCTGGCATACATGTCCCAATAAGGAGCACCGAGACCTGTGAATGCAGGTACGAAGTAGATGCCGTTGGCATCCTCTACGCTCTCGGCGAGTTCGTCGCAGCGACGTGCCGTGTCTATCATATGGAGTTCATCACGCAGCCACTTGATAACGGAGCCGGCGTTGAAAGCAGAACCCTCAATAGCGTACTCAACCTTGTCGCCGATACCCCATGCAACGCCTGTGAGCAAGTTATTCTTTGATTTAACTCTCTTTTCACCTGTGTTCATCAGCAGGAAGCAGCCTGTGCCGTAGGTGTTTTTAGCCTGGCCGGGCTCAAAGCACGCCTGACCGAAAAGTGCTGCAGGCTGGTCTCCGATAGCACCGCTTATCGGTACACCCTCAAGGGCTTCAAGACCGATTATGCCGCCTGCAACCTTGCCGTAGACCTTGCTTGAAGGAACAACCTCAGGCAGAACAGACATCGGTATGCCGAGATGGTTGCAAAGCTTCTCATCCCAACAGAGCTTATCGACGTCGAAAAGCATGGTTCTTGATGCATTGGAGTAGTCGGTTATATGAACTCTGCCGCCTGTAAGGTTCCATATGAGCCATGTCTCTACAGTACCGAAAAGAAGCTGGCCAGCTTCGGCGAGTGCACGTGCACCGGGTACATTGTCGAGAATCCATTTAATTTTTGTGCCTGAAAAATATGCATCAACAACAAGTCCGGTTTTCTCTTTTATGTAGTCCTCCAGACCGTCTTTTTTGAGCTGTTCGCACAGGTCAGCAGTACGTCTGCACTGCCAAACGATAGCATTGTATACAGGTTTGCCTGTTGTCCTGTCCCACATAATCGTAGTTTCACGCTGATTTGTTATGCCTATAGCGGCAATCTCGTCGGCAGAGACTTCGCCAGACGAGAAAACGGAGGTTACAGCCTGAAACTGGCTGAACAGAATTTCCATAGGGTTATGCTCAACCCATCCTGCAGCAGGGTATATCTGGTCGAACTCCTTTTGAGCCATAGCTTTGATTTGACCGCTTTTGTCAAAAACAATAGCACGTGAACTTGTAGTTCCCTGGTCGAGAGCGAGTATGTATTTTGCCATCGTATCATTCCTTTCGAAAAAAATAAAGAAGTAGATTTCCGTAAAAAATATCACATAAAAATAATATATCGAAACAGCGAAAAAGTCAATGTCAGTAAATGTGCGGAATGTGGCAAAATATAAAAATTTATTTAATATTTATTTAATAAAAAAATTACAAAAATAAAATTTCCTTTTGAAAAAATCATGCTATAATATAATTATATTAAAAACAAAGGGATGTTAAGAATGAACGGAAAAATGTCGCTTGTTACGGGAGCTACAGGTCATATAGGCTTTGCTCTTGTAAAAGAGCTTGAGGCATGCGGCGAAAATTTTAAAATTCTCATCAGAAAGGACAGCAGCCAGTTCGACGGTATTGATTGCGAGCGCTGCTACGGTGATGTAACGGACCTTGAGTCGCTTGAAAAGGCATTCGAGGGTGTGGACGTTGTTTACCATCTTGCCGGAGTTATTGAGATTAACAAGGGCAACGAGGATATGGTCTGGAAGGTCAATGTCGATGGTACAAAAAATGTTGTCGAGGCATGTAAAAAATGCGGTGTAAAAAGATTGATTTATGCTTCTTCCGTTGACGCCTATCCGCCACTGCCGGACAATCAGGTTATGCGAGAGCTTGACAGATTCGACCCTGATGCCGTTGAGGGTACATATGCAAAAACCAAGGCTACTGCCACCAACTATGTGCTTGACAACAACTCGGATACCCTTGAGACGATTGCGGTATATCCCGGAGCTTGCTGCGGACCGTATGACTTTAAGGTCTCGTCTATAGGAGAGATGGTCAGGCTGTTTATCAAGGGAAAGTTCCCGATTTCGATGTCCTTTGGAAAATATAACTTTGTTGACGTACGTGATGTTGCAAAAGGTATGATGGCTGCCGCTGAGAAAGGACGTCCAGGTGAGGGCTACATTCTCACCGACGAGGCAATTACTGTTGATGAGTTCATCTGTATTCTTTCGGACATATGCGGATTTAAGGCACCGGGAATCAAGATTCCGCTTTGGCTCGGAAAGGTCGCAGCGCCTCTTGCAGAGGTATATTACGCTTTGACAAAGCAGACTCCGATGTATACACGATATGCACTTAAGAAGCTTTTATCAAACTGTAATTTCAGCATAGAAAAGGCGAGGACGGAGCTTGGATATAATCCGATGGGTGCAAAGCAGTCGCTTAGCGATATGGTTGATTGGATTAAAGAATACGAGAAAAAATAAAAGAAAACAGCCGAGAAAGATTTTTCTTTCTCGGCTGTTGTTATACTTTGAAAGCTATGTAAGCGTAAGATATTCCTGCCTGGTTATATGCCATGGAGCTTGATTTGTAAGACGAACTCTGGCTGAGTCTGAAGCCTGAGCTTGTAATGGTAATTCCCATGGAGCTTCCGGAATCTGTACCCACAGCTATATAACACTTCGTCTCAGATGCCGAAAAGTCTGGGGCTGCCGTAGGCATATCGCAGGCTAAAACTATAACCAGTCTGGGGGAGAAGCCGAGCGAAATGCTTCGTGATGTCGCCCCCGTGCCGATATAAGAACCTGTGACAAACGGTGCATTCCACAGCGATTTGTCATCCGTTGTTACGTGTATATCGGAGTTTCTGATGTGTGAGCCACACAGCAGTTCTTTATCTAAAAAGGACTCGAAGTTTACTCCGGAGCTGTCTGCCGGACAAAAATCGGCCTGTAAAAGAATATAAGCTTCGAGAACGAAGGCATCCGTGTCTCTGTCTGCCTTGACGTTGTCGCAGCCCGACTCTACAACATTTAAGTCTGTGCTGAAAGTCAGACAGTCGATAACATCTGTCAGTATGTCGTGACAACGGGCGCCGCCTTCGCTGTACGGCACGTGAATGCCGAGCTTTATTTTTATGTTTGCAAGGCGGCAGTATTCGTTCTCAACAAGTACGCCCTCGTCGTTTTCAGTGAAGCTGTCCTCCACTTTCATCTCAGCGATACCTACTGCAACGGTTACTCTTTTTAGCGGAATTTCTTTTTTTACGGACGGGAATTCGGTGATAAACCGTATTCCGTTGAGTCTGTCCTGCTCTGATAGCCAATTGGCTATTTCTTCGGGCAATACGCTTATTTTACTCATTTTTCAAATCACCACCGTTTGACCGCAGAGGCTTAGCCCCTGCGGTCATTTTTGTTGTTACGTTATTTCGACCACAGTACGCACGACAGCCCAAACATACAGAACATCGTTTCCGATTTTTATTTTCTCAGCTCGGTCAATTTGGTATTTTATATCGCCGTCGAGAATCAGCGCTTCCTCATTTTGAGTCAAATCGTATTCAGGCGGACCGATATAGAGATAGTAACCCTGGCTGTTGTAGCCGATTTCGGTGTTTACTCCGTACAGATACATTTTGTTTTTGTATCTCAGCGGCTGTACAAAGCCGTTAAAAGATGGAGACTGTGAGCCGTCGGGAAATTCGATGATTAGAGGTCTGCCGAAACGGTCGAATTCCTGTTTTATGTTCATACATCCACCTTGCAGAATAAAAATCCGTCGTCCTTAAAGAGGGGAGCGGCAGCAGCAAGAGCATCGCTGCAAATTTTTTGTGCAAAGCTCATGGTGTCTGCAGCTTTCTTTTGGATGCTGATGTCGCCTGCCTTAAAGCTTGTAACGTCGTCGCCGTTGACCGTACGGCGAATGCAAAGCGTATAAAACGCCATGCCTGCCGCTGCAGAGGCTATGCGTATATCGTCCTCGGATGCGCCGTCACGCAGACGGTGTTTTATTTGTTCGAGTGCTGTAAGGCAGATTTGCAGTGCCTGTGGTTCATCGGCGCTGTCAATGTCTGTAAGCTGTTTGAGCAGCGCCAGAACATTCCATTGTGTTATCATGGCGCTCACCCGTTATTAAACGGTGAGTGTGCGGGAAGCAGAGTCAAAAATCTTGGCAAAGCCCGCAGTAGAGCTGATAACGGCACGCTCAAGCTGACGGTCGATAAGCTTGTCGTATTCAGTTGAGACAGGTCCTGTTGTTACCATCTCAAGGGCGCAGTTGCGGTCAAGACCGATGAGGGTACCTGAGGGTACTGAAGCTGACTTTATAAGGTCTGCGCCGATGGGAGTGATAATTTCGCCTGTGCCGTGGAAATCAAGACCTGCTGCAGCATCTCTGAACTCAGCAATACCGAGAAGCTTTACCATCTCAGCGGGAGAAGCAATGATGGTGTTGAGCTCATAGGGGTCAAAGAGGTTCCAGAAATTAATGAGGTCTGTGTATGTAAGAGAGCCGCTTGCAGCAACATTCGAATTCGATGCGGAGTTGTTGTTGCCGTCA
The DNA here is from genome assembly GCA_017407995.1 of Clostridia bacterium. Taxonomy (GTDB): domain Bacteria; phylum Bacillota; class Clostridia; order Oscillospirales; family Acutalibacteraceae; genus CAG-177. The sequence goes on along the minus strand of JAFQVM010000013.1, from coordinate 17,071 downwards.
CCGTTGATGATGGTGTCAATAGCATCTGCAAGCTGTGTGCGAGCGATGTAAGCACCAATCTGACGAAGAGTTACGGTGAAAAGGTCAAGGCGCTGGAAGCGTACAGCCTCGTAAGAAGCGACGAGAGAACGACCTCTCTTGTGAAGGCGTACAAGGTTTTCCTTGCTCTTTATGTAAGTTTCGGGAATGAAAGCGCCCTCAGCTACGACTTTGAGTTCTTTCTCATCCTCTGTGGGCTCACAGGCGATTGAACGGTAGTCGAGAGAGTCGATAACAGTTGTAGAAGCAACTATTCTGGGAAGAACGTTAGCCTCCTCCATGCCCTGCTTTACCGCACGTGATACGTATTCGGGAAAGAGGACAGCGGAATCGGAAGTCTTAAAGAACTTGTCCACAACGTCGCTTCCTGCACCGCTGACTTTGATGTCAAATCTTTTAAGCTGACGCTGATATGCGTCGAGGCCCTCAAGAGCAGTGCCGGAGTAGTTTTCTGAAGGGTCTATTCTTTCAAGTGAGCCTGTAAAGTCACCTGAAGCATATAGCCCTTTTTCAAGTCTGATATTGTCAAAAGCAGTCATAATAATCTCCTTTCAAAATTAAAGCATGAAGCTTACGGTTGAAGCAGTTGTGTTGACGTTTGTTACAAGGTATTTGTTGCCGTTAGAGTCTGCCTTTACACCGCCATTGCCGTTGGCAGAAAGGGCTGTAAGTCCTACTGTAGGAGCAGTTCCGGTGTATGGAAGAGTTACAAAGCCTGTGAGCTGAACGCCTGCATAACCTCCTGAAACCTCTACAGCAACACCGCAAAAGATGTTTGATGCAGCACAGGCTGCAACTGTGTCGTTTGCGCTGACCTTTACGGGAACGCCTGATGTTAATCCGCCTGCTGCCTTGAATGTGAGAACGTTCTCACCAAAGCCGTTTACTGAAATTGACATAATAAATCCTCCTAAATTTTAAATTCATTATTTTGCGCAGGGCAGGCCTGCTCTTTTGAAGCAAGCTGACTGCGCAGTCCTCTGTCGTTGCCGCTGAACGCCTTTTTAAGCTCTTTGAGCTGTTCAAGGTTTAGCGTGCGGCAGATTTCAGAGAGACTTTCGCCTTTCATCTGGGGCAGTGCGACTGCGCCCATGCGTATGACGTCGCACAGCAACTCATCACGGTATTCCTTACCCTCACGGGCAAGTTCACGCAGAGAGCTGATGTAGCTGTATATTTCGGCAGCCTCATTCTTTGAAAGCATGATGTCTGCCGAATTATCACTCAGACGCTTTACGGTTTTAAAAACGTCGTCTGTGTAGGATTTTGTTACTCCTGCCGCAGGCTGAGCGGGTACTGCGACAAAAGACCATTCATATGCGTCTTTTGGCTCACTCAATACCCTGTGACAGGTTTTGCCCGCATAGGTTTTACCCTTCATGTGCGGACAGCTTTCGGTACGTGTGTCCTTGCCGCAGATGGAGCATATGCTTTTTGATACTGCACAGCCGACACTCGTCTCCTTTTTGATTCCCGCATCAATCTCCTCAATGAGCTGAGCATTTTTCTGAGTGCGGGGCATGTATGCCCTGGCAGTCAGTTTCGTGTATGGCTCTCCCACAGAGTTTTTTAGCTGTGGGTCGCTGACGACCTCGCAAGAGAAAATTCTTGCTGTCTGGTCTTTACCCTTGAGTGAATGGTCAAATATGCCTGTCTTGCCTACAAACAGCTCAGCGAGCTTTTTGAGTGCGGGAATATCAAAGCGCTCGAAGTCTCTGTCTATCTCGTTGTCGCAGAGCACCACGCCAAAGGTATAGACATCCTGCGCTTCAAGCGGCTTTACTGTGTATTTGTTGATAAGTTCCAGCTCAGCATCTGTCGGCGAGCCGGATATTTTAGTGTTTTGCGTAACTGTCACTCCTTTTGCGTGATTTCACTTCTGATTTTCTCTGCCTGTGCCCTGTACAGCTCTGCGTGGCTGAGTTCTACCTCGTCCTGAAGTGTTACATCATTCCACTCCACATTAACTTCACACGGCATACCCTCAAGGTGCAGATATGTACTGCATATGCGTGATATGACAGGTGTAAGAATTCTGCGGTAGGCATCGATTTCGCTTGTCAGAACATCTGCCTGCTGAGCGGACATTCTCTCTGTCGATGACCACGAAAGTCCGAGCATAAACGGAGGCAGACCCGTTTTTGCAACTATCTGTTCGAGCATCTGACGTACAGGCACATCGCTGTCAAGAATCTGATTGTCAGCGCCGATTACTTTTATCTGAACGTCACCCACAGCCACAAAGTCTTTAACGGCACTGCCGGTTTGCATAGCCTCGCTCCATTCTTTAGCCACCTGCATAGCTCTTTCTTTGGCATATGCTCTGTCCATGGAGTCGTTTTGTGGCTTATAAGTGACGGCAAAACGCAGGTTGCCGACCCTGTCCCAGTTAATTCCGATAGTGTTGTAGATTTTCATGAGTATGGAGCTTACAAACGGCAGACCTTTAAGCATGGAGTTGCCGTTAAGCTTGCCGGGTTCAGGGTTGAGAACGGATAGCAGTATCAGTTCAGGTCGGCTTACGGGAGCGGGCACGGAGCAGTTTGCCGTAAAAATATCAACTCCGACACCGTCGCTTGAACGTCTGAGTTCAATGCAGTCAAGCGGAGCGTTGTAGAGAGCAGCAATATGTCCGGAGCTGTCTGTTACCATCTCTCCGACTGCGGTACCGCAAGTTAGGAGCTGCTCGAAGTATGTGGAGATAAAAGCATCAAGACCGTGCTGATTTCCGCCTACGTCAACGCTTTCCACAAATTTTTTAATAGCGGCATCGCAACGGCTGTCCTCGCAGTTGACTGTGAAGCCGCCTGTCAGACGCACAAGCTTAAAAATAGCAGCATCAATTATAGGTACCGCTTCTCTTAGTGCGTAATAGAGGCGAATCTGGTTCCCGCCGAGAGGTGTATAGCTGTCAAGCAATCCAAACCCGCCGCAAGGACGTGATGCAGTCTGGACAGCGGCAGCAGACGGGATGTCCGATTGTTTTCTTTTAAAAAGCTTTATTCTAATTCCTCCCTCGGGGCTGATTTCGCTGCATGGCAAGCGCAAAGAAACCGTCGTCCTCACGGTGCAGCACTGTGGACACAAAATATCTTATGTCGTCCATCGCATGGTCATTTTCTTTTTTCGGTGCGTCTCTTGTAGCCGTGTTGTCCCATCTGTACAGTGAGAATTCTCTTAATGTGTCCCTACATGACGGCGAAAAAAGAATACGCCTTGATTTGAGTGCGTCGGAAACTCTGCGTATACCATCGACTACGTCGTTTTTTGCAGGAATGGTTTTGAAACGTCCGTGTCTGCGTATGCATTCCAAAAAGCTTGCGGCAGACGGGTCTGCTATAACCGCTTCAATGCCCAAGTCCCCGGCAAGGGCTTCGAGAGCGGCATAGTGCTCCTCGTCTGTGCGCTGAACTCCTTCCCTGCGGCTGTCGAAGTAGTATTCGCTCAGCCTGTACCAACGTCCTTCGAACTCGCCCCAGAGCCCGAAAGAGGACGGATTGACCGTCCCGTAGTCGCAGGAGATGAAATAGCGTAAGGGGATACCCGACGGCTCAGCAACGTGGACCGAAGCCGAGAATGACGGATAAACAAGACCTTGCGCAGCAACCCACTTTCCAAGCACGAACCTGTCATAGAACGCACCGCTGTAGAGACTTTCATAGCGCTTGATTATAGCGGGCGTAAGCGACGGGTTGTCTTTCATGGTGAAGTGCAGATACAGACAGTTCTTGCTGTCTGCTTTTTTTATCCACTCCTCATAAAACCAGTGCATGGGTGTGTCGGGGTTACAGTTGAACCATAGTTTTGAGCCCTCAACGGAGCATCTTGCCAGCGCTTGTTCAACGAACGAACGGGGCATGAGAGCAACCTCGTCGAGCAGCACGCCGCCGAGAGTCATGCCCTGAATGAGCGCTGCCGAACCCTCGTCCTTACCGCCGAAAAGATAGAATCGGTTTCGCCTGCCGCCGTATTCAATCTCAACAAGGTGCTGAGAAAGTTTTTCGTGGCAGACAAATCCGAGCTTTTTCAGTAAGGGCAGAATGGGTGTTACAATGTTTCGTCTCAGCGAGGTTACAGTTTTTCCGCACAGCGCAAATGAGGTGTTGTCAAAGTTGGCACATGCCCATGCCGCAAAGGACACGGACATACAGACTGTCTTGCCTGAACGCACAGCACCGTCGCAAATTATCGCATCACAGTTTTTGTGCGGGCTTGACGGACACCACCAGCTGAGAACTTCAAGCTGTTTTCTTGAAAAGCTTTCAAAGGTACGATTTGAAGGTTTACTCACCGTTCTCACCGTCCGAGTGAAGTGCACGGGCACTCTTTTCAAGTGCGCTCAAAAAATCAGAGCTGCTCTCGTTTTGCACAGCCGAGCTTATTTCACAAAGTTTGTCCAGTGCTTTCAGACGGTCAAAAAACTTGATTTCAAGTCCGCCGCTTTTTGGACATTTGATGTCTGAAATCATAGAGAGGTCGAGCTTTTCAAGTTCCTGCTTTGTTGGGAGCTGTTCGGCTGTGATAAGACTTATCGCATCGGCGATTGAACCGAAAGCGAGTTTTCTGTATCCTTCTGTGACCTCTGCAAGACTTGCTCTGCGCTGCTGTTGCAGCTCATCGAGACGTTTCAGAATAGCAGAGGATGCGAGCAATTTTTCAGCTGACCGTTCAGGAAACAGAGTATAGCCCGCTTTTGCGGCGGAGCCTCTCGGGTCACGACTGCTTGAAAAATACAGGCAAAATAATTCCTCCTTAGTTGAGAGCTTTTTTTGGTTCTTCATTTTTACATCTCCTTTCACTCTAAATAAAAACAGCGCTTTTCTTTGCGGTAAAAAACGCAAAAAAGAGCGCAAAAATAATTTTGTTAACAAAAAATTCATATATAAAAATTAAAAACATCTGTTTTTGTCCAAAAACGGTCAAAAAACCTTGATTTCGTGAGATTTTTGAAGTTATAACCAAATATTAAGGTTTTTTGTTCATTTGCTTGACTTTTGACAGTTGAGGGTATAAACTATAAAAGAAGTCGCAAATGGCGATAAATATTAAAGAAAAGTGGTGAGTTTTTTGGGCAGTAGCGAAAATCCCAAACCTCGAAGTCGCAATTTAAAATTAAATACTGCGGTACAGGTCTGCCCGATGAACTTATGCTGATAAATTCGGCTTTTGAGTGCACGCCTGACTGCGGAGAAAGAGGTGTGCAATGAGCCGTGATATCTTAGAAAATATCAGCGCAATGCTCTCTCAGGGGAAGCTCGCAGAGCTTCGGGAGGAGCTGTGCGAAATGAACGTCGTAGATATAGCTCAGGCAATGGAGTCTCTTCCGTCGGAGGAGCTTCTCAGGGTGTTCCGCATCCTGCCTAAGGACATATCGGCCGACGTTTTTTCTTATCTTGAGTCTGATTCGCAGACTCAGCTTGTGAGTCTGATAACGGATTCTGAACTTGAAAACCTGCTTGATGAGATGTTCCTTGACGATACAGTCGACTTTCTTGAGGAAGTTCCTGCAGGCGTAGTCCGCCGAGTGCTCAAAAAGGCGGATAGTGAAACAAGAAAAATAATCAATCGATTCTTAAAGTATCCCGAAAACAGCGCAGGGTCTATAATGACAATTGAGATGGTGGAGCTTCATGACCATCTGACTGTCGGGCAGGCGATAGAGAGCATACGTGCAACAGCGGTTGACAAAGAGACAGTCTATACCTGTCTTTGCATTGATGAGAAGCGTCATCTTATCGGAACTGTTGCGCTTCACAGTCTGCTTGTATGCAAGGATGACGAGCTGATAAGCGATGTTATGGATACAGACTCTCAGCTTATCTTCGTCAACACTCTTGACGACCAGGAGCAGGTTGCGGATATGGCGAGAAAATACGACCTTTTGAGCGTCCCTGTTGTTGACAATGAAGGCAGACTTGTCGGAATTATCACAATTGACGATATCGTTGACGTTATTGAAGAAGAGAACACTGAGGACTTTGAGAAGATGGCTATGCTTCGTCCGTCTGAGGATAACTATCTTAAGACCGGAGTTTTAAGCCTTGCCAAGAACAGAATTATCTGGCTGCTGGTGTTAATGGTGTCAGCGACATTTACAGGTAAGATAATTGAGAATTATGAGAGTATGCTCGCAGCGGTAGCAGGGCTTACTGCGGCGATACCGATGCTCATGGGAACAAGCGGAAACGCCGGTAACCAGGTTTCAACGCTTATAATCAGAGGTCTGGCGCTTGGCGAACTCAGCCCCAAGGATTATTTTAAAATTCTTTTTAAGGAGCTTAGAGTTGCGCTTATCTGCGGTGTGATACTTGCTGCGGTAAATATGCTGAGAATGTTTTTGTTCTCATCAGGTGGGACGTATGTGGCACTCGTAGTTTCGGGTTCAATACTCTGCGCAGTTACAGTTTCAAAGATAATAGGTTGTACCTTGCCGATTGTTGCAAAGCTTATCAAGCTTGACCCGGCCCTCATGGCAGGTTCGATGATAACAACTATTATGGATATGATAACTCTGGCTATTTACTTTGCTCTTGCAAATGCGTTTTTGCTGTGATAATATAAAAAATCTCGATTTATTAGACATATATGTTAAGATAGTCAGATATGATGCGGTGTAGCTCATTAGGGCTACACCGTTTTTCTATACTGTCCGTTAATTTTAACCAACTATAGCTCTCGCTCCGAATCAACGGTAGAGGGTTGCCACCGATGTGGATTAGTGATTATACCTCACTGTATATCATTGCAAATATGAAATTTTGCAATCCATGTGTCTATATCTGCAAACTGTTCCAATATTATTGAATATTTTAATTTTCTACGATATACTGATAACGCAATCAGGGAGGTGGATATATTTTGAAAATGAGACTTGCAGTAGACGATGAGGACTACGATAAGATAAAAAAAGAATTAGCTGAACACGGAATCGAAACAGATGATAGTGCTGAGTTGGTTTTGAGCAAGGCGAACAGTTTTGTTGATAGATTAATTGTAAAAGATGAAGTCACAAACGAACGGGTAGTTGTACCCTGCGAAAGTATAATATATATTGACTCTTACGGTCATTCAGTAGAGGTGCACACTAAAGATAATATTTATCAGGCCAATGAAAGAATTTACAAAATTTTGCAACAGCTTGATAATAATGAGTTTTTGCGTATCAGTAACAGCGTCATTGTTTCAAAAAGTCATATTAAAAAGATTAGTCCGACGTTGTCTATGAAATTTATTTTAACGTTGTCAAATGCTGACCGTGTTGATGTAACGAGAAGCTATTATTATACGTTTAAAGAAGCGTTTAATATTTAAGGAGGGAGATTTATGAGCTTTTCGCTTTTTATTATAGTTACGGTGTCGATAATATTATTTTTATGCTTGGCTGTAGTTATCTACTTTCAAATTTATAAGAAAAATATTAACAAGGCCTTATCCGAAAATGGAAACAAACCTAAACATATGATTGCGCCTTATAAATTGGTATTTGTCTTAATTGTGTTTTTATTGTCTTTTTCAATAACAGTTACAAGCGTTTCCGGACTTTTGTATTCAAAAGAGTATTTTCAATTTGAAAAAGATACAATTGAAAATATGGAAAACCGTATTGTTTATGTTGATTACAGCTTTAAAGACAACGATATTCGTGCATTGAATTCTTCAGATATTGACAGAATAAAACAAATTCTCAGTGAAAAATATTCGGATAAAAATATTGGTGTGATTCCTGTATATAGCTCGTGTTCAGGCATAACTTTAAACAATCAGCATGTAAACCTGTTTGCCATTGATGAAGAAAACTGTGCGTTTTTGGGCTTGAGTGAAATGCAGGACAATACTGCATATTTTTTAAATGAAAAGACGGACGAAGCTGAGCTTGGGATTAGTGTTACACAAATTGTTGATAACGGTTTTGTTTCCGATAGACTTGAATATTTGACTCTAAAAGCAAAAGACGGTGTTTTAGATAAGTCACTTGTTTCTGTAATACAAAAAGAGAATATGACACCGAGCATGTTGGAGGAGCCGATTTGTTTTGTGAACATGAATACTTTTTATGACATTACATCAATTCTGCTCGATACAGAAATCAGCGGTGTTGCCGATTTGGATAATTACAATGAACTTGTTGCGCTTGAAGGTGTTTACATTTGTGTTGACGGTTTGAGTCGTGTTAGTTCAGTATCCTCGGCTTTAACTCAGCAAAATTATAAAGCTTATGCACCTGTTGATGCTTTTGAGGATTTTGAAAAAACTATTTCAACAATTTTTACGGTATTTATACTGTCTTCAGTTGGATTGGTATGCTTGTCAGCAGTTAACATATATCTGATATTAAAAGCGGTGAATAAAATCAGAGATAAAGAATATTGAGAAAACTGCAAATGCATTTTTGCCGTGATAAAAAAGGATTAAGAAACCCCCGATTCATTTGAATCGGGGGTTTTATTTATGAAATCAACCACAAGTTATACTTGTGGAAAACACCAAAGCGGAAGCGTTCATTGTTAGAAAAAAGATCTTCTTTGATATAATAGAAAAAGCAACACCAATTTGCGGTTGGTGTTGCTTAGGTGCATCTTTAGGTGCCGCTGGTATTGTTTGCCCTTATAGGGTTATTATTCAAACCACGTCCTTTCGGGCGTGGTTTGCGATTTTAATTTGAATTATAAGTACAACTATGTTACAATTAAGATGGATAAAAAAACAGCAAGAAAGGATGACTTTATGGAACAAAAGAAGCTCTATATATTGACATATGACCATGGCGGATATGTTCTTTGGAAGGATGAGGTAAAGTCGAGACTCAAGAATATTTTTGAGTGGATGGAAAAATATCCGAAGCTTAAAATTGGTCTTGATTATGAGTCGTTTACATTTGACGAGTTTTCAAAATGTGACCCTGAAGTGGTTGAAATGATTGCGGAGCTTCTAAAAAAATATCCTGACAGAGTGGGCCTTGGAGCTACAACCTACGGTCAGCCGTTATCGCTTTCAATTTCCGAGGAATCGAATGCCCGTCAGCTCACATATGCTGTACGTACCAATATGCAATATTTTGGAAAAACGCCGTCTGTCTATGCTATTTCGGAATATGCCCTCAACAACCAGACTCCGCAGCTTATAAAGCTTTGCGGTTATGATGCAGCGATTTTTCGTTCTCATGTTATGGGCTACGGATATCCGAGAACTTTTGACTCCGCCTGGGGTCGATGGATAGGAAAAGATGGCAGTGAAATTCCTGCAGTTCCCACATATGACAAGCAGGGCAGGGGCTACAACTGCACTACTGTTGACAATTGGATTCTTTCCCGCTGGCCACGTAGCGAACTTTATTCTCTTGAGGATTTTGAAGAAATGTTTTCAAAGTATTCACCACTGTTAGCCTCAAGGTATGATGATTTGACACAGGATATCGAGCCATTAACCGCTTACACAGAGGGTAAGGATAACTATCAGTATGTGCTTCTTGAGGAGATACCTGAAATTTACGGCGAAGCCAAGGATGAGCTGTTGACAACGGATAACGATTTCCATGTGCAGATGCCATGGGGATATTGCGGTAACGAGATTTTTAATGGTTGCCGTGCAGCCGAAGTTGCAGCTGTTCAGTCTGAAAAACTGGATGCCCTTGCAGTTATGCTTGGAGCAAAACCGCAGCGTGACAAAATTGATGAAGCTTGGAAGTATGCTCTCGCAGCGCAGCACCACGATGTGACAATTTGTGGCCTGCTGGATTTAGCCCGTCGTTTTATCCCATCTTCTCTCAATGCGTCAAAGGTTGTAGGAATAAAAGCTTTAGACACAATCCTCAGCCGCTTTGCTTCTCCTAATGAGGATGCTTTGCTTGCTGTCAATGTTCATTCCTTTGCCATTGATGAGTGGGTTGAAGTTTCCGGCAAAAAAGTTCATGTTGAGCTGCCGCCATTTACCGTTAAACGCCTTGAAGACAGTTCAAACTTTGATTTCACAAACAGATATTCTTGGTCTGCCGAAAGCGGTGAACTTGTTACTCCACGGTACAGCTTGAAGCTTACCGATTTAGGTATTGCGTACATTGATGACAAAAACGGCAGACGCATATTTGATAACGGAGCGGGTGAACTTTTCAGCGCTTGTGTTGAAGATGTCGATTGTGTGTCAAAGGGTCGCTGGAACGTTAATATATCTTCTGTAGGAGCAACAGCTGTTCAAGAGGGCGACATAGGCGGAATCCCTTATCGATTTGAGATGCGCTTTAACGGGGATAATCCACGTATTGACTGCAAAACACATTTTGAAATGCATGGTGAGCACGTGGGCAAAATCGGTGAAAAGATGGGCCTTAAGAAATCCCTTACTGTTAACGGCCACCGTCACGAAGGTAAGCTGTGTTTTAATATGAACCTGTGCCTTGACAGTGACCGCCGTATGGTGCGTGACCTGCCATATTCAATTTCCGACTGGAGCGGAGATATCCGTGTGACGGAGGATTATTGGTATAAGGAAGATTTGATTATTATCGATGAAAAGGTGTCCCCCGAGGACTCGTTTAACTCCACAACATATCTTAACGGTATTTACTGGGTCTGCCTTCGTGACAGCAAGAACGGTCTGGCGGTGTTTAACCACGGATGTATGGGTTCTGCCGTCAGCGGCAATCGCCTGTCAATTCCGCTTTTATATGCAAATTTATATATGTGCGGAACAAAAATGCTTGACGGCATATACGAAGACGAGTTTGCGATTTTACCGTTTGACTCTTCGCTTTCAGATGCAGACTTGCATCGCAAAGCCGTATCTTATGCATATCCGCCGACAGTAGCGTATATTGCAAAAGGTAACGGGGATTTGGATGAATTTACCGCTGCAACATTGAAAACTGACGGCGGTGAGGTTGTTCTTACAACTTTTTATCAGGAGGACGGAGATATTCTTGCTCGTTTTTGCAATTATTCCGACGAGCAGGCTGTCGCACAGCTTAACTGGGCAACCGGTATTGTGAGTGCAGAAACGGATTTGCTCGGTAACGAAATTACTGCGGTTTTGGACGGCAGTCTCAAATTCCGACCTTGGGAGATAAAAACCGTTCGCATTAAGCTTTGATAAATAATGAAATATTTAAAAGACCCCAATTCATTTGAATCGGGGTCTTTTTTCTGATTTATGCTACACTTGCAATTCCTATAAATATCGGCATGGTTATTATTGAAATAAAACTTACGATTGCTACCGTCTGTGAAGCAAGGCCTGTATCTTTTCCGTACTTTGCGGCGAACATTACAGTGTTGTTGGCGGTCGGTGCGCTCGCTGAGATTATCAGTGCTGTCAGCAGCGTACCGCTGAGTCCGAAGAGTTTAAAAAGTCCTAAACATATCAGCGGAATGAGAATGAGCTTTACTCCCGAAACGGCAAGTATACGCCATTCTTTGAGAGCGGACTTGGCGTTTGTATGAGCAAGGTATGTTCCGAAAATCAGCATCGCAACGGGAGTGTTCAGCTCTGCGAGATAATTTATCGGCTCGTTGAGAATTATAGGCAAGTCAACCGACAGCAGAAACAGCGGCAAACCGATGGCAACAGCTATAGTTCCGGGATTTATTATGATTTTTTTGATGTCAAACTTTGTCTTTTCGCCTGTTTCGGAGCGTGACATCAGCCAGATACCGTGAGTAAAAGAGAAAATCTGGAAGGACATTATGACTGCCGAACAGTAGAAAACGCCTTGATTGCCGAGAACTGCAGAGGCGAGCGGAAGAGCCATATATCCGCAGTTGCCGTAAGTGCAGGCATATTTGAATATTGCAGCCCTGCCCGCCGGAGATTTGTTGAAAACAAGAAAGCTGATTCCAATGCTGATTATGTGCAGCAACGCACCGCAACCCGCAGCTATTGCAAGTTCTTTTGCGGTCTGAGCGTTATACTCCATTGCAAGAAACGACTGCACGATTTTGGCAGTAGTTACAATATAGAATAAAAGGTCTGTACAAAGACGAGCGGCCTTTTCGGTGAAAAGGCCGGTTTTGTCTGCGAAGAAGCCGACTGCAACAAGCACATAGAGAATGGCGACTTGTTGAGCCGCAATCATGAGGTTTTCAATAAACATCAGTTTTCAGCCTCACTGTTTGTTTCATGTTTTTTTGATGCAATACCCAGACGGCTCATGATGAGCGTTATGATGAAAACAGCGCATCCGAGGTCGCACCACTCAACAGGTGATTCTGTATAGAGTGAGTCTGAACGGCCTGTGATAAGCATGATGAATCTGGGCAGGAAGCAGAGCAGACAGAGAAGCGCAGCGGGAAGCCCGTAAGCTGCGAGTTTCCATGAGAGATTATCTGCGTTCACGTTTGAGTTGAGCTGTGCGAAAGCCATGAAGAAAAGCATAAGGATAACGCACATAAACAATTCAAACATGAGGTCGGAAACGTTGAGATAGTTTATAGTCTGCATAAAACGGTGCATAAGCCTGCAGATACACCATATTACAGGGAAGAGTGCCATGAGCTTATTGTCAACAGCGCAGCTTTTACCTGTTATGTGACCGTAACCGAAAATTGTAAAATATACTGTGCATATAACTGCAGCGATTGCTTCAAAAACTCTTGCTGCGGCACCTGACTTGAAAAGACCGACTGATTCTCCGTAGAAGATGGGAGTGTTGTTTAATAAGGAAAACGCAGTGCCGAACTGCTCGACAGCATCAATAATAAGTGTCAGTGCCAGCATGAAAGCGGCAAGGGCAACAGCAATAGACTTGATTGGTTTGTTGTCATAGACGAGAGTCTTTTTCTTTGACAGGGAGATGACTGCAAGTGCTATGCAAACTATCGGGATAAAGATATATAAAAACCATACGCTCCAGTCGGTTTTTTCATAGAAGCCTGTGCCGGGTTCCAGAATTTTTATAAACTGATAGCAACGCACGGGGATGACAGCTACGAGAGCTATCCCGAAAAATGCAAGCATCAGATTTATAGGATTTTTTTCTTTTTTCATTTGTATCAGTCCTAACTGTTTGTTTGATTAGACATCAGTGCGTTCTTCACTCGGAATGTAGTTTCCGTCGTAACCTGCATAGTTATCAATTCGCTCTTCAAGAGGTACGTATCTCTTGGGCAGGGACACGCTCTTGTAAGCGGGCCTGATTATTCTGCCGCCTGTGATAAGTTCTTCCATTCTGTGAGCGGACCAGCCTGCTACTCGTGCGACTGTAAACAGTGGGGTATAGAGGTCCTCGGGGATGCCGAGCATATTGTATATCAGACCTGAGTAGAGGTCGACGTTCGCACAAACTTTTTTGTTATTGCCTTTGGCGGCGAGTATCTGCGGAGTGAGCATCTCGATAAGCTCAAGCAGACGGAATTCGTCATGCATACCGCACTTTTTGGAATACTCTTCAGCACGCTTCTTGAGAATAACTGCTCTTGGGTCAGATATAGTGTAAACAGCGTGACCCATACCGTAGATAAGACCTGAACGGTCGCCGGCCTCTTTGTTGAGTATCTTTGTCAGAAAATCTGCAACCTGACCCTCGTCTGTTATGTCACTGACACCCTCATGGATGTGTTTTACCATCTCAGTAACTTTTATGTTCGCACCGCCGTGCTTAGGTCCTTTGAGAGACCCTATGCCTGCGGCAATAGCCGAATATGTATCTGTGCCGCTGGAGGTGAGTACACGGGTAGCAAAGGTTGAGTTGTTACCGCCGCCGTGCTCTGCGTGAAGAATCAGACAGAGGTCTAACAGAGCAGCCTCTTCAGGCGTAAACTCCTTGTCAGCTCTTATGGAGCGCAGAACAGCCTCAGCAGTTTTCTGGGTTTTGTCAACCGGATGAAGATACATACTTTGGCGGTAGTAGTTGCGGCGTTTGACCTGATAAGCATAAGCCATAATCATCGGAACCTGTGCCAAAAGCTGAATCGATTGGCGAAGTACGTTTTCGACGGATATCTCATCGGGATTTTCGTCATATGAGTAGAGTGCCAAAACCGAACGTGAAAGCTTATTCATTATGTTCGGGGACGGAGCTTTCATTATCATGTCTTCGATAAAATCTTCAGGAAGCTCACGGCTTTCAGCAAGAATTTTACTGAACTTGTCAAGCTGGCTTTTTGATGGCATAGTACCGAAAAGGAGAAGCCATGCGACCTCTTCAAAGCCGAAGCGATGTTCTTTTTCGCAGCCGTCAACGATATCGTTGATGTCTATTCCTCTGTATATAAGACGACCGTCTACAGGCAGACGCTCACCGTCACGCATATAGTAGCCTTCAACGCTGCATATTCTTGTAAGACCTGCCATGACACCGGTGCCGTCGGAATTTCTCAAACCACGCTTTACCTGGAAGCGTTCAAAGTCGTTGGAATTAATTTTGTTATACTTAGTTATTTCCGAGCATAAGCTTTTAAGGGCATCATTTGATACAGTAGATATGTAACTTGCCATTTTGTTCTCCTTTCCGCAAGTATACTTGTTTTCAATATAAAATCTATTCTACACCAAATTGGCATAAAAAGTCAAGTTACAGGAGGTTCAAACATGTCAAACAAAGGACTTATATTGGTTTTGTTGGTGTTGGTGCTGCTGGTTTGTCCGGTGGCGGCTATAGGCGGCGAAAAAGCGAACATAACCGAAACTCAGACAAGCGTTGAAGAAACGCAGGCAGCGGCTGAGATTTCGCAAGACGATACTATACTGGTGCTTTCTTCGTCTACAAAGAAGATATCGGAGATAGAGATGTTTGAATATGTGGTCGGAGCGGTAGCGGCAGAGATGCCTGCAACCTACCATTCTCAGGCGCTCAGAGCACAGGCGGTCGCATGTTATACATATGCTTTGAGGGCACGTCAAAATGACTCGGACGAGTCGCTCGACGGAGCGCACATAAGCGACAGCAGCGATAAGCACCAAGGTTATATAGATAAATCTGCTCGCAAGGAGAAGTGGGGAGATAAGTATGAAACATATGAAAAGAAGATAGAGGAGGCGGTAACCGAGGTGCTCGGTAAAAAGCTCATGTTTGACGGAGAGCTTATAACCGCTGCATTTCATGCCATAAGCGCAGGTCGGACGTTCAGCTCTGAAGAGGTCTGGGGACATGAGGTGGATTATCTGCAGTCGGTTACCAGCGCAGGAGATAAGCTTTCACCTGATTACAGCCGTACGGTGGTACTTACACAAGAACAGTTTAAAAAGGCTGTGAAGGGCTTAGACGGAGTAAAACTCGGTGATAACCCTGAGGATTGGACAGCTAATATCAAAAAAACAGACTCCGGCTATGTGGAGACTGTTGAGATAGGCGGTACAACGTTTACAGGTGTTCAGGTGCGTGAGGCTCTTGAACTTCGCAGCGCAGCCTTTGAGATTGAATATGAAGATGAGAATTTCCGCATAACTACCAACGGCTATGGCCACGGAGTCGGTATGAGCCAGTACGGCGCCGACTACATGGCACGTCAAGGCAGCACTTGGGAGGAGATACTTCTCCATTATTATAAAGGCGCAAAAATAGAAAGTGATTAAATTCCCTCAACTGTGCTCAGGTGTGTGTATACGGGTGACAGCCTGTCGCACAGCAGAGAAGTGAAATCGCTTACGGGTCTTTGTGTTTTTATTGCAGAGGTTTTCAACCTTATTCCCGCATGCAAAAGTCCGTCGCAACAGTAGAACAAGGCGGCAGCGCCGTGAAGATGTGAAACGTTTGAAACATACCACAATCCGCTCCCTGTCTTTTTTAGTGAGTTCTGCATTTTCGGCAGGTCAGGGTAGCCGCTGCTGCAAATAGTGAGAAATGCTTGTTGATTTATTTCTTTAAGTTCTGCACTTATAACGGCTGAATCAGAGTACAGGGCAGCGTTTGATATAATGTTCAGCGTTTGCCTCATGACGGCTTCACGGCAGATAAACGCACTGTCGGCATCGCCTGAAAAAACAACACGTTTTCCCGTTCCTGCAAGTGCCAAGTCGCAGGCGTAACAGATGTTCATGAAAAAATCGGTTAGCGGAGTAGCTTCAAAAAGACAGATGTCAGAAAGATTGCTGCAATTTTCTAACGCACGCAATTTCTGTCTGCATTTTGTGATTTTTTGTCGTGTGTCAAGTTCCTTAGTGAAGAGCTGATGCTCCGTGTTGAGTGCCGAATTTATTTCGTTTTGCAGTTTTTCACGCAGTTTATTTTCATTTGCGGTGCGATAAAAGTGCCGCAAGTCGTCCGCAGTCCCCAAAAATCAATTTCCTCTCGTCACATGTATTCGGCAGTATTATGCCCTTTTGGGCAACTTATTTTAATATTTTGTTTAGATTAACAAAAGTTTCCGATTTGGGGTAAAAATTTTTT
Organism: Clostridia bacterium; assembly: GCA_017407995.1. GTDB lineage: Bacteria > Bacillota > Clostridia > Oscillospirales > Acutalibacteraceae > CAG-177. The sequence continues at coordinate 717 of JAFQVM010000013.1, read as the reverse complement.
AAATTGCTTGCATGTAACGAAAAAAATGTATAAAATAAATAAGGTATGTAACCAAATTAAAAAACAAAACACGGAGGAATTTGAAATGTCAGTTAAAGTTGCTATTAACGGTTTTGGCCGCATCGGTCGTCTTGCTTTCAGACAGATGTTCGGAGCAGAGGGTTATGAGGTAGTTGCAATCAACGACCTTACAAGCCCTGATATGCTTGCAAACCTTCTTAAGTACGATACCGCACAGGGCGGTTACTGTGGAAAAATCGGTGAGAATCTTCACACAGTTGATTACAAGGCTGCTGAGTATGAAGAGGACGGCAAAACTGTTAAAGTTCCCGGTGCTATCATAGTTGACGGCAAAGAGATTACAATCTATGCAATGCCCAACGCAAAGGACCTTCCTTGGGGCGAGCTTGGTGTTGATGTTGTTCTTGAGTGCACAGGCTTCTACTGCTCAAAGGCTAAGAGCCAGGCTCACATCGACGCAGGCGCTAAGAAAGTTGTTATCTCTGCTCCCGCAGGCAACGACCTTAAGACAATCGTTTACAGCGTTAACGAAGATACTCTTACAAAAGAGGATACAATCATCAGCGCTGCATCCTGCACAACAAACTGCCTTGCTCCCATGGCAAAGGCTCTTAATGATTACGCTCCCATCCAGAGCGGTATCATGGCAACCATCCACGCTTACACAGGCGACCAGATGATTCTCGACGGTCCTCA
>JAFQVM010000012.1 GCA_017407995.1 Clostridia bacterium | reverse complement strand
CTATCCTTGTTATCGCTTCTACAGACGGCCCCATGGCTCAGACTAAGGAGCACCTTCTCCTTGCTCGCCAGGTTGGCGTTCCCTATATCATCGTATTCATGAACAAGGTTGACCAGGTTGACGACGAAGAGCTCCTTGAGCTTGTCGAGATGGAAATCCGTGATACTCTTAGCGAGTATGAGTTCCCCGGCGATGATACACCTATCATCAAGGGTTCAGCTCTTAAGGCTCTTGTGTATGCTTGTACATACACATCTGCTCCTGAGCTTGCATGCATCTGGGAGCTCATGGCTGCTGTTGACTCTTACATCCCCACACCCGACCGTAAGGCTGACCTTCCTTTCCTTATGCCTGTTGAGGACGTTTTCACAATCACAGGTCGTGGTACAGTTGCTACTGGTAGAGTTGAGCGTGGTCAGCTCAAGACCGGTGAGGAACTTGAGATTGTTGGTCTTCAGGACGAGAGCAGAAAGACAGTCTGCACAGGTATCGAGATGTTCAGAAAAATCCTCGATTACGCTGAGGCTGGTGACAACATCGGTGCTCTTCTTCGTGGTATTCAGAGAACTGAGATTGAGCGTGGCCAGGTTCTTGCAAAGCCCGGTTCAATCCATCCTCACACAAAGTTCACAGGTCAGGTTTACGTCCTTACTAAGGAAGAGGGCGGCCGTCACACACCGTTCTTCAACAACTATCGTCCTCAGTTCTACTTCAGAACAACAGACGTTACAGGCGTTATCGGTCTTCCTGAGGGCACAGAGATGTGCATGCCTGGCGATAACATCGACATGAACGTTGAGCTTATCACTCCTATCGCTATCGAAGAGGGTCTCCGCTTCGCTATCCGTGAGGGTGGACGTACAGTCGGTTCAGGCGTTGTTACAAAGATTAACGACTAATTAAAGCCTTTAAATCCCGCAGGTAATCCTGCGGGATTTTTTATATACTATATTTCTTGCATTTTGCATTGCTTTGTTAAAAAAAGTATGGTACAATTATCTGGAAATAAAAACTAGGAGTGAATTCAATGGGAAAATTAAGTCAAATCGATAAAGCTGCTGAGAGTAAGGGTTCGTTGCTCACTACTGTATGGCAGTTTGTTAAATTTATTTTTGTAAGCCTTCTTGCTATGATTGTTCAGTTTGCGCTTCTTAATATTCTTGCAGCAATTCCTGCAATCAAAGCACTTTATACAACCGATTTTGAATGGTTTGTGTTCAAGTATCTTGCAGAGGATGGCGGTCTTGGTTACTTTATTGCATTCAATACGGCAAATATTGTTGCACAGATAGTTGCTTTCTTTGTAAATAAAGAAAAGACTTTCAATTCAGGTGCAAACACAGCTATTGTTCTTCCTATTTACATAGTATTTACAATTGCTCTTATCTGCTTCTCTGCTTGGCTTTCTCCCACACTTTACGGTTTGTTCCTTAATAAATGGGGCTGGTCAGATACACTTTCACTTAATGCAGCAACTATGGTTTGCTCCGCACTCCAGTTCTTCCTTTACTTCCCGGTTGATAAGATTCTCTTCCACAAGAAGAAAGAGGAAAAAACAGAAGAAAAATAAGAAAATAAAAATAAGCCTTGCTGATTTTCAGCAAGGCTTATTTTATTTGTTGAGCATCCATACCATAAAATTCAGATACCCCGCAAAGGTTACCCAAATAAGATATGGTATTTGAAGCAGAGCAGCTAATCTGTCAGTTTTGTTAAAGGTTATAATCATCAGAACAATGAGTATCCACAGAAGAACAAGCCAAATAAACGCAACACCGAAAGCTTGCAGGTTAAAGAATATAATGCTCCAAAAGAAATTGACGAACAGTTGCAGAGCATAGATTATAAGCCCGTGATTTCGCTCTTTCGTTGGCGGAGCAAGCCATATACGTGCTGCGCTGATGCCCATTAATGCATATAAAATTGTCCATACAATCGGAAAAACGATATCAGGCGGTGTCAGCGCAGGCTTGTTGACTGCATCATAGGCTTGCATGCCTGAGGCTGATATCAGCCCTGAAATGATTCCTACAGACTCTGCTATCAGAATAGAAATACCGTATGTTTTTAGCTTGTTTTTATCCATTTAATCACCCCATATACAAATATGATTTTTTACGAAGTGATATTCATATTTTGACTTATAAATAAAAATGCACACTCCTTGAAGTGTGCCATTTTATATTTATATTAACCTATCGATTAATACATTCCGCCGCCCTGTGCAGCCATAGCGGCATTTGCAGCAGCGTCAGCAGCCGGGTCGGGCTTGTCGGTAACAAGGCTCTCAGTTGTAAGAACCATTGCAGCGACAGAAGCAGCGTTCTGGATAGCAGAGCGAGTAACCTTAGTCGGGTCAAGGATGCCTGCCTCGAACATATCTACATAAGAATCGTTAGCGAAGTTGTAGCCGTAGCCGACTTTGCCTGACTCAACGATATTATTGATGATAACAGAGCCTTCAAGACCTGCGTTTGAAGCAATTTGACGTACGGGCTCTTCAAGAGCCTTAAGAACGATTTTAACGCCTGTTTTCTCGTCAGAATCCTCTGTGGTGTCAAGCAGAGCTTTAACGGCTGGGATAGCGTTGAGCAGAGCGACACCGCCACCTGCAACTGAACCCTCTTCAACAGCAGCCTTTGTAGCTGAGAGAGCGTCCTCAATGCGGAGCTTCTTCTCTTTCATCTCTGTCTCAGTAGCAGCACCGACCTTGATAACAGCTACGCCGCCTGCAAGCTTTGCAAGGCGCTCCTGAAGCTTCTCTCTGTCATAGTCAGAAGCAGTGTTCTCAATCTGAGTGCGAATCTGACCGACTCTTGACTTGATTTCGTCTTTGTCGCCTGCACCGTCAACGATGATAGTGTTTTCTTTAGAAACCTTAACCTGACGAGCACGACCGAGGTCAGCAAGCTGAGTATCTTTAAGCTCAAGACCAAGCTCAGAAGTGATAACCTTACCGCCTGTGAGAATGGCGATATCCTGAAGCATTTCCTTACGTCTGTCGCCAAAGCCGGGAGCCTTGATGCCAACGCAGGTGAATACGCCACGAAGCTTGTTGACGAGAATTGTGGAAAGAGCTTCGCCCTCGATGTCCTCAGCAACGATTATAAGCTTTCCGCCTGCATGCATAATCTGCTCGAGCAGAGGAAGAAGGTCCTGAATGCTTGAAATCTTCTTGTCTGTGATAAGGATGAGAGCATCGTCAATAACAGCTTCCATCTTGTCTGTATCAGTGACCATGTAGGGAGAGATGTAGCCTCTATCGAACTGCATACCTTCAACAACCTCAGCCTCTGTAAGGGCAATCTTGGATTCCTCAACAGTGATAACGCCGTCTGAAGTAACCTTATCCATAGCATCAGCGATGATGTTACCGATTTCCTCATCAGCAGAGGAGATAGTAGCGATTCTTGCTATATCAGCGCTGCCGTTTACGGGCTTAGAGTGTGATTTTACAGCCTCTATAGTAGCGTCAACAGCCTTCTGGATACCCTTTTTGATAACCATGGGGTTAGCGCCTGCAACGACGTTCTTCATGCCCTCACGTACAAGAGCCTGAGCGAGGAGAGTAGCGGTTGTTGTGCCATCGCCTGCGACGTCGTTAGTTTTTGTAGCAACCTCTTTGATAAGCTGAGCACCCATGTTCTCAAAAGCATCCTCAAGCTCAACATCCTTAGCGATTGTAACGCCGTCGTTTGTGATGAGGGGAGCGCCGTACTTTTTATCGAGAACGACGTTTCTGCCCTTAGGACCGAGAGTGATTTTAACTGTGTTAGCGAGCTTATCGATACCGGCCTGGAGAGCCTTGCGGGCTTCCTCACCGTAGATTATCTGTTTAGCCATGTGAATTACCTCCAATAAAAATTATTCAACAATTGCAAGAATGTCGCTCTGGCGAACGATTGTGTATTCTTCTTTGTCGATTTTAACCTCAGTGCCTGAATATTTGCTGGTTATAACCTTGTCACCAACTTTAACATACATCTCAACTTCTTTTCCGTCAACAAGACCGCCGGGGCCTACTGCGAGAACCTCTGCAATCTGGGGTTTTTCCTGAGCAGAAGCTGCAAGAATGATTCCGCTGCTGGTGGTTTCTTCAACTTCAACAGACTTAACAACAACTCTGTCTGCAAGCGGTTTAATAGTCATATAAATTCCTCCTGAAAAATAATTTATGATATTACGACTGCCGTTTGGCACTCGACCTCTCGGAGTGCTAATTGATATTGTAGACCCATTTTCTGTAAAAATCAAGACCTTTTACCAAAGTTTACAATTATGTCATAAAGTGTATGATTGATTTCAAAAAAATATTTTTTACCCCTTGACACGAACAAACGTTCTATTGTATAATGTATAGCGAACAAATGTTTGAGACGGAATAAGTATATGGATATTTTTGATAAACTTGAGATTTTGTCGGACTCTGCTAAGTATGACGTTGCGTGTACGAGCAGCGGTACAGACCGCTCGTCAAACGGCTCTGGGATGGGGAATGCGGTTGGTTGCGGAATCTGTCATAGTTTTGCTGCTGACGGGCGTTGCATATCTTTACTTAAGGTTTTGATGAGCAACGCCTGTGTTTTTGACTGCAAGTATTGTGTCAACAGGGTGTCGAATGATGTTCGCAGAGCGACATTTACTCCTCGTGAGCTTGCGGAGCTCACAATGAATTTTTACAGGCGTAACTATATTGAGGGTTTGTTTTTGAGTTCTGCGGTTGTTAAAAATCCTGATTATACCTGTGAGCGTATGATAGAAACTCTGCGAATCTTGCGTGAAGAATACCACTTTGGTGGTTATATTCATGCAAAGGCTATTCCCGGTGCTGATAATGCTTTGATAACCCGTTTAGGGATGCTTGCTGACAGGATGAGCGTAAATATCGAATTGCCGTCTAATCAGGGTTTGCAGACACTTGCGCCTGATAAAACCAAGGAGTCTATATTGCGTCCCATGGGGCTTATAAGCGCACGTATCCAAGAGAATTCAACGGAGCTTGTAAAGTACCGTCATGCGCCCAAATTTGCTTCAGGTGGTCAGAGTACGCAAATGATAGTCGGAGCTACACCTGACAGTGATTATAAAATAATAACCCTTTCTGCAGCACTATATAAAAAGTATAGTCTTAAACGGGTTTTTTATTCCGCATATATACCGGTTGTTGATAATCCTCTGCTGCCGTCAACTGACACAAAGCCACCTTTACTGCGTGAACACAGACTTTATCAGGCGGATTGGCTGTTGCGTTTCTACGGCTTTGATGCTGAGGAGTTGCTTGATGAGCAGCATCCGTTCTTTAATCCTTATGTGGACCCAAAATGTAATTGGGCGCTCAATCACATGGAGATGTTTCCTGTTGAGGTCAATCGAGCCACAAAGGAAGCTTTGCTTCGAGTACCGGGGATAGGTGTGCGTAGCGTGCAGCGAATACTTGTTGCAAGACGCATGGGGACGTTGGACTTTGAGGATTTAAAAAGGCTCGGAGTTGTGTTGAAACGTGCGCAGTATTTTATAACCTGCAAAGGTAAGATGCTCACGGGTCTGAATGTAAATCCGGATAAGGTGATAAATTCGCTTGTATCTGAACGTTGCCAACAGCTTTTGCCCAACGCACAGCCGGAGCAATTAAGCTTATTTGAAACAAGGGTGACAAGGGAGGATGTAGTACAATGCATAAGCGGACAGATGTAATATATGTGTATGACGGTTCGCTTGACGGTCTGCTCACAGCTGTTTTTGAGAGCTTTGAACGAAGAGAACTTCCAAATGTAATAATAAGCGAAAATGAATTTATACCCTCGCTGTTTTCTTCATATGTGGTTGTCACCGACCACCAAAAAGCAGATAGAGTACGCAGAGGAGTAAGGAAAACAGCGGGAGAGCAAGCGTGGAATCTTGTACGTCTTGGCTATCTGACTTGCATTGAGGATAGAGGTGCGCTTGTAAATGACTTTGTACACATGGCAATGCGATACGGCGGGGGCGTCACTCGAATGCTTGCAGATGAAACGGTCAATCGGTTGTCAAAGGCAGTCAGGGCGTTGACAGAGGAGAGTCATAAATATAAAGGCTTTGTCAGATTCTCCGTCAGTGATAATACACTCTCTGCTGTTATTGAGCCGAAAAACTCCGTGTTGCCGCTGTTGGCTCCGCACTTTTGTGACCGCTATCCCAACGAGTCTTTTCTTATATATGATAAAACTCATCGCCAGGCACTTATATGGCACGACAGGCAGAGGCTGATAGTGACACTTGAAGATTTTGAACAGCCAAAGGCGGGAGATGATGAACGGTATTTCAGAGCATTATGGAAGCATTTTTATGATACTGTCGCCATTGAGGCGAGATATAATCCGAGGTGCCGCATGAACTTCATGCCCAAACGCTATTGGAGTCAATTGCCTGAGATGGATGAAGAGAATACACCTGAGCTTGTGCGTGAGACTAAGCGTTTAGATGAACATTGTTCAGCATAAAAAATACCCCTGTTTTCTTAATGAAAACAGGGGTAACAATTAAAAAATTCAGATGTACTTTTTGATGAATTCGCTTACTGTTCCGAAGTACAGTTCAGGGTCAACACAAGCTGCCTGTGCGTGTGCGGCACCTGAGATTACAAGACGCTCTTTTTCGCAAGCGGCGGCTCTGTAAACCATATCCTGCATCCAGAACGGAACAAAGTCATCCTTATCGCCGTGGATAAAGAGAGTAGGTGTCTTGGATTTTGCAACTTGGTTTTTACACGATGCCTCTTTTATATCATAGCCTGCTCTGGCTTGTGTTGCGCTTTTAGCGGCGGAGAGGAATGGGAAAACAGGCAGATTAAACGTTTCTTTAAGCTGAACTCTGCACTCATCCCAAACTGATGTGTAGCCGCAATCCTCAATAGCGCAAACGACGTTATCAGGCAGGTTTTCGCCTGTTGTCATCATGACAGTAGCGGCACCCATTGAAAGACCAAAAAGAACGATTTTTGCGTTCGGATTTTCGTTTATGATATATGCAATCCAGCCCATAAGGTCGAGTCTGTCATGCCAGCCCATAGCTACATAATCCTTTTCGCTCTTGCCGTGACCGCACAGATGCGGGAACAGGCAGTTATAGCCCATCTCATGAAATTTCTTACCGTACGGGCCCATAGACTCAGGAGAGCCTGTGTAGCCGTGTACAACGATTACCCAGATATCAGTTTCCTCTTTTGCGGGAATGAACTCAGCGTGGGTATAACCGCTTTGAGGAGAGACGATGCTGACTTTTGTGGGTTTCATGGAGTTAAACCACTCAGCACCTTCATGAGCGATAGGATAAAATTCATCATCGACTGCAGTTTCAGCATTGAGAGCCATGCGTTTGTTTACTGCTTTTCTGCTGAGAAAATTGTCATAAATTACGTTGCCGAGTGCGAAATATGCTGCTCCGACCGCTGCACCGGTTGAGGCTGCTGCAATGGCAATTTTTTTGGCATTACTCTTTTTTCCCAAAGTTTTCAACCCTTTCAGTATAATAGCGCTAAGACTATGCACTTAACTTCTTTATTCTATCATATTTAAGAGCTTTTATCAACAAAAAAATACTTTTTGTGGCGATAATAATAGAAAAACGCAGCCGCATTGCGGCTGCGCAATAATATATGAATATTATTTTATTTTTCTTACAGTCTCCATGACGTAGTCGCCGAACTCGCTGCATGTGCAGCCGTCTGCACGTCCTGTAATCTTGAGTTTCTTCTCCTCATACATGCAGATGTCGAGCGCACGCTCAAGAAGGTCTGCTTTTTCCTGCTCACCGATATGTGAGAGGAGCATAACGCTTGCTCTGAGCATTGAACACGGGTCAGCGTACTGAGCTCTGCCTTCACGCACCATACGAGGAGCAGAACCGTGGATAGCTTCAAACATAGCGTAACGCTTACCGATGTTTGCGCTGCCTGCTGTACCGACACCGCCCTGGAACTCAGCAGCTTCATCGGTGATGATATCGCCGTAGAGGTTGGGGAGAATAAAGACCTTGAAATCACGGCGACGCTTTTCATCTATAAGCTTTGCTGTTGTGATATCAATGTACCACTCGTCAGTGATGATTTCGGGATAATCCTTGCCGACCTCTTTGCAAAGGTTAAGGAACTTTCCGTCTGTTGTCTTAATGACGTTAGCCTTTGTGATTATTGAAACACGCTCTTTACCGTTACGGCGAGCATAGTCGTAAGCGAGCTTTGCGATTCTGTTACAGCCTTCGGTTGTGGTAACAACGAAGTCGAGAGCAAGGTCGTCTGTTACGTTGACGCCCATTGAGCCGACAGCGTAAGCACCTTCTGTGTTCTCACGGAAGAAAGTCCAGTCGATGCCCTGCTCAGGGACCTTAACGGGACGAAGGTTGGCGAAAAGGTCGAGAGCCTTTCTCATAGCAACGTTTGCGCTCTCAATGTTGGGCCACGGGTCGCCTGCCTGGGGAGTAGTTGTGGGGCCCTTGAGGATTACGTGGCAAGTTTTGAGTTCTTCGAGAACATCATCAGGGATAGCCTTGTTAACAGCAACACGGTTTTCGATGGTAAGACCGTCGATTACTTTGAACTCGACCTTGCCTGCCTTAACCTTATCATCAAGAAGATACTCAAGAACTCTTGCTGATTCTTTTGTGATGACGGGACCGATACCGTCGCCGCCGCAGACACCGATTATTATTTTGTCAAGAGACTCAAAATCGACAAAATCGCCCTGAGCCTTTATGTTGTCTGAGCGCTCGCTCTGAGCTCTGATAAGAGCTTCAAATTTTTCAACAGCATTTTTAATCTGTGCGTCAGTCATTTTTTCTCTCTCCTTATTTGTTTGATTCTCTTGTATAGTTGAGCAATCCGCCTGCAAGGATGATATCCTTCTGTCTGTCGGAGAAGCTGAAAGTCAAAGGATAGCTTTCGTTCTTTGTCTCATTAAGAAGTACAGCTTCACCGGCATTTTCAATTGTCTGACGGATGTTTTTAATAGCAAGCTTGTCGCCTTTTTCAATGCGGTCATAGTCGTCGGGATTGGTGAATGTAAACGGTATGATACCTGCATTTATGAGGTTAGCCTGATGGATACGTGCGAACGATTTAGCGATAACACTCTTGATTCCGAGATAGAGCGGAACGAGTGCAGCGTGCTCTCTGGAAGAGCCCTGACCGTAGTTGCTGCCGCCGATGATGATTCCCTTGCCGGCCTCTTTGCAGTGCTTTGCAAAGTCCTCATCGCACTGTCTGAAGCAGAAGTTTGAAAGGAACGGAATGTTTGAACGGTAGGGAAGAATCTTTGCGCCTGCGGGCATGATGTGGTCTGTTGTGATGTTGTCGCCGACTTTGAGTACAACAGGAGCATCGATATCCTCGGGCAGAGCATCGCCGTTGGGAACGGGTTTGATGTTCGGTCCATAGATAACTTCAAGGTCTTTTGCTTCTTCAACAGAAGCGGGCTTGTCAATAAGATTGTCATTTATAACAAACTTTTCGGGCATTGTGATTTTTGCAGCTTCACCGAGAGTTCTGGGGTCTGTGAGAACACCTGTGAGAGCAGATGCTGCTGCGACTTCGGGGCTTACAAGGTATACACCTGCGTCAGCAGTACCGGAACGTCCCTCGAAGTTGGGGTTAAATGTACGCAGTGAAACACCTGCGGAGTTGGGTGACTGACCCATTCCGATGCAAGGACCGCAAGCACACTCAAGAAGTCTTGCACCTGCACCGAGGATGTCGGCGAGAGCACCGCACTCTGAGAGCATACCGAGAACCTGCATTGAGCCGGGAGAAATTGTAAGGCTCACGTTGGGGTTAACACGCTTACCTTTGAGAATAGCGGCAACCTTAAGCATATCGTAAAGAGAAGAGTTTGTGCATGAGCCTATGCAGCACTGGTCAACCTTTATTTCGCCTATTTCGGAAACTTTCTTTACATTGTCGGGCATATGAGGCATAGCTGCAAGAGGTTCAAGAGTTGTAAGGTCAATGTCTATAACCTCGTCATAAACAGCATCTTCATCTGCCTTGACCTCAACCCAGTCATTTTCTCTGCCCTGAGCCTTAAGGAACTCTCTTGTTATATCGTCAGAGGGGAAAACAGATGTGGTAGCACCGAGCTCTGTGCCCATGTTTGTGATGGTTGCACGTTCAGGAACTGAAAGTGATTTAACACCGTCTCCGCCGTACTCGATTATTTTACCTACACCGCCCTTAACGGACATAATGCGAAGAACTTCAAGAATAATATCTTTAGCGCTGACCCATGGAGAAAGAGCTCCGTGGAGGTTTACTCTGACCATTTTAGGCATAGTAATGTAGTAAGCGCCGCCGCCCATAGCAACTGCAACGTCAAGACCGCCGGCACCGAATGAGAGCATGCCTATACCGCCGCCTGTAGGAGTGTGACTGTCGGAGCCGATAAGGGTTTTGCCGGGGATTCCGAAGCGTTCAAGATGTACCTGATGGCAGATTCCGTTGCCGGGACGAGAAAACAGCAGACCTCTTTTCTTTGCAACGCTTCTGATAAATCTGTGGTCATCGGCGTTTTCAAAACCGGTCTGCAGAGTATTGTGGTCTATGTAAGCGACAGAGAGTTCGGTTTTAACTCTCTCAACTCCCATTGCTTCAAATTCAAGATACGCCATAGTACCTGTAGCGTCCTGTGTGAGCGTCTGGTCAATTCTGAGTCCTATCTCGCTGCCGACGGTCATATCGCCGCTGAGCAGATGGCTTTTGATAAGTTTTTGTCCGATTGTGTAGCCCACGTTTCATACCTCCGTTAATGATAAT
>JAFQVM010000011.1 GCA_017407995.1 Clostridia bacterium | reverse complement strand
GTTCATCCTGAGCCAGGATCAAACTCTCTAAAATTTTGTATTATATCCGGTCTCCCGGTCTACAATCTTTTAGAGCTTCATCTGCTCTTTTTATCTCCAAGAAACTTCCGTTTCCCGGAATTACTTTGTTTGCATCATCTCTGATGCGAATCTCAGGGTTCCTTGTTTCTTTCGTTGTTTAATTTTCAAGGTGCGTGTGCGCTTCTTTTCGGGCTTTTTCGACTCTCTCGAATTGCCTTTCCCGCAAGGCGCTCGATTATATTACCAAATCATCTCCACTTTGTCAACACCTTTTTTAAAACTTTTTTATCTTTTTTTGCTTTTTTACTACTTGCCCGGGCGTTTCAAATTTTTATAAAAACAAAAACTCCCTATTGCACAAATAGCAACAGGAAGTCTGTCTGTTAATAATTATTTTTTCTTAGTGCTTCTCCTCAAAATTACTGTCCTTACGACTCTCCACGCCAGGAAATATGAAATCAGCAATGTCACTATCAAAGAAATCGGATGCAGGCTGATTTGAGGTGACATTTCAAGAGCCTCTTCAACATAAGAAGACATGGGATAAAAAGTTTCAACCATAACACCAAAACCGTATTGGACGCTACATTCGCCACCGTGCAGGGTTATACCCATAATCGTTCCTGTCTTAAGAGCAAAAAACCAATTTAACGCACATAGTATCGTTGTCGTAACAACTGCCGCTATGGATGAATATAAAACAGTTTTCTTCATTTCCTTCTCCCTTTAAATATGCAGACCCGCTCCACAAAAAAGCGGGTCATAAAATTACTTATTCGGCCTTGCCGAAAAGCGCCTTAACGTGTGAGCCCTTGCAGATAAATATTTCTCTGAAGATAATCATAGAGGCAAATGTGAGTGTACCGCCGACAAGAACATCGCTAAAGAAGTGAGCACCGACAACTATACGGCTGATTGCAACAGCAGCTGTATAGAGTATGGGAAGAATCCAAAGAGCTGCCTTCTTAGCCTTGCTCTTTATGTCGAATACATCTATAAGCATTGTCAATGCATAAGCAGTACCTGCTGCGCAAGTGTGACCGCTCGGGAATGACTTGCATGCATCGGTTGTACCGAAGAGCGCCATCATCTCTTCTTTGGCCATCTGACCGTTAAATACATACCAACGGGTAAAGTTATCAAATCCGCCGATTGAAGCACCGCCGTCAGTATTCATCGCACGGAAACGCATACGGCCAACAGGAGTTTTCAAAAGATTGACTATGAGGTTTGAAAGAGCTGCTATACAGAGAATAGCAACAGCAAACATAACAAGCTTTTTCAGCGACTCGTCAGAGTAGTTTCTCACAGACATTGTCGCAAAGAACATTGTAAGACCCGCAAAGAAAATCTGTGTGCCTACAAGGAACGGTGCACCCTTAAATTCATAGGCATCAACGTGCTGAAGTATGTATTTTACCATATCGCCGAAAAGCTCATAGTATGCATAAGTACCGCCGACGATGAGCAACAGGGCTACTAATTCTTTTACGCCCTTCTTCTGCCAATTACGCATAATGTACCAGAAGAAAATCTGAGCAGCAAATGCGAGCATCAGGTAAACAGGTGCGCTTCCCATTATTTCAAGCACTGCGCCAAACGTATCATTTGTGTAATAGTTGCCGGGCTCAAGCGAATGTGCTGTGAGTATCTGGCTGACCTGAAGGTCGGTAAAGGTTGCTGTTACAAGCAATGCTGCGAAAATCACAGCAAACAGTACCAGCGAAATAATTGTTTTGCTTCTTGTTGTCAAAGTAAACTCTCCTTTTATATAAGTTTTTATTTATCTCTTTTTTTCACATCAAAAGACGCAAAAACCTTTTCACATCTCGGACAGTACCAGCCCTCTACCCTATCGTCACAGGAGCTGAAAGGATTTAATGACAGTAATTTGAAAGACAAATACCTGTTTACTTCTTTTTCATCACCTGTCAACAAACTCTTCTTGTTATAGGTTATCTTGTCATCTGACAACCACTCAAGTTCCGATAAACGCATCGAATCAATATACACTTTGCCATGAAACATTGCTCCGCCGCAAACATGACATCTGCCCTTTTGAGTATCCATATGCACCCCCGAAAGATATGTTTCAGACTATGTCTTTATAATATAGATTTTTAAAAATTTTGTCAATCTTTTTCATATTACGCAGGCACCCTTTTCCGCATATAATGACATTGAGGTATTATATGGTATAGAAATTTCCATATATAATGTATATATCTAATTACCTTAAATATATTGCAAGTCAGGTGAAGATGTTGTATAATACAGATAAATATATAATTGGGAATTGTGCGGTCTGGAGGAGAATTTTTTTATGACAGCTTATCTTGACAACAGCGCTACTACCCCCGTTTGTCCTCAGGCTGTTGACGCTGTAACCGCCGCTGTCCGTGATTATTGGGGCAATCCCTCATCCCTTCACGCTAAGGGCATCGAGGCAGACGGAATACTGGCTGACGCCAGAGAGACTATTGCCCGCAGGCTTTTTTGCCGTCCGGATGAGATATATTTTACTTCCGGCGGAACAGAGAGTAACAACCTTGCTCTGCGTGGCGCAGCTCACGCAATGCGCAGAAGAGGCAGAAGAATTGTCACTACAAATGTAGAACACCCGAGTGTTGACGAAACATTAAAGCAGCTTGAAAAAGAGGGTTTTGAGGTCATTCGACTCCCCGTTGACTCCACGGGCAGGATAAATGAACGTGACCTGTTCCGTGCCGTCACACCGGATACTATATTAATAAGCCTTATGGCCGTAAACAACGAAACCGGAACCATTCAGCCTATAGAGCAGGCTCGCTTGGCAGCCAGAAGAAACGGTTCTCCCGCAATTATTCACTGCGATGCTGTTCAGGCTTTTGGCAAGCTTCCACTCAAGCCCGCAGCTTTGGGTATCGATATGATGACCATAAGCTCGCATAAAGTCCACGGTCCAAAAGGTGTCGGTGCACTTTATATTCGCAAGGGTGTAAAAATCAATCCACTCGTTTTCGGCGGCTCGCAGGAGGATAAAATCCGTCCGGGCACACAGCCTATGCCCGCCATTGCAGGTTTCGGTGCCGCAGTTAAAGCTATCCCTAACATTTCTGAAGAACTCGAAAATGTTACTTGGCTGCGCAACTATATGTGTATGCGCCTTTCGGCTCTTGACGGAGTCGTTTTAAACTCTCCGCCGGACGCTCTGCCGTATGTCACAAACATCTCGGTTTTAGGCATAAATTCTGAGCCGATGCTGAATTTCCTCTCAGCAAGGGGAATTTATGTATCAAGCGGCTCAGCGTGCGCAAAGGGACATTCAAGCCCCGTACTCAAGAGCATGGGACTCAGCGAAGAGCGCAGAAAAAGTCCGCTCAGAATCAGCTTTTCAAGGTTTACTACCAAGGAAGAGATAGATATGCTTGTCGACGGCATTGCCGCAGGACAAAAAGCAATAAGAAAGAATAAATAAACGGTTTTTTAAGGAGTTTCTCATGAAGGAAGTTATTCTTATAAAAAACGGCGAGCTTGCCCTCAAAGGTCTTAATCGCCGCACATTCGAAGATATGCTGATGGCAAATATGCGCCGCAGACTCGCAGACCTCGGGAAGTTTACTTTCACTCCCGCTCAGTCAACAATAGTTGTCGAGGGGCCAGAGGATGCTGACCTCGATGAAGCGACAGACAGACTTTTAAAGATTTTCGGTATTGCCGGTCTGTCACGTGCCGCAGCAGTCGAAAAAGACATGGATGTTATTCTTTCCGTCTGTCCGGAATACACGGCTCCCCTGTTGCTGGGTGCAAGAACATTTAAAGTCGAAGCCAAGCGCTCCGACAAAAAATTCCCGCTCAACTCCCCGCAGATATGTATGGCCGCAGGCGAAAAGCTTCTCAATGAGTTTCCTCATCTTACCGTAGACGTTCATAATCCGGACGTTATCATAAACATAGAAGTGAGAGACAAGTGTGCCTTTATTCACGGCAACCAGCTCAAAGGTGCAGGCGGTATGCCCTCAGGGTCAGCCGGCAAGGCAGCACTACTCGTCTCAGGCGGAATTGACAGCCCCGTAGCCGGCTGGATGATGGCTAAACGTGGCGTCGAACTGATTGCGGTGCACTTTGCATCTCCGCCCTACACAAGCGAGCGTGCTGAGCAAAAAGTCCACAACCTTTTAAAGCAGGTTTCAAAATACAGCGGACGCATTACCCTTTTCGTCGTACCGTTTACAGAAATACAGGAGCTCATCAAAGACAACTGCCCCGAAGACGTCTTTACGGTTGTTATGCGCCGTATGATGATGCGCATTTCGCAGATAATAGCACAGAAAGAAGGCTGTGCCGCTCTTATAACCGGCGAGAGTGTCGGCCAGGTTGCAAGCCAGACGATGCAGGCAATTGCTTGCACTGATGCGGTTGCGGACATGCCTGTTTTCCGTCCGCTTATAGGAATGGACAAAGACGAGGTCATTGCAATATCGAGAAAAATCGAGACCTTTGAAATCTCCATTCAGCCCTACGAGGATTGCTGTACGGTATTTACACCCAAGCATCCCAAAACCCGTCCGACTGTAAGCTTCATCGAATCGGCAGAAAGCTGTGTTGATTGGGAAGGCCCCATAAAGCGTGCAGTTGAGGACACAAGAATTATTCCTATCAAAGCCTTCTGACGAGTTACCGTATACGAAAGGAAGATTTATTTAATGGCTGTTTGTGAAATTCTCTCCGTTGGCACTGAGCTGTTGCTCGGAGATATTCTCAATACAGATACACGTTATCTCTCACGTGCGCTGGCATCAATGGGCATATCTGTCCTGCGCCACAGCACCGTGGGGGACAATAGAGAGCGTCTCGCTGCTGAGCTTAAAAACTCACTCGAGCGAAGCGATATTATTATAACCTCCGGAGGTCTTGGTCCGACAACAGATGACCTTACAAAAGAGGTCTGCTGTGAAGTTATGGGTTTCGAGCTTCAAGAGGACAGTTCAATCGTTGAAGAAATCCGCTCATATTTCAAATCAAAGAATGCCGATATGCCTGAAAACAACAAAAAGCAGGCACTTATCCCCGTTGGCGGCACGGTTTTCAAAAACAATCACGGCACTGCTCCCGGTCTTGCTATAGAAAAAGATGGCAAATGCATTATAATGCTTCCCGGTCCGCCGAGCGAACTTGAGCCGATGTTTGAAGAGAGCGTTCGTGACTTTTTGTCAAAGTACTCAGACGGTGTTATCGCATCACATACAATCAACATTATCGGAGCGGGTGAAAGTGCAGTAGCGCTCGAACTCGGCGATATGTTTGATGGCGAGAATCCTACAGTTGCACCCTATGCAAAGCAGGGTGAAGTTCAGCTTAGAGTGACAGCTAAAGCAGACACCACCGATGAAGCAGATAAAATGTGCGAGCCTATAATTAAAGATATATGCTCACGCCTGGGCGCCATTGTCTACGGAGTTGATGCAGGGAATATCGAAAGCCGTGTTGTATCACTGCTCGTTCAAAACAAAAAGACTATCGCCTGTGCTGAATCCTGCACAGCGGGATATATAGCAAAGCGCATAACCGATATCGCAGGTGCATCATCTGTTTTCGGTTGCGGTATCGTCAGTTACTCAAACGACATTAAAATGAAAATTCTCGGTGTGTCCGAGGAGACACTTCGTGCTCACGGCGCCGTGAGCGAACAAACAGCAAAAGAGATGGCGCTCGGCGCACTTAAAGTCAGCGGTGCAGATATAGCCATTGCTTCAACCGGCATTGCAGGCCCCGGAAGCTCCTGCAACAAGGAAGCCGGATTAAGCTTTGTGGCTGTCGCAACAAACAATTTTATACATGTTCAAAAGATTGAAACCGGTCACAAAAACGACCGTGAATATAACAGATACGTAACAGCATCACGTGCACTCAATCTCGCACGGCTGGTACTCGAGGGCAAGATAAAATAAGAACGAAAGAAAACACATGTATTGGAGGAAAACTTATGTCTGAAAACAACAGAAACAACAATGATGGCTTTAATGCTCAGGACATGAGAGAAATCTTCAGGCAGTACACTATGGATGAACCTGATGAAAACACAGAGGATATAAAAATCATCCCCTTGGAGAAAGAAGAAAACAAAAAAGAGGCAGAAGAAACAGTCGAAAGCAAGCCTAAGGACACCTTTGAGGACATCTCATCGTTTTCAACAGCTCCCACAGAAAACACACCTTCGGTTTCAACTCCTCAGGAAAGCAATCTTTCCGATTATGAGCTTCCTGAGACAGAACCTTTTCTTCAGCCGGTAATTATCGATAAAAATGCCCTGCCCATCCCCGAGGATGAGTTCGGTATGCCCACTACATTGAATTTTGCTGTAAATCTCACGGAAAAAGACAAGCAGATTATTGCAAAAAAAGAAGCGGCAGAACGTCTCAACGAGCCCGAAGAGGGTGAAGTAAAGGGCTTTAAGAAATTTCTGAAAAGTATCTTCCCGTGGAAGAACGACCCGCCGAGTGAAATTATCAGAAAATGCATATTTATCGTATCTATAACCGTAGTGGTAATCAGTGCTGCAATTCTTATAAACGACCACGTTATTGAACCCAACGTAGCCGAGAATGATATCAGCGATGTTTTGGATATCAAAAACGGCAACTCGGAACTCACATGGGATGGAATAAAGAAAAAATATCCCGACGTTGATTTCCCCGAAGGAATGCAGCTCAAATACGCTGAGATATATGCTAAAAACCCCGACTTTATCGGTTGGTTAACGATAGACAAGCTTGGTCTTGAATTCCCGATTCTTCAAACCAACAACAACGATTACTATCTCAAGAGAAGCTTTAACCACAAATATACTGAGCTCGGAAATCCGTTTTTAAACTGCGAAAACTCTGTTGACCCGCTTGACCTTAACAGTATAATATACGGACACAGCACCCGCTCATCGGACAAGATTTTCAGCAAGCTCTTTGACTACAGAACTCTGAGAGGTTATGTCAACAACCCCGTAATTGAGTTCAACACCATTTATAAAGATTATAAATGGAAGATATACGCTGTGTTCATCACAAGCGCAACAAAAAGCGGCGACAACGGCTATTTCTTCAATTATATCTTTACAGATTTGAGCACAAAAGAAGCCTTTGACGGATATATCAAGGAACTTGATAAAAGAACGCTGTACACAACAGGCGTTGATATTCAGCCGACGGACAAGCTGCTTACTCTCTCAACCTGCCTTTACGATATTGACGCAGGACGTCTTGTTGTTGTCGCACGTATGGTACGTGAGGGAGAAAGCGAGGAGGTTGACACCTCACTTGCAAAGCTTAACCCAAATCCGTACTATCCGCAGGCGTGGTACGATAAAAAGGGTATTAAAAACCCGCACAAGGATGTTGAAAGATGGTATCCGGACTAATTGTCAAATAAAATTATCAGGTGATAACATTGAAAACAAACATATCTCTTTTTGCATTTGAATCTCAGCCCTTACAGGCAGAGGCGCTTTCCGTATACGAAAAGCTTTTCAGCAAGTATTCGGACAGCGATGTAAAATTTGAAACTTTCAGCGATGTGCGAGAGTTCTTTACAGCTCTTTCTCAGAACGTTTCTGAGGCGGAGTTGTCAGTTCTCGCCATTCCTGACAGCCAATATATTAAAATAAAGAATCTGCTTTTCTCAGCTCTTAAGACGCCGACAGCAGAAAACGGTGAAATTCTTGAGTTGCTCGAGAAAAACGGCTTTTCTGACTGCAGCAAGTATGCTGTTATGCCCAAGTCAGCAGAGATTCTGCTGAGCCAAAGCGGTAAAAACTGCGGTTTTATAGAAAGACGAGGCCGCCAGACCATGTTTTTCCTACCTTTGGATGACGCAGTTGCAGCCGAAATAACTCCACAACTCCAAACCTTCTTAGGACTTGTCGAGCCTGTGGAAACGATGCAAGAGGACGAAAACAATGTGGAAGTCCAAAACACGCAGAACAACTCTTCAGATGAACACGACCTGCCGTACAAGGTTGTAAAACTCATGCGTGAGCGTGGCTTTTCAGCTGCTGTCGCATCAAGTAGGTGCGCTCCTCTTGTTTTTGATGCCCTTTTAGATTACGAAAAGCAGGATTACAACGATATAATTTATTCTCTTGACGTCGAATCCGAAAAGGCTGACATGCCGCAAAATGAATACATAGCAGCTCTCGCAGGTAAGGCACGTCAGGAAAGTGATGCTACCCTCGGAATCAGTCTTTCAAGTGTGGGCATGACCCCCGAAAACAAAAACGAATATTTTATGACTCTGTGCGTTGCAGACGAAACCAACGCACGTGTCTTTAAAATTTACAGCTGTGACGGCGAGTCTCTCGAGAATTTCATTCACGCTTGTATTCACCGCCTATATGAGGTTTTGGGCGAATATGCTGAAAATGCAGGTTTCATCATTCCTCCCATGCCCGCCGACCCTACGACTCTCTCTTTGTCGCCTGAGGACATCTCATCCACCTCAAAAACCTCACGTAAAAAAGCAGGCATAATAATAGTTCTGGCTGCCATAGCAGCCATTCTGCTCGGTCTTGCCGTAACCTTTTTTGTAAAGGCCTACAGCACAAAGGACAACAATCCGTCTTCAAGCACCGAGACTACAGAGGATAAAAACATCTTAGAAGCCTTTAAAGGTTCTATTCTTGACATTATAGAAAACACTACTGACAAAGTAACAGAGGCCATTTCCTCAACAGATGCTCTTGACTCAACAGAGGACTCCTCTTCAACCGAAAGCTCGTCTGCCGACAGCACCTCAAAAGTTTCACAGACAATCAGTCTGTCTGAAGCCTCATCACTGCTGACGACAACAACTTCTGCCTCTGTCATAGCAACCCGTCCAAGCACTACAGTTACTCAGACAACCGAAAAGGTGACCGCCACAGAATCCGCACCTGTCACAAAGCCAACAGCGAAGACTGGAACTTTTACCTTTACTGTATACGGATACGGACATGGCGTCGGCATGAGCCAAAACGGAGCTATGGTTTATGCAAAAAATGGTTGGGACTATAAAAAAATACTGATGCACTACTATAATGCATCGGGCATCACACTTGTGAAGGATGCAGATATGCCCGAAACCGTTTCTTTCAACGGTAAAAATTATCCCATGGTTGAGTACCTTGCCAAAACAACACGTGCCGAAATGGGAGCTTCCGCAAATATCGAAGCTTTCAAGGCGCAGGTCGTTGCAATCTACACATATGCAAAGCGTACAGGCTTTAAACTCAATTCATCTCATCATGCCTTCAACTCAACATACGACTATGAGGGAACCACTATTCACTCAGCGGTAAAGGCCGTTCTCGGTGAATATCTCGCATATAACGGGTCTCCCGCCATGACACCGTACTTTTCTACTTCTGCCGGAAAAACCACTTCAAGTGCAAATGTATGGGGAGGCTCATTCCCGTACCTGCAAGGTGGCAGGACAAGCCCCGAAACCAATGTAGTTAGAACCCTTAAGATGACCAGCGAAGAACTGAAAGCACTTGTCAAAGAATATAATGCTTCAGCCGCATCATCAAGCAAAATAACACTTCAGGATGACCCCGCAAAGTGGATAACTATTCTTGAACACGACAGCGCTGTCAGCAAAAATGTAGGATACATTTCAAGCATGAAAATCGGCAACCAGACAATGCGAGGCAATGCATTCAGGCTCAATATTATGGGTTCTTCAACCCTGCGTTCGCACTGCTTCTCTTTTACTTACACTCCGGATTGATAAAAAAAAATAAAAAGAGCACGGATAATATCCGTGCTCTTTTTTCTATACATATCAGTCTGCCATAAGTGTTGCCATAACAGCTTTTTGTGCGTGCAGACGGTTCTCTGCCTCGTCAAAAATCTCTTTTGCGTGAGCTTCAAATACCTTAGCAGTAATCTCTTCTTCACGGTGTGCAGGTAAGCAGTGAAGCACAATAGCGTCGGACTTTGCAGAAGCCAAAACTTTATCATTTATCTGATAAACACCTGCAAATGCCGCACGGCGTTTTGCAGCTTCTGCCTCCTGACCCATGGATGCCCAAACATCGGTGTAAACTGCATCAGCATCGGCAGCAGCCTCAATCGGGTCGGTAGTCAGGGTGAAGTTAGGATAATCTTTTGCAAAGTCAAGAACTTCTTTCCACGGCTCATAGCCCTTAGGAGTAGCTATAGATACTTTCATACCTGTTTTAAGTCCGCCAACGATAAGAGAGTTTGCCATGTTGTTGCCATCGCCTATGTAGCAAAGCTTTCTGCCCTCAAGCTCGCCTTTGTACTCTCTGATAGTCATCAGGTCAGCAAGCACCTGGCACGGATGGCAAAAATCAGTAAGACCGTTGATTACGGGGATGGAGCCTGCACTTGCAAGACCCTCTACCTCCGCCTGGTCGAAAGTACGAATCATTATACCGTCAATATATCTTGAAAGTACACGTGCAGTATCCTCAACAGGTTCACCACGGCCAATCTGCATATCGGATGCACTCAAGAACAGTGCGTGACCGCCGAGCTGGAACATTCCGCTTTCAAAAGAAACACGGGTTCTTGTGGATGATTTTGAGAAAATCATGCCGAGTGTTTTTCCGCTGAGAATCGGATGCGGAATTCCATTTTTTAGCTCGTACTTCAGCTTGTCAGCAAAGTCAAGCAAACCTATGATTTCTTCTGTTGATAAATCAAGAAGCTTTAGAAGATGTTTCATCTTTTTCTCCCTTTCTGTCAAAAACGAGTGCAGCGCCGTAGCCTGAACAAATGGCTAAACGCCGCTGCTTTAATTTTGTTTATTGTAGTTTTTCTTTTGCTTTGAAGCGTATTGTTATACTCGAGTTTGGGCAAAAATCGTTCAATGTGCGTGATATGAATCAAAATCTTGATTTTGGGTCAGATTGCGTGCAGTGGGCGATTTCTTTTGCCCCGAAGCGTATTATTATACGCAAGCTTGGGCAAAAAAATCGTTCAATGTGCGTGATATGGCTCAAAATCCACGTCTGGCGACACAGGTTTCCAGCCTTATCGCTTCGTAAACACCCTCGTCAAAGAGTTCGCAAATCTTTTTGTATTCCTCTACGGGAAGCTCTTCAAGAGTTGTCTTTTTATCAATGCAAAGAGCAACAAGTTCACCGGTTGCTTTATATGCATCTCTGAAAGGCAAGCCCTTTGATACAAGATAGTCCGCACAGTCGGTTGCGTTTATGAATCCGCCGGCTGCAGCCTTGCGCATATTTTCGGGAATCATACGCATGGTAGCAATCATAGGAGTGAGCGCTGTAAGGCACATCTTAACGGTATCAAGTCCGTCAAAGATGGCATCCTTGTCCTCCTGCATATCCTTGTTATATGCAAGAGGCAAGCCTTTCATGACTGCAAGCAATCCTGTAAGGTCACCGAAAACACGTCCTGCCTTACCACGGACAAGCTCCGCAATATCGGGATTCTTTTTCTGTGGCATTATGCTCGAACCCGTTGAGAATGCATCGTCAAGCTCTGCAAACTTGAACTCCCATGAGCACCACATGATTACCTCTTCACAAAGACGTGAGAGATGAACCATAAGAATAGAACAGGCTGAAAGCAGTTCAAGGCAGAAATCTCTGTCCGATACACCGTCAAGAGTATTCTCTGTATAGCCGTAGAAGCCGAGCGCCTCCGCTGTCATCTGACGGTCGAGCGGATAGGTTGTACCTGCCAGAGCACCTGAGCCGAGCGGTGAAAAATTCATTCTGTCAAGAGCATCTTCAAAACGTCCGAGGTCACGTTGAAGCATCTGAGTATATGCACCCACATGTGCCGCAAAGGTTATCGGCTGTGCACGCTGTAGATGTGTATAGCCCGGCATGATAGCCTTTTCGTACTCTTTAGCCTTGCCATCAAGAGCTTCAATAAGCTCCTCAACAAGCTTTGTCACCTGCGGGACGTCCCTTTTGAGATACAGTCTTATATCGAGTGCAACCTGGTCATTACGGCTACGTCCTGTATGCAGACGTTTACCTGCAGAGCCGATACGCTTTGTAAGCTCGCCCTCAATAAAAGTATGTATATCCTCTGCATCGGGGTCTATGAGCAAATCACCGGAAATAATATCATTTCTTATATCCGAAAGACCTTTGAGAATACTCTCACAGTCCTCTTTTGTGATTATCCCCTGGGCGGCAAGCATAGACGCATGCGCTATGCTGCCGTCTATATCCTCGTTAAACATACGGCTGTCCGTCTTTATTGAGGAGTTGAAATCATTTGTTTTTTTATCTGCTTCCTTGCTGAAGCGTCCTGCCCAGAGCTTCATTATTTATTAGCCTCTCTCTCAGCGTCAAGGATAGCCTTAACCTTAATCGGAAGTCCGAAGAGGTTGATAAAGCCTGCAGAATCCTTCTGGTTGTAAACCTCATCCTCATCGAAAGTTGCGAAAGCTTCGCTGTAAAGTGAATACGGAGAAGTTACACCTGCGTTGATGATATTGCCCTTATAAAGCTTGAGCTTAACATCACCTGTTACACGCTCCTGAGTCTTGTCAACAAAAGCATCAAGAGACTCTCTGAGAGTGGTGAACCACTGACCGAAGTATACAAGCTCTGCATAACGAAGAGCAACCTGCTCCTTATAGTGCTGTGTATCTCTGTCAAGAGTAATTGTTTCAAGAACCTCGTGTGCTCTGTAAAGGATAGCGCCTGCGGGATTCTCATAAACGCCTCTGGACTTCATACCGACAAGTCTGTTCTCAACGATATCTGCAAGACCGATACCGTTCTCACCGCCGATTTTGTTGAGCTTCTCAATCATTGTAACGCCGTCCATCTTCTCGCCGTCAAGTGCTACAGGAACACCCTTGTCAAAGCTGATGGTTACATAGGTCGGCTTGTCGGGAGCCTGCTCAGGAGATACGCCAAGCTCAAGGAAGCCGGGCTTATTGTACTGAGGCTCGTTTGCGGGATCCTCAAGGTCAAGACCTTCGTGTGAAAGGTGCCAGAGGTTCTTGTCCTTAGAATAGTTTGTTTCACGGTTTATCTTAAGAGGTATGTTTCTTGCCTCAGCGTACTCAATTTCTTCCTCACGGGATTTGATATCCCAAATACGCCAGGGAGCAATAATCTCCATCTCAGGAGCAAAAGCCTTTATTGTAAGCTCAAAACGAACCTGGTCATTACCCTTACCTGTGCAGCCGTGGCAGATAGCATCTGCGCCCTCAGCCTTTGCAATCTCAACAATTCTCTTTGCGATTATCGGACGTGCAAAAGATGTGCCGAGAAGATAATCCTTCTCATATACAGCACCTGCTTTAAGGGTGGGGAAAATATAGTCCTCAACAAACTCTTTTCTCAAATCTTCAATGTAGAGCTTTGAAGCACCTGTTTTAATAGCCTTCTCCTCAAGTCCCTCAAGTTCTGTACCCTGACCGACGTCACCTGAAACTGCGATAACTTCACAGTTGTTGTAGTTCTCTTTAAGCCACGGAATAATAATGGATGT
>JAFQVM010000010.1 GCA_017407995.1 Clostridia bacterium | reverse complement strand
GAAGTATAAGACAGGACTTATGGTGGCCATGCCCCGTTGCCGGCGCTTGCGCTGCATCTCCTGCATGTGGATAAGCCCCGCAACATCTTTTTTCACGGCATTTAACCCCACCAGATCATTGAGCTCTTGCATCAGGCTCTCTTTGTCGTTGTGCGGATGTATATTGACCGTTTTAAAGTAGGTGGTATAAGGGGACTTCTTTTGCATGTCGGTATAAGTTTTCCCCTGTGCTTGGTGTAATTTTTCTGCAGGTACGTGATTAATGGTACTGAAAAACTCTGCGGGCATATCCCCGAAAAGGTTGGAGATGACTCTGACGGATTTTTTGTGTTTACCCTCACCTATTTCGTAATATTTATAGTTGAAGGTATTTTGCGATTTAGCAGAGTGTTGAGGAAGCGGTTCCGTTGGGGGGGCTTGAGTGTTTTGTTGTTCACACCATGGGAAGTTGAGCTTTTGGGCGGCATAAAGCTGCATGTTGCCTATGAAGTTTTTTCTGAGTGTCAGCGTGGCGGAGTCCTGCCCGCGGTTGCATTGCAATATCAGGTTGCTCACCATGTTGTACATGCTGACAAAATCCTTGGTGGGTGAATAGTCTCGCGCCGTTTGTCGCATCGCGTTTTCTGCCTTTACCGTTTGCACATAGGTATAGGGCACATTGGTGCGGTACGCATCGGAGAGCAGGTTACGCTGCCGCAGGTATTCTATCCACTCTTTCTCCGATAAATTGTGCCCGAACAGCTCTGCTATCTTTAAGCGCTCTTCCGGGTTGATCCTGCCATCCGCCGCGGCCAGACACAGGCAAAAGTTCATTATGTCCAATTGCATAGAATCCGCAAAGTCATGGTCAGAGCAGACGCATGAGTCTCGCACGTAAATTCTTATTTTATTGCAGAATTGTTCAATAAGTTGTCTTCCCGGTGGTGTAATCATGTCGGTTGGGGGTGTTAGCGGCTTTCCGGTTTAATGTAAGACAGAAAATCCTGTATATGCTTAAGCCTCTCATGTTGAGTAGCTGCTTCTTGCTCGTTAATGCTATTGATGTCAAAAAGAGTGAGACTGTGCTCGATAATTTTATTTTTGTAGAAGAACGTTAGCTCCACGGTTATGTGGTTGATGGCCGGCATGTTGAATAATAAGATGTTAATATCTGTTTTTTGAACCTTGGTTTTCCAAGATTTTAGTTCAGAAAAGTTGTAGACCCGAAGATCTGCGGATTGAGTTATACCATTAAACCGTAGAATGGCTATTTTTTTTGTGGCTTGAGATATCTGTAGTATGGTCACCTTTCCCGGCCCATTTTCAGAGAAAGACAAGCGCTGAGCATCCCTCCACGACAACAAATCTTTGTTTAATTCCAGCATTAGAGCGCGGGCATCTGTATATGCGTGCTTTACCGCTTTTTCTTTCTTTACTGTTTTACTTAATTCTATGCAACAATAAGAGCCTATGCCTAAAAAAAGCATAATCAGAATCATTGGACTGTTCTTTCCTCTGAACAGCACGACGAGTGCAAAAATGCAAATGATTATAACGCTGGTCAGGCATCCTGTTGAACAGCCGTCTTTATGGTCGCTTTCACTCATGACTCCGTCTGTTTTTTCTCTTGAGAACGGCGCAATACCTCTTTTACATAAGGCTCGCCCGTG
>JAFQVM010000009.1 GCA_017407995.1 Clostridia bacterium | reverse complement strand
GTTCATCCTGAGCCAGGATCAAACTCTCTAAAATTTTGTATTATATCCGACTTTACGCCGGTCTACAATCTTTTAGAGCTTTATCTGCTCTTCTTATTCTCCAAGAAACTTCCGTTTCCCGGAATTACTTTGTTTGCATCATCTCTGATGCGAATCTCAGGGTTCCTTGTTTCTTTCGTTGTTTAATTTTCAAGGTGCGTGTATCCTTTTCAGGGCTCCCTCTTGAGAGAGAGCTTTTAAATAATACCACAAGAAAAAAGGCTTGTCAACACCAAATTTAAATTTTTTTCAAAATTTTTAAGTGTTGTTCAAGCCAATTTTTTCCTATTTAATTTTAATCATTTATTACTTCATTGCCTTATCAAAAAACGCAACTATATCATTATAATAATCTTCCCTACAAACCTCATTGTGCAGCTCATGGCGTGCATCCTTATATATATGAAGCTCGACATTCTGAAGCTCGGCTTTCTTATATCTCTCAGCAAGCTTCTTTGCCTTGGAAGATTTGTTTCCTCCGATTGGGTCCATATCGCCGCTGAAGATACCTATATATGTATCATGCGGTATCTTTGCTATGTTATCAGCCTTATATATTCTGCCAAACGATTTTATCATATTCCAATCAAAGTTTATGCTGACATCTATATCGGCATATGGGTCGTCATCCATCTCTTTACGGCGTTCCTTATCGCTCGTAACCCATTGGTGCCACCCGGTGTCCCCTTTATATTTAGGACTGAAAAGCAAATCACTCGCACGGTTGACAAAGGACGGCCGCCAACTCTTACAGAACACCTGAAGCGGCCACAAGAGTGCAAGTGCTGCCTGAGCACCGTTCATGTCCGCAGTTCCGCAAAGTGCAACTGCACGAACATCAGTGCCCTGTTGAAGAAAATCCTGTCCCAAAAAGCTACCGTAACTGTGTCCCAAAAAGCCCTGCGGAAGATTATACTTCTCCTTTAACCATTTATATATAAAGACTAAATCCTTTACCGTATCACTCGCTATGTCTCCCTCATGGTGACCTCTGTTTTCATCCGTCTCGGTTTTACCATGGGCTCGGTGGTCATCAGCAAGCACTATGTAACCGTGTTCGTTGAGTTTCTCTGCAAGTTCACCGTATCTTCCTCCGTGCTCGCACATACCGTGTGATACCTGTACCACACCCTTAGGATTTTCAACATCATCCCAAATGTAGCAATGTATAGGGGTTGAATCAAAACTTACTATATTGAGCTCTTTCATAGTTTTACTCCTAACATATTATTTCAAGTTCATCCATACCTGCATATCACTTTCACCACGGTTAGCAAATCCAAAATATGGAATAAGTTGAATCTTAGTTTTTGCAGGTTCTTGATATTCGTTGCTGTAAAGTTTGTTAGCTTTACAGCTATCCGAACTTGTGCTGAAACCGTCAACACTGAGTGTCGGAATTTTGAACAGCTCGCTGTCCTTAACTTCAGCGTTGAGATTATGTGAAAGTGACAGTGCGAACACCTCTTTGTTATCCACGCCCTCTGCACAATAAACCACAGGTCCACGCATAACGGCTGCTCTGCCTGCATTTTCACGTACAAGCGGGTTTGCAGTAACAACTGTCGGCTCCATATCAAACTCTATATCTATCTGAGCGTTTTCACCACACTCAAATACCACATAGCCGTTTTCGCAACAACACTCTTTTGCATTCACTGCATTCATTTCATATTTCTTGCACCAGCCGGGTACTCTTACCGCTATTTTTATGTCTTTTGAATTCTTTACACTTATTTTGACAGCTCCGTTTACAGGATAATCAGTTTCCTGAATAAGTTCAATTTCTTTGCCGCCTACTTCTATCTTTGAAGTGCTCTTCATAAACTGCTGAACATAAACTGTATCATCGGACGTGCTGTATACGTAATCGCCTATGCTCTCTATAAAACGTGTAACATTAGGAGGACAGCAAGAACAATCAAAAACCTCAAGTCTTTGAGTTATAGGCAGATGTTCATTTTTATTAGCCTCTTTATTAACTTTACGTCTGAACAAGTCAATTGAAAGCGGGTTTTCATAGAAGAAGCTCTTGCCATCCAATGACACTCCTGATAAAAATCCGTTATACATTACAAGCTCCGCAGCATCGGCATATCGAGAGTCAACCTCAAGAAGTGACATTCTGCGTGCAAACATGGCCAGTGATATAGCAGCACAGGTCTCAGCATATGCCGTTTCGTTTGGCAGGTCATAATCTATTGTAAATGCCTCTCCGCAATGGGTAGAACCGACACCTCCGGTTATATACATACGGCGTTCGGTTATGTTTCTGAACAGTTCACGTGCGGTATCAAAAAGAGTCTCATCACCGCACTCATAGGCTATATCAGCCATACCGCTATACATATAACAAGCTCTGACACTGTGACCTTCGGCTGTCTTTTGTTCACGCAGAGGAAGATGGTCCTGCTGATACTTGCCAGCAGGCTGATGACATTCTTTATCTTTATCCTTTTCATTGTTTCCACGTTGGTCAACAAAGAAACGGCTCAATTCAAGATATCTCTTTTCACCTGTACAGCGGTAGAGCTTCACAAGCGCAAGTTCAATCTCGGGATGGCCAGGGGTCACAAATGTTGCAGAGTCGTCTATCACAAATACCTTTTCTATGTAATCAGCATAGCGACACATAAGCTTTAAAAACTTATCCTTACCTGTCGCCTCATAATATGCGACCGCCGCTTCAAAAAGATGTCCCGCACAATAAAGTTCATGGTCACTACGTATTGTAAAACGCTCACCGGGACGCAGAACGGTAAAACACACATTAAAATATCCATCCTCGCCCATGTTCTTTTCTATCAAATCAACTATGTTATCAATATACTCTTCCAGTTCTTTGTCCTCTTTGTGTCTGAGAACATAAGCGGCAGACTCCATCCATTTTGCAATATCTGAATCATAGAAAATATGAGGACGGTTGGGGTCGCCTTCTTTCCAATCAAACTTAAATGCGTCAAAACGGCCTGTTTCTTCAAACCTTTTGCGCACGCTGTCAAGAGTTACATTCTCATTTATACGCATACGGTCAGCCCAAAACCCACCTGTTATATTAACCTTTGAAAAATCTACAGCTCTGTGCTTATTCATAAACCCTCCAACAATACCATTTTTACAATAATATCACATTTTGCTTAATACTAACAGCCTTTTTGAAAAAATTATAAACAATTTCGCTAAAATCTTGAAGATTCAATTAATCTGTGGTAGAATTTTCGTATCCAAAAACAACCACAGCAAAAGGAGGAAACCAAACTAAAATGGAATACACCTTAAACAAAACCAATTACCGTGACTTTTCTGTATATGAAGAAAACAAACGCACTGCACGTGCTTACTACATACCATATTCAAAAAAGGCCGTACTTGAAGCTACCGCTCTCAAGGATGAGCGTTTCAACTCCGACCTCGTGGATATCCTTTCAGGAGAGTGGGAGTTTAAATATTTTGATGATATTTCTCTCCTCCCCGATACTATCGACTCTGAAAATTTTGATTTTGAAAACATAAGCGTTCCTTCAACCTGGCAGCGTACAGGTTTTGAGGCGCCCGTATACCTCAACTGTCCCTACCCGTTTGACGACGCTCCCCCAAATCTTCCTGAGCGTATGTCTGTCGGTGTATACCGCAAAAAGTTTGAGGTGAACGATTCCGATGACATCCATATTCTCAGCTTTCTTGGAGTCATCCCCTGCATAGACCTGTATGTAAATGGCGGATACGTCGGATACAGCGAAGGCGCTCACAACACAGCCGAATTTGATGTGTCCGAATTTTTATACGAGGGCACAAACGAACTTGTAGCTGTCGTTCACAAGTGGTCTACCGCAACTTTTCTTGAATGTCAGGATATGTTCCGTGAAAACGGTATCTTCCGTGACGTTCTGCTCTACAAAATGCCCGCTACATATATAAACGATTACTACATCCGCCCGCTCAAAAAAGACGGCGTGTGGGAAATGGATGTTGATATAGCAATAGAAGGCAAGCCCTGCAAATGCTCACTTGAGGTAACTCTCAAAAATGGTGACGATGTTATTGCAACTCAAACCGTCAAGGCAGAGAAGAATACAAAAATACATTTCGATGCACTTAACATAGTCGAATGGAACGCTGAAATCCCCACGGTTTATGAAGCGTACATTACACTTCTCAACAACGACACAGAGGTTATGAGCATCAGAAACATAACCGGATTCAAGGATGTAAAAATAGAGGGTAATGTATTCACGCTCAACGGTCAGAAAATAAAAATCAAAGGTGTTAACCACCACGACACACATTTCAAAAACGGATATGTGATGACATACGAAGAGTATGAAAAAGACGTTCAGCTCATTAAAGAACTCAACGGCAACTGTGTGCGTACATCGCACTATCCTCCCGACCCGAATCTGTTGACTCTGTGCGACATCTACGGTCTGTACGTAGTCGATGAAGCCGATATTGAAACTCACGGCTGCTGCTGTGCGCCTCACAGATGTCCTACTCTTATCAGCCATGACAAAAAGTGGGCACCGAGATATCTTGACAGAGTAAGCCGTATGTACTACCGTGACCGCAGCCACCCAAGCATAATAATGTGGTCACTCGGCAATGAAGCAGAAGGCTGGAATTGCCAGGATGTATGCTATAAATTCCTGCACGAAATCTGCCCGGAGATTCCTGTTCACTATGAGGGTGTCAGCAGGACTCCGAGACATGCGTATGATGTCATGTCCGAGATGTATACACACCAGAACAATGTTCAGAAAATCGGTGAAGGCACAAAAATCGGTAAACACTACAAAGACCGCCCGTTCTTCCTTTGCGAATATGCACACGCTATGGGCGTAGGCCCCGGTGCGTTGGAGGAATACTGGCAGCTCTTCTACAAATATGACAACCTTATGGGCGGATGTATCTGGGAATGGGCAGACCATGCGGTTTATCACGAGGACGGTCCGCTGAAATACACCTACGGCGGTGACCACGGCGAAAAGAAACATGACGGAAACTTCTGCGTTGACGGTCTTGTTTATCCCGACAGAGAGCTGTCCACAGGCGCACATGCCATGAAAGCCGTTTACAGACCTGTAAGAGCATCTCTCAATGAGGACGGCAGTTTCACATTTACAAACACAAACAGATTCTTAAGTTCCGGATATATAACCATACTTTGGACAGCACTCAAAAACGGTGTTGCAGAGCAAAACGGCGAGCTCAAGCTCGACATCGCACCTTGCGGCACTGAAACTGTCACCCTTCCGTTAGAAATTCCCAAGGACTGCGACTACCACATAAACTTTGAGTATGTAGACGCAGACTCCAACCACATAGCAACTGAGCAGATTGCTCTTGCCGAGAAGTTTGAAGAAGTCAAATTGCCCAAGGGCAGTAAGTTTGACTGCACCTTTGACGGCAAAGAGATAAAAGTCTTGTTCGACGGCGGAAGCGTGATTTTTGACAAGAAAACCGGAGAGATTTCAAGTTATAGAATCGGCAAGAAAGAGCTTATTAACCAATCACCAGCCGCACACAAAGGCTTTATCCCCAACATCTACAGGGCACCCTTGGATAATGATATGTATACTTGTTCCAAGTGGCATAAAGCAGGCTACGACGATATTGAAGTCATCCTCAAGGATTTCGAAGTTGAAATTGAGCGTAAGAATGCTGAAATAGAACTCAAATATGTCCTGCGCTCAAAGAAAGGTATCGTCGCAAAGGTTGAGCTTGAATATGAAATTGACCCTGCCGGATGCATTGAAGTCAAGGCAAAAATCAAGCCTGTAACGCAAAGACGTGCCGCATCTGTAATTCCGAGATTCGGTTTGACCTTGGAGATGTCTGAAAGCTTTGAAAATGTTGAATACTACGGCTATGGACCGTTTGAAAGCGAGAGCGATTTCAAAGAGCAGTGTACGGTCGGTATATTCAAGAACACCGTTAACGGCATGGATGAGCGGTACATTAAACCTCAGGATTACGGTATTCGCACAGGTATACGCTGGGTCAAAGTGACGGATGAGCAGGGCGACGGTCTGATGATATGCAACGCAGACCGCAAGTTGAGCTTCAGTGCAAGACACTTCACTCAGAAACTGCTTCAAAAAGCAAAACACCGTGAGGACCTGCACAGCGAAAACACAACCGTGCTTAATATTGACGGTTTCCGCAGAGGTGCCGGAACAAACAGCTGTGGCCCCGACGTATTAGAACAATACAGCATTGATGCTCGCAAGGGTCTTGAGTTTGAGTTTACAGTTGCACCGATAAAAAATAAGTAACAAACATTAATCCCCCAAAGTTAAAGCTTTGGGGGATTAAAAATGCCGCAGACATTGTCTGCGGCTTATTTTTATCTTTTCAGTTCTTCACGAAGATGGTTGGATAGCAGTGCAAGCGATGAAGCCATGTTCTCATTCTGAACAAGTATACCCTCAGGAACTACAAGATGGACAGGCGCAAAGTTCCATATTGCACGCACTCCGCTCTTCACAAGGTTATCACAAATCTCTTGAGCGTTGGAAGCAGGAACAGTAATGATTCCGATGCGGATATTCATGCGTCGACAAACGGTCTCAAGCTGTTCAATCGGGAAAACAGTCTTTCCCTGAAACTCCTCTGGCTCGCTGCACAAGTCAAATGCCGCAAGAATATTAAGCCCGTACTCCTTAAATCCGCCATAATTGAGCAGCGCCTTTCCAAGGCTTCCCGCTCCGACAATTATCGCATCGTCAACATTGTCATAACCCAAAAAAGATTCAAGCTCCGCTATCAAATCCTTGACGCTGTAACCAACTTTCGGTTTACCGGAGGAGCTGACACTTGCCAAGTCCTTTCTGACCTGAACATCGTTTAGCTGTAGAGCCTCCGCTATCATGGTAGCAGAGATATTCTTCGGCGCATCTGCAGGCAAAGCCTTTATATAGCTAAGATACAAAGGCAGTCTTTGCAGGGTTTGCTTTGATATATTGGAACTCATTACTTATCACCGTCGCTGTCTAACTTTAATAAATATATTATATTGTATCACAAAAAATCAACTTGTTCAAGGGCGGTAATTTTAAAGAAAAAGTAAAAACCTTACAGTCAAAAAACTTCCGACTGTAAGGCAGATATACTTTACACTTATTTTTTTGAAAAGCAGGACATCGCAACTCTCAACATTGACCATGCAGCAGCTAAAACAGCAACAGAAAGCACTAATCCTTTTATTATATTAAGCCAACGCATTGAATTTAATGACAAGCTAGCAATTTTTAACGTTCTTGAAATTTCTGAAAGTATATTCATATTTTCACCCCACTCAAACACTTATCAGCTGCTCAGCAACACCGCATGGGCAATTGACGGTATTGTTTCTCCTTGAAGCGGCGACAGAGCCGACAGCAGTGCTCCCGTTCCTACGAAAAGAACTTTTCTGAGCTCCCCTGCCTTCATGCGGCGAATAATATTTGAGCACAGAACTGCCGCACTGCACCCACAGCCCGATGCGCCCGCATTTACGTCCTGTTCGTCAATGTTATAAAGCATAAGCCCGCAGTCCGCATGCACATCGCTGATATCTATATTTTCCTGTTTTTGCATCAGTTCCTTTAATAACGCTGTTCCCACAGCACCAAGGTCACCTGTAAGAATCATGTCGTAATCACTCGGTTTTGTTCCCGTATCCTTAAGAAAGTCGGCAATAGTTGAACACGCCGCAGGAGCCATTGCAGCACCCATGTTATTTGCATCTTTAACTCCGAAGTCGGTTATCCTGCCAATTGTCACGGTCTCAATGTGCGGTCCGCTCTGCGAAGTTCCTACTATCGCTGTGCCCGCAGCCGTAGCCGTCCATTGAGCTGTCGGCGGACGCTGACCACCATACTCAAGAGGATTACGGAATTGCTTTTCTGCTGAACAGAAGTGTGACGATGTAGATGCCGCCACAATATCCGCTATACCAGAATCCACACTCAATCCTGCCATCAAAAGCGACAGCGCCATAGTAGAACAAGCACCGTAAAGACCTATAAACGGTATGCCCAACTCACGTGCGCCGAAAGATGAACTGCTGCATTGGCTGAGCAAATCACCCGCAAAAAGCAGTTTTACATCAGCAGCAGTAAGGCCAGTTTTTTCAATCGCTTTGGTTATCGCTCGCTTCTGAAGTGCGCTCTCCGCCTTTTCCCATGAGTCCTCGCCCATAGTACCGTCATCTATAATTTCATCAAACTCATCACGGAGAGGTCCTTCGCTCTCCTTTTTGCCCACAACAGCCGCACTACCGAGTATACTTGGCTGAGTATCAAGTTTAATTGTATATTTACCAACCCTCGTCGGCATTTCTTCACCCCGTTACACTATTTTCTCTATAAAAGCACCTGTACAACATAATAAATCGCACCGTAGATTACTGCCGCCGCACTGCCGTACACTATAACAGGACCTGCTATTTTAAACATATTGGCACCCGTGCCAAGTATTCTTCCTTCGCTCTGGAATTCCATCGCCGGAGAAACTATTGAATTGGCAAATCCAGTTATCGGAACTATAGTACCCGCTCCTGCATGGCGGGCTATCTTATCAAAAACGCCTAAGGCGGTAAGAATAGCCGCTATTATTATTATCGTGCACGGCACCAAAGATGTAATGGTCTTCTCCTTTACACCCATCGATTCATAAAACTTTGAAAAGCCCTCGCCTATCACGCATATCAAGCCACCGATTGCAAACGCTTTTATAAGATTTAATATCTTTGGACTGGGCGGCGACGCTTTCTTCGTCATCTTTTCATATTCTTTTCCCGAAAGTGACATTAGAACACCTCCATTTTCATTTTCAAAATTATTGTGTCCCCCTTACTTTTCACTATTCTGTATTGTTTTTTATTTTTAAAATATTTTACATTTGGTTACTTGACTTGATACATATATAAAGAGTAAAATTAACCCATAATATATTTAACGGAGTGATAATGAAATGGCTGTAAAAAAACTTCGCTATTTCGCCGGCGGTCAATGGATTGAGTCCAAAACCGAAAAGTACATGGACGTTTTTAACCCCAGCACCGGTGAAGTAATAGCACAGACTCCCTGCTGCACAGTAGAGGAAGTCGAATATGCAATTTCTAAAGCCAAGGAAGCTTTTAAAACATGGTCTCAAGTTCCCGTATGCAAACGTGTACAGGTTCTCTATAAGTTCCGCACTCTTCTTGAGGAACACATGGATGAACTGACTGAACTTGTTGCACGTGAACACGGCAAGGTTTGGGATGAAGCAAAGGGCGATATTCTCAAGGTTAAAGAGCCTGTTGAGCTCGCTTGCGGCGCTCCCACTCTTATGCTCGGAGAAAGCCTCCGTGATACTTCATCAGGTTATGATACTGTTCTCTACCGTGAGCCTGTCGGAGTTTTCGCAGGCATAGTTCCCTTTAACTTCCCCGGTATGATTCCCATGGGCTGGATGGTTCCGCTGTGCATAGCTGCTGGTAACACCATCGTCTTAAAGCTCGCATCCATGACTCCAATGACAGCTATGCGTCTGGCTGAACTTCTTCAGGAAGCAGGACTTCCCGATGGCGTTGTAAACCTCGTCACCTGTTCAAGAAACGAAGCTGAGCTTTTCCTGACTCACCCCGATATCAAGGGTGTAACCTTTGTTGGTTCAACATCTGTCGGTCTTCATATATATTCAACCGCTGCCGCTCACGGCAAGCGTGTTCAGGCTCTTTGCGAAGCTAAGAACCATGCTCTCGTCCTTGAAGATGCTGCTCTTGAGAGAAGCGCAAGAGGCATTATCAACTCCGCTTTCGGCTGCGCCGGCGAACGCTGCATGGCTCTGCCCGTAGTTGTAGCTCAGGAAAGCATTGCAGATAAACTCGTAAGCCTGCTTGTTGAATACGCAAAGGAACTCAAAATAGGTCCCGCATATGACAAGACTTCAAAACTCGGTCCGGTTGTAACCGCTGAACACAGAGCATCAGTTCTTAAGTGGATTGAAAAAGGTATCGAAGAAGGCGCAGAGCTTGTCCTTGACGGCAGAAACCCTGTTGTTCCCGGCTACGAAAACGGCTTCTACATAGGACCAACAATCTTTGACCACGTTAAGCCCGGCATGACTGTCGGTGACAAGGAAATATTCGGTCCTGTTCTTTGCATCAAACGTGTCAAAAACTTTGAAGAGGGTCTTGCTCTCATGAACGAGAATCCTTATGCAAACGGTTCTGTTATCTTCACTCAGAGCGGATATTATGCACGTGAGTTTGCAAAACGCACTGACGGCGGTATGGTCGGCGTCAACGTCGGTATACCCGTACCTGTCGGTATCTTCCCGTTCACAGGTCACAAGCTTTCATTCTTTGGCGACCTTCATACTCTCGGCAAGGACGGCATAAGATTCTACACCGAAACAAAGGCTGTAACTACCCGTTGGTTTGACGAAGAGGAAATGAAAGCAACCTCAGTTGATACTTGGGACGGTTCCGTAGGCGGCTGATAAACACAAAAGGAGCTTTTTAAATGTCACATTTGATAGATGTTCGAGATGCATATAAAATATATAATCCCGGAGAAAATGAAGTCCGTGCCCTTGACGGCGTATCTCTTCAGATAGATACAGGCGAATTCGTAATGATAGTCGGTCAGTCCGGCTCAGGTAAATCTACCCTTATGAATATGCTCGGTCTGCTGGATGTCTGCACAAGCGGTGAATACTATATTAACGGACAAAATGTTTCAAATTTAAGCGATGATGAACTGTCCGAAATCCGCAATAAAGAAATCGGATTCATCTTCCAGGGATTCAATCTCATTCCCAGCCTCACGGCACAGGGCAACGTTGAGCTTCCGCTCATCTATCGAGGCGTAAAAAAAGAGGAACGTGAAAAGCTTTCTCAAGAAGCTCTCGCAAGAGTTGGGTTGGATAACCGTAAGCATCACCTACCCTCTCAGATGTCCGGTGGACAGCAACAGAGAGTTGCCATAGCAAGAGCTGTTGCAGCACGTCCGCCCGTCATTCTCGCTGACGAGCCGACCGGAAACCTCGACTCACACTCAGGCAAAGAGGTTATGAAGATTCTGCATGAACTAAATGCAGAGGGACGTACAATAGTTCTCATAACTCACGACAACGAAATTGCTGAAGAAGGCACTCGTGTAGTCCGAATATCTGACGGAAAGATTATTGAGGACAGACCCAGCAAAAAGATTAAATAGTTAAATCCCCACAAGATAACATCTTGTGGGGATTATGTTTTTCAGCTTAACTTTGAATTGAATTTTTTGCTTGTAAGCTTAATTGAAACAAATACACACAGCCATACTGCAAAGTAAACCACCATAAAAATCGCTGTGAATATCAGCAACACACGCCAATCAAACGGTATCCATGAGTTCATGAGATAACAGCATGTATAAGCTGCATACAGCGTTGACAAGTGACAAAGAAGCGATTTTGCTATCGGCCAGCTTTCTATTTGATTGAAAACACTCGCACCTGAGTGAACAAACGCTAAAACATATGTTGAAATTATAGCCGTAAACATTTCAACTCCACCAAGTGAGAAATCTTCAATTGTATATGATAAAATCAAATATACAATACCCGTAACGATAGGACCAAATCCGCCGAAAATCAACCCTCTATGAAGAAAACTTTTTAAATACTTATTCATAGTTTTACACCCAACCTTTCTTTAACTGTTTTGATTTTTCTTCTTGAAACGTAATCACTATATCCATTTTTGAACACAACAAGCAGCGCACCCGCAAACGAAGCGTTAAACCTTTGAATCTTATTTATATTTGCTATACATGACTGATTAATCTTTACAAAACTGTCATCAAGCGTTTCCTCTAATTGATACAGACGTTGTTTAATCAGCAGTTTATCGTCATCTGTAATGGCATAAACCCTATTATCCTCAACCAAAAAGCAACAAACTTCAAACGGCCTTAGCTTTACAGCTTCACGGTCTTTATAGCCTATCAACTCCAAAGAATTACCTAAAACAAGGTTTTCTATTTCCTCTACAAGCTTTGTTTTTTCATGGGCATAAACAAAAACTTCTTCGTCCCGGTTCTTATCAATTATAATCTTACATTTCATAAAGTGCCTCCTTTCGAAATTATCTTACTCTCACAAAATATTGTTTTCAATAATTTTAAAGTATTCGGTCATCAGAAAAACGTACTTGGTAAAAAAAATATGCCCATTAAAACGGGCATATTTTTTTGTTTAATTATCCGTTTAAAATCGGGAAACCGTCTGCACCCCATATAACCTTGCGCTTTCTTGCACTGCGACACGGGTCATAAAGCGGGTCATGGTCTGCATAGCCACATTCTCCGTTAAAGCAAAGCCTGTCACGTGAGTGATAAACAAAAACCCAATCTCCGTTTTCATCTTTAACAAACGAATTATGACCCGGTCCGTATTCGCCATCTAAGTCTTGCGATGTAAGCAACGGTTTATCGAGTTTAGTCCAGCTGTTTATATCCATAAGGTCAGCTTTTTCATTCGCATACACAAGTCCTATACAATATTCAGGACCCGTTGCAGATGCCGAAAATGCAAGATACAGCTTGCCGTTATGAATCATAGCCGCAGGTCCCTCATTCACTGGAATGTTAACACGCTCCCAATCATACTCCGGCTTTGTTAAAAGCATTGCAGGACAAGTTGTTTTCCAAGGCTTATCGGGGTCAATAGTGGCAAGGTAGACGTTGGAGTTACCGCCATTCTGTGCCCACGAAACGTAATGCTTACCGTTACATTCAAAATGCGTCATATCAAGTGAGAAACCTCTGAACGAAAAATCATCACCATCGCAGGCGGTGAACTTGCCCTTATCAACCCACGGGGCATTGTACGGGTCACTTCCGCTGCACATGATTATGTGGCAGTCAATATCCCAGACATTATTTTCACTACCGCTCGCAGCAAACAGCACATACCACTTACCGTTTATCTCATGGATTTCGGGCGCCCATATAAAGCGAAAAGCTGTTTGAGAATCTTTTTCATCCCATATAACCTTTTCTTCAGCTTCAGCAAGAGCGTCTATGTTCTTTGCACGGCGGAGAATAATTCTGTCATAACCCTCGCCATCGTCTTTGCCATACATCGGATAAGAAGCGGTAAAGTAGTACCAGCCGTCGTTTCCTCTTGTTACGTACGGGTCAGCTCTGTCTTTTATAAAAATATCCGTTTTTGCACTCATGGTATCACCGTTTCATAAGCTTATTTGGTCGCTTTATCTCTTTCTTAATCCTCGCCCAACAACATATACGCCGATTAACATTTCACCAATCGACATTCCTAAAAGAACTCCCGAAATGAAGTCCTTTATATCGGTTCCGCCAATCGTCTGAGAAACAGCCAATAAAGCAAGACCCATCACTATCATCACAACACCATACAACGTATTCTTCTGTTGCTCTAATTCCTGTGTTCTTCTTAACAAGTCCATAATCTGCTCATCATCATATGTTCTAACACTGTTTTTCTCCGCATCTTCCCCATCCATTAGCTCTGCTAATGTGATTTCTAATTCTCTACACAAACTTTCTACAATACTGTAGTCCGGCATACATTTTCCCGTTTCCCATTTAGAAATGGTTTTATTAGATACTCCTAATTTTTCAGCCAGTTGTTCCTGTGTCAAATTTTTTTCTTTTCTTTTTTGTGATATGAACTTTCCTGTAGCAGTTTGATTCATTATTTCCATACCTCCAAATTGTTTCATGACACAATAATAGTACGTTTTTATATAAAACAACATCCCCTGATTGGAGAATTTGAATGGAATTTTATCCGTTTTCACCATTATAACAAAAAAATGTGCCACTGTATACACAATGGCACATCATTATTATTAAATTAAAGAACGTAGATTCGTACACCTCTGTGACCCCATGCGTAGCACTCTTCAATAGTGTTCATATAAAGGTCAACTGTGCAGCTGTTTGTTTTTACAAATCCACCGGTATCTGCCGCTATGCAGTAACCGTAGATGAATTTCCCGTCAAGCGACACGATATACAGCTCTGTTCCGTACGGGAACTGCTTGGGGTTAACAGCTATGTGACCGGGCATAGCTTTGCGTCCCGATGCAGTTGTACCGCCACCATAATATGATTTTGCAGTGCCGTCAACTATTTTCTTATAACTTGTCGGCAAACCGTTTGCATCAAGCTTTACTTTTGATGGAACCTTCAACTCGGATATGGGGCTCAATCCGTTTTTAAACTTTATAGTATTAACTCTCGGTACTCTGCCCTTGAGCACAACCTTGGTCACCATCTCTTTGAGAATCTTCTCATCAAGCACTTCAGATGAATCAAGCTCTCCGTTGACGTACTTATCTTTATAAGTAACCTCTTTTTCTCCGTCCGAACCCTTTACCTTAACCTTTGTCTGGCCAACATATAAGTCAGGGGTTCTTCTTGTTATCGTTTCAAACGGTATAACCTCAGTAGCTACACGTTCCTTATATTCAACACGCAAAACCTCAATTGTCATTTCGCTGACAAGGGTGCTCTCTGCTGTAGGAATGGTTTCATCATCCTCATCAAGAACAATGTTCGCTCTCTTTAGGGCATCAGTAACGGTACCCGATGCAATCTCAACATCGACTTCCTTACCGTCTGCTAATATTGTGACGCCAAAAGACCTTGAAATCTCAACTGTCTTGTCACTGCTGACCATGACGTCATCGGGAATGTTGACCTCATCAAACTTACCCAAGACTATACCATGCTTTTCAAGCATCTGCTTTGCGGGACCAGCGCCCTTAAGATGGTGTATCTCGCCTTCATCAACAACTTTTATTGTCTGTGCACGGTAAATTGTCAGTGTACAATCCTCGCCGGCAACGAACTCAGATGTATCAAGGTAATCATATTTACCCAAAGTATACTTCTTACTGTTCTTTTTAAGAAACTCTTCAATTGTATCTTCTCTTGTAGAAACGGTTATCGGCTCTACGCCATCTTCTTCGATTGTTACCTTGTAAGTTGCCGCTGCGGCAAAAGCAGTTAAAGTAACTATTGAGCAGATGATTACTAAGGCCGATACGATAGCCAGGATTCTGCGCTTCGATGTCTTCCTGACAGGAGATGCTGCCAGATAGGCCTTCAAAAATTCTATCATTAGTTAAAACTCCTTTTTATCTGCTTGCTTTGTCATTCGCATGTTGCTGCAAAATACTCAGAGTGAGACAACGCTTGTTATTATATTGTGAGAAAAACCGTTTGTCAAATTTTCATTTCTCAATAATTTGTGCAGGTTACACAAACATTTCATATCCAATTTTGCCACTTTCACCCTAAAACCCGTAAAATGTTACTGTTTCGACCTACCCAATTGGGAAAAAATGGTCTAAGTTTTGTGAAAACTCTAAAAAGTTACAAACGGTTACAAAACCGTAATAAAAGGTAACAAACTTTTTCCTGTCAAACACAAAGCTCCATTAGGCTATTTTTACAGGTTCGCTTTTGAAAAAAAGCGCAGTAAAGTATAACAACTTTACAAAAAAAGCAAAGCCCGATAACGGTATTTATACCGCTATCGGGTAGCTTTTTATAGAATTCAGTTCTCTATTCTCTTGGAATCGTAAACTACATCTATATTTTTCTTAAACAACAGATAATCATACTGCGGACGCCAGTTATCACCTGTTTTAACATTAGAATCGAAACTTTCCTCTGAGACCGCTATATTAATTTTAGATACACCCTTGAGCTCGTCGCCCTCTTTATATACTGTGTCCCAGAATGCATGGTGACCGATGTGCGTTACACTCTCAGGTATAAACACATATGTCATAGCCTGGTTGTAACTGAAAGCATCGGAACCTATATACTCAAGACCTTCGGGGAGCGAAACATAAACTTCACCCAGCTCCTCTTCAGTTGTGAAATGCGTATCTGTCACCTCTGTATCAGTCTTATAGCTGTATACGTTTTCAAGAAGCGGAATCTCAAAGAATCCGAGCGTTTCAATGGTTTTAAGTCCTTCTGGAACATACACGTTTTTCATGTTGGCATAGTTGAAGCAAAGCTCGCCGACTGTTTCAACTGATGATGGCACAACATATGTCAAAACATCTTTAACGTACTGTTCGTAATTTGCATCCTCTTCCGTGGGCTCAATTCTAAAACCGTTTTCGTCATACTTTGCATGACCGTATTTCTCAGCAAGATATGTATCGTGGTCACAGGGTCGGCATATAATCTCTGTCTTGTCCTTGTTAAACAACACTCCGTCAACGTCGCAGTAGTTTGGGTTGTTTTCATCAACCTCGATTTGTCGCAATGCCCAGCAGGAATAAAAAGCTTTGGGGTCAACATGGGTAACTTCTGCACCGATATTGATTACCTTTACCTTCTCATCACAGTTAAGCGCATAAGCTCCAACCGATGTAACTTTTTTAGTTTCATCCTTGATTATATTAAAGTTCGTTTCTACATCAGGATTTTCTTTGTCATACTCAACTCTCGAAACATAATCTATATTAAGCTCAGTGATGTAGCCTGTATTACTGAACTTTGAAAGCTCATATCCCGTTTGAGTCTGTTCATATTCATATGTATCTTTTTGAACTGTTCTTACACTGAAATAAACCGAAAGAGAAACGGCAACGATAATAACAAGAGCAAAAATAACCTTTTTAAGACCGTAATGCTTATAAGGCTTGTTAATATGAGGAGCTGCCAAACCTTCAACTTGATAAGTCCATATCTCATCATCGGGAATATCGAGATGTATAGGCTCTTCAACCTGGATTTTCTTTTCTTTTTTACTCATATTATCTCACCCCGCTTATCCTAAATAGCCGCCGGAAACAGCTTCGCCTGCTTCCTCCGCCTTCTTTTCGGTAACCTCTGCACGACGCTTGAGAACTTCCATAACCATGTTCTGCTTCTTGCTGTCATAATCCCAGAACAGATACGGTATAGTCATAAGCAAGAAACCTATTACGTCAACAATTATGGGAACAACTATTATGCTTCTTCTCGACGCATCAATAAACAGAACATCCCAGTTACTGTTAAATCCGTACTTGAGAAGCATAAGCGGTATTATAAGACC
This sequence comes from Clostridia bacterium, assembly GCA_017407995.1. GTDB lineage: Bacteria > Bacillota > Clostridia > Oscillospirales > Acutalibacteraceae > CAG-177. Next base: position 27,549 of record JAFQVM010000009.1, on the reverse strand, counting down.
AACAAAGGATGTTATCGGACCTGTAAACCAGCCGAATACTCCTGCAAAACTCTCAAGACGCTCTCCCGAAAGATACATCTGATAGTCGCCTATACGAACGTTCATATCGTGACCCGCTGTTGTAGGAACCGTCTTTGTCATTTCCATAAAGAAGAGAACAACAACGCAAATCGTACCGCAAAGGTTCAAATTGTCGCCACAGAACCACATAGCCGCCGCTATCAATCCATTGCCTACAGCTCTGGAAAGCTGATAGAAAATCATAATCTGTTTGTATGAAAATCTCTTCAGGAAATACGGAGAAAGCAAATCAGGCGGAGTTCCCGCAAACGAAATAAGAATAACCAAAAGGCTATATGGCAGACCGCTTAGGCGGAACGTATAGAAATAAAGAATCGTGACAAACGGAAGCATACCGTTTCCAAGAGAGTCGATAAGGTCTTTAATTGTGTTTATCAACAGATACTTATTGTGCAGAACACCGAACATACCGTCCCAGAACTTTATCTGAACCTTCTTTTCAACAGGCGGCTGAGGAATTCTTTCCTTAATCCTGCCGGCAAATATCATAGTCGCTGCTGCAAGAATGATAAATGTTATCGGAATAACATATTTGTAAACATTGATATCAGCCCACTCATATCTTAAAGTGCCGATAATAGCCGGCATTACTATGCCGACAATTGTATTGAAGAAGTGTGAAATCTTAACCGGATAACTACGTACATAAATTCTCTCCTGCAAGTTGGGGCTGATGCTTCTTGTACAGGTTTCAAGGTTGTTGGCAAACCCGAACACGTTATATGTTGCAAACATAAGATTTGCAACCCATACTCTCGTTGCAACATCAGGAATCTCGTAAACGGGAAGCCAACCGATAAGGATAACCATTATGCACTTAGGCACAACGTCACAATAGAGCGAATATTTGTATCTACCAAACTTCGGAAGTAGCTTTTTACGCCAGAAAATATTACGGGCGCCTACCCATCCTGTATATAAAAAGTGAGTACCGAAAGTTTTAAAACACGCAGTCGCATTCATTCCCTCAAGACCGTTGAGGTATGTGATAAACGAGCTCGTCTGATTAAACAGCTGCGAATAGTCAAACAATATTGTCGATATTCCGAACAGCATCATCAGAACATATACGAAATAAAACTTCCTCTCTGTCTTTTTAGGCAAGAAACCAAGATTATCGCATACAAACCACCACATCAATGCGGAAATATAATCCAATGGTTTGTTAAGTATACTGATAACCGAAAATGTAAGATACGGTAACTTGTAATGGTGCATGATAAGGTAACAGGCAGAGAAAAAGCCTATGTACTCAAGCACCTTTGAACCTGCATAGTTGCTGCCAACAGCAAAAACAACATCTTTATACTCTTTGTAAGGGACATATTTTCCCTCAGCAGGAGTGTTCCAATGCGTTTTAATTTCCGTGAACAGCGCTTTTACTTTACCGGATAAACTGCTCAAAAGTATTGCTCCTCCTTTTATTTTTCTGTTCAATACTTATCATACCATAAAGCCTTAAAATTGGAAATAAAAAATCCCGCAGGGAAACCTGCGGGATAAAGCGTTCTATATAGAGATTTCTTGTCGTTATCTCTTGCTGAACTGGGGTGCACGACGTGCGCCTTTGAGACCGTACTTCTTTCTTTCTGTCATTCTCGGGTCTCTGGTGAGGAAACCAGCCTTCTTGAGTGCAGGACGAAGCTCTGCATCATACTGAAGAAGTGCTCTTGAAATTCCGTGACGGATAGCACCGGCCTGACCGGTTACTCCGCCGCCGCCTACACGGCAGATAACGTCGAGCTTCTCTGTTGTGCCTGTGAGAGCGAGAGGCTGACGGACGATGAGCTTAAGAGTCTCGAGACCGAAATAATCATCGATTTCTCTGTCATTGATTATGATTTTGCCTGTACCGGCATAAAGACGAACTCTGGCAACAGATTTCTTTCTGCGGCCTGTACCGTAAAAATAAGGAACTGAATCGTACATTATTTATTGCCTCCCTTCATTAAAGTGCCCACTCTTCGGGCTTCTGTGCGTCATGCTTGTGCTCTGCACCCTTGTAGACACGAAGTCTTGTCAGAGCCTTGCGGCCGATTACTGTATCGGGAACCATACCCTTAACTGCAAGCTCAACTGCAAGCTCGGGCTTTGTTCTCATAAGAGTGCTGTACTTAACCTCTTTGAGATTTCCGATATATCCGGTGTGACGGTAATACATTTTCTGGTCGAGCTTGTTGCCTGTAAGAACAACATTCTCTGCATTGATAATGATTACATGGTCACCGCAATCAGCGTTGGGTGTGAAAATAGGCTTATGCTTACCACGAAGAAGAACTGCAGCCTGTGCTGCTACCTTGCCGAGAGGCTTACCGGCAGCATCAATAACATACCACTTACGGGTGATGTCGCCAGCTTTAGGCATATAAGTTGACATACTATTACCTCCGATGATTTTTTAATGCTCCGATATATTATCATATAGCTTAATGGTTGTCAAGCACTTTTTTATAATTTTTTAATTTAAATCCCACGAACTCCGTTTTTCTCTCGTTTTCTCACGTTTTCATAACATTTCCTCACTTTCAATTTACAAAAAAAATTGAAACCGATTATCAAAAACGTTTAATTTTTAAACTGTTTCTGTCGTCTCATGTCAGAAATATCGTCAAATTGACTTTACTGCACACATGATATATAATAATGTATATAACATTTTCGGAGGATTTTATGAAAGAAGAAAGTATTAAACGCATGAATGAGCTTTATCATTTGCACAAGCAGGGCAAGCTTTCTGCAGAAGAAGAGTGCGAATGGAAAGCTCTTAAGCAGGAATATATTGACTCCTTTAAGGCGAGTCTTGTCGGTCAGCTGAACAACACCTATATCGTAGATGAAAAAGGCAACAAACATAAGCTTCAGCGAAAGGCGGACAAATAATGCAAAAGCTTTTAAGCCTTGTCCGTTCCGGCTGCGAGCACTACAACATGATTGAAGAAGGCGACAAAATCGCTGTGGGGCTCTCAGGCGGAAAAGACTCTGTTGCACTACTCGTAAGTCTCTCTGAACTCAGGCGATTCTACCCTAACAGCTTTTCACTGACCGCTATAACTCTTGACCCACGCTTTAACGGAAAAGATACGGATTACTCAGAACTTGAGGAACTCTGCAACAGGCTTTCTATACCTTATATAATAAAGCGTACTCAGCTCGGCGATGTGATTTTCAACATCAGGGAAGAGAAAAACCCATGCAGCCTGTGTGCAAAAATGCGTCGTGGCGCACTTCACGATGCGGCTAAGGAAGCCGGATGCAATAAAATTGCACTTGGTCATCATATGGACGATGCGGCAGAAACCTTTATGATGAACCTGCTAAACGGCGGAAATATCGGTAGTTTTCGTCCCGTGACATATCTTTCACGTAAAGATATACACATGATTCGTCCTATGATTTTCGTCCGTGAAAAAGATGCTGCAAGGGTTGTCAGAAAATTGAATCTGCCGACAGTTAAAAGCAACTGCCCTGCTGACGGAAATACAGAACGCCAACAGATAAAAGAATTTATTGCGTCACTCGAATCAAAATACGGCGACCTGCCGCCCAAAATTCTCGGTGCCATGCAGCGTGGCTCAATAAGCGGATATTAAAATTGAAAAGAGGTAATATTATGTTTTGCAAAAACTGCGGAAAAGAGATACAAGAAAGCTTTAAACACTGTCCGTTTTGCGGAGACGAAGTAAGCTCTGCAGAAAAACCGGCAGTTAATACTGTTCCTCAACAAACTGCTCCTCAGCAACCCCAGGAGGAGGTTTCAAACTTAGGTGGAATGAAAGTACTCGGATTTTTCCTCGGACTTTTCGGTCCCTGTACCCTGATAACTCCAATTGTCAGTCTTGTTCTTTATTTGGTTTGGCGGGATGACAAGCCGAAAACTGCTTCCGCCATCGGAAGATTCACAATAATCGGTCTTATTGTCGGTTTTGTAATACTTATCGCTGTAGCAGCTATTTTCGCCGTTCTCTTCGCCGTACACGCAACCCACTCAATATTCAGTTTTTTCTCTGACATAGTGTTTGATATTGTGTAATTAAACGTACACAGAGCAGGTATCCGCAAGAAAGATACCTGCTCTTTTTTTATTGCAAAAAAAGCAATGAAATTTAATTTTTTTAACTTGCAAATCTCAAAATTTTTTTTGCATTTCAAATGAATGTTAACTGCCTTTTATTCATTTAAAATGCATATTTTTATTGTTTTAATTCTTTTTTGTGATGTAAAGTTTTTATCTTGTCAATGTGGAAAACCATGTGGAAAATGTGGATAACTACGTCGTTATTATTCTTATTTGTCATTAAAACGTAAAGTTTTAAACTTTACATAGTTTTATTGTTCTAATTTGCAATTTTATTTTTTCGTTGTATATGCATCAAAAGTTTAATCGATAAAAAAATCCCGACTGCAAGAAAGCTTGCAATCGGGGTTTTATGCAGAAAAATATTAGTAAATTTTTTGTCTAAAATGCTACTTTTTTTACCTCTGTTTTACACGTTTTCAAGAGCCTGTGCAAGGTCAGCTATAATGTCATCAACATTCTCGATTCCGACAGAAAGACGGACCAGATTCTCATATACTCCGCAGTCCTCAAGTTCCTGGGCTGAGAGCTGACGGTGAGTAGCACTTGCAGGGTGCAAACAGCAAGTTCTGCAGTCCGCAACGTGGGTAACTATCGCTGCCAATTTTAAGCTATCCATAAATCTGACAGCATCTGCTCTGCCACCCTTGATTCTAAGGGAGATAACTCCGCAAGTACCGTTGGGCATATACTTCTGAGCAAGGTCATAATACTTATCGCCCTCAAGACCGGGATAATCAACTTGCTCAATTTTATCGCTACTCTTTAAGAACTTCGCAACTGCAAGTGCATTTGAACAATGACGCTCCATACGAAGATGAAGAGTTTCAAGACCAACATTTAACAAAAATGCATTGTGCGGTGACTGGATTGAGCCAAGGTCACGCATAAGCTGAGATGTACATTTGGTAATATAAGCTGCCTTACCAAAACGCTCAGTGTAGACTATGCCGTGATACGAATCATCGGGAGTTGTAAGTCCCGGGAATTTATCGTTCTGTGTCCAATCAAAATTACCGCTGTCTACTATTACACCGCCAACGCTTGTTGCGTGACCATCCATATACTTTGTGGTTGAGTGAGTAACAATATCTGCACCAAACTCAAACGGACGACAATTTATGGGAGTCGGGAAAGTGTTATCAACGATAAGCGGTACACCGTGTGCATGTGCAACACGAGCATACTTTTCAATATCAAGCACAACAAGTGAGGGATTTGAGATAGTCTCTGCAAAAACAGCCTTTGTATTCTCTTGAAATGCTGCGTTGAGCTCTTCCTCAGAAGCATCAGGCTTGACAAAGGTAAAATCTATGCCGAGTTTTCTCATTGTGACATTAAAAAGATTGAATGTTCCGCCGTAAATTGCAGAAGCTGCGACAACATGGTCACCCGCAGAGCAAATATTAAATACGGAATAGAAAGATGCCGCCTGACCCGAAGATGTAAGCATTGCGCCTACACCACCCTCAAGCTCAGCAATCTTTGCTGCTACATAGTCATTTGTGGGGTTCTGAAGACGGGTATAGAAATAACCGGACTCCTCAAGGTCAAAAAGTCTGCCCATCTGGTCGCTGGACTCATATTTATAAGTGGTGCTCTGAACTATCGGTATTACTCTTGGCTCACCATTTTTAGGTGTATAACCGGACTGCACACACTTGGTTTCTATCTTGAAATCCATTTATATCATCCTTTCGTTCTTAATCTTTAACAAAATGAGCCATCAAACTGCATCCGGGGTCTACAAAATTGCCCGTCTGAGCTGCAGTTTTCTCTGTTATACTGTCAACTCCACTGTCAAGCTCATTACCTTTACAGTATATCAGATAAGGCACAGGGTCTCTTGCATGAGTACAAGTGGCTATCGGTGTTGGATGGTCTGGCAAAATCATAACCTTATAATCGCCCTGCGACTCAAGATAGTCAAGGATTATCGGCATTACTCTACTGTCGATAAGTTCGATTGACTTAACCTTATTCTCAGGCTCGTTTCTGTGTCCGCACTCATCAGGAGCTTCAATATGAATATAGACAAGGTCTTGACCTTTACGCCATTCTTCGACCGCTGCCTTAGCTTTTCCCTCAAAATCGGTGTCGATATAGCCCGTTGCACCCGCAACTTCGGGTGTACCCATGCCTGCACAGATGCCGATACCCTTAAGCAGGTCAACAGCGGAGACTATACTGCCCTTTTTATTAAATGTATCATAGAATGACGGAAGCGCAGGACGGCTGCCCTCACCCCAAAGCCAGATTGAGTTTGCAGGAAGCTTACCCTCTGCTACTCTCTTCTGATTAACAGGATGGTTCTTGAGCAGGTCATAGCTCTCTTTCATCATATTGATAAGCGGTATTGCTGTATCAGCTGTTGAAAGATATTCACCTATTACTCTGCCCGAAATGTCGTGAGGTGGGGTCATTGTGCCAAGCTTCAAAGTACCGCCGTGATGGATAAGACAATGGCGGTAGCTTACACCGCTGTAAAAATCGAACTCTCCACCACCGAAATGTTCCTGAACTGTCTTTATAATCTCAGCAGCCTCTGCGGTTGAAATATCGCCGCCCGAATAATCGAGCATCGTCTTTTTATCATAGTCCGCCTCATCGCTCAAGGTAACAAGATTACAGCGCAGAGCAATATCTGTATCGCTCATATTAACGCCGATACTCACAGCCTCAAGCGGTGAACGACCGGTATAACATTTTGTCGGGTCAAAGCCGAGTACGCTCATATTAGCAACATCGCTGCCAGGCTTCAATCCGTCTGCTACTGTTCTGACAAGGCCTACCTCGCCCTTTTGTGCGAGTTTATCAATATTCGGCTTTTTGGCAAGCTCCATCGGCGTTTTACCGCCGAGAGCTTCAACCGGATAATCGGCCATGCCGTCACACAATACAACTGCATATTTCATATATATCATCGTCCCTTCGTTTAGGGTTAGTATTATTTAAAGTATTCAACGCCCGCTTCAAATATTTTCTGGTCTTTTTCAAACGGTACGTTTTTATAAAGATTCTCGCCCTTTCTTTCACTGTGTGCCATCTTACCGAGTACTCGTCCGTCGGGGCTGGTGATACCCTCGATAGCGCATACAGAACCGTTGGGGTTAAACGGCATCTCAGTTGCAACGTTGCCTGAAAGGTCAACATACTGTGTTGCAATCTGACCGTTTGCTGCAAGACGACGTATATCCTCATCGGTTGCAACAAAACGTCCTTCGCCGTGAGAAATCGGCACTGCATGAACATCGCCCACCTCGTTAAAGCGCATCCACGGGGATTTAACGCTTGTAACTCTTGTATATGCCATCTGAGATACGTGACGTCCGATAGTGTTGAAAGTAAGAGTAGGTGCGTCAGGTGCTGTATCAACAATCTCGCCATACGGTACAAGACCTGTCTTGATAAGAGCCTGGAAACCGTTACAAATACCAAGCATCAAACCGTCACGGTTCTTAAGAAGATTGTTTACACTGTCACGAATTCTTGCGTTTCTGAGTACGGTTGCAATAAACTTACCTGAACCGTCAGGCTCGTCACCGCCGCTGAATCCGCCTGGAATCATAATTATCTGTGACTCCTCGATAGCTTTTGCAAAGCTCTCTATACTACGCTCAACATCTGCAGGGCTGAGGTTGCAGATAACAATGGTCTTGGTCTCTGCTCCAGCCTTTTCAAATGCACGTGCTGTATCAAACTCACAGTTTGTGCCGGGGAATACGGGGATAACCACTCTCGGCTTTGTGGTCTTTATAGCAGGTGATGCAGTTGAACGCTCGGTATAAAGCTTGATGTCTGTGCTGATTTCAGGAACTGATGCCTTTGTCGGGAACACGTTTTCAAGCTTTGATGTCCACTTTGAAAGAAGTGTATTTGCATCAATACTTTCGCCGTCTATTGAGAACTCAGCTGCGTCGGTTATCTCACCGAGACAAACTGTATCAAACTCTGAGAAAGCTGCTATATTATCAGTTTCAACTACAAATGAACCTGCAAGAGGTGCAAAGAGTGTCTGCTTATCAAGATTATCGCTGAACTTAAAGCCGAAGCTCTCACCAAAGCACATCTTACAGACATTGCCTGCGGCACCGCCCTCTGCTACAACGCTTGCTGCACGGATAGCTCCGCTGCGTACTGACGCTGCAACAAGATTAAACAACTCAGCAGTCTTATCCCATACGGGAAGAAGTGTTTCACCGTCAACGGGAAGCTTAAGAAGATATACCTTTGAACCTGCCTTCTTAAATACAGCAGAACCTGTTGTGGAAGCCTTTGTCATTGAAAGAGCAAAGCTTACAAGTGTGGGCGGAACATCAAGCTCATTGAATGAACCTGACATACTGTCCTTACCGCCGATTGACGGTACACCAAAGTTAAGCTGTGCTGTCAATGCTCCGAGAAGAGCTGCTGCGGGCTTGCCCCAACGCTCCGGTACATCTCTGAGTCTCTCAAAGTACTCCTGGAATGTAAGTCTTGCCTTGAAAGGCTCTGCGCCGATTGCGCTGAGTCTTGCAAGAGACTGTGTTACGGCATAAGCTGAACCGTGGAACGGGCTCCAACGGCTGATGCCCGGAATAAATCCGAATGCCATAGCTGTAGCATCATCTGTATCACCGCCCGGAACGGGAACTTTAGCACACATTGCCTCTTCAGGTGTAAGCTGATACTTACCTGCAAAGGGCATAAGAACTGTTGCTGCGCCAATGCTTGAGTCGAAGCGCTCGCTCAAGCCCTTCTGTGAGCAAACCTCAAGTCTTGCAAGGTTATCGCCCAGAGCATCTATATTCTTTTTATCTGCAAGGTCTGCAGGAACTGCACAACGATAGCAGTCCTCTGCCTTAACAGAAACTATCTTTGCTGTTGCCTTCTGTCTGACACCGTTTGTATTGAGGAACTCACGGCTGATATCAACAATAGAATCATCGTTCCAATGCATGACAAGACGGGGGTTCTCCGTAACCTCTGCAACCACGGTTGCTTCAAGGTTTTCCTCAGCTGCAAGAGCGCAGAACTTATCTGCATCCTCTGCCGCAACAACAACAGCCATTCTCTCCTGAGATTCGGAGATTGCAAGCTCTGTGCCGCCCAAGCCCTCATACTTCTTGGGAACACGGTCAAGGTTTATGTTAAGTCCGTCAGCAAGCTCGCCGATTGCAACGCATACACCGCCTGCTCCGAAGTCGTTACAGCGCTTTATCATGCGGGCAGCTTCGCCCTTTCTGAACAGACGCTGAAGCTTACGCTCTGTAGGCGGATTACCCTTCTGAACTTCTGCTCCGCAGGTTTCAATTGAAGATGTGTCATGAGCCTTGGATGAACCTGTTGCTCCACCACAGCCATCACGTCCTGTTCTACCGCCGAGGAGGATAATTACATCACCGGGTGCGGGAACTTCACGGCGAACATTAGCCTTGGGAGATGCGCCGACAACAGCACCTATCTCCATACGCTTTGCAACATAACCACTGTCATAAATCTCAGATACCTGACCTGTTGCAAGTCCTATCTGGTTACCGTATGATGAATAGCCGTGAGCAGCCTCAACAGTTATCTTCTTCTGCGGAAGCTTACCTGTCATTGTCTCTTCAAACGGTACTGTCGGGTCGCCACTACCTGTAACACGCATTGCCTGATAGACATATGCACGTCCTGAAAGCGGGTCTCTGATTGCGCCGCCAAGGCAGGTTGCTGCACCACCAAAAGGCTCAATTTCGGTAGGATGGTTATGAGTCTCATTCTTAAACTGAATGAGCCAATCCTGCTTCTCGCCGCCGACCTCTATCTCAGCATTTATTGAGCAAGCATTTATCTCTTCACTTTCATCAAGGTCATCAACCATGCCCTTGCGCTTTAAAACCTTTGTGCCGATAGTACCCATATCCATAAGAGTTACGGGCTTTTTGCGCTCGCCATATACAGAAGCACGGGCTACAACATAATCGAGCCATGCATTCTTGATTGCCTGAGAAAGTCCGCCCTCTTCAACATCAACACTCTCAAGCTCAGTCAAGAATGTTGTGTGACGGCAATGGTCTGACCAATATGTATCTATAACTTTAAGTTCGGTATGAGTCGGGTCACGGTGCTCATCGTTTTTGAAGTAATCACGGCAGAAACAAAGGTCTGCAACGGTCATTGCAAATCCGTTTTGTGCGTGATACTCTGCTACCTGTGCATCAGTCCACTCTATGAAGCCCTCAACACGGGGAACTTTTGTGGGAATATCAAGGTCGAGGTCGAGACTGTCATATGTATCCATTGATGCAAGACGAGCCTCAACAGGGTTGATAAGATAATCCTTAATCTTCTGAAGCTCTGCATCACTGATTTCACCCTCAAGCGCATACACACGTGCTGTGCGGACTTTCGGACGCTCTCCACCTGTCAACAATGCGATACACTGTGCAGCAGAGTCAGCTCTCTGGTCATACTGACCGGGAAGATACTCAACTGCAAAAGTGAGTCTCATATCCGTGTCAATAGACTCACAGACCGTATCAACGTTAGGCTCTGAAAGGATGGTCTCAACAGCAGCAGAGAATTCCTCCTTATTCAAACCCTCAACATCGTAACGATTGAAAAGTCTCAAAGATGAAAGAGAATCAAGTCCCAATGTCTCTTTCAAGTCGGCAAGAACATGTCCCGCTTCAACAGCAAAACCGTCTCTTTTTTCTACAAAAATTCGCAGTACCTCAGACATATGAAAACCTCCGAAATTTATATACAAATACTATTGGATTAATTATATCACAAATAATGTCGACATTGAAGTGAAAATACAAAAAATATATCCTGTCAAAGCGATAAATTTATTGGTGAAAAATACAAAATAATTGTATTTTTTGAGAATAAACTACTCCAAAACACAGTAGCTTTTATTAAAACAACAGTTGTCTTTTTATTGATGCTGTGATATAATCTTAGAAAGCAACCACCGACCTTGATACAACGGAGGTAATTATGAACGTAAAAAACAATAAACGTCGCAGAGCTTCTGTAAAAAGAATAGAAGAGATTTTTCTGGAGTTTCTTCAAACTAAAGATTTAAACGAGATATCTGTATCCGAAATCTGCAAAGCCGCCGGGGTCAACCGCAGCACTTTCTACTCAAATTTTATTGATATCTTTGACCTTGCAGATAAAATCAAAGAGCATCTTGAGGAAGATGTATCATCTTTGTACAACATAGATGCCGTCAACGATTTCAGCGACAACGAATTTCTGAAACTGTTATATCACATCAAAGACAATCAACTCTTTTACAAAACTTATTTTAAGCTCGGATATGACAGCAAGCATAAAATAAACATATATGATATCGATTTAGCTGAACATTATTTCGGCAGCAAGCATATCGAGTATCACATAGAGTTTTTTAAAAATGGGTTTAACGCTATTATAAAAATGTGGTTGGACAAAGGTTGCAAGGAATCGCCCGAAGAAATTGATGAAGTAATAAAAAGCGAGTACCGTGGTAGAGTTTTACCAAAATTCATCTGATTTATTGTGACTCACCTGCATTTATGATATAATGCTGTAAACAGAGCTTTTTGAGGTGTCAAATTATGAAAACTTTTTTATTCTATCTCATACAATTTACCTGGGGACTTCCGCAAAATATTATCGGCGGCATAGGTTACCTGATTTTTAAAAACAAATATAAACACGAGCGCTTCCACAACTCTTTTGTTACATATATCCCGCACGACAATTTCGGCGGAATATCTTTGGGCATTTTCATCTTCATGAATCCCGACCGTCCGGACGACCGTGTGCACGATACACGCATCCACGAGTACGGTCACACTATTCAGTCTCTTGTATTGGGACCGATTTGGCCTTTCGTTATTGCAATACCGTCAATGATTTGGTGCAACACTCCAAAGTTTGTCAAAATGCGCAAGGAGCAGGGTGTTTCTTACTACAAACTCTACTGCGAGGGTTGGGCAAATATCTGGGGCAGAGCATGGAGCAAAGAAGAGTTTATTAGCGAAGATATGAAACTCCACGCACGTTACGGCAAACCTATTGAACCATTAGGCGCTAAGAAGTAACCTCAAAGGAGGAACAGATGGATAAAATGGAATATGATGCATTTTCTGCCGGCGTTGAACCCGGTGGACTGCGTAACCGAAATGAAATAAAAGTTCTTATAGCCTTTTTGATTGAAAACCTTGAGCGTTCCCTTTCAAAGAGACAGCTTTTCACCGTCATTCAACAAGAGGGTTTAGCAAACTATTTTGAAGCAAGCCAAGCACTCAGTGAGCTTATGAGCGGCGGTATTGTTGATTTTGACCTTGACGGCGAGGAAGAGCTCCTGCGTCTGACAGCTAACGGCCGTACGGCGATGCATATTGAAACAGATGTACCAAAGTCAGTGCGTGAAAAGGCACTTAATGCAACCGTACATTTGCAGACACTTGAACGCAGATTGAGGGAAAATAAAATTGAAATCACACAGCTTGAAAACGGCTGCGATGTAACATTTTCACTCATGGACGGCAATGACGTGCTGATGAAACTCACTCTCTATGTTGCCGACATGGAGCAAGCAAAATCAGTCAGGGATAAAATTCTTGAGGACCCCGTCAAAATTTACTCGCAGATAATCGCATCGCTGGCGGTGTAAGGTGGCAATATAAAAAGGCGCTGTTAAAACAGCGCCTTTTCTAATTTAAAAGACCGCAGGTTTTCTGCGGTCTTTGTTTCTTATTTAAGGTTTGCTTTGAGGGTCTCAAGCTCATTTTTAAGAGTTGCGGGAAGCTTATCGCCAAACTTCGCATAGAACTCCTCGATGCCTGCAACCTCTGCATCCCAAAGAGAATTGTCAACGCTGAGAATCTCTTTGAGCTGTGCATCGCTTACCTCATCCTCGATACCCTCAAGGTTGATGTCTTCAGCCTTGGGAACGTAACCGATAGCAGTCTCATCAGCATCAACCTTACCGTCGCAACGCTTGATAATCCACTCAAGAACACGAAGGTTATCACCGAAGCCGGGCCACAGGAAGTTGCCGTCATCATCCTTGCGGAACCAGTTAACGTTGAAAATCTTGGGAGCTTTTTCAGGGTCAAGAGTTTTACCTATATTTACCCAGTGCTGCCAATAATCAGCCATGTTATATCCGCAGAACGGAAGCATAGCCATGGGGTCACGGCGGACAACACCGACAGCACCAGCTGCTGCAGCGGTGGTCTCAGAAGCCATGATAGAACCTACGAATACACCGTGGTTCCAATCTCTTGACTGATAGACCAGCGGAGCGAGCTTTGCTCTTCTGCCGCCGAATACGATAGCAGAAATCGGAACACCTGCGGGATTCTCAAATTCGGGGCTGATGCAGGGGCAGTTAACAGCGGGAGCTGTTAAACGGCTGTTCGGATGAGCACCCTTTTCCTCGCTTGTTTTACCGTTCCAGGGATTGCCCTTCCACTCGATTGCGTTCTCGGGCGGATTCTTGTCAAGTCCTTCCCACCAAACGGTGTTGTTATCAAGATTATGTGCAACGTTTGTAAAGATGGTGTTTTTCATTGTTGCTGCAAGAGCATTGGGGTTAGACTTCACGTTTGTTCCGGGAGCAACTCCAAAGAAGCCGTTCTCGGGATTGATAGCGTAAAGTCTGCCGTCGGGACCCTTTCTAATCCAGGAAATATCGTCGCCGACACACCATACCTTGTAGCCCTTAGCCTTGTATCCCTCGGGAGGAATAAGCATAGCAAGGTTGGTCTTTCCGCAAGCTGACGGGAACGCTGCGCAGATATACTTAACTTCGCCCTGAGGATTCTCAAGACCGAGAATAAGCATATGCTCTGCCTGCCAATTCTCTTTCCAGCCCTGGTAAGATGCTATACGAAGTGCAAAGCACTTTTTGCCGAGAAGTACGTTTCCGCCGTAACCTGAGTTTACAGAGATAATTGTGTTATCCTGCGGGAACTGGCAGATATAACGCTTCTCATCGTCTATATCGCACTTACAGTGAAGTCCACGTACCCAGTCATTGCTGTCGCCGAGAGCTTCCATAACTGCCTTGCCTGTTCTTGTCATAATAACCATGTTGAGAACAACATAGATTGAGTCTGTAAGCTCAATACCGACCTTTGAGAAAGGTGAGCCGACAGGACCCATTGAATAAGGAATAACATACATTGTTCTACCCTTATAGCTGTCTCTTGCTATATCATAGAGCATCTCGTATGCCTCAGCGGGAGCCATCCAGTTATTTGTAGGACCGGCTTCCTCCTTAGTCTCTGTGCAGATGAATGTTCTGCCTTCAACTCTTGCAACGTCGTTAACGGCTGTTCTGTGAAGATAACAACCGGGAAGTAACTCCTCATTAAGCTTCTCAAGTTCGCCTGTTGAGCAAGCCTCTTTGCGCAGAGCCTCAAGCTGCTCCTCGCTGCCATCAATCCATACGACCTCGTCAGGTTTGACAAGCTCGATTTTCTCTTCAATCCAATCGATGACGGTTTTGTTCTGTGTCAAATGTTTCATTAAATTTGACTCCTTTCGACTAAACTTATATTGGAAAGGTACCATCTTTACCCATTATATATTATACCCGTAAAGTTTTATTTTTTCAATGTACAGAATGTGAACTTTTAGCCTTTTTTTGATAAAAATTTATCATTTTCATCAATAGGCATAGATGCACGGGCATTCAGCGAAAGCGAAGCCGTGTTTCCCGCAAGATATTCATAGTAACCTTGAGCGCCAACCATGGCTGCATTGTCACCGCAAAGTGAGAGTTCAGGCATAAAAAGTTCCCATGAATTACGCTTACATATATCACTCATGCGAGCCCTTAAAAGTGAATTTGCAGAAACTCCGCCGGCAAGAACTATCTTTTTATATCCAAATTCATGTGCCGCCTTCTCCGTATTTTCAGCAAGACAGTTTACAACCGCCTCTATATACGAAGCTCCGAGGTCGGGAACATTGATAGTCTCCCCTTTTTGTTTTGCATTATGAATAATATTGACTGCCGCAGTCTTTAGTCCCGAAAAACTGAAATCATACTCACTTCCGTCAACTCTCGGATGGGGAAGCTTGTAGCTTTTCGGGTCACCGTCCTTAGAAACCCTGTCAAGATTTACACCGCCAGGATAATCAAGTCCCATGGCCCTTGCAGCCTTATCCATTGCCTCGCCTGCAGCATCGTCACGTGTTCTGCCGATAATATTAAAATCGTTATACCCCTTAACTTCAATTATGTGGCTGTGTCCGCCCGAAACAACAAGACACAAAAACGGCGGTTCGAGCTGTGTATGTGTTATATAGTTAGCAGCGATATGTGAACGAAGATGATGTACGGGAACAAGCGGCTTGTTTGCAGCATATGCAAGACCCTTTGCATAGTTGACACCTACAAGCAATGCGCCGATAAGGCCGGGGGCATATGTAACCGCAACGGCATCGACGTCATCTATTGTAAGTTGAGCCTGAGCCAAAGCCTCGCTTACCACGCCCGAAATAGCCTCAGCGTGACGTCTTGATGCTATCTCCGGCACAACTCCGCCATATAATATATGCTCCTTAACCTGTGAAGCTATAACACTCGACAGTACCTTTCTGCCATCCTCAACAACGGCTGCAGCTGTTTCATCACAGGAGGATTCAATTGCAAGAATCTTCATTTTAAAGTTCCTCTTTTCTCAAATTCTTCGTCATAATAAGAGCATCTTCGCTCGGTGCGGTATAGAATTTTTTACGCTCACCCGCTATAGCAAAGCCATGTTTTTTATATAAAGATATCGCCGCTTCATTACTTTTACGCACTTCCAGCGTGATAAAATCACATTCCCGCTCGGTAGCACCCATCTGAGCTGACCGCAACAACCTGTCCGCTATTCCTTTTCGTCTGAAATCAGAAAAAACAGCTATGTTTGTTATATAAGCTTCGCCGACAATCTCCTGAACACCGATATAACCTGCCACTGCGTCATTGCATACTGCACACAAAAAATGTGCCTGCGGATTTGAAAGCTCTTCAAGCAATGCAGTCTCCGACCACGGGGTTGAAAAGCATTCACGCTCAAGCTCGGCTATCTTAACTATATGTTTTTCTGCCATTGGTAAAATCTTAAAATCCATAAAATCACCAAAAATCTGTAAAGCTACTTGCCTTTACTCGCAAGTTCTTCAAGCAACTCCGTCAATGCTTGTTCTATCTTCTTTGCGCAAGCCCTGTAAACATCTATATCGCCGCCGTACGGGTCATTTATTCCGCAGCCGAGCAAGGATATCTTCTCCTCAGGCAAAACTGTACAGAGCACTTCACAATGTTCCTGAGTCATGCACACTATCAAATCCGCATTGAGCGCATCGGCACTTGTAAGCAAGCGTGAGCTGTGAGCAGATATATCTGCACCCAACTCCTCTGCTGCCGCTATTGCATTCGGCGCAGCCGCACTACCGTCATATGCCGCCAAGCCTGCGCTTGAACAGTCTATATCATTGATATTTCGCTCTTTTAAAAGCTTTTTGAAAAGTCCTTCAGCCATCGGACTGCGGCAGGTATTACCTGTGCAGACAAAAATCAATTTCACAGCCCGTCCCTCTTTTCTATTTACATATCACTATCAAATGCGTTTTCGATATGATTCATGCGTTCCACATTATGTTCCTTATCAAGATAAACCTCCACCACATCAAACCTCGGTTGAAGGTCAACAGGGTTTTTCTGAAGATACAAGGCAGCCGTTTTTACAAGTCTTTCCTGCTTTCTTTCATCTACCCACTCACGTGGTAAAGCTATTGCTCCCGGGGAACGAGTCTTGACCTCTGTAAAGATAATATACTTGTCATCTGCGGCTATTATATCAACCTCGCCGAAGCGACAACGATAGTTCGCCGTATAGATATCATATCCCTTTTCACGAAGCTTTCTCGCCGCATACACCTCTCCCAAAAGACCGGCTTTCTCTTTTTCCTGTATCATCTCACCAGTCCTCCGGCAGTTTTTTCAAAAAAGTTTTCCTATGTACATCAGAGATACCGTATTCTCGTATCTTTTCATAGTGCAGCTTCGTGCCGTAACCTTTGTGTTTCGAAAAACAGTATTCGGGATACTTCTCATCAAGTTCAAGCATATATCTGTCCCTGCTTACCTTTGCCATTATAGATGCCGCAGCTATAGAGGCGCTCAGGGAATCACCCTTGACTATTGCTTTTGCGGGTACAGGCAATTCAGGCAGACGGTTTCCGTCCACAAATGCCGCCTGAGGACACTCCGGCAAAGCCTCAAAAGCCCTCTGCATAGCAAGATATGTTGCGTTGAGAATATTTAATTCATCTATTTCTTGCTCAGAGGCACTTGCAACAGCATATATAGCACGTTCCTTTATCTCATCAAACAGCTTGTCTCGCTTTTTTTCGCTGAGTTTTTTGGAATCATTAAGCCCCTCAATAACAACTCCCTCAGGCAGAATTACTGCCGCCGCAAAAACAGGTCCCGCAAGCGGACCTCTGCCCGCTTCATCTATTCCGCAAACCACTTTGAATCCGTGTTCTGCTGCAGTTCGCTCATAATAATATCTGTCAATATCTTGTTGCATATGCTTTATTCTCCCAAAAACTTCTCATCGATTACATCTGTCACGATAGAATTTAAATACTCAAGGCTGAACGACGGTGTAGTTGAACGCACACCGTGTTTATTTGCAAGCTCTGCTGTATAATCAGAAAGATTATATACTCTGACATTTGAAAAGCCTGCATCATAATGAGTCACAACGCCCGTAAACTTAGCGTTGGTGACAGTCGTTTTCTCAGTTTCATAGTCTTTGGTAACGGTTATGTGCATCATTCCGCCGAGCATTCTCGGACCCCTGTCCTGAGCTGAGATGAAGTTGCCGAGCGAGTATATAACAAGCACATCACGGCCGTCTGTAGCTTTCACGTACTCGACTGGCTGGATAACGTGCGGATGCGTTCCGACTATGATGTCAGCACCCCAATCAGCAAGCTTTTGTGCAAGCTCATGTTGACGGTCGGTCGGAGTGTGGGTATACTCAACACCCCAATGTATGTTTACAATTACCATATCGCTGATTTCAGCAGCTGCCTTAACACGAGCCTCTATGCGCTCCTCATCGGCACCCAGCATCAGAATAGTTTCTGCTCCGTCAGGCAGACTCAAACCGTTAGTCGGCTCGGTTAGACCTACATAGGCAAACTTTATGTCGTTGACCGTATTGGTCGGTATCGTCTTATAATCCTCTTCATCAAGATATGCTCCGCAGTGCACAACGTCTTTTGCATCCCAATACTTTATAGCCTCACGAAGCCCGCTCTGTCCCTTATCAAGCGAATGGTTGTTAGCAAGATTGAACACATCAAAGCCTATCTTCACCATCTCATCTCCAAGCTCAACGGGAGAGTTGAAACACGGATATGTGGCAGGCGCTTTGGTGGGGTCAATTATAGTCTCTTGATTGATAATGCTGATATCGGCTGCCGCAATAGTGTCCGCTATATTTTCATAAGCATATGAAAAATCATATCCGCCGTTTGCAGAACGTCTGTTAGCCTGATTGTATATCACGGCATGTATCAGATTATCGCCCACAGCAAGAATATTAACACTTGTAGGTTCTTTCCTCTGCTCGGTAGTCTGTTCAGCGGTTGTTTCAACCTCTCCGCCTGCAGGTGCTGTTTGGTTGATTGAACAAGAAACCAACAGCATCACACAGACGAGCAAAGCAGCTATACTGATTATCTTCCTAAAATGTCTTCTCATCTTTTCACACCCCATAAGTTATTCAAGAGTTATCCTGCCAAGTTTGCCTGCCCTATACTCATCAAGCAGCATGACCGCCGCTCTCTCTGTATTAGGCTCGCCTCCGCTTATAAGCATGCCACGCTTTTTGGCGAGCATCTCAAGACGTTCAAACTCTTCGCTGTCCGCAGGAAACTCAAGCTTGTAGCGTTCTTTGAGCCTCTCAGGATAGTTCTCATTCATTATAGTCAAAAAGCGTGCCGCTATCAGCTCAAGGTCCATTATTGTATCTTTAACAGAACCGATAAAGGCCAATCTCAGGCCCACATCAGGGTCATCAAATTTCGGCCAAAGCACACCGGGGGTGTCAAGCAGCTCAATGCCGTTGCCGATGTTAAACCACTGATTTTGACGTGTAACACCGGGCTTGTCCGCAACCTTAGCTTTATTCTTTCCCGCCATACGGTTTATAAATGACGATTTTCCTGTATTAGGAATGCCGACAACCATAAGCCGCAAAGGCTTTCCTGCCATGCCCTTTTGAACATTGGCCTCTATTCTGTCCTTGAGAACTTTTTTAACAGTCGGTGCAAAAGCATTGAGCCCCTTACCTGAACGGCAGTCCACAGCAATAGCGGCTATACCCTGCTTTTCAAGTTCCGCTATCTTTCTGCGGGTTGCGTTCTCATCTGCAAGGTCGCACTTGTTCAATATAAGCATCAGCGGCTTTTTGCCGATTATCTCTCCGAGTTCGGGATTTCGGCTGCTGACAGGCACTCGTGCATCTGCAATCTCAACCACCGCATCAACAAGCGGTAAGCTCTCCTTTATCTGTCTGCGAGTTTTAGCCATGTGGCCAGGAAACCACTGCACATAGAGATTATTTTCGTCCATAAAGTTTCCCCTTATAAGATATTAATTAATATATAATTATAATTGTATATACAAAAAAAATCAAGAGAGATAAGATACTGCTCTTTTAAACAAAGTCAATCCAAGTCTGCAATATTAAACACTATCTTTCCCTTTTTTTCTGAAAACTCCTTAAACCGTGCGGCGCCTCCAATGGCACACTTAACATAAGTTACAACATAATCAGACTTATCTATCATCCATCTATTGCGCTTAACTATTGCATATTTAGGAGGAGTATTTTCCAAAACATCAGGATAAATAGTGTCTAAGTTATACTCATAATTTAAGTAGTTATTTTTACCAGGCATATAAGCAAGTACTATCAAAAATCTTATATGAGGATATTTAAGTTTTAATAATTTTAACATCCTTATAACCATGTGGTCAAAGTTGCCGTTATTGCCCACATAAAACAAATCCACCTCTTTATTTTCAATTAAATCTATTAGCATTAACCGTAACTTTTCCTCTATATTAAAAGACGTATCTCTATGTCCAAAGAATGTACAGGTCATAAAATCACCACAAATATAAATTTAGTATACTCAAACCAAGTATACAATCAACATTGTAGCATACAACAATCTTAAAATATACTCAAATTAAGATTTTTGTTGGTGATAATATGAGAAATAAAAGCAACAAACATTTAGGAATCGAAGTCGACCCTGAACTGCACGGCAAATTACGCTATATTGCAAAATATGAAGGTCGCTCTATAAACGGTCAAATATTATACTTAATCCGCCAATGCATAAAAGCTTTTGAAGCTCAAAACGGTGAAATTGATTGGGAGTCTGAACAATAAAATATTAAAAAGCGTACAGCAGATGCCTCTCTACTGTACGCTTTTAAATTACTTGTTCTATTACAAAAAAGTTTAATCCACTTTCCATTGTCCGAATGGTGCCAGCCTGAAGTAAACCTTACCCATGATGTAACGCTCGTCAATGAGCCCCACAAATGTCATTCTGCTGTCCGTAGAGTTGTTTCTGTTGTCTCCCATGGCAAAAACATATCCCTCAGGAACATAGACAGGATACTCCATATTACCCTTTTCATAAGTCGGCTCAAGAGTATAATTCTCTTCAAGAGGCTTGTCATCCACATAAACTATCCCGGTATCGGTGTCGATTTCCACCTTCTGACCGCCAACCGCAATAACACGTTTTATAAGCGTTTTCTCTAAGGCGTTGGGCTGTGTTATTATAACTATATCACCGTACTCGAATTTATGGTCAACGGAACTTATTGCTACACTGTTACCGTTTTGCAATGTGGGTAGCATTGAATCACCCGATACCACAAGCACTCTTGTAACAAAGGTGAACACCAAGAATATTACCACAAGCGCCGAAACAACAATGGAAACTATATCATAAATATTATAGACCAACTTGCTATTCTTATTTTGTTCTTGTACATTAGTATTACTATCCATAGTTCTGCCAGCTTTCATCAAAGATTACCGCAATCAGTTTATAAGTCCGAATGGAGAAAATCTGATAAACGTTTTCCCCAATATATTTCTCTCATCAACCAAACCGATTTCACTCGAACGTGAGTCCAAGGAATTGTTTCGATTATCTCCCAATACGAAAACGCTGCCCTCAGGAACCTCCAAAGGAAAGGTTACATCGAAACTAAGATAAGTTTTATCGTTTATATAAGGCTCATCCAACATCTCGCCGTTGACAAAAACATCGCCAGTTGAAAAATCGATATCGACACTATCCCCGCCTACAGCAATTACTCGCTTGACGATAAGAGAGTGCTCAGCACCGTGGCGCAAAACAACAACTATGTCGCCACGTTTAAACTCGCTGTTGATACTCAAAGCAGCCAGACGTTCGCCGTCCCTCAACGTAGGTAACATCGAATCACCCTGCACCGTGAAAGGTTTGCCTACAAATGTAACTATCAACATAAGCACAACCGCTGCAAGCTTTATGGAATCCACAAAGTTATATGCTCCCAACCACGCTTTACTTGCACTGCCGCTGCACTCAGAGGTCTCATATTCAAATTTGTACCAATACTCTTCAACCCTGCGCATATATCTCATTACTCCGCATAATGTGAAAAAAGGTGTAACAAAACTGTTACACCCCTCATCAGTTGATTATTTTACCTGGCCCTTAACTCTTGCTGCCTTACCGACTCTGTCTCTCAGATAGTAAAGCTTGCTTCTGCGTACCTTACCGCCACGAACAAGTTCAACTTTTGCAACGTTGGGAGAGTGAACAGGGAAAACTCTTTCAACTCCAACACCGTAAGAAACTCTACGAACTGTGAATGTCTCAGATACGCCTGAGCCTCTGCGAGCGATAACAGTTCCTTCGAAAGCCTGAATTCTTTCTCTGTCTCCCTCACGGATTTTTACTGATACTCTTACAGTATCACCGATTTTTACCTGCGGGATATTCTCTTCTGTCTTGAGAGAATCCTGTGCAATGATTTTGAGTGCATCCATTTTATTTTCCTCCGTATATTTTTCAGACGTTCATAACAATTTTGAAAGAGGACCGCCCGCTTTAATGTTTGCGGCAAAGCCGCTTTCGCATTAAACCCCGTCGCCGAAGGTATCGTGACGGATAACAAATGCTAGAGTATTTTAGCACAAACAGTTTTATAATGCAAGGGGTAAATTAAATTTTTCTAAAAATCGTGCCTGTAGCCACCGTCGCTTCCCATTTTTTCAAATGTACGCACTATTTCTTCGATTTTTATAAAACACTCCTTATCATCTATTGTATCATCTTCAATTATTTCTTTAATTCTTTTTAAAGCCCTATAACTTTCAAGTTTTAAAATTTCTTGAGTATCTATCTCTAAATTCGGAAATAAAAGATGTGCTTCTTCGTTTCTCAAATAATTCAAAATAATTTCTTCGTATAACTCCACATTATCACCTCAAAATATATTTTAACGGAAATACCGTTAAAGGTCAATAACGGTATTTCCGTTATGGTTAAATGTTTTTGGTGATTAATATGTTATATGAAAGAATACGGGCACTTAGAGAGGACAAAGACCTGTCTCAAACAGATATGGCACATCAACTTTCCGTCGCACAAACAACATATTCAGATTATGAGTTGGGCAAAATCAATATTCCCATAGAGGCTCTCCGAAAGTTGGCACTCTTCCATGATACTAGTATAGACTATTTACTCGAGCTTACCGACAACCCAACACCTTATGAACGCAAATGATAAAAGCCGATGCAATGCATCGGCTTTTTCTTTTAGCAAAAATCTGTCATATCTTTTGTCAGCAACTTTTCACGTACTATCGAGCGCACATAATCCTCGCACTCGGTTGCTTTTTCAAGCGTTTCCACAAGCAAATCGGCATTGAGATTAAGGGTATTGCCTGCTGCGATTATCATTTTTATTTCGCAGATTTCATTGTCTGCTTCAGCACAGAAATCCTGCACCATCTCGCATAGATTAACCGTCTTTATACCCTTTTTACTCTTTTTTTCTGCCATAAGCTCGCCACCTGCAATGATGGCTGATGCCTGCTTTGCAAAGTACTGTGCTTTGTCAGCAGATTGAAAATCGAGCTTTACCGAATACTCGGCAAAGGATATCTCTTTTGAATCCATAACGCTCTCTCCTGCTGACACGATTTCTAAACCAATCGGCAGCGCTGAATTCATCCTGTTTACTATCTCATCATATGAAATATCATCTATAATCCTTATATCAAGCGGTTCGTGTACTCCCTGCTGGCCAAGTGACAGCGGCAACGGAAAAGTCATGTATGGCTTTGGATTGAAGCCTTCGGTATACCATATAGGTATCTGTGCTCTGCGTACTGCTCTCGAAAAGCACCGTACAAGGTCGAGATGCGAACCATACTTTGCAAGACCCTCTTTTTTATACCACAGTCTTACATTTTTCATTGCACACACCTCCGTTAAGTCTGTCGCTTCCGCAACCTGCACATTTTTCACGGCAGTTTGCTGTTGTTTTGCCCTCCTGTGCCCTCTTGCTCTCACGCACAAAAAAGGCTTTTGGTATGCCGTAATCCATATGGTCCCACGGCAGAACCTCATCATAATCCCTGCGACGGGTTGCATAGAATTCGGGGTCTATAGAACACTGCTCAAAAGCTTCCATCCAAGTGTCAAACTTGAAATGCTCGTTCCATCCGTCCATCTTACAGCCGTTTTTCCAAGCCAGCTCTATAACTTTAGAAAGCTTACGGTCTCCTCTGGCGAAAACACCTTCTAAAAAGCTCGATTCGGGCGGCGTGCTGCTGATGGTCACCTTACGGGTGCTCCTGCTCTCATATAAAACTTCCTGCTTTCGGCGAATCTCATCACGGCTCGACTGCGGTTCCCATTGGAACGGTGTAAACGGCTTGGGCACGAACGGCGATGCACTGACCGAAACACTAACGCTTTTACCCTTGGGCTTTTCGGGATTTTTATAATATTCATCAACAACCTTTTGAGCAAGCTGTGATATACCTTTAATATCATCGTCTGTCTCGGTGGGCAGACCGAGCATGAAATAAAGTTTGACTGCTGTCCAACCGCCTGAAAATGCTCGGCGTGAAGCTGTCAACACCTCATCCTCGGTTATGTTTTTATTGATAACATCACGCAGCCGCTGAGTTCCTGCCTCCGGTGCAAAAGTTAATCCGCTGCGGCGCACGCTATTTAATTTTTCAACAAGGTCTTTGGGGAAATTATCAGCTCTGAGCGACGGCAGAGACACATTTATCTTCTCATCTATCGCCCACGGGAGCATATTTGTAACAAGTTCCTCAAGACCCTTGTAATCGCTTATCGAGAGCGAGCAGAGTGAAATCTCGTCATATCCGCTGCTGTCGCATATGGCACGGCACTGACGTTCAACCTCCTGCGGGGATTTCTCTCTGAGCGGACGGTATAAAAATCCTGCCTGACAGAATCTGCAGCCTCTGATACAGCCCCTGAAAACCTCGACTGTTGTTCTGTCAAAAACCGCCTCTGTGTTAGGCACTACAAAAGTTTCGGGCGCAAACATCGTATCAAGGTTTGAAACTATACGCTTTTCAACCTTTTCAGGTGCGCCATCCCTTGCTGTTACTTCCTTTACTGTTCCATCATCGTTATAGCTTACATCATAAAGCGACGGCACATAAACACCCTTTATCTTTGCAGCCGCACGCAGAAAAGTCTCTTTATCAGAACCCATTTTTTTATGTTCTTTCAAAAGGTCGAGAAGTTCGTTTGTAACCTCTTCGCCCTCGCCTGGCAAAGTAATGTCAAGAAACTCTGCCATAGGCTCCGCATTGCACACGCAGGGTCCGCCTGCAATAATAAGCGGTGTAAGTCCTTTTCTGTCTGCAGAACGTAGCGGTATACCCGCAAGGTCAAGCATATTCAACACATTCGTATATGACAGCTCGTATTGCAACGTAAAACCTATAACATCAAAATCCTTTATAGGGTCTCCGCTCTCAAGTGCATAAAGCTCAACACCGTTTTCACGCATAAGCTGTTCCATATCTGTCCATGGCGCAAAAACACGTTCACACCATGCATCATCACGTGCATTGACTAATGAATAAAGTATCTTCATGCCCAGATGTGATGAGCCTATCTCATAAGTATCCGGAAAACAAAATGCATAGCGAAGCTCAACAGCGGACTTGTCCTTTATAACGCTGTTAAGCTCGCCACCTGTATATCTGCCGGGTTTTTGCACTCTCATAAGTATGTGTTCAAGTTTTTTTGAAATCATAATCTTCTCCGTAAAACGCCGTAGACGTGTATTTATTTTAAAAAATCTGTCTCAAAAGCTTTTATCCACTCTTCTGCAATCAGACCATGTCCGCATTCAGTCGGATGTATGCCATCCCATATCCAATAGGCACACTCACGCTGTTCGCACGCAGAATCAAAGCGCTCTTGAAGTTCAATAAACCTTATCCGTTTATCAGCATTAGCAATTTTTCTGCACACTGCCGAATACTTTGAAATCTCATCTCGCCAAAAGCTACTCCGTTGAGCGAAGTCATCCTTTGTCGGCAAAAAGAACGGCTCAAGAAGATAGACCCTAAGATTTGGATTTCTATCAAAAGACAAGCTGAGCAGCTTTAAAAGATTTGACTCATACTCCTCAACGGAAACATGGGTTTTAACCGGATGCACGCAATCATTAACACCTATAAGAAGGCTCAACAAATCAGGGTTTATATCCAACGCATCCTCCTGCCAACGTTCACACAGATTCCTCGTCGTGTTGCCCGATATCCCTCGGTTAACAAACTCCAATTTCATCTCGGGATATTTTAATCCCAGCAAACTGTTAACAATAAAAGCATAGCTGTGCCCTATCTGATGATTCAAATCCCAACGGTGTTCTTCATCCTTGTACCTGTTGCCGTCAGTTATAGAATCGCCTTGAAAAAGAATTCTCATATGCTACCCTCAAAAAATTTTTTATACATTTTAATATTATATTATTTTCGCTTCAAAATCTCAAGTGCAAACGCTGTTATATATTTATTTATATTGAAAAAATTGTCACTTATAAGCGGATAACAAAATCTCATAATATAAATGCAAACGCAAATAAAACATTTTTAAAAAGTAAGGGGTGTAAAAACGATGGCAAAGAGCTCAAACAAGAGTGTTGTACCCGAGGCACGTGAGGCACTTGACCGCTTCAAGATGGAGGCTGCTTCCGATGTTGGCGTTCAATCCCTTATTAACGAAATTATACAACATATAGTACAACCTATGGCTATCAAATCAATATAATGTGTCGAAAGTCGTCTTTGATTTACAAAGGCGGCTTTCGCTTATTAAAAAATCAAAAAAATTTTCATTTCTGCACTAAAGTACAATGTGCAAACCGAAAAAAGGTGATATGATTACTATGTCAAGATATATCCTTGCGGATATACAAAAATGTAAAGGAGCTGCTTTTAATGAAAAAAACAAGCAAGATTTTAGCGGCTGTTATGGCAATCGTTATGATTGTTGCCGCAATTCCGATGACAGCTTTTGCGGCTGACTACACAATCGAACTCGGCGAAACAATAACTGTAACCATACCCGAAGACGGTTACGCAGAGTGCAAATTCACACCCGATGAAGACGGCACATACGTTGTTTATTCCGATATGGGTGAGCGCGACGATTTTGACCCGTATGTGCGTGTTTATGACGCAGATGGCAATAGAATTGCATCCGACGACGACAATGATTATACCTGGAGTTATAATTTCTGCTGTGAATTTGAAGCAGAAGCAGGTGAGGTTTACTATTTGCAATTTTGTGCTTATGAAGACGATGTTACATATGACGTAACGGTTGTAAATTATGCAGAAATCTCACATCAGCCTACCGAAACTGAGCCTTACGTTGAAATCGCTCCCGATGCAAATGCTTCTTATCAGTGGTTCAAAGTAAGAGAAGGCGAAGCAGAAATCACAGATAAGTACATAGTTAAAGTTGCAGAACTTGATACAGTTTCAACTTACAGTGAATCTGTAGGCTGGACTCCTGCTCATGAACCTGCAATTTATGATGAAGACAAAAATTATTATCACTTCTTCTGGATTTATCTTGAAGAAGGCGACAAATTAACTCTTGATATTAACGGTACTGTTGAAGAATGTATCGGTATTGAATCCTATGAAGATTATATCGATTATGAGTTAACAGCAAGCGAAACAAACGGAAGCTACACCTTTGAAGTGGAATACACAGGTGTTTATGCCGTTTATTGCTACGGCGAGCCCGGTCTTACCG
>JAFQVM010000008.1 GCA_017407995.1 Clostridia bacterium | reverse complement strand
GTTTTCGAAGCAGATGGGCTGTGTTTCTTCGACGATCTTATAGGGGTCAATACCCTTAGCGTCGCAAATTTCCTTACATTCGTCGATAGAGGAAATGCCGTATTCTTTGAGACAAGCGAGGATTTTCGCCTCACGTCTTTCGTAACCTTCAAATTTAGCCATTGTTATTTCCTCCTTAATTATTCTTTACGGGGATCGATGCACTTAACGGCGTCGTTGAATCTGCCGTACGTGCCCTTGGACTTTTCGTATGCTTCGTTCGGTTCCATGCCCTTCTTGATGAAGTCTGTCATCTTGCCGAGAGATACGAATTCGTAACCGATAACCTGGTTGTCTTCGTCGAGAGCCATTCTTGTGCAGTAGCCTTCAGTCATTTCGAGGTAACGTACACCCTTAGCAAGAGTGATTTCCTTACATTCTTCAATTGAAGAAATGCCATATTCTGCAAGAACAGCATTGATTTTATCAACGCGTCTTTCATAGCTTTCAAATAATGCCATTGTTCGTCTCCTCCTTACTCTTTACGCGGGTCGATATACTTAGCGGCGTCTGCGAATCTGCCGTATGTGCCGACAGACTTGTCATATGCGGTCTGAGCATCGTCGCCCTTTTTCATAAAGTCGGTCATCTTGCCAAGAGATACGAACTCGTAACCGATAACCTGGTCGTCCTCATCGAGAGCCATTCTTGTAACATAACCCTCTGCCATCTCAAGATAGCGAACGCCCTTGAGCTTTGTGCCGTACATTGTACCAACCTGTGAACGAAGACCCTTACCAAGGTCCTCAAGGCCTGCGCCGACTGTAAGACCGTCATCAGAGAATGCGGACTGTGAACGTCCGTATACTATCTGGAGGAACAGCTCACGCATAGCGGTGTTTATAGCATCGCAAACGAGGTCTGTGTTGAGAGCCTCAAGGATAGTCTTACCGGGAAGAATCTCACTTGCCATAGCAGCAGAGTGTGTCATACCGGAGCAACCGATTGTCTCAACAAGAGCCTCTTCGATAATACCCTCTTTAACGTTGAGTGAAAGCTTGCATGCGCCCTGCTGGGGTGCGCACCAGCCCACGCCGTGTGTAAAGCCGGAAATATCCTTAATTTCATAAGCCTTTACCCACTTGCCCTCCTCAGGGATGGGAGCGGGACCGTGATGAGGACCCTTAGCTACGCAGCACATTTCCTGAACTTCGTGTGAATAGTTAATCATAATGTGTTTTCTCCTTTCAAAAAGGTGATAAAATTATCCAACTGTGTTATTTTATAACAATCCCGGTCGAATATCAAGTGTGAAAATGCACAACATAACGACACTTGCCGTGATTTATTATAACCAATTCTTCTTATACATTACAAAAGCTCCCAAAACTGCAGCAACTATTGTAACAAACATGAGTGTTCCTGCGCCCATTGACGGTGAGAAGAAGAGCACTACAACACCTGCAATAACAGGAGCAAAGATGAGCTTCCAGTGCTTTGCGAAGTAACCTGCTGCAAGAGCTCCGAAGAGTGCCGGAAGCACCTGGTCGAAAGCAGGTTTGAACGCACCACCTGTTATCTTGGGAAGAATGGGGGAGAACACCAAAACACCAACTGCGATAATAACGGTTGTAACGATAGATGAAACACCAATGGCGATTGTAGAAATAACTTCGCCCTCTTCAGTGTTTGCACGGACCTTTGCGTTCTCCATTGCTGTAAGGCCGCAGGGAAGTTTGAGGTTTGAGATGTTACCTGTAACGAAGCTCAGATATGTACCGCCTGCACCGAGCATAGGAACATATGTAATAACCTCAATAACAGCTGTCACCCAATAAAGAGCCATGAGCTTGGGCATAACCTGCAGCAAAGCCGCTCCCTCGGGCCATGCGTTGACATGAACGGAAATTGCTACAGGAATACAGAGAAGCATAATCAATGCACCGATATTCCAGATAATACCCCATCTGTGAACTTTATCAAAATAATTTTTCTGCATAGTTATCTCTCCTTTCCCCTTAACCTACAATAGTTCCGATGTCGTACCAGTAGAAGCCAGATACGCTCTCCGGCAGTACATTGGTAAGCAGAATCGCCATACCCATTGCGCCGAACATAGCAAGAGGCATTGTGAACGGCTCAAGCTTATCCAGCTTAAAGCGCTTGCAGATAAAAGTAAGAATTACCATAAACACCATAGCGCTGATAAGGGTCAGTATAGAGATGGCACCTGCAGAGCCGGTAATCATCTTGACCTTTTCAACAGCACCGTCAGCATTCAGAACAACATTGCCCAATGCATCTGTCTTCTCAACGGAAGTCACTGTATTACCGTTGATTTCACGGGCAAGGAAAGCTGAGATAATACCGATAAAAGCAGCAGCAGAAATAGCATCACCGAGCTTTTTGGACTTTTCACTCTTGTTAACCACATCGCCAATTTTATTCTGAAGCTTTTTGCAAAGGAAAGGCAGAAGAATCAGCGGAGCGATGCTTCCGACTGTCATAGCCCATGCGATTGTAGAAAATTGTTGCGGGTCTGTAACTGCATTTTTTAACGAGCCGCCCCAGAAGTCGAGTGCTGTCTGCGCAGCGGTCGTCTCATACGCAAGATTTCCGATAACGGTAAGTCTTATCCACGGCAAAACAATGCCGAGTGCGTTTGCAAGAACGATAACAGTTGCAAGAATTGAAATAGCGGGAGCAACAGTAAATACCGCACTTGAAACCGCTGTGTTTTTAAGCGTTTCTTTCTTTATTCCGAGCTCCTTCGCTCTCTTCCATGACTTGACGATAAAGAATACCGACTGGGCTATTACGAATACAACAACAGCAAGCGCTATCGCATACATAAAGCCGCTTTCCTTAAAATTTTCAGGAACCATATGAGCACCTCCGATATAACTAATAGCAATTTTTAACTATCTTCAAAATAATACCATATTTATTTCTTTACCGTCAAGAGCACACCTTGTATTGAGCAAAAAAAGGTGCTATAATTCATGCAGATAACAAACAAAATCCGAAGGAGGTTTGCAGAATTGAAAAGGCCGTTTCAAACAACATCAAAAGACAAGGCTTTTTCCCCCGCAAGAAAGATAATAGTCAGCTTCTTGTGCGTTATTCTGGTGGGAACGTTTTTTCTGATGTTGCCGTTTTCCTCAAAAAATGAACCGCTCAGCTTTTTAACCGCTCTTTTCACAGCAACTTCCGCCACCTGCGTTACGGGACTTACACTTATAGACCCGTTTCTTGATTTGACCGTCTTTGGTCAGGTTGTCCTTGCTCTGCTGATTGAATGTGGCGGTTTGGGATTACTCACATTTGTAAGCTTCTTTATGTTTTCAATAAACAAAAAAGCCGGTCTCCATTCACTAAGGTTAGCACAGGAAACCACATCCTCGGTTGACTTCAAAGGAACCCGTCAGCTTCTGCGCACTATCCTTGCCACTTCAGTTTCCGTTCAAAGCATCGGGGCCGTATTGCTCGCTTTGCGTTTTTATCCAAAGCTCGGTTCTTACGGTGTATGGGTATCAATTTTCACCTCTGTATCTGCATACTGCAACGCAGGATTTGACCTCATGGGCTTTGAAGGAAGAGGCTCTTCACTCACAAACTATAACGGTGACCCAATTGTCATATATACAGTTATGGCATTGATTCTTGCAGGCGGACTCGGATTTATAGTCTTCCAGGATATCGTAAACTACCGCAAAACCCGCAGACTTCTGCTGCATACGAGAATAGTTCTTGCGATGAGCCTCGGTCTTATTGCTTTTGGTTTCCTGTCATTTTTCGCAGTTGAATACAATAATCCCGAAACCATAGGTGACATGACATTCTTTGAGAAAATTAATGCTTCGCTTTTCCAATCCGTTGCTGCCCGTACCGCAGGGTTCGCATCTGTTAACCTCGGCGGAATGCATGACCTTTCAAAAGTTATATACATTTTTTTGATGTTTATAGGTGCAGGCTCAGGTTCAACTGGCGGTGGCATAAAAATGACAACCTTTGCAGTCGTTATCGCTACAGTTATCTCTGTTATAAGAGGTAGAAGCGAAGCCACCATTTTTGGCAGGATTGTCAACAAGCACACTATTTATAAAGCGACAGCAATAATGGTACTTGCAGTTATGGTCGTGATTCTGTGCGGAGCTGTCATACTTCTCTCACATCCAGACCTCTCAGGTGTTGACGGTCTGTTTGAGGCGGTATCGGCGTTTGCAACAGTCGGCTCAACAACGGGAGTTACAAGTATAATCGGAACATTTGAAAAAACAGTCGAGATAATCACGATGTTCATAGGCAGAGTAGGACCGATATCATTCGTCCTTGCCACAACAATGAAACGTCAGACGAGTAAAAATCAAATTCTGCCTGAGGGCAAGATAATGGTAGGGTGATACAATGATTAATGACAGACTTAAAAATCAACTTGAGTTCCTTGTTGAAATCGATAAGATGAAAAGCGTTCTCAGACGCACACTCATAATTGACGGCTCTCGCAGAGAAAATGACGCCGAACACTCATGGCATCTTGCAATGCTGGCGATGGTGCTTGAGGAATACTCTGAGAGAGAAATAAACATTTCAAGAGTTGTTCGTATGTGTCTTGTACATGACCTTGTTGAGGTCTATGCCGGCGACACTTTTGCCTACGACGAAAAGGGCTATGAGGATAAACTTGCAAGGGAGAACGCCGCTGCTGACAAGCTTTTTTCAATGCTTCCGCCCGAACAGGGAAGCGAATTTCGTGCTCTTTGGGAAGAGTTCGATGAAGCGCAGACAGCCGATGCTATGTATGCAGCCGCCATGGACAGACTTCAGCCGATAATGAATAACTTTCTCACAAACGGCCACACATGGCGTGAGGGCAATGTGACAAGTGATAAGGTCCTTAACAGAATGCAGGCAATAAAAAAGGCCACTCCCGAACTCTGGCCGGTAGTTGAATACATAGTAAACACCTCTATTGAGCGTGGTATTCTGCAAAAGTAAAACAAAAAAAAGACGCTTTCAAAAATTGAAAGCGTCTTTTTTTACCACTCAAACTTTGTAAGCTGACCCTGTGTCAGCAAGTTCGGAAATCCCCACTGACGAAGCACCTCATATGCGCCTATCGCCACGGCATTTGAAAGATTAAGGCTCCTTGCATCAGAATTGTCTATCATCGGCAATCGAACACATTTTTCCGGATTGTCATGAAGCAGTTCCTCAGGCAGCCCTGCGGTCTCCTTACCAAAGAAAAGATATGTATTGTCGGGATACTCCACATCTGAGTATATATTCTGCGCCTTTGTTGAAAAATAATAAAAGTTGCCGTCTTTATTTTTTTCAAAAAAATCGTCAAGATTTTCATAATACGTTATGTCAAGCAGATGCCAGTAGTCCAGACCCGCTCTTTTTAGCTTTTTATCATCAACCTTAAAACCCATCGGCTCCACAAGATGCAGTCTTGCACCTGTTGCCGCACATGTTCTGGCAATGTTACCCGTGTTTTGCGGAATCTGCGGTTCCACCAAAACTATATTGAGCTGCATTTATTATTCCTCCGATTATTTCGCTTATTTATCCGCTTTATGTATGTAACTTAAGTTAAATTTTGTTTGGGATTTATACTTTTATGTCGGTGAAAATATGTATGAGGGCGTCTGCAATCAGACATTAATTGTGCGCCTTACATTTTTTACCAAAGGGGTGTAACCAATGAAAGCAAAAACAAATTCGTTAGTAAAAAGCATGGCCATAGGTCTTGCAGTAGGCGGTGCTACAGCAGCAGTTTCAAAAATGGTAATGGGCAACAACACATCAATGAAAAAGGCTAAGAAAAACGCTGCCAAAGCCATGAAAACAGTCAGCGGTGTCATGGACAGCATGGCATCAATGACAAACATGAAGTTTTAACATCAGCTGTTAAAAAGATTCATCGCCTTGTCAATATCGCCGTTTATCATCAACGGTACAGCATCGCAGGCCTTGTCCGACGCTTCACGCAGTTGGGCAAGGTCATCTTTTTTCATGACCGAAAGTACCCAATCTGCAAGTGGTTGTTCGGGGTGCGCCTTCGCACCGATTCCAAGCTTTATGCGTGGAAACTTATCACTCTGCATATGATAAATTATGCTCTTTATTCCATTGTGACCGCCGTCCGTACCCTTTCTGCGGATACGAAGCTTTCCGCAGTCAAGTGAAATATCATCAAATATAACAATTATGTTCTCAGGCGGTATCTTATAAAATTTTGCTATGTCACGCACAGCCTCACCGCTGTTGTTCATAAACGTCTGCGGTTTTACAAGCAGACAGCGTTTGCCGTCAAGCGATACCTCACCTATCAATGCGTTGAACTTCAATCTGTCGATTTTAACATCGTTCTTCATCGCCAAAAGGTCGAGACACAAAAAGCCTGCATTGTGGCGTGTAAGTTCATATTTTTTGCCCGGATTGCCCAAGCCCACAATCAGATACTCGGGCGGTCCGGCGGTGTAAGTTTTACGTCTGAAAAAGTTCATAGTTTTGTTAGTCCTTTTTATACTTTTCTTTTATATGGCTGTTTTACTTTTACCCAGTTGGCCTTTACGCTCTGACGTGACCTTGCAACCGCAAGTGCGTTGTCCGGCACATCTTCCGTAATGGTTGAGCCGGCGGCGGTATATGCATTTTCGCCAATGCTCACGGGCGCAACCAAGCAGGTATGACAGCCGATAAACGCACCGTCTTTGATAACCGTTCTGCTTTTCTTGTTGCCCGAATAGTTCGCCGTAGCACAGCCGCAACCGATATTTATATCTGTTCCGAGGTCGGAATCACCGATATATGAAAGATGCGATATCTTGGTACCGTCACCTATATTACTGTTTTTAACCTCAACAAAATTGCCCACATGTGCCCTTGCACCTATCACACTGCCGGGGCGCACACGCACAAACGGACCTATATCCGCACCATCGAGAATCTTCGAGGAATAACACACAGAGCTGTTGAATGACACACCGTTTCCGATAACGCTGTCCTCAACAAGTGACGACGGACCGATTATACAGCCCTCTCCAATTTGGCTGTCCCCCTTGATGGTAGTGTTAGGCATAATTACGGTATCGGCACCGATTTTTGCGCCCGGACAGATTACAACTCCGTCAGCACACGGAACAGAAACGCCCGCACGCATATGCTTTTCAAGCTCTCTCTTTCTTGCAAGCTCATTTAGCTCCAAAAGCTGAACACGGTCATTTGCTCCGAGAATTATATCAGAGCTCTGAGCGGTATACGAGCCCGCACGAAGTCCGCTTTTCTTTATCTCCTCAAGCGCATCGGTAAGATAGAACTCTTTTTTTGTGTTTTCTCCGTTCTTACGCTTAATATCAAGTGATTTAAGAGCCGTCAACAGCACTCCCGACTCAAACCAATATGCTCCCGAATTCACTTCTTTTACCAGAAGCTCGTCAGCAGTTGCATCACGCTGTTCAACAATCTTTGAAACTGAGCCGTCGCTCTCACGTATGATTCTCCCGTAACCTGTCGGGTCATCAATCTGCGCAGATATGACAGTAACAGCATTACCCTGCTCAATGTGCAGAGCATGAGCTTTCTCTATTGTATCAGAATCTATAAACGGAGCATCACCGTTGAGCACGATTACGTCCCCGCCGTTTTGGGCTATGAAATCTGCAGCCTGCATCACAGCATGACCCGTGCCCAGACGCTCAGTTTGAAGTGCTGTTTTGCAGCTGTCTCCCAAATGCTCATCAAGATACTCGGCGCCAAAGCCTTTTATTACACATATATCCTCAATACCGCTGTTTTTCACAGCGCCTATCACCCAGTCTATCATCGGTGAAAAAAGCACCTGTGCAAGAGCCTTTGGTTTCTTACTTTTCATTCTCGTGCCCTCGCCTGCGGCAAGGATTACAGCAATCTTTTTGCTCATAAAATTAAAGTCCTTTCAAAACAAAAGTACTTAATTATATTATGGCAGAAATCGCATAAAATTACAAGCAAAATTGCCCTATGCAGGCTGTACACTTGTAATTTATGAATTTTCGCTCTGTCAAATGGTAAATCTATACAAAAGCATTCTTTCCTTTATATGCTATTTTATCGTAAAAATATATGGCAATTTTCACTATATTCTGTTATAATTGTTTGAAGCGAAGGTGTACTCTTTTTTTAGGACAACCTTCTTCGCTCTTTAAATCAATTTTACGGAGGTATATCAATGGCTTACAAGTATGTCTATTTGTTCTCCGAAGGCGACGCTTCCATGCGTGAAACCCTCGGCGGCAAAGGCGCAAACCTTGCAGAAATGACAAAAATCGGTCTTCCTGTTCCTCAGGGCTTCACAATCTCAACTGAAGCTTGCACAAAGTACTATGAGGACGGCAGAAAAATCAACGACGATATCCAGGCTCAGATTATGGAGTACATCGTTAAGATGGAAGAAATCACCGGCAAAAAGTTCGGCGACAAAGAGAATCCGCTTCTCGTTTCCGTTCGTTCAGGTGCTCGTGCATCTATGCCCGGTATGATGGATACAATCCTCAACCTTGGTCTTAACGAGGAAGTTGTTGAGGCTCTCTCTGTAAAGAGCGGCAACCCCCGTTGGGATTGGGACTGCTACAGAAGATTTATTCAGATGTATT
>JAFQVM010000007.1 GCA_017407995.1 Clostridia bacterium | reverse complement strand
GTGAGGCGGTCGGGGCGTTTCTAAAAAACTGCCTGCTGCCGATTTCAGCGGCGGTGCTGCTGTTCTTCATTTTCCGTTCCGCTTGTGCGAAGGACGGGAGCGTGGACTATTTCCTCTTATGGCTCCTGTGCGGTCTGCCTTTTGGGATACACCGTATGTTTTTGTGGATCATCCCCGGCGGCCGTTCCTTCGGCGGAAGCATTGCCGTCTTTGCCCTGAACTTTCTGATCGGCGCCGTTATTGGCGGTGTCGTCCTCGTATGGCGGCTCCTGGTCGCCGTGTGGTATGTGCCGCTGACAGCATACCGGCTGATAAAGAGGTAAGACCCTGTATTATACAGCCTGCTACTTGAAATTCTGGTGAACTGGTAGATTTGTTCACTCTTTTGTGGTATAATTATAAAAATAAGCCTTCATAACCATGCAAAACATAATTGCAACTGCCAGTTGCGGAATTGCCTACCTGTATGTATAGTGTTCTACCTGTACTTTTGGTAAGCTTTATGTGAAAGGAGGAAACATGGCACTTTCAGAAAAGCTTTATTTACTCCGCAAGAAAAGCGGACTTTCACAAGAGCAACTTGCAGAACAACTGAATGTATCGCGACAAGCAATATCAAAATGGGAGTCAGGTCAATCTGTTCCAGAAAGCGATAAACTTCTTTCAATTAGCAGCTACTTCAATGTCTCTTTAGACTATCTGATGAAAGAAGAAGAAATTAGCGAGAATGCTACTACACACGAACAGAAAAATAACGGAAACATACAAAATAGAGACAGAACAAAATGGTTGCTGGGGATCATTGCTTGCATCGGTGGAATTATTTGCTTGATTATATGGGGATTGTTGTCTATCCTCAATCCCGCCGCTTCAAATCAGTTAAGTGAGTCATCAATGATAAGCATAGATGGTAACGGTATATTTCTGATTCTCTGTATTGCCGCTATTATTGTTGGTGCAATTTTACTCCTGAAGAACACTAAAAAATAATTAACGGGAGGTTTTTGTATGAAGGCTTTATCTACTATCTTTGGGTTGTTAGCAGTCTTATTGTCAAACATTATGTGTGCAGTCGTCGCATACAACTACTGCGATTTACTGTGGGGCAGTCAATACGCCGGCTACTCTGCTCCTGCAGGCACCGCATTTTTGTATGCCATTCCTTACATTATTGGAATTGTCGTTTGTGGCATCCTTGCAGTAGTTTTCAAAAAGAGATATTCCAAGGCATAAAGCATAAAAAAAGACAGGGAGCGCAGCCCTCGGACGAACCGAGAAGCCGCGCTCCCTTTTTGCGTTTATAAAAGTGTTGATTTTGACCTCTGTATGACCTCCACGGGAGAAGAAAACCTCCGCAAAGGAAAACATACAGACTACCTTCCGAAAAGTCGATACAGGAGATTATTTGACCGTTTTTGAACCCCTACCACCACACTTTTTCGATCTCTCCGAAGTGAAGCGGGGACAGGCTATCAGGATCACCCGGAAACTCTGCTTGCAATCGTGGGTAC
>JAFQVM010000006.1 GCA_017407995.1 Clostridia bacterium | reverse complement strand
TCCATAACATACATTCATAAATGACAAGCATTTACTTGTGTTAGGCTGGTATATCTCAGTAACTGCTGTTGAGGCTTGAAACGTGTTTTGACAGGTCAACGCTCCACTCATATCAATTTCGTGCACAATTTCTGCTCGTCTATTGTTTAAAAAAAATTGCATCCAGTCTGTTATTTTTGAGGTATCTGTTCCTGTTTTAATTGAATTAATCGCTTCGGGCATATCTGACGGCAATATTTTCTCCGTTGAGCCTGTTTTACCTCGTATAGCCTCACCGAGAGCATTTAAGGTTGTATCTTCTATAAAGCCTATCGCCATCAGAAACCAACCTCCTCATAGTTTGGGATAGCTGTTAAAGCGTAAGCACCGTTTTGAACAGTAACAATTTTGCCGTTGTCCTCTTCGGTGATTTCAGGCATTTTTGTACCGTAGGGAATTGTATATATGACAGCTTCCGGCATATCTTTGTTTTCTCTTGCCTGCTCAATCAGGAGAGATATGCTATTCTCAAGTTGAACAACATTTATCCCCAAAACACCACCAATAATACTGCCGTTATAGGTAAGATACCCACAATAATTTTCTCTAAAGC
This sequence comes from Clostridia bacterium, assembly GCA_017407995.1. GTDB lineage: Bacteria > Bacillota > Clostridia > Oscillospirales > Acutalibacteraceae > CAG-177. The sequence goes on along the minus strand of JAFQVM010000006.1, from coordinate 100,971 downwards.
CGTCTAACACGGCCTGATTTTCATGTGTATGACTGTCCTGTGTATTCTCATCCTGACCTGCTGCTGTCCATTCTCCGTTGACTACCTTTAGCACCTTATCCTCGTCCTCAGCGGTGACAGCAGGCAGCAATTCGCCCACAGCATCAGTGCCAAAATCTACCTCTATGACTGTTCCCTTTGGTCTATCGCCGTCACCTACGATATAGACACCGGGGTCACCCTGAGGGCCTTTGGCTCCTGTATCGCCTTTGTCGCCCTTTTCACCTTTATCGCCTTGCTGACCTTTTATATTTACGGGTTTGGGATTATCAAGAGCGCCGTTATTTGTCCATGACAGCGTACCCTCCGAAGAGAGCTGCGGTACAAAGGTTACACCGTCCTCACCGTCTGAAAAGCCTTCAAACTCAAGCATTTTTGCAACTGCTGCTGAAAGCTGCGGAAGTATTCCGCACCTCTCTTCAAGCTCCTCATCGCATCCCGTTATCGACGGCTCAAACTTTAGTGTGAAAACAGAAGACTTAAACACCTTAACCGTCTCTGTTCCCTCAAGCCTGTGTGCCTCAACCTGAACTGACAGCTCTCCCGTGGATGTAAGCGCCTCGGGCAGCGGACAGTATATAACATTGTCCTGTCTGTACGCAGGAGTGCTCGACTCGTCTTCGATAAGGTTTGATATTATTTTTCTGCCAAGTCCGTATACATCAAATGCTAAAAGGCAGTAGGAATAATCCAGCGATGCGAGCTCATCGCTCAAGGTTATACACAAGCGTGCCGCATTATGTTCTCCCGAAAAACAAGCCGGCTCAGTTACCTGAGCCGTACCGTCTGAAAATATTTTTACTGTAATATCTCTCATGCCGCATCATCCTCCGGGTAATTTCTCTTAAGATAATTCGCTGTGCTGATGAGGTCTCTGCGCTGTGCATACAGCACATTTAAAAGGGTCTTTAATCTGTAAGCCTCCCTGCTGGTTTCGGGATTAGGAAGCGCACGAAGCTTTTTGCGGTTTTTTTCAATTATTCTTGTCTGCACCTGCGCCTGTTCAAGATACTCATCCGCAAGCGCCGACAGTGTTTTTAATTGGACCATCTATTCGCATTCTCCTTTTAGTAAATAATCCGTTGTTGTTTCAAAAAAACCTGCGAGCAAAACTATCTGAGAAAGCGTGGGCAATTCGCCCGAATCTTCTATGGCACGCAACCGCTTTAACGGTATACCCGTCGCTTCACTCAGTAGCTGCTCACCGATGTTTTGGCTGCACCTTAATTTTCTTATTCTTTCGCCTATATTCTTAGGCTCGTACCGTTTTGCCGCACTGACAGCAAGAGCCCGTCGCACGGCGATGGGCAGAAAATCGACATTTTCAATGTTATGCTGATAAGCCACGGCGCAGCTAAGTGCGTCATATAGCTTCTTTTGTGCCTTTTCAAGACACCTTGAGACGCTGGAGGGACATACACCGAACTCAGATGCGATAGACGAAAGCGTTTTACCGCCAAACCAATAGGCAGTCATTACTTCACGCTCCTTTGGCGTAAGCCTTTTTTCTATCACATCATCCGCCAGCAGAGAGAGGTCCACATCCCTGCGGCGCCACGCATAATCATCAGGCGACTCGCATCCGGGGCAATGCGAACCGCAGCACACGCTCATGGCAGCCTTTCTCTCCTCCGGGGACGGGAAAGAAAAATCCATGGCGGCTTCAATTTTTTTCTTCGGCATATGTTCAACTCCTTTCTGTTAGCTACAACAATAATTATAGATACCGAACAAATGTTTGTCAATAATTAAAAAATTTTATTTTTGCTTGAAATTTGCACAAACAAATGCAAAATGCCGCTGCGTCGACACGCAGCGGCATTTTTCGTCATTTTTATTATTCAGGCATATACCAAAAAGAATTAAACTTATGTAAATAAGTTCTTGAGCCCTTGGGCATCTGAGTCAGGGCATTAAACACATTGTAATAATCCCCAGCGCCCATGGAGAGACAGAATGCACCGAAGAATCCCAAGAGAGCTAATGAAGGAAATATCATTGCAAGTATAAAAGGAATCAATCCAAAGATGATATTAGGAAAAAGTGACATGAATACATATCTGCCCTTGCTCATTGTTTCAGTACCGACAACAAACAACATTCCCTGTTTCAGGTTGGTATACAAATACACATCCTCTTTAAAGCAAACAGCGTGCAAAAGCTCATGCGGTAAAAGAGTGAGCAAAGGGAGCAAACAGCCCAAACAGATTATTAAAGGCCCCGGTTTACAACGTATATAAGCCACAATCAATAAAGGAATCAAAATCAGAAAAGATATTACATTTGCAATTGTTCCCAAAGTTTTTGAGTCTTTCGCTTCCTTAAACGGCACAGCTCCGGGCTTATGCGGCTCGCAGGGTAACGAATCCGGGTCAAGATTATATTTGCCTTTGTAATGAAGCTTCACAGAAAACCTCCTGATGTCATCGGTTATATTCTGATATCAATATATAACAAAACCCGTTGAAAAGCAATCTTTTCAACGGGTTTTTACTAATTTTTATCCCTCACTGTTATCCGAAAGCATAGCGATTGCAGTTTGAAGCTGAATATCGTCCTCATGAGACAGAGTACTCAAATTCTGCTGCTGTTCAGCGGTCAAAGAAACTGACGTATCAGGCTCAAGTCCGACTGCATCATAGCTCTCACTGATGTACGGAAGCACCTTTGAGGTAGTCAACACGATAGCCGCACCGTTGCTCAATTCAAACAGCTCCTGAACTCCTGCGTTACCGGCTGTAGTATCTCCGACAAGGACAGCTCTTCCGAAGTCACGCAGGTCACACGCAAACAGCTCTGCGCATCCTGAGGTCTGAGAGTTGATGAGCACCGACATCGGCATTGACACATTATCAGCATCTGAGCTGTAGGTCTTAACCGTCTTGCCGTTCTTATCAACCAAAGTCGCTATAGCCTTATTTCCCTCTGTTGCAACAGGAACAAGATAGTCTATAACTCTGCTGGTATACTCGATTGTACCCTCAGTAGTGCCTCGGACGTCAAAAATCAAACTCTTTGCACCCTGTGATGTCAGCGAATCAACAGCCTTCTCAAGCTGAGAACGAGTCGTTTTGTAAAACGCCGAAATCTTTATATATCCCGCTGTTCCAATCAACTCATAACTGACGGTCTGGCTCGAATAGCCGAGCACGATACTTACAGTCTTATCGACATCGTCACGTCTGTACGTTACATTGACAGACGTCAGTCTCGTACCGCTCAAGCGCTGAACCATCTCGTCATAATTCTGCGCATCAACCGTTTCTTCAGCAATCTCGATTATCATATCGCCTTTTTTAAGCCCTGCTGCCTGTGCGGATGAACCCGGATAAACTTCGGTAACCAAAATATAGCCGGTCTCTGTATCAAGCTGAGTTTCTATTCCCACACCGGAACTTTTTCCCTCAAGCTTGTCATAATAAGTACTGTATTCCTCGGCGCTCATATAATAGCTGTACTGGTCGCCCAGACCCTTGACGTATCCGTTTTCAAGATTTGAATCAAGAACGTTCTGGTCTATCTCACCATAATATTTTGAACGAATTATCTCGTCAATTTCTTCAACAGCCGAATACATCTGAGCTCTGTCCGGCAAATCCGTTATCAAATTATTATATATGCGCTGGGAAACCGACATCGTTATTGCAAAGGTCGCCGTTACGGAAACGATTATAAGCGCAATCGCAAGACCTAATGATATTTTTTTATTCATATGCTTTCACCATCCTTTAGGATAGGTTCAGATTAATCCCGTTAATTGGGCGGATTAACAAAGTCAAGGGGATTGAGCTTCTGTACGGAACCGTTTACAACCTTCATAACCTGGAAGTGCACGTGAGGACCCGTAACATAACCTGTAGCACCCATATAGGCGATAGTTTCACCCTTTTCGACATATTCGCCCTGAGAAACAATAATCTTTGAACAGTGGCCGTAGTAAGTTCTGTATCCGTCACCGTGGTCAATGGTAAGATAGTTTCCTCCGACATTGGAGTAACCTCTCGTCAAAACCTTACCGCTCTGGGCAGCAACCAACTTCTTACCCTGAGATACATTTACACCATTTTCACGTACAACAATATCAATTGCCGAATGGAAGGTATATGTTCCGTCATCCTCGGGGTCATAGTAACCGTAACCGGCAGATATGTATGAATTCTTATACGGAACAGGCCACATCATAACGCCGTCGTTTGAGTAATCATTGTCACCGCTCTGCGAGCCGTTGGCAACCATCTGTTCTATCTGGCGCTCGAAAGCCTCTTTCTGACGTTGCTGTTTAGCAAGCTCCGTTTTATAAGCGTTGCTGTTTTTATCAAGCTTTGTCATAATATTGGAAATCTCACGGTAGTTTGCATTAAACTCATTCTGCTTTGATGTCAAAGCGTTTGCCTTTTTATCAAGCTCGCTCTTCTTATCAAGCAAAACCGCACGCTTTGAGTCAACCTCTGCCCTGTCTTCATCCAGACCTTTTTTCAGAGTCTCAAGCTTCTTGGTTTCCTCTTTCAGGCGGTCGATAAGCGCATTGTCGTTCTCAGTAACGCTTGCCAAAAGCTGCATTCTGAGAAGCAGAGACGAAATATCGTCCGACTCAAGTATTATCTCTATCCAAGAGGCGGACCCCGCCATATACGTTGCTCTCAAGCGTTCCGAAATGAGAGCCTGTGTTTCATCTATCTCATCTTTGGCTTTAGTTATCTTAGCCTGTGTATCTTCAATCTTTTTGTCCAGTGCCGCTATCTCTTTGTCATATACGGCTATATCTTTATTCAAAAGGTTTATCTGAGAGTTCAGATTGTCAAGCTGACCGCCTATCGCTTCAGCCTGCTCAGAAAGGATTATAAGCTTATCCTCGTTAGATGCCATCTGACTCTGTATCTGTTCGAGCTTGTTTCTATTCTCTTCCATCTCCTGCTGGAGCTTATTATAATCATCTTTTAACCCTTCAAGGGTTTGAGCTCGTGCCTGCGGAAATACGCCCGACACCGCAACGATTACCATGCAGAGAACAAAAACAGCTGCCCGTTTAAAACCTGCAACATGCTTATTCATCTACAACTACAAACTCCTTCTCTTTAAGATATCTTGTTATTGATACCGCACTGCCAAACGCTCCGGCAACAAGTCCGAGTACAAGGAACATCGCAAACAGCAGCAATCCGTACTTGCCAAACGGTACTATACCCATCATGCCAAGTCCCGAAAGCATGGAAACCAAAGCTTTTCCTGCAAGAGCGTAGACTCCCCACACTGTGAGAATTGCAAGAACACCCGATATTATACCAAGCATCATACCCTCAACCATAAACGGCCAACGGATAAACCATCTTGTGGCGCCGACACTCTTCATTATATTGATTTCCAGCCTGCGGCTGTCCATAGTTATTCTGATTGTATTCGAAACGATAAACAGAGAAACTATCAGCAGCAAAGCTATAATGCCGATGCTCACATAACTCACCATGTTTCTGAGTCCTGCAAGCTGTTCAGCAAGCTGCTTATTCTCCCTTATGTGCAAAACGTTGTCAAGCTTTGAAAGCTCGTTAACCGTTTCATCAAACAAATCCTGGTCCTCAAGAGCTACCTCGTAAGCATCAGGCAGCGGATTCTCATCAAGCCCTTCAAAAAGGACAGATGAATCTCCCATTTCGTCCTTAAGCTGCTCAAAGCCTGTATCCTTGGGGATAAATTTACATTCGCTGACATTCTTCTGACTGCGTATTTTCTCACCGAGCTTAGCAGTCTGCTCATCGGTCGCATTGTCATCAACAAACACCATTATTACATTCTGGTCCTCGACAGACCCGATGAACATATTGATGTTTACCATTATCATAAAAGCTAAGCCTATCATAACCATGCAGCTGAAAAGCACGGATATGGAGGCTATACTCATAAGGCGATTGACGTAGAGGTTGCGAAAGCCCTCTCTCGTAAGGTAAGCGAGACTTCCTTTATCTTTCATCACTCGTCACCTCCGTCAGAGTCTTCGAGATATATCGAGTAATCAGCAACAGCATCGCTGTAAGCAGTGTCAGCTGCCGGCTCCTCGGCAATCTCCTCTTCATCTTCATCCAGATATTTAGTTGCAAAATTCTCGTCCGGCTTGCCGAGTCTGGCGCCGCCCAAAGTTTCACGGTGAGCGGAATTTTTCATCTTTCCGTCAGCCGCTACACAACCGTTTTCAAGAATTATGACTCTCTTGTCATACATACGTACAAGACTGTGCTCATGCGTTACCATGATGATAGTAGTACCCTCTCTGTTCAAACGCATAAGCAGGTCCACTATCTCCATACTCATTACAGGGTCAACGTTACCCGTAGGCTCGTCCGCTATAATGATATCGGCATTGTTCGCAAGGGCACGTGCAAGCGCTACACGCTGCTGCTCGCCGCCCGAAAGCTCACTGGGATAACTGCGTGCCTTGTCAGAAAGTCCAACTATGCCTATAACATAGGGAACTCGCTTTCTTATCTGCTTTTCCTTGGCGCCGATAACTCTCATGGCGAAAGCCACGTTATCGTAAACAGTCATCTTGGGTATGAGCCTGAAGTCCTGGAATACAATACCCAACCCACGACGAAAATACGGGATTTCGCTGCGGGAAAGAGCGCTCAAATCACAATCTTTAATTCTTACCGTGCCGTGCGTAGGCACTTCCTCACGCATCATAAGCTTGAGGAAAGTGCTCTTTCCGGCGCCGGAAGCACCCACGACAAAGACAAACTCGCCTTTATCGATTTTAATGTTTACATTGTTCAGAGCATGCGTTCCATTTTCATAAATCTTGGAAACATCCTTGAATTCAATCACAAAGTTTCACTCCTAATGTGTTGCAAAAACCCTCTACGCACACAGACAAAGCCGCAAATTTTACAAGTCCTCAAAACCGTATTATGTTCGGTTTAATTCGTTTTATTAATACTTTACCGGCTTTGCATCAAGATATTTCTTAACCATAAGAGCTACTTTGAACACTATGGCATCATCAAACTCACGAAGGTCAAGGCCTGTGAGCTTCTTAATCTTCTCAAGTCTGTAAACCAATGTGTTACGGTGTACAAAGAGCTTACGTGAAGTCTCGGAAACGTTGAGGTTGTTCTCAAAGAAACGCTGAATTGTAAACAGAGTTTCCTGGTCGAGACTCTCGATAGAACCACGCTTGAAAACCTCACGCAGGAACATATCGCACAGCGTTGTGGGAAGCTGATAGATAAGTCTTGCTATACCGAGATTATCATAGCTGACAATTGTCTTCTCAGTGTCAAAAACCTTGCCAACTTCAAGAGCTATCTGAGCCTCTTTGAACGAACGTGCCAAATCCTTGACTCCGACTACGGTTGTTCCGATACCTACATGTGCGTGAATATAAAGGTCAGTTGTCAGAGAATCTGAAATTGAGCGTGCAAGCTTTTCCAAATCCTTGGTCTCTATATTGCTGCGTACCTCTTTTACAAGAGCAATGTCACTTTCATTTATGTTGATTACAAAATCTTTTGTCTTATCAGGGAACAAATTCTGGATAACGTCAAATGCCGCAGAGTCGTTATGCTCAACTATTCTGATAAGAAGCACTGTGCGTGCTGTTTCGCTGTTAAAGCGAAGCTCCCTGGCTTTTATTGCTATATCGCCCGGAAGAATATTGTCCAAAATGACATTCTTTATAAAGTTGCCCCTGTCAAATTTCTCATCATAGCACTGCTTGATGCTGCTCAGAGCTATACAGCAGACCTCTGCATATTTGCCGGCAAGTTCATCCGTTCCGTCGACAAAAACCGCATACTCAGCCTGCATATGAGAACCGAAAGCACGGTATGTGCAGCCGTTGATATAGTGAAGCTCACCCTCGGAGAATACCTGCGAAACAGTTGAGATAACCTCACCAATCTTTCCAAGCTCGCTGCATGAAATTATTGTTCCTGTTTCATCAATGACGCCGATTGTTCTGTCAACGGCATCTCGCATCTGATGAATGACACCCTGAAAAAGCCTGTTTGACATATTATCTACCCCTATTCTGAATAATTTGAACTTCTGCTGTTTTTATACAAATTGACAACTGAGCTATAGACATTTTACACAATTTTGACCTTAATTGCAATACATACGCCGCTAAAAAATATGGTATTTTTCATAAATTTTTCAAAAAAAGTTTAAAAACAACGTCTTTTTATTAATTTCCACCAAATTTATTATTCTTTTTATCAATTATAATCTTTGGTCAAATTGTCAATAGATTTCCTCATTTTGCTTTAAAAGACGAAAAAAGCATGCGTTTATAACAATTATATGCGGGTGCTTTGATTTATTAAAATGTTATGCTATAATAAATTATAATAATATAAAAAAAAGGAGAAACGGCGCAAAAATATGGAAAACGAAATTTTGATTCCTTATATCAGCGAAAATATTGTTCGTGCGCAGGATGATAATATCCCTGCCGCTGTATCAAAATTTCTCGATTCTGCCGGACTCTCATTGGCTGTGGCACTTGCGAAAAGAACATCAGGCAGATTCATTTTCTGGGGCGGTTACCCGTCGGCAGAAAGAATGATAATGCTCTGTATCCCCGACTATGTGCCGGAAGATATGAATCCGCACGAAGTCTTTTCGCAGTTTTCAGATGACTGTCCGCTAAAAGCTGTCAGACTTAAAAAAGACCGTTTTTCCACACTTTCTCACCGTGACTATCTCGGCTCCGTTATGGGACTTGGACTTACAAGAGACAGCATTGGCGATATAACCGTCAGAGATGACGGTTGCGACATAATAGCTCTGCCATCTGCCGCTCGGTACATCGCAGAAAATCTGACACAGGTCGGCAGAGCGAGCATTAAAGCTGAGCTTATAGATATTGATGATATCATCGCTCCCGAAATCAAATTCGAAGAAATATCCTTCACCGTAGCATCGCCAAGGCTTGACGCCGTAGCAGGAGAGATTTTTTCACTCTCACGTTCAAGTGCCTGCGAGGCCGTTGCTGCAGGATTAATCTTCCTCAATGATGAGCAGGCTACAAAGCCCGATAAGCGCATCTCTCCCGGTGACAAGCTCGTCATGCGGGGCAAAGGCAGAGCGATTATAGGTGATGATTTTTTCAAAACAAAAAAAGGCAGGGTCCGCATATCGGCCCGTAAATCCATATAGAAAGACAGATTTTTTATGAGAGTTTCCGTAATAGTACCCGTTTGCAACGGCGAAAAAAACTTAACACAAACTTTAAACTCCCTTAAAGCGCAAAAGCTTCGCCATATCGAGGTCATAATTGTTGACGACGCTTCAACAGACTCAACTCCCGATATCGCTCGTCGTTTCGTCAGCACCTCTAAAAACTTTTCGCTTATAAGCCTTGACGGTCAAGGTGCGGCAGCCGCTAAAAATGCTGGTATTGCTGCAGCAAAGGGCAAATATATCACCTTTCTCAATTCAGGTGACACTTACACAGAAAACTTTCTGCAGTCGATGTATGACACGGCAGAAAGATATTCCGCTGAACTGACCGTCGGCAAGATGCGCAGTGTAGACGCTTTCGGTATACACAAATTCAGCTCCGCAGGCGAACTTGCCAAAAGAGGGCTTACCGACAAGTATGATTTTAACCTTATATGGAATCCGTCTCTTTCAAACAAACTCTTTCTGCGAAGCAAGCTTCAAAAAACAGGGCTTCTTTTAAGCGACTGCGGTGCCGTTCAGGAGGCTGTATTTTCACTGAATTTCGCCTTCAAGTCCGATATTATCGCCTGTTGTGCAAAAGGCTCCACAGAGCTCGGAAACCACCTGTTTGAAGATGAATTTACAACAGACCTTTCAGATTTCGAATGTTACATTCACGGATATGATATAATTCGCCGTCAGGCTGCAGAAAGCTTTGAGCGCAGCATCGCCGCTGCACAAAGCGAGTTTGAGCACTCCGAACTTCTTCGCAAAAAAAGCAACTACGACGATGAAATCTTACTCAAAGAGCTGACCGTTCTTCTCTATCGCTATTATCGCAGAATACATTTCTTGAGCAGAGAAGACATAAAAAGCGCAACAAAATCCATTATGCGTCTGAGCTCTGAGCTGAGCGAAAACGCATTCAAAAGTTTCATCACTGCAAACAGCGATATTTTTGTAGACGGCATGCTTGCTGACAGCACATCAAAGCTTATGGATAATCCCAGATTTGCCATAGCCGTCAACGGCATCAACAACTCAGGCGACTTAAACAGACTTATGGCAACTGTTTTCCGCCAGACAATGCCCGCTTTCGAGTTGATTATTGACAGAAAACTCGAAGAGCAACTCGCTCCTTTCTACCGTGAAAAAGAGTGCATAAAATTTATTGAGAGTGAGTCGCCAAAAGACTTCAAGCAGACTGCGCTTGAATCTTCAAACGCAAAATTCATTCTCTTTATCGACGAGCCGTGTATGCTTGACCCTAAAGCTCTGCAGCGTAATTACAGAATACTAAAACAGGATAAGCGAATAGGTTTTACCACGACTCCCCTTGCCAGATTTGCTGACGGTCACGCTCAGGAATACCGTTTCTGTTCGGCATCTTTCTTTAGTAATGTTGATGCAACAAGCATTGCAGGTGTACCGATGTTCCCGTTTGACTTGTTCCTGTCAAACAAATTCTTCAAGGTTTCACACCTGAAGGGAATCAAATTTAATTTTTCCGACGACCCCGTTTTTGACGCATATACCCTATACCGAAACTCCTCTTTCAAAAAGATGCTTAGGCACTGTGTATATTTAGTACGTACGGAAAGTTCACTTGTATCACAGCTAAAAAGCAGCAAGGACTCGCTGCCTCCAGAATGCGGCAATGTATATGATAAAGAAAAACGCCTCTACCGCCGTAAAATACGTATAAGAGGAAAAAGTCTGCCACGCTTTTTAAAAGACCTCAGGCTAAAGGCACACTCTTGGCTCATGTCCGTTTTTTACAGGCTGTTCAGCATAATGCCCCTTAAAAAGCGTGTGGTTTTCTACACTCAAAACGATTCTCTGTCCGTAAGCGAAAACATGAGACTTGTTATAAAAGAAGTCGGCAACACACGCAAAAAGGTCATATGTGTTCCCGCAAAGCCAAAGCTCACTTTAAGCACCATGCGTATGTTGCTCACCTCAAAAGTTATCGTAATAGACGGCTACATGGACTTTTTACTCAAATATAGCCTTAGAAAAAATCAGTTTTTGCTTCAGCTCTGGAATTCTGCAGGTGCATTCAAGCGCTTCGCTCTTGATGCAGAAACCAAACGTTCAAGAATTGACGAAATGAAGCTTCACGAGCAGTATTCTGCTGTGTGCGTAACATCTCCCGAATGCGGTCAGTACTACTCCCATGCCTTTGGATTGAGTGAAGATAAAATGCTAAGCCTCGGCAGACCCGACACCGACCGTCTGCTTTCAGCAGCAGGTTTGCAAGCGTTGAAAGATAAGATTTACAAGAAGCATCCTCTGCTCAAAGACAAAAAGGTTTATCTCTACTGTCCGACTTTCAGAGAAGCAAACGGACATAAAATACGTTTTGAACCTAAAATAGATTGGATAGAGCTTGAAAATTCACTAAATGACGATGAAATATTCATCATTCACCGTCATCCTACCATGCGTGAGGACTTGCTCCGAGGAAAGTTTTACTCAGACATAAAAGACTACTCAAACGAACCATTAAACGAGCTGCTCAGCGTGGCTGATGTGCTTATAACAGACTATTCATCCGTTATGTTTGACGCAGTACTGATGGATTTACCGATAGTTTTCTACTGTCCCGATATCAAAAACTATGAGCGAGATTTCTATATGAGATATCCTGCAGACTTACCTGGTGAAGCAGTTAGAAACAGCGAAAATCTACTCCAATCAATCAGAAATGCCGACAAAAACGGAGTTGACTCCAAAGCAGAGGACTTCAAGCGCCGTCAGCTCTCTGCTTGCGACGGTCATTCGGCAAAACGTGTTGCAGAATTGATTGTTCAAAAACTTAAATAGCTTAAAACAACAAAATCAGCCGCAGAAAACTCTGCGGCTGATTTATTTTATATGGTTTTATTTCATTATTTCGTCTATAACACGCTTTGTTGAGCCATTGTCAAGATAGTCAAAGTTGAAATCTCGAAACTTTTTCTGCTTTTCTTGTGTAAAGTTTTTATACTTTACACATTCAACCAACTCATCAAAAGTTTTTGCTACCGTTCCAGGAACATAGTCCTCATAGTCAAAGAAGAATGAACGCTCATTTTCATACTCATCCAAATCAAAAGCATAAAACAAACACGGCTTATTCAAAATGCTGAAATCCATGCAGATGGATGAATAGTCAGTAATCAGCAAATCTGCAAGCTGCACAAGGGTTCCGACATCTTCATAAGCTGTAACATCGACGGAACATTCACTATCTGCAACTGTCGAAGAATGAACCTGAGGATGCAATCTTACAAGCAGAGTATACTCGTCTGAGAGTTCTGCAGCAAACTTTTCAACGTCAAAAAACTCCATGATTTTCGAATCACGTTTTGGGTCATCTCTGAATGTCGGAGCATATAAGACAAGCTTTTTACCTTTACACTTTGGATAGCGCAAATCAAATTCCTGTCGCATAGCGTCGACATCTTTCCCCTCAAAAAAGCGGTCTGTACGGGGTGACCCAAGCGGTAAAACCCTATTCTGAGGTAAATCAAACGCTTTTGCATAATGAGGTACAACATTTTTTGAAGAACACACCGCATATGTATAGCGTTTGCAACAACGGCGCTCAAGTTCCTCAACTTCACTCGGCAGAGCGGAGCACAGTCCAAACAGTTTGAACACGCCTTCAGCGTGCCACAACTGAACAACTGTTGTTTTATCACTGAAATTTATATATGCCAAAGGCATAAAATTATCATTCAGGAAAACATACTGAGCTGTTGCAAGACGGTATGTGCTCAAAAAAAAGAATTTGAATGCGCCTTTAAACATTTTAAACGGATTTCCGCTGATTTCTATGTCTCTGCGGGTTATTAGCTTTATATCGTAGCCACCACGGCGCTCCAGCTCTCTGCGCACAGCGCCCAAAGAATCGTTAAAATCGGCATTGTGCGGAGATACCAAAGCCACCCTCCCCCTTTTTACAGGGAAAAGGCGGCATATTCTAAAAATTATTGCATAAACAGCGTAGAATATTTTTTTCATAACTTACTTGTCCCACTGAATAACAGTTTTACCGAAGTTACGCATATAGTCAAGGCGGAACGCATTGTGAATATCCGGAATGCTCCTTACAGGGATAACATCGCCTATAAGATTTTCAAGATAATGTCCTACCTCGGGATGTTCGGCAAAGATATCCATCGTACGGCTGAAATCCGCTCTTCCGCTACGAGATGAGCCAAAAAGATTAAGTCCCTTTTCAAGCACCATTCTTGTGTTTATATCAACAAAGTTCTCACTAACTCCCATAAGAGCTATACTGCCCTCAGGTGCTATAAGGTCTATCATCTGATTGATAGCAGGTCTGGCACCCGGACCGCCAACACACTCAAATGCATGGTCAACCACAAGGTCCTCTGGTACAGCGTCAACATGGAACGTCTCTCTTGCAAAAGAGAAGAAGTTGAGCTTGTCCTCAACAGTACCAAAAATATAAAGCTCTGCGTCCGGATACAGATAATGAAGCATGAGCGCTGTTATAAATCCTACGTTTCCGTCGCCCCAAACACCAATACGGTTGCGGTTGGGGTTTGCAAACTTCTCAAAACGTGATATTGCATGAACACTGACGCTCACAAGCTCGGAGAATGATGCTACACGAAGGTCAAAGCCCTCCGGTACTCGCACAAGGCGGTCATGCGGCATCTGAATATAGTCACGCAAAAATCCGTCGTATCCGCTTGAGCAGAAACGGCTTGAACGCAGATAGTTCTCAGCGATAACACGGTCTGTCTGAGTAGGCATATTGGGGACAGGTACTACCACTTCTCCTACCTCAAACTCGCCACGGGGGTCATATATGACCTGTGCTACGCACTCATGAATAAGTGCCATAGGCAACTTCTTCATAAGCACTTCTCTGAGTCTCAGACCCTGATAATAACGCTGGTCTGCCTTACATATAGAAAGATTAATAGGACGAAGAATTACGGCATCCTCGCTCAAGTCAATCTCTTTATAAGCTGTATCAATAAGCTTAGGAGCTATAAGCTGATAAACCGCATTAATCATTCTCAGCAACCCCCAAAAGTGCATTTGCTACTCTGAGGTCATAGGTGTAGGTTATTTTAATGTTGAAAACCTCGCCCTCAACAATATGCACAGGTTTATTCTTAATTGTAAAAATCTTACATGCATCTGTAAGAATTTCTTTCTCATCTTCTGTAAGGCTCGCAAGTACAGTAGACAGCTCCTTGATATTAAAAGACTGAGGAGTCTGACCTTGGAAAAGCTCATGACGTGGAGGTATGCTGCGAATAACCTTTCCGTCTGCACTGTCAACAATAGTGTCTGTTGCAGGAATAACTGTATCACAAGCGCCGTACTTTCTTGCAGCCTCGATATTCTCACTGATAATTCTGTGAGTTACGAACGGACGAACTGCATCGTGAGTGACGATAACGCTCTCATCATCTATATCATAGTTTTCTGCGATATATTTAAGTGCGTTTTCAAGAGTTCCGTTTCTTGTTGCACCACCCTCAACAACTGCTACGTTGGCACGCTCGCCCAAATACTTTTTAATTATATCCTTTGTATGGGCAATCCACGCCTTGGGACAAAGCACAATAACCTGGTCAATACCGGGATTGACTGCAAATTTCTCAATCGTGTGGGCTATTATCGGTTTTGAACCGAGCTGAAGATACTGTTTGGGCATATCGGCGCTTCCCATTCTGCTGCCGATTCCACCTGCAAAAATTGCTCCGATTACCATAAGAAATCACCCTTTCTTTATTTCGTGCCTTTTACCATACTGTCATATATATCGCATACTTCTTCACTTGACCCGGATGCTATCATCTTGCCGTGGTCAAGGATTATAGCCTTATTGCAAAGCCTGCGAACCTGTGCTGTTGAGTGAGAAACAAAGAGCACAGTAACATTGTTATCAAACATTGACATAACACGCTTTTCGCTCTTTGCCTTAAATCTTGCATCGCCGACCGAAAGGACCTCGTCAAGAATAAGCACTTCGGGGTCAACCGCCGTAGCAATTGCAAAACCAAGCCTTGCTCTCATTCCCGATGAATAGTTCTTTACGGGCACGTGCATAAAATCTTTAAGCTCCGCAAACTCAACTATCTCATCATAACGCTCATCGATATACTTTCTTGAATAACCCATGGTAGCGCCATAGAGATAAACATTCTCTTTACCGGAGTAGTTCATATCAAAACCTGCTCCGAGCTCGAGCAGAGGTGCGATAACACCCTTTGTTGTTATCGTTCCCTTTGTCGGCTTAAGTACACCTGCCACAACTTTGAGCAGAGTACTTTTTCCCGCTCCGTTAAATCCCAGAACTCCCAGACGCTCTCCCTTTTCAATCTGAAAATTGACGTCTGTAAGCGCCCAAAAATCGTCGTATCTGAGCTTGCGGGTTACAAGCTTTATAAAATATTCTTTAAGGTTATCAACCTTTTCCTGATTCTGAATAAACCTTACGCTGACATTGTTTACGTCAACAACAACGTTTCCCATAATGTGTGCCCCCTTTATCAGATGTGCAGAATAAACTCATCCTGCTTCTTGTAGAACACGAGACCGCCGATTATTATCATAACTATGGCAAAAGCCGCAGAATAAAGAATATGATTCGGATTCATCGGCACTCCGAAAAGCACACAGTCTCTGAACATTGAAACAATTGAGTACAGCGGATTAGCCATGAGCGCATACTGGAATATCTTATTACTGATATTAAGTGAGTTGACCGTATAGAATATCGGTGTTGCGTAGAACAAAAGCATGCAGAACACTTCGTACATATACTCAACATCTTTAAAGTAGACTTCCATGGTGGCAAGTATCATGCCAACGCCGATACACAGCGCAAACAATATTATAATCGGCACAAAGGTCAGAAGAATGTACGGGGTCAGTTTCATAGCTGTGTCGGTAAATATAAGGAAATACGCCATAACCACAGCCAAAACCAAAAGCGAGATTAGAAATGTCACAAAGTTAGATGTAACATTTGCCATAGGATATATATACTTAGGTACATAGACCTTCTTTATTACTGAGCCGCTGTTTCTTATTGAACGCATGGCACGCTTTGTCGCCTGGGTATAAAACTCGTAAATCAAACGTCCGCAAAGTAAATATACAGGGTAATTCAAAACCTCTTTTTCGTTGCGACCGAATATGTTTCCGAATATAAATACCAGCACAAGCATGGTAAGCAAGGGCTGCAGGAATGTCCAAAACATACCGAGCACGGAGTTTCGGTACTGCAGCTTTATGTTTTTTCGCACGATTTCCGAAAACAAAAAGCGATATTTATAAAAGTTCTTTAGGTATTCCACCTGAAATTACCTCCATTTACGGAAATAGTAGAACATCGACTTTATCTGCACAAGCATGAGACGTAAGTTCTTTTTAGATTCACGTCCCCACTCGTGATATACGGTAGCATACGGATAGAAAACTGCACGGGAAACTTCATTGACCCGCCTGGTGATATCGCAGTCCTCGAAATACAGGAAGATATTTTCATCAAAGCCCTTTATCTGCTTATACAGCTCTGTTCTTATAACAAAGAAACAGCCCGACGCATTCTCAATATCGAAAGGCTTTGTATAATCCGCATCGAGCATAGCGTACTCGCTGAGCAGCTTGCTCGGACTGCCCTCCTGCCTCAAACGGCTTGCAACAAGATATTTTATCTTGGGATTGCGCTTGCCGAGCACCTGCATACGTCCGTCAGGAAAACAGATTTTAGGTGCTAACAGACCGATATCATCATTTTCATCGAGATAACTTGTCATCTCGGTTATAACATCGTCACGCAAAATAATATCGGGATTAATAACAACGTGATACTTTGAATTAAGTATTGGCAAAACAACATTGTGACCTGTGCCAAAACCTGTATTGCCTGCCGGATTTCTGATAAGCTCAAACTCCGGATAGTTTTCAGCAATGAAATCCGGTGTGCCGTCCGTTGAATCGTTGTCGACAATATAGAGCTTGAAATTCTCAGGAGAAGTAAACTCTCTCAAAGAATCAAGGGTCTTTGCGATAGTGGTCATATTGTTGTGTGTAACAATACACCCGCTCACCATATAATTTCCCAATTTAACACCTCTGTTATCATTTTGAACGAATGATATCCGCAGTCATCTGAAGCCTCCACAAAAGCTTCTGTACAGCTGTGGTTTCACCGCCCGTAACATTGCCGCCGTGACAACGGTGCTTTATCAGCGGCTCATGCAAAAACGCCACCTTGCCCCGAAGTTCTGCATTAAGACCTATCCACCAATCGTGCATAGGCAGATTTTCGGGGAACGGCATAAATATATTTTTAAACTCAGCCTTAAAGGCCATACAACAGCCCATATATGAATTCTTTACAAGGTTTTTAACAAAACCCGGCTTTGAGCCGTTGAGTGCGAAGAATGACGGTGATGTGACATTCAACTCGCCGTCTGTCACCTGTGCGTCATGGAGCACAACATCTGCTCCAGCCTCAATAACATTAAGAACCTTTTGCACTTTGCCGTCAAGCCATACATCGTCCTGGTCACAGAGAAAAATCACATCGCCCGAACAATGGTTTATAGCATTTTCAAAGTTCTTGCAAACACCCTTACCCTCGCCCTCGACATACTTTACACGATTGTCGTAAGCCGTATAAAACTCGACTATCGAGCGGGTTTTGCCTGCAGGGTTATCGTCGCTGACTATCAGCTCGTCGCCCTCTCTGAGCTGCGGCAAAATCGATTCTATCTGCTCGCCTATATACTTCTCACCGTTATAGGCAGCCATCGCTACTGAAATTTTCATACGTCAAGCTTCTTCATTGTCGGGAACAACAGCACGTCACGGATTGAGTAGCTGTCGGTAAGAAGCATGACAAGACGGTCAATACCGATTCCTATACCGCCTGTCGGAGGCATACCGTATTCAAGTGCCATAAGGAAGTCCTCATCGGTATGGTTAGCCTCATCGTCGCCTGCTGCAATAAGCTCCTCCTGAGCCTCAAAACGTCCTCTCTGGTCAATCGGGTCGTTAAGCTCGGAGAATGCGTTTGCCATCTCACGGCAGGTGATAAACAGCTCGAAACGCTCTGTATAATCCGGGTCTGTAGGCTTGCGCTTTGCAAGCGGTGAAATCTCAACCGGATGGTCCATTATAAATGTCGGCTGAACGAGCTTGTCCTCAACATACTCCTCAAAGAAGAGGTTGAGAAGGTCGCCCTTCTTATGTCTCTTTTCAAACTCAATGCCACGCTCTTTGGCGAGTGCCTGTGCTGTTTCAAGGTCAATCTCTGCAAAATCAACACCTGCATACTGCTTGACAGCCTCAACCATTGTCATGCGTGCAAACGGCTTTGAAAGGTCAATTTCAACTCCGTCATAAGTAACAACCGCTGTACCCAAAACCTTGAGAGCAACTGTTCTGAAAAGATTTTCAACAAGCTCCATCATACCGTAGTAATCGGTGTATGCTTGATACAGCTCAAGCAGTGTAAACTCAGGATTGTGACGAACGTCAAGTCCCTCGTTACGGAAAACTCTGCCCATCTCATAAACACGCTCAAGGCCACCGACGATAAGTCTCTTAAGGTAAAGCTCAAGGGATATACGAAGGTTTAAGTCCTCGTCAAGAGCGTTGTGATGGGTCATAAACGGACGTGCGGCAGCGCCACCCGCATTCTGGACGAGCATGGGTGTCTCTACCTCTATGAAATCCTGAGAGTCAAGATAATTTCTTATCTCTCTGACTATCTGGCTTCTCTTTATAAATGTATCCTTAACATCGGGGTTAACAATGAGGTCAAGGTAACGGCGGCGATATCTTGTATCGGTATCACGCAGACCGTGGAACTTCTCCGGAAGCGGAAGAAGTGACTTTGTGAGAAGTTTAAGCTCTGTTGCGTGTACGGAAATCTCACCTCTGCGTGTTCTGAATACAACACCACGAACCTCAAGAATATCACCGATATCCCACTTTTTAAACTGAGCAAAGCTCTCCTCACCAACATCGTTTATGCGGACATAGACCTGTATCCTGCCGGAACGGTCACGGATATCGATAAAGTTTGCCTTACCCATATCACGGCGTGACATCATTCTGCCGCAGATGCAGACCTCTTTATTCTCCATCTCTTCAAAATTCTCAACAATCTCAGCTGCGTGAGCCGTCTGCTCAGCGACGGTTATTGTAAACGGGTCACTGCCCGCAGCACGCATGTCTGCAAGCTTGTCAAGACGTATCTGTCTGAGTTCGTTTATATCTTCTTCAACAGCCTCTTCCTCAGGCTGAATCGGGCTTGTGTTTATTTCTTCCGACATCTTTTTCACTCCTTAAAGGTTTACACTGTCTGTGAAATTATATCTGTGCGATTTTCCGCTGTCTGCGGATTTTACTTTTTATCTCTGTAGCAGATAGAGAAAAATTGTGCAGGGCAAGGCGTGGGGTTCTGAACACGAATGAGCGTACTTTGTGTACGTGATTGAGTGGTCAGGTTCTCACAACGCAGCCATGTGCGATTTTTCCGCTGTCTGCGGATTTATCTTGTTATTGCGAGCACCTTAAGCTTCAACACCTTACCCGTAGGCAGCTGAACATCTACAACTTCACCCTTGCTGCTGCCGATAAGAGCCTTGCCGACAGGAGACTGGTCTGAAATTACGCCTGCGCTCGGGTTTGACTCGCTGGGACCAAGGATGAGATACTCTGTAACCTTTGCGGTTTCAACATTCTCAACTTTGACTTTTGAGCCGGGATGTACTGTCTCAGTATTGAGGTTTCCCTCATCGAGAATATGAGCATTGCGAATCTCATTCTCAAGACGTGCAATTTTAGCCTCGAGCTTTGCCTGCTCGTTCATAGCCTCATCATACTCTGAGTTCTCAGAAAGGTCACCAAAAGAACGTGCAACTTTTATTCTCTCTGCAATCTCATCTCTGCTGACTGTTTTAAGCAGTTCGAGCTCCTTAACCTTTGCATCATAGCTCTCTTTTGTCAATACAATTTGCTTTTCCATTTATTACTCATCCTTCTTCCTTAATTTTGAAGATATATTCATAAGGCGCTATTACCCACAATATTGTTATTATAGTCATTTTGCGCTCAAATGTCAATAGTTTCAAGTCTCAGAGCCGTCTTTATAAACTCAATAACACGGCTATGTGAACACTGTTCGCCGTTAATATAAAGGTCCCTGTACCTAAGCTCATCCAAAGAGGTTATCCTGCACAGTTCATACAGTGCAGCGGCAAACTTTAACGGCTCAATACCCGACGGCACCAGCTCCGAATAGCAAATCGGCAAGGATATACCGTTTCCGCTTATTCCTCGGTCAAAAGCGAACGTTACTTTCCCATCCGCTCCGACATTATCAAAATCGAGGACTATATCTGCATTCACCTTGTCGCACATACGCACCGCCGCTCCAAACTCGTCCATGGCACTCCGTATGTCTGCTTCATACGCATGTGTATTATCGCTCACAACTCGAAGGTCGGACACAAGCGGCACCAAATGGCTGAGACGTCCTGCAAGGTCGCCTTTGGTATCGACAACACAGAGAGACTGTCTTTCGCCGCAGGAAAAAGAATCACGCAACAAGCTCACAGCCGTATTGAATAAAATTATTTTTTGAAAACGTGAAGTATCAAAGGTCCTTAAAACTTCATCACCCTGAATATCATTGGGTAAAATCATTCTTCCTGCGAAGCGCCCAGCCGCAAAGGCTACTGCATCCCTATTTATTTCTCCCCGTTTAAGAGCCGTTTTTATAACAACAAAAGGCAGACCGCCTATAACCCTTACCTCTCGCACCTGAGGATATCTGTTAAGTCTGCGGCGCTTAAACACACCTGCAGATTTCTCAATTTCCAAAGCCGCAAACATCTTACCACCCCAAAGCAAAATAACTTGTCTTACAAGTATTACTATCATTATATGCCGAGAGTGTTTTTTGATTACGGAAGAATTTTAATTATTCATTTCAGAACAGGGTCGCAAAAGCAATCCAAATATGCCCAAAAGCAATTTCCAATGCTTTTGGGTCGAAGATTTTTTACAGAGAGGATTTTCGTTCAGGCAAGGCACAAAACGCAACAAATCCTTTCGGATTTGCGAGTATTTTAACGAAGCATGAGCGGAAATCCGCCTGTAAAAAACACGGTTTGAATTGCTTTTGCGACCCTGCTCTAAAAAACAAAAGCAGGCTTAAAAAGCCTGCTAACTGACAATATGAATTTTTAATTACTCAGCAAAGCCTGACTCAACAAGCTTTACAAGCTCATCTACTGCCTGCTCCTCATCGGGACCGCCTGCAATGATGCGAATCTGTGTACCGCCCATGATACCAAGGGAAAGTACGCCGAGAAGGCTCTTTGCATTAACTCTGCGCTCTTCTCTCTCAACCCATATGGAGGACTTGAACTCATTTGCTTTCTGAATGAAAAATGTTGCCGGACGGGCATGAAGTCCTACCTGGTTCTGAACCATAACATCTTTAACATACATAATATATAATCTCCCACACACAAATTCAAATTTTAGTTTACTTACTTTACATATTATATCACAAAACTTGTCCTCGTCAACATTTTGGGAGCGAGTTTCCACCTCAAAAACGATAATTCGTATCCTATCCCAAAGTTGTAAAAAAGCGAGAACATTTTGTTGTGTATTTTGACCATATCACAATGTTGTCTTTAATGCAATGTGCACATTATTTCTCCTTGAGCTGTGCAAGAAAAGCCAAATCCTTCTTATCAAGCTCTGCACCGTCAAGCATATCCGGACGACGTTTATAGGTTCGCATAAGACTCTGTTCCCTGCGCCAGCGTGCGATATTTTCATGGTGGCCCGAAATCAAGACCTCCGGCACCTGTTTGCCGTGCCATTCAAAAGGTCTTGTGTACTGAGGATATTCAAGTAAAGAGTTGAAATGACTCTCCGCCTCAAAAGCCTCCTCGTTTGCAAGAACTCCTGGCAGCATCCTTGATATCGCATCAGCAAGCATGAGTGCAGGCAGTTCGCCGCCTGTCACTACGAAATCGCCTATAGATATCTCCTCGTCGACAATTTCCTCTATTACACGTTCATCTATACCCTCATAGTGTCCGCACAAAAGCGCTATATTATCCAACTTTGACAGCTCAACAACACGTTTTTGCGTAAGCGTTTTTCCCTGCGGAGTAAGATAGATAAGATGCGGCTTTACACCTATGTCTTCACACAGCGACTCATAGCAGTCAAATATCGGCTGCACCTGCATCACCATGCCCATTCCGCCGCCATAAGGAGAGTCGTCAACTCGGTTGTGCTTGTCCAATGTATAATCACGGATATTTCGGCAATTTATCTCAACACAGCCCCGCTCACGTGCTCTGCCGATTATGCTCTCACGCAAAACAGAACAACACATTTCGGGGAAAAGAGTAAGAATATCAATCCTCATCATCAAACAACCCCTTAAGCGGTGAAATAGTTATTATTCCCGCCTCGACATCTACTGTCTTTACCACATCGGGAATTGCGGGAATAAGATTCTCTTTGCCGTTTTCGTCCTTAATATGCCAAACATCGTTTGCACCCGTCTGGCTGACATCGCTCAAAGTGCCGTAACAGATATCCTCATTCTCAGAGTCTACCACACGGCAATCTATCAGCTCTGCGATAAAATAGTCACCGTTTCTGAGTTTTGCATCACTTCGGCGCATAAAAAGTACTCTGCCTCTGAGAGCTGCGGCACTTTCCACACTGCTGCAGTTCTCAAGACAAAGAAGTACAACATTCCCATGCGCACGGGACGAGATAACCTTTACAGGTTTCTCGCCTCGGGCATCGAAATAAAGAGTTTTAAATTTTTTGAAAAAGTCGGGAGAATCGCACCATGGCTGAACTCTCAACTCACCTCTTACTCCGTGAGTCCCGACTATTTGACCGATTTCAAGATATTCTTTAATCATCAGTCAATTTCCACAGATATCTTCTCGTCGCTGCGGGTAGCGGCTGCACGCATAACGGTACGGATAGCCTTTGCTATTCTGCCCTGCTTGCCGATAACTCTACCCATGTCGTTCTCAGAAACATGAAGATGATATACAACTACGCCCTCTTCATCGGGAGCGTCAACAGTAACATCTACTGCTGAAGGGTCCTCTACAAGACCCTTTGCTATTGATATAAGCAAATCTTTCATTGTGCATTTTCCTTTCATATAAAAACAAAACCCCCGGCATGTCTGCTGAGAGCAATGTTTTTAGCATTGAGTGTCGAAATCAGCCGATAACTCCGCTCTTCTTAAGGATATCCTTAACTGTATCTGTGGGCTGTGCGCCGTTAGCAATCCACTGCTTAGCCTTATCAGCGTCAACCTTAATCTCTGCGGGGTCTGTTATCGGATTATATGTGCCGATTTCCTCGATGAATCTGCCGTCACGAGGATATCTTGAATCTGCAACAACTATACGATAAAAAGGTGCCTTTTTTGCGCCCATGCGGCGCAGTCTGATTTTAACTGCCATAATAAAATGAACCTCCAAAAAAATTATTAACAAAATTAATTATATAATGTATAAAACCGTCAAGGTTATTACATTCGTTATTACATACCGCCAAACTGGCTCGGGTCGAATCCCATGCGACGCATCTTCTTCTTTGAGCCCTTGCCGTTAAACTGCTTGAAGAGCTTCTGCATCTGCTTGTGCTGATTCAAAAGTCGGTTGACATCCTCTACCTTTTGACCGCTACCCGCTGCAATTCTCTTCTTGCGTGCCGGATTTATTATATCAGGATTTGCCCTCTCTTTGGGAGTCATTGAATATATCAGAGCCTGCAGCCTGTCAAACTGACGCTCATCCACATCCACGCCCTGAAGCTTTTTGCCCATGCCCGGAAGCATAGCCAAAGTATCCTGAATTGAACCCATTTTGCGAAGCTGTGTTATCTGGTCGAGCAAGTCATTTAAGTCAAACTTGTTCTTACGCAGCTTCTCTTCAAGTTCACGTGCTTTCTTCTCATCGATAGCTGTTTCAGCTTTTTCAATAAGCGAGAGCACATCGCCCATGCCCAGGATTCTTGAAGCCATTCGGTCCGGATGGAAAACATCTAAATCGCCGAGCTTTTCGCCGATACCAACAAACTTTATCGGTTTACCTGTTACCGCACGAGCTGAAAGCGCCGCACCGCCTCTGGTATCACCGTCAAGCTTTGTCAAAAGAAGACCGTCTATGCCGAGTGCCTCATTGAAAGACTCTGCAACCTTTACGGCATCCTGACCTGTCATCGCATCGACAACAAGCATAATCTCATGCGGACGAACCTCTTTCTTAATTCGCTTAAGCTCATCCATAAGCTGCTCGTCTACATGCAGACGGCCTGCTGTATCAAGAAGAACATAATCGTAACCCTCGTCCTTTGCAAGGGAAACTGCCTGCTTCGCCGTTTCAACAGGGTCCTGAGTTCCTCTTTCAAAAACAGGAACTCCCGCCTTTTCACCCATAACCTGAAGCTGTTTGATAGCCGCCGGACGGTAGATATCGCAAGCTACAAGCAACGGTCTGTTGCCTCGGTTTTTAAGCATAAGAGCAAGCTTTGCACAGTGCGTCGTTTTACCGGCACCCTGCAAACCACACATCAATACCACTGTTGGCGGATGTGCCGCACTCGCAAGACGGCTCTTCGTACCGCCCATGAGGTTTATAAGCTCTTCGTTGACTATCTTAATTACCATTTGTGCAGGAGTAAGACTTTCCATAACGTCCGCACCTATGGCACGCTCGGTAACTGTGGCTGTGAAATCCTTGGCAACTTTGTAGCTGACGTCAGCTTCAAGCAGAGCCATTCTGACATCTCGCATCGCACTGCGGACATCTGCCTCTGTAAGGCTTCCCTTGCTCTTAAGCCGTTTAAACGCAGCTTCAAGCTTTTCTGAAAGACCTTCAAATGCCAAAAGAATCACCTCTTAAAACAAAACTGTATATAAACCAGATGAAAATCATCTATGTAAAAATCTCTTTTAAAGCGTCGCCTACTCCATGAGCGACATCGCTATCGCCTTAATTTTCACGGTAAAGTCGTTGACTTCCCTTGAAAGGCTGTGGCGCAGGTTATAATCACCAATCTCACCGGCACACTCGATTATCTCGTTTAAGCCGTTGCTTATCTCATCGAACTTTGAGGCGAAACCAAGCTTGTTTTCCATATCCACAAGCTGAGCTTCTGCACGCTTTATAGCATCACGTACTCCTTGACGGGTTATACCCTCGTTCTCTGCGATTTCGGAGAGTGACAAGTCATCATTATAGTAATAGCCAAGAAAATCACGTTGCTTATCCGTAAGCATATCGCCGTAAAAATCCAGCAAAACTGCGATTTCAAGATTTTTTGCCATTAATTTACACTCCCCTCATTTGTCTATTTTTTGTGCCATAGGCATAAAAAAAGCGCCTAAAAGCTAATCCCTGTAAAGCGCAACCGCTTTACAGGGATGTATTATACTAAAAAAATATTGGGCTGTCAAGTATATTTTTGCCTTAATTTTGGCAAGTTTTCAACATTTACAATGTGGAAAACTTTAAAATTTGTGAGGAAAACTTTTCCACCCCAACCGCTTGTGCAAAATATGACAAAAGTCATCAATATATGCTGTTTATCACACTAAAGTTATGTGGAAAACTTTTTTAAAAATATTTTTTATATACCGCATCGCAAAACATTTTTATACGCAAAAACAGCCGTCTGATTTATTTTAGCTCGACTATCGTTACGCCGTCCTCGCCCTCGCCGTAGACGCCTAAACGAAAGCTCTTTACAAACTGCGACTTTTTGAGATACTGCTTAACCGCAGAACGCAGAGCACCTGTACCCTTACCGTGGACTATGGTAAATTCCGAAAGGCCCATTCTCAAAAGATAGTCTATATATCTGTCGAGCTCAATAATACAGTCGTCAACCGTCATGCCACGCACGTCAAGCCTTGAAGATGCACTCATGTTCATCTTGCTCTCAACACCGGTACGGCGTGCACCTGATGAGTTATTCTTCTTAGGTGCATTCTCGACAAGGCGAAGATTTTTAAGCTTAACACGTGTCTTAACCGCTCCTGTGCGCACTTCAACATTTCCGCTCCTGTCAACAGGTGAAAGCACCGTCGCCTGCTGACCGAGGTCAGCAATTATAACCGTATCGCCTGCAACCAAGTCACGTGGCAAGACATAGTTTTCATCCGCTATTCCTGCACCGACTATCGGGTCGGCAGCCTCGTCTATTGCACCAAGTCCTTTTTTAACTGCCGCACGTGCCCGACGTGCAAGCTCTGCAGCATCCTTTGTCTTTTCCTTCTCCTTTTTCAGCTTGTCAAGCTCATCGAGCAGAGCATAGCTCTCACGCTTTGCCTGTGAAGTAAGCTTTGCCGCCTGCTCCTTTGCCTTTTGAATCTCGTCGTTTCTGATTTTTTCAACCTCTTCAAGACGGCGTTGAGCCTTTTCAAGCTCCTGCTCTGCCTTAGCTGACAGCTCTTTGGCTCGCTCGTGCTCCTCCTCCATACGACGGCGGGTGCTTTCAAGCTTATCAACAACATCCTCAAATCGGACGTTCTCATTGTCAACAAACTCCTTAGCACGCAAAACTACTCGGTTATCCATGCCTAAACGCTCACAAATGGCGAGCGCATTGGAACGGCCCGGTACACCGATAAGAAGTCGATATGTCGGAGAAAGAGTTGAAACATCAAACTCACAGCAGCCGTTTTCCACTCTCGGTGTTTCAAGAGCATAGGCTTTAAGCTCTGCATAGTGAGTGGTGGCCGCAATCTTTGCACCCATAAAATGCAAATCCTCAAGCACCGCCATAGCTAAAGCTGCACCCTCAACAGGGTCTGTTCCGGCTCCAAGCTCATCTATAAGCACCAAACTGCGTTCGCCCGAAACCTTCATTATTTCAATTATATTCGTCATGTGTGCCGAGAAGGTCGACAGCGACTGCTCGATAGACTGCTCATCACCTATATCCGCAAGCACTTCATCAAAAACAGAAAGTCGGCTTCTGTCACCTGCGGGAACCATCAATCCGCTCATAGCCATAAGCGTCAGCAGGCCGATAGTTTTAATCGAAACTGTTTTACCGCCTGTGTTGGGTCCCGTTATAACAAGAGTGTCAAAATCCGTTCCCAGACGGATATCAACAGGCACAACCTTATCCTTATCAATCAACGGATGCCGGGCCGCACGCAACTCAATTTCACCCTTATCGTTAAGCTCAGGAAGCGTTGCGCTGATACTGTAAGCATACTTCGCCTTAGCAAATATCAGATTAAGCTCTACAGCACATTCATAGCTGCTCTTTATAGACTCCTCGAACTCGCCGACACTCGCCGAGAGCATCGTCAGAATACGCTCAATCTCATCCTTTTCCTTTGAACGCAAAACCTTTATTTCATTATTGGCTTCAACAACAGGCATAGGCTCAATGAAAACTGTTGCACCCGAAGACGATGTATCGTGGACAAGTCCCTGCACCTCTCCTCTGTGTTCAGCCTTGACAGGCACAACGTAACGTCCGTTACGCTGGGTTATAATATTCTCCTGCATAAACTTTGAATAGTGTGCAGAGTGGGTTATTTTGTCAAGCTGGTCACGGACTTTAGACTCCTGAACTCTAATTTTACGCCGTATTTCATACAGTTCGGGAGAGGCTGAATCCGAAACTTCTTCTTCGGAAAGAATAGCGGAAGTTATCTCTGTTTCAAGAAACTTATTGGGTGCAAGTGCACCAAACAGTGAGTCAAGTATAGACTCAACTCCTGCATTGGTACTGCGCCACTGTGTAAGACTGCGAACAACACGCAAAACTCCGGCAACGTCAAGCAACTCTTTCATAGAAAGCACACTGCCTGCCGCCGCACGTGCTGCCGCATTGTTGACATTTTTAAGCCCGCTGAAAGACGGACCTCCGAAGCGTGCAAGCAGCATATGAGCATCACGTGTCTGGTTGAGCAACGACTGTGCAAGATGCAAATCGCTCTCAGGGCGCAAAGAAAGCGCCAATTCTCTCGCATCGGGACAGGCGGTGTAGTCCGCTAACCGAGCAAGTATTTTATCAAATTCAAGTGCCATCAAATGACGGTCAATTTTGTTGTTCATATCGTTTCCTCATTTAAAATATCATACAGCATCACAGCTGTAGCAGTATATCGGAAGAGGCAGCCAGCTCCTTACAGCAGGTGTAAAGCCATCACGCTTTACACTGTTTATGCTAAAGAGAAGTCTTGTCGCTTCAAGAGCTTCAAGCTCCATATCATAATCACCGCTACACTTTGTGACAGAAACATCATTATCTGTCACCTTTATCTTTATCTGCTCATCTCCACGGGTGCCGTGAATCAACAGCGTAGTTTCACCGTCGCTGAGCTTTTCATATGTCGCTCTGACCTTAAGAAAAGCTCTTACTGTATTTTCAAAATTTAGTATCATAAACATCTCAGGATGATAAAATCCATCACCCTCACATACCTTGAGCAGTTCATTTATTATCTCACGGTCAAAGACAGGCACATGGATTTTTATGTTAACATCCTTAAACTCGATTATCGCCATCGCCACCCTGCCTGCATCCTTTGCAAACTTACAGCCAAATTCCGAAACAGAACCATAACGATTAAATGCAAAGTATCCGACAGGTTTATCACCGTCAAGAACTATATACGGCGTACCGTTACCCGAACAGAGGATATCATAGAGCTTGCTTTGAGGTCTTTCAACATAAAAAGGCTTGTTTTTATAAACTGAGGCTATAAACTCAAGCTCTTCACTATCGTTTATTCCTACCTCTTTTACCGTAAGTCCGCTCTTAGCATCTTTGCCGAAAACATGGCGCAAATTGGTTTTTGTAATTTCAAAGTGTGCGCCTATACCGGCAGGCTCATAACCAAAATATCCGTAGCGCTGTTTCTGTCCGCCAAGCAGGCTTACATCTGCACCAAGCTTTGACATCTCCTCAATAGCGCCATTCATGCAGTCAATCATATAGCCCTTTGAACGATGGTCTGGATGAACCGCAACATTACCTATGCCCGAAAAAACAAGCTTTTCACCAGCCGCCTGCACATTATAAGTATAGAATCCGACAGCCGCACACATCTCGTCGTCCTCTTTGACAACGTAGTTCTTTGAGCAAGGGTCATATTCAGGCTTATACAAACAAGGAAGCAATGAAAGAAAATCTCTTGCAGGTTCATCATCATTTGCAAAAAATGTAAGGTCAAGCATATCCATCAGCTTCTGATAATCTGACTTCGGTGCAATGCCTTTATATATGTTCATAACAATTACCTTTCCAAAATTAAAGTCTTACGGGAACACCCTTACCTGAGAGATATGTTTTAAGTTCAGGGATGGATATTTCATTGAAGTGGAACAGCGATGCCGCAAGCACAGCATCTGCGCTGCCCTTTGTAAAAGCATCATAAAAATGTTCAAGTGCACCTGCACCACCTGATGCGATAACAGGGATTCCAACCCTCTCAGACACAGCTTTTGTAAGCTCGTTATCGTAGCCGCTCTTTTGACCGTCGCAGTCCATGCTCGTCAAAAGAATCTCGCCCGCACCACGATTTTCCGCCTCTTTTGCCCATTGAAGAGCATCTATACCGGTAGGTATTCTGCCGCCGTTAAGATAAACCTCCCACGAATCGCCGTTGCGCTTGGCATCAATGGCACAGACCACACACTGACTGCCAAACTTATATGCTGCTTGCTCTATAAGCGCAGGATTTCTCACTGCTGCGGAGTTAACGGAAACCTTGTCTGCACCTGCACGAAGCATTGCAGTAAAATCATCAAGCTCCCTTATACCGCCTCCGACAGTAAACGGAATAAAAATACTGCTCGCTACACGCTCTACTATATCAATCATCGTTGAACGACCCTCATGCGTGGCGGTTATATCCAAAAGGACCAATTCATCTGCGCCGACTGCGTTATACTGTACAGCGCATTCAACAGGGTCGCCTGCATCACGTAAGTTCACAAAGCTTACACCTTTGACAACTCTGCCGTTTTTTACATCCAGACAGGGAATTATTCTTTTAGCATACATTATTTAACATCCTCCCCGCAAAGACGTGCAAAATTTCTGAGCATCTGAAGTCCCGCCTCACCGCTTTTTTCAGGGTGAAACTGAACACCGAAAAGATTGCCGTGCGAGACCGCTGCATCAATCGAAACAGAGTAAAAAGTTTTTGCAGAAACGTCACTTTCGTTCTCAGCCTTTAAATAATAGGAGTGAACAAAGTAGACAAAAGTCTCCTGCGGCAGACCCTCAAAAATTCCGTCGGGCTTTTTAATATCAAGCGAATTCCAACCCATGTGCGGAACTTTTACTCCGTTGGCAGGAATTTTATATAACGCTCCCGGCAACAGCGAAAGTCCTTTGACACCCGGACTCTCCTCCGAACTGTCAAAAAGCATCTGCATACCTAAACATATACCCAAAAACGGCTTACCACTCTTTGCCGCATCACAGACAGCCTTTGTAAGTCCGCTTTTCTCCATATTCACGAGCGCATCTTCAAAAGAGCCTACACCAGGTAAAATTACACCCTGTGCACTCTCGATTTCACTCGCATCCTTTGTTATTTTACACGGCGCACCTATAAAATTCAGAGCGTTCACAACGCTATGCAGATTGCCTGCTCCGTAATCCACTACTGCTATCATCACTATACCCCCATGGGTTTTTATGTATATAAGTTAACATATCAATTAAGATATGTAAAGAAAATACAAAAATTAAAAAGGAACACACTCCACCAAAGCGAAATGTGTTCCGTTATTATCAGCCTGCGTCTCTGACGTGTTTACGTCTTCCGGGATTGCGCTCGATGAGCGGCGGAATATTATTGTTGACACAGCCGGCAGTTATGGCTACACGCTCAATGGTCGGGTCTGACGGAATATCATACATAACGGGAAGCAGAACTTCCTCCATTATTGAACGCAGACCACGTGCACCGGTATCTTTTTCAAGCGTTTTGCTGGCTATTGCCTCAAGTGCGCCGATATCAAAATCAAGCTCAACGCCGTCAATTTCAAACAGAGCCTTATACTGCTTTGTAATGGCATTCTTGGGCTCGGTGAGTATACGCACAAGCGCAGTTTTGTCAAGCTCTTCAAGAGAAGTAAGGACAGGCAGTCTACCAACAAGCTCGGGAATAATACCGAACTTTACAAGGTCATGATGCATAACCTTTGACAGCAAGTCGCTCTTCTTAACCTCATTCTTGCCCTTGACATCAGCGTTAAATCCGAGTGCGGAACCGCCGATTCGCTTTTCTATTATCTTTTCAATACCGTCAAATGCTCCGCCACAGATAAACAGGATATTAGAGGTATCCACCTGAATGAAATCCTGCTGAGGATGCTTTCTTCCACCCTGAGGAGGAACATTTGCAACTGTTCCCTCAATAATCTTAAGCAGCGCCTGCTGTACACCTTCGCCGCTGACATCCCTCGTAATAGACGGATTTTCTGACTTTCTTGCAATCTTGTCAATCTCATCAACATAGATTATGCCACGCTCGGCACGCTCTATATCATAATCTGCCGCCTGGATAATGCGCAGCAGAATATTCTCAACGTCCTCACCGACGTAACCCGCCTCGGTAAGAGTGGTAGCATCGGCTATTGCAAAAGGTACGTCGAGTATTTTTGCAAGAGTCTGAGCAAGCATCGTCTTACCCACACCTGTCGGTCCGAGCAGGACAATGTTACTCTTTTGTATTTCAACGTCTGAGTTCTTTGCCGAGTTTATACGCTTATAATGGTTATAAACTGCAACGCTCAATGACTTCTTTGCAGCATCCTGCCCGATGACATACTCATCAAGCTTAGCCTTTATCTCGTGGGGCTTGGGCAGCGGCTTATCGCTTGTGCGCTGCTGACCCTTGCGGCGTGATGCACGGTGGTCATCATCCTCGATAATGGTCAGGCACTGCTCAACACACTCGTTGCAGATATAAACACCGGGACCTGCAATAAGCTTATCAACTTGGTCCTGAGTCTTTTTGCAGAAAGAACACTGCACGGTTCTCTCTCTTCTGTCGTCATCTCGTGGCATAGTCGCCCTCCGGATTATCTCTTATAAATTATTTTGTCCGCCAAGCCATACTCGATAGCCTGTTCTGCGGTGAGGAAATTATCTCTCTCTGTTTCACGCTCTACAAACTCAATCGGTTTGCCCATATTCTCGGCAAGGATTTTGTTGAGACGTTCTCTTGTCTTAAGAATGTGGTCTGCAGCAATCTTAATCTCTGTTGCCTGACCCTTTGCTCCGCCGAGTGGCTGGTGAATCATAACTTCGCTGTTGGGCAGGATAAGACGCTTGCCCTTTGCTCCTGCTGCAAACAGAAATGCTCCCATAGAAGCTGCCATACCCATGCATATGGTTGAAACGTCGCACTTTATGAACTGCATGGTGTCGTATATCGCCAAGCCCGCTGTTACTGAACCACCGGGGCTGTTGATATAGAGGCTGATGTCCTTTTCAGCGTCCTGACCCTCAAGGAACAGAAGCTGTGCTACAACTACGCTAGCGGTAGCATCATTGATTTCGTCTGAGAGGACAATAATTCTGTCGCTTAACAGGCGGGAAAAAATATCGTATGAACGCTCTCCCCTATTGGTCTGTTCAACAACGTAAGGTACCAATGCCATTATTTTTTCCTCCTTAAATATTATTGTTATTATCATATGCTGCGCTCCGCAAAACTCGAACGAGCAACAGAACGCAGCACCGGATTAATTATAGTATTGTTTTGCAAAAATTATTCAGCATCTTCTGCTTTCTTTTTTGCAGTTGTCTTCTTTGCAGCAGGCTTTTTCTCAGCCTCAGCATCGTCCTTCTTAGCAGCAGCTTTCTTTGCAGGAGCCTTCTTTGCTGCGGGCTTCTTCTCAGCTTCAGCCTCGTCATCCTTCTTAGCAGCAGCTTTCTTTGCAGGAGCCTTCTTTGCTGCGGGCTTCTTCTCTGCCTCAGCCTCGTCCTTCTTAGCAGCTGTCTTCTTAGCAGCAGGTTTCTTAGCTGCGGGCTTCTTGCCGGGCTTTACTGCCTTTGCATTCTCAGTTACGAAATTCATAACTTTCTCTGTAAGAAGGTCTGCCTTAAGCATATCCTCAGCGATAAGATTCTTTATCTTATCAACCTCGATGCCGTACATCTCAGCAAGCTTGCCGTACTCAACTTCAACATCCTCAGCGGAAACTTCAATCTTTTCAATCTCAGCAATCTTGCCGAAAGCGAGGTCAAGCTTAACCTGTGAAACTGCCTGCTCACGCATGGAAGCTTCGAAAGCCTCTTTCTCCATGCCCATGTATGCAAGGTATGTGTCAATGTCAAGACCCTGCTGTGCCATTCTCTGAGCAAAGTTGTTGATATTCTCCTCTTTCTTGTTATCAAACATAACCTCAGGAATATCAGCCTCGACATTTGCTACAAGTGCTTCCATTACCTTTGCTTCAAAAGCCTTGTCCGCATCGGTCTGCTTGCGGTTGAGTATATCGGCCTCAACGCCCTTCTTGAGCTCGTCAACAGTCTCATACTCGCCAAGGTCCTTTGCAAACTCATCGTCAAGCTCAGGAAGCTCCTTGACCTTTATTTCGTGAAGTGTAATCTTGAAAACTGCATCCTTGCCTGCAAGCTCAGCAGCATACTCCTCGGGGAACTTAACATTGATGTCAAAGCTCTCACCGATGTTGTGGCCGACTATCTGCTCCTCAAAGCCGGGGATGAACTGGCCTGAACCTAACGTAAGGCTGTAATTCTCACCCTTACCACCCTCAAAAGCCTTGTCATCAACAAAGCCCTCAAAGTCGATAACTGTGATATCGCCATCCTGTGCAGCTCTATCTTCAACGCTGACAGTTCTTGAGTTGCGCTCTCTCATATTGTTGATTTCAGCATCAACTTCTTCTGCTGTTACGCTGACTTCAGCTTTTTCAGCCTCAAGTCCCTTATAAGCAGAAATCTTTACTTCTTCGGGTCTAACTGTAACCTTTATCTCAAACAGTACGCCATCTTCACCGATAGTCTTAACGTCGACATCTCTGGGGCTGTCAACAGGAGTGATGCCTGCCTCTTTGTAAGCATCTGCAACAACCTCAGGGAAAAGAAGTTCAAGAGCATCCTCATAGAATACGTCCTTGCCGTAAATTCTCTCAACAATTGAAAGAGGTGCCTTGCCCTTACGGAAGCCCGGGATTGCTATCTTGTTCTTCGCCTTATTGTAAGACTTTACAATAGCATCTCTGAAAGACTTAGCGTCAATCTCGATTTCAAGTGTGTAGACATTTGTGTCTGTTTTGTTTGATGTTTTTAAGCTCATTACATTTTCCTCCAATTATACACGGTAACTATGAGATTATACCAAATATATGCAAAAATTTCTACATTATTTTTTCATTTTTTTGCCGAATTTAGCGCAGTATTGAAACTTTTTTTCATTACAACCGCTATATAAATACCAAAATAAGCTAAACCATTACGAGCCTTGGCAAAAACTCAAGATAATCACCCGATATGAGTGAGAACTTTATTCCGTCCTTTTCGCCGGTAAAAGCAGTGCGTGTGGAGTAGGAATGCAGATGCCCGTAGTAGCAGTGACGAATACCGTATTCAACCAACACATCATATATCTCCCCGCACACCTGAGTCTGACTGACAGGCGGATAATGCAGAAACACCACAGGCTCGCCACCGAGTTTGAGTGCCGCCTCAATTGAAGCCCTGAGCCGTCCTGCTTCACGAAGAATCACCTTTTTGTCCGTCTCCTCTTCAGCATCAAAAAACCATCCTCGGCTGCCGCAGACCGCTATATCGCCAACTCGGTAAGCGTTGTTATGCAGAATAGAAATCGTATCAAACTCATTCTCTTTTAAAAAATTTTCCATTTTTCGCATTGTGGTCCACCAATAATCATGATTGCCTTTCATGATTATCTTTTTACCCGGCAACGAATTCAAAAATCGAAAATCCTCAACCGCCTGCGAAAGACTCATCGCCCACGAAACATCGCCCGGAATAACAACCGTGTCATCTTCTCCCACAACGGCACGCCAATTCTTTTCAAGCCGTTGCTGATAATCCGACCAGCCATCAAAAATATCCATAGGCTTGTCCGTCGATAAGGACAGATGCGTATCAGCTATAACAAAAAGTGACATTTATCTCTCCCGTTTTGTAAATAATATTCCGACATTTACGGGCAAAAATAGTCCTGTGGACATCTGTCCGCAAAAAAATTCGGAGGTAATTGAAATGGATAAGGTAATCAAGGAAATCCACTGTAAAGCCAGCAACTGTGTTTACCACGCCGATGACTACAAATGTACTGCAGGTCAAATCGAGATAGGCAACACAAACGCTTGCAACAGTCAGGACACACTCTGTGCCACGTTCAAGATGAACGAAAACAAGAAAGAGTGCGGCTGCTAAAACCTTAACGCAGGGAACTCCCTGTGACTACAATCAGATTCCGAGAAGCTCAAATACGACCTTCTCCATGCTGTCCCTGTTGCAGACACCTGTAAATCTGACCTCTTTATCACGCAGATTTGCAAGCTGTGCAGGGCAGCATGCTCCTGTTACCTTTGCAAGCTCGCTGACCATAGAAAATTCGTCAAGGTTATCACCTTTACAGGGCTCAACAGCTTCAAGTACGCTTGCACTGAACTTAAACGGGTTAGCTGTTGATGCGATTACGGTCGGTGTATTGTCGCCGCTCGCCTCAAGATACTTCTCATATACCTCAACAGCTACTGCTGTATGTGTATCGCACAGATAATCATACTTTTCAAAAACTTCTTTTATAGTACGCTTTGTTCCCTCATCATCACAGCAACCCGATGAGAACAGAGCGCTTATTTTTTGCATGACTTCGCTCGGAATCTCATATTTGCCGTCCTCTTTGAGCTTTGACATCATTGAGCGGACAAATTCATCAGAGCATCCGCCTGCAA
Source organism: Clostridia bacterium (assembly GCA_017407995.1). Classification (GTDB taxonomy): domain Bacteria; phylum Bacillota; class Clostridia; order Oscillospirales; family Acutalibacteraceae; genus CAG-177. The sequence goes on along the minus strand of JAFQVM010000006.1, from coordinate 64,774 downwards.
TAAACAGCAGTCTTTCAAGGTTGCTTGAAATCAAAATATCCATTGACGGTGATGATGTGGTATAGAAATCACGGTTTACATCATATACACCCGTCTCAAAGAAATCGGTAAGAACACGGTTTTTATTAGAAGCGCAGATAAGCTTGTTGACAGGCATACCCATCTCATAAGCATAATACGCAGCGAGAATGTTGCCGAAGTTACCCGTGGGAACAACTATGTTAATTTTGTCACCCGCTTTTATTTTGCCCTTTTTAAGCATGTCGCAATAAGCGGAAAAATAATACACTATCTGCGGAACAAGACGTCCCCAGTTTATTGAGTTTGCAGATGAGAAAGCCATGCCATTGTCATTGAGCTTCTCACCGATAGCTTTATCTGTAAAAATTGTTTTAACACCCGTCTGCGCATCATCAAAGTTACCCTCGATAGCGCAAACTGCGACGTTTGAGCCCTCCTGCGTTGTCATCTGAAGTTTCTGCATGGGGCTTACACCGTCAACAGGATAGAATACAAGAATACGTGTACCCTCGACATCCTTGAAGCCCTCAAGAGCAGCTTTACCTGTATCACCGGATGTTGCAACAAGAATAACCGTCTCACGTGAGCCGTCTGTCTTTTTAACTGCAACAGTCATAAGTCTCGGAAGCAGCTGCAAAGCCATATCCTTAAACGCACAGGTAGGACCTCTCCATAGTTCAAGTATCTCCTCACCCTCACGAAGCTCGTGAAGAGGTGCTACTTCTTCCGATGAGAACTTACCATCACCGTAAGCACCCGAAACACACCAATCAAGCTCGTCCTCGGTGAAGTCTGTCAGATACAGCGAAAGTATACGTTTTGCACGCTCTATATAGCTGAGATTTGCCATTGCGGCTATTTCGTCAAGTGTGAGTTTGGGTATATCAACAGGCACAAACAGACCTCCGTCTGCAGATATTCCCGCAGCGATAGCCTGTGCGGACTCAACGCTTACATTTTTATCTCTTGTACTCGTATAACGCATAAGAATCTTCCTTTTATAGATAATAATTACATTACATTAAATTATAACACATCATATTACAGTTGTAAAACATTTTCAAAAAAGTTAAATGCATTTTCAAAAAATATTTTATCGCAAAGCGATGAAGAAACTCCGTTTTGTTCAAAATACTGTCTTACACAAGGTACACGCTCCACGCCCGCAAGCTCTGAACTGATTTGGGCTCCGTCGAAGTCGGTACCTATGCATAGCACATCCTCAGTTCCTAACTCCAACATGTGCTGTGCATGTCGTAGCAGTTCAGCCACGCCGCCGTTACTGCCCAGAAACTCACTATAAAAATTAAGTCCTATAAGACCACCGTTTTTTGCTATAAATTTTATTTGTTCATCCGTGAGCGACCTTCGATTATTAAAAACCGAGCGGGCATTTGAATGGCTGGCTATAAACGGTGCTGACGATACTCTGGTCAAATCCCAAAATGCCGCATCGCTCAAATGCGAAGCATCAATAACAACACCCATAGACTGTGCAGCACGCACAAGGTCACAACCCCATGCAGTAAGTCCGCCTCCGCTTTTGCTTCCTCCGCCCGCTGAATTTGTTCCGTTCCAAGTTAGGGTTATAATCCTAAGCCCTGTTTCATAAAGCTTTTGGAGCCTCGATATAGAATTTACGGCTTTTGAATTTTCCATGGCAAGAATCGCAGCACATTTCCCCGACATAGTAAAATCCCATAAATCACTTGCTGCTTTACACAATGCAATTTTATCACTGTTTTCTGCAATTTCTTTAAAAAAGAACTCACACGCATTATCAAAATAGGACTCAGCTTCAAATTCATTGAGGGTGTCGGGCACAAACACCGCAAACACCTGACACCACTTTTCAAAAACAGATGCCCTATTTAAAGACAGGTGCAAATCATTTTCTCGCAAACCCATTCCACGTTCCATGCTTTCAGTTACAGTATCGCAGTGTAAATCAAAAAAATTCATATTATACCTCCTCAAAACAGTCGGTATAATAATATGTAAAAAGCGTGCAGATAATCCGCACGCTTTTAAAATTAACAGCCCTGCACTTACGTGCAGGGCTGTTATGCTATTTATGGCACAACTAAATCAGCTATATTATTTATTGTAGTAGTCAATATAGTCGCCGATGTTTTCAACAATTATCTTTATTGAGTTATAGAATCTAATCGGGAAGTTTATAAAAGCGCTTACGAAATACTTTACAAATACTCTAAAAAGATTCCACATCGTCTGAGAAACCAAAGAGATTGTTGACAACGGCTGAGGATAATACTTAACTTTAATATATTTATAGCCATCTACTCTAACAGTAAAATCTTCGCCTACAAAATTAAAATCTTCGTCTTTTTTCTCATCGCCGTTCCATCTCTTTGCACCGTCAGCTGTAGCTTCAGTATTAAGTCTTACGCTGCATCTGCGGCTGTCATACAAATCAAGGTCATTGCTAGTACCACTGCTAAGGCTTGTTGTTCCGATAGCCTCAAATGTTCCGCCGTTAACCTCCGCATTTTCGAACGCATACTTACCGCTAAGGAAAACATTAGCTTTATCAGAAACCTCTACGCTGTTTGCGGCATAGATAAACATAAGATCCGCATTGCTGCTTGCAGTAGCTTTGACAGTAGCCTTTTCGGATACATTCAATATTTTGACAGCATAAGCGCCTGTCCAATAACCTGTCTGGTTGCCAACCTTATTTACTTTTGCATCAATTGTAACTTTCGCTTTGCCGGCAACATTAAGAGCATCGGCTCCGTTTACCGCAACACTACTATAGTAATCGTCGATTGTGTTCTGCTCAGCTTTTATTTCAAGAGAGCCGTCGCCTATTACTGTTGCGCTTGCATTCCTATTACTGCTATCCGCACATTTTATGCCATATATGTAATTATTAGATTGATATCCAGTTGTTATTAATTCCGGTTTAGCAGTAATAGCATTTGAACCCTCAAGAGTAATTGTTACATTTACATCCTTTTGAGCATAGACATAAACAACAGCTGACATATAATCATATGAACCATACTTATATACAACACTGTCACTCAAATTTGCATTTTTTAAAGTCAGATTTGCATCTGCAGTTTCTGTTGCAGGAGTATACTTAACATTGTAATTATCTGCAGTTGCATTTGTAGATGTTATGCTGCCGTTATCGTTGAGCCAGTATGTTTCCTTGTCAGAGTCGACTCTCTTGCCTGCAACCCAAACACCCTGAGGTATGGTTGTAAGAACTTCGTCAGCGAAAACGCCCAGCGGCATAACGCAAAGCAACATAACAGCTGCCAACACGACTGCTAAAAGTTTTTTAGTCGTTTTCATTTATTTTTCCTCCTAATTAATATCGCTTTTTGAACTAATCAAAAACAAATAAATTACAGAAGTGAACCTATAATCTTTTCCAACAGCTTCTTTACAGTTATCGGGAACTGCATAATTATCTCAAGCACAAACATCAGATATGCAGGTGCAAGATAACCAAGAAGGTCCTCAGCAGTATTCAAAAACAGTTCACCAAAACGTGAGTAGGTTGTAATTTTTGCATAGTGATTCTTACTGCTGGTTAAGGATGTTGCGCTACCGCTTTTAGTACCCTCGCCATCCTTGCTCGTGCTAACCCTCACCTTGGGGTCTCTGAATTGTTTAAAGGTCATGCTTCCGTTAATTATACGACCGTTAGAACTGATTTCAATATCTCCGCCGTACATTTCAATACCGCTGCTGTAGAAGCCGGTATCGCAATCAGAAACTGTAATCTTAGGTTTGCCCTGAATAATGAATTTGCTGCCTGTAAAGCCTCTGTAGTTTATAGCATCGCTAGAAGCTTTTATGCCTTCTCCTCTGGATACGTTAATGTCAATTTTACCTTTTCCCTCTATAGTTGTTGTATTTGAGGAGTAATATGTTTCACCGTTAATAATACCTGATACATTGTTGTAATTAACATTAATTGTGTTTCCGGCTTCGTTAGTAATGCTTCCACCATTAACTTCAGCTTTAATGAAGTTTTTGCCTTCAAGAGTAATTACAAGGTTTTCCATGTCAGCATATATAACTGATGCGTATTTATAGATAACCCACGTATAATTTTGCTCTTTATACAAATACAATTTGCTTAAGTTTGCATTTTTAAGAGTAAGCTTACCGGGTGCATATTTAACATTGTAATTTTTCGCATCGGCACCCTCTGATTTAATGCTGCCCTCTCCGTCGTTGACCCAATAGGTTTCTGCTGTGCCGTTGTCAACTCTGACACCTGCAACCCAAACGCCCTGGTCTGCCTCTTCTGCCATAATGCTAAGCGGCAGAATGCCAAGAAGCATTACAACTGACAAAAGAACTGCTAAAAGTTTTTTTGCTGTTTTCATTTGTTTTTCCTCCTGTTTTGTTTTCAATATTTCTATATAGGATATTTATCCATAAAAATACATTGCAATTATAACACAACCTGTCCAATTTGTAAAATGGTTTTTTGGGTTTTTTATTTATATTAATAGTGGTATTTTTTACAAATTAGTAAAAAAATGTAAAATCACAACAACAGCCCTGCACAAAAGTGCAGGGCTGTTGTCAAACGTAATATAAATCTACAGATTAATTATAAGCGTCACTAATATCGCCGATATTCTCTATAATAATTTTTACAACATTATAGATTTGAAGCGGCATTCTTATGAATAAGCCTTTGCCGAATACTATTGCAAGGTCAAAGCTTTGTAACATCAACACAATCATTGTTGCTATCGGTTCAGGATAATAGCTGACTTTGATATATTTGAAGCCCTTTGTTTCAACTGTCATGTCACGTACATGCATAGGGATACCGTCGTCCATTTCAATGGGGTCATCATCGCCGGTCCATCTCTTTGCGCCATCAGCAGTTGCTTCGGCATTAAGCTTTACAGTACATCTGCGTGAATCATGCAAGCTAAGCTCATAATAAGAAGAGGAGCTAAGAGCAATTGTTCCAATTGCCTCAAGAGTTCCTTTTTTAACTGCAGACTCACTGTTACCAAATGCATAGTCAGCTTTAATGGAAACCTTTGGTCCGTCAATAATAGCAGTTCCGCTTATACCAGTGCCAACGTTAGAGATATCCAACTTGCCACGGCCTTTTACTGTTGACTCAGCACCTAAGTTTAAACCGTATCCAGCCTCAGCGTTGATAACAATTGAACCATCAACAACAATTGTCACAGCCACCTTATTCTCGGTAAAAATAACTGCTGACAAGGTATTATAATAGCTATAGTTTGCCGTTTTATACTGGAGAGCTTTACTAAGAGTTATATTTTTCAAAGTCACGACTGCAGGTTCTACTACCTCAGTAACCATCTGGCCCTTTTTGTTCTCAACTTCTTCTGTGATTGCAGGAATATACTTAACATTGTATTTTTCTGCGCTTGCACCAACATCTGTTATACCACCGGCACCATCGCTTACCCAATATGCCTCTTTATCCGAATCAACTTTGACTCCTGCAACCCAAACACCCTTGGGAGCGATAACTACATCATCTGCAAAAACGCTCAACGGCATAACACCTAGAAGCATAACAGCAGCTATTACGACTGCTAAAAGTTTTTTAGTCGTCTTCATTTATTTTTCCTCCTGTTTAGTTTCGTTTTTTTAAACTAATTCAAAACAAACAATTTAATTAAAGAAGTCCTAAAATAAGTTCAATAATCCAATTTAATAAAGCTCTAAATGCCAGCGGGAACTGCATTAATACTTCTAAGAGGAAGAAAACATACTGGGGAACAAGATACTCTGCAACATCCTCAAAAGTATTTAAGAAAAATGCTGAAACTGCAGAACGAGCAGTAATTTTTACATATTTATAGTTCAAACCGCTCAAGCTACCAAGGCTTTCCTCATACTTTTCAGTAGTTTCCCCGCTCTTATCTCCGCTGACTACTATCTTGGGATCTCTTATATATTTGTTATAAGGCTGTGTGTTAAACACCATGTAATTGCATTTAGCTTCGATTGTTCCGTTATAAATATGCATGCTACCGGCACGAGTGTTCCCTATGCCATATACCCGACCGCAGAAAAATGCTACATCACTGTCAGAAACCGTAATTTTTGAATTATCTCTAATGTTAAGTGTATAAAAGTATATACCCTTGCAAACTTCTTTAGCTTTATAATAATCATCATAAACCTTATTGCCCTTTGAAACGTTAAGGTCTAACTTTCCTTTTCCTCTTAATTCTATTGTACCGTTATAGCTATACTGGGGGTTATTGTAGTTGCCCATAGTTACCTTTTCGTTAAAGCAACAAATACCTGCTACACTTTGATATCTTACGGTTTGAGTATCATCAACCTTTGCTGTAATGGTGTTATTCTTTCCCTCAAGCACAAGGTTTAAGGAATATATATTAGAATAGATAACTGCTGCTTCTTTCAAAGTGTAGCCCAGGCTGTTGCCCTGATAGTCAGTTGCTTCCTCAGAATAATACTCATAGAGCTTGCTGAGGTTTGCATTTTTCAGAGTAATATTGCTATACTGAACTTTTACGTTGTACTTTTTCTCAGTAGCGCCCTCTTGAGTAATACCGCCGTTGCCGTCATTGACCCAGTAGGTTACGGTGTTTGAGGTTCCGTCTGAAACCTTTGTGCCTGCAACCCAAATGCCCTGTTCAACTGTTTGAGTCTCTTCTGCCAAAACGCTAAGCGGCAGAATGCCGAGAAGCATCACAACTGACAAAAGAACTGCTAAAAGTTTTTTTGTTGTTTTCATTTGTTTTTCCTCCTGTTTTTAGAGTTTTTTACAATCTCTCCTTTAAAAGTATTAAGAAAAGACTGATTCTTTTGAATCTGAAGAACATATTTCCATTTTTCAGACTTATATTATATATTAAACTGTTTTAAAAAGTTTTTCTATTAGCATTTTTAATATTTTTAAAATTCTTTTTTATACAAAATATACAATCATATTTTTTCCAAGCTAAATCCGACATACTGTTGCTGCTTGATTTTCGAGTCCTCTCCATACCTCAAAATCACTCTTTCGCCTCGTACCATGTCTTTCCACTGTGTACATCCGCAGTCAAAGCAACGCTTAAATTTACAGCATTTTCCATCTCATTTTTAAGAATCTCCGCAACCTCTGCCACTTCATTTTCAGGAGCTTCTACTATCAGTTCATCGTGCACCTGCATTATAAGTCTTGCGGCAAGATTGCGTTCTTTGAGAGTGTTATAAACCTTTATCATGGCAACTTTAATTATGTCCGCTGCAGTTCCCTGAATAGGCATATTACGGGCCACACGCTCTCCGAAAGCTCTTGTCATCGCATTTGAGGCAGTTAGTTCAGGAAGATAGCGGCGTCGTGCAAATATAGTTTCAGCATAACCTGTATCTTTTGCATTTTTAACTACCCGCTCCATATATTCGTTTACTCCCGAATAATGGCCGAGATAACCCTTTATATACTCGTCAGCCTGAGCTCTTGTAACTCCGATATCCTTTGCCAGTGAGAAAGCTCCTATACCATAAACTATGCCAAAATTGACAGCCTTTGCACGGCTTCGCATAAGTGGTGTAACCAACTGTGGCGGCATATCAAAAACTTCAGAAGCGGTCACGGTATGGATATCCGTGTTGTTATTAAAAGCTTCAGTCATATGCTTATCGCCCGAAATGTGAGCAAGCACTCGCAGTTCAATCTGCGAATAGTCGGCATCTACAAGCACACAGCCCGGTGCCGCCACAAAGAATCGGCGCATCTCTCTGCCGAGCGGCGAACGCACGGGTATATTCTGAAGATTTGGCTCAGTAGAAGATATTCGCCCCGTCCTTGTTTCTGTCTGATTGAGGGTTGAATGTATACGACCATCCTCACCGATAACTTTTAAAAGTCCGTCACAGTAAGTGGACTTGAGCTTTGAGAGAGTTCTGTATTCCAATATATCACGAACAACAGGATGTTTGTCCGCAAGGGATTCGAGCACCTTTGCATCAGTTGAGTATCCGCTCTTTGTCTTTTTCTTCGCAGGCAGTCCCAATTTCTCAAAAAGTGCCTCGCCGAGTTGTTTGGGAGAGTTCAGATTGAACTCATAGCTCGCAAGCTGATAAATTTCCGATTCTATCTCCTCAATCTTTTCCCCAAGTTGCTCGCCGAATCGGGCTATACCGTCGCTGTCTACCGCAAAGCCTATCCGTTCCATAGACGCAAGCACACGGGCAAGCGGCAACTCTATATCATTAAGAAGATGCTCCTGTCCATTTTGGGCAATCTTTTCATTCATAGCAGCAAAAAGCTTTCTGAGACAAGCCGCAGAACGTGCACCGTCAGCCTCTTCCTCAACGGGTATTACCGCAGAGTATTCACCTGCAAGTCGCAACACATCATACGATGTTGAAGAGGGATTCAGAACATATCCCGAAAGCTGTATATCGCCACACAGGCTCTCCGCCTTTGAGCCGCAGGCAGCCGCAAAGCTATAAAGCTTTTTGATATCGGCTGTATATTTCTTTATCTTTTTATCCTCGAGCATCTTAATAAAGAACGGATAAAAATCTTCTTTTTCACAGCGCACAAAAACAACCTTGTCCGAAAAGTCAAACCAACAGTTTTCTTCATCCCAGATAAAATAGCTCTCACCGTCAGCTTTTATGCGTGTCATAAGCAGGGAAATGTCGTTTTCTTCACATACGGGAACCGCCTTTATTTCCTCCTGCTCACTGCGTGATACATCGGCTATTTCGAGTCCGAGGCGGTCAATAAGCTTAAACATCTCAAGGTCGGCAAGCATCTTTGTAACCTTGAAATTGTCGGGTTTTTTCAAAACATAGTTCGATGTATTCTTCTCTATCGGGATATCGCAATTGATTGTACCGAGCTTTTTGCTCAGAAAAGCCATGTCTTTATCCGCTTTAAGCTTCTCCCTAACAGCAGGGCGGACATCTATCTCGTCAATTTTCTCATATATATCCTCTATGGTTCCGAAACTGCTGACAAGAGTTCCCGCTGTTTTTTCACCGATACCTGCAACACCGGGAATATTATCCGAATTGTCGCCCATAAGAGCTTTGATATCTATAAGTTTTACAGGTTCTACGCCGTACTTTTCAAAAACGGCAGCAGGAGTATATCTTTCTGTAACAGGTCTGCCCATCTTGGTTGATGCAAGCAGGACATTTACGCTGTCCGACACGAGCTGAAGACTGTCCCTGTCGCCTGTAGCTATCGTACAAACATCCTCTCCGCTGTGCTTTGCAAGCGTACCGAGAATATCATCAGCCTCATATCCGGGCTTCTCGACGACCGTAACACCCATGGCTATGAGCAATTCTTTGACAACAGGGAGCTGCTGAGCAAGCTCCTCAGGCATTCCTTTTCTTGTCGCCTTATATCCACCGTACATCTCATGACGAAAGGTAGGTGCCTTTACATCAAAGGCTACGGCTATCGCATCAGGAGAGCACTCCTCCTTAAGGCGCAGAAAGATATTCATAAAGCCGTAAATGGCATTTGTGAACCTGCCGTCCTTAGTTGTCAGAATCTTTATGCCGTAAAACGCACGATTGAGTATGCTGTTTCCGTCGATAACAAGAAAATTCATGTCTGTCCTCCTGAGAAATTCATCATATCTTTTTTATTATATCACAAAATTTACCTTTTGAATATCCGCTTTCAAAAGAAAACGTTGTCGTTTTATTCTGTGGATGATATAATTTAATCAACGTCCATAAAAAGGGAGGCAACAATCGATTTGTTGATATTTGAAGCAAACCGATTGTCCAAGATAATATGAATAAGATTTTTAACCGTATTCCGCTACCGGAATTGCAGCCGTGCGGTGAATACGACTGCGGCAGAAATTCATTTATGCTAAAATACGACAGCACAGAAAAAGTCGACTTTGATAATACTTGCACCTTACTTGAGAGAGCGGGCTTTACTCTTGTGAGTAATCTTTCACTTGAGCAAAATCAACACCGCACCTACAGTTCCGATATAACAGTCCACATCTACTTTTGCGAAAGCGAAAAAACGATGCGTATTATTGCAGACCCGAACACGAACAGATATCAAACCGTTCCTGCCATAAGAAGCGGTGACACTACTCTGTGGCAGTTTGAGGTTGACCACTCACTTATTGACTGCGGCATGTGCTATATAATCCGCTGCGGCAACGGCAGTTTTTTTGTAATAGACAGCCCTCATATCTATTCGGTCAACGATGACATAAGAATCTGTGAGTTTCTTAAAAAGCTTAACGGAGGCAAAAAGCCTGTTGTTGAAGGATGGTTTTTCTCTCACAGCCATGTTGACCATGTTGCAAAATTTCTTGACATTCTGCTTTATCACAAAGATGAAATAGACATACAGGCAGTATACTACAACTTTCCGACAACCAATCACAGAGACAGAAATCACTGGGCAGAATCTGACAGAATTGTCACTGACCGCTTTGAAAGAATTATAGACGAGAGTCCCCAAGTTAAAAACATACGACTCCACACAGGCCAGCGTTTTTATATTGACAACATTGAGTTCACCGTTCTTTGCACCCACGAAGATATATTTCCAAATTCGATTGCGGACTATAACAACTCCTCAACAGCACTTATGATGGAGGTTGACGGATGCAAAGTTCTGTTTCCCGGCGACTGTTCCAATGAGAGCGACAAGGTTTTGGTTCGCCGCTATAATGAGTATCTGAAATGCGATGTAGTTCAAATGTCGCATCACGGACATTCCGGCACATCACCTGAATTTTATCGCAGAACAAATGCTCAATGCGCACTCTTCCCTATAACACAAATAAAATTCGACGAAGAACTGCCAAGACAGGAGGCAAACCGTGTTGCTATAGCCCTTGCAAAGGAATATCATATTGCATCCAACGGAACAGTCGAACTGCCATTGCCATACAAATTCGGCCAGACAAAAATTTTACCTGACGAAACGTTTGAGGATTTCAACGGAATTTATAATCTTTGGAGTTATGAATATACCGATAAAAGAAAAGCTCAGTTATATAATGAGTTTCTGCGCCGAAAAAGCGGCAAATAAAATGTTTATCCCCGTAATGACAGCTGTCATTACGGGGATAATTTTTATATCAATCAGTTACTCACTTTTCTGCCCTTTACATAGACCGCACGGCGCTCTGTAAAGTCATTAGCCATTACAAGCAAATCAGCATTTTTACCCTCTGCTATGCTGCCTGTAACACCGTCGACACCAATTGCACGAGCTGGATTTATTGTACATGACTTCAAAGCTTGTTTTAACGGCACGCCGAATCTTAAAATATTCTTAAATTCATCAAAAACATTCGTTGTGCTGGCTGCAATGGTGCCATCAATCAGAGTCGCTTTTCCATTTTTAACATATACCGTCTGACCACCAAGGGTATACTCACCGTCACCCATGCCTGATGCCCGCATTGAGTCGCTTACGGCAACCGACCTGTCCTCGCCGAGAATGCTGTAAATCAAAGCAAGGTACTCGGGGTGAATGTGTATACCGTCACTTATCAGCTCCGCCGTTGTTCCCTGCGCATTTAAAGCTGCCACGGGCGGTCCCGGATTGCGGTTTGATATCGGATTCATTCCGTTGAGCAGATGTGTAGTATGTGTTATGCCGTTTTCGAAGCCTTCCTTCGCCTGTTCGTATGTAGCAACAGTATGGGCTGCAGAAACCGTACAAATCTTTGATGCCTCACGTGCAAACTCAACAGCACCCTCCACCTCAGGCGCAAGCGAAACAAGGCTGATATTACAAATACCGTTAAGCCTTTTAAACTCATTGATATCAGGCTTCTTTATATACTCGGCAGGCTGAGCTCCCCTGCGCTCGACTGACAAAAAAGGACCCTCCATATTGATTCCATGTATATAGGCTCCGCACTCTTTCCCTTTATACTCCGCAGCGCAAACAAATGCCTTTTCAATCTCATCATAGGGCAGCGTCATTGTTGCAGGACAAAAAGATGTTACGCCAAAGGATGCCAGCGTTTTTGACATTGTTTCAAGAGTGTCCTCTTTTGCATCGCAAAAGTCAGCGCCGCCACAGCCATGAATATGAATATCGATAAAGCCCGGCAGTATCACACACCCGCTCAAGTCTACCTCTTGCCCACCGCTGAGATTATCACCTATCTCAGCTATCTTCTCCCCATCTATCCTTATATCCGCCTTGCGACGGTTAAATTCATTGTCAAATATCTCTGCATTTTTCAGAATCATGGAATCGTATCCTTTCATGATGAAACAATTTTTCTCAGTCTGCAAATCTGCGGCTTAAAAAAGGCTGTTTCATCAAACAATGAAACAGCCTTTTCTTAATTGTTTAAATTACTCGTGGTCGTCAATGAACTTAACAATGTCGTTGACTGTTCTTACATTATCAAGAGCATCGTCGGGAACTTCAATGTTGAATTCCTCTTCGATAGACATAGCAAGGTCAACAAGGTCCAAGCTGTCTGCTCCGAGGTCGCCTGAGATTGATGCATCCTCAGTTACGAGGTGACGGTCTATCTCGAGCTGCTCGCAAATAATCTTCTGTACTCTTTCAAAGGTTGACATTTTCATTTCTCCTTACCAATGATTTTTTAATTAACTAATTTCGGATTACACTATAGATATTATTAACATTCTCGCCATTTGTCAATAGTAAATTTGCAAATATTTTTTAAACTTTTCTTTTATTTTATGCTCTCGACCCTTTATTCGCATATTCAGCAGCACTTTTGAAAGAATATTAACACGTAAAAATGCTTTTGGCCAGAAAGGAAAGATAAAGTTGGACATATTTCTTGATTTTTTAAAAGCGTTCGTTGTAGGCGGTGCTATCTGTGCCGTCGGTCAGATAATCATGGACACAACAAAACTTACTCCGGGACGCATACTTGTTTCGTTCGTTGTTATCGGCGTATTTCTCGGCGGCATCGGAGTATACGCTCCTCTGGTCGAATGGGCAGGTGCAGGCGCCACCATTCCGTTGACAGGTTTTGGCTTTGCTATGGTCAAAGGTGTTAAAGAAGCGATTGCCGAAAGCGGACCCATAGGTATACTGACAGGCCCCCTTACCGCCGCCTCTGCCGGAATCACCGTTGCTGTTCTGTGCGGTTTGATAGCATCACTGCTTTCAAGACCTAAAGAAAAATAAAAACTGCGGCATTTTATGCCGCAGTTTCAATCATATTTTATTCAGCTGCAGCTTCCTCAGCAACAACTTCTGCTACAGGCTCTGCAACAGTCTCAGCTACGGGTGCTGCATCACAGCAGGAGCATGAAACATAATTTTCAGGCTCATCGGCAGCAGCCTTTTTCTTATCAACAATCTTCTTAACTGCAAATGCTATTGCGGCAATTGCACCGGCCACAGCAACAACAATTGCAACGATTTTTAAAATCTTTTTTACTTTCTCCATGGTTTTGCCTCCTTAAATAAAATTTATCATAATTGATTATACGATAAACAAGTCCAAAAGTCAAACACTATAAAAGAAAGTTTACAAATAAAAATTAACGGTATCGGAAACCCCAAAACCGTTAATCTTCAGTTGTAACATTAATCTTCAATTGTACTATTAGCCCTCGTTAAGAAGCTTTGCCAGAGCAGACTTCTTGTGAGCCGCATTATTCTTATGAAGAAGTCCTTTAGCAGCGGCCTGATCAACCTTTTTGATAGCTGCGTTGATAACTTCTACCTTATTATCTGCATTGGACTGAGCAGCAGCGTTTGCCTTCTTGATAGCTGTTTTAAGAGCTGAGTTGCGGGACTTGTTACGAGCGGCCTTTGTCTTGTTAACGATAACACGCTTTTTTGCTGACTTTATATTAGGCATTTTTGCACCTCCTTCATCATACAGGTAATTATCTTATCATAGAGTTCGTACAAATGCAAGAGAAAAAGTAAATTTTTTTATGTTTGTGAAAGGTGGGACACAGTCAGACGGGTATAGCAAAACTCATCTGATGATAAATATGAATTTCAGAACAGACCTCGCCCTCGAACAAAAGGAATATCTGAAAAAAGATGTTCTTGACGGCGTGCTTTGCGAGACTTTCAAGCGCAACAGTTCAAAAATCACAAGAATAAAAGTAATAAACGAAACAGGCGAAAAAACATTGGGCAAACCAATGGGCAGTTACGTGACGGTCGAGACCGACTCGTTTTCAAAATGCTATTCTATAGCTGACGAGCGCATGGAAACCGTGCGTGATGAGCTGATAAGACTGCTGCCCGAAGAAGGCAGCGTTTTGGTTGCGGGACTCGGCAATATGAAAATCACTCCCGATGCTCTCGGCCCGAAATGCTCCGAAAGTATCTTTGCCACACGGCACCTGAAAGAGGAATTTGCTCAAAAGCTCGGTCTCGGCAATCTTCGTCCCGTAGCCTGCATAAGTCCCGGAGTACTCGGTCAAACGGGAGTTGAAACCGGTGAAACGATTGCGGGCGCTGTCAGAACTGTAGCGCCAAGCGCCGTAATCGTAATTGACGCCCTCGCCGCAAGACGCCTGTCAAGACTCGGCTGTACGGTGCAGATTGCAACATGCGGCATTATACCGGGCTCAGGTGTCGGTAACGCAAGAGCCGAAATCAGCGAGAACACCTTAGGTGTTCCCGTTATTTCAATAGGTATACCTACCGTCGTTGATGCAGCCACACTCGCCTATGACATCATAAACGACAGCAAAGGCAGTGACACGCCCGAACTTCAGCACCAAATCGAGCCACACAGCTCAATGATGATGATAACGCCAAAAGAAATAGATATAATGATAGAAAGGGCTTCAAAATTCTTGTCTATGGCGATAAACTGTGCGCTGCAACCTACACTCAGCGCACAGGAAATTATGGAGCTCACAAGCTGAATTGTAACATTTTTGTAACATTTCAGTCCGTTTTGTAACCGTTTTGTCTTAAACTGTAATTGTTTTGTGGTAGCTTTTCGTCTTTCCCAAGTATATACTATAGTCGTAAGATACAGAATGTATCAAAAGCTATTATTCAAGGGGGAAGTAAAATGGTACTGCAAGCATTAGGAATTATATTGGTTTTAGCCGTGGCTATGTCTGTAGTAGCCGCAAGCGGAACAGAGGTCGAAAGAACAGACCCGTAACTCGCTTTTCACGCCAACGTCATGTGCAGACAAAGGCTAATTAAGTTCCTGACAAGGGCTCAAAGCAAAAAGCTTTGAGCCCGTTTTTTATATAAAAAGCACCCCGGAAGACTATGCTTTCGGGGTGTTCAATATATATACTATCTTATATACGGAAGCGGGTTTACTCTGTTTCCGTTTATTATTATTTCAAAGTGAAGGTGCGGTCCTGTTACGTTTCCGGTCGAGCCAACTCTTGCTATCGCCTGACCTGCACTTACTCTCTGACCGACATAGACCGAAATTGAGTCCTGTAAGCAGTGGGCATATCGTGTTTTAAGTCCGCCGCCGTGATTGATAACAATGCTGTGGCCGTATCCTGAATAGCTGCGCTGTACACTTTCAACAGTACCGTCAAGAGATGCTACTATGATAGCTCCCGTTGAACCGCCGCCAGGTCTCGTAAGGTCGATACCGGTATGGAAGTCTGAATAACCTCTCAACGTTCTCCAGCCGTAATAAGAACTGATGTAGCTGCACGCAGGAGCGGGCCATACAAAACCGCTTCCCGACACAGAAACATTATAGTTATAGCCGTAAGCTGAGGCGGATTTCGTACCCACCTGCACCTTTGCATTGACAGGCTCCTTTATTCTCTCTCGTGAGACTTCCTCTGCCGACACACGCTGACCGTCAACATATGTTACAAGCTCAGTAACCTTATCCTCACCGGGCTCACCGTTTCGGACTGTACGCTTTGTACCCTTGAACATCGAGGCATTATTAACAAATTCAGTTTCGTAATCAACCTCTTGCGTTCTGGTTTCAGTTTTCATAACCTTAACACGTACGTAGTTTACTTCATTTGATATTATAACTGTATCGCCTGAATAAATATTATCTCCCATACTCGGATTAAGCGCTATTAACTCTCTCTCCGTAAGACCGTGAGCAACAGCTATTCCGTAAATGGTGTCACCGTCCTTGACAGTATACTTTACGGCTGCCTGCTTTGTCTGAGAAAGCTGCTCAGCAAGCCTTGAAGCATCCCACATTGTATCCTTGTCCTCAGGATAAAGCCCCTGGACATACTCGACCTTTTCAACAAAGTCAACAAAACTGTTCTCGTCCTTAACCTGTTCCTCAAAAGGCTCAAGAATCGCATTGAAAACACTCGTTGCATCAGTCTCATTCTTTATTGCACAGATAAAATCATTGTCAATATAAATGCCGCACGCATTGGTTACATTGTCACCCGAGTTTTCGATTATCCTGTCACACAAAACTGTTGAATCCACAAGCTGATTCAAAGATACAAGTGCCAGCTCATATGTCGGCTCCTTAAAATCTGCTGTTCCGGCATCCTTACCGGTATCAAATCTTGCTTTTGCGGCAGTTTGAGCCTCATTATAGACTGTTTCATCAGCTATATAGCCGATTTCCTTATCATCATAACTGACCCTGAGCGCAAATGTAACGTTGCTCCAATAGTTTACCGTAATAATAAAAGCTATCGTCGCCAAAACAGGCATTGCAACGTTTAAAACCGTCTTTATCAAAGCCTTGTGACGTATTACGCCTTTCTTTATATAGTGCATAAAAACAGCAATAGATGTTGTCGGACTCTTATTGCTGCGCTTAAGATAGTTAGAAGCCTTCTTGACATCTTTACGGAAATCTTTGACCTGCTCCACGAACTTATGTGTAACAAGGTCTATCAAATTCACTACAGACAGCCAAACAAATCGCAAAACATATTTAAAGAACGAGACTATCCAGCCTATGAGCTTCTTCGGTCTGCGAAGCGCACGCTTCACGCCGTTGCCCACAGACAGTCCAAACTCTTCTATTAAGTCATAAACGGTCTGTACAAAGCTCACACCATCTTCTTCCTGAGTCTCAGGCTCCCGGGACTCCTCTTCCTCAAGCTTTTCTTCTTCAATCTTTTCATCTTCAGTCACGGGTTGCTCTGTCTTCTCCTCAATAGGCTCCAGCTCATCCCCGCTTATCCTTTTTATTGTACTCTTTGTACGCTGTTCTATCGTCTTTTCATATTTTGATAAAATATCATCATAGTCATTATCAATGTCTATTTTTTCAAGCAGCTCCGCATATTTCGCATTTACATCCTCTTCTTTTTCCAAAAGAGAAACACCATTTTCATTCGAGCGGAGCTTTTCTTCTTCTGTTTTATTTTTATCCAAAATGTCCGCCTCCTTGAAAATATTACAAAACGGTTACAAACCACATATATTATAGTCGCTCTTTCGATATATTACAAGTCCAAAAGAGAAAAAAGAATTATGAAATAAATTGCCAGCTCTCTATATCCGCATAAATATCGTTTATATGGGCATCTCCGTCAAATGATATACTGCGTGTATATGCCGCTATACCGCTGCGGTAACAAAGCGGTAAAAATGGCAAATCGCTGTTAAATATTTCCAAAAATTCGTAAACATCCAAGGTGCCTGCAAGCATTGCAGCGTATGCCGTGCTCGATGCACCCGAAGTATTAATGCCGTAGGAAACAGCACCCTTAGGCAAGAGTATAGGCGACAGATTCATATTATCGGAAAGCTTGATTTCGCCTATATACATATCATACTTACCCGAAGCCACCGCCGATTTGTATGCCTTTTCCTCAAGCGACTCAACAGTTACGCTGATATTTGCCTTTTTAAGCATTTCCTTTATATAATCCGCCGCTTGCGTTTTAAAAGCATTGTCCTTGTTCACAAGCAGCTTAAACGAAAGTGCATTTGAACCGTTTGAACGAACAGACCCGCCGGAAGTCTTATATCCCGCCTCATCAAGCAGCTTTTCAACGGCTTCAATATCTGTTGTAATCGTGTAATCCTCACCTAAAATTGCGTTCCAATCAGGATTAGACGGTGTGTATGCCGCCTTTGTACTCGTGTAATCCTTGCCTGAAATTACGTTCCAATCAGGATTAAACGGTGTGTATGCCGCCTTGGCATGCCCTTGAAAAGCAGTATCGGCTATCTTACTCCTGTCTACAAGCAAACTTATCGCCTGTCTGACTTTTTCGGATGCAAGTGCCGAATTACCTTTATTAAAGGTCATAAACACCATGTTATTCATTAAAACGCTCGCTGTAGAAGCCGAAAATCTTGTGTAGTTGCCCAGACGCAAATCATCAAAAGCAAAGCTGATATTACCTATTGCAAGTGTATATTTAAGAGAGTTTACATCCTGAACACCGTATAAGCTTATTTGCTTTATCTTAGGTGAAAAATCCGCCGTGCGGGAGCTTCGAGCCTTAAGCACAGCCCCTCCGGCATTAATATCAAGCACATATCTGCCAGAACCGACAGCCTTTTCCTCCGTCGAGCCGCCCTTTGTAACGGCAAAAGTAAGACAGTTGACTGCATACGGGTCATCCGCTGACAGCTCAAACACCACGCTGTTGCCGCTTACCGTAGCTTTTCCAAACCCTGCGAGAGATGATTTATACGCCGGAGACTCCTTTGCGCTGTTAAACGATGCCACTACGTCAGATGGTGTGACAGATGAACCGTCAGAGAATTTAACAGAGCCTAAAGTAACAGTAAGTGTACGTCCGCTTTGGCTGTAATTTGATGCAAGCATCGGTTTAGCATTGTAATTTTTATCTAAAGAAAAAAGTCCGTCATATATCAGCTCACAGACACTCTGATTGAGCATACTCTCTGCTGTAAAGGGATTTAACTTGTCATTTTGCGAATATGGCAGTTTTAAGGAGTGCGCCTCCGGTGTTTCACCAGAGACGGATGTTGTTTCATCTGTTTCGCCGGGTTTATCGGAACAACCGCCGAAAATAAGGGGAATTGACAAAACAAAAACTATAACAACAGCAAATATTTTTAAAACTCTTCGGTTCATAGCCCTCTCCTTACAACATTTGTAAAGTTTTATTGCTTTACGCATTTTATTTCTTAATAATATTTTTAATTATCTCTCCTGCCATTATCATGCCTGCAACAGGCGGCACAAATGACACACTTCCCGGCACGGCTCGCTTCGCACTGTCCTCTCCCGGCTCGTCGGATTTGATAGGCGGCTCTTCAGACCAGACAACCTTAAGAGAGTCAACACCTCGTGCTTTAAGCTCACGCCTCATTACACGGCACAGCGGACAGACACTTGTTTGATATATATCCGACACCTTGAACAACGTCGGGTCAAGCTTATTTCCTGTTCCCATGCATGAAATTATCGGTATATCCCTCTCCTTAGCCTCACAAGCAAGACTAATCTTTGCACTCACGGTATCAACAGCATCCGCTATATAGTCATAACTTGACACAAAAAACTCCTCGGAGTTTTCAGGCAGATAGAAACCGTCTATAACATGAACAATACAATCAGGATTTATATCCTTTATTCGTGCTGCCGCAACCTCGGTTTTCTTCATTCCGACGGTTGAACTCAGCGCATAGAGCTGACGGTTGATATTTGTAATTGACAGAGTGTCACTGTCAACAAGTGTAAACTCACCTACGCCGGCACGTGCTAAAGCTTCTGCGGTGTATGAACCGACACCGCCAAGACCGAAAACCGCTACATGGCTGCTTTTAAGTTTTAAAAGCCCATCCTCGCCTATGAGCATCGAGCTTCTTGAAAATCTTGAAGGGGTCACTGCGGCACTTCCTTTTGCACATCATTATATCTATTTTACACCAAACACACATCTTTTGCAATTTTTTATTGTCGTTTCGGTTGTTTTTTTATCCGTCAGGGGTTATAATGTGTTGTATGACCAAAAAAGACAAAGGATGTTAGGCTCTGAAACTCGGAATTGTTGGCTTGCCAAACGTCGGCAAGAGCACTCTTTTTAACGCTATAACCAATGCAGGCGCACAGTCCGCAAACTATGCGTTCTGCACTATAGAGCCAAATGTCGGTGTCGTCGCTGTCCCAGATGCAAGACTCGACAAGCTCACAGAAATGTATAACCCTGCAAAGACCACTCCCGCAATGATTGAGTTCGTTGACATAGCAGGTCTTGTGCGTGGCGCATCAAAGGGCGAAGGCTTGGGCAACAAGTTTCTCTCACATATAAGAGAGGTCGACGCTATAATTCACGTTGTCCGCTGTTTTGAAAACGATGATATCGTCCACGTTGATGCTACTATCGACCCAAAAAGAGATATTGAAACCATCAACCTTGAGTTGATACTCTCTGACCTTGAGATGGTTGACCGCAGAATCGACAGAGTTGCAAAACAGCTCAAGGGTGACAAATCTGCAGCTGCAGAGCTTGAGTTCTTAAAAAGACTCAAAGCGGAACTTGAAAGCGAAATTCCTGCAAGAAATGTCGAATGTGATGAAAACGAGGCTGAATTCCTTTCTCAGATAGCATTGCTCACATCAAAACCCGTTATCTATGCTTGCAATATGAGCGAAGATGATTTTGCCAATAAGATTGATAACAACAAGCACTACCTCGCTGTTAAGGATTTAGCACAAACTGAGGGCGCAGAAGTTCTTCCTATATGCGCAGAACTTGAAGCTGAGATTGCATCTCTCGAAAAAGACGAAAAAGAGATGTTCCTTTCTGACCTCGGAATCGAGCAAGGCGGTCTCGACTTGCTCGTTCAACGCAGTTACAATCTTCTCGGTCTTATATCCTACCTGACCGCAGGCACTCCCGAAGTCAGAGCCTGGACAATAACCAAGGGCACAAAGGCTCCTCAGGCTGCAGGAAAAATCCATTCCGACTTTGAACGTGGTTTCATACGTGCTGAGGTAATAAGCTTTGATGACCTTGTAGCCTGTGGCTCACTGCCCGCAGCTAAGGAAAAAGGTCTTGTCCGCAGCGAAGGCAAAGAATATGTGATGAAAGACGGCGACGTTGTGCTGTTCAGATTTAATGTTTAAGGAGATAAAAAATGTGCGACGATAAGATTTTAGATTTTGTCCCTCAAGGCGAGGAAGATATAGAAGAGAATGACGGTTCCACCCTTACCCTTGTCGATGAAGAAGGCAACGAGGTTGAAATGGCTGTACTTGATGTTATTGAACACAAGGATGCGCAGTACGTTGTTCTGCTACCTGTTGAAAACATGGCATCGGGAAATATGGAGGTTGCTATTCTTAAAATCGAGTTTGATGAAGAGAGCGGCGAGTATTCATACGTTTCAGGCAATGAGCCTGAATTTGATGAGGTTTTCGACATTTTCCAGGAACAGCTTCAACAAGAGATTGCCGGTATGGATGACCTTGAAATCGTTGATGATTTTGGGTTTGATTTGGAGAACTAAAACCATGGTTCATGCAGCTATCATTAATGAAAACTGTAAGTTAAATGAAATATTTTCTTCAATCAATAACATTCAAAATGAATATAATTGGTTAGTTACAAATTGTGAATGTTTTTCCCCATCATATGAAACCGAAAACCTCTTACACAGGGAATATTGTTGGCTTAGCGGTAATAAGTTAACATCTATTGTAAATACTGATGATTTTTCTTGTATTTGGGTTGTTTTATCCGGTTTTATAAAAGATATCCCGCTTGAGCATATATTAGAATATCCGTTACCGTACGCAAATGGATATTCAGGCTTTTGGCAAAATCCTGCTTCTATACAACATCCGTTGGCAGAAATAGAGATTGTCGTTTGGGATGGTGTATCTACGCTCTTATTTGCCAAGGAACAAAGCATTGTAAATTCATTTAGGAAAGCTTTCCCATTAAGTGAAGATTTAACATCATATAACCTAAAATAGCAAAAAGCGGACAGTCCAATGAACTGTCCGCCTTTTTTATACAATTATAATATTATCTCCATCTCACGTTTTTGAATCTTCATTCCGTGCTTCTCATAGAAGCGCAGGGCGCTGTCATTACCTTCCCAAACATTGAGTGTAACATTGTGACATCCAAGCTCTCTGGCTGTATCAAGTGCCTTTTTGAAGAGTGCATCACCTATTCCCTCACGGCGAAACGGCGCATCAATGCAAAGGTCATCTATATACAGCTCCTTGTTATCACAACGTGCACTGTTCTGCGTATGGTCGATAAGAATGCAGAATATGTAGCCGAGAACAAAATCATTTTCATCTACGGCAACAAAAGTCAGCCTGCTTTCATCTTCAAGCAATTCAGACAGACTCTCTGCCGTATACTTTGAATTGCCGTTTTTAAACAAATCAGGTCTTATTTCGCTGTGCAATGCGCAAATCTGTTGCAGAAGTTCTAATATTCTTGGACAATCTTTGTCTTGTGCAGGTCTTATATCTTTTAACATTTTGTCAAATCCTTTGTTTGGTTTGTAAAGCTATATCACTTTACGCATACTCTTTCTATATTTAAAACTTTACCTGTTTTATCGTCTGTTTCAAAAATACAGCCACACATCATACACGGTGCATCGCTTATCTCAAAGCGTGTCGGCAAGCCCGTTTTCAGCCATGAAATAGAAGCCTCAGGACGAACTCCAAGCACTGATAATTCAGGGCCTGTCATACCTAAATCGGTGATATAGCCTGTTCCGTTGGGCAGAATCTTCTCGTCAGCTGTTTGAACGTGTGTATGCGTTCCCACAACGATACTGACCTTGCCGTCGAGATAAAATCCCATTGCTAACTTTTCAGCAGTAGCTTCGGCATGCATGTCAAGTATTTTAACTTTACAATCTTTAATTTTTTCAAGCAAATCATCAACAACGCTAAACGGGTTATCTGAACCATTTATATAAGCTCTGCCGAGCAGATTTATCACACCTACCCTAACACTGCCCATATCAATTATGCCATAACCTGAGCCGGGGCACGATGAATCAACATTTGCAGGTCGGATAATGTCATCTCGCTCATCAAGGAAATGATAAACCTCACTACGGCGAAATGCATGGTTGCCCGTGGTTATGAAATCGACTCCGCTGTCAAATATAAATTCTGCAGCGGCTTTGGTTATACCATTACCGGGTGCTGCATTTTCACCGTTGGCTATAGTTAAATCTATTCCCTTAAAACGTTTGAATGCGGGCAGCTTTGAACGCAAGAACTCACAGCCCTCGCTGCCAACAATATCACCGATAACAAAAATGTTCATAAAAATACCTTTCTTTGAAAAACTCCCGCCGAAAAACGGCGGGAGCAAATACCTATTGGTAATTGACTTATTTTGCGTAGTCGCTGAAACGGCTCTCCCTGATAAGGTTTACCTTAATCTGACCGGGATATTCAAGCTCGTCTTCAATCTTTTTGACAATATCACGTGCAACCAGCACCATCTTTTCATCGCTGATAACCTCAGGTTTGACCATTATACGAATCTCACGGCCTGCCTGAATTGCAAATGTGCGGTCAACACCGTCAAATGAAGAAGCAATGCTCTCAAGCTTTTCAAGGCGTTTGATATAGTTCTGAACATTCTCACGTCTTGCGCCGGGACGTGCAGCCGAAACAGCATCTGCTGCCTGAACAAGACAAGCAACAAGTGTCTTTGCCTCAACATCACCGTGGTGAGCTTTGATAGCATGAAGAACGCCCTCATTCTCACGGTATTTCTTAGCGTATTCAACGCCGAGTTCAACGTGGGAGCCGTCCATCTCATGGTCGAGAGCCTTACCGATATCGTGCAGTAAGCCTGCTCTCTTTGCAAGTTTGACGTCAGCGCCAAGTTCCGCCGCCATAAGACCTGCAATATATGAAACCTCAAGCGAGTGATTGAGTACATTCTGACCATAACTCGTTCTATATTTGAGCTTACCGAGAAGCTTTACAAGCTCCGGATGAATTCCGTTTACTCCGGAATCAATCAAGGCGTGCTCGCCAGCCTGCTTAATTGTAGCATCGACTTCTCTGCGAGCTTTCTCATACATCTCTTCAATGCGTGCAGGATGTATTCTACCGTCAGATATAAGTTTTTCAAGCGTTACCCTTGCAACCTCACGGCGTACCGGGTCAAAGCTGGAAATTGTTATTGCTTCGGGTGTATCGTCAATTATAAGGTCAACACCTGCAATAGTTTCAAGTGTACGTACGTTTCGACCCTCACGGCCGATGATTCTACCCTTCATCTCATCGTTGGGCAGAGTGACAACGGAAACTGTTGCTTCCGCAGTATGGTCTGCGGCACAGCGCTGAATAGCTGTTGCTATAATCTCCCTTGCCATGGATTCAGCCTCGTCCTTTGCCTTCTGCTGATACTCCATAATTTTGACCGATTTTTCATGAACCAGCTCATCTTCAAGATTCTTGAGCAAAAATTCCTTTGCCTGTTCCTTTGTATAGCCCGATATCTTCTCAAGCATATCAAACTGGCTCTTTTTAAGGCTTTCGACTTCTACAAGCTTGTCTTCAACCTCTTTGATTTTGCGATTTAGCGTTTCATCCTTCTTCTCAAGATTCTCACTCTTCTTATCCAGATTTTCTTCCTTCTGGATTATTCGACGCTCCTGACGCTGAACTTCGTTACGTCTCTCACGCAACTCACGCTCAGTTTCGGACCTCTGCTTATGAATCTCGTCCTTAGCTTCAAGGATGGCTTCTTT
Source organism: Clostridia bacterium (assembly GCA_017407995.1). Classification (GTDB taxonomy): domain Bacteria; phylum Bacillota; class Clostridia; order Oscillospirales; family Acutalibacteraceae; genus CAG-177. The sequence continues at coordinate 40,173 of JAFQVM010000006.1, read as the reverse complement.
TTTCTTTGCCTCTGCCTGAGTCATAGCCTCACTGACTATGCGGTTGGCCTCCTTAGTAGCGGAGCCAATGGCAGATTCGGCAACCTTCTTCCTATGTAAACCGCCCAAAATAAAGCATATAACACCCGCAACTACGGCGCTAATGGCGGCTATAAGAATCACTAACCACAATTCCAAACGAATCAACACCTCCTGTTAAAAAAAATTTTAGATATTGTAAAACTACTTTGTAAAAATAAACATGGCGGATACAGCTTGGCACATAATACCACCATTATTATGTATAATAAACTTATTATAAGCAAATGTCAAGCCGTTTTTATACCAAACAAAACAAAAATATGAATAAAATTGCAAAAGAGTATGCAGTCTTTAAGCTTTGATTTTTTCAAAAATTTACATTTAATTTCTTTATTTTAATTGACACCAAATTGTTTTTGAAATATTATAGTTTTGGTTGATATTAGTCTAACCAAAATTGGGAAAGTGAAAAGGTAAATAACTATGTTGGATTATCAAATTATTGCTGACAGCAGCTGTGAAATGTCTGATGACCTCAGAGAAGCCGCAAGAGGTAAAAACGTACCGCTTATCCTCAGAATAGGCGAAAAGGAATTCATCGACGATGAAAACCTTGACATAGCAGACTACTTAAGACAGGTTGACGAATCGAAGGAGAGAATCACTTCAGCTTGTCCGTCCCCCGATGCTTTTGCGCAGGCCTTTAAGAACAGCGAAGCTGAAAATGTTTTCAGCATAACCCTCTCTTCACGTCTTTCCGGCTCCTACAGCAGCGCTGTTATGGGTGCTCAGATTGCCGAAGAGGAAAGCGACAAAAAGGTTCATATCTTTGACTCAAAGAGTGCTTCTGCAGGCGAGATGCTTATCGCCATTAAGATAAGAGAGTTCGTAGAAAAAGGTCTCGACAGAGCCGAAATCATTGAGAAGGTAGAAAACTTTATCAAAGAAATGAAAACTCATTTCGTGCTTGAGACCACCGATTACCTTGTTAAAAACGGCAGAATCCCTTCTCTTCTGGGTAAGGCTGTAACTCTCCTCAACATAAAGTTTGTTCTTGGCGATGACGGAGACGGAAAAATCAAAATTTTCTCTAAAGCCAAGGGCTTTAACGCTGCTATTAAGCGCATGATTGAAGTTATCGGAGAACAGTCAAAGAATCTTCATGAGCGTACGCTTGTCATAACTCACTGCGAAAATGAAGCTGCCGCACAGTATGTTGCAAAGGCTGTTAAAGAACTGTATAACTTCAAGGAAATTATTATAAGCAAAACTTCAGGCTTAAGCAGCATGTATGCAGGCAGAGGCGGAGTTATCCTCGCTTTTTAAGGTATTGACTTTTTTTAAGTTGGTGATAAAATAGTTTTAATAAAGCTGTGAAGCAGAAGATTTATTTCACAACACTCTCCAAGAGAGCGGACGTCATGGGCTGAAAGCGTCTGCGGGAGCAGAAATGAATTACCGCTGCTGAGTGCGCACCGAAGCCCGTCGGGATAGGCTGCGACGTATGACTGCGTTAAGGTCTCAGAGTGGCGGCGTTAGCCGCAAATTGGGTGGAACCGTGGAGCATTAGCTTCATCCCTTTATCAGGAGGGGTGAAGCTTTTTTTCATCCTCTCAAACACTGAAAGGAGTAATATTATGGTAAAAATCGAACTAAGAGGCGGCGAAATTAAAGAGTTTGAAAAAGGTATCACCGCTGCTGAAGTTGCAAAGAGCCTCGGCATGGGACTCTACAAGGCTGCATGCGTATGCCGCATTGACGGCGAGGTCAAAGACCTTCGCACCCCAATTGAAAAAGACTGTAAACTTGAGATAGTCACTTTTGACGACGACGAGGGTAAGCGTGCTTTCAGACATACCGCTTCTCACATTCTCGCTCAGGCTGTCAAGAGACTCTATCCTCAGGCTAAACTTGCCATCGGCCCGGCTGTCGACAACGGCTTCTATTATGACTTTGATGTCGACGTGCCGTTCACTCCCGAAGTTCTCGAAAAGCTCGAAGCTGAGATGAAAAAGATTGTCAAAGAGGGCTTAACTCTTGAACATTATGAACTCGACCCCGCAGATGCTATTGCAATGATGGAGAACAAGGGAGAGGAATACAAGGTTGAGCTTATCAAAGAGCATGCTGACAAGGGAGAAAAAATTTCTTTCTACAAGCAGGGTGAATTTGACGAGCTGTGTGCAGGTCCACACATACCCGACACGTCACGCATAAAGGTTTTCAAGCTCACCTCATGTACAGGCGCATACTGGCGTGGCGACTCTGACAACAAGATGCTTCAGAGAATCTACGGTACCGCCTTTACCAAAAAAGATGAACTTGATGCTTACCTTACAATGCTTGAAGAAGCAAAAAAGCGTGACCACAGAAAGCTCGGAAAAGACCTCGGACTTTTCACAGTCATGGACGAGGGTCCCGGTTTCCCGTTCTTCCTGCCCAACGGTATGAAGTTGCGCAACACCTTGATAGACTACTGGCGTGAGGTTCACAATCGCTACGGATATGTAGAAATATCAACTCCCATGATGCTTAACCGTGCTCTTTGGGAGCGCAGCGGTCACTGGACACATTATAAGAAGAATATGTATACCACTGTTATTGACGAAACCGATTTCGCCATCAAGCCCATGAACTGTCCCGGCGGAATGCTTGTATATAAAACCAAGCCCCATTCCTACCGTGACCTCCCCATGCGTGTCGGTGAGCTTGGACTCGTCCACAGACATGAACTCAGCGGTACACTTCACGGTCTGTTCCGTGTGCGTTGCTTCACACAGGATGACGCTCACATCTTCATGACCTGGGAGCAGATGAAGGACGAAATTAAAAACGTTGTCCGCCTGTTTGATGAGGTTTACTCCGTTTTCGGTCTTTCATATCAGATAGAAGTTTCCACAATGCCCGAGGACCACATGGGCGATGAAAAAGATTGGGATTTCGCAACTCAGACTCTTAAAGAGGCTGTCAGCGAAATGGGTAAGGACTACATCATAAACGAGGGCGACGGTGCTTTCTACGGTCCGAAACTTGACTTCCACCTCTCCGACTCTATCGGACGCACATGGCAATGCGGTACAATCCAGCTCGATATGCAGCTTCCTGAGCGCTTTGAGCTCGAATATACAGGCGCAGACGGTGAAAAGCACCGACCTGTTATGATTCACCGTGTTGTACTCGGCTCAATCGAACGCTTTATCGGTGTTATAACAGAGCATTTTGCAGGAGCTTTCCCGCTGTGGCTTGCTCCCGAACAAGTCAGAATTCTTCCTATTTCCGATAAATTTATGGACACCGCAAACGCTGTTCGTGACAGACTCTTTAACGAAGGCTTCAGAGTTGAAGTTGATGACCGCAGTGAAAAAATCGGATATAAGATTCGTGAAGCTCAGCTTCAGAAAGTTCCGTACATGCTTGTCATCGGCGAGAAAGAGGAACAAAGCGGCACTGTCAGCGTAAGAAAACGTGGTGAGGGCGACATCGGCGCAATAAGCGTTGAAGAATTCCTCGATAGCGCAAAGAAAGACATTGCCGATAAAGTTATCTGGTAAAAAAGTAAAAACAACTTTCGTCTTTTGACGGAAGTTGTTTTTTGTTAAGTGCTTTTACTTTATAAACGGCAATATAACACTCCATTCCTCTATAAGGCGTTCAAGACTGTATGAAGCGTTCGCAGGACTTGTAGACGGCAAAGTATAAATCGGGACTCCGCTTTTAGGATATATCAATCTCTCATAAAGCCGTGCCGCTGTTTTTCCGTTTGCAAACACACGTCCTATCTCAGCGGCTGAAAGTATCCTTTCGATATCATTTGCCCTTACATTTTTCATGCTGCTGTCGCTTGACCCCACTATCTCACAGCTTGCCGCAACATCCCAAAGAGCTATATTATTTTTAAGCAGCATATCACGCTTTTCGTCTATGCACTGCGGAGTCGATACACCCAGCAGCTGAGACACCACTCGCCAAAATCTGTTTTGTGCATGGCCGTAATAAAAGCCCTGTTCACGTGACTTCACAGACGGAAATGTGCCGAGCACCAGAATTTTTGAATCCTCATTAAATATCGGCTCAAATGTATGAAATTGAAGTTCATGCATAAATTTTTCCCTTTCTGCTTTAATAGACTTGTATTAATTTTTCAGCACTGATATAATAGTAAAAAATACATAATGGATGTGATACTATGAAATTTGTAAAAGAGTTCAAAGAGTTTATTTCAAAAGGCAATGTAGTAGACATGGCAGTCGGCGTTGTAGTCGGCGGTGCTTTCGGCAAAATCGTCACTTCGCTCGTATCCGACTTGATTATGCCCCTTGTAGGACTTCTCACAGGCGGCGGCAGTCTCAAGGATATGTTTGTTGTCCTCGGCGACAAGACAGGCTTTGACCCCGCAACAATGACAACTCCTGCTCTCGCAACAGAGGCAGGCTTCGCCACTTTCAACTACGGCAACTTCATTCAGACCATTCTCGATTTCGTTCTTATCGCACTGTCTATCTTCGTTGTGATAAAGGTCATGGCTGTAATGAAGACTAAGCTCTCCAAGGAAAAGGAAGAAGAAGAGCCCGCTCCCGCAACTACAAAGAAATGTCCTTTCTGCTGCAGCGAAATTGATATCGCCGCTGTCAAGTGTCCCAACTGCACAAGCGATATCCCCGAAGAAGCTGCTGAATAATTCAACTCAATTAATATTAACAAAAAAGGTGCTTGTGATACAAGCACCTTTTTATTATCGTTTATCAACAATCTCAGCCGCTCTCTTCAGAACTTCAACCGACTTTGCAGGTATTCGTCCCAAGGCATCAGGTCCCACATTCAACAGATAGTTGATACCCAACTCGTTAAGCTTAAATCGGCGCTGAGCTATTTCTTCAGGAGTTACCCAATTGTTGTCATAATACTTATAGCCCCATGAACTGTTGAGTGTTCCCGCCGTCTCATACAAACCGTAAGGCGAGACCTTAAAACCGTCAAGGCTGTTGGGGTCGGTATTTTCGTCTGCCTGTGCACGCTCAGACGGATATTCGTTATCGCCCAGCGAAACATAATCATATGCACCGTTGCCGATGCGTGAGTTTATCAGACAATTCGGCTGATATTCCTTGACAAGGTGATTAAGCTCAAGGCTTTGCTCAGGTGTTATCGTATGCGGAACGTCAAACCACATCAAACACAAATCGCCGTATTCTGTTAAAAGCTCTTTGACTTGCGGTTTTATCTTCTCCTCAAAACAAATTGAAAAGTCTTTTTTACTTCTGTCAGCAAAATCCCAGCTGTTATCCCATGACACACCTGAACAACCCGTAAACTTATCGTATCCGCCGCCATGAGGGTGATGCCAGTCAAGCTCCTGTGAGTAATAAAGACCGAATTTCAGTCCGTGTTTGTAGCATGCCTCTGCAAGCTCTCCGACAACATCCCGCTTAAAAGGAGTTGCTTCAACCACGTTGAAAGAATCAACTTTTGAATGATACATAGCAAATCCGTCGTGGTGCTTTGAAGTAAACACAAAGTATTTCATTCCGCAATCCTTTGCAAGACGAATCCACTCTTCCGCATCGAAATATATAGGATTGAAAACGTCCGCAAGCTTTGAGTATTCGGCATTCGGGATAGGCATATAGCTCTGTATCCACTCTGCATAGTCGAGTACATGGCGGCCTCGCCACTCTCCGCCCAAAACAGAATATAGACCCCAATGTGCCATCATACCGTATCCAGCTTTTTTAAACCACTCGATGTTGCTCATTTGCCGCTCCCTCTCATTGATTTATCAGTCATAATTTAACACACTTTTACTAATCAAACAAGACCTTGATAAATTTATTTTTGCCCCTGCTCAATACGATTTCCTCTTGATTGTCAATCACAAGAGACATATCTTCAACAGTTTCGCCGTTTATCTTTATGCCTCTGCCTGTAATAAGGCGTCTTGCATCGCCGTTAGAGCCGGCAAAGCCTACAGCTCTGACCAATTCGATAATACCAATAGGTGCTTTATCGAGAGTGACAGAGTCCATATTTTCAGGCAGTTTTCCCTTAGCTACCTCTCTATATCTGTTCTCCGCTTCCTCCACAGCACTTTCTCCGTGATACATCCTGACTATCTCCCTGGCATATACAAAATGTGCCTCACGGATATCATCAGGTATAGTTTCAATGTCGGTCGTAAGACGGAAGTAATCGGGTAAAATACTGTCCGGAACTTTCATACACTTTTCAAACATAAGCTCGGCAGGCTCGTCAATTCCGATGTAATTATCAAGTGATTTGCTCATCTTCTCTACACCGTCAAGACCGACCAGAATCGGAAATGTTATTACCACCTGCTGCTCCTGTCCGTAATCCTTTTGCAGCTCCCTGCCGACAAGCAGATTAAACGTCTGGTCTGTACCTCCAACCTCTATATCAGCGTGAAGAGCAACGCTGTCGTAGCCCTGCATGAGCGGATACAGAATCTCATGGATTCCGATTGGCTGATTGGCAGTAAAACGCTTTGAAAAATCATCACGCTCCATTATCCTCGCCAGTGTGTACTTGCCGCAGAGCGACAGCACATCGGCAAAATTCATATCCGAAAGCCACTGCGAATTGTAGGTTATTCTCGTCTTTTCCTTATCAAGAATCTTTGTAACCTGCTCAAAGTATGACTGTCCGTTTTTACGGGTCTGTTCAAAGGTCAGCGGCACTCTCGTTTTGCTCTTGCCGGACGGGTCGCCTATCATACCCGTAAAGTCACCGATAACAAATACTATCTCATGTCCCATCTCCTGAAACATACGCAGTTTACGCAAAACAACCGAATGTCCCAGGTGCAAATCCGGTCGGCTCGGGTCTGCGCCAAGCTTGATAATCAATCTCTTTGTGCTTTCAAGCTTTTGAATCAACGCCTCCTCCGAGTAAATCGATACTGCATCCCTTTTAAGAATTCTCATAAATTCCTTTGTTTCCATTGTTGTCACCCTCCAAAATAAACAAAAAAATCAGACCAAAGCCATTTACGCTTTGGTCTGTAATTTGCCCGAAATATCCGTTAAGACAAACGCAGCCAAAGCCCGTTTCCGTAATAATAAGAAACAGACTCGCAATAATATGAATTTGTTTTAAAAGTTAAATTCATATTCGTTCACCTTTCACGTTTTTTCGCATTATAGCACACGATTTTAATTAAAGCAAGTTATTAATTAAAAAATATTTCTGTTTTTGCTACTAAATCAAATTCAATATTATAACAAATGTCCCCTCACCACATTCTCACACCGTCAATGTGAAGAACACGCACTGCACCGTAATTATACGAGAACAGAGGTCTGTCCAAAGCATCGTAGCTGTGCGCCGCAACCAATATAATCGGTTTTAAAGCGGTTATGACCGGTGTATGATAAAAATCACCGTCCTGCTTTCCGAGCTGTACGATATCTCCAAGCTCCGCTTCCTCAAGCGGTACTACGTGTGCATACGGTCCTACAGATTTGTTGTTAATAAGAAAGTTATAAAGATACTCCACTCCGCTCCATGAAGCCGTGCGGTCATAGGATGAACGGTAGTACCACCCATTAACAGGTGTAAAGTTCATAGCCTTTACTCCTGCGTATATGCACTGAGATGCAAAGTTCGTGCAGTCCCCTCCGTTCTTTTCAAAATCATAATAAGCTGTGTTTCTGTCAAGCGCCCATCTGCGTGCATAGGCAACCGCTGCCACTCTGTCATAAATTCTTTCCCTCATATACTTTATCGCCTCCCACCTATGATATGCCACAGCTTCATAGAGTGAGATTAAAAATATACTATCTTGTAAACGCTCGACGAAGTATCTTCGATTTTTATTTTATTGTATAAATTTTTAATTCGTGTTATAATTTGTAAATGGGGTGATATTATGAGTGACAATAAAAAAATGATGAAAAAATACACCGTAATGTGGGTAATAATCGCATTGGTCTACGGGTTGTGGATGACTTTTGTTATGAGTTGGGATAAATATCCGTACATCATTCCAACAAGTGATGACTTGCTTTTGTCCGCTGAAGACTTTATTGCAAAGTTTGACGGTATGCTCTATGAACCCATGTATGCAAATGCAACCGTCTATTGGTTATGGGTAATCGGTTCAACAATACTCCTTTTTGCGTATGCACTTTTTATTAAAAAAATCCTTTTTGCCGAAAAGCTTACAAAGTTGACAACAGGCTTTTGTGTTTTAAACTTAATTGCCGGGTTCGCTTTTATTACTTGGTACGGATTTTTAAGTTTCCCTGAGCAGTTCGGCAATATCCTCACAGATGTAACTGCAAGTATGTTAGGTCTTAAATATCCTTTATACTATAAAATCTGGGGCGTGCTTTCTTCCGTCTCAATTTTCACAAATGTTCTTTATATGTACCGCAAAAACAACTATTACAGCAAAGCCGGAATTATTATAACCTCGCTCGGTTGTGCCGCTCTATTCGTAACAATAAACGTTCCGTCGGCAGGGCTTGAGCTTATTATGACTCCCAGATGCTTAGGACATTGGGCTTCTGCTTTAATATTTGCTTTCTTCGGTGCTGCAGGTGTGATTATATTCCTTTTCCACAAGGTTAAAGAAAAAGATAAAAAATACATAGTAGCTACTGTCGCTTTTATCATTATTCTCGCTGTTATGCTTGTACTTCTGGTAACTGTCGGCAAAAGCGCATTCATCGAAAATCTTCCAATGTGGGTAGCGTATATCTTGCTTTTCACAATAAACTTCACAAGCTTTTTTGATAAAAAACAGATAAAAGAATAATTGTCCCAAGGTAAAAATGAGAAATCTTTACATATAAATACACTAAAAAACGGCTAAACTCTATTGAGTTTAGCCGTTTCATCTTGGGATGACAAATATTAATTATACCTATTCAGCAAAATAACATAATCGCCTTTATAATAAAATGAATTACCGTTTTTGTTTTCTCCGACTTTAGAAAGCCCCAAATGCTCTAAGATTGCTTGTGATTTATGGTTTTTCTTATTTGAATAGGCCTCAACATATTTAATGTCTTTAGGCAAAACCTTTACAAGCCATCGGTAAAACAAACCAAACAGTCCGCTCCCCTGATATTCGCTTGCAATCTGTATCTCCTCCATCATCAGTGCGCCCGAATTAACATAATATTGAAAATACCCGACCAGCTTATCATCAGCATACATCAAAACGATTTGGCGGACTTCCTTTTGCATTGCAGGCAATACATTAGACAGCCACTGTTCCATATCATTCTCATATGTATTACCTGTTGGTGCAATTATACTCATGTTGGAATGCAGAATATCAAACAGCACAGGCAGAATTTCTTGCATCTTTTGCTTATCAGCATATTCAAAACGTGTATTCACGAGGCTCTCCTTTAAACAAATCATATCATAAATTCTATTACCTATGAATTACAGCAACCTGTCTTTCGGATGGTCTTTATACCATTCTTTCAGCCAAAGCTTATTCCCATAGCCATCTGCTGTTTTATCTTTAGCCCTCTGTTTTATCTCTTGGAGCGCTTTTTTTCTGTAACAATCTTCATAATTCATAACCTCAAGCATATGATGTGCTACCCAAAGTCGTATCGTAGGATTTTCATTAGAAAGCAACTGACAAAACGCTATTTTCAGTTCGGATTGTTCCTTTTCAATCGCTGAAGCTATCTCCCTGATTTTAGTTGTCTTTTTATTATATTTAGCAACTTCCTTTTTATCGTCATAACTGTTAAACTCTGCCATCTCATTAACCAGCATCAGATATTTTTCAACTAAGTCCATCAAACTACCTCCAAAAACGAAAAGTGAAACCCCGCTTGCATATAGTAAGCGGGGTTCATGGCCCGCCCGGAGGGATTTGAACCCCCGGCCTTCAGAATCGGAATCTGCTGCGATATCCAGCTTCGCTACGGGCGGATACTTTGGTATTATATCACACAAAATCTCCCTTCGCAATAGCGGCACCACACCAATAATTTATTTTTAACCTTTATCAAAAATCCAAAAAGGTATTGCAAATTTATTCCCTGTCTATTATAATATATAGCTGTCGATGCTACTGTGGCTCAGTTGGTAGAGCAGCTGATTCGTAATCAGCAGGTCGCCGGTTCGAGTCCGGCCAGTAGCTCCAAAAAAGCTCACTCTTTCGAGTGAGCTTTTTGCATTTTATGTATCTGATTTAAGAAAGCGTGTTGTCAATATAAAATGTGACGCTGCTACCATCCGAGCTTTCATGTCGAAGTTCAAAGCGTTCTGCATCCTCAGGCACCTCAAAACAAATGTATCCGTCTGCGCTCAAGCCTGCAGGAATATCATCAGGGTCGAATTTCTTTTCATCAAAGAGGAACTTTTCCTCGCAGACAACACCGTCAACTGCACAAATCAATGTTGAAAATGGAGAAAGAGATTCTTCGCTTGTGTTTTTCATTACGAAGTGAAACGCCACATACATATAGCCTTTAGCCGGTTTAAAACCGCCTCTGTCCGTTTCTATAATTTCATCACAAACAATTGTGTAGTCACCCATTTCAGCAACCACATTGAAGTCAACTTCAGTAGTAAGGGGTTCCGACTCATCTTCTTCCGGAAAGTCTGCTATGATATCAGTATCATCATAAAAAACATCTTCAGATGGTCTGTTCAAAAAAGTGAAAACAACAGAGCCTATCGTAAAAATAAATCCTATTGCTATAAAAATAAAAACAGGAATTATACAGCCGTATTTTACTCTTTTCTGACTGCGTTGTACCTGCTGACGTTGTTTTCGACTATACTCTATCTGTGACTGACGCTCTTCCAACTCCATCTGCTGCTGACGCATCTCAAGGTCATCAAGCTTTTGCTGCCTTTCCTGCGCCGCCTCGATAGTATCATTACCCTCAAAGCTTGCTCCGCAATGAGGACAAGCCTTGTTGCTTGCAGAATCAAATTTTGCGCCGCAATATTCGCAATGAATATTCATATATTTCTCCTCCCGTTTTTCAAAAAGGCTCGTTTTTTACCTTTTGAAATATTATAGCATATCAAAAAGATTAAAACAATATAAAACACCGATTCACTTTTAATGAATCGGTGTTTCTTTATTCTCCATTATCGGGGTTTTTAAATCCTTCACCAAGAATTTCGCCGGCTTCGGAAACTATAATAAACGGATTCTCGTCAACACTCCAAATAAGTTTTGTAAGTCTTGAAACCTCGCTGTTTCGTACAGCGCAGACAAGCATATTCTTCTCTTTTCCCGTGTAACCTCCCTGAACGGGTAGAATCGTTACACCCCTATGCATATCGCTTGTTATGAGCGCCGATATCTCCTGCGCCTTCTCGGTAACAACCATCAGCATCTTGCCGCTGCCCGTACCGTAAAGAATATAGTCTATCAGCCGTGAGTTTACGAATATTACTATTATCGCATACATAGCTGACTCGAAGCTTCTGAACACTATCGCAGAAAGCACTACTATAAATGCATCTGCCGCAAGGATAACCTTGCCCATTGATACGTGCGGCCACCATTTGCGGATAAGCCGTCCGACAATATCCGTACCGCCGGTTGTTGCTCCACGCATAAAGACTATCGACAGTCCCACGCCCGAAATAACTCCGCAGAAAAGCGCCGCAAGAATCCTGTCTCCGGTGTATACAGGCAAAAATATATTCCACACATCAAGTAACACAGAGAGTATAACCGTCACCCACATGGTCTTTGCAACAAACTTCCAGCCTATAAATACCCCCGCCAGAATCAGCAGCGGAATATTCACTATAAGGTTTGCTACGCCTATCGGAATCTCTGTCAAATGGTTAATTATAATCGCAAGTCCCGTGGCTCCGCTTTGTGCAATATTATTAGGTATTGCAAAAGCTATGACTGCTATTGAATAAAGGGAACTGCCAACTACCCAGCACAAATTATCTATAACAACATCGAGAAATCTTTGCCCTTTTGTCTTTGGTGCGCCAAATACTCTTTTTTGCATTTTACGGCGACGTCGCTCATCGCCGGAGGATATCTTATCTTTGCCCATGGAGTTACCTCCCAAAAAGCTAAATATCATTTTCGCTGATAACTTTAAAAAGCTCTGCTATCCGCTCATCCTTACCCGAAAGATAAAGCCATCCGAAAAGCGCTTCAAGCCCTGTTGCGCTATGATACTGCGCAGCTGTAGCGTTTTTCGGTATGTTCCCTGTGTGGGCATTCCTGCCTCGCCGATATATGTCCGCCTCCTGCTCAGTGAGAAGGTCTATAATCTGCTCTGCCGCTTGTGCCTGTGCCGGAGCACAGACTTTCTTAGCAGCCTGCGGATGAAGCTTGCCTACAGGTCGGTTCGCTTGCATGACAAGATTTCCACGCACCAACAAATCAAACACCGTGTCGCCCACAAATGCGAGAGTCAGCGGACTCAGCAATGATGGGTCTGCATTTTTAATTTCTTCGCTTATTCCTATCAAAAGCTCACCGCCCTACGGCATATAGTCAAACTCAAGGTCATATATCTCGACGGTATCACCCTGCTGGATGCCTTTATCCTCAAGCGCATCTATTATACCACTTGAATGAAGCACTCGCTGAAAATACTGCAGAGACTCATAGTCATCAAGGTCGGTCTGCTGAAGAATCTTCAGTAGCCACGGAGCCTCAACGCTGTATATTCCGTCTGTTTCCTTAATAGTGAAACCTGTATCTTTCTGTTTTTCAAACATTTCAACAGGTATCTCTTCGGTCTCATAGCGTTTTATAGGTGGCAAGGTCTTAAGCTTTACAGCTACAGAATTTATAATTTCAGACGTACCCTCCTGAATCGGAGCGCACATGGTGAAAAATTCATATCCTCTGTCGGTGAAATACTCACGCAACTTCTCAATCTGCGCATCTTCCGCCATGTCTATCTTGTTGGCGGCTACTATCTGCGGAAGCTTTGACAGCTCAGGATTAAACTTTTCAAGCTCTGTATTAATCTTTTCAAAATCTTCTATCGGGTCTCTGCCCTCGCTGCCTGCTGCATCAATTATATGCAACAGCATACGGCAACGCTCAACATGGCGCAGGAACTGATGACCTAAACCAATGCCTTCGCTTGCACCCTCAATAAGACCGGGAATATCCGCTATTACAAAGGACTCTCCCTCACCCATGCTAACAACTCCGAGAACGGGTGTTATAGTGGTAAAATGATAATCCGCAATAATCGGTTTTGCCTCGCTGACAACGGATATAAATGTAGATTTACCTACATTCGGAAATCCGAGCAATCCTACATCTGCAAGGAGTTTTAATTCAAGCACAACCTCCCACTCCTCGCCGGGAGTTCCGTTCTTTGCAAAACGAGGAGTCTGTCTTGTAGGGGTCTTGAAATGGGTATTGCCCCATCCGCCACGGCCACCCTTGGCTGCGACAAATGAGGTCTTTTCAGACATATCCGCCATGACAGCGTTACTCTGAACTTCTCTTATTATTGTCCCCCTTGGCACACGGATAACAAGGTTTTCACCGCTCTTGCCCCTGCGGCGATTGCCCTCACCTTTTTTACCGTCCTGTGCGGTATACTTGCGCTTATAACGAAAATCCGCAAGAGTAGCAAGGTTATCATCGACCTCGAAGATTATATCTCCGCCCTTGCCGCCGTCACCGCCGTCAGGACCGCCTGAGGCAACATACTTTTCACGGTGGAACGTGACGGCTCCATCGCCGCCAGACCCCGCTTTTATCTTGATTTTTGCAACATCTACAAACATAAACTGTCCTCTCAGTTAAACGCTGAATAATAATTATGCACGGGCTGCCTTGATGTTTTCTACAAACTTACGTGCAGTCTCAGTTATCTTCTGATAGTCGCCTGTCTTTGCGCCTGCTGTCAGTGAACTACCCGCTCCGACTGCAACTGCTCCTGCTTTTATCCACTCGCCGACGTTGTCAACATCAACACCGCCTGTGGGCATCATCTTAGCATAAGGAATGGGGCCTTTGATTGCCTTTATGATTTTGGGACCGAAAAGGTCGCCGGGGAATATCTTGAGGATATCAGCACCCGCTTCCATTGCCATAACAGCCTCACGCACAGACATAACACCGGGCATAACAGCTGTTCTGTAACGGTTGCACATCTTGACAGTTTCAATATCAAGATAAGGACTTACGATATACTGTGCACCCGAAAGCAAAGCTATTCTTGCAGTTGCTGCATCCATAACTGTACCTGCGCCGAGAATAATCTCGTCGGGTGTATATTTTTTTGCAAGGTCCTCAATAACCTTATCAGCATGGGGAACTGTAAAAGTAAGCTCAATCGCTGCAACACCGCCCTCGATACAAGCATCTGTAATGCGCTCAGCCTGCTCTGTGGTTTCAGCTCTTACTACGGCAACAATTCCGCATTCCTGTATTTTAGTAAGTATCAATTCTTTATCCATGATTTTCATCCTTTCAAAATTACACAGTATGGGCGCACGGCTGTGCGCCCCTGAAAGTTAATTTAATGTTAGTCAAAAAAGTTCAATGTGCGCAAGATTATTCAAACCCTACGTTGCAATTCTGCGTTTGGATTAGGTTGCGTGCAGTGGGCGTTTTTCGCACCCCGAAGCGTATAATGATACGTGAGTTTGGGTGCGAAAGGCGTTCAATGTGCGCAAGATTATTCAAACCCTACGTCTATTATCTCTGTACACGGGCGCCTGCACCACTCATTACCGCTTCAACTTCCTTCTTGCTTGCCATGGAAGTGTCGCCGGGAGTGGTCATTGCCAATGCTCCGTGAGCTACACCGTAGTTAACGGCTTTCTGTGCATCGCCTGTAGTCATAAGACCGTAAATAAGTCCGGAAGCAAAAGAGTCGCCACCACCGACACGGTCGAAAATCTCAAGATTATCAAGCTTCAAACCATGATAGAGCTGACCGTCTGCCCAACACATTGCGCTCCAGTCGTTAACTGTTGCTGTCTTTACACCTCTGAGAGTTGTTGCAACAACTTTGAAGTTCGGGTATACCTTAACTGCATTTTCAATCATCTTGCAGTAGCCGTCAAGATTGAGCTCTTTAAGGTTTTCATCGTTGCCCTCAACCTCAAGTCCGAGGCAGGCTGTGAAATCCTCTTCGTTACCTATCATAACATCGATATACTTTGCAATTTCCTTATTAACTTCCTGTGCCTTCTCCTTGCCGCCTATGCCTTTCCAAAGTGACGGACGGTAGTTAAGGTCATAGGAGACAACTGTGCCGTACTTTTTAGCCTGCTTGACAGCCTCGATAACTGTCTCGGCGCTGGTCTCAGAGAGAGCGGCAAAAATTCCGCCTGTATGAAGCCATCTGACTCCGAGTGTACCAAAGATATACTCCCAATCAACGTCTTCTGCCTTGAGCTGAGATGCGGCTGTGTTGCCTCTGTCCGAAACGCCGACAGCACCACGAATACCGTATCCACGCTCTGTGAAGTTGAGTCCGTTTCTTACAGCACGTCCGATTCCGTCATAATCCATCCACTTTATAAAAGAGGTATCAACTCCGCCCTGAAGAACGAAGTCCTCAACAAGACGGCCTATCTCATTGTCTGCAAGGGCTGTGATAACAGCGGTGCGAAGTCCGAAGCAACGGCGAAGTCCACGAGCTACGTTGTACTCTCCGCCGCCTTCCCACGCAGTAAAACTTCTGCTGTTCTTTATTCTTCCACTGCCAGGGTCAAGCCTGAGCATAATTTCTCCAAGGGATATCTCATCAAATTTACATTCATCTGCAGGTCTTAAATTAAGCAACATAAAAACTACATCCTTTCATTTCAATTCTGCAAAATTAACCAATGTATAGTATACGCTTAAAAGCCGTTTTTTACAATATAATTTTAGCAATTGACTAAAAAAACCAAACACAGTACTAAAAATACTGTGTTTGGTTTTTTTTATTATCAATATTAATTCAGCATTATTTTGCCTTGACTTCTGCGGCGGTTATTTTCTTTCCCGGTTCAATAACGTCAATACACTTTACAGGGCAAACCTCGTGACATTTACCACAGCCGATACATTTTTCAAAATCAACCTTTGCACAGAAGTTCTCAACCTTAACGGCATCGTATTCACATGCCTTCACGCAACGCATGCATCCGATGCAGGCAGCCTTACACTGTTTTCTTGCAACAGCTCCCTTTTCATGATTGTTGCACAGTACCGCCGCCTTAGCTTCATGCAGGGGCATAAGCTCGATAAGTCCTTTCGGACAAGTTTTGATACACATCTTACACGCACGGCATGCAAGCGGATTTATTCTCGCTACACCGTCACAAATGTGAATAGCTTCATATGGGCAAACCTCTACACAGTCGCCGAAGCCTATACAACCGTAGATACAATCCTTAGGACCACCAAAAAGCTGATTCGCCATTGTACAGCTCTTTACACCCATATAATTGAGCTTTGTATCTGTATTATGCTTGTTGCCCTGACAGAGCACAACAGCAGCCATCGGCGTGACACTTCCCGCTGCAAGACCTGTTATTTTTGCTACAGCCTCGCTAACTTCTGCTCCACCGGGAGCGCACAAACCTGTATCTGTAGTCTTGCCCTGCGAAAGAGCAGCCGCATAACCTGAACAACCGGAGAATCCGCAGGCACCGCAGTTGGCACCCGGCAACACCTCTTGAATCTCCTCCGCTTTTTCATCAACGGGTACCGCCATAACCTTTGAAGCAATCGCAAGTCCCAGACCTGCTATAAGACCTATTACCGAGACGATGATAACAGCTGTTAATATTTCCATGTATTATCCCGTCCTTTCTTAACCGAATATGCCTTCGATTATGCCCGAAAATCCAAGGAACGACACGGACACAAGCGAAGCGGCAATCAGTGTTATAGGTAAGCCTTGCAAAAACTTCGGCACGTCGCAGCTTTCAAGGCGCTCACGTACACCCGCAAACATAACCATCGCAAGCATAAAGCCAAGACCTGCTCCAAGTGAGTTCATTACAGACTGAACAAAAGTGTAACTGTTTTCAATATTGAGCAGAACTACGCCGAGCACTGCACAGTTTGTCGTGATAAGCGGAAGATATATTCCCAATGCATTATAGAGTGCAGGAATATACTTTTTGAGCACTATCTCAACAAGCTGAACGAGCGCTGCGATAACAAGAATGAAAACTATCGTCTGAAGATATTCAAGGTCATTTTTTACAAGCAGAATATTTATCGGATATGTAACGGCGGTTGAAAGCACCATAACAAAGATAACAGCCGCACTCATACCCACTGCCGTATTGAGCTTCTTTGAAACGCCCAAAAACGGACAAATTCCCAAAAACTTTGCAAGAACAAAGTTCTCAGTAAGTATACCGGTCAGAAGAATAGCAAGCATCATTTTCATGAGTTAACCGCCTCCTTACCGTCTTCTTTTTTAGCTTTCTGCGAATTCTCTATCTCCTCACGGATTGAACAGGAGCCCGCCATAGGACAGTCCTCACAGCCCTTAAGCTCTGCCTTGGACAATCCTTTCTTATCGGCAAGCTTGTTAGCGCAAGCTATAAGCATACCAAATACGAAGAATCCGCCGGGAGGAAGAATGAAGATAAGCATTGGGCTTATTGATTCGGGGAGAATCTGCATACCGGCTATTGCGCCCGTACCAAAAAACTCTCTGATAGCACCCATCAACAGCAGTGCTGCAGTAAATCCGACACCCATTCCCATTCCGTCAACTGCCGATGCAATAACGGAATTCTTGCAGGCAAAAGCTTCGGCTCTGCCAAGAATGATGCAGTTAACAACTATCAAAGGCAGATACACGCCGAGCTGTTCGTCAATCTGCGGTGCAAAAGCCTTGACTACCATCTGAACTATAGTAACAAATGAGGCAATTATAACTATATATGCCGGAATTCTTACTTTTGAGGGGATAACCTTTTTTAGTGCTGATATTACTATGTTTGAACAAATTAAAACTATCGATGCCGCAGCACCCATTCCCAGCGCACTTTCAACCGATGTTGAAACCGCAAGAGTGGGACAAGTACCAAGCACCAGACGGAGTACGGGATTTTCTATGACAAGACCCTTGGTAAACTCATGCAATAAACCTTTTTTCTTTGCCACTTTACTCCGCCTCCTTTATCATTTTATAGTATCCGAGCGCCTCGTTGACGGCTCCTGTCACAGCATTAGAAGTTATTGTTGCACCTGTGAGAGCCTGTATTTCATTGCCGGTGGCTCCCGATTTTGTAACTTTAATTCCCTCGACTTTTCCGAGGAACTGATTTAAGAAACTGTCATTCTTTGCATTCATACCGAGGCCTGCAGTTTCGTTAAGCTCAAGCGGATAAACGCCTGTGACTTTACCATCTGCATCCACGCCTGTCATGATTTTGACGTCTCCGCCGTAGCCCTTTGTAACCGTTACAAAAACATAACCGGAAACTGCTCCGTCTTTTGTGCCTTCAACATATGTGGCACTCGCACCCGGAACGGTTTTTTCTTCGCTGAAAGCTGTAGCAGAAGGTAAAACTATCTGCCTTGTTTCAAGCTCTGTCTGCTGTGCGAGCTCATCTATCATGGGGGCTGTGACACTGTTTGTAACAGCCAAAAGTGTTGTTGCGATAAGACATATCAAAAAGAGTGCAAGTGCGGGAATTGCAAAAACTTTTATATTTTTCATTTGCTTGCTCCCTCCTTGCTCTTTTTCTCCTTAACGCTGCCGAATGGCTTCGGAGTTGTAAGATGTTCAATGTGAGGAACAAGTATATTCATCAGTATAATTGCAAACGATACACCCTCGGGCAGACTGCCGAAAAGTCTTATGAGAGATGTTATAAGGCCGCAACCGATACCGAAAATTATTTTACCCTTAAAGTTAATAGGTGAGGTTGCGTAGTCGGTTGCCATAAAGAACGCTCCGAGCATAAGTCCGCCGCTCAAAAGCTGATAGACCACAAACTGCAAATCGCCCTTGCCGGCTATGAGCATAATAACCGCAACTGTACCGATAAAAGTAAGCGGAATAATTGGTGAGATTATCTTTCTTATCATAAGATAAACTCCGCCGACAATGAGTGCTAATGCGCAGGTTTCACCCATGCTTCCGCCTCTCACGCCGAGGAACATCTCAAGCATGCCGGGCAATTCACTCTCCTGCATTGCAAGAGGTGTTGCTGTTGTCACAGCTTCACCGGTCTTATACGCAAATGGTGCTGTCCAAGTGGTCATAGCAGTCGGGAAGGATACCATGAGAATGATTCTGCCCGCTATTGCAGGGTTTACAAAGTTCTGACCGATACCGCCAAAGAACTGCTTAACAACAACTATTGCGACAACCGCACCGATAGCCGCCATCCAAAGCGGAATGGAAACGGGCAGGTTGAAAGCTAAGATAAGACCTGTTACAACTGCGCTTAAATCGCCTATTGTATTGTGACGCTTCATTACGAGTCTTGATATGTACTCTACAAGCACGCTCACACCTACTGTGACCGCACACACAAGAAGAACTCTCGGTCCGAAAATTAAAACTGATGCAATCAGCGCAGGAATGAGAGCTATTATAACATTGAGCATTATTCCCGTTACCGTAGGAACTGAATGCACGTGAGGAGAGGCGCTTACTGTTAATTTTTTATCAGGCATTTTTAGACTTCTCCTCTCTTAAAACTTGTTTTGCCAGACGCATATACTGAACAAGCGGTTTGCCCGCAGGACACGAAAATGCGCATGAACCACATTCCATACAGACATTGACGCCGACCTTTTCAAGACGTTCAACGTCCTTAGCCTTAGAATAACGCTCAATGAGAGTCGGCATAAGGCTCAGCGGACACGCTGCAGCACATCTTCCGCAACGGATACAGTCACGCTCTTTCATTACCTTTTGGTCGCCCTCGGCAAAAGCGAGGATAGCATTATTCTGCTTCAGTACAGGCAAATTGGTATCTATTATCGAAAGTCCCATCATCGGGCCGCCTGTAATTATCTTGCCTGGCTCAGCTTTGAATCCTCCGCAGAAATCAATAATATCTCCAATATTGGTCCCTATCGGAACACGCACGTTTTGCGGTTTTGCTATAGCTGAACCGTCAATCGTCATTGAACGGCTGACAAGCGGTTTACCCGTCTTTAAATAGCGTGCGATAAACGCAACACTCGCAACATTCATAACTATACAGCCAACATCAGCAGGAAGCTTTCCTGGTGGCACCTTGCGGCCCGTCGCAGAGAGAACCATCATCTTCTCCGCACCCTGCGGGTACTTGGACTTCAACACCATAAGACGAACTTCGTCGTCCTTGTCCAGCTTGTGGTCCGCTATGTTCTTAAGAATCTTAAATGCCTCAGGTTTGTTATCCTCTGCAGCGATAACCACATTCTTAATTCCGAGTATCTCTTTAATAGTAAAGATGCTGGAAAGAATATCCCATGAATTGTCAAGACATTCACGGTAGTCTACCGTTATGTAGGGCTCACACTCCGCAGCGTTGACGATAAGCGTATCAACCTTTTTGTCAGGCGGAATTCTGAGCTTTACATGAGTTGGAAAGCCCGCTCCTCCAAGACCTACAAGTCCCGAATCACGAACCGCACGCAAAAAGGTCTCCTTGCCTGTAACAACAGGAGGAGTAATCCCCTCATACAGACACATCTCACCGTCGGACTCAATCTCCACCGCCTGCGAAATAACGCCGTTGGGGAGCTTCACCTCGGTTATTGCGCTGACTGTGCCCGAAACGGATGCGTGTATCGGCGCACTGACAAACTTGTCGCTGTCACCGATAACCTGACCTACCTTCACCTTGTCCCCGACCTTCACCGTCGGTATACACGGTGCGCCGATATGCTGCTGCATGGGCAGCACAACCTTATCGGGGACAGGAAGCCTGACGACCTCACTATCTGCGGTGTTCTTGTTGTGCGAAACAGCCACGCCTCCACGCACCTGTTTGACAGCTTTAAGAACACCGTCTAAATTTACTGAGCCCATCTTTTCAACTCCTTACTGTATATCAAATTACTTAAGTTTCTCACTCATAAAAAACCTGCTCTGTTTTTGCAGTACAGGCATGATTACACAAAGTATAGTACCCGTAACAATTCCCGTAACAACCGAGAAAATCATCAGTACCGGTGCATATCCCAAAACAGCTTTTGTGCCTGTAAAAATCACGGCCGCCAAAAGTTGACCGATATTATGACACACAGCCGATATCACAGCCACTCCTATAAATCCAAACCACTCCGACTTTACCCTCGTCAACAGCCACATGGCAAGTGTACTGAGCACTCCGCCTGCCAAGCTCATGCAAAAGGCTGTAAAGCCACGGGTAACCCCCGCAAACGCAGCCTTTATAACCGTTACACACATCGCCTGCGGCAAGCCCATTGTAAGTGCTGTAAACATTGTGACGATATTCGAAAATCCGGGTTTCGCCCCCGGCGGCATAAACGGCATGGCAGGAATCAGATTTTCAAGAAACGATAACGCCAACGCCTGTGCGCAGAGTATTCCCATGAGCGCAGTTTTTCTCGCCTTCATATGAACCCCTCTCCGCCTAATCATCCTGTTATCGCATCAGGTGTATCGCTGCCACCCACAAGTGTTATAACCACTCCGTCGGGCAGGCACGCAGCCGTCTCACCTGCACGAGTGAGTTTACCGGAACTTACACACAGCTTATCCGGACAATCCGCACTTTCAAAATATATGGCATCGCCCTTTACTTTTATTACAGCGTGCAACTGAGTGTCAAGAGCTATTGTCCGCTCTTTGACCGTTCCAAGCTCCACTCGCTCATATTCCTCACCGTCTACATATATAACAGCCGTAACCGTATCGCTGCCTATAAAACTCGGAATAATCAGCAAGATGCTTAAAACCAACACCGCCGCAATTATAACAATATCACCTTTTTTCAAAAGGTTGTTTTTCTTCATCAAATATCACCGTTTAAAATGGTAAAGCTGTCATCCGAAAGCTCAAAGTTTTCCGAAAGACCTTTAGTTATTCGAATGTTTTTATCTTTAAAAACAAACAGCGCTTTAGCACCATACGACTCTAACAAACCAACTGACTTCTCATATCCCAACACAAAACACGCAGTAGAAAGCGCATCAGACAAAAAGCCATCATCGCTGACAACCGTTACGCTCAAAAGGTTGTTTTCAACGGGATAGCCCGTCTTTGGGTCTAAGATATGATGATATGTTTTTCCGTCCTGTGTAAAGTTTCTCTCATAGCTTCCCGAAGTGGAAACGCAGGTTTCAGATAAGTTCAGAGTGCCTATACAGTCATTGGAACTTCCCAACGGATTCCTGACGCCCACGCTGAAGCTTTGTCCCTCACCGTACAGCAACACACTGCCGCCGACAGATATAACTGCTCTTTCAACATCGCTTTCTTCAAGCACTTTTCTCGCCTCATCGCAGGCGACGCCCTTACCTACAGCCCCGAAATCAAGAAGCGTTCCGTTAGGAATTTTAACCGAATTTGAGTTTGTCTCTATTGTACCGTCCTTTGCAGCGGTTAAAGCTATGCTTAAATCTTCATTATCGGGTATTGATGCATTCTGTGTACCAAATCCCCAGAGGTCACTTACGCCGCCCAAAAGCGGACTGAAAGCTCCTTCGCTTTTCTCGGAAAGCTCCGCACATCTGCCTGCAAGCGATACAACCAAACTGTCTGCTTCGCAGAAAGTCCCTGCGTTAGCATTCACCCTGCTCACAGCCGATGCTGCAGAATAACGTGAAAGCGATGCGTTTTCAAGTTTGCCTATACGACTAGTAACCGCCGTTCCGACATTCTTTGCATCCTTGCCCCCAATATTGAAGCTGACAACCGTGTTCATCAGCGTGGTGCTGCCTTGATACTCTCTCGCAGACGAAACAAGGTCAGCGGCAATTATCACAGCTACAACTGCTACGCATAAACACACGCACACTGCTGCGATTTTCTTGATTTTATGCTTTTCCATAAAACAATACCCCGCCGAAAGTCCCTTGATTTCTACTATAAAAACTATTTCACACTATATTTTAACTGTTTTCTGCAAAAACTTCAAGAATTTATATTTACCACTGCAAGCCAAGCTCAAAACAAAGAAATCTTTGTTTATCGATAAAATAAAAGCTTTTTATGCCCGCTTCACAAAAAAACAAGGATTTTTTATTAAAAGTTAATAAAAAAACAAACATTTGGTAGTGACATATAAAAAAAAATATGTTATAATCTAACAAAATATTTTAATAATATTATCAGTTATGACGAAAATTAAAAAGTCTGACTGTGAAATATATGTTTTAAACGGGGTCTATTATGTTTGAACAGATTATAAACGTTGACAGAATGGAGCAGGCTGTGAGCCTGTTTGGCAGTTTTGATGAAAATATACGTCTGATTGAGTCCGAATTTAAGGTGACCGTCGTCAGCCGTGGGTCTGAGATAAAAGTGACAGGCGATGCCGAAAACGTCTCAAAGGGCGTTCGTGCCATTGACGGATTGCTCATGCTCATCAACCGTGGCGAAGCGCTCAGCGAACAGAATGTCCGATATGTGATGTCGCTCGTAAACGAGGGCAACGAGGACAAGCTTTCACAGATGACCGCCGACTGTGTGTGTATCACATCAAAAGGCAAGCCCGTAAAACCGAAAACCTTAGGTCAGAAAAAATATATCGAAGCCATACGCCAACACACCGTTACAATCGGTGTAGGCCCTGCGGGTACAGGTAAAACTTATCTCGCTGTTGCAATGGCTGTAACAGCATTCAGAGCCAAGGAAGTCAACCGAATAATTCTTACACGTCCTGCTGTTGAAGCAGGCGAAAAGCTCGGTTTCCTGCCTGGTGATTTGCAGCACAAGGTTGACCCGTATCTGCGTCCGCTCTATGATGCTCTTTTTGATATGCTCGGTGCTGAAAACTTCCAAAAACACCTTGAGCGTGGAAACATCGAAGTTGCTCCCCTCGCATATATGCGTGGACGTACATTGGATGACAGTTTCATCATTCTCGATGAGGCACAGAACACCACCATTGAGCAAATGAAGATGTTCTTAACACGTCTGGGCTTCAACTCAAAGATGGTAGTCACAGGCGACGTCACCCAGATAGACCTGCCTGACGGCAGAAAAAGCGGTCTTGTTGACGCTGTCAAAGTTCTTAAAGATGTGGACGATATTCAAATTGTAAGATTTAACGAGCGTGATGTTGTCAGACACAAGCTTGTTCAGGATATTATCAAAGCTTATGAAAATCATGAGGATGTGAAGAGAAGAAAATGAGAGGGAAAATCAAAGTAATTATCACAAACGACCAGGCTGAGGTCAAAATACCTACCGGTGTGCGTATGCTTGTACGAAGATGCTGTACCGCTGTTCTTGTACTCGAAAAATTTGAGGACCCCGCTGAGATTAGCGTGCGCTTTGTTGACGACGACGAAATCCATGCACTCAACCTCAAGTACCGCAACGTTGACAGCAGCACCGATGTGCTCTCATTCCCGATGGGCGAGAACGGAGTATATGACACCAACAACGACACAGGTGCAAAAATTTTGGGAGATATTGTTATCTCCATACCTCATGCCATAAGTCAGGCAGAAAGATTCGGCCACTCTTTACAGAGAGAGATAGCATTCTTAACCGTTCACTCAATGCTTCATCTTCTCGGCTACGACCATGAGGCTGGCGGAATCGAGAGCGTGCATATGCGTGAGAAAGAGGAGACTGTTCTTACTCAGCTCGGTCTGCCACGCAACGGCAGCTACTACATGGGCGACGAATAAACATAATCAAACAAAGGAAGACTTTGTGCTTTTGGGCACAACGGTCTTCCTGTATTTTTGAGGGAATATAATTATGAAGGCTCTTTTGAAAAGCTTTGTCTATGCAGGCAAGGGTATTATCAGCTGCATAAGATGTGAGCGCAATATGAGAATACATTTTGTGTGCATGGTCTATATGTACTGTTTTTTAGGGTTGTACGACTTTTTTCAAGTCAGCAGAACACAGTTTGCAATACTTTTTGTTGCAAACGCCATTGTAATGATGGGCGAGCTTATAAACACCTCCATCGAATCTGCGGTAAACCTCGTCGAACAAAAACATAACGAAAACTATAATAAAATTGCAGAACTGGCTAAGGACACCGCTGCCGGCGCCGTCCTTATAGGAGCAATATTCGCTGTCGCTGTGGGTATAGCCATACTGTGGCAACCCGTTGCTTTCAAAGCTATGTTCCAGTACTACAAAGAAAACATATTTATGTTTGTCGCACTGGTGATAAGCATCATTATCAGCACAATATTTATTTTTGCAGGACCGGACAAGATGTTAGGTATAAATAAAAAGAAACAAGGTTAAAGGAGAACTCATGTCTCAGACTAAAACAGCATTCATAGCAATTGTCGGCTGTCCGAATGTCGGCAAGTCATCGATATTAAACCGTCTGCTCGGTCAAAAGGTTGCCGTGGTTTCACCAAAACCGCAGACTACACGCACAAAAATCATGGGCGTGCTCACCGAAGGTGATATTCAGCTCGTTTTCACAGATACTCCAGGCTTTCATCGTCCACGAACAAAACTCGGCGAAAAAATGGTCAAGGCTGTCGGTGACAGTATATCGGGCGTTGATGCCTGCCTTTTCGTAGTTGAGCCGTCAGGTGAACTGCGTGATGCAGAAAAGGAACTTCTTAAAAAATTCAAATCAGAGCGTATGCCTGTCATACTCGCCATAAACAAGATAGACAGCGTTCAGCGCAAAGAACTGCTTATAGAGCGTATAGCGCAGTTTTCACAGCTCTATGATTTTGAGGCTATCGTCCCCTGCTCAGCACTAAAAGGAGAGAGCTTTCCCGAACTTCTCGACGAGCTTAAAAATCAGGCTCAACCGTCTGTTCACTTCTTCCCCGACGACACCTTGACAGACCAGCCTGAGAGAGTTCTTGCTGCGGAGATAATCCGTGAAAAACTTCTCAATCTGCTCGATGATGAAGTCCCTCACGGTGTTGCTGTTTGTATCGAGCTGATGAAAGAGCGTCCTGACAGTGAGATTACCGACATTGAAGCAACTATATACTGCGAACGTGACAGCCATAAAGGCATCATCATAGGCAAAAAAGGCGAGATGCTTAAAAAAGTTTCCACAAAAGCACGTGAAGATATGGAAAGATTTTTCATGTGCAAAATCAATCTGCGCTGTTGGGTAAAGGTAAAAGAGGGATGGCGCAACCGTGAAGGATTGATAAGAAACTTCGGTCTGGACAACCAATAAAACCAAACACAAAAATAAACATCAAACAAAAAATTTTCCTGTAATAATGCGCCCTCGGTGTGAAGACAATATTGATAAGGCAGCAACGCATATTCCCTGTTCGAGAGAATCAGGGAATATGCAACAGGCACCAAAAGGATTTATCCTGAGTGTTCGCTGCCTTATTACTTTCACACTCGGAGGAACGCCTCAAGGGCGCATTTTAATACATGAAAGATAAGATAAACAAGGCATGGACAACATTCAGCACAAGCGGTAAGGTTGAGGATTACCTGACCTTTACCATGCTGCAAAATCAGCACGTTTCTACGGAGGAAAACCTCAATGCAGACGTCGACAGAGGGTCTGATTATCAGAACAAGAGATATAGGTGAAAATGATACGGTCGTAACCATCCTTACAAAGGATTACGGCCTTATTTCTGCATTTGCAAACGGTTCAAAACGCCTCAAGAGCAGAGCCGCCGGTGCCGCTGTATCTCCCATGACCTACTCACGTCTGACTCTCTATCGGGGACGTGACAGCTACATAATCGACGACGCAAAGGCTGTTGAGGTTTTTTTCGGACTTCGGGACGATATTGAAAAGCTTTCGCTTGCACAGTATTTCTGCGAGCTTGCAGGCGAATTCGCACCCGAAAACACAGATGCCGGTGAGTTTTTGCGTTTGCTTTTAAATGCTCTTTATATGTTATCTGAGGGTAAGCGTTCTGCATCTTTTTTAAAGCCCGTGTGCGAGCTTCGCATGCTCGCTTATGCCGGATATATGCCTGACCTTTCCGGATGTCTTAAATGTGCAAATGAAAGCCCCGAAAATCCTGTTTTCAGCACAACACACGCAGGCTTTTTCTGTCAAAGCTGTTCACCTGTCAGCGGTATAAACGCAACACTTGGAGTTATCAATGCCATGCGGCATATCTGTACCGCCGATGACCGCTCCCTTTTCTCTTTTAAGATGCCCGACAGCTCTCTAAAAATCCTTTCGGAAATCTCAGAACGTTTTCTGCTTTCACAGGTGGAGCGAAGATTTAAAACTCTTGAGTTTTACAAAACAGTAAAAGACGTCTGACAGCACGCACGAACAGTGCGTGCTTTTCATTAGTAAAATACTGCCTTTTAATAAAAAGGCTTGTATACTTTCCAAAACCAATGTATAATAACATTGATAATTATAATCAAAGGAGGAAAAACAATGGCTAACTCAGCAAGCCCGTCAGGCAAGACTCTTAAGACCTACACTAAAAAAGAGCAAACTATGTACTACATAGGCCTTGCGGGTCAGAACATCTTTTATAACATCATCGGAACTGCTTTAACCTACTATCTGCAGTTCACCATTCTTATCCCCGCTTTCACCGTCAGCGTCATCATGGCTCTGGCAAGAGTCTGGGATGCTTTCAATGACCCGATGATGGGCACTATCGTTGACAAGACCCACTCAAAATGGGGCAAGTGCAGACCTTATCTTCTTTTCGTTCCGCTGCCGATTTTGATAATCACTATTTTGTGCTTTACTAACTTCGGCTTCTATGATGCCTCACTTGGCGCTACAAATATGCACAATGTGCTTATCGTCGCTTACGCCGCATTCACTTATGTCCTTTGGGGCATGACATACACTGTCGGTGACATTCCGCTTTGGGGCATCACCGCCCGCATGACAGAGAGTGCTGACGACAGAAACAAGCTTCTCTCTTTTGCGAGAATTTGGGCAAGTGTCGGCGCAGGCATCACTCTTCTTTCAATCAACTCCGTAGCTTTCGGCTTCAGAGATGCACTTGTTAAAAAGGTTGGTTCTGCCGCAGAAGCCGAGAGAATCGGCTTCATCATTGCCGCAGTTGTTTTCGCCGTTGTAGGTTACGCTCTCTATCAGCCTGCAGGATTCTTTGTAAGAGAGCGTGTATCCTCAAGTGAAAAGAGTTACTCTCTTAAAGAGAATTTTGCTCTCATGTGGAAAAACAAGCCCTTCAGACAGATTCTTCTCTCAGGCGTTCTCGGCAGCCCGAAATCAACAATTTCTCTTGCTGCTATGTCACTCGTTTCTTACTACTACGCCGACAAAGACCCCATGAAAGCAATGCTTTATATTCTTCTTCTCGGCGGTGCGCTGTTTATCGGCCAGTTCCTTTCAATGGGTATTGCACCACGTCTTCTTAAGAAGTTCGAGAAGAAAACTCTTTATAACGGCTCAAACATCATAAGTATTGTTCCCTATGCCGCTATTTTCCTGCTTTATATGGCCGCACCCAACCACGACCTCACAACAGCTTTCTATGTTGCAATCTGTGCCATTCTTTTCTTTGCTTGCGGCTTTGCAATGGGAATCACCAGCGTTCTTCAGTCTCTTATGATTGCTGATGCTGTTGACTACGAGGAATACCAGTCAGGTATCCGTCCCGATGGTGTGTTCTTTTCCGGCCAGACCTTTATTGCTAAGATTACAGCAGGTATTGCGACAGTCATCAACGGTATCGCTTACTCTGCAGTCGGCTTCTCTGATGCTAAGGTCGCTGAAGTTAACGAATACATAAACGCAGGCTTCTCACCCAGACTCAATCCCGAATATGAGCCGTTTATGATGATTCTGTTCTTCATCGTCTCTATTCCACCTGCAATAGGTTGTATTCTTTCAGTTATCCCCACTTGGAAATATGCTCTTCCCGACAAGGAGCACAAGAGAATACTTGAAGAACTCAACTCAAAGAGACACAGTGAAGAAGCTGCTGAATAAAACTTATAAAATTTTCTTTTCCCGCCGAACTTTTTTGGTTTGGCGGGTTGCTTTTTTTAGTGTGTTAATGTTAGAATTAAGTCGTTAAATATAAGGAGAAAAAGTTTAGTTTCTCCTTAAAAAATATACAATTGAGAGGAGAAAATTAT
This sequence comes from Clostridia bacterium, assembly GCA_017407995.1. Taxonomy (GTDB): domain Bacteria; phylum Bacillota; class Clostridia; order Oscillospirales; family Acutalibacteraceae; genus CAG-177. The sequence goes on along the minus strand of JAFQVM010000006.1, from coordinate 11,044 downwards.
GGGTCATATCGACGTACGCTTTGCTGACAAGAACTCTGAACGCTATATGTTAGCCAAAAGAGTTTACAAGATAATTGAAATCCTTGAATCCGATTATCTCTATCCTGACAGTGAGCCACTCAGCGGTTTCAGTTTCAGAGACGGTCAGTACAAAATTTCACAGATTGACGAGGGCGAATGGAAGCCTTTTGACAGCGAGAAAGACTACTGGGGGTACCCCGAGTGCTATGCGTGGTTCCGTCACAGCTTCAAAATCCCCGAACGCTTTGCAGGCAAGCCCGTTCTTTACGAGGTCATGCCGTCTGCACAGGGCCCCTGGAGACAGGTTAACCCGCAGCTTATTTTCTACTTTAACGGAAAGCTTACTCAGGGCGGCGACTCCAATCACCGTGAAGTCCGTCTGCTTGAGTGCGCCAACGGCGGCGAGGAGTTCGACTGCTGCATCAACGCTCATACCGATGCATGGGAGTTCAAAGGTCCCGTTCGTATGCGTGCAAGACTCGTCGTTATCGACGACCTTGTAAAACGCCTTATCTTCGACCTTAAAACACCTCTTCTGGTCGCTTCACGCTATACCGTAGACGATATTCCGAGAATAGATATCGTTAAGGCTTTGACAGACGCAGTAAATCTTATCGATTTTAACACAACCGATTATGATAAATTTGCAGCTTCCGCAAACGCCGCTATCGAGCTTCTTGAAAAAGAGATTTACTCAAAGGAAGCAATGGACGCTATGGCTTGCTGCATAGGCCACACACACATAGACGTCGCTTGGCTTTGGAGACTCCGCCAGACAAGAGAAAAGGCCGGCCGCTCTTTTGCAACCGTTCTCAAACTCATGGAGGAGTATCCCGAGTACAAATTCATGTCTTCACAGGCTCAGCTTTATGACTTCGTAAAGCAGGACTATCCTGAAGTCTATGAGGGAATTAAAAAGATGGTTGCTGCAGGACGCTGGGAAGTTGAAGGCAGTATGTGGGTCGAATCTGATACAAACGTCACATCGGGTGAGTCACTTGTCCGTCAGTTCCTTATAGGCAAACGTTTCTTCAAGGATGAATTCGGCGTTGACAACAAAATCATGTGGTTGCCCGACGTTTTCGGTTACAGCGCAGCCCTGCCTCAGATTATGAAGAAGGCCGGAATCGACTACTTCATGACAACAAAAATCTCATGGAACGAGTTTAACAAAGTTCCCTATGATACATTCATGTGGAAAGGCATCGACGGCACTGAGATTCTCTCTCACTTCTCACCGAGTACCGACTGTACAGACGAGAGTGACCGCTGGCAGACTACATACAACGCATACTTATCTCCGCCCGAAATCATGGGTGGCTGGCAACGCTATTCACAGAAAGACCTCAACCGTGAATACCTGTGCACCTTCGGTCACGGTGACGGCGGCGGCGGACCGACCCGTGATATGCTTGAATATGGTCGCCGTATGGAAAAAGGCATTCCCGGATGCCCGAAAATCAAGCAGGAGTTCAGCATTGACTTCTACCGTGACCTCGAGAAAGATGTCATAGGCAGCCGCAGGCTCCCGAAATGGGCAGGCGAACTCTACCTTGAGTTCCACCGTGGAACACTCACCTCTCAGTCACGCAACAAGCGCTACAACAGAAAGAGCGAGCTTCTCTATCACGACATAGAAACTCTCTGCGCCATTGCTGACCACAGAGGCCTTGCTGAGTATCCGAAAGAGCAGATAAACGAAGGCTGGAAGATTATACTTCTCAACCAGTTCCACGATATTATTCCCGGTTCCTCTATAAAGGAGGTCTATGACGACTCTAAAGAACAGTATGATAAACTTCTCGAAGAAGGTCGTGCACTTGCAGGCGAAACCGTCAAAAAGATTGCCGGTTCTATCGCCGACAACGCAAACTCACTTATCGTTTTCAACACCTACGGTGCTAAGAGAAGTGATGTTGTTATCACCGATATGCCCGTTTCAGACTCTTTCAGCATTCTTGATGCCGACGGCAGTAAGCTCGCATGGCAGCGCACTGCAGACGGTAAACTCGCATTCTTTGCAAAGGACGTTCCCGCAAAGGGCTTCAAGGTTTTCCGCATAGCCGACGGTGCTAAGCCCACCGATGAGCCTATCAAGGTTGAAAATCTTCGTGTCGAAAACCGCTTCTTCAGCGTAGCTTTCGACAAAGACATGAACATCTCATCTCTGCTCCACAAGGAGAGCGGCAGAACAGTTGCTCCCGAGGGAGAAGTTCTTAATAAGCTTATCGCTTATACTGACCAGCCTTTCAATCATGAGGCGTGGGACATCAAAGCATACTTTGACCAGCAGTATACAGAGATAAACGATGTAAGCGGTATCGAAGTTGTTGAAAACGGTCCCGTACGTGCCGTAATCAAGGTAACACGTAAGTTCCTCGCTTCGACCATTGAGCAGAACTTCATCTTCTATGCTGACCTTGACCGCATCGATATCGACTACAAGGTCGACTGGAAAGAGAAGAATATTCTTCTTAAAGCTGACTTCCCTGTCGATGTCAACGCCACAAGCGCAACATACGACATTCAGTTCGGTAACTATCGCCGTTCGACTACAAGAAACACTCTCTGGGATTTCGCACAGTTCGAGGTTTCAGGTCACAAGTGGGTCGACCTTAGCGACAACGGCTTCGGACTCTCCGTCCTCAACGACTGCAAATACGGTCACGACATCAAGGACGGTCACATCAGAACAAGCTTGCTTCGCTGCGCCAATAATCCCAACTGGGCTCAGGACAGAGAGATGCATTACTTCACATACGCTCTCTATCCGCACGCAGGAACAGTTGAGAATTCCAACGTTGTCAACCACGGCTATTCTCTCAACCTTCCTCTTTATTGCGCAAAGAGCACAGCAGACCACGGCAGCTATTCGTTTGTTTCGGCAGACAAGGATAACATCATTATCGAGACCGTCAAAAGAGCTGAGGACAGCAACGATATCGTTATCAGAGCCTACGAGACATGGAACAAAAAGACCGCCTGTTCATACAAGTTTGCAGAAGCTCCCAAGAGCGTATACATCTGCAACCTGCTCGAAGAAAACGAGGAAGAAGTTCCCGTCAACGGCGATGAAATCAATCTTGAGTTCAAGCCCTTTGAGATTAAAACCATTAAGGTTTCATTCTAAACAAAAAACAGACCGTTTGGGCGCAATGCCCAAACGGTCATTTTTTATATCAAGTTTCAGCGTTTTAACGAGTCAACCAAGGTAAACAAGTCGATATAAAAGGCATTTGTTTTCTCTGTTGTACCACCCAAACCGATAACTGTTCCGTGGTCACCGTCTTTTGTCGGAGAGATATACCACACTCCTCTTTCGATATCCTTGACATCCTCGGTTTTAGTTACATCATATTCAAGCTCTATGCCCTCATCGTTAGTCGGCTTCTTTGCAGAAATAACGCTTACAAGCCCGTCATTCTCCTGCCACGATTCGTCTATAACTATACCGCCCTTGGTTGTACCTTTATATGAGCCCATAGCCAATGCCGTAGGCTGGAGCACAATAAGAGTTGAAAGCTTGGGTACCTGTCCGCCTAAAATTGTTCCCGCTTGAGTAGTGCTGTAAGCATAGGAAAAATAGTAGACATCTTCAACTACCTTTATAGTCTTGTTAAGCTCTGCCGCACCGTCAGGCGAAAGGTCGTAACCTGCATGGTCATTGCCCGCTTTGGTGACCTTTTCTATCGCCTCATCAACAAGGTCACCCTCAACTTTTCCTATTCCGAACTGGTCAAGCATAAAGTCATAAACACCATCTGCAGGCTCTGCTACACCTGCAGCTATAAAACAAAGTTTAGCTATCATATCCGTGGTGTTTTCAACGCCTGCAACACTTCCGATACTCTCCATAACATTTATAAGCGATGAGCCGTTATGGGGTGCGCAAAGCGTTGTGATACTGTTTACCCAATCGCCTTTGCCGCCCTCGAAAAGCGGCGAAATTTCTCCGCCGACAGCCTGTTCTGCCTCGCTTCCGTATTCGAGCAAAGATGTAAGCAATCTGACTGTAGCGCCGCCAAAGCTGTGTCCAATGAGATTTATCTTTTGACGCTGTCCGCCATTGAGCTTTTCTCCCCAATTTTCAACCAGAGGCTGTGTATATGTTCTGCCGTATCGGGCGTGATTATGTTCTTTAGAATGAGCCTCACCGTAATCAACCGTTGTTCCCGTTAACTGAGCATAAAGTTCACACGCTCTGTCCCACGCACTTGAAACAGGTCCAACACTCGGAGCGTGGACCTCATAACCCTCGGACTCCAAATAGGTCACAAGATTACCCGATGTGGCTCCCCAATACTGCACAGCACCGTTGATTCCGCTGCCCTCTCCCCATCCGCCAAGGCCGTGTACAAGGACATAAGGATAGTCAATTTTTCCACCATTTATCGCCCACCATGTCTCTTTGATTCCGCCAAAGTGGACAGGAACGCCAATAGCTGTCACAATAATGCACAGCGCAAGAACGCAGGCAACAACAGCCTTTACAGACGGTTTCTTTCTCTCTCTTTTCCTTTCAGTTGAGGTCTGATTTTGCTCCGCTATTTCATTTGCGGGAGCAATCACAGGTATCTCTGCCGTATCGTCCGAAGATGAGCAAGAAGGCTGTGCTTCATCGTCCTTAAGAAGATAATCTGTTGAAACGCCAAAAATCTCACTCATGCCAACAATTTTATCTATATCGGGCACCGCCGAACCTGATTCCCATTTTGAAACTGACTGGCGTGATACACCCAACTTTTGAGCAAAGGCTTCCTGCGAAAGCCCGCTGTTTTTCCTTAAATTTAAAATCTTTTCAGCAACAGTCATTTTAAAACCTCCTGTCTACATAAAATTATATAATAAGAACACCGCAAATTCAATCAATCAGACTGTACAATTTACAAAAAAGTAAAAAATGTCCCATGTAAACTGTGGTTTACATGGGACATTTTTGTGTGAAGAGTTATTAGCAATGGGAAGATTATATATAAATAATGTTAACTTTTCTTTTTATTGCATAATTCACAGTATAGGATGTCCCGCTTCTCCCTTTTCTAAAATAACAAATACAATATGCTGAATTGTCAACCATAAACCTATTTCTTACGTGCATACAGCCACTGTAATAACTCTGTGATAATATTTTAACTTCATCTGCTCTATTCTTTATATAATTATATTTTTCTTTGTCTGCTTCTTTCCATCCCATAGTTTGATTGACACAAGGTAATATGAGAATCAATTTTATGTTAGGGTATTGCTTTTTTAGCTCCAACACAATTTCAGCCGCAAAAGTATCAAACCCTCTTGCACCTCCTGCACAAAAATAAACTACACCATTTTCTATTAAAGTAATTACTTCTTTTTTCGTCTTTTGTTTTATGTTGACAATCTCTTCTTCTGAAACTTCTCTATGTCCTGTAAAACAGCAAACTTTATCTTTCATAATATCCCTCCAAAGCAATATTACCATATATGGTCTAAAAAGTCCATATATGGTCGTTTTGATTTTATAAATAACGATACACTAAATATGAAAATATTTTTTGGAGCGTTGAATTATGGATACACGAAAAGCTGTAGCAAACAGACTACTCGAACTTTGCGAACAAAGAAGGCTGTCGGTTAACGGTCTTGCAAGAATATCGGCGGTGCCTCCGTCAACATTAAAGAACATTATCAACGGTGGAAGTCAAAATGCAGGTATAGTTACGCTGAAAAAGCTGTGTGACGGATTGGACATATCCCTGTTTGATTTTTTCAACACAGATATTTTTAAAACCTTAGAACAAGAAATTAAATAAAAACACCGCAGACATAAAGTCTGCGGTGTTTTTTACATTGTTGTTTATTTCCTCACAAACCTTTTTAGCAAGAATACACTCACAACTGCTGTCAGCGGTAATGCGAACAAAATTCCGAGTGAACCTGCAAGAGCCTGCAATATCTCAACGGCTATAAGCTCACGGTTTAGTATCTGTGTTACATTTGCGCTGTAGGTCACAAGCAACAATACACTTGCAAGCGAGCTGCCGATATATGCGAGCACAAGTGTATTCGCCATTGTGCCCATAATATCTCGGCCTATGGTAAGACCTGACTTGAGCAGTTCACGTGCGGGTAAGGTCGGTGTTTTTTCATGTATCTCTTGAAGCGATGAAGCTATAGACATAGCAACATCCATCACAGCACCCACAGCACCAACGATTATCATTCCGAAAATTATACCTTTCAAGTCTATCGTTTGGTTTGGTTTGATGGTGCTTAGATACACCCACTCCTCATCAAGCATACCCGTAAGCTTGATTGAACCTCTGACTATAAGCACTATAAGACCCGACGCCAACACTCCGCCGACACAGCCGACTCCCGCCGCCAAACTCTTAACATTTGCTCCGTTTACAATCAGAAGCGTCATTACAGTTATAAAAACACAAGTTATAATAGACCAGAAATAAACATTTTTTCCGTCAAGTATTGCAGGAATAAGTGTTACAAACACCGCAAGGCACGTAAACGCAAGCGATATTATTGTATCGAGACCTTTCTTTCTGCCGAAAATCAACAGCAGCACAAAGAACACAGCACACAGTGCAATCAACGGTCCCGTTCGTGAAAAATCAGTCAAATAATAATCCGCAGCCCCGTCATCTGTCGGAGAATATGCAAGCATGACTTTGTCACCCGCCTGGACATCCGGCTGTCGCAAAGCAAACATCAAATCAAGCTCCTGCACGGCATAGAGTGTCTGTCCTTTAACATCGCCGTTCAACGCTTTGGCCTCAAAATATATAAGTTCCATGCTCGTTGTGCTTTCGCCGTCACTCTCATAGGAAATCTTCTCTCGGTCAGTTACACGTAAAACCTCGGCCTTAACCGTCTTTTCTTCCTGAACCTGGCCGAACACTCCGTCATCGCCGACAGCTATCAAGCCCGCCACAAGCAGGTATATAATTGACAGGATTATTGTCACCACATATACTATTGTCTTTTTTCTCATCCGTGACTCCTCCCGTTAAATCTCTGTACCAAATGCCTTGGAATATTTTTTCTGCCAGTCAACAAATTTATCTTCATCATATTTATCTGGTATATTTTCGGCAATTTTTATCTGTTTATCTATTCTCATCAAAAGCATGCTCAGCTTGATAAGTAAAGGAAGTTGCTTTCTGCCCTTTATTGCTTTTTGTATCATGGAAACAGGGGTCAGCCTTATAAGCTCTCCCACACAACTGACTTTTAAATCTTCTTCGCTCATTACTCCCGCATTAAACAAGAATGCAACCTTATCAGACGGGGCGCTGAGAAGCCAGTTTTTAAGCATCTCCACTCCGCTGAAGCGAGCCCCCATCTCACGCATAAAACGCACCTGATAACGGTACAGATTCTCAACCGAAAACGGCTCTCCGCAAGGCTGTAAAATAACCTCGGAAAGAATTTTGCTCGCCACTATACCGCTTGCCATTCCGCTGCCGAGCATAGGTATGGTCATAAAAGCGCTGTCACCCAAAAGGGCATAACCGTCAGCCACCATCTTAGAAATAGGACGTCTGACAGGAATGGTACACATTATGCCGCCACGCACCACATCATCACCGATTATCGGATTATCTTCCCTCAAGGCTTTATATGCTATGTCTAAATCTTGCTTTTTAAGCTCGTCTATACGGCCTACAAGCACATTCACCGTATCGGACGGCTTGTCCCAAATGCACCACGATATACCCGCCTCACCGAGGTGTTTCAAATATGCTTTATTTGTATGCAATTCAGGGGCAGGCACTCCTGGGGTGCGGTTTACAAAAGCTCTGTATGCCTTGAACAAATCGCCTTTATTGGTTTGACGCTGTATACGTAAGCTTTCAGGCAGACTGCTGCGGCACACAGACTGTGCTCCCGACACATCAACAACAAGGTCAGCACTGATTTTAGTGCCGTCATGAAGTTTAACGCCTGTCACCTTATCGCCCTCTGTTATAACACCGCTGACAGGTGTTTCATAATAAAACTGTGCATACTGTCTTGCACGGTTATAAAGATAGTCATTAAGCTTTCGGCGTTCAATAGAAAGGTCTACCTTTTCCTTGTCCTGATAAATTCGAGTAACACTCCCTGCATCGGGCGACACAAAGCTCCAATCGCCTTTGGGAAAATATATTGAACTGTCAGGCATGGGGATTCCGACCTTATCAAAAACAGACGGGTGCATATCGTCATGCCAATCGTATGACACATTCTCACGTTTTTCTTTTTCATAAACGCATACATCAAGTCCGCCCTTGCCGAGAAACTCTGCAAGAGTCAACGATGCCTGATTGGCACCTACTATTATTACTCTTCCGTTCACACTTTTCACCCTCATCGGTTTTTCACAACAAAATTATAACACACAGAAAATTTTAAGTAAAGCGAAACCAAAGCCAACAGCTAAATGACATTTATTGACTTTATTCTAATCAATGGTTGATTTTTCATTTTAATTGCTATATTATTAATAGGTACTTTGGGAAAAGGAGAAAGATAAAATGTTTGAATTTTTAGCGTTACCTAAGCTGATTGCGTTAATTAAAAACGTATATCACGGTATCATGTCGATTGTCGTCATAATTCCGCTTATGTTCACAATGGGTCAACCCAGCGACCCGAACACACCCGTTATCCCTAACGAGAATGCTCAGAACGCCTACATCAATGAGTATCTCGACCCCGACATTTCCGCTCACCGTTCAGGTGCGGGAATTGCTCCGCAGAACACTCTCATGGCTTTTGAATATGTCCTTAAAGAGAAAGCGACACTCGGCGTTGACACCTTTGAATTTGATGTTCAGATTACCTCCGATGGCGAACTGATTGTTCTCCACAACCTGACATATGATGATACATCAAATGCTGTTGAGGCTTTCGGTCACAAAAATGTCTACGCATCAAAGCTCACATACAAAGAGGCCTACGACGTTCTCAATCTCGGCGAAAACTTCACCGCAGACGGTAAGACCTATCCTTACCGTGGTTTGAGAGGCGATAAAATCCCCGAAAACCTCAGAGTTGCAAAGTGCGATGACGTTATCGATTACATTGAAGCCAACAGCGGCGACAAAGAATACAGATACATAATAGAGATAAAGAGTACAGGTATCAACGGCATGAAAGCCGCTGACAAGCTCTACTCAATCATCAACGAGCGCAACCTGAAAGACAGAGTCATCTGGGCAACATCATTAGAAGATGTTTCCATGTACATGGAACACAAATACCCTGACATGCCTCGTTCCGCAAGAATTACAGAAATTATCCAATTCTATATATACTCAAGAATGAATTGGAACTTAGACGACCTTAACGTTTCTTATATCGCTCTGCAGATTCCCTACGGCGACAACTGTGCAAACAACCTTATAAACCTCGGCACAAGAGAGCTTATAAACTACGCTCACAAATATGATATCGCTGTTCAATACTGGACGATAAACGAAGAGGAAGAGACTGAGCTTCTTATCAAAAACGGTGCTGACTGTGTGATGACCGACTATCCGCAGATGGCATATGATATAGTTAAAGACCTTAATAAATAAGTTTTAATAGCAAAAAAAGGCTGTGTCGTTTTGATGCAGCCTTTTCGTTTTTGATTCTTTGAGCATTTTCTTTTTATGTGAAAAAGAAAACGCTCGCAAAAGAAAAGCACACTCAGAACTACGTTCCGAGACCTCCTTGATAACCGCTTTGCCGCAACACAAATCACACAATAATCAACAGGGTTCTATAGAAGTGCGCCAGTTCTGTTTGTCTGAAATCATCATTATAGTTGTTTTGTCATATATTTACCATAATCTTCTTGTTTTAAGAACTTATAACCACATTTTTCATATAACGTTCTTGCCGCATAATTCCTATCTGCCACAAACAGTACACTTTCTTGACAACCTGCTTCTGCAGCATTCTTTTCTGCCAAATGCAAAGCTGCTGTTGCATACCCTTTACGACGTTTAGACTCCAAAATGACAAAATCACACAAAAAGCTCTGCTTATGTCCCGCTGTTTCCTCGTGAATAGTCCAAATAAATCCAATGATTTCCTTATTATCCTTTTCTTCAATCGTCATCAAATAGTTATGCTCCGTATTCAATCCATTGGGAAGCATTTGTGCAACTTCTTTTTTCGTTTCTTTTATAGCCTTTCTTTGAGACATATGACATTCTTCCATTAGCTCCTTTGCGTGGTGCTCAACACTCCATTGGTAGAATGTATCAAACTCTTCAGTTTTCATCTTTCTAAACATTATAGACATATATGACCATCAACCTCAATCAATTCTTTTAGATATTATATCATAAGGAATATAAACATACAATAACAGGCACAGCGGACAAAACCACTGTGCCTGTTAACTGTTTTTTTCAAACCGCCGCAGTTGCCTGCGGCGGTCATTTTAAGTTTCAGACTGTTATTAGTCAGCCTTAGGAGCGTAGAGGTCCTTGAGTCTGAGCAGGTGCTCATATCTCTCAACAGACTTCTTCTCAGCCTCATCAAACAGCTCATTAGCACGCTCGGGGAACGAACGGGTAAGAGCAGAGTAACGAGCCTCGTTGAGCAGGAACTCACGATAGCTGCCTGTTGCAGGCTTGCTGTCGATTGTGAAGGGGTTCTTGCCCTCTGCCTTAAGAGCAGGATTGTAACGGAACATATTCCAGTAACCGCACTCAACAGCCTTCTTCATCTCTTTCTGGCAGTTAATCATGCCGCCCTTGATTGAGTGCATCTCACAAGGAGCATAAGCGATGATGATTGACGGGCCCGGATAAGCCTCAGCCTCTTCGATAGCCTTGATAGTCTGGTTCATGTTAGCGCCCATAGCGATCTGTGCAACATAAACATAGCCGTAGCTCATAGCTATTTCTGCAAGGCTCTTCTTAGCAATTGCCTTACCAGCTGCTGCGAACTGAGCAACCTGACCGATCTGAGAAGCCTTAGAAGCCTGACCGCCTGTATTGGAGTAAACCTCGGTATCGAATACCATGATGTTTACGTTCTCACCGGAAGC
>JAFQVM010000005.1 GCA_017407995.1 Clostridia bacterium | reverse complement strand
GTGCAGATAGCAAAGTTAATAGGATAAAAGACAACGGGCGGGGAATTACTCCTCGCCCGCTTTTTGAATTTTTATACAGTTAAATGAATGCTGAAAATGTGTGGTAAACAAATGTTCTGACTGACATTTGACTGACATTTTTTTGTTTCAATATGTTATTTTATGTTGTTTTTTGTACTTCGTGAAAAAATAAGAAAACCCTGAAACCCTTATATATCAAGGATTTCAAGGCTTTTTTAATGGCAGGGGCAGAAGGACTTGAACCCTCGGCACGCGGTTTTGGAGACCGCTGCTCTACCAACTGAGCTATACCCCTTTATGTACGGAGCACCGTATAACGGTGCTCCGCTTTGGTGGGCCATCAGGGACTCGAACCCCGGACCAACCGGTTATGAGCCGGTTGCTCTAACCAACTGAGCTAATGGCCCGATTTTTGCTGTGCATTGCTGCACGAACAACAAGTATGATATCAAACATGAGCGTAAATGTCAATCTTTTTTTGAAAATTTTACGCTTTGTTTTTAGAGTATTTTTTCACCGTCAAAGAAGAACACACCATAGCCGCTTCCTGTTGGTTTGCCCTCTCTCAGACGCTTTGCAAAAGCTCGCTGAAGAGAGGTGTTTTCGGGGAGCTGGTCGAGCGGAGCATCACTGTGTTTTCCGAACACACGCCAACCGTCATGAAAATCTTTCTTATCCTCATATTTTATTATGTCAAAGTCGTCCATAAAGTCGAGAATATTGCATCCTTCCGGGAGAAATTCACGGTGTGGGGGATAGAGCAACCATGAACCGCAGACAAACGCCATGGGCTTGCCGTTTTTGCCGCCGTAGAATTTGTATGCACGCTTATATGCATCGATTCTGCTCTCTTTGGTGAGCGGACCGGAAGAGGGGATGTGGAACCCAATTACTCGGCTGCCTTTGCGTAGAACTATACCGTTTTTCTCATATCTTTTCTCACCAAATCGAGATTTTTCAAACTGAAGTCTGCCAAGGCCGAAACGGTTCATTATGAAAAATCCACGATACCAGCCAGGCACAAAAGTGCCCCAAACCTCTTCGCACTCATGGCATTCGAGCAGTTTCCATTTGAGGTCCTCAATAGTTTTATAAAAGATTTCATCAGATATGCCTTTTCTCTTGTAGCGCTTATGTAATTTGCCGCAGGCGCTGAGAAGAAAATACATATTGAGTGTGTATTCATTTTCGCCGTTTTTGTCGGCAAAAGATTTTAAGTCTTTAAGAAAAGCATCAAGTTTGTTGGGCCTTTTTTCGAATCCTGAAACGAGCTTGCAAAACTCTTTATTGTCCTCAAGTCTATCGGCACAGGCGCATAGTGTGTCAATGGCTTCCTGTGGGAAATCAAGTTTTTCTGTAAGAGCTTTGATATCTTCTTTTTTAGTGCTCATATTACCACCTCTGATATATGAAAATACTGTCATAAGCAAGGATAACACATTGAAAATATCAGGTCAAGAGCGTTAATAACAAATTTTTTTGTTATTTTGCAGAATATCGGGAATGATATTTTTGAGGAGATGATTTTATGAATGAAGATACAGTAAAATTATTAAGAGAATGCAGTGCCGGCGCCAAAATGGGTATAGATTCTATAGAGGATGTTATGTCGCACGTCAAGGACAGCAAACTTGCCGAGAGTCTGAGTACCTGTCGTGACGAGCATGAAAATCTAAGTGCCAGAATAGACGGTATGTTGTCAGCACATGATGAGCCGACGAAGTCGCCGAATATAATGGCAAAGAGTATGTCCTGGATGAAGACAAATTTCAAGCTGTCTGTAGAAGATGACGACAGGACGGTTGCCAGTTTGATAACAGATGGATGCAATATGGGAGTAAAATCCCTTACACGATATCTCAATGAATATTCTGCAGCAGACCAAAGCGCAAAGGATGTTGCAAAAGAGCTTATAGATTCAGAGGATATCTGTACTCAAAATATAAGACAGTTTCTGTAATAAAAAAACCTTCGGTGTTACCGAAGGTTTTTCTTTAAGCTATGTCAATAAACCTCTTGAGGTTTTCAAGCCCGATTTCGACACCTGTTATATTATCTTCAATACCTTCAAATTCAATACTTACATAGCTGTTGTATCCGGCTTTTTTGAGTATTGAAAGACATTGAACAACAGGTATATCACCGTGACCTATGACGGCTCCTCTGAGATAATTTCCGCCTCGGCTTGTGAAGAAACCACGTCCGGGGTTGAAACCGTTTCCGCTTTTTATGTGAAAATCCTTGGCATGGACGTGCTTTGCGTAGTTTGCAAGACGTCCTACCGCTTTTTCTGACGGGTCATCTGCACAGGCGAAGTTGCCGATGTCTATGAGAAGACCGAAGTTCTCATCTGCAACGCCGGTCACAAGCTTTTCAACACGCACGCTGTCCTGAGCGAAGAAGCCGTGATTTTCAACCATAGTAGCAATGCCTTTTGCCTTTGCGTATTCTGTGACGATTTTACATCCCTCTATTAGAGTTGGCAGAGCCTGTTCAAAACCGCATATCCTGTTTTGGGGAGCTTTGAAACCGCTTGTTGCATCGTGACGCATACCCTTTGCACCGAGAATCTCAGCTATGTCAACCTGACCGAAAAGCCGCTCTGTTTCTTCTTTCAACGGTTTGTTAAGCAACTCTGCGCCTATTGTATAGTTGATAATAGGCAGTTCGAGACGCTCGCTTTCGTCACGCAGAAGCTTGGCGTAGTCTTTTACATTCATACCGTTGTGCGGTGAGAGGTCAATAAATTCGATAGCATCAAAGCCCATTTCTTTGACTTTTGAAATGAGGTCAAATTGATTGAGCTCGCCGCTGTTTAAAAGCGGCTGAAAACTGTAGCTGCTGACACAGGTTTTCATGTTTTCACCTTATTCCATGTGGCCTTTAAGAAAGTTTACGGCTGTAATAATATCCTTTTCGGGGTTGTCGCCGACTTCACGTTCAATAGTCAAGAAGCCTTTATAGCCTATGTCATCAAGGGCTGCAAGATATTTATTCCAATCAACGCTGCCTTCGCCGAGCGGGACTTCTTCAAAAGACGGGCCTGTTACGAGCGCATCTTTGACAATGCCGTATACGATTTCGGGGTCTTTGTAGTAAAGCTGTTTACCGTCCTTTGCGTGCGTGTGAACTATGTAGTCACGCAGATTGTAAACAGCACCTGCGGGGTCATCGCCTGTAACCATAACGAGGTTTGCGGGGTCAAGGTTTACGGCAACGCCTGTAGAGCCGAGTGAGTCAAGAAAAGCTTTTAAAACAGCAGATGTTTCAGGACCTGTTTCAATAGCAAAGTGAGCTTCGAGACTGTCGGCGAAGCGGGAAAGCTCAAAGCAAGCCTCCTGCATTATTTTATAGCGCTCGTGGTTGCTGTCCTGCGGGACAACACCGATATGGGTTGTTACAACGTCTGTACCAAGCTCTTTTGCGAGTTCAATTATGCGCTTTGACTTTTCTATTCTTTCGGGGTTTTCATCCTTGTTGCCGAAACCGCCGCCAAGGTCGCCACAGAGTGCCGAGATTACAAGACCGTTGTCAGCGACAAGGTTTTTAAAATCAGTTCTTTTTGAACCTGTCAGATTTTCAGGAGCCATCTCGCCACGAGTAGCGTATACCTGAATACCTTGAGCACCGACAGTCGCAGCTTTTTTTACGGCTGTGACGGTGTCTGTTCTGAAACTGTCAATGATAACTCCTATAGGAAATTTCATCTTAAAAGCCTGCCTTTCGATTTGATTATTACATCGAAAATAATAACAAATAAATATGAGTTATTCAAGTGATATTTAATAAAAAAGCAGATGCATTTTTGTGTTGCATCTGCTTTTTGCTTTTTACTCTTTAATATATGTGTCGAAGGTGAAAGTGTATCCGTTGCTTTCTTGTTTTTCGGAACGTTCTTGGAGTTTCCAACCTTCACGCTTGTCGAGATTAGGAAAGAACTTTTCAGCATCGTCTGCGGCATCGTCAACTCTTGTTATATATGCGGTGTCGCAACGGTCAATAAGCTGTTCATATACGGACTGACCGCCTGTGACAAAAACGTTGCTTGTGTCCTCACCGAGGAGGGAGAACAGCTCATCAAAGTTATGGCATACTGTTACATCGGGAGCACTCCAACCATCGATATCACACAGCACAACGTTGCGTCTGCCGGGCAGAGCTTTCTGACCGGGGAGTGAAAGGAAAGTAGCATATCCCATAACAATTGTGCTGCCCATAGTCATCTCTTTAAAATATTTGAGGTCTGCAGGTATGTGGAACAGCATTCCGTTACCCTTGCCGATACCCCAGTTTCTGTCTGCACAGACGATAGCTTTCATAGTTTTGCCTCCTTAGATTGCAACAGGGAATTTGGAGTTAAATTCATGGAATTTGTAGTTTTCGAATTTGACGCTGTCAGGTGTAAACTTATAGAAATCGGTAATAGACTTGTCTATTATAAATTCGGGAGCATCATACGGTTCACGTGAGATAAGCTCCTTGACAATAGGAACATGTCTGTCATAGATATGAGCATCAGCTATGACATGGACAAATTCACCTGCCTCAAGGCCCGACACCTGAGCAAACATGTGAGTGAGGGCTGCATATTGGCAGACATTCCAACTGTTGGCGGCAAGCATATCCTGCGAGCGCTGGTTGAGTATTGCGTTGAGTTTGTTGCCTACAACATTGAATGTCATGCTGTATGCACAGGGGTAGAGATTCATCTCGTTTAAGTCTGCATGAACATATATGTTAGTGAGAATTCTGCGGCTCAAGGGGTTGTTCTTGAGGTCATGCAAGACTCTATCAACCTGGTCGAAATCGCCATCGCTGTAGTGATGTTTTACACCGAGCTGATAGCCGTATGCCTTGCCGATACTGCCGTCAGCATCGGCCCATGAATCCCATATATCGCCCTTGAAGTCGTTGACGTTGTTAGATTTTTTCTGCCATATCCATAAAAGCTCGTCAACAGCGCTTTTGATAAAGGTTTTACGTATGGTGAGTGCAGGGAATTCCTTTGAAAGGTCATAACGGTTGACAATACCGAATTTTTTGATGGTGTGAGCAGGTGTACCGTCCTCCCAATGAGGACGAACGTTATAGTCCTTGTCCCAGAATCCGTTTTCAAGGATATCCTTACAGTTTGCGATAAACACTTTGTCAGCGTAACTCATGTGTTAATCTCCTTTCATATTATACCCGCTGCTTTGAGCAAGTCGGGGATACCGTGTTCAAAGTTTACTCCGAAACGCACATCCGTTCCGGCTTGTTTAGTTCGCACTATGCTGTTTCGAGTAAAATCTACAGCTATGCGTGCGGCGTTTGCCAGCGAATGACCGTTCATATACGCTCCGAGCAACGTGCTTGCATAGACATCACCCGTACCGTGATAATAACCCTCAACAAGCGGAGCGAGGGCATAGCTGATTTCGCCGGTTTGACTGTCATAAGATGCCGACCCCACCTCGTTGTTGTCAAACGCAACACCCGTGAGAACAATTTTTGACGGACCGAGCGCTGAGAGCTTTTTTAACATAGTCTCAACATATTCCTTCGTATATGGAGCGGGTACGTATTCCTCACCCAGCATGAAAGCGGCCTCTGTGAAGTTTGGTATTATGATGTCTGCTACAGCACAGAGCTCTGTCATCTTCTGTGCAAACCCCAAGTCAAAGGTGGAGTACATTGAGCCTCCGTCTGCCATGGCGGGGTCAACAAGTACAATGCAACCGTCGTGCTTGAAATCTTTTATAAAATTTTTAACTATATTTATTTGTTGCAGAGAGCCGAGAAAGCCGCTGTATATAGCATCAAATTTTATGTTAAGCTTTTTCCAATGCTCTGCAATGGGCTGCATATCATCGGTGAGGTCACGATAAGTGAAATCGGAAAAACCACCCGTCTGAGTTGAAAGAACAGCAGTCGGTATGACATTGGTTTCAATACCCATAGACGATATTATCGGCAATGCTGCAGTAAGCGAACATTTACCGATACCCGATATGTCATGTATCGCCGCCACTCTTTTAAGCTTTTGCACAAAATCACCCTAAGAACTGTACTTTTCTGTATTCTACCACAATACGCAAAGATTCTCAACTCAATTTTGTGTTTAAAACAGAGCGGACATCAGTTGTTGAGAAGAACTTTCATAAAAACTACTTGATTTTTATAAGTTTCATATCGATAGATGGAAAATCATATATCTGCATTGTAAACAGCAGAAAGGAGAAGTGCTATGAAGAAAAAAGATACATTTTCCACCGCTTCATCTGTAACGCTTGTTTTCAGCGTGTATTCGCTGTTTGTGTCATTTGCAACTTTCTTTCCAAAAATAGTCGGATATAACGGCTCGTTTTTTACTGTCAATTGGTTGCTCGTGCCGTTGTATTCTCTTGCGCTGTCAACCTATTGGCTGTTTGGTACACGAAAAAATAAAAAGCTCAAGTGGCTGAGATTTTTTATTGTTACAGCGCTAAGCTTGTGGTGTATAGGCTATATTTTAATCTTTTTGGATACTCCTGTATCATATCCTTGGATATTGTCCTATCAGCCAATAATTTCTTTTGTTTTGCTTGTGGTTTTTGGTTGTGGTTGTTTATCATGAAAAAACTCAAAGTCGTTTTAACAGTTGTATGTTTGCATGAGAATCATAAAAGCAAAAAAACTGTCGAGGCGGCCGTTAAAAAGGACTTGCTGTTATCAAGTAAATATTTTATAATATAAGCATGGCTTGTGAAAAATGTTGTATGTGGACGTTATTTTGGTGATGGAGGGGTAAAATATGGAACATAAGATTTCGATTATTGTACCTATATATAATGCGGAGAGTTATTTAACAAAATGCTTGAGCAGTCTGCAAAACCAGACATTTAAGAATCTTGAAATAATATTGATTGATGACGGCTCAAAAGATAACAGTTCAAAAATTTGTAGAGAGTTTGCGCAAAAAGATTGCAGATTTAAATATGTTTACCAAGAAAATGCAGGGGTTTCTTCTGCCAGAAATAAAGGTTTAGATTTAGCAACCGGAGATTATATAGGCTTTTGTGATAGTGATGACTGGGTTGAAAGCGATATGTATGAAAGTTTGTATGGCTTGATAAAGGAAACGCAAGCTGATATCTCTGTTGTTTCTCCTATTAGGTCAGATGACGAAGTCGTGAAAGATGACTTAGATATAAAAGAATTCGATTCCCATGGTGCAATTATTGAAATGCATAAGGGTTTTTTATTTGCAGGTCACTTGTGGAACAAATTGATAAAGAGAGAGTTGTTCGACGGTGTCCGCTTGGATAAGAATATAGCAATTTTAGAAGATATGCTCGTTATGTGGGAACTGTTTTTCAAGGCTGATAAAGTGGTTTTTCAAGATGTACATAAATATCATTATATATATAACCCACAGTCTGCGATGCGTTCTAAGTTTAAAGCTTCTTATTGGTCAATTCGTGAAGCTGGCAGAAAAATGCTGGATAATATGAGTAAATATTATCCGGAAGATGTTGT
This sequence comes from Clostridia bacterium, assembly GCA_017407995.1. Taxonomy (GTDB): domain Bacteria; phylum Bacillota; class Clostridia; order Oscillospirales; family Acutalibacteraceae; genus CAG-177. Next base: position 191,092 of record JAFQVM010000005.1, on the reverse strand, counting down.
TTATGCGCACAGAACTATTGTATCTGGAGACTATCAGTTGGCTGAAAGATTAGCTATTTCCGGCAACCTAACAAAAGAAAACTATCAAATTATAAAATCAGACTTTGACAATTATTATAATGAAGAAATCAAAGAGCTTCTCAGTGAAAAAATAAGAAGAAAAGTCGATATGCTTCTTAAGGGAAGAACCCTTTTTGTTATGTATATGACGGTGATTAAGGTATATAGGGAAATTAAATTATTACTATGGCAAAGAAGCTCGAGGAGAAAAGACTAAAATGAATAATGTGAGAAAAAGTACATATAACTTATTATTTTCTTTGGTTTCTCAGCTAGTAACGATAGCTTTGGGAATAATACTACCCAGAATAATATTGGTTGGATACGGTTCTGAAGTCAATGGGTTGTTGAACTCGGTTACGCAGTTTATAAGTTACCTCATTGTTTTTGAAGCGGGAATTCAATCTGTGGCGACGAAATCCTTGTATAACACGATAGGAAATCAAAATCAAGAATCTACAAATCAAATTTTATCGGCTGTAAATAAAAACTACAAAAAAATAGGCTGCTTGTACTGCTTTGGCTTGTTGGTGATGTCTGCAGTTTATCCGCTTTTTGTAGAAGTTAAAGAACTAAGTTGGCTTCATGTATTTATAATAGTTTTCTTTTCGGGCTTTAGTAATGTTATTGCATTTTTCTTCCAGGCAAAATATAAAATATTACTTACTGTAGACGGAAGGGCATACATAATAACAAATTTAAATACGATTATTTCTGTGCTTAACAATGTGTTAAAAATAGTTTTATTACAATTAGGTTTTAAAATTTATTTAGTAATCATACTGTCCTTCTTTGTTTCAATGATACAAACAATTTTTATTCATTTATATATTAAGAAAAAGTATAAATGGATAGATTTAAATGCTACTCCTGATTACGGTGCTTTAAATCAAAGTAAAGATGCATTGGTACATCAAATTTCAGGACTTGTATTCTCGAATACAGACGTACTTTTACTGACGATTTTTTGTGATTTAAGGGTAGTAAGTGTTTATGCAATTTATAAACTTATTATAGGTCATATATCGAGCTTGTTGGCTATGCCTTTTACAAGCTGTTCCTTTGCGTTGGGACAAGCATACAATGTTGACAGAGAGCAATACAAAAGGTTATTAGATAGCATACAGGTTTTGTTTTCTGTTTTGATTTTCTCTGTGTTAACCGTAACTTATTATTTAATACTTCCCTTTATATCTTTATATACTGCGGATGTTACGGATATATCATACATTGATAGATATCTGCCGTTGCTGTTTGTCGGTGCTGAGTTATTGAACTTGATTAGAGTACCGACACGACACACCGTTAATTGTGCCGGACATTTCAAGGAGACACTGTCAAGAACAATAATTGAAACATTAATAAACTTGATTGTTTCTATTGTTGGTGTCGTATTTTTGGGAATATACGGGGTTTTAATAGGTACCATAGCGGCTTTGGGATATAGAACTATAGATTTTATTGTCTATGCCAACAAAGTGATACTGAAAAGAAGTGCCAAGCAAAACTTGTTGCTTTATATGATAAATTTTGTTTTTGCAGTAGGAATTGTTTGCGTACTTAACTTGTTTAAGCTTGAGATTAATTCATATTTTGATTTTATAAAAGTAGGTGTTCTGGTTACTCCGCCGGTTTTATTGGCGTTTATATTGTTTAACTTTATATTGTTTAAAAGAGACTTTAAATTTATTATTAAAAACATTAAAGGTAAAATAAAGTGATTTTATTCTGTTAATCAACTATTTATGTTTTGATACATTTTCTGTATAAAAATCTGCCACGCAGAATTTTCTGCGTGGCAGATTTTTATTTTTAAAACCCAAAAAATGACGGAACGAGATATGTCACAATTGACATTATAATTCCGGCAATCAATACACCGAGTGCAATAATCGGGAAAGACTTTTTGATTCTTATATCCATCAATGCGGCAATCAAAGCGCCTGTCCAACCGCCTGTGCCGGGCAGGGGGATTGCGACAAAGGCGAGAAGCCCCCAATTGCGCCAGCGCTTAACTTTTTCACTTTTACGCATGGAGCGTATCTCAAGGTTTTCTATGATTTTTGAAAAGCCCTTTTTATCTCTGAGAAACTGAAAGATTCTTCTTATAAAAAGGAGTATAAAAGGCACGGGAATGATATTGCCTATATAACAGATTATAAATGCTGGTATGAAATCTACATTAAGCAGCGCTGCTGCGATGAGTCCGCCTCTGAGCTCCAGAATGGGAAGCATGGATATCAGAAAGATAATAAGCTCAGCGGGGATTTTGTCTTGAAAAAATTCAACTATGCTCTGGGCAAAAGTCTCAGCCATCAGCTATACCGTCCTCAATCAAAAATTTTGTGATTCTCCATAAAGCGTTTTGCATTTTTCAAAATAGCTTTATCGTTTTCGAACTTAAGCGCATCCATAGCCCTGTCTAAATTTAGCCAAATATAGTCATCGATTTCCTCTTTCTGAATGATAGTTCTCGTATCTTCAGTTTTAGCAAGAAAAATGGTTACACTTTTTTCAACTTTACCTTGAATCGTATAATCGGATTTTGAAGAAAACTCCGGAATAATCTCGATGTTCAAACCGGTTTCTTCAAGAACCTCACGCTTTGCGGTCTGCTCAGGTGTTTCGCCTCGCTCCATGTGTCCTTTCGGGAAGCCCCAGTGAGTGCTACGGTTGTTTTTTATCAGAAGCAGACGGGTTTCATCGTTTATCTGCCTGAAAACAACAGCGCCGCAGGAGCGTTCATAAAGGCATTCAATGCGGTATGAGCCTTCAGACTCTGCAAAAGCAATAGCATCAGCTATTTGGTATTCGATATATCTGGCGTTTTTTGGTGCGACAATAAGAACACCTTTTTTCTCACCGTTTCGGTGAAGAATAGCGATGACTCTGCCGTCGAAATTCCGCACGGGATGATTTACGCCGAGAATATAGGCTCCGCAAAAGCGGTGGTCAAACTGTCTTCGACCTTCGAGAATTCCGTAATTTAGCTTGTAGGTATATCCGAATTGACGATTCAGGGAGCCGACAGGATTAGTTATTTTTATCCTTGTAAATTTACCTAACACGGCGCCCTTCCCTCCAAACCGTAAGGGGACATATTACCCCAGTTTTAATAATCTGCTAAACATTATACAAATTTAGGTTAAGAAAAACAAGTGTTACTTTGTAAAAATACTTTGAACATAAGAGCGTATTATTGAACAAAATGCTCTTAAAGGGCTGAAAAAGTCAAATCTTGTTGTTGTGCTTGTTAAATTTGCCTTATTATGTTAAAATAGGACGTAACCTTAGCGGAGGTGATTGGTGTGCAGAAAATATTGATTGCTGATGATGAAGCCAAACTCAGAAGGCTTATAAAGGATTTTTTGTCTGCAAAAGGATTTCAGACCGTGGAGGCGGAGGATGGACTCCAGGCGCTGCGTGCTTTTGAGAGTGACAAGGATATAGCGCTTGCGGTGCTTGATATAATGATGCCAGAGATGAATGGGTGGGAAACCTGTCGAAAAATCAGGGAGACTTCTGATATTCCGATAATATTTTTAACCGCACGTGGCGAGGAGTTTGACGAGCTGGAGTGTTTTGAGTGCGGAGCCGATGACTTTATTACAAAGCCGTTCAGTCCGAGTGTTCTGGTAAAGAGGATAGAGGCGAGATTAAAGCGCAGTGCAGGTGAGTCGGGAATTGAAAAGATATCACTTGACGGCCTTGTTATAGATATCGTGGCGCATGAGGTTACATATAACGGTCAGAGTATAGAGCTTACTCATAAGGAGTACAGTATTCTTCATAAGCTTGCCTCTAACAAGGAGCGTGTTTTTTCACGTGAGCAGCTTCTTGATGATATCTGGGGCTATGACTTTTTGGGAGACTCAAGGACAGTGGACTCTCATGTCGCACGTTTGCGTACTAAATTAGGGGAATGGGGAAGCAATCATCTTCGTACCGTTTACGGTGCGGGGTACAAGATTGAGGTGAACTGATTTGAAGAAACTTCCGAAACTGTCTATTCGAATAAGAAATGTGTTTTTGCGGGTAGCTGTACAGTTGTTTCTGGTTATAGTGGTAGTAGCGGCGTCTATAGTGTTTTCTAATTCTGTGGCAATTGAAAGGATATATACTTTTGCGGAAATAGTTAACATGGAGAGTATACGGTTAAAGCTTGACGAGGTAGACCCGTTTTCATATGAATACTTTAAGCAGCTCGCTTTGATATCCGACAATAACTATTATCTTATAGAAGTTTTCGATGAGGCTCAAAATGTTGTTTACAGTAACAGTGCGAAGTTTTTGTACTCGGGTGAGTTTTCGGGCGACATAGACCAGGTTTACGCCGCAGGCGAAGTTGTAAGGACCATGGAGTGGCTCAGAGAGGACGTAACTTTGGACAAGTTTTCTTACGGTGAGAACGATACGTCCTATGTGCGTTATATGGTACAGCTTAAGAACGGAGATGCTTTGAGAATATGGCTGCCGAGCTTCCAGGTGCAGAGAAACGCTGAGGTTGCTGCCATATTGCTGACAGCGTTTGCATTGATATCGGGCATAGCGACAGCGGTTTTGATTTTGTTTTTCAGCCGCAACTTTTCGCATCCTGTTGCAGAGATGTCGGAAATGGCGGAATCCATGGCGAATTTGGATTTTGGCAAAAAATGCAAACACTACCGCCAGACGGATGTTCAGAATCTTGGTAAGAATATCAATATATTATCAGAGTCTTTGAGCCAAACGCTTGATGAGCTTCAGGATAAAAACGAGAAGCTTACGGAGGAGCTTGAACACAGTGCATTGATAGATGAATCACGTAAGAGCTTTATTGCCAATGTTTCGCATGAACTTAAAACTCCGATTGCTATAATCAGAGGCTATGCCGAGGGTCTGCGAATGGGTATAAACAGCGACCCGCAGGGCAGTGAGGAATATTGTGACATAATTCTTGAAGAGTCAGAAAAAATGAATCATATAGTTATGGACCTTTTGAATCTTGAAAAGATAGAGAGCGGTTCATACGTGCCGATATTGGAGGAGCTCAATCTCAGTCAGATGATAGAGGGCCAGCTTGCCGCATTCTCTATGATGTTTGAGGAGCAGGATATAAAGGTAAGAAATCTTGTCCCTCAGGACTTGATTGTTCACAGCGACGAAAAGACGATTTTACTTGTTTTGCAAAACTTCTTATCAAATGCGGCATCTAATATCGGTGGTAAAAAGATAGTACAGCTTTCTTGTGAGGACTTGGGTAAAGATTATCGTATCAGCGTATATAATTCAGGCGAACCGATTGCAGACAGTGAGCTTGATAAGATATGGTACAGCTTTTATAAGTCAGATAAAAAGCGCAAAAATGAAGAACTTCATTTTGGCTTAGGCTTGCCTGTTGTTAAAGCTACGCAGAAAAGACTTGAAAAAGACTGCGGTGTTGTTAATGAACACGGCGGTGTGCGTTTCTGGTTTGATGTAGGCAAGTAGATTTAATCAGATGTTTTAAATGTGGTATACTAAATAAAAGTTACAGTCTTGACATGAACATACAGGAGACATTATATGAACAGAAAACCGTTTTCAAAATATATTTTATCTGCAGTTGCGGCAATGCTGGCTTTTGTCATGCTGTTTTCACTGAGTGCCTGCGGCACAAGTGGAGTCAGTGAAATAAGACTCAAGTCACAGTTGTCCTCGGGCGAGGGCAGCGAAGCTTATCTGCACGCTGCATCTGCGGCAGATACTTTGAAAAGCATATCATCTTCCGGATTGGTAGAGATGCTGTTTGACGAGTCTGCGTATTCGGTATGTGTGAGGGACACGTCTTATGACAGACTATGGACTTCTCTTCCTGCTGAGGAGAATTTTGAGGCGGCAGTTGCCAAGGCTCAGATAGTCAGCGACAACAAGCTGTATGAACTTAATACACAGGACCATTCTGTAGCTTTCGGCAAGGCAAAAGCGGATATAAGTAAGAATAGCGTGAAGGTTACCTATATTCTGACTCCGGACAGCAAAACTGCTAAGAAAGAGTCATATTCAGACTCGGATATAGCGTTTAAGCTTGTTATGAACTATACGCTTGAAGACGGAAGTTTGTATGTAAGTGCAAAGACTAAGAATCTGGTTGACGGGTCAGATGCTAAACTTTTAAATCTGACATTACTCGAGTACTTCGGCTCAGACACCAAAGCTGAGCAGGGCGATTATATCTTTGTGCCCGACGGCAGCGGTGCGTTGATAAAGTTGGATACTGAAGATGAGGCGTTTGAGCAGCCGCTTGAGTTTGAGGTTTACGGCGAAGATGTTGCAACCTCTGAGGGGAAGAAAGATAAATATTCGGCAGTAGTTCCGGCATACGGAATGAAAAGAGGAAAAAGTGCGTTTGTTATATTGATAACCGACGGTGATGCTATTGCAGATATCTCTGCTGACAGAGTGAGAGCCGACAATAAGTTCTTCAAGGTTGGAGCATCATTTGACATCACACCGAACTGTATCGTCGGTGAAAAGGATGAAAAAAGCATTTATGTGTCTGAAAATTCATATAATGACGAGATAAAACTGTGTGTGCGTTTTCTCAACGGCTCAAATGCGAATTATACCGGTATGGCTGCGGCAGCCCGTGAGCAGTTCATAAGGACTCATGTGCTTTCTACAAAAACAGTATCCGTTAACAGTGAGTATCTTCCTCTGGACTTAAGCGTTATCGGTGTTGCAGATGATGCACTGTTTTCTGTTGGTAAGTTTTCACCGAATGTTTCAAAGACTTTTACCGACTTTGAACAGGCGCAGGATATGGTGCTGCGAATGAAGTCAAAGGGAATAAACGGTATAAACCTGAGATATAAAGGTGCGCTTTCAGGCGGCTATAATCAGTCTGATGTTACCTCGGCATCTCTCTTGCACAGACTCGGCTCTAAAGGGGATTTGGAAGAACTGTTGAGCTACATGACCGCTCAGAATATGGGTGTGTATCTTGACATAAATATTCTCTCATCCGCAAAGAGTCTTTTTGGCGGCAGTGCTGCAGAGAACATTTTTGGTGACACGGCGCTCTATTCCTACGACAGTGAGATTTCGCCCTATATAGGTAAAAGCAGTTTTAAAAGGCAGTTGACAGCTACAAAGAAAATCAACCGTGTAATAATAGACGTGCTGGGAAACGGCAGGTTTGGTGATTTCACGGGCTTGTGCATAAACGATGCAGGAAGTGTTCTGTATTCGGACTTTTCATCGAAAAAGAACAGGCAGGAAGTTGCAGATATCATCTCCAACGAGATTACTCCTCTTACAGCAGGACGTAACCTGATGACGGATACCGGAAACTTCTTTATGATAAAGGATGTCGAGTTTATTTCTCATATTCCGACAGGTGCGAACGCACCGATAAGTGAAGCCTATGAGAGCGTACCGTTTGTTCAGCTTGTGCTTCACGGAATAGTTGAATATTCAAGCCAGCCCATAAATCTTAGTAAAGATAGCGAAACTGCGATGTTGCGCTGTGTAGAGTACGGTGCGTGTCCGTCTTATGAGTGGAGCTATGAGCAAACCGCTAAGGACGGTGAGACAGATAACCTTTATTATGAAAATTGGATAACATCTGCGGCTGATTTCTATACCCGTGCCAATGATGCTCTTGCTGATGTTCGTTCCTCAAGGATGACATCTCATGAAGAAATAAAGGACGGCGTTTTCTGCACCGAATATGATACAGGTGCAATGGTCTATGTAAACTACAGCCAAGAGAATGTTGTTGTCAGCGGTATAACAATTCCTGCAGGAGATTTCTTGAGAATAAACTAATTTAAAAGGAGAGTATATATGCCTTATATCAGCACAAAAGTAAATGTCCCCATTTCAAAAGAGGCGGAGAGCGAGCTTTCCAAGAAGTATGGAGAGATAATAACACTTGTTCCTGGTAAAACTGAGCGTTGGCTCATGCTCTCGTTTGAGGATAATGCCCGTCTGTGGTTTGCGGGTAAAAACGATGAGCCGATGGCATATGTCGAGTTAAAGCTGTTTGGCGGAACATCGGATGCTGTCTATGATGAGCTGACCCCTGCTGTATGCAAGGCGCTTTCGGATGTTTTGGATATAAGCCCGTCAAATGTATATGTGAAGTATGAAGAAGCTGACCATTGGGGATGGAACAACAATAATTTTTAAAGGAATGGAGTGAGTGCTGTGAGCAGGTCTAAAAATGAGCTTCTGCTTATAGCACTCGCTCTTTTGGTTATGGCTGCCGTGTGTCTTTATACCGTGTTTGAGCCGATATCGCTGAAAGCGGTAGAGCTGCAAGGCAGAGAAGTATATCAAAGAACGGATGAACAGCTGACAAAGGCAGACGATATTAAAAACAGCGAAAGCAGTTCGTCTCTGTCAAACGATAAAACGCCTGACACGATATCAGATACGCCGACAGGCAAAGTGAATATCAACACCGCTTCGCTTTTACAGCTTATGACTATCGACGGAATAGGCGAGACCAAAGCACAGGCAATTGTCGATTACCGTGAGGAACACGGTAGATTTACAACGATACAGGAAATAACATCGGTCAAAGGTATCGGAGAAAAAACGTTTGAGAAGATAAAGGATAATATTTGTGTATAAAAAAGCCGCATCCGAAGATGCGGCTTGATTTATGTCTTTTCAGCAAAGCTCTCCTATACACCAATCATCACCACGACTGATGATTTTTACATCGGAGATGCCATGCGGCATCTCGGTACAGCTGATTCTGACAGGCGTATAGTTTGCAGTATAGCCTTGAACGGTACCGTCTCTGAGACGTTCTTCAAAAAGTACGCTTACAGTCTTCCCGATTTGTTCTTCAAGGAAGTTATCCCTTATCTCTTTTGCGGCTGCTATCATCATGCGGCTGCGATTTTCTTTTTCGGCTTTCGGGATTTGGTTAGGAAATTCTGCGGCTCTTGTTCCTGTGCGCTGAGAGTAGGGAAAAACATGGACTTTTTCAAAGCCGATTTTTTTAACGAAATCCATTGATTCGATAAAATCGTCGTATGTTTCTCCTGCGAATCCGACCATGACATCTGTTGTCAGAGTGGTGTCTGCAAAGCTTTTTCGCAGACGTGAGCAGAGTTCCTCATATTCAGCGGATGTATAGTGACGGTTCATGCGTTTTAGCGTGTTATCACAGCCGCTTTGAAGTGAAATGTGAAACTGGGGACAGAGCTTTTTACACTTTGCAAGTCTGTCAGTTATTTCCTGTGTCATGTGGTCGGGCTCAAGAGAGCCTAAACGCACACGGCTGATTTTTGGAAATGATGCGGCAAGCTCAACTGCATCGCAAATAGTTTTGCCGCAGTCGGTGCCGTAGGCTGAGAGATTTATGCCGACAAGTACAATCTCACAAAAACCGTTCTTTTCGAGAGCTGCTATCTCTTCTGCTATCTTTTCGAGCGGCTTTGAACGTACTCTGCCTCTGGCATAGGGGATTATGCAATATGAGCAGAATCGGTTGCATCCATCCTCAATTTTAACGGTTGCCCTTGTTCTCTCTCTGAAATCGGAGACTATCGGTCCTGAAAACTTTTCATCTTTCTCGTGTGGCTCGATGTGAACTATTCTTTGGCGTTGTGCAAAAAAACGGTCTATAAGTTCAGGGATTTGTCCGTTGCTGCGGTTTCCTGTTACTATGTCCGCTTGTGTGAGCAACTGTGCGTCTTGTGGAAACGCTTGTGGCATACAGCCCGTGAGTACTATAACCGCATCGGGATGCAGTTTTCGCAGCCGGCACACGCTCTGACGTGTTTTTCTGTCGCTTTCGGCAGTTACCGTACAGGAATTCACAACATAAACGTCGGCTTTTTCATCACAGTCTACTATTTCAAAACCTTTTTTTGAGAGCTCTTGCTCCATTGATTGCGATTCATATTGATTAACCTTGCAGCCAAGGGTATAAAAAGCAGCTTTCATAACTTCACCGTAAAAATATAATTTTGAAAATTATACAGTATTTTGAGTTTATATGCAAGCGTGACGGTTTTATCGGACACTTTGTCGGCATATATTTTTGATGAACGTAGTAAAAGACGTTTTAGAATCGTTATATTTTGTGATATGGGGGAGCTCCTATGGAAAGAAGAGTAAAAAGAGTGTCGGCGTTTTTGGCAGCGTTAGTAATTTTTATGTGTACGACTGTGTTGGGATTTGCCCAAACAGCGGATGAAAATGACATCTATATTGCCGACAGCGTACTCGAGGCGGCGGCAAGCGTTATGCCCGTTGAAGTCAAAGCAAAAGCGGCAGTGCTTATGGATGTTTCGACGGGAAAGGTACTGATGTCAATGAATCCTGATAAACAGCTTTTTCCTGCGTCAGTTACGAAAATCATGACGCTACTGCTTGTCACCGAGGCGATAGACAGCGGTAAGATAGCGCTTACAGATATGGTGACAGCATCAGCTACAGCCGCATCAAAGGGCGGCTCACAGATATGGCTTAAAGAGGGCGAACAGATGTCGGTTGATGACCTGCTCAAAGCGACTGCGGTTTACAGCGCAAATGACGCCTGTACCGCTTTGGGCGAATATCTTGCGGGCAGCGACGAGGCTTTTACAGCTATGATAAATGAGCGTGCTAAGCAACTCGGCATGAAAAACACTCATTTTGACAACTGCACGGGTCTTGATGACGACACCGATACTCATTTGACTACAGCTATGGATGTGGCGATAATGTCACGTGAGCTTTTAAAGCATGAGCGTATTACCAACTATACGACAATTTGGATGGATTCACTGCGTGGCGGTGCAACGGAGCTTGTCAATACGAATAAGCTTGTGCGGTTCTATGAGGGTACAACTGGGTTAAAAACCGGTACGACGAGCAAGGCGGGCTGTTGTGTGTCGGCAAGCGCACAGCGTGACGGTACACACCTTGTTGCCGTGGTCATGGGAAGCGACAACAGTGATGACCGATTCAACGGTGCAAAGGCGATGTTGAATTGGGGATTTGCGAATTACACCACCGTTACTCCGCAGATAGATAAATCGCTTATAACGGATGTTAAGGTTATCAACGGGTTGGAGGATGTCATTACACCTGTGATACCGCAGTCGTCGTCGGTTTTGGTGAAGAAGGGCGAGGAGCAGAAGATAAAAACGGATATCGAATTGTGTGTTGATGTTGAAGCACCTGTAGAGCGTGGGCAGGTGCTTGGAAAAGTTATACTCTCGCTTGAGGGTGAGACCCTGGGTGAGTACAATCTCACAGCGCCCAAAGCTGTAAGAAAACTCAAGTTTTCTGATATATTTTCACGACTTTTGTCGTCTCTGGGCGGTTGATTTTTCCTATAAGTAATTTTGTGCATATTATCTTAAAAATATAGTTGTTATTTGTCATATAATACGAAAAAAGATTTATATTCGTTATTGAAAATATAAGGCTTTTTTTAATGTTATAATGGGACGAGGAAAAACAGGATTAAGAAAAGGGGTTATGATTTGAAAAATTATATTAACAGGCTTTTTGCCGGAACAAAAAAGTGGGAGCTTGCGATTTGGTGGGCTTTCAGACTTGTGATGATAGGAGCAATGATAAGTCTTCTCTTCAGAGACCCGCCGTCAGACCTTCCGAGAGTTCAGATGTTTCTTCAGCTTTTTGCAAACTTTGCGGCTATGTTTGTGTGGGAAATTCTCCAGCTTTTCCCTGAAAAGAGCTGCTTAAGACACATACCTGCATATTGTCAGACGATTCTGACACTTGGAGTGTTCCTTGCATCTTTCGGCGGCGCATTTATGAATTTCTATTATAGTATTTCGCTTTGGGATACGATTTTGCATTTCACAGGCGGAGCAGGTGCTGTGTTCTTTGGTTATGAGATTGTTACTGCTATGCAGAAGAGAGATAAGATAAAGTGCTCCGTTCCGATAATTCTGTGGTGGGCATTAGGCTTTTCGTTCCTTGCTTCAACAGCATGGGAGCTGTTCGAGTTTACATTCGACCAGATAGCAGGCGGCGACTCTCAGCACTGGTCATATGCGCTTGCCGAGGCGGCAAATGATACAAAGACCTTCTTCCCTGTACGTGACCCATCCAGATTTGCACTTATGGATACAATGACAGATATGGTGTTCAATACTATAGGTGCTGCTGTGTTCTATGTGTTTATTAAAATCTGGCCTTATCATCACAAGGGTAAGAACGATGTCAACGAAATGTTTGACGATGCGGCAGAAAGCAAGCCGGTCGAAAAAGAAGCAGTTACTAAGTAAAGAAAAGAGCCAACCTGTTGGGTTGGCTCTTTTAATATGCATTGCTTTTTGCTGTTCTTTGATTTATAATTGAAAAGTAAAACAAGTAGGATGATAAAGATATATTGTTGTTTTCGGGAGATTTTTATGAGCCGTGATTATAAAGCTGAACTTGAAGCTTTGGCTGATATAAAGTACAGGGATTTCTCATCTGCGCTTATACCCAATATTGAAAAGCAGCGTGTGATGGGTGTGCGGTTGCCGCAGATAAAAAAGCTGGCGGCAGAAATATCAAAAAGTGACTGGAGAGAGTTCTTGAGTTGCGACACGGGTGAAACGCTTGAGGAGAAGCTGCTTCGAGGCTTTGTCATCGGCATGGTTAAGGTACCGCTTTGTGAGCGACTTGACCTTGTGAAATCCTTTGTGCCGCTGATAGACTGTTGGTCTGTGTGTGACAGTTTTACGATGGGGTTAAAATTTGTTAAGAAAAACAGGGCAGAGGTCTGGGAGTTTATTCAGCCGTACTTCTCGTCAGAAGAGCCATATGATGTGCGCTTTGCGGTGGTCATGATTCTTGCACACTTTTCTGATTCCGAGTATGCGCAACGTGCTTTTGATATTTTTGACGGTATAGAAAGCGAGGACTATTATGTTAAAATGGCAGTTGCGTGGGCTGTATCTGTTTTCTTTGTCCATGCACCGCAGGAAACATGGAGCTATTTGAAAGACAACAAGCTTGACGATGATACACATAATAAAGCGATTCGTAAAATAATAGAGTCACGTCGGGTGAGCGATGGTGATAAAAGGGCAGTGCGTGCGTTAAAAAGAGTTTAGTTTATAAAAGGGCAGAAAGCTTAAAATTTGCCTTGATGAATAATAAAAACAGAGGTGTCTTGAGATGAGTACAATTAGCAAGATGGTCAGTAAAACAGTCGGCAAACTGGTGACCAAAGTTGTGAATATGGTAGTTGGTACCATGGCACAGGACGAAAGCGGAAACGCATTAGGTGACCGAGAAGTATCACAGGGAATAAAGGATGCAGTGCGCAGTGCCGCTGCGGAAGGCGCAGTACTTCTTAAAAATGATGGTGGTGTTCTGCCTTTTAAAGCTGATGAGTGTGTCAGTGTTTTCGGCAGAATACAGATAGACTATTTTGCTGTAGGCTACGGCTCAGGCGGAGAGGTAAACGAACCGTATATTGTAAATCTTATTGACGGTATGCGTGCATCTGGCATGAAAATCAACGAGGAGCTGGCTAAGGTATATTCTGATTGGGTTGAGAAGTATCCTGCAGACCATGGCTTCTGGGGCTTTTGGCCACGATATCACGATGAGATGCCTCTTAATGCTGATGTTGTTGCGGCAGCATCAAAGAACAGCGACGCAGCGGTTGTGATTATAGGTCGTTCTGCGGGTGAGGACAGGGAGAATGTTCTTAAAAAAGGCAGCTATTACTTGACAGATGCCGAGCTGAATATGCTCGATAAGGTAACATCTGAATTTAAAAAGGTTGCGGTGCTGTTAAATTGCGGCAATATAATTGATATGTCATGGCTTGAGCGCTATGGGGATAAGATTCAGGCTGTAATGTATGTGTGGCAGGGCGGTATGGAGAGCGGTAACGCCATTGCAGATGTGCTCAGCGGTAAGGTTTCGCCAAGCGGAAAACTTTCGGACAGTATAGCACGCAAGTATGAAGATTACCCCGCAAGCGGCAACTTCGGAAAATGGAAGTTTAATAACTACGTTGAGGACATCTTTGTAGGTTACAGATATTTTGAGACCTTTAAGAAAGATGCCGTGATGTTCCCGTTCGGTTTTGGCTTGAGTTATACGAGCTTTGAACTTCAAAATGCGGCTGTGAACTGTGAAAACGATAAGGTTTCAGTTTCGCTGACTGTTAAGAATATTGGTGAGATGTCGGGCAAAGAGGTTGTTCAGGTTTATTGTGCAGCGCCTCAGGGCAAGCTCGGCAAAGCGGCAAAATCACTTGTGGCGTTTTGTAAAACACGTTCTCTTGCTCCGGGTGAGGAGCAAAAAATCAATATCAGCTTTAATGTTGATAAAATGGCATCATTCGATGACTCGGGCAAGAGCGGATTTAAAAATTCCTATGTGCTTGAGGCGGGAGATTATCGTATATATGTCGGTGCCGATGTTCGTTCATGCGTCGAGTGCGGTGTGTATAATCAGGCTGAAACAAAGGCTGTCAGCAGCTTGAATGAGCCTATGGACTGTGCCGCAAAATATTCGTTTGAGCGTATTATACCCGCTGAAAAGAGCAGCGGAGAGTACGATATTGCTTATGAGTCTGTACCGCTGGCTCAGACTTCACGCAGGGAAGTGCTTGAGAAAACCTTTACACAGGCACCCGATTATACGGGTGATAAGGGCATAAAACTTTCCGATGTAGCGGCCGATAAGGCTACTCTTTCAAGCTTTGCTGCACAGTTGGAAGATTTAGAGCTTGAAGCACTTTGCCGTGGCGACTATACAATGAACAGTCCTTTGGGAACTGCAGGAAATGCATCCGTATACGGCGGAGTTTTGCCGTCACTTCAGGAAAAGGGCGTTCCGGCCGTTACCGCAACAGACGGACCTTCCGGTATAAGACTTAACTGCTTTGCTTCTCTTGTACCGATTGGCACACTTCTTGCTTGCACATGGAATACGGCTCTTGTGGAGGAGCTTTATAAGTGGGTCGGAGCGGAGATGGCGGTTAAGGGTTCGGATGTTCTGCTGGCTCCCGGAATGAATATACACAGAGACCCGCTTTGCGGAAGAAACTTTGAATATTTTTCTGAGGACCCGTTGCTTACAGGTGCAATGGGAGCAGCGGTAGTCAGAGGCGTTCAGATGAATGGCGTATCGGCCTGTCCGAAGCACTTTGCCTGCAACAGCCAGGAAACCAACAGAACGAGGAACGACTCACGTCTTTCACAGCGTGCCCTACGTGAGATATATCTCAAGGGTTTTGAGATATGCGTAAAAGAATCTAAGCCTAAGAACATAATGACTTCCTACAATAAAATCAACGGAGCATGGGGACATTATCATTACGGTATATGCACACAGATTCTTCGTGAGGAGTGGGGATTTGACGGATGCGTCATGACAGACTGGTGGATGCGTGCCTCAAAGGACCCGGATTTCCCGATGTTAAGAAACAATGCTTACCGTGTCCGTGCACAGGTTGACGTGCTTATGCCCGGTGCAGGAGCAGGCTCACGAAGCCGCAGATATGATAAGTCTTTGCTTGAGTCTCTCGGCAAGGAAGGCGGTATAACACGTGCAGAAATTTTACGTAGTGCCATGAATACCTTGCGCTTTGTAATGAGCTCAAAGCCGTTCATGGATGAGAACAATATCGAAAACGATTATTGTCCCGGCGACAGATGGTTTGAAGCAGAATAACAAAAAACGGACTTCTTTAAAAGGAAGTCCGTTTTTATTTTTATAAAACAAAAGGTTATAATACTTAATATAGTCTAATATATAAGGAGGTAAGCGATATGGAATTACCGCTTGGTTTTGGAATGGCTCTTGCGCAGAATGAGCCGGCAATGAAAGCTTTCGAGGCGATGAGTGAGGAGCAGAAAAAAGCTGTTGTGGCACAGCTAAGCTCTGTGAAATCCAAAAGAGAAATGCAAGCTTTTGTCAATGGCTTGACAAAAAAATCATAAATTTAGTGTATTATGCTCAAAGGAAGATAAAACCAAAAGATTTTTTGCAAAACTTAGGAGTTTAAGCTTGAAAAAGTTTATTTTTTGGTGTAAAATAAAAAAACCAAAATATTTTTTGTCATAGATGGTTAGGAGAAAGACTATGAACTTGCTTGAGTTTCTTGAGAAAGACAGCAGACTTACTGAAAAAGAGCTTGCTGCTATGTGTGAAAAAGAGGAGGGGGATATCCGCACTCTTATAGATAAATATGAGCGTAGCGGAATAATCCTCGGATATAAGACTGTTATAGATTGGGACAAAGCCGGCAGAGAGTATGTTGATGCTCTTATAGAGCTTAAAGTCGTACCTCAGCGTGATTACGGTTTCGACGAGCTTGCGGGCAGAATAAGTAATTATCCTGAGGTTAAAGATGTGTTTTTGATGTCGGGCGGTTTTGATATAGCTGTTATGCTTGAGGGCAAAACAATGCGTGAGGTTGCATTGTTTGTTGCTGAGAAGCTGGCGGTAATGGATTCCGTCACATCCACATCAACTCACTTTGTTTTAAGAAAGTATAAGTCGGACGGTATCGTGTATAAAGCCCCGAAAGAAGATGAGAGGGGCAATTGTAACTGATGATAAACTATGAGAATGTGCTGTCGCAGCGAACGGTTGGGATAAAGCCATCGGGAATAAGAAAGTTTTTCGACTTACTCGACGGTATGGATGACGTCATATCCCTGACTGTCGGGCAGCCTGATTTTGTAACGCCTTGGCATATCCGAGAGAAGGCTATACGAAGCATAGAGGACGGAAAAACGTATTACACCGCTAACGGCGGCATGCCTGCACTTAGGGAAGCGATAGCGGGATATCTGGGTCGCAGATTTTCGCTTTTTTATGATGGGGACAATGAGATTATAGTGACAGTCGGCGGCAGTGAGGCAATAGACTTGGCTATGCGTGCGATAATTGACCCGGGCGATGAGGTTATAATCCCTATGCCGTCGTATGTGTGTTATGAGCCGATGACTCAGCTTTTGGGTGCTGTTCCGGTGATAATAAATACGAAAAACGAGAACGCTTTTAAATTGACGGCTGAGGAGTTAAAGGCAGCGATAACGCCAAAGACGAAGGCACTTATTTTGCCGTTCCCAAATAATCCTACCGGTGCTGTTATGGATGCAGAGGATTTAAAGGCGATAGCCGAAGTGCTTAAAGATACCGATATAGTTGTTATATCGGATGAGATTTATGCAGAGCTTACATATGGTAAACGCCATGTGTCCATAGCATCTCTTGAGGGGATGCGTGAGCGTACAATACTTGTCAGCGGCGTGTCTAAGGCATATGCAATGACGGGCTGGCGATTAGGATATATTGCGGCTCCCAAAGAGATAACAAAGCAGATGCTGAAAATTCACCAGTATGCTATTATGTGCGCTCCGACTGCAAGTCAGTTTGCGGCACTTGAGGCTTTCAATAATGCCGATGAGGATATAGAGTATATGCGTGCTCAGTATAACCGCCGCAGAATAATGTTGCTTGAGGGTCTTGAAACGATAGGTATGCCGTGTTTTGAGCCTAAGGGAGCGTTCTATGTGTTTCCTCAGATTGCCTGTTCCGATAAAATGACGAGTGAGGAGTTTTGTAACAGATTGCTATATGAAAACTCACTTGCGATAGTTCCCGGAACAGCGTTCGGCGATTGCGGAGAGGGCTTTGCACGAATTTCCTATGCGTACTCGGTAAAGCATATATCCTCTGCGCTTGAGCGGCTTGAAGATTTCGTCAAAAAGATAAAAAAATAATATTTCAGGGTTTTTAAACGTTCTGCGTTTAGAAACCTTGACTTTTTTATGAAAAAGTTTACCTTTTGTGCTTTTTGCTTTTGTCGCATTGACATAATGTGATAAAAAAGTTAGAATAAAAATAAGAATAATAAAGGATAGTGAAGAACAAAAAAGATTTAGTTAAGGAAAGAGTGTGTGCAGATGCTTGAAACCAAAAATTACAATTGCTATGAATATTTTAAATTGAGTACTGACCGTTTCGGCGATTACAATATCGCTATTCATTTCGGTCATAAGATACTCCGTTCTCAACTCCTCGGCGATATTGACCGTCTTGCTGCATATTTTAAAAGCGCAGGTCTTCGCAGGGGAGATGTTTATACCATTTTTCTGCCGACGTGTTTGCAGAGCTTTGTTGCGTTTTATGCGCTGAATAAAATCGGTGTTATAGCAAATATAGTCCATCCTCTTACACCTCCCGATGTTCTTAAGGAAACAATGGATGATGTAGGCTCAAAGGGCGTAATGCTCATGGACTTGCTTGCAAAGCAGTATGTTGATATGCTCAATTTTCATAACGTGCCTTGCATCATATGCTCCAACTCTGACTATGTCAGTAGTGCAAAGCGTCCGGCGTTTAAGATTTTTGAGGGCTTTTCAGCGAAAGCTTCAAACGGACTTAAGAATGCGTTGGATTACTATGCGGTTCTGCATCGCTGCAATCCGTCAGAGGGTATCAGCGGCAACGGTGACGATGTGGCAGTCTATCTTCATGGTGGCGGAACAACGGGAAAGAGTAAGACAATAAAACTCAGCTCAAAGGCTCTCAACGAGCTTGTATATAAAGTCGGTCAGATAGAGCATCACAATACACCGGGTAAAGAATGTTCTATAATAGCGTTGCCTATGTTCCATGCGTTCGGTTTGGGAGTTTCCATGCTCTTTAGTATGTGTGAAGGCTTTTGCTGTATCCCTGTTCCGAGATTTAAGGCGAGCAGCGTAAACAATCTGATGAAGAAATATCCCGTATCTTTTATATTGGGTGTTCCCAATATGTATAAGAAGATGTATGAGGAAAAGAACTTCGAGGGTGAACACCTGAGAAATCTTGAACTTGTATTCAGCGGCGGCGATGTTGTAAATGAGCAGTTTGTAGGAATGTTTAACTCCGCTATTGAAAAGTGGGGTGGCAGAGGACGTCTGTTCAGAGGCTACGGCCTTACAGAGGTAAGCTCTGTATGTTGCGTTAATACTTATGCTGCATGGAAGAAGAACTCCATCGGTAAGCCTCTGCATGAGATGAAAATGGAAATTTGGGATGATGATAAAAAGCCGCTGCCTGCAAACACCATAGGCGAGATAGTTGTTGCGGGTTCAACGCTCATGGAGGGCTATTATAACGAGGAGACAAGCGGTATATATGTCGATGAAAACGGCGAGCGCTGGGTGCTCACAGGAGACCTCGGATACGTTGATGAAGAAGGATTTTTCTTCTTCACAGGCCGTAAAAAGCGCCTTATCGTTATATCAGGCTATAACGTTTATCCCACGGACATTGAGGATGCACTGATAGGCACACTCGGAATAAACGAGGCCTGTGCTGTTCAGGGTTACTTGGACGGCAAGCCTATAGTTAAGCTCTATGTATCTCTTGATTCTGAGCCGGAGAACCAGAAAGAGAAAATAGCTGAGATAGATGCATATTGTCGAGACAATCTGCCTCGTTTCTCACGCCCGTCAAAGATAGTTATTCTTGACTCACTTCCCAGGACTCAAATCGGAAAGGTCGATTTCATGAAGCTTTGCGACCCTGTTCCGGTTGAAAAAAATAAATAACTGTCATTTAAAGGAGATGGCAGAAAACAAGAAGGAGGTCAGAAAAATGTCAGAGAAAACAGCAACAGCGGTAAAGGCTCCTGAAAATGCATTAAAGCCGCAGCGTGAGCGCATCATGAGTATTGACAGATTCAGAGGTGCGGTCATCTTCAGCATGATATTCTTCCAGATGCTTAAGGACTTTAAAGGACTTGAACTTTTGTCAAGAATAGCGGAGCACGACCATGAGAAGGGTATAGAGATTTTACCCGGCATGATGTTGGCGGATGTTATAGCGCCTATGTTTATGTTCGCTATTGCGCTGACTATCAAATCATCTTATGAGAGCAGAAAAGCTAAGTACGGAACCAAGAAGACGGTTTGTCACTTTCTCTCTCGCTACTCTGCGCTTATCGGAATCGGAGGAATCCTGTGCGGAGTAAACACATTCTTAGGCGATACAAGCTTTAATTTTAATCACATGGTAGATTACATATTCGTAGTACTGACATTTGCAGTACTCGGATTCGGTTTGATAGCTCTTATTTGTAATATCAAACCGTTAAAGAAAGCTCAAAAAGTTTTCAAAAAGATATTGTTTGTAATTGTATTTGCAAGTGCCGCACTTTGCGTAATTACTGCGGTAAGAGATTTCGTAATGATAGTGCGTTATGGCACAGAGGTTGATACTTGGGGCTATTGGCTTGTTCTTCAGGCGATTGGCGCTGCAGGACTTATAACCCTTGCGTTCATCAACTTCAAGACCTATATAAGAGCTATTGCAGCGGTTGTGATGCTCGGCGCATACGGAATCTTCCATGAAATAGGAAATAACGTTGAAGTTCTTGATAAGATTGCTCAGGGCGGATTCCTCGGCTCATTCGCATGGGGCTCGATGGTTATCCTCGGTACGGTAATGGCTGATTTGTATTTTGCAGACAGAGCAAAGCGTTCACGCTATCTCATAGCACTTCCGATTCTCGGAGTTGCGGCGTTTGCAGTCTCGATGGTTTCCGATTTGAATTTCGGAAGCGTCAGCCCGAGCTTTGTACTTGTAGCTCTGTTTATCAGCAGTGTAGCATTCATAATCTTTGATTTCTTTAATTTCTACAAAGGTAAGTTTGACCCGCTTTCATGGTGGGGTAAAAATCCGATACTCATGTATTTGTTGGAGTTTGCCTTTGTCGGCGGAATGCGTGAAATCATTGGAAGCGGTACAATGGCAGAGGCATCTGACGTGTTCGGTGTCTGCTACTGCGTGATAATGGCACTTATCTTAACTCTCATTGCATATATACTTAACAAGAAGAATAAGATTATAAAGCTTTAATTCTTGCTGCTCTAAAAAAGAAAAAACGCATATACTAAAACCGACTCTCATTTGAGAGTCGGTTTTTTGTTTAAAAAACAAAACTTAGGTAACATCTGCCGAAAATCTGCATATAATATAAGGGCCATACTATCGGTGTTGGCAGTATGTGTAGTTGGTTTGCAAATTCATATGAAAAGGAAAACAGAATATGTGTGGAATTGTTGGTTATATTGGAGCAAACAGCGCTTCTCCTATTTTGGTTGACGGATTGAGAAAACTTGAATACAGAGGATATGACTCTGCAGGTATTGCTGTGAGCAACGGCGAGCATATAGATGTGATAAAGACTAAAGGACGGATAGCGCAGCTTGAAGAAAAGCTTGCAGCTTTCGGCAAACTTGAGGGTCATGTGGGAATCGGACACACAAGGTGGGCTACCCACGGAGCGCCCACGGATGAAAATGCACATCCTCATATAGGCGGTGGGGGACGAGTTACTATCGTTCACAACGGCATTATTGAAAATTACATTGAACTAAAGAATAATCTTATGGAAAAGGGCTGTGTTTTTGTGTCGCAGACAGACACCGAGGTGCTTGCTCATCTTTTTGACTTGTATTATAACGGCGACCCGGTTGAAACTATGGCGGCGGTTATGGGTAATGTGCGTGGGTCTTATGCTGTGGCTGTTTTGGTTGCGGACAGACCGAATGAGATTATAGCCGCTAAAAAGGACAGTCCGCTGATAGTCGGAAAGGGCAAGGGTGAAAACTTTCTCGCTTCCGATATACCTGCGATGCTAAACTACACAAGAGACTGCTGGTTGCTCGAAGACGGAGAGATAGCTATACTCAAGAAGGACCGTGTTAGGTTTTATGATTCAAACCGTAATCTTGTAAAGAAGAGTCTTTTTCATGTTGATTGGGATGCCCAGTCAGCGGAAAAGGGTGGCTACCGTCACTTTATGAAAAAGGAGATTGATGAGCAGCCAAAAGCTGTACGTGATACATTATCGCCGCACATAAAAAATTCAGTAGTCGATTTGCCTGAACTGAGTCTGAGTGATGAGGATATCAAAAAAATCGGCAAAATTCATATCGTTGCCTGCGGAAGCGCATGGCATGTCGGCGTTGCGGCAAAGTATATCATTGAGAGAGATGCAGAAATCCCGTGCGAGGTTGACCTCGCAAGCGAGTTTAGATACCGTAATCCTATAGTGAAAAAAGGAGATTTGTGTATAGTTATCAGCCAGTCGGGCGAGACGGCCGATACTCTTGCCGCTCTTAGAGAGGCGAAGCGGCGTGGAGCCCACGTTGTGTCAATAGTCAATGTTGTTGCGAGCACCATAGCCAGAGAAAGCGATGATGTAATATATACAATGGCAGGTCCTGAAATAGCAGTTGCCACAACAAAGGCTTTTTCAGCGCAGCTCTGCGTAGTTTATCTTTTGGCTATCCGACTTTCACGGGCTCTCGGAAGAATGAGTGAAAAGAGGGAAGCAGAACGCTGTAAGAAACTTTTGGCACTGCCAGAACAGATTGAGGGTTTGCTGTCAATGGATGATGAGTTAAAAGAATTGGCAAGCAAGTTTAAGGATACAAAGACGGTGTTTTTTATAGGTCGTGGGCTTGATTATGCAATTTCACTTGAGGGGTCTTTGAAACTCAAAGAGATATCGTATATACAGTCGGAGGCGTATGCCGCAGGAGAGCTCAAACACGGTACAATCTCGCTGATTGAGGAGGGTACACCTGTATTTGCAATAGCAACTCAGCGTGAACTGTTTGAGAAAACTCTCGGTAATATTAAGGAAGTGAAAGCGAGAGGCGCTAAAGTGGCAGCGCTTATTTCGGGAGACCATCCTGAGGTAGACGAGTTTGCAGACTATGTTATACACCTGCCTCAGACGCATTCCGATTATATGCCCTCGCTTGATGTTGTACCGCTTCAGATTTTTGCTTATTACATGGCGCTTGAGCGTGGATGTGATGTGGATAAACCGAGAAATCTTGCCAAATCCGTCACTGTGGAATAGGCCATTAAAATAAAAAGCCTCCTTTGGTGTAAGTAAAACCCAAGGGAGGCAACTTGTTATTCTTGACATGCGGCTTAATATATGATATCTTTAGCTATGTAATATGAAACAATATAATTTAAACAAAAACAGAATTTTGCACGGCATTTTAATGCTGATTTTAGCCGTTGCGGTCATTGCGTTTTATCTGACTTACGGTTGTCCGATTAGATGGCTTACCGGTGTATCGTGTCCGTCATGCGGAATGAGCAGAGCTGTGGGGGCATTGCTGAAATTTGATTTTGCTCTTGCTTTTTACTTTCACCCGTTGGTTTATCTTCTGCCGGCAGCCTTTTTGGTCTATCTTTTAAGAAAACGCATTCCCCGCAAGGTTATGATAGTGTTATGTGTCGGAATACTTGTGCTGATGCTTGCCGTTTACATATACAGAATGTCGGCAGGTAGTGACATAGTGTATGCAAAATTTGAGACCGGAGCAGTTTATAGATTGTTTCAATATTTATATGAGGAGTGTTCATAATGTCAACAAGAGTTATTAAAATTAATCGTGGTACAGACCTTGCATCGCTTATTAATCTTATGTCTCAGAATCTGTCCATGCAGGGCTTTGCAGTTCAGTCACAGATAATGAGTCCCGCAAGTGCAAATCTTGTTATCACAAAGGATAGAGACGGCTTTAAAAACATAGTCGGCCTTGGCCTTGAGTGCAGAGTTACACTTACCGTAACAGGCGAGAATCAGCTTTCTGTAAATATTGAAAGCGAGTGGACAAATAAGATTATAGCTATTGCAGTGGGCTGGTTTGTTTGCCTTATTCCTTTTATCACAGGCATTGTCGGTACTATTAACCAGTCAAATCTTCCCGAAAAAATATTTGCTTGTGTTGATGCTGCTGCAGCTTCTACAGGCAATAACCCTCAGATGTAAATTAAAGAGCTATTATGAACACGCACAGTATTAAGCTGTGCGTGTTTTTTAATACAAAAGCGAAATATATCTGTTTACACAAACACTTTTTTGTGGTATTTTTATTATATGCTTTATATCACCGAAAGGATGGGTGAAACAATGAGAAAACGTAATGAAGATTACGTGAAACGGGCTGCCGAGGTAGTGCCGAGCGAGCGTCAGTTAAAGTGGCACGAGCTCGAATTTTATGCATTTATTCACTTCGGCATGAACACTTTTACGGATTCCGAATGGGGTGACGGGACAGATGACCCTGAACTCTTCAACCCTGAAAAACTCAACGCTAACCAGTGGGCTGCGGCAGTACGTGCAGCGGGTATGAAGGCTATAATTCTCACGGCCAAGCATCATGACGGCTTTTGTCTGTGGCCCAGCGCATATACTGATTACAGCGTGAAGTACAGTAAGTGGAAAGACGGTCAGGGAGACGTTGTGCGTGAGTGCGCCGAGGCTTGTAAAAAGTACGGACTTAAGTTTGGCATATATCTTTCACCTTGGGACAGGCATGACCCACGTTACGGTGAAGGAGAGTCCTATAACAGATATTTTAAAAATCAGCTCAAAGAGCTTCTGACGAATTACGGAGATATATTCTGCGTGTGGTTTGATGGTGCGTGCGGCGAGGGTAAGGACGGCCGTAAACAGGAGTACGATTGGCAGGGCTACTATGACATTATCAGAGAGTATCAGCCCGATGCTGTTATTTCTATAACAGGACCTGATGTTCGTTGGTGCGGTAATGAGGCAGGTGTCTGCCGCAAATCCGAGTGGAATGTTGTGCCTTATTATTACAGTCAGCAGGAGCTTATAGCTGCTCAGTCACAACAGAATGTTGATAAGCCGCCAAGGAAAATAAATCCGACAGCTCTTGATTTGGGAAGCAGAAAAGCTATAAAGAAAGCGTCAAAGCTCATATGGTATCCTGCGGAGGTCGACGTCTCGATAAGAAAAGGCTGGTTCTACCATGCAAGAGATGATTATGAGGTGAAACCGCTTTCAAAGCTTCTTGATATATATTATAATTCTGTCGGCGCTAATGCGAGCTTTCTTCTTAACATTCCGCCCAATAAAGACGGCCTTTTTGGCGACAGAGAAGTAGAAACTCTTATAGCTATGGGCGCTCAGTTGAATATAGACTTCAAAGAGAATCTTGCAGAGGACTCTATAATGACCGATTCGTGCCGTCTTGACGATGAACATTGCGGTCAAAAGGCTTTGAGTTATGATAAGGATGAGTATTGGCATTCGGGTTACGACCCCGAGAATGCTATGCTTACTCTTGATTTGGGTGATGATTACGATATTGATAAAGTCGTGCTTTCTGAGCATATAGCTACAGGACAGCAGATAGAAAAGTTTACTCTTTACGGCCAGATAGACGGAAAGTGGAAAAAGCTTTTTGCAGGCACTGTCATAGGTTCAAAGCGCATATGCAGGTTTGAAGAGGCACGTATGCAGTATATAAAGCTTGTTATTGAAGAGACACGTTGCTTTGCAACAATCTCAAGATTTGAAGCATATTAACAGGAGGGTAAATCTTTGAAAAGAATGAAGGTTACGCAGCCTCCGATGGGCTGGAACAGTTGGGATTGCTACGGAGCTTCTGTTAACGAGGAACAGCTCAAAGGCAATGCAGATTATATGGCTAAGTACTTGAAAGAGTTCGGGTGGGAGTATATCGTCTGCGATATTCAGTGGTCTGAACCGAAGGCGGAGTCTACCGCATATCACAACTTTACAGAGCTTGAAATGGATGAGTATTCACGTCTTATTCCGGCAGTCAACCGATTTCCGAGTGCAGCGGACGGCAACGGCTTCAAGGCGATTGCAGATTACTGCCATTCGCTCGGACTCAAATTTGGCATACATATAATGAGAGGCATACCCCGCCAAGCTGTACATCGCAACACAAAGATTCTCGGCACGGATAAAACAGCACGTGATATAGCACAGCAGTTTTCCGTCTGTCCGTGGAACACAGATATGTACGGTGTTGACCCACACAAGGAGGGTGCGCAAGAGTATTATAATTCTATTTTTGAGCTGTACGCATCCTGGGGAGTAGACTTCATCAAATGCGACGATATTGCTGACACAAAGTTTAAACCCAACGACCCGTATTCAGCCCGTGAAGAGATAGAGCTTATGCGAAACGCAATGAATAACTGCGGTCGTGATATGGTTTTCAGCCTTTCACCCGGTCCTGCACCCGTAGCCGAGGCAGAGCATCTGAAGGCTCACGCTGATATGTGGCGTATAACGGACGATTTTTGGGACCAGTGGGACTTGCTTTATGATATGTTCTGGCGTTGCAACACGTGGCAGGAGCATGTAGCTGAGTGTTCTTGGCCTGATTGCGATATGCTTCCAATCGGAAAAATCGCTCTCTATGAAGAGCATGACGGTAAGCGTGGCAGATACACAAGGTTTACAAAACCTGAACAGGTAACAATGATGACTCTCTGGAGTATATTCCGTTCACCTCTCATCATGGGCGGTGAGATGCGTGACAACGATGAGTTCACTCTTTCGCTTATGACAAACAAGGCGGTTCTTGATATGCACAAGAACTCGTGTAAAGCTCATGAGCTTTACAGAAAAGAAACGGAGAACGGCGGCGACATAGCATGGGTGTCGCAGGGAAAAGACTGCAAATACCTTGCTCTGTTTAATACTGCGGACGAAGAACGTGAGCTGAAGTTCGATTTAACAGAAATTTTAATGCCTGGTAAAGTATATGACCTTTACGAACTTTGGGGCGGAGAGAGCTTTACAGCCGCAGATGAATTTAAAGTAAACATCGAGCCTCACGGCGCAAAACTTTATAAGATAAAATAAAAAAGAAGAAGGCTGACGAATCCGTCAGCCTTCTTTAATATATGAATTAATTAAAGTGTAATTTTTTTATTCTCTTTGTGTGCAACATATGCGGCTTCCATAGTCTGCGTGAGTGCTACTGCATCGTCTATTGTGTACGGTACACTCTCACCGCCGTTTATGGCATCTATCCAAGCGCATAGCGGGCTTTTTACTCCGTCGGGAATTTCGGGTGTAACCCAACCGTCACCGACGTTGTATTTAACGGTGTCGTCTGGACCGCCTGCAAACAGACTTCCTTTAGAACCGCAGATTTCGAGAGAAAACGGATTGTGAACTGCGACAAATCCTGTTTCGCTGATGCCTATTGCGCCGTTTTCGTATTCGATAACCGATACAGCGTTGTCTTCAACGGAGTTTACCATATAGTTGGTAAAAGTTGATGAGACAGCCTTGGGCTTGCCCATAAACCAGTTAAGCAAGTACATCGGATGTGCGCCGAGGTCCATCATTGCACCGCCGCCGCAGCTTTCGGCATCGTAAAAAGTTTCGGGAAGCCAGCCTGCGATGGCTCCGTTGTGAGCGTTACGCATTCTGCAGTATGTAAGCTCGCCGAGCAAGCCTTCATCAATCACTTTCTTAATCCACAAAAAGTCGCCTCTGGCACGCCAGACAAATGAGATGCAGAATTCAATTCCTGCATTCTTTATAGCTTCAGCAAGCTCTGAGGCGGTTTTTGTGTCAAAACAGAGAACTTTTTCTGTGAATATGTGTTTGCCTGCTTTTGCGGCTTTCATAATAATTTCAGGATGCAGATTAGTTTGTGTGCAAACAGATATTGCGTCTACGTCCTGCCGTGCGAGCAGCTTGTCGTAATCGGGCTCAAAATCGCAGCCGTATTTTTCAGCGGCTGCTTTTCCTGCGGTTTCATCGGGGTCCCACAGAGCTGTTATGCGGCAACGCTCATCCTGCGCTATCGTGTTAGCATAACCCTCAAAATGGACGTGCCATGTTCCTACAAGAGCAATGTTTTTCATTTACATCATTCCTTTTATTTAAACTGATTGAAAAATATCCGCTGCTGGGATATAATATACAAAAGTAAGTTTAGGTGGTGAAAGTATGGGGAAAAAACCTGTTTGTCATATAGTCGGAGCAGGCGATTTTCACGGGATTTCTGTGAAAGAGGGAGATTTCATAATCGCTGCGGACGGCGGTTATCGGTATTTAAAAGAGCTTAATATCAAGCCTGATATGGTTATAGGCGATTTCGATTCTTTGGGCAGTATACCGAATGGCGAGAATATAGTTTTGCTGCCGAAAGAAAAAGACGATACTGATATGGGTGCTGCCGCACAAGAGGGTCTGCGCCGTGGATTTTCAAGTTTTGCTCTTTACGGAGCCACAGGCGGCAGGGTAGACCATACTATCGCTAATTTACAGCTTATCGCAAAGCTTTCGCAGTCGGGCGCAGCAGCTGTGATAGACGGTGGAGATACAATGTTCACAGCAGTGACAAACTCAAAAATATGTTTCGATGAGAAAGCTTGCGGTTATGTGTCTGTTTTTTCTCACACCGATGTGTCAACAGGAGTTAATCTTAAAGGTCTGAAATATGAGCTTAGAGATTATGATTTGAAAAACACTTTTTCTCTGGGTGTCAGCAACGAATTCTGCGGTGTTTGCAGTGAAATATCCGTTGAAAACGGTACTTTGATAGTTATATATCCTAAGGGTGTAAATCTTAAATAAATAATATCATAACATTAGATTTCTAACAAGATAAAACTTAATGTTTTGAAAAAATAGATTTAAACCATCGCATATCAGAGCCTGATACGCTGCCCGTCAAAGTTAACAGAAGTATATAAACGGCACATACAAACGTGATTACCGCTGTGAGAATCAGTTTTCCGTCGATTGCACCTGATGCTATAACTCTCACCAGGAAAAAAGAGGCAAGTATGCAGATTGCGGGTTTGAGCAGACCGTTTATTAAATCGATATCAAGTTTGCATACTTTTATAAGCCTGCGCAGGCTCAGATAGAAGTTTATCAGCTCGCTGACAAACAGGATAACTATGTATCCCGTAACTGAGTATTTCGGTATGAGTATGTATACCAAAACAACACATAACGCTGAGTCGATTATGTTGTAGCGCATGGAGTAAACTTGCTGGTCAAGGCCTTTGAGTATACCGTCTACTGTCGTGTCCATATACATTATCGGCAGCAGCGGTGCAAGCACACGCAAGTACATAGCCGAGTCTAAGTTGTTGTATATGCACATTGAAAGTTCATCTGCAAAAACATACATAACACCTGCTGTTCCTAATGAAAACAGCATGGTGATTTTTATTACTCTTGCCGCCATGCTTTCTATTCTTTCTTTGTTATTCTGTGCACTGCATTCGGCAAATTCAGGCACTAACATACTTGACAGCGAGGTCAGAATAGCAGCGGGATATAGGATTATCGGCAGAGCCATGCCATGAATTGTGCCGTAGACGGCCATAGCACTGTCGCTTGATTGGCCTGACTTTCTGAATCCCACAGGGATAAGAAGATGCTCTATGGTTAAAAGCACCGAGCGGGCGCATGAGCCTGCGGCATCGGGCAGGGCGATTCGCAGCATTTCTTTAACATCGGCTTTCTGTTCTCGGACAGGGAGCCGTCTTTCTTTTTTAGTGAGCTTGAAAAGTATAAAGGAGCACGAAAAAGAGACCGCCTCAGAAGCTGTCATACCTGCAACTATAGCATCGCAGGCGAACTCAAGACCTTTGCTTAGCTGTGATGATAAGGTGAGTACAACGACAGAGATTTTTGTTATCTGTTCGATAACCTGAACAACTGCATATTTTGAAATTGTGCGTTCAGCGGTAAAATATCCGCTTAATGCCGAGGACATCGCAACAAACGGCAGACTGAGAGCCAATATCCGTAGAGCAGAGACAGTTCGCATATCGTTGAGCCAGTATTCTGCGATAATATTAGCACCTGCAGCGAGTACGCAAGCCATTGCTATGCCGACAAATAAGCCATACAGTATGCACATGCGCATAATTTTGGCAGAGTTCCCTAAACCACGTCCGTTATCCTCGACAACCAGACGAGTTGAGGCAAGCTTTAACCCTGCGGTGGAAAAGGTGACGGCCATTGTGTAGACGGTTGTGACGAGTGAAAACAGACCTATGCCTGAAGCACCTATTTTATTTGTAAGATAGATGTTAAATGACACACCTATCGTTCGCATCAGGAATGCGGTAGCTGTCAGAATCAAGGTGTTTATTAACAGTCTTCTGGTATTTTTCATTGCATGGCTCCTATACAACAAAATAATTCTCTTTAAGGTTAAAACACAACAAAACTCACTTGACAAAAAGGCGTGCTGATGTGATAATATAAGGTAATTATGAAGTGATTTTAACGCGGCTCCTCCGGCGTGGAGCAAAATGCGTTTATGTAAAATCTTATTCGCCGGAGAAATGGAATATGTTATGGCAAAGGAACTTGCAAAGCAGTATGACCCAAAAGAAGTAGAGGACAGAACTTATAAATTCTGGCTTGACGGCAATTATTTTCATGCCGTACCCGACCCGGAGAAGAAGCCGTATACGATAGTTATTCCTCCTCCGAACATTACAGGCCAACTTCACATGGGTCACGCTCTTGACAATACACTTCAGGATATCCTCATTCGTTTCCGCCGTATGCAGGGTTATGATACTCTTTGGCTGCCGGGAACGGACCATGCTTCTATTGCTACTGAGGCCAAGATAGTTGAGGCAATGGCAAAAGAAGGTGTCACAAAGGACGATATCGGCCGTGAAGCTTTTCTTGAACGTGCATGGGCATGGAAAGAGAAGTTTGGTGGCAGAATTATTGAGCAGCTTAAGAAGATGGGCTCTTCCTGTGACTGGGAGCGTGAGCGCTTCACTCTTGATGAGGGTTGCAATAAGGCTGTCAATGAGGTTTTCTGCCGTCTTTATGAAAAGGGACTTATATACAGAGGCGAGCGTATAATTAACTGGTGTCCTAACTGCCTTACATCCATTTCCGATGCAGAGGTTGAGTATGAGGACCAGGCAGGCCACTTTTGGCATCTGCGCTATCCGTTCAAGGATGGCAGTGGTTATCTTGAACTTGCAACAACCAGACCTGAGACTCTTTTGGGCGATACAGCTGTTGCGGTTAACCCCAATGATGAGAGATATAAAGATATAATCGGAAAAACATTGATTCTTCCGATAGTTCACCGTGAGATTCCCGTTGTTGCGGACGACTATGTTGAGATAGACTTTGGAACAGGTGTTGTTAAAATTACTCCTGCTCATGACCCCAATGACTTTGAGGTCGGTCTGCGTCACAACCTTCCTGTTATTAACGTTCTTACCGATGATGCTAAGATTACAGAGGCTTATCCGAAGTATGCTGGTATGGACAGATATGAGGCAAGAAAAGCGATTGTCAAAGACCTTGAGGCAGAGGGTGCTCTTGTCAAGATTGAAGACTATAGCCATAACGTCGGTACTTGCTACCGCTGCTCAACAACTGTCGAGCCTCGAGTATCAAAGCAGTGGTTTGTAAAGATGAAGCCTCTTGCAGGTCCGGCTATTGATGCTGTTAAGAACGATGAAACGACCTTTGTTCCCAAACGTTTTGAAAAGGTTTATTTCCATTGGCTTGAGAATATCCGTGACTGGTGTATTTCCCGCCAGCTCTGGTGGGGACACAGAATTCCCGCATGGTACTGTGCTGACTGCGGCGAGATAACCGTTGCAAGAACAGCACCTGATAAGTGTTGCAAGTGCGGCAGTACAAATCTTGAGCAGGACCCCGATACTCTTGATACTTGGTTCTCGTCGGCACTTTGGCCCTTCTCAACACTCGGTTGGCCTGATGTTGAGGCAGAGGACTTCAAGCGTTATTATCCGACAAGCACTCTTGTAACCGGCTACGATATTATCCCGTTCTGGGTTATGAGAATGATGTTCTCGGGTATCGAGCAGACAGGCGAGGTACCTTTTGATACAGTTCTTATCCACGGTCTCGTACGTGACGAGCAGGGCAGAAAGATGTCCAAGTCCCTGGGTAACGGTATTGACCCGCTTGAGGTTATCGACCAGTACGGCGCTGATGCACTTAGATTTACTCTTGCAAACGGCAACAGTCCCGGAAACGATATGCGTTATTCGGATAAAAAGGTTGAGGCAAGCCGTAACTTTGCGAATAAGCTTTGGAATGCAGCTCGCTTTATATTGATGAACCTTGACGGTACAGAACAGGCTGTTCTGCCTGAAGCACTGTCGCTTGAGGATAAGTGGGTTCTGAGCATTTATAATGACCTTGTTAAAGAGGTTACAGATAATCTTGAAAAATTTGAACTTGGTATAGCAGCGCAGAAAGTCTATGACTTTATCTGGGATGTATTCTGCGATTGGTATATCGAGCTTGCAAAGATTCGTCTTCAGAAGGGCGGCGAGGCAGCACAGGGAGCAAAACAGGTACTCATTTATGTAATGTCAAATGTTCTTAAGCTTCTTCATCCGTTTATGCCGTTCGTGACTGAGGAAATTTGGCAGACCCTGCCTCACAGCGGTGAGAGCATCATGGTTTCAGCATGGCCTGTTTATGACGATGCTCTGTCTTTCTCTGACGAGGAGACGCAGATGGAGATGATAATGCAGGCTGTCAGGGCTGTCAGAAACCGTCGTGCAGAGATGAATGTTCCTCACTCGAAGAGAGCTAAGATATATATCAGCACACCTTATACAGCAACCTTTGAGCTTTCAGGTGAGATAATGCAGAAGCTTGCAGGCGCTTCGGAGGTTGAGGTTGGCACGGATATAGAGGTTGACGGAGCAGTTTGCATTGTTACAGATGCTGCTAAGCTCTATATTCCCATGGGTGACCTTGTGGACTTTGAGGCTGAGCGTGCAAGACTTAATAAGGAACTTGCCAATGCACAAAAACAGCTTGACGGTGTCAATGCAAAGCTCTCTAACGAGAACTTCACATCAAAGGCACCTGCCGCAGTTGTAGAGGCACAGCGTGAGGTTGCACGCAAGCTTAACGAAAAGATTGCGATGCTTAACGACAGCCTTGCAAAGCTGGGTTAATAAGATTTATTTACGTTAATTCTCAGTTTTTTAGAAAACGGACGGGCGCAAAATCCCGTCCGTTTTTGATAAAGACAGTTTCTGAGAGTTTTTGATGCTTTTAAAGCACTAAAAAAGCAAATTCTCAATATTTGAGACTTTTTGACACTCTCTAGGGTGTAATTCTCACCCCGTTTAACGATAGACTTTAGTCGAGGATAAACCACGCGGCGAGGTTAAACCCACGAAAAAGGAGGACTATTGTAATGGAAAAAAAGACAATGGGAGCATTTATTGCAACAATGAGAAAAGCCAAGGGTATGACACAGCTTCAGCTTGCAGATCGCCTTGGAGTATCAAACAAGACAATAAGCCATTGGGAGTGTGATGAGAGCGCACCTGATTTATCTTTGTTGCCCGAATTGGCAAATATCTTAGGGATAACATGTGATGAACTTATCAGAGGTGAGCTTAACACAATTGAAAGAAATTCAAACATAGTGATATCTGACAAAGTAGATGATGCGATAGACGAGGAAAAGAAAATAAAAAGAGAAAAGACTCATCTTAATACAAGCTTCATTATTTCTGTCGGACTTGAAGTGCTTGCTGCATTGGCGGCGTTGCTTATTCCATATATAGAATCATTTGCCTTGGCATATTTGGTTAGCGGTGTGCTTTTGGTGGTATCGTCTGTGGTAAGTTTAATAGCATTAAATAAAGCTACCAACAATGTTTCTGTCTACAAGAATCAGGTTGCAAACAATTTTAAAAATTATATACGTAAGATTCGTTTTGCAGTTATTTCTATGGTTATTGTGGGAATTTTATTTTGCTTTGTTGATCAGTATTTGAATTTTGTGGTTTCAGGTGCATTTATAGTTATAAGTGTACTGGCTTATTTTATAAAATTCAGAAAAAGCTATACAAAAAAATGTAAGTCTCCTGAGAAAGAAAATGAAGCTGAATAAACTGTAAAAAGACCGATTGTGAGGAATGAAAATGAATTCAACCGAGGCAATTGAATATATCCACTCACGGTTAAAGTTTGGTATTAATCCCGGTATGGAGCGCATAACTGCGCTCTGTACTGCTTTGGGCAACCCGCAGGACAGCCTGCGTTTTGTCCACGTTGCGGGAACGAACGGTAAGGGTTCAACGAGCACAATGATAGCTTCGGCACTTACTGCCACGGGGTATAAAACGGGACTGTTTACATCGCCTTATGTAATAGATTTTCGTGAGCGCATACAGGTTGACGGCGAAATGATTTCGCCTGACGACCTTGCAAAAACAGTTGAACAAGTGAAGTGTGCCTGCGAAGAGATTGAAAAAGACGGTATAGTTCCGACGGAGTTTGAGACCATAACTGCTGCTGCGTTTGTATATTTTAAAAATATTGCCTGTGATGTAGTTGTTCTTGAAGTGGGTCTTGGCGGTTTGCTTGATTCAACGAATATAATTAAAACACCACTTGTCTCGGTTATAACATCAATTTCAACGGACCATACAGCCGTGCTCGGTGATACAATAGAAGAAATTGCCGCTCAAAAGAGCGGTATAATAAAGCCCGACGGGATTACGGTGATGTATCCCGAACAGGAGCCTGAGGCAGAAAAAGTTATACGAAATGCTGCCGAAAAAAATAACAACCGATTTGTTGTTCCG
The DNA here is from genome assembly GCA_017407995.1 of Clostridia bacterium. Classification (GTDB taxonomy): domain Bacteria; phylum Bacillota; class Clostridia; order Oscillospirales; family Acutalibacteraceae; genus CAG-177. The sequence goes on along the minus strand of JAFQVM010000005.1, from coordinate 156,655 downwards.
CAGTTATCGGATTGTGATATAAATGCCGAAACTTTGAACGGTACAGATGTAGTCTTTGGAAAGTTGAATCTTCATATCCCGTTTGCAGGAGCGCACATGGTTAAAAATGCAGTTACAGCGGTATGTGCTCTTCGTAAGTGCGGACTGACTATTTCAGACGAGCAGATAGCACAAGGTATAGCGAGTGCAGTCATGCCTGCACGTATGGAAGTCATCGGCAACGGAAAGGTTATACTTGACGGCGGACATAACGAGGGATGTGCCGAGGCGCTCAAAGCGTTTGCTGAAAAGTTTGTGACAGGCAAACGTATAGCTGTCTGTGCTTTGATGGGTGACAAGGACTGCGAGACATATCTTCGCATTGTAGCGCCGCTGTTTGATAAAATGTATGTCACAGCACCCGATAATCCACGCAGTCTGCCACCGCAGGAGCTCTGTGAGCTGGCACAAAAGTACTGCGAGAATTGTGTTGCTGTTGCGTCACCTGTTGAAGCGTGCAAAGAAGCACTAAGCTATGCTCAAAGCATGGGCGGAACAACAGTTGTCTGCGGTTCATTTTACCTTGCAGGTGAGGTCAGAGAGTTTCTGTTGGAAAATTTTTGAAGCGTGACCGCTTTCGTCAATATTTTTATATAAGATGTCTTATCCTAATAAAGGTTAAGACATCTTTTTTATTTACGAACTGCGGAAAAATCGTGTGATACGGCGTTACAAGGACCTGCGGATTTCAGTCACGTACACAAAGTACATTCCTTTATTCCCGGAATCTTGTGTCTTGTCTCACGCAATTTTTTTTAGTTCTTACTATGATAAAGATTGCAGGACTGCGGAAAAACATTTACCAAAATAAGGATATAAGTAAAAAAACAGGAAAAGCTAAAACCAAAGGAGGGATATTATGGGCGTTGAAATATTATCAAATGCGCTCAGAGTTACGGCGTTGTTAAGCGGCGAAATAGACCATCACACAGCTGCAGCAATAAGAATGGACATTGACTCGGCAATTTCGGCACAGCAGCCGAAAACTTTACGTCTTGATTTCACAGAGGTGTCTTTTATGGACAGCTCCGCAATAGGACTTGTAATGGGGCGGTACCGTCTTTTACAAGCCTGGGGCGGTCAGCTTGAGGTTGTAAATCTCAGCGACAGAAATTATAAGGTGATGAAGCTTGCGGGTATGCAGTCGCTGTGTATGTTGAAGAGAAAGGATGAGGAAAATGAAAGCGATTAATCAAATGAAGATGACCTTGGAAAGCCGCTCAGTCAATGAGAGCTTTGCCAGAGTGGCGGTGTCGGCATTTGCGGCGCAGCATGACCCGACGGTAGAAGAGATTTCAGATATCAAAACGGCGGTCAGCGAGGCGGTTACCAACTGCATTGTGCATGCATATCCCGAAACGGTAGGCGATATATACATATGGGTTGGACTCTATGAAAACGGAATGGTGCGTGTGCGTATCAAGGATAAAGGCTGCGGGATAATCAATATAAAACAGGCAATGGAACCGCTTTTTACAACTTTAGGCGGTGAGCGTGCGGGACTTGGATTTGCAGTTATGGAGAGCTTTATGGATAAAGTGCGTGTGCGTTCAACACCGGGCAAGGGTACAACAGTAACCATGGATAAACTTATCAAGGGGCGCTGTGATGGACAGGGATGAGCGAAACGCTCTTGTTGAACAGAATATAGGTCTCGTGCATTCGTGTGCTAATAAATTCAGAAGCAGAGGTGTTGAATATGACGACCTCTTTCAGGCGGGCTGTGTAGGGCTTATAAAGGCGGCGGAGAATTTCGACCCTGACAGGGGCTTTTCATTCTCGACCTATGCTGTGCCTGTAATACTCGGTGAGATAAAGCGTATTTTTCGTGACGGCGGCTCTGTCAAGGTGGGCAGAGCGCTCAAAGAGAAGGCACGAGCTGCAATGCGTGAGAAGGAGAAGCTGACGTTGGAGCTCGGTCAGGAGCCTACGATAACAGAACTTGCCGACAGGCTGGGGCTTGACGTTGCGCAGACAGCACAGCTTATGAATGTTGCTATGCCTACAGTTTCGCTCACCGCCTCGGACGATGACGGCGGAGGTCAAATCGATGTACCTGTAGACTCTCCCGAGATGATAACCTCTGACCTTATAGCTCTGCGTGAGGTCATATCCATGTTAGACGACAGGGACAGGGAGATGATAAAACTGCGCTATTACAGCGGCTTTACACAAAGCAGAACAGCGGAAGTTCTGGGTATGTCGCAGGTGCAGGTGTCACGGCGTGAAAAGGCGGTATTGGCGCTTTTGAGACGCAATCTTTCGGCTTGACAAAAAAATGATATAGGCTTAAACTTAAGGAGCTGTTATGAGTGACAGCTCCATTTTATTTTTTAGAGGGATACTGATGAAAAAGACTATACCCAACGGCGTATATCCGACAATGATAACGCCATTTACACAGGATAACAAGATTGACTACAACGCTGTCGAAGCTCTTATCGAGTGGTACGCTCAAAAGGGTGTTGACGGCATATTTGCTATCTGCCAGTCGAGCGAGATATTCTTTCTGTCTTTTGAGGAACGACTTGAGTTGTTGCGCTTTGTGATGAAGCACACACCAAAGAATATATCGGTCGTAGCATCAGGTCACGTTGCTGATGACCTCGATAAGCAGATAGAGGAAGCAAAAGCTTTCGTTCAAGAGGGTATAGACTCATATGTTTTTATCTCAAACCGTTTTGCAAAAGAGGATGAGAGCGACAGTGTATTTCTTAAAAATATGGAGAAGGCAGTCGATGCAATCGGCGATATAACTTTTGGTATATATGAGTGTCCCTATCCTTATAAGCGTCTCATGACGCCTGAAGTGCTCAAAGAGCTTGCATCAACGGGCAGATTCACATTCCTTAAGGATACCTGTTGCGACCCTGAAATGATAAAGGAAAAGCTCAATGCTGTTGACGGACTTGGCCTTAAAATATACAATGCAAACTCTGCAAGCCTTTTGGAAACACTCAAAATGGGCTGTGCAGGATTTTCGGGAGTTATGGCAAACTTCCATCCTGAGATATATTCATGGCTTTGTAAAAACTTTGAAAAAGAGCCTGAAAAGGCAGAGAAAGTTCAGGCTTTTCTTGGTTTTGCATCTCTTGCGGAGTGTCAGATGTATCCCGTCAATGCAAAATATTATCTTTCTCTTGAGGGTCTGCCTATGGGCTACAACTGCCGTTCAAAGGATGCGTCAGGCTTTACACTCAGCCGCCGTATGGAGATAGAGCAGATGCGTGATGTTACAATAGCTTTCAAAGAGAGTATGGGTATAGATTGATGTTTGAATATGAGCTTCAACGTTCAAACAGACGTACACTCTCTGTCAAAATCACAAAGGATGCAAAGATAAAAGTCAGCGCACCTAAAAGAATGAGTGTGCGTGAAATTGAGAGCTTTCTTTTTCAAAAACAGGATTGGATTCAAAAGCATCTCGATGAGATGAGCAGACGTAGAGAAAGCGCCGAGACATTTAATCCTGATGAGAACTCAAAGCTTTTGCTGCTCGGTAAAGAATATCCTCTGCGCAAAACAGACGGAAAAGCTGCGGGCTTTGACGGTGAGAGCTTTTATCTGCCGAAAACCACGGTAGACGGTGAAGTAATATCCGTACTCAAAGAAGTCTATCGCTCAATAGCCAAAGATTACATAAAAAAGCGTACATATGAACTTGCACAGAGCCTTGGAGAGAGTGTAAACTCTGTGAAGATAAATTCGGCAAGAACACGTTGGGGTTCTTGTACGTCAAAAGGAAATCTCAACTTCTCGCTGTTCTTGATAATGGCACCGCCGCAAGCGGTGGATTACTGCATAATCCATGAGCTTTCGCATTTAAAGCAGATGAATCATTCCAACGCTTTTTGGGATTTGGTAGAAAGTCGTGACCCCGATTATAAAGCCCATAGAGAAGAACTTAAAAGACTTCAATATAGGCTTTCATATGAAAATTGGTGAAAAAGCGCCGTACTTTGTGCGGCGCTTATATTATTTTTTCAACCTCGGCACTGTGTGTTTAACGCCATTTTCATCTATTGCAACATATGTGAACAGAGCGCTGCAGGTTTTTTTACGTCTTGTCTCTCTTTTGCTGAACTCCTCAACCTCTACGGTTATACGCACTTTCATTGATGTGTTACCTACACTCTCAATCTCTGAGGTGATAACAATCAGGTCGTTAGGCACAGCGGGCAGATAGAAATTTAGGTCCGTGGCGCTTGCGGTTACCACAGTGCATTGGCAGTGTCTCCTTGCGCATATTGCTCCTGCAATGTCCATCCATGCCATTAGCTGACCGCCGAAAAGTCTGCCTGAGCCGTTGACGTGTGACGACAGCACAAGTTCAGTCATGACTGTTTTGGAGTCCTCAACTTTTTTAATCTTCATATATTTTACTCCTTTGATGTATAACGCTTTTTTAACAATATTTTAAAAATCAGGTGAGTTTTATCTCGACAATACTGAATATAAATGTTAAAATATATTGAGACGGTAAACTAACGTCTAAGAGGGAGGCATGATATGGAACTGATGACATTTAAATGTCCGAACTGCGGAGGCAATATTTTGTTTGACAGTACGGGCCAACAGTTTAGGTGTGAGAGCTGTGACAGCGTATTTGCGAAGGAACAGCTTGAAGAATACGAGCAGATGCTCAAAAAGAGTGAAGCTCCGTCTGAGTATGTTTGGGAACAAGAGACCGAACGAGAGCAGGTTGTGACAGGCAGTGTATCTTACATATGTGAGTACTGCGGTGCAGAGATAGTCGGCGATGAAACTACGGCTGCGACTGAGTGTGTATATTGCGGAAGTCCGGTAATTATGAATAAGAAACTTTCGGGTATAGATAAGCCGGATTACGTCATACCGTTTAAGCTTACTAAAGAAGATGCCAAGACGGCACTTAAAAATTTTTATAATAAAAAGCCGTTGTTACCAAAAGAGTTTAAGGATGAGAACCGTATTGAGAAGATAAGCGGTGTTTACGTTCCTTTCTGGCTGTTTGATTGCGGAGTTGATGCTAATATCGTCTATGACGCAACACGTGTGAGAACTTGGAGCGACAGTCGTTATATCTATACCAAGACTTCGCACTTTGCGGTAGCCCGTGGCGGCTCCATGGAGTTTGAGCGTATTCCTGCGGACGGTTCAAGCAAGATGGAAGACAGATATATGGATGCGATAGAGCCGTTTGATTACAGCGAGATGCAGGAATTTGCTCCGGCATATCTTTCGGGATATCTTGCTGATAAATACGATGTTCAGGCATCGGCGTGTGAGCCTCATGTAAACGAGCGTGTAAATGCGAGTACAAACGAGACTTTTCGTTCAACAGTCAAAGGCTATGCAACGGTTATTCCTAAAAGTCAGAGCGTTAATATCAGAAGCGGAAAGGCGAAGTATGCTCTTTTGCCCGTATGGATGCTCACCACCAGATACAAGGATAAACCGTATACTTTTGCAATGAACGGACAGACAGGTAAGCTTGTCGGTGAGTTGCCGGTTGACAAAGGTAAGGTTATCAAGTGGATGCTCGGAATAGCTGCTGCGGCATTTGCCGTAGGTCAGATTTTCCTGTTTCTGAATTGAGGAGGGGCATTATGAAAAGATTAGCTGTTTTAGTTTTGTCGTTAGTGCTTTGCTTCTCAATGTGCATACCTGCTTGGGGATACACAGTCCCTCAAACGGACGGTGAAGCGGTAGCAGACTATGCATCCTTACTTGAATACGATGAGGCGAAAGCCCTTGAAGAAAAGATTGACCAGATAAAGTCAGAGTATTCATATGATGTCGTTATACATACAACATCTGCAAATATAAGTTATGAAGAGAGTCAGGACTATATTGATGATTTTTGCAGCAATAACGGTTACGGTGCCGATGACCCGGACAGCGGAATAGTTTTTGTTTATTTTGAGGCTGGCGGTTTATACGGTATAAAGGAGATTGGACTTGGTACAAGAGTCTATGATGGCGAAGACTTAGAGAGTCTTGACACAGTTGTTGGCAGTATTTTATCTTCTTATGATTATTACGGTGCATTTGACAAATATGTAGATGAAGTTTATGCTTATCTTAAAAGCTCTCCTGTTGCCAAAGAGTTGAAGAAGAGTGATGAAGAGACATCCTTTATTCCGTTAGAACCGTATAATCCTCTGTCACCGGGAGCAGAGGGGCTTCAGCCAAACAGAGGGGAGTCGGTAGTCGATGATGCTGACCTGTTGACTTCGTTTGAGGAACAGTTGCTTGTCTCTAAGATAGAGGAAATAATCGAGCAATATTCATACGACGTTGTTATTCATACTACCCCTACGGCTGGCAATGCGCCAAGTGTAGAGGCTTATGCAGATGATTTCTATGATTACAACGGGTACGGTTACGGCGGAAACTACGACGGAATGGCATTTGTGCTTGTAATGGACAGTCGTGATTACTATACAAGTACACACGGAAAAGGTATTGACGTTTTCAACGACAGTGTTATAAACTATTTGGGAGATACAATAGTTAATGACCTTTCAAACGGCGACTACTATGATGCTTTTGCTGCATATCTCAACGAGGTAGAGCGGTATCTTTACGAGTATGCGAATGGAATTGTCGGCGACGAGTATTATGATTATTACGGGTATGATGACCCGTCCGGTGAATACAACTCAGGCTCAAAGATAGAAGATATCCTTGTTAAGGAGCTTGGAATTCTTGCCTTTGCAGTTGTAGTAGCAGGTATTGCTGTTTATATAATGAAGAGGCGCATGAATACAGCGGTTGCGAAGAGAGAAGCCAATGCGTACATAAAGAAGGACAGCGTTAATATCGGATATCAAAAGGATACTTTCCTTTATGATACAGTTACAAAGAGGGCAAAACCCAAAAATAACAGCTCAGGCGGCTCATCCAGACCGTCAGGCGGTGGAGGATTTTCGGGTGGTAGCCGAACACACACCAGCTCAAGTGGAAGAACCCACGGCGGTGGCGGCGGAAAATTTTAATCAGTAAACAATTTTTAAGGAGGAAATACATATGGGACTTTTAAAAGCAGGAATAGGCGCACTCAGCGGAGCTCTTGCAGATTCATGGCGTGAATATTTTTATTGTGAGGCACTTGAGGCGGATGAGCTTGTTGTCAAAGGTTCAAAGAGAACAGGTGGCAGAAGCTCCAACACAAAGGGAACAGATAACATAATCTCCAACGGCTCAATTGTTGCTGTTGCAGACGGTCAGTGTATGATTATCGTTGACCAGGGTAAGGTTGTTGAGGTTTGTGCTGAGCCCGGTGAATTTGTTTATGACACAGGCACAGAGCCGTCAATTTTCTATGGCGGTCTCAACATGGAGAAAATCAAGCAGAGCTTTGCATCAGTCGGTAAGCGTTTTACATTCGGCGGTGAGCCCGGCAAGGACCAGAGAGTCTATTACTTTAACACAAAGGAAATTCCCGGAAACAAGTACGGTACAGCAAACCCGGTACCGTTCAGAGTAGTTGATAAAAATATCGGCCTTGATATGGATATTGCTATTCGTTGTAACGGTGAGTATTCTTACAAAATAGTTGACCCGCTTATGTTCTATACAAACGTATGCGGCAATGTTGACGATGCTTACACAAGAGACCAGATTGACAGTCAGCTCAAGACAGAGCTTATGACAGCACTTCAGCCTGCATTTGCAAAGATTTCGGAAATGGGCATTCGCTACAGCGCACTTCCCGGTCATACCATTGAACTTGCAGATGCACTCAACGAGGTTCTTTCAAAGAAGTGGACTGAGCTTCGAGGTATAGCTGTCTACTCATTTGGTATAAACTCTCTGACTGCACCCAAGGAAGACGAGGATATGATAAAGCAGCTTCAGCGCAACGCTGTTATGCGTGACCCGACTATGGCTGCTGCTACTCTCGTTGGTGCACAGGCACAGGCTATGCAGGATGCTGCAAAGAACGAGGCTGGCGCTATGACAGGCTTTATGGGAATGGGCTTTGCACAGCAGGCAGGCGGCATGAATGCTCAGAATCTTTTTGCTATGGGTCAGCAACAGCAGCAGGCAGCACCCGTACAGGCAGCACCTGCTCCAGCAGCACCTGCAGCAAACGGATGGCAGTGCAGCTGTGGCGCAGTTAACACAGGAAAGTTCTGTGTTGAGTGTGGCAAACCACAGCCTGTAGCAGAAGGCTGGACTTGCGAGTGCGGCGCTGTTAACAAGGGTAAATTCTGTCCGAACTGCGGAAAGCAAAAGCCTGCAGGCGCACCTCTTTATCAGTGCGACAAGTGCGGATGGAAGCCCGAAGACCCGCACAACCCTCCGAAGTTCTGCCCTGAGTGCGGAGATATCTTCGACGAGAGCGATAAGAAATAAATTTTATAAGCTGTCCCCACGTTTTCGGACGTGGGGATATTTTTTGTAAAATACTCTCTGTATTTGTTAACTTTAAATTCTCATTATTGACACGGATGTCTGTGAAATGCTATTCTATTATTCAGGATACTATAGAAAATATAAATGAGAGGACAGTGACCATGGGGATTTCTAAGAAAAACGGTTATATCAAAATGAAAGAGTATATAGCCTATATCGTGGCGGTGTTTTTCCACACCAATATGACAGGTATGATTAATGAGTACAGAAGAGCGTATCTTGTTGACACGCTGATGCTCAGCACCGACCAGATGTCATTTTTTAATACATTTACGGGAATTGCAGGCTTTGCTCTTTCGTTCGTGTATGCCATGATTCTTGACAGCAAGAAGATTAAAAACGGCCAAAAGTTTAAACCTCTCGGTCTTGCGGCGGCGATTCCTTGCGGAATTATAACCGTGCTTATTTTCTGGACTCCGGGCTTTATCCAGCAGAATCCGACAGCCCTTATGGTCTGGCTCTGTGCACTTGCACTTATTCAGGGCTTTTGTTTTTATTTCGGTAACACCGTCAATATGGTTGCGGTTGTCATGTCGCCCGATAATAAAGAACGTGAGCAGCTTTTGTCTTTCCGTGCGATATCGTCGGCCGTTGGCAACTCTGCACCTCTTGTAATAGTTCTTGTTATTTCGCTTATTACAAAAGCCGTAACGGGAGAAAAGAACCCCACTCTTGATTATCTTATTTCTGCAATTCTCTGTGGTGTTGTGGGAACTGTGACAATGCTTATCGGTATGTCTGCCGTAAAAGAGAGAATTAAATATTCAGAAGAAAAGAAGAATCCCCTTGAAGGCTTTATAGATGTTGTCCGGAACAAATATGCAAGACGAGTTCTTTTGAGCGAGTTCTTGAAGGCTTTCAGAGCCATAGCTACATTTATGCAGCCGTTTATTGCAGCGGCTATGCTTGGCGGCTCTAACAAGACATTGCTTTTTGCGCTTCCCATAGGCGTTGGCACAATGGTAGGCATGCTCATTGTCAATGCGCTGCTCAAAAAGTTTACAAGCCGAATTATATACATATTCTCAGGTGTCTATTCTGTTATAATCAACTGTGTCGCTTTCGGCGTCGGATATATCTATCTTACCAACGACCAGCCTGCATGGCTCAATGTTATATTCATTGTGTGCCTGTTCGGAACAGGACTTCAGTTTGGCGCATCCAACCTTCTTCCCAATATGTTCCAGGCTGATATTCTTGACGACCTCGAACTGCAGACAGGCAAACGTCTTGATGCATCACTGCCGTTTGTCATCTCAATCGGAAGTACTGTTTCGGGCGTTATTGCCAATGCGGTTGTTCCGTATATTCTTTATGACAATCCTGCAATCGGCTGGAAGTCAATTATCGGCTATCAGCAGGGTCTTGTGGACGGAACTGCTCAGACGCTTGATACCAAGATTATGCTTTTGTTCTTCTACACAATCGTCCACGGTATAATGATGCTTCTTGCAGGCTTGCCGTTTATTACCTACAAGCTTACGGGTGACGAGCGTGAGAGAGTTCACAATGCTGTTCTTGCACAGCGTGGCGAACTGCCCGATGATATTGAAATTGAAGAAGCTGAGGTCAGCAACAAGTAATCTCTAAAGGGGAATATTATGCAGGATTTAAAGTTTTATCTCATTACTGACACACACTTTTTCAAAAATTCTCTTGGCGCTCGTGGCGATAAATATGACGAATTCATGCGCTTTGAACAAAAGTGCTTTGCCGAGACTGAAAGTATAAACCGTTCTGTTTTTGACTGGCTCAAACAGGCTGACGAGGCAGATATTCTGCTTATTGCAGGTGATTTGTCTTTCAACGGTGAAAAGGAAAGTCATTTAGGTTTTATCAAGCTTTTAAAAGAGCTTAAAGAGGGCGGTAAAAAGATTTTTGTTGTAACGGCAGACCATGACTTCAAGGACGACCCGTTTGCGTTTGATGAAACAGGACGTTTGAAGCCTGAGGGTACAAAGCGTGAGGAGTTGTTTGACCTCTATTATGACTACGGCTTCGGTGATGCGATAGCTGTTGATAAAAAGCATCTTTCTTATGTTGCACAGCTTGGTGAGGGTGTGCGTCTGCTTGCGCTGAATAACGACTATGACGGCAGGGAGTTTGATGAAGAACAGCTCGAATGGATAGAGGAGCAGGCCGAAAAAGCACGTGAAGATAACCAGATAATGTTTGCGATGAACCACTATCCGCTACTGCCCGGGCAACCGTTGTTTTCGGTTGTTTCATCGGCGGTACAAAAGCATTCCGGCGAGGTTACAACAATGCTTGCAGATGCAGGTGTTCACCTTGTTTTCACAGGTCATATGCACAATCAAAGCATTAATCTTAAGGTTACGCCGTCGGGCAACAAGTTCTATGATGTTTGCACTGGCGCTATAATTGCCGACCCTGCTATTATCCGTCACATCACCATAAAGGAAGATAATACGGTTGATATCAAGAGTATCCCTACCCCCGATTTTGAGTGGGACACCAATGGCAGAGACTGCAAAAAGTATCTCTCGGATATGTTTGACAATATGATTGTCAATATGCTGTCAGATATGAAGGATAATCCGCAGCGAGTAATGGCGAAATTCGGCATGAAAGAGAAAAAGGCATTGGTTTTAGGTATAAAGCTTGTCGGTAAGCTGCTTGATAAGCTTACTATCGGCGGAGTATGCAGACTGATGTTTATCGGTTGCGGCGATAAGGAGCTAAAAAAGACAAAACTCAAGGATTATGCAGTTGAACTTGTACGCATGGTATTTGAGGGCAATCAGTATTTCAAAGAGGGAACTCCCAAAGGTGATGTTTTCTTGAAATTCTTGAAGCGTATAAACTTTGTGCTCAAAAAAATCAACATAAAAACCATTGACGGCGACCGAGCCGACCTGTTCGATATCCTTAAAAATACTGCAGGCAACTATGATATCGATGATTATAATGCAACGCTAAGCTTAATTTAAAAACAAAAAGCACAGGCTTTAAGCCTGTGCTTTTTTGTTATGAATACATGTTGTTCTGTGACATATAGTCGTAAATTTTCTTGCCGTGCTCCTGCTCTTCACCTTGGATGTGGTTGAGTACTGTTCTCATCTGCTCGTCTTTCATCTCGAAGATGGCGGTGTTGTAAAGGGATGAGGCGTGCTTTTCTGTTGCCAAGAGGTCGGAGCAGATATAGCAGTCGTTTTTCTTATCCTCGGAGTCGTTCATGGAATAGGTCTGTGTGAAGCTGCTTGCCGGTTTGGCTGTGCTTGATGAAGTCTGAGAAACAGTTCCGTTTTCCATCTGTGTAAGTGTGTCAAGGTGCTGTTGCTCAACGTCTCTGATGTCTGTAAGAAGTTGTTTTAACTGCTGGTCTTTGGCTGATTGTGCATGCTGTGAATACTTGTCAACACAGAGCTGTTCTTGTCCTTTTAAGTCTTTTAATAAATCTTTTTCCTTTTGTGAAAGCTGCATTTTTGTGTTTTTCCTCTCAATATTATTCGAGAAAGCTTTTTCTCGTAAATATTGTTAGAAAAAACTTCCGTATTTATTCAATCGGAAATCAGCCTTTTTTGGAAACACTATTTTTGGTGATAAAAATGATTTCTGTTTGGAGTGAACAGACAAAGCTTCCTCAATTTAGCGAACTTCAAAAGGATATAAGTACTGATGTTCTTGTTATAGGCGGAGGACTTGCAGGTCTGCTCTGTGCAAGACTTCTTACGGATGCGGGAGTGAATTGCGTGTTGGCAGAGCAGAACAGAATATGTTCAGGAGTTACAAAAAATACGACTGCAAAAATAACTGCTCAACACGGTCTGATATATGACAACCTCATTCAGCGTTTTGGCGAGAATAAAGCAATGCTGTATTTTAAAGCTAATCAGCAGGCTGTTGAGGATTATGCTGAGATGTGCAAAAATATAGACTGCGGATTTGAACGCCGCACCTCGTATGTATATACGTTGAAAAATCGACAAAAAATTGAAAATGAGGTCACTGCGCTCAAAAGACTTGGTGCGAAGTCGGATTTTGTTAGCGGCAGCGATTTGCCTATAGATGTTATGTGTGCTGTTTCGATGAAGAGTCAGGCTCAGTTTCAGCCGTTGGCGTTTGTAAGTTCAATAGTTGACGGACTTCATATTTTTGAAAACACACAGGTGCTTCGCATCGACGGACATACTGCGGTAACTCATAATGGCAAAATAAACGCTAAAAATATAATAGTCGCAACGCACTTTCCGTTTATCAACAAGCATGGTTTGTTCTCGCTCAAAATGTATCAGCAACGTTCGTATGTAATTGCGGTTGAGGGTGCAGAGCAGACAGCGGGTATGTATGTAGATGAGGCGCAGGGCGGCATATCGCTCAGAAGTTATGGGAACCTGTTGCTTATAGGCGGTGCGGGTGCAAGGACAGGCAAGCCTTTCGGAGGATGGGAGCAACTTCGGTCTTTTGCAGCGGATAAATATCCAGAAGCAAAAGAAAAATACCATTGGGCAACGCAGGACTGTATGACTCTTGATGAAGTACCATATATCGGCGCATATTCTCCAAATACACCGAGGCTGTATGTTGCGACAGGCTTTAATAAATGGGGCATGACATCGTCCATGGTTGCGGCAAAGCTTTTGCGTGATATGATATTGGGAAAAGAAAACGAGCTTGAAGCTGTTTTTAATCCTCAACGCAGTATGTTAAGAAAACAGCTTTTGATAAACGGTTTTGAGTACGCTTCATCACTTCTTGCACCGTCACTCAAACGATGCCCGCATCTCGGCTGTCACTTGAAATGGAATTCGGCTGAGCATAGCTGGGACTGCCCGTGTCATGGCTCACGCTTTAGCGAAGACGGAGAATTGCTTGACAATCCTGCAACAGGGGACTTACACGAAAAAGAATAGGGGAGATAAAAATGGGAGAATTCAGAGAACATGAACTTGTAATCACCACACGAGATAAAGTTATGCGTGCGTGGCAGAACTCAACAGAGCTTGTACGAGATTTTCAAAGCTATGCGCACGATATACAGGATGACGATGATGCGGTACAGGTGTTTTTAGATTTCGCAGCAGAAGAGGCTGAACACGCTTCAAGGTTTCTCGCTATGCTGCACCAGTATCAGAAAAACGGTATAAATTGAACGGAGTACAGCCGATAAAGCTTTTTGCTTTTTTTGGCTGTATTTTTTATAAATAATAGTGGAAAAAACAATAGGATTATTATATAATTATATTTGGAACAAGCTACGAAAGGCTGATGCAGAATGACCGAAAAAGAGAAGATGCATAGCGGTGATTTGTACCTTCCGGGTGGCGATGAGATTATGAGTGAACAGCTTGTTTGTCTCGATAAGCTCTATGATTTTAATCTTACTCGTCCTACAGAGCTTGAAAAACGTGAAGAAATGCTCAAAGGTATGTTTGCCGAGATTGGTGAGGGCTGTTACATAGAGCCTCCGCTTCATGCGAATTGGGGTGGCCGTCATGTGCATTTCGGAAAGTATGTCTATGCGAATTTTAATCTGACTCTTGTTGATGATACTCATATATATGTCGGCGATTATACGCTGTTTGGTCCCAATGTCACCGTTGCGACGGCGGGACATCCTATAAACGCCGAGCTTCGTGAGAAGACCTATCAGTATAACTTTCCTGTGAGAATCGGCAGAAACTGCTGGATAGGTGCAGGTGCGGTTATTGTGCCCGGAGTTACGATTGGCGACAATGTTGTGATAGGAGCAGGAAGCATAGTTACTAAAGATATCCCGTCAAATGTTGTTGCCGTAGGCAATCCCTGCAAGGTGCTGCGTGAGGTTAGTGACTATGACCGAGAATTTTATTTTAAGGGCAGAAGAATTGCCGAAGAGCTTTTTAATAAGGAATAAATTTTAATAAAATAAAAGGAGAGATAAATATGTCCAACAGATTTGTACTCAACGAAACATCTTATCACGGTGCTGGAGCAATCAGCGCCGTAGCAGATGAAATCAACGCAAGAGGCTTTAAAAAGGCTTTTGTTGCATCCGACCCCGACCTTATCAAGTTTGGTGTTTCCAAAAAGGTTACAGATGTTCTTGATAACGCAGGTATTCCCTATGAGATGTTCAGCGAGATTAAGCCTAACCCCACAATTGAGAATGTGCAGTCAGGTGTCGAGGCTTTTAAAGCCAGCGGTGCAGATTGTATCGTAGCTATCGGCGGCGGTTCTTCAATGGACACAGCTAAGGCAATCGGCATTATTATCACAAACCCTGAATTTGCTGATGTCAGAAGCCTTGAGGGCGTTGCTCCCACAAAGAATAAGTGTGTTCCGATTATCGCAGTTCCCACAACAGCAGGCACCGCAGCAGAGGTTACAATTAACTATGTTATAACTGATGCTGAGAAAAACCGTAAGATGGTCTGTGTTGACGTTCATGATATTCCTGTTGTCGCAGTTGTCGACCCTGATATGATGGCTTCAATGCCCAAGGGCCTTACAGCCGCAACAGGCATGGATGCACTTACCCACGCTATTGAGGGTTATATCACCAAGGGTGCATGGGAAATGAGCGATATGTTCCATATCAAGGCTATCGAGATAATCGCAAAGTCGCTCCGTGGTGCTGTTGATAACACACCTGAGGGCAGAGACGGCATGGCACTCGGTCAGTATATCGCCGGTATGGGCTTCTCTAATGTAGGACTTGGTATAGTTCACTCAATGGCACATCCTCTCGGAGCTCTATATGATACACCGCACGGTGTTGCAAACGCTATAATTCTTCCCACAGTTATGGAGTATAACGCTCCTGCAACAGGTGAGAAGTATCGTGATATAGCAAAGGCAATGGGCGTTGAGGGTACAGAGAATATGAGCGTTGAAGAGTATCGCAAGGCTGCTGTCGATGCTGTCAGACAGCTCTCTCTCGATGTAGGTATCCCTGCAGACCTTAAAGAGATTGCCAAGGAAGAGGATATCGCTTTCCTTGCACAGTCAGCATATGACGACGCTTGCAGACCGGGCAATCCCCGTGATACGAGTGTAGAAGAAATTACAGACCTGTATAAGTCACTTATGTAAAATAAAAAGTGAAACCGCCTGCCGAATAAAATCTTTCGGCAGGCGAATCTCTTTTTTTGAAAAAGCACTTGATTTTTGTGTAGCGATTAGATATAATATGCAAGTGCCTTTGACCGAAGGCACACATTACATGGAGAGTTGTCCGAGCTGGTCGAAGGAGCACGACTGGAAATCGTGTAAGCCGCCAAAACGGCTTCGAGGGTTCGAATCCCTTGCTCTCCGCCAAAAATAGAGAGATACCAAAAGGTATCTCTCTTGTTTTTTAGCAAGGGATTCGAAAGCCCGTGAAGAAAACAGTCCGGTGGACTGTTTTTAGGGCGTGGGGTTGGGTGAAAATGGCTTGATATACAAGCGAAGGATATATTGCTTGTTATTGAAAACAAGATATGATATAATGTACAAAATCAAGCGTTCGTGTATATTGAATAAGTTTTGAGTGTGTTTGTTTAATGGGGAATAGAGATGAATAATCAAAATTCAAAAATTGATATACCGGGTGTTAGGCAAGAAAGCATCTATAACATTCCTATAAGTGAAACAATAGGAAAAAAAAGAGTGTTGTCATTGTTTAGTGGGTGTGGCGGTATGGATATAGGTTTCGAGGGTGGGTTTACTTGTCTCAAGAAATCTATTAATTCTGATTTGCATCCTGATTGGATAGAAGAGGATGATGGTGATTGGGTCAAATTAGTTGAAACGGGCTTTACTACTGTTTTTGCAAACGATATACGACCTGATGCAAGGTCTGCATGGGTATCATACTTTCAACAAAATAAAAATTACACAAACGAGATTTATCACATTGATAGTATAGTTAACCTTGTAAGAAGAGCAAAAAGAGGAGAGAAGATATTTCCTAGTAATATAGATATAGTTACTGGTGGATTTCCTTGTCAAGACTTTTCTGTGTCAGGCAAGAGAAAGGGTTTCAATTCTAAAAAAAACCATACGGGAGAAAAAAATCAATTTGGACAACCTGATTTTGAGAGTAGAGGTCAATTGTATCTATGGATGCGAGAAGTTATAAGTCTTGTACAGCCGTCTGTTTTTGTTGCAGAAAATGTTAAAGGTTTAACAACGTTATCGGATGCTAAAGAGATAATTGAGCATGATTTTGCAGATGCCGCTGACGGTGGATATCTTGTTGTTCCGGCGAGAGTTCTTCAGTCGGCAAATTTTGGTGTCCCTCAATCTAGAGAAAGAATTATCTTCTACGGGTTTAAGAAAAAGGCGTTAAATAAGGAAGCATTAATTGCACTTTCAAACCTTGATTCCTATCCGGAATATGACCCTTATCCTTGTCCAACACATTCCTATACAGTTGCAGGAGATAAATTGTATCCATTTGTTACTTGTGAAGATGTTTTTAAAGGTTTGGAAGAACCTGAGAATAGTTGTGACTTGTCTCAAACGAAATATTCTAAAGCCAAATATTTACCACGTGGACAAGGTAATATCGAGGTAAAATTAGAATCCGTTGCACCTACCATACGTTCTGAACATCACGGCAACATTGAATTTAGAAGGCTTAGTATTGAAAATGGTGGTAGACATTATGAGGAATTATCAAAGGGATTGCTTCAAAGGAGATTAACAGTTAGAGAGTGCGCAAGGATTCAGACGTTTCCGAATGATTATCAATTTATCCTGCAGAAAACAAATGAAAATGTTGCGGTTAGTGCAAGTGATGCGTACAAAATAATTGGTAATGCAGTACCTTGTGTATTGGGATATAATATTGCTATGCGATTGGCGGAAAATTGGAATAAGTATTTTGAATAAAAAAGCTGCTGCAATAGTTATAGTTTTGCAGCAGCTTTTTTATTTGATTATTAATGAACGAATTTTGTTTTTGAAGTGCTCTTTTTCTTGCTCATTTAGTTTCTCATATTCTTCTAGAAAGTCAATTATAAATTTTCTGATATTATTATTGAACCACGGTTCGTTGACTTTTACAGATGTTGAATTGAACAGTACGTCAATCCATCGCTGAGACAAAACTCTCTGCCAATCTTTAATAAGTGATTTCTTGATATCTTCTTCGCTATCTGTTGCAAAAAGGAGTTTGTCACCATTTACCAAGCGCTTTTCCACATTCCATTTTTTTAATTCATCAAATGAAACTTGTGGACGTGGACTTCTATCTGGAAACTGCATTTTTGTGTTAATTGCATGAAGATATTGGCCAGTTGCAATATCGACTATCTTATTAGAATGCTTTATGAATATTACCCATTCATTGGGATTTATTTGCTGAACGCTGGAACCAGGTATAGAATTTTGTTTTGTTGATTTTAGCTCGACGGGTTCATAAAAAAGTTCATTATTTATAATTAGTTCAAAACAAATGTCTGGGTTAGTGTAAACGGAATTTTTTGTAGCAGCAATTATTGCTTTTATTTCTTGAGTTATATCTTCTGGTAATAACACTCTTTTTATTATTATATCTTTTAGATGTAAAATATCATATTCTTCGTTGTTGATTTTTAAAAATTCGATAGCAGAATCATTAGGAAGTTGATTAAATTCTGTTTCGATTAATTGTTTTAACAACTCTTTTAATGGTCTGTCTGTATTTGCTTCATCCGATTGATATGCTACTGCCTTTAGCACATCCTTTTTTGTTAACAAGAAACGCTCAAGTTCAAACATATAAATACTCATATATTTTTGTATTATATTCATTTATGATTCTCCTTGCTAGCAATAAACAGTTTGTATGTTTCGATTTCAAGAGCATCTGCAATTTTTTGAATATTATCAAGAGCGATACTTCTTCTGAAACACTCAATATCACTAATATAAGTTCTATGTAGTCCGCACAGTTCTGCAAATTTTTCTTGAGAAAGTTTCTTCTCTGTACGGTATTTGCGTACATTTGTGCCAAAAATTTTAATAATATCCATTGGACAAAACCTCCCACTAAAAAATATTATAGTTTTTAGAATACAATAAGTCTACACACAATAAGTGTCTAAGAGCTTTAAAGTTATAATTTGTTAATATGGTTTCCTCAATTTCACCACTCCACGAATCATGGGGTGACATAATCTTGACTTTTCTGTATAATAGGCGCAAAGGAGGAGTTGTATGAATAACATCAAATCCGGACAGTTTATCAAAGAAAAGCGTGCAGAGAAAAACATGACACAAAAAGAGTTAGCCCAGAAGCTCAACTGTACAGACAAAGCAATATCGAGATGGGAAACGGGCAGCGGATTCCCTGATGTTTCGTTTTTGATACCTTTATCAGAGGCGCTGGGAGTATCGGTAAATGAGATTATCATTGGCGAAAATATAGAGAAAGAGCAGGTCATACAAAAAGCGGATGAAACTATTGTTGAGACGCTGACGGCCTCTAATAAGCAGAGAAATGCATTTAATATAGTTCTGTTTGTTTTCTTTATAATCGCTCAAGCTTTTCTGTTTTTTATACCTGCTTTTATAGGCGGTTCGGGGGATATGGCGAGCGTTATTTTTATCGATATGGTTGTGGTAACTCTATGTTCGCTGGCTCTTGGTTTTATGAATATAAGAACACCGCTTAAATTTATTATTATACCGATATCTGTTGCAATGTTTATACCGTCTACGTTTCTCATCTCTGATGAGCCGTTGTTTAAATTTGCGTTGCCGTTTAGTGCGATTATAGCAGCAGTATCGTTTGTTATGATTTTGCTTTCGGAGCTTGCAAAGAAGATTTTAAAGAGGTTGTATGATTATAAGCAACAGCATATAAGTTATCATTTTCCTGTAAAAGTAAGAAAAGTTTTGATAGTATTGACAGCTATTGTGCTGTCGATTGCAACAGTTGATGTGCTGTTTGTTGCGATGAATATTACTGTTGGTGTCAGGACTTATAAATTTTCTTCTAATGTTGAAAAATATGAAGAATACTTTGGCGATGCGGTTGACATTGAATATAGGCTTCCGGAAGAGATTGCCACTTTAGAGTATCTGCCTGATGTTGAGGATTTTGGCGAGTATACAGATGTAAAGATATGTCGGAAATCAATTTTACAAATTGTTTTCCTTAGTGAGTCTGTCACGGCATTTTTCGAGTATGAAGAAGATGATTATGAAGCGCAAAAGGTAAAGGTTCTTGAAAAGTATCAGTTTATGACAAAGCCAACAGGGGAGTTCAGAGATGTAGAAGCGCATGTTCACGGTTTTGATTTTAGTGTTGTGGAAATTGGCGAAGATGTTGACAAGGTTAAAGAGCAGTTTTTGATAGGCTTTAACGATGAAAAGCATACAATTGTTTATGCTCATAAAGAGGATATGGATTTAGATTATATAGACAGCCTTGATGACGACATTGTTCATTATTACGCATTCCCGATAAAATACAGATAGACAAAAAACACCACGGAAGATTTTTCGTGGTGTTTTTGAAATATTGTTACAAAATGAATTGACAAGTAATTTTTTATATGATATAATATCAGCACTTTAAAGCGATAAAGTCAGGAGGCCTAAAAATGAATTTAAGAAAAGGTAACTTGATGGGTGTCAGAGATGATATTAAAGTTCTCGACGCAACAATCAGAGACGGCGGACTTTGTAACAACTTTGAATTTTCGGATGAGTTTGTTTCGGAGCTTTATAAAGCGAATGTCAGAAGCGGCATAGATTATATGGAGTTTGGCTACAAGGCCAGTAAGCATATGTTTGATGAAAGCGAGTTTGGCAAATGGAAGTTCTGCAATGAGGAGGATATCCGTGCTATCGTCGGAGAAAATCCGTCTGACATGAAGATAGCGGTTATGGCGGATGTCGGAAGGTGCGATTACAAGACTGACTTTTTGCCTAAGAGTGAGAGTGTAATTGATATGGTGCGTGTAGCGTGCTATATTCATCAGATTCCTGCAGCTATTGATATGATAGAGCATTTCCATACTTTGGGCTATGAGACAACTTGTAATATCATGGCGGTTTCACAGGCGAGTTCCGACCAGTTGAAGCAGGCGTTGGATATGCTTACGGCATCAAGTGTAGATGTTATCTATCTTGTGGACAGCTTTGGCTCTCTTTACCCTGAAAATGCCTGTGAGCTTGCAAAGGTTTATCTTGCGGCGGTAGAGGGTACTGATAAGAAGATTGGTTTCCATGCGCATAACAATCAGAACTTGGCTTTTGCAAATACTATTGAAACATTGTCATACGGTGTATCATATCTTGATGCAACCATGCAAGGCATGGGACGAGGAGCGGGTAACTGTTCATTGGAGCTGATTTTAGGTTTTCTTAAAAATCCCAAATATAATATTTATTATATTTTGAAGTTCATTGAAAAGTATATGCTTGCACTTAAAGCTCAGGGTGTAGTCTGGGGGTATGACCTGCAGTATTTTTTTACGGGATTGATGAACTGCCATCCCCGTGAGGCGATAGCGTTCACGAACGATAAGCGTACCGATTATTCGGAGTTTTATAAGACCCTGCTTGATAATGTCTAATAATAAAAAGCTAATATTTGTTTATTCTTTTACTAAACAGTAGCAAGCGAAAGGTTGCTGCTGTTTGTTGTTTTTTACATTACATTATAAACAAAAAATTAAATCTTTCCAAACACGGCTATATTTAATTGCTTTTTTTGTCTTATTATGATAATATTAGTCGGATAATCAAAATGGGGATTGTGGTGTTTATGTCAAATGAAGCGGCGGTAAATGCCGCAGAAAAAAAGAACACGGTTATTCAGCTTGTAAAAAATATGACGATGGGTTTTGTGGTAACTATTTTTGAAAGTCTATCGTTGAACCCGCTTTTAAAGATGTTTGACGGAAGCTTTTTAGCAGAAAAGTTTGGCCTTATGCTTGTGGCGAATACAGTTTCGATAGTTATATTCTTTTTTGTGCGATTTTTTGTTAATTACTTTTGGGTGTTCCACAGCAAGAAAAATATAATAAAAATTATTCCGCTGTTTGCAGTTTTGATTGCAGTTTTCTCGTATTCAACAACTAAAATGATTGAAGGTATGGTATATCTGCTGAATCTGTCTGATGCGATATATGCGGCTTTAGGTGAGGATAACATCATCCTGATTTCAAAACTTGTTGTTACATTTATTATGGGTCTTGTAAACTTTGCAGTTTGCAAATGGCTTATTTTCAATGATGATAATAAGTCCAAGGAAGAGTCAAAATAATTCGTTAAGAATTTTTTTAATATATTTATTTTTTTGGAGGTAGTTTACATGGGAAAGATTTTGGGTAATATTTTAATTAAATTCACCACAACGCTTGGTAGAGCGGAACTTGCAAAGCTTGCTTTTTATTCTTCGCGTGCCGTCAAGCAGCAGGAAAGAAATCTAAGAAAGCTTATGAAAGCAAATAAAAATACGGTTTACGGTAAGATGCATAATTTCAAGGATGTTAAGTCCGTTGAAGATTACCAGAATATTGTACCTTATTCATCATATCCCGACTATGCGGATTATATTGAGCGAATGGCGTATAAGGGTGAGAAGAATCTTATCACATCAAAAAATATTATAAAGTATGCCGAATCATCGGGCAGCACAGGTAAATCAAAGCTTGTGCCGATGTCTGCATGGGCAACGTGGGTATGTCAGTGCTTCAGCTTCAGCGCACCCGTAGGCTGTTCTTATAAGTATCACAAGAAACTTGGTAAGAAGGTTCCGCCTCAGAAAGGTCTTTTGACTGTAGAGGTTCTTCATCACAAGCTGCCTTGCGGCAAGAATGCCAGCGGACTTGCGGCTATCCCGATGCTTTATCTGAAACCTTTTACCCGTTTCTTTGTAACATCACCGAAAGAAATCATGTACCCTGAGACTCTTGAGCCCATGGACATGCACTATATGAAGCTTCGCTTTGCGCTTGTACAGCCTAATGTAAGCTATCTTAGCACAGTATTTATCACAATGATTGAGTCAATGTTCTTTTATCTTGAGAACAATTGGGAAATGATTTGTGACGACATTGAAAAGGGTACAATAAACGAGAGCATCACTTGTCCGCCTGAGGTTCGTGAAAAGCTTTTAAAGCGCATAAAGCCCGACCCCAAGAGAGCTCAGGAGCTTCGAGCAGAGTTCAGCAAGGGCTTTGATGACCCCATTGTTCCTCGTATTTGGCCTAAGTGCGGTTGGCTTCACGGAATGGGAACAGGTAGCCTTTCACTCTATGCTAAAAAGCTTCGCCGTTACATCGGTGAAGATATGCCGATACACTATCTCGGTTATGCCGCATCTGAAGGTCTTATGGCAGTTCCGATTGATTTCAACTCCTATGAATATGTAATGCTTCCGCAGAACGGATTTTATGAGTTTCTTCCTCTTGATGCTCCTGAGGGAACAAGACCTCTCACAATAAGCGAGCTTGAGGTTGGAAAGGACTACGAGCTTGTCCTGACAAATATGAGCGGATTTTACCGTTACCGTATAGAAGACGTTCTTCGTGTTACCGGCTTCTATAAGCAGTCACCAAAGGTAACATTCCTTTACAGACTCAATCAGGTTGCGAATATAAGTGGCGAGAAGATAAATCAGCAGGCATTTGATTTGCTTGTTGATGAGCTTTCCGAGACGGTTGGCGAGTCCTTCATCGGATACAGCATTTATCCTGACCGCACCACTTCACCCGGACACTATACTCTTCTTATTGAGCCCCGTAATGATATACCGGACAGCGAAGCTGCAAGATATGCAGAAATCTTTGAGAAGCGTCTTTGTGAGACAAATGTTCTCGTTCCTCCGCTGATTAGAAACGGAGCACTTGGTCACTGTGATGTCAAATTCCTTCGTGCCGGCACATACGACGATTACCGTGAGGTGCTTAAGGCAAGAGGAGCAAACCTTAACCAGGTAAAGCCCATTAAGGTTATCGATAATGACGACAGAAGAGAATTCTTCCTCTCTCACGTTCGTGAATCTCAAAAATAATAAAGCGGAGGTAGCGCTTTGAATATATTAATAGCAATACTTTTTGTGCTGTTTCCGGCACCGATAATTTGGTTGAACAACCGTTTTAAGGTTGTTGAAAAGATAGGAATAGTCCTTATATGTTATATATTAGGTATAGTAGTCGGCAACATAGGCATTTTGCCTGAGAGCTTTGCAGGTATCCAGACTACAATGCAAGATGTAAGCGTATGTCTTGCTTTGCCGTTGATACTCTTTTCACTCGATATCAAAAAGTGGCTCAAAACTGCTAAAAAGGGTATACTTTGTATGCTTCTTGCGGTAGCATCTATTGCAATTGTAGTCTTTGTTCTGCAGTTGATTTTCGGTGCAAAAAATCCTGAGGCTTCTAAGTATGCAGGGCTTGCAATAGGTGTCTATACAGGCGGAACTCCAAATATTGCGTCTATAAAAACTGCAATAGGTGTCGATGAAAGCACATACACAATTTTTAATACTTATGACATGGTTGTTTCAATTGGTTATATGCTGATTGTTACATCTTCTGCCCGTAAAATTTTTGAAAAGGTGTTTAAACTCAAACCCTTTGAGGGTGAGAAGAATATCAGCATTGACAGTGAAGAGGTGTCTAATGAGTCTGAGAGCTCATACAAGGGCATCTTCAAGCGTGATGTTTTCGGCAAACTTTGTCTTGCGTTTTTGCTCTCGGCAGCAATAGTTGGCGTGTCGTATATTACAGGTACACTTGTAAAAGGTTACGAAACAGCTATCACAATGCTGATGATAACAACTCTTTCAATAGCCTGTTCTTTTATAAAGCCGATAAGAACAATAAAAAAGACATCTCAGCTGGGAATGTATATAATTTATATATTCTGCTTTACGGTTGCAACAATGTCCGACCTTTCAAAGTTGATACATATAAACTATACGATTCTTGCTTATGTTGTTTTCTCGATCTTCGGCAGTATGATACTCCATGCAATACTTTGTAAGATGGCGAAGATAGATTCGGATACAATGATAATCACTTCGGTTTCGGCAATCTGTTCACCGCCTTTTGTACCTGTTGTTGCAACATCGCTTAAGAATAATGCAGCTCTGGTTTCCGGTCTTGCTACAGGAATCATTGGCTATGCAATCGGCAACTATCTCGGCATAGGCACATATTGGCTGTTTGAAAGATTACCGTTCTAAGGAGGAATAAGGATGATTGGCTGTGCTCCTGATAAGGGCAGACCTTTTGAAGAGATTCTTGCCGAGCTTGACTCTTTTGGTGTAGATGACCCTAATTATAAGGCAGCGAAAACCTGGAGCCTCGTATATTATCTTAATGAAGAATATACACAGTTTCTTGAGAAAGCGTATGCAAAGTATTTTTCTGCGAATGGGTTAAATCCCACGGCGTTTAAGAGCCTTAAAAGGCTTGAAAAAGAGGTACTGCGTTTTACGGCACGTCTTTTTCATGTTGACGATGAGGCTTGCGGTGTTATGACATCCTGCGGAACGGAGAGCTGTATGCTTGCGGTTAAGACATACCGTGATCTTGGTCGTTCAAAGGGTATCAAGAAGCCTGAAATGATTATTCCCGAAACAGCACACGTTGCGTGGGATAAGGGCGCTGAGTATTTCAATGTAAAAATTCGCCGTGCACCACTGGCAGCTGATTACGGTGTTGATGTTGCTGCGGTTGAAAAGATGATAAACAAAAATACTGTTATGATCTTGGGTTCTGCACCGGAGTATCCTCATGGTATAATTGATCCGATTGAGAAGCTCGGAGCGCTTGCTAAGAAGCATAATATACCTCTTCATGTTGACTCTTGTGTCGGCGGTTATATTCTGCCGTTTATAGAGATGGCGGGCAATGAACTGCCACTTTGGGATTTTAGAGTTGAGGGAGTAACTTCAATTTCTGCGGATATTCATAAATACGGTTTTGCTGCAAAGGGTGCTTCGTGTATTCTTTACAGAAATGTTGATTATTTTAAGCATCAGGTTTTTGTTAATGAGAGTTGGCCGGGTGGAGTTTTTGCCTCTCCCGCATTTCTCGGAACTCGTCCCGGTGGTGCATATGCTGCTGCTTGGGCGGCTATACAGGCAAACGGTGTCGAAGGGTATGTATCCCTTGCAAAGCGTACAATTGAAGTTTCACAGAAGATGAAACAGGGAATTGCAGATATCGGTTGCTTTGAGATTATCGGAAATCCTGTTGCAAGCTTGTTTGCATTCCGCTCAACGGATAGCAATGTCAACATTTTTGCTGTCGGTGATGTTATGGAAGAAAAAGGTTGGCATATAGACCGTCTCCAGCATCCCGATGCACTTCATGCTATGGTTACGGCACCGCACGAAAAGGTTGTTGAGCAGTATCTTGCAGATTTGAAGGACGCTGTTGAAACTGTCAAAGCACATCCCGAACTTGCTGACAGTGGCCAGGCTGCTACATACGGTATGATATCTCACATTCCGTTAAGAGGCATGGTCCGCAAGCAGGTGCTTGATATGTTTGCAAATTCATATAAGCTCAACGCAACAGAGCTTGACCTTTCAGACAGCGATGCTATGGCTCCGGGCGGCGGCTCTGAGGGCGACAGCGGTAAGAAATCAATTGTCGATAAGATTATCAGCTGGTACGTCAAAAAGCAGTCCGGAAAGTAATAAACAAAAATCAGCCACGCTCTTTTGAGCGTGGCTACATTTTTTATATGGATATGGTTTTTATGTCTATATCGTTGTCCTTTAAACAACTCACCGAAATGCAAAAATCTTCATAGTCAAATGTCTGTATATAATTTTTATCCAACGTGTTAAACTCATTCATCTTTCGTGTGAGACCACTTCCGAGCATTTTGAAGTAAGCCTCTTTTTTGCTCCATATGCGTGCAAACTCACGGTTTTTGTCTGTTGCTTTGTCAAGGAGCTCTTGCTCTTCGATGCAGAATACCTTTTTGGGAACGTTCTCCTTAAACGGTCGGACATCTTGAATATCCACACCGATTTCATAATCGGAAACTGCACATACCACACCGTATTTGCAGTGGCTTATGTTGAAAAATATGTTCTCATAATCGGTAAGATACGGTTTGCCGTGTTCACTGCATCTTAGGTTGATGCTGCTGTCTATACCATAACTGCCTTTAAGAGCGTTTTTCAGCAGAATATAAGACGCAACGCAAAGTTTTCGGTCAATTTCCTGCTTGTAGTTCAGAGCCTTTTGGCGGCGGTCTTCAGGGAGACAGTCAAGATGTTTTGAGTAGTCAAAATTATTTATGTCATTAAATAAATACAGTTTCATTTCATGTTCACCATATTTTAAAATTGATAACATTAAAATCTTACCATAACTTTAATAGAAAATAAAGCTGAAAATGCTTTGGCTTTTTACTTTTACCCTAAAAAAATAAAAAATAAAAAATTATTATAGTGACACACGGATTACACACGTGTAAAATAGACTAAAGACACAGGAGGTGGAAACATGTATAAAATACTGTTTGCAGATGATGAGACAAAGATTCGTGAAACCGTCAGGGACTATATGTCGGCAAAGGGTTTGGATGTAAGTGTTGCCGAGAACGGAAAAGAGGCGGTTGAACAGGCAGAGGATACAGATTTTGATTTAATAATCCTTGACGTTATGATGCCTGTTAAAAACGGAATCGATGCTTGTACTGCAATTAGAAAGAACAGTAACGTGCCGATTTTGTTTCTTTCAGCACTGGGTGAAGAGCATGATTTACTCAGGGGATACGGCAGTGGCGCAGATGATTACATAGTAAAACCGTTTCCGCTGGCGGTGTTGTATGAGAAATGTATGACAATGATAAAACGCTACAGAGGGGTAGACAAGGAAAATCGCATAAGCTTGTCCGGTATTACACTTGATAAAAACACCGTTAAGGTCTATGTTGACGACAGAGAGATAACTCTTTCGAACAAGGACTTTCAATTGCTGGAGTATCTGATGGTTAACAAAAACATCGTACTTAACCGCAGCATTATTCTCAGCAGAGTATGGGGCTACGAGTTTGACGGTGATGACAGAGTTGTAGACACACACATTAAAATTATTCGCAAGGCGCTGGGCAGCAGTGCCGAATGTATAAAGACGGTAGTAAACGTCGGATATTGTTTTGAGGTGAAATAAATGAAAAAGAAAAGAATAATGATATTAATTGCTTTAGCAATATTGTTAGCATATTTAGCAAGTCTTTTTGTGGTGTTTGGGGCATCAAAAAACATAGTTTCGGATGACCTTGACGATTTTGTTCTTGACTTTGCAAATGTTCCGCCCATGGAGGAATACTTTGAGGGTTACACCACGCAGGATGTTTTAAATGAAATGATGTACCGTGAGGTTAGCGATTCGGTTAGTTCTGAGCATGTAAGTTTTACAAGCAATGCATCTCGTAACGAGTTCCCGTATGCAGCGGCCGTTTATGACAGAGAAGGAAATTTGGTAGTGAAAAGCGGTTCTATGATAAAGGTTTATAGCGGTGGCGGCAGTGAAAGAAAATCTCAATATTGTTATCTTGATGAGTACCTTACTTCAGGAATGAAAAAAGACATCGTCAGCTTTTTTGATACTAAGGCTGCTTCCTTTAAGGCTGACACAGATACCTGTGTTTTTGATTTCAATATTGAGAACAATAAAATTGTTCCCGTAAAGCTATACTTTAAAAATAGTTATACAGAAGAGGAACTCACATTAAAGTTCTCGGATAAAAAAGCTGAATATACTTCAGATTGGATAGATATATGTTTTGTTGATGTAAAAGATAGCCACTACAACCATATCTTATATAAAGGTTTTTATGTGAATATAGAAAGCGATTGGGTAAATGACTGGTTTGAGAAAATAGAAAAAGGTGAAGACAACCACTACTCATGGAAAGAACTGTCGGGCGAAGATGCAGGTGTATCCAGCTTCTATCCGATTAATATCAGAGGTGCAGAAGAACAAGTCAGAGGATATTATCTGTATGAAATGTCAGCTTTCAGACCTATACTCGGAACTATTAACTCTGAAGTTTTCAAAACATTCTTCATTCAGGAAACAATCTTGTTTGCAGTAATCGGTATAGCGCTTCTTCTGGCAACAGGTATTATCTTTAATAAGAATGAAAGACTTGAAAAATCCCGCCTTGCATTTACAAGCGCAGCAGCACACGAGCTTAAAACTCCTTTAGCGGTTATTTCCAATCAATGCGAGTGTATTATTGAGAATGTAGTACCGGAGAAGAATGGCGAATATGTGCGTTCAATCTATGATGAAACCCGCAGAATGAATAAGCTTGTAGCAACACTTCTGCAGTATAACAGAATAAACTCGCTTAAAAACATCAGCAGAGAGAATGTGGATATGAGCGGGATAATTAATGCTGAGCTGCAGAAGTACGATGCGCTGATAAAGGATAAGAATATTGAAACTCAGGTTGATGCAAAAGAGGGCATAAACGTCAAGTGTAATGCAGAGCTTATAGGACTTGTTGTTGATAACTTCCTTTCAAATGCGATAAAACATTCTCCTGAGAACGGCTTAATTAAGTTGAGTGCAAAACCCGAAAAGAATAAAGTTAAAGTAACGGTATTTAATAAGGGCAGCGCAATAAAGAGGGAAGACGCAAAACACATTTGGGAAGAGTTTTACCGTGAGGATAAGGCAAGAAACAGTAAGGATAACTCAACAGGAATGGGTCTTGCTATAAGCAAACGTATACTTGAACTGCATAAGTTTAAGTACGGATTCAAAAACACGAATGGTGGAGTAGAGTTTAGCTTTACCGCAAAATAAACAAAAAGACAGCCAATTAAATTGGCTGTCTTTTTTAAACTAAATTAAGCAGTATTGCTGCCTGATTTACAACAAAACAGATTGCTAAGCCTATGACAGTCGGTAAAGCTATTGAAAACAGCGCCCATTTAATGCTTCCTGTTTCCTTTTTTATTGTGATACAAGTTGTTGAACAAGGCCAGTGCATAAGAGAGAAGAGTATTACACAGATTGCCGTAACCCAAGTCCAGCCGTTGTTAACAAGCAATTCCCGCATAACGTCTATACTGCCTATTTCTGTAAGTGTGCCAGTTGCAAGATATCCCATGAGTATTATAGGGACGACTATTTCATTTGCTGGGAATCCGAGAATGAACGCCAGAAGAATAACTCCGTCAAGCCCGAAAAGTTTAGCAAACGGGTCAAGAAAATCAGCGCAGTGTGCGAATACGCTTACACCGTCTATGTATATGTTTGCTGTCAGCCATATCAGCAGTCCTGCCGGCGCAGCCACTGCTACTGCACGGCTAAGTACAAACAGAGTGCGGTCAAAAATTGAGCGTATAATGACTTTACCTATCTGCGGTTTTCTGTATGGCGGCAATTCAAGTGTGAATGAAGAGGGCACACCTTTTAATATCGTTTTTGACAGAAACCTTGAAACAGCAAATGTTATCATAACTGCGAAAGCAATCAACACAGCGAGTAGGACAGATGAAAATATCGAGTCGAGCGGGGCGGCAATGCTTCCGAGGAAAAACATAGATATTATTGATATCATGGTTGGAAACCGTCCGTTGCAGGGAACAAAGTTGTTTGTTACTGCTGCAATCAGCCGCTCACGTGGGGAGTCTATTATTCGGCACCCTGTTACACCCGCCGCATTGCATCCAAACCCCATGCACATGCTCGGTTGTTATTTGAGTGCAATTTGTTTATAGTAAAAAATTAAAAAAATTTTTTAAGCCTATTGATGATAAACGGCTGTTGGATTATAATATACCCGTTAGTCAAAAGACTAACGGGTATACAAACTGTCTAAAGGGGCAAATAACATGAAAATTGCAATCTATGGTTACGGTAATCTCGGAAAGGGTGTGGAGTGTGCTGTTGAGCATGCGCCTGATGCGGAGCTTGTCGGTGTGTTTACACGTCGAGCACCCGAAACGGTAAAAACCCACTCGGATGTACCTGTTTATAACAGCAGCAAACTTTCTGAATTTAAAGATAAAATAGATGTGCTTATTATTTGCGGCGGCAGCGCTACCGACCTGCCTGAAATGACACCTGCATTGGCAGCAGATTTTAATGTGTTAGATAGCTTTGACACTCATGCCACTATCCCTGAGCATTTTGATGCTGTAGACCGTGTCGCAAAAGAATCAGGTCATATCGCTCTTATCTCTGCGGGCTGGGACCCCGGAATGTTTTCTCTTAATCGTCTGTATGCTTCGGCTGTTTTACCGCAGGGTAAGGACTATACTTTCTGGGGACGTGGAGTCAGCCAGGGACATTCTGATGCAATAAGGCGTATTGACGGGGTGCTGGATGCACGTCAGTATACTGTTCCCGTACCTGCAGCATTGGAGGCTGTGCGTGCAGGCGAAAATCCGACTCTTAGTGTGCGCCAAAAGCATACACGTGAGTGTTATGTTGTGGCCGAAGACGGAGCAGATTTGGCTCGAATTGAGCAGGAAATTAAGACTATGCCCAACTATTTTGCGGATTATGATACTACCGTAAATTTCATTTCAATGGAGGAACTCCGTCGTGACCATGCAGGTATACCTCATGGCGGAAGTGTTATACGCACAGGCACAACGGGCTGGAATAACGAGAATAAGCACGTTATTGAATACAGCCTTAAGCTTGACTCCAATCCTGAGTTCACATCGAGTGTTTTAGTTGCTTTTGCAAGAGCGATTTATAAAATGCATAAGCGTGGAATTAATGGCTGTCATACGGTTTTTGATGTAGCACCTGCAGACCTTTCTCCGCTCTCGGCAGAAGAACTCAGAGCACATATGTTATAAGGTGAAAACAGTTTAGTGAAAGAGGTCGATGAATGTGAAAGTTATGAGCTTTAATATTTTGTGTGGCGGTGATAAGGAGAATTGGTGGACAAAAAGGACAGGCAGAGTAGTTGAAATAATTAAGAGGTATGCGCCCGATACTTTCGGTTTGCAAGAGGCGCATTACAGATGGATGAATGTTATCTGTAAGGCTCTTCCTGAGTATGACTATGTGGGTGTTGGCAGAGACAACGGTAAAAGGCTGGGCGAGTTTTCACCTGTTTTTTATCTTAAGGATAAATTTGAGGTTGTGGACAAAGGCAACTTTTGGCTCAGCGAAACACCTGAAGTACCAGGTAAAGGATGGGATGCCGCCTGCATCAGAATTTGTTCTTATGCTGTATTGAAAGAAAAGGCTACAGGCAAAACTTTTGCACATTTCAACACACACCTTGACCATGTAGGTCCGACAGCACAGATAGAGGGTGCAAAAATCATAGCTGACAGGGGACTCAAATATCCCAATATACCGAATGTTATGACGGGAGACTTCAATGTTGTTCCCGGCTCAGAACCTTATAACACCGTGGTTGCAAGCGGTTTTAAGGATACCAGGAACATAGCAAAATCAAGCGATGAATCTCATACGTTTCATAACTTTGACAGACTTTATCACGGCGAACTGTCAAGGTCTATAATCGACTATGTGTTCGTCAGAAATGTTGATAAAGTTAAGTCTTTTAAGGTTATTACGGACAAGATTGACGGACTGTTTCCGTCGGACCATTATCCTGTTATAGCAGACTTTGATATATGAAGCTAATAATGAAAAGCACTGATAAATCATTTGATTTATCAGTGCTTTTTTACTTTTGTACCTTATCAGTTTTCACAAGCCAAAGCTTTATAGTTGTCTTTTAGCGAATGGTAGAGCGATGCATAAATTTTATGATAGGAGCGATACTTTTCTGTGCTTTGGGCACTTGGCTGAGTTATCTTTGCATCGCTTTGTATCATCTTTTTGCAGGCAGTTTTGACATCGCTGTATATACCTGAGCCTACCGCTGCAAGAATAGCAACACCGAGTGCGGGAGCTTCAGCCGATTTGGAGGTTTCAACAGGCATGTCGAATGTATCGCATATCATGCTCTTCCAAAGAGGACTTTTGCTTCCGCCGCCGCAAAGCAGCATTGATTTGGGAGATATATTCATTTCCTTTAGCACCAAAAGACAGTCATACAGAGAGTATGTAACACCCTCCATAATGGCTCTTATAAAGTGGGCCTTAGTGTGCATTGCGGACATTCCGAAAAATACGCCTCTGCAGTCGGGGTCAAGGTGCGGAGTGCGCTCACCCATGAGATAGGGGAGATAAATCAGCTTATCGCATCCGATGCGTACAGCACTTGCCATCTCATCTGTTATTTGATAGACATCTTTACCATCTTGCGACGCTTTAACTACTTCCTCGCCGCAGAACTGGTTTTTAAACCATTGCAGAGAAAGTCCGGCACCCTGTGTTACTCCCATGACATGCCAAGCATTGGGGACAGCACAGCAGAACGTGTGAACTCTGCCTTTGGGGTCAATTATGGGGTTGTCAGTATGCGCAAAGACAACACCTGAGGTGCCTATGGTTGTAAAAGCTTTGCCTTCTTCAACAACACCCATACCGACAGCTGCCGCAGCATTGTCTCCTGCACCGCCGACAACCGATGTCGAGGTTGAAAGACCCGTTTTGTCAGCCGTGTCGCTGTTTATATATCCTGTGATTTCGGGGGATTCATAAACCTTTGCAAGATACTCTTCTTTGATACCAACAGCATCAATCATGGTCTGTGACCATTTTCTGTTCGGAACATCGAGAAGCTGCATGCCTGAAGCATCTGAAACTTCGGTTGCAAATTCGCCTGTCAAACGGAATCTCAGGTAGTCTTTGGGCAGCAGTATGTGTCGGCACCTTTCAAAAATTTCAGGCTCGTTATTCTTTACCCATAAAATTTTGGAGGCTGTAAAGCCTGTGAGTGCAGGGTTGGCAGTTATATTTATAAGAGTATCTCTGCCGAGCAATTCTGTAAGTTCCTCGCATTCTTTGCCTGTTCTCTGGTCGCACCAGAGGATAGCAGGGCGAAGAACGCTGCACGCCTCGTCAAGCATGACAAGACCGTGCATCTGACCCGATATACCGAGCGAGACTATAGCTGTCTTGTCAACTTCGCTGTTTTCAACAACAGCTTTAATTGTGGATATAGCTGCATCATACCAGTCGTGAGGATTCTGCTCAGCCCAACCGTTGTGTGGCTGTTGCATTTCATACTCACAGCTTGCGGATGAGATTATACTGCCTTTTTCATCAAATAAAACTGTTTTTGTTGCCGAAGTGCCGAGGTCTATGCCGATAACATATTTCATATCAATCACCAAATAAGATGCTGTTAACTATTGACTGCAAATGTTCCTGCTTACCAGAACCTGGGTCGTTGCATTTGCCAAGTGAGCAGGCGTGCGCCGACAACTCTTCAAGGGTTGCTGTGCCGTCTGCAATTTTTTTGCCTATACCGCTGTTGTAGCTTGAATATCTCTCGGCTTTAAATTCGTCTATTCTGCCGTCCTCAATAATCTTTGCCGCTTTGATAAGACCAAGAGCAAAGGTATCCATTCCGAGTATGAAGCCCAGTACCATATCTTCGGGCGTGTTACTGGGTCTGCGGTTTTTAGCGTCAAAGTTGAGACCGCCGTTTTTAAGCCCGCCTGCTTTGAGAACTTCATACATACACATGGTTGCAGAGTAAACATCAAACGGGAATTCATCCGTGTCCCAACCGAGAATCGGGTCACCCTGGTTAGCATCGATTGAGCCGAGCATATCGTTAATTGCGCTGATGCGAAGCTCATGCTCGAATGTGTGAGCTGCAAGAAGAGCATGGTTTGCTTCTATATTCATTTTGAAGTCTTTGTCAAGACCGTGCTGACGCAGGAATCCGATAGCAGTTGCGGCATCAAAATCATATTGATGCTTCATAGGCTCTTTCGGCTTGGGCTCAATGTAGAAATCTCCCTTGAAGCCGATACTTCTGCCGTATTCCACAGCCATTTTCATAAGACGTGCAATGTTTTCCTGCTCAAACTTCACGTCTGTATTAAGCAGAGTTTCATAGCCTTCTCTGCCGCCCCAGAAAACGTAACCCTTACCGCCGAGTTTTACGGTGATGTCAAGAGCTTTCTTTATCTGCGCAGCAGCAAAGCAGTAAACCTCTGCGCTGTTGGAGCTTCCTGCACCGTTCATGAATCTGGGGTTTGAGAACATATTTGCAGTTCCCCAGAGGCACTTGATGCCTGTTTCGTTCATCTTTTCGAGTATGTAGTCTGAAATTCCGTCAAGACGCTTGTTGGTCTCGTTGATGTTTTCAGCTTCACCGACCAAGTCAACGTCATG
Source organism: Clostridia bacterium (assembly GCA_017407995.1). Classification (GTDB taxonomy): domain Bacteria; phylum Bacillota; class Clostridia; order Oscillospirales; family Acutalibacteraceae; genus CAG-177. The sequence continues at coordinate 122,072 of JAFQVM010000005.1, read as the reverse complement.
GAAGCAAAAATACTCTATACCGAGCTTCTTCATAAACTCAAAGCCTGCATCGACTTTCGCCTTGGCGTGTTCCATGGAGCCTTTTTCTTTGCCGAAAGATTTGTCTGCGGTATCTCTGCCGAACATATCGGTACCGGCAGCGCCAAGATTGTGCCACCAGGCCATAGCAAATGAGAGATGCTCTTTCATGGGCTTACCCATGATAATTCTGTCAGCATCGTAATACTTGAAAGCAAACGGATTTTTACTGCTTGCGCCTTCATAGTTTACTTTTTCAACAAAATCAAAATACATAATATTATCTCCTACAAAAAGATTTCCTTTATATTTTACAATTATTTGAAGATATATACAAGGATAATTTTATAATATTATACGTCTACTGTACAGGCTCTGAAACATAGAATCAATTGAAATTGTTTTAAGGAGGAGACTGTATGGCGCAACAAGAAGATTACTGTATAGAAACGGAGTTCTGGGAAGAGGATTTAGAAGAACTGATTGTTGAGCTGTTGCTTGAAAGACTATGAGAGAAAAATATACAGCTGCCCTTTATATGCGGCTTTCAAAGGATGACGGAGTAGGCGAAAGCTCAAGCATTTCTGCTCAGCGAGCGATGTTGAAAAAGTTCGCTGCAGAAAACGGATATACAGTCTTTGATGAGTATGTAGATGACGGTGTGTCGGGCACAACCTTTGACCGTCCTGCTTTTAAGCGGATGGTAAGGGATATTGAAGATAAAAAGGTCAATATGGTTATAACCAAGGACCTGTCCCGTCTCGGCAGAGATTATATTACGACAGGACAATATACCGAGATATATTTTCCGTCAAAAAATGTGCGCTATATAGCTTTAAATGACGGCTATGATTCTGACAGTCCGTATTGTGATATAGCGCCGTTTAAGAACGTGATAAATGAGATGTACGCCAGAGACACAAGCAAGAAAATACGCTCAGCCCTTGAAGTACGGATGCGAGCGGGAGAGTTTGTAGGCGCCTTTGCGCCTTACGGCTATATGCGTGACCCGTGTGATAAACACAGACTGATTGTCGATGAAGATTCTGCAAGGATTGTAAGATATATATTTTCAAAGGCCGCTGCAGGTGTTTTGCCTGTTGATATAGCGAGAGAGTTAAATGTAAAATGCATATCAACACCGCTTCAATACAGACACACACGTCAAATATACAGTAGCACTTCCACTGCAGGAGGGTGGACGTCGCAGACAATAACAAAGATGCTTCGTAATGTTGTGTATATAGGACATATGGCTCAGGGCAAAACAGCCAAGGTGTCTTTCAAGAGTGATGTTTGTATGAAAAGGCCGAGGGATGAGTGGCTTGTGGTTGAAAATACGCACGAACCTATTGTATCAAAAGAGACTTTTAATATGGCATCCCGCAGAAGCAGTCAGCACACCTGTCAAAAAACAGGACAGTTTAATAACCTGTTTTCAGGGATTGCTAAGTGCTCTGACTGCGGCAAGAATATGTCTACGGTTGTCTCTAACAAAAAAGGCGCAACAGCAAACCTTGCCTGCGGAGGATATAAGCTGTATGGCAGAGCAGCGTGCACTAATCATTTCATAGATTATGATACTCTCTATTCTATAGTTCTTTCTGCTGTCAGGGAATTGACCGCCAACATTAACGAGCAGGATATATTAGAGAAAGTTTTGCACCGAAAAAACACTTCTCAAGATACCGTCAAACAAAAATCCAAAGACTTGCAAAAACGTAAAAATGAATTGGATATCCTGATTGAAAAGCTATATGAGGACTATGCATCGGGACTCATTTCTGATGAGCAAAAGAACAGGCTTTTGGAAAAGTACAGTGTTGAAACGGAAAGGATTGATACTCAAATGGCAACTATAGCGGAGAGTGTGGACGAACAACCAAACGGTAAAATAAGGAGCTGTATTTCAGACCTTATAAAAACGGATAAGCTTAATCAAGATTTGCTTTTTAGGCTTATTGAACGTATAGAAGTGGGGCAGGGTGAATACTTTAAAATACCAAACGGCAGGGTGAAGCGTCAGACGGTTAAGATTTTTTTCAGATGTAAAAAGCCTGAGAACTTTTTTTATACTCAAAAATAAACCAACCACATGGTCAGCGCTTGCTTGCCACAGGCACCGGCTTTTTGAAAGCTGTGGTCGAGATTGAATGCTACTCTGGGCAGATATCCGAAATCTTCGAGCAGAGTGAACAAGGGGAAGAATATAGCCATGGGTGGAAGCATGACGGCCACAACCCAGGTCAGTACACGGTAAACCCCGTCAATCAGTGCACCGGTCAACCAATCGGGCGCATTGATAGACTCAAACAGCCAAAGGAGCTTTTCGCCGAGTAGCGCAAACATGTTTGACAAAAGCTGGGATGGGTAGTTAGCACCTGTTATAGTTAACCAAAAGATGAACACCAACAGCAAGAGCATTGTTGGGATTCCGCCTCTGCCCATAAACAGTTTATCTAACTTGCGGTCAAGGCTTTTCTTTTTGTCTGCGCTTTGAGAACAGCATGAGCGGGCTATATCTTCGGCTTTAAGGACAATAGCCTTAGCGATTTTATCACGCACGGTATTTTCGTCGTAGCCAAATCTGTTGAGCGTTTTTTGTGCTTGGTATGTTGACGCTTTTATGTTTTTATTTTCAGACTGTTCTGCATAGAGCTTTTTGATAATTGAGCTGTCACCCTCTATGATTCTGAGAGCTGCCCAACGAGGGCTTACGGTTAAATTGTCAAAGTGTTTGATTTCGCTTTCAATGGGCTTGACGGCCTCTTCTATTGCAGAGGGATATTCTATGGGAGCTGTGTTCTGAATTTTTGCAGAACATACTTTTTCAACTGCATCTATGAGTTCTTTTAATCCCTCTTGTTTTCTTGCATTTGTACCTACAACGGGAACGCCTAATAGCTGTTGAAGCTTTTTCAGGTCGATGTTTATGCCTTTTCTCTTGGCTTCATCGAGTAGGTTTATGCATACTACGGTGTATGGGGTAATCTCTATCGTTTGAAGTACAAGGTTAAGGTTTCTCTCAAGACAGGTGGCATCACAAACGAGTACTGTGGCATCGGCTGAGCCAAAGCAGATAAAGTCTCTTGCGACTTCTTCTTCTGCGGAGTGTGCAAAAAGGGAGTAAGTTCCCGGCAGGTCAACGAGTATAAAATTTCTGCCGTTGCGTGAGTGAACACCGCAGGCATTGGTTACGGTTTTACCGGGCCAGTTGCCTGTGTGTTGTTTCATGCCTGTCAGAGCATTGAATACGGTGCTCTTTCCTACATTTGGATTACCACCCAGAGCGATTAAAAGGTCATTGCTATTCTTTTTTTGTATGTTGAGTCCGGTGTCCATGCTTTTAGTACCGGTGGAACCGACAGTAAGCCCCATAGAATATCAACTCCGTATATCTGTTATTGCTTTATTACAAAGATTTTTGATGCATCTTCGTTGCGCAGAGCTATCACTGCGCCACGTATAAGGTAGGCAACGGGGTCACCGCAGGCAGCCTTTCTCAAACATTCGACTTTGGTTCCGTCAACAAGGCCTATATCCTGCATTCTCCGTCGGTTAGATGCATGAAAGTCAAGCGAGTCAACGAAAGCCTGCTCGCCGACTTTTAGAGTGTTAAGTGAAACCGAGTTCATATTTTAATCCACCTTTTAATATCAATAAGTTAGCATTGGAAATAGACTTTCCTTTTACTATAATATTGAGCGTCCATGAAAATGTGACGGATGTGCTGTGTATATATCAAATGAATTTGTTGATTTGGAAGTTTTACAGGGCTTGTGTCAAAAAATAACAGTTTTTTTACAAATTTGTTAAAAAGAAAATAAACGCATATTAAATATGCTATGATAATAACTAATGAAAAAGATTTGGAGGTAAAAATATGGCGGACAAAAAGACAGTATTTCTCACTGGTTCTTCGGGAACCATGGGATGGGCAGGTTTTAAAGAGCTGTACAAGAAAAAAGATGAGTTGAACATAGTTCTTCTTAACAGAGGCAGCCAGAAAAACAGAGATAAGTTCAAGGATTACGAGAACGACCCGAGCGTAAAGCTTGTTTGGGGTGACCTTACAAACTATGACGATGTTTTGGAGTGCGTAACAGGTTCTGACTACGTTCTTCATGTCGGCGGTATGGTTTCTCCCGCTGCTGACTATTATCCTACAAAGACTATCCAGACAAACACCACTGCAGCAAGAAACATTGTTGAGGCAGTCAAGGCTCAGCCTAATAAGGATGAGATAAAGGTTGTATATATCGGTACTGTTGCTGAGACGGGTGACAGAAACGCTCCCATCCACTGGGCAAGAACAGGAGACCCGATTAAAATCAGCATCTATGACCATTATGCAGTCAGTAAGGTTATAGCTGAGAGCTATTTTGCAGAATCCGGTCTTAAATATTGGGTATCTCTCCGCCAGTCCGGTATTCTTTATCCCCAGATTCTTAAAAACATAGACCCGATTATGTTCCACGTTCCGATTAACGGTGTTCTTGAGTGGGCAACTGTTGAGGATTCAGGAAGACTTCTTGCTAACATCTGTAACGACGATGTACCCGAGGAGTTCTGGAGAAACTTCTATAACATCGGTAGCGGTAAGGAATACAGACTTACAAACTTTGAGTTTGAAGAGTATCTTCTCGGCACACTCGGAATCGGTTCTACAAAGAAGCTCTTTGATGCAAACTGGTTTATTCTCCGTAACTTCCACGGTCAGTGGTATGCTGACTCTGACAAGCTTGAGGAGTATCTCCACTTCAGAGCTAATATTCCTGTAGCTGATTACTTCAAGCAGATGATGAACGGTGTTGAGTCTTTCTATAAGCTCGCATTCCTTGCAAAGCCGTTTGCACCCATTCTTAAGAAGACTCTCATGAAGAGCCTTTGCAACAAGGAAATCTATGGTACAATGTGGTGGATTTCAAACAATGTTGATGAGAGAATCACAGCATACTACGGTTCCAAGAAGAATTGGGAAGAGATAGGCAATTGGGATACATTCAAGATTGAGCGTCCCACAGAGGAAGTCAGCTATCTTGACCACGGTTATGATGAGACAAAGGCTGTTTCTGAGATTACTCTTGACGACCTTAAGAAGGCTGCTGCTTTCAGAGGCGGCGAGTGCCTTGCAACCGAGGAGGAGTATGTAGATTTCTATACACCTATCAAGTGGAAGTGTGCACACGGCCACGAGTTCATGATGTCCGCAAACCTTGTTCTCAAGGGCGGTCACTGGTGTCCACAGGAGCTTCCTTCAGACTCCGAAGGCAAGAAGTTCCATTGGGCATACGACAAGGAAGCAAAAGTCAACCCGTTCTTTGCACAGGTTTGGTACCCGCTGCATGATAAGGATGAGGATAACGAGTACGATGAGACTATCTTCAGAGGCTTCAGCGGCTTTGAGAATATCTAAGTACATAAAGACAGCGGCTCACATTTGTGAGCCGCTTATTTTTTGTTGTTTTAAAGAACCTTTTTATTTTAATTTTATATCAATCAGGGTGTTGTTTGTGTTGACTTTGAAGCTTTAAGGCATTAAAATTATTATCGGATATAAACGAAACCACGGAGGGAAATATATGAAAGTTCCGCAGTATCATAAGCAACTTGAAGTTCTGCACGTTGGTTGTGTTGAACCACGTTCATACTTTGTGCCTTTTGCATCTGCAGAGAGTGCAGCAAGTCGCAAGCGTGAAAAGTCTGAGTGCTTTTTAAATCTTTGCGGCGAGTGGGATTTCAAGTTTTTTAAAAGCTTTGAGGATGTTTTGAAAGAACCGTATGAGTATTCGGTTGATAGCGATTCCTTTGATAAGATAGACGTGCCGAGAAGCTGGCAGACTTATACTGACAGGGGATATGACTCTGCGCTCTACAGCAACCTTGAGTATCCGTTTCCCACAGACCCGCCTTTTGTGCCTGATGATAACCCTTGCGGACTGTATGTTAAACGATTTACTCTTGACGGAGCGTTTGCCTCTCGTGACTTGTTCTTGAACTTTGAGGGTGTTGATTCCTGTTTTTATGTCTGGCTTAACGGTAAGTTTGTCGGATACAGCGAGGTGTCACACGCTACAAGTGAGTTCGACATTAGCGAATTTGCCTGCGAGGGTGAAAATACCCTTTGTGTCCTTGTAGTTAAATGGTGCCCGGGTACATATCTTGAGGACCAGGATTATTTCAGACTTTCCGGTATTTTCCGTGAGGTCTATGTTCTTGCACGCAGCAAGGTACGCATGGATGATGTTTTCGTAAAGTCAGATGTTTCTGATGACTTTTTGTCAGCAAAGCTCTGCATTGATGCAAAACTCAATGCAGATACAAAAATAGCTTATAAGCTTATTTCACCTTCAGGCGAGCTTGTGGTAGAGGGTGAGAGTGAAAATGCAAAATTTTCTATAGATATTCCGTCGGTGCAGCTTTGGAACGATGAGCAGCCCTATCTTTACGGTCTTTATCTTACCGTTGGTGATGAAACCGTACTGTTCGATACGGCGGTTCGACGTTTTGAAATAAAGGGTGGCGTGTGTCTGCTCAACGGTAAAAATGTTAAAGCACGTGGTATAAACCGCCACGACTCACATCCCGTTCTTGGCCATGCTGTGACTATGGATGATATGCTCAATGATATCTATCTTATAAAAAGAGCCAACTGTAACATAATCCGCACATCTCACTATCCGAATGAGCCTCGTTTTCCTGAACTTTGTGATAAATACGGCATAATGCTTGTTGATGAAGCGGATATCGAGACTCACGGTATGGGCTATGATTATGAGGGTGAATGGGACTGGATGCGTTGGTCAAAGCTCTCTACTGAGCCTGAGTGGCGTGATGCTTATGTCGACAGGGCAAAGCGTCTGTTTGAGCGTGATAAAAACCACGGCTGTGTAGTTATGTGGTCGCTTGGTAACGAGTCGGGAGCAGGCGTCAATCACAGAGCTATGGCTGAGTATATACGTTCGAGAGATGCCGATGCACTCGTTCACTATGAGAACTCGCATCTTGAGTTCAAGGCAGTTCCCGAGGGTGAGAACTTTGCTGATATATCGGACGTCGAAAGCCGTATGTATGCCGATACCGACTATATCGAAAACTATCTCAATAATAAGGAATATACAAAGCCGTTCTTTATGTGTGAGTATGTATGCTCGATGACCACAGGCGATGTATATGCTTTCTGGGATTTGGTTGAAAAATATGACAATCATTTCGGCGGATGTATCTGGGAGTTCTGTGACCATGCTGTCAACGTACCCGATGAAAACGGAAAAGCCCGTTACTACTATGGCGGCGATTTCGGAGATTTTCCGAACAGCGGTATATGCTGTATAGACGGTCTTGTCTATCCCGACAGACGTGAGCGCCCCGGTTACTATGATATGAAGCGTGTATATCAGCAGTATGATGCAAAGTACCTCGGAAACGGCAAAATCCTGATTGAAAGCCGCAGACGTTTTACCACACTCGAGGACCATATAATTGAATGGAAACTTGAGGAAGAGGGAAAAATTGTATTGTCGGGAAAAACCGAAGCGCTTGATATAAAGCCGCAGTCGAGTGCAGAGTATACGCTCTTTGATGAAAAAGAGATAGAGAATATTTCTTCATGTGTGCTGACTTTGAGTTTTGTTCAGATTGTTGACACCCCATGGGCAGAGGTCGGCTTTGAAACAGGATTTGAGCAGTTTGTTCTCAAAGAGTGGCAACCCTGCGAGCCTGAGTGCGATGCAGTTATAGACCTTGATGACACTCAACGATATGCGATAATAAAAGCAGGCGAAGTACAATATATATTTGATAAGCCTTATGGAAGAATAAGTTCTGTAAAGGTGGCAGGTGAGGAACTTTTGAGTGCGCCTGTGGAGCCTGAAATCTGGCGAGCGCCTTGTTATAATGTAGGCTCATCGCCTATGTGGAAGCTTAAAAACTTCCATCACGCTGCAAAGAAAACATACAGCACGACTGTCGAACAGTTGGACGGCAAAGTGATAATCAAAACTCTGATAGCTATTGGTGGCCCGTCATGTCCGCCTGTTATAAAAGCTGACGTAGTACACACTTTCTATTCCGATGGCTCTGTTACCATTGAGTTTGACGGCACAGCCATAGAAAAGGCACCCATACTTCCAAAACTCGGCTATAAGTTACTCATGGTTGAGGGTAGTGAGGATATAGAGTATTTCGGTCTTGGCCCCAAGGAAAGTTATGTTGACAGATATCGCTCACAGCGTATAGGCTTGTGGAAAAAGACTGTAACGGAGAATTTTGAGCATTATATCCGTCCGCAGGAGAACTCTTCTCACTATGCAACACGCTGGGCACAAGTTAGCGGTAAGAGTGCAGGTCTTCGTTTTGAGCCTTTTGGCATTAAAAATTTCTGCTTTAATGCTCAGCATTTCGACGCTCATATGATAGCTGATACCCGTCATGATTTTGAGCTTAAACCGCTTAAGGAAACGGTTGTCAGTCTTGATTGGCGAATGACCGGCATAAGCGAGGCCCAGCGCCATAACGACCCTGAGAAGGAGCTCAGACGTCTTGATGAGAAAGCATTTAAATTTGGATTTTTGATAAAACCGTTTAAACAGGAGAGTAAATAATATGTTATTAAAAGAGCTGCTCAACGGCACAACTGCTGTGGGTGAATATCCTCAGGTTGATATTAAAGATATTGTTTATGATTCCCGCAAGGCCCATGAGGGGACTATATTTGTGTGCATAAAGGGAGAAAAAACTGACGGTCACAAATTTGCTCCGTCTGCGTATGAGCTGGGTTGCAGAGCTTTTCTGGCTGAGGACGACCTTGACCTTCCTGCAGATGCTGTAGTTGTCAAGAGTACCAATGCACGCTTTGACCTTGCTGCAATGAGTGCCAACTTCTTTGGTCACCCTGCAAGAGAGATGAAGATAATCGGCGTGACGGGTACAAAGGGAAAAACAACTGTCACATATATCGTGCGCTCAGCTCTTGAAAACTGCGGAATAAAGACGGGTGTTATCGGTACAATCGGCGCATTTTTTGATGATACCGAGGTGCCTACAGAGAACACAACTCCGGAGTCGTACGAGGTGCAGAAGATTCTGCGCCTTATGGCGGATAATGGTTGTGAGGCTGTGTGTCTTGAAGTTTCTTCGCTCGGACTCAAAATGAGCCGAGTGGACTGTATAGACTTTTATGCGGGCATATTTACAAATCTGTCTCCGGACCATATCGGCGGAGGCGAACACCGCAGCTTTGAGGAGTATGCATATTGGAAAAAGCAGCTCTATTCACGCAGCGATATTACTATTGCTAATATTGATGATGCATTTTATGATGATATTGCCGCCGCATCAAAGGGTGAAGTTTTGAGCTTTGGTCTTAGCGAGAATGCAGATTGCTATGCTGAGAATATCGAGTGTCTGCGCCGTCCGGGATTTTTGGGTATAGCCTTTGACTGTGTGAGCAAAACGGATGAAAAATGGCACGCTGAGGTCAGCATGCCGGGATTCTTCAGTGTATATAATGCCCTTGCGGCGATAGCCCTGCTTAGAAAAATGGATGTTCCTGTTTGTGCAATACAGCAGGCACTTAAGAGTGTTTCCGTCTGTGGCAGAGTGGAGATAGTGCGTGTCAGCGATGACTATGATGTAATTATCGACTATGCACACAACGGTATCAGCTTTGAAAATATTCTTGAAACAATGAGAATATATAAGCCCAACAGGATTATCAGTCTTTTCGGTTCTGCAGGCGGCAAGGCACAGGTTCGCCGTAAGGAGATAGGTCTTATCAGCGGTAAGATGAGCGATTTCTCAATTCTTACAAACGAGGACCCCGATACAGAGGACGAGAATGCAATTCTTGATGAGATAGCGGGATATATCGAACAGGCAGGCGGAGCGGGTAAATACGTCAAAATTCCCGACCGTGCAAAGGCTATTGACTATGCCTTAGATAATATGCAAAAGGGCGATATATTGTTGCTTCTCGGAAAAGGAAATGAACGTTTTATGAAAGTAGGCGGTAAGAAGTTCTATTTCAATGAACTTGACTGTATCCATGACTACATGAAGCGTCACAATATGTGTAAATAAAGTAAAAGCTCTCTGCACAGCAGAGAGCTTTTATTATAATCCTAAAACAATTCCGAGCACTGCTGCTGCGGCAATAAAGATTATCGGATGCAGCTTTTTAGTCCATTTGAGCTGCGTGAGAACGACAAATACAGCAAATATTAAAACGCATTTCCAATCAAATATTGCCCATGGTGCTTTCCAATTGAAAACTGCATCGGGTACCATTATTGAGAGCTTAATGACAGAGTATCCTGCTGCAGCAATCAAGCCTGTAACTGCGGGGCGCAGACCGCTGAAAACCCACTGAACATACTTGTTGTTTGTGTATTTCTCAAGCATTCCCGCAATGATTGTGATAATTATCAAGGATGGCAGCACAAGTGAACAGGTAGCGATGATTGCGCCTGGAACGCCTGCGACTGTGAATCCGACGTATGTCGCCATGTTAACGCCTATGGGACCGGGAGTGGATTCTGATACAGCAATCATATCGGTGAGCATCTCGGTAGTAAACCAATCGGGGTGTGTTTGGGACATCTGAGTTAAGAAGGGGAGTGTAGCAAGACCGCCGCCGACAGCGAAAAGACCTGTTTTAAAGAACTCCCAGAAAATCAATAAATAAGTCATTTCTTGCGCTCACCCCACTTTCCGAGACAAAGCCCTGCGACAGCAGCACCTATAACTGCAAAAACAGGGTTCTGTCCGAGGACTGCAACAAGAATAAAAGCTGCAACAGCAATTATGATTTGGGGCAGATTCTTAACATTTGTTTTAATTAATTTAATGACCGAGGCTACAATCAGTGCGCTTACGGCTATGCGTATGCCTGCAAAAGCGTGTTGAACAACAGGAATGTGGGCGAAGTTGCTCAGTATGGCCGCAATAACAGTTATGATAATAACTGACGGAAGAACAACTCCGACAGTCGCAAAAATTGCACCGGGAATTTTGCGTATTTTATAGCCGACAAAGGTAGCAGTGTTAACGGCGATAACACCGGGTGTACACTGGCCTATTGCAAAGTAGTTTAGGATTTCTTCTTCTGTGACCCATTTTTTGTTTTCGACTAACTCACGTTGGAGCATAGGCAGCATAGCATATCCGCCACCGAAGGTCATTATACCGATTTTGAAAAAGGACACAACAAGTGCCCATAAATCTTTGCCCATTTTAACACCTCGTTTTCGCTGATAATAATACAACATATGCCAATTAAAGTCAAATGTATTATGTGTTTAGTTTGTCGGCAAAAATTAAAACCGTGCGCAGTCAAAAGACTGTACACGGTTTTTTGTATAACCCTAAATATTTTATTATTTAATAATCTCACCAGTGGTCTGATTTACATCGATTGAGCCCAAGTTGCACTGTGTTATAAGAATTACATCATTGTCAGTTATAACGCCATCTTTATCTAAGTCGGCAGCTAAAGTTCTCCAGTAGCAGTAATCGGGAGACTTGGGGTCACTCCATGAGGTTTTGCCTTCAGCTTCACGTTCCACGTAAATCTGGTCCATGACATTACATGTGCCATTGTTGTAAACGTCGCTGAAAATGACAACAGTGAAAGATTCAATAACCTCATTGGTCTCCTTGTCGACAACATTTATCTTGTCACCTGAGCTGATTCTATTGTCAAATCTCTGTACAAAATCGAGCTTGCCGAAATAGGAATAATTGACCTTAACAAAATCGCCGATATTTTCTATTCTCAAACCAAGTTTTAAACCGTAAATAATATTATTCTCTCTGTCAATAACAACAGTGTCCTCTTTGCCGTTTTTGGGTGTAAGACGAAGGTCAGGTGTTATAACCTTACCTGTGGTCTGGTCAACATCGATTTGTCCCATAACGCACATGAGTATAAGAAGAGCATCATTGTCAGTTATAACGCCGTCTTTATCCAAGTCGGCAGCTAAAGTTCTCCAGTAGCAGTAATCGGGAGACTTGGGGTCACTCCATGAGGTTTTGCCTTCAGCTTCATGTTCTACGTAAATCTGGTCCATGACGTTACATGTGCCATTGTTGTAAACGTCGCTGAAAATGACAACAGTGAAAGATTCAATAACCTCGTTGGTTTCTTTGTCGATAACATTTATTGTATCGCCGCAGCTGATTCTGTTACCGAATCTCTGTACAAAGGTAAGTTTGCCAATCTCATCATCGTTAACTTTAACAAAATCGCCGACATTTTCTATTCTGAGACCGAGCTTCAAGCCATAAATGACATTGTTTTTCCTATCAATAACAACAGTGTCCTCTTTGCCATCCTGTGCTACAAGAGCGGGCTTAACTTTTTCGTCAGGAGTAACTATATCCTCAATAAGGTTACTTACTCCCGCTATAAAGTTATAGACGTATTTTATAGCTATTTTAAAAATGTTACCTATTGTCTCAAAATATGATGTTGAGGGAGATGACTCCTGAGCCTCAGCAGCACAAGCGGGTATAGCTGCACATGAGAAGACAAGAGTTACGGTAAGAATGATTGCGATAAGCTTTTTCATTTTTTTCACTCCTTGATTTTATAAATAAAATCTATTGTTAGATAATCTCACCTGTGGTCTGATTAACTTTTTTAAATCCAAAGATACATTTCTTCATAAGGTTATAGTCTTTTATAGTAACAATGCCGTCCTTGTCTAAGTCAGCAGCCAAGGTTTTCCAATAGCAGTAATCTGCAGAATCGGGGTCACTCCAAGAAGTTTTACCTGCAGCTTCTCTTAAAATTGCTTTTATGTCCGTAAAACAATATCTACCATTTTCGTGAACATCGCCAAAAATTACAACAGTATAGGTCTCAGAAATTTCATTGGTTTTGCTATCTATAACATTTATTTTATCACCTGAGCTGATTCTGTTGCTGAATTTTTGAACGAATTCAAGTTTGCCTTTGTCTCTGTTGCCTACTTTAACAAAATCGTCAAGACTTTTAGCTCCACGTGTTATTCCGTAAACTACTTTGTTTTCAGTGTCAACAACAACAGTATCTTCTTTGCCGAGTTGTGCTACAAGACAAAGGTTGGTGGTCATAACAGTACCAGTAGCCTGGTCAACTCTAACAGCACCCACAACGCACCTCACAATAAGTTGCTCATCTTCCTCGGTGATAACACCGTCTTTATCTAAATCAGCAGCTAAAAACATCCAATAGCAGTAATCAGGAGAGTCGGGGTCACTCCAAGAGGTTTCACCATCAGCTTCTTGTCTGACTGTTATGTCATCCATTACATTACAAACGCCGTCTCCGTTAACATCGCCAAAGTAAACAATAGTAAAAGACTCGACTGTTTCGTTTGTTTTGTTGTCAACAACATTTACTTTATCGCCTGAGCCGATTCTATTATTATATTTTTGAACAAATTCAAGTCTGCCAAGCTCTTCGTTGCTTACCTTAATGAAATCGCCGACTGTGTGGACTCTGAGACGGCCATGGAAACCGTAAACAATATTTTTTTCTCTGTCGATAACAATATCATTTTCTTTGCCATCCTGAGCAACAAGGGCAGGCTTCTCTTGCTCCGGAACAAATAAGTTTTCCATGAAGTCAAAAAAATAATTAAAAACGTTGTTTAAGGTTCCGAAAAAGTTTGGTGCTGTTGCGGGAGGCAATTCCTCCTGAGTCTCAGCAGCACAAGCGGGTATAGCTGCGCATATGAGGATAAGAGTTACAGTAAAAAGGGTTGCAAGAAGTTTTTTCATTTCGGTCGTTCTCCTTTGTTCATTTTAGATGTTTTAATCTAATATAATATTACAATATACTAATTGTAACAAAAAATATGGAAATACTCCATAGCTTTTTTTACTAATAATTTGCAGTACAATTGGCAATATTAACTAAGTTTTTTCTTTATAATTCTAAATTCGCTTATCATAACGCCTTCGGTGTTTTCAGAGATTACAAGTTCGATGCAGCCATTTTGAAAAACTTCTGCAGGAAGCTGATAAACGGCGCTCTGAAAGCCGTCGGGCAGCATTTCTTTATCAAAAGCTTCATCGGTCTGCCCAAAATGGGGTCCGTCATATACAACATTGCCGTTGGCGGTTACTGTAAGATGTTCTATATCAGGATTTTTCTTTTGCTTGTAAGTTACCTTAAGTTCATAGTCGGTGTCATACTTGAAGCCGCCGAGCTTACAGCGTAGCTGAAGATTGTCATAAACCTTGAACAGACAGGTGGGCAGGGTGCCGTTATTTATATCGGGTCGGTCACCCTGGAAGTTCATATAGATTTCTCCCTCCTGAGGGCAGCCAAGAACATCCAAACCGTGCTCTGCAACTGAGAAGTAGTACTCATCGCTGTCTACCTTGTTGCGATTGACGGCTCTTTGCATATATGCTGTGCGTTGAGCATCGCTGAGATTTTGTGCCTGTTCAAAGCGGTTTAAAAGCCACGGGCGGTCTGTTATGGGTAAATCTATGGTTTCAAGAACGGCACCACGTTCCCAGTTGTTTGCTCCGTAACGTTCGATATCGCTTTGCAGACCAATCTGCTCAAACAGTTCCTGTGCGATTCTTTCGATATCATCACGAAGAGATATGACATAAGCATCGTCTTGTTCTGAGAGTATACGCTTAGCTTCATCAAGATTTCCTGCAAGGATTTCCTTGACAGCTTTTTTGACAAGTCTGTTTTCAAAGATTCGTTTGTGCCGAAGGAATGCATCACATTTTGCACGGAATAAGCATTGATTAAATCTCCAGAGTTTTAATGCGTGCGGAAAACGTTGAGCGAGACTTTCCCATCCTGCAAGGTTATCATCAATTCCCGGATTTTCCGCAGGGTCTGTCTGCCAATTGAGCTCAAGTCCGAGTATACGGTCGGCAATCTCTTGTGCAGGAAGTCCCGGAAAATAGAGGCGTGAGTAGTCTTCAAGAGTGTCACGCAAATCAACATCCGGGAAGAAATCCATGTCGCTCCATACACATTTGTTGACATCGTCCGTAATGCCTTCTGAGTAGCTTACACTGCCTACCACATATCTGCGTGTCAGGCGGTGAATAAGACGATATTCGGAGGGACGGGGATTGGTACATTCACGGCTCAAGCCTGTTGTTAAGGCATAGTGCCAGTCATCCCTGTTGAAGTGGACGGGATATTCGCAGCGCACGTTGTGAGTGATGTCGGGATAAAGCCTTATGGGATATTTTTCGGGAACCCTGCGACGCAGTTCGTCTAAAAGGAATGCATGGTTAGGGCCCGTTATTATACCGTCTATCTCTTCGGGTAGTTTGTCGAGTTCTTTTATCAGTGTTTCACCCCAGTCGGGGATGGAGTGAGGCTGTTGTGCAGACGGCCACATCTCGGCGTTCGGATGAATTGATTTGAGCAGTTTCGAGCTTTGACGACAGCGTTCAATGAATTCATCGGCATTGTATTCTCCGGGGTCGCCTCCGGGAGGAAAAACAACATTGATTCTGGGAGTTCTTGAAAAAACACGCTTACGGTGTTCCAATGCTACGTCTATCGGTTCTTGGTTGTTGGGATACCAGAGAGAAACGTCGAGGTCATACTCGTCTGCGATTTCGGAAGCCTTAATTAAAAACTCCTCAGGGTGATATTTCATCAGTTTGTTGATTCTCGGAGGGATTTCCTCATAAGGTATATGTTCTACGATATTGCATCCGAAGAACATCAGGTCAATATAGTATCTTCTGTAATCTTCTAAGTCCCAAGCATCGTAGCTGTTGGGTGTAGTTCTGTATCCGAGCTGATGACCTCTTATGCTTTTGTCAGGACGGTATTCTCCGCCTATGTTTTCGATTAATGTTAAACAACCGTTTTCAATTTCCGAGCGGCGCAGAAATAGCCCTATGGCAAAAATCAAACCTCGTACGGTTGCAGCAGAAAATGTCAGTTTTTTATCATCTTGACTTATGGTGTATCCATCTCTGATTGCATCGGTATCTGTTAAAAAAACTATATCAGCATTTTCAGCGCTCTCAGCATTTTGAGGGCGCTTTGCTAATCTTGACTCTATTTCATTTTTGAAAATATCGCAGGCTTTCTGTGCATGGTCACTGTTAGCAAAAACAGTAAAAGATTTATATGTATATTTCATGTGTCCTCCTATTTTTCGCAGAACAGTTGTTTTGCGATTTCCAGCGCTTTAATACCGTCTTTTTCTATGTTGTCGGTGCGAGCCTCTATGCTTATCTTTCCTTGATAGTTTTTCAAAGCTTCTACAAAAGGAGAATAGTCGTAGTCATCACCGATTTCAGGGTATATTCTTTGGACAGGGTTGCAAAAATGAATGTGGTGAAGCTTTTCGCCTGCGGCAGTGAGAATTGAGAAATCTTCTTTTTCAACAAACATATGGTATAAGTCTGCCAATACACAGATATTTTTGAGATTGATTTTTTTGCAGGCTTCAAGACTTTCGGATACTGTCGTGAATATGTTTGTTTCCTGTGAGTTGAGCGGTTCGATGGCTATTGTGATTGCATATTCCTGTGCAATTTCTCCTGCGGCGCTGACAGCTTCAAGTACTTGTGCATACCCCTTGTCGTAATCAAAACCGTCAGGTATACGGCGAGCATTTCCGCTGCCGAGCACGCAGGTGTTGACATCAAACTGAGCTGCATTGTCAAATGCACGGTATACATAGTCTTTTACCTTGTTTATGTCAGTGCTTTCTCCTGCAAGATTTATTTCGCCCGGGAAAAACATATTTGTAACATCCATTTTAAAATCCAAATCGTTAAGGATTCTTAGGTTTTCTTTAATTTGTTCTTTGCTAAGCTTAGCTATTCCGGAAAGGCTGCCTTCAATGTAATCATATCCCATAGTTTTTAATAGCGGAGCATTTTCCAAACCTGTACATATACCGAACTTCATAAAAAGCCTCCTGTTAAAAGACGAAATCATATCAAAATAATGGTAACACGCTGAAACTTTACTGTCAATTAAAAACAGAAAAAGCACGAAAAATCGTTTGTTAAAATCTTCATTTTGCGGTATGAAGCGCACAGAGGCAGGGAATAATTTTAGAGGTAGGGAACACAAAAACTTCCTTAGACGGTAAGCAGCGGGAGGAATAATGATGCAGTATAACAGGGTGGAAATTTGCGGGGTAAATACATCGAAACTGAAGGTGCTCAAAGAGAAAGAAAAAATGGAGCTTTTGCATAAGATGCATGACGGTGACAGTACTGCACGTGACAAGCTTATACAGGGGAATCTGCGTCTTGTTTTAAGCGTTGTACAACGTTTTATAAACAGAGGTGAAAACCCCGACGACTTATTTCAGGTTGGTTGTATAGGCCTTATAAAGGCGATTGATAATTTTGACGTTACACAGAACGTAAGATTTTCCACATATGCGGTTCCTATGATAATAGGCGAAATCCGCAGATATCTCAGAGACAACAATTCCGTAAGGGTGAGTCGCTCCGTCAGGGACACAGCATACCATGCCATGCAGGAGAAAGAGAGTCTTGTTGCAAAGCTCGGCCGTGACCCGACGATAGAGGAGATAGCAAGTGCCATGAATCTGAAAAAAGAGGAGGTTGTGCTGGCGCTTGAAGCAATAGTAGAGCCTGTGTCGTTATATGAACCGGTATATTCTGACGGCGGTGATACGATATATGTAATGGACCAGTTGGGCGACAACGGCGATGATGATAACTGGCTTGATGAGATTCTTTTCAGGGAGTCTATAAAAAAACTGTCTGAACGTGAAAAGAGAATTCTATATCTGCGTTTTCTAAAGGGGAGGACACAGATGGAGGTTGCAAGTGAGATAGGAATATCACAGGCGCAGGTGTCGAGGCTTGAAAAGGGAGCGATAGAGCAGATAAAAAAGAATAACAGGGCCTGAGATTTAAAGCCTGCAGTTTACAAACTGCAGGCTTTTTGTTGACTAAGGTTTTTTGTGGTGATATTATAAAATAAAATAAATTGTTTTTGGTGGTGCATATGAGCAGGAAAAAGGATTTTATGTTGATTGCGTTTTTGTCTTTTGCGGTCATGACATGTGCACTGATACCTATACTTGTCGCAAACGGCGGCAATCTTTACCTGGTGGGCGACTATATGACTCAGCAGGTTCCTTTTATGCGTGAGTGCAGAAGGATGTTTCTTTCAGGTGCACCGTTTTGGAGCAGTAACACATTTTTAGGTGCGAACTTTTTGGGTAGCTATTCGTTTTATGTTTATGGAAGTCCTTTCTTCTGGCCGTTGCTGCTCATCCCTGAGAGTTGTATGGGAATAGGGCTGAGTGTAATGTTTGTGCTAAAGCATGTTGTTGCAGCACTCACGTCATATATGTACCTTAGAAAGCACACAAAACTTTCGTATCTTGCGGTTATAGGTGCGTTGCTGTACGCTTTTTCATCTTTTTCAATGGACTCGTCATACTATTATCATTTTCTTGACGTTGTAGCATTCTTTCCGCTGATTCCATACTTTACAGACGCTGTTCTGGAAAAGAAAAAGATGCCTTTGCTTTCGCTGTCGGCTTTTTTGTGTGCGATAACAAACTATTACTTTTTTGTAGGAACGTCTGTTTTCTTTTTGATTTACATAGCTTTTCGTGTACTGTATTCTCAGAAGTATACTTTTAAGGATGCTGCGAGATGTATAGCTTTCTATGCAATAGGGGGACTTGCATCTGCTGTAGTATTGTTGCCGTCAGCATTAACCCTTTTGGAAACAAGTAAAGCGACTGGAAGCTTTTCAAAGGTGCTTCTTTCATCGCTGACCACGTTGCCTCAGATAATTAAAATATTAAAGGGTATCGTGTTGCCGAGCGAGGGTATCCTTGGCTCTGCAACGGGATTTGTGTATGCATCATACTGTTCAAATGCGGCATTTTTGCCGTTCTTTGGAGCGTTGTTTTTCTTTACGGCATTAAGATGCAAGGAAAAGACATGGGACTTTAAAATAGTAAAGTTCTTATTTGTTCTTACTCTCGTGCCTTTCGGAAACGGACTGTTTTCATTTATGACGAACCTTAACTATACCAGATGGTGGTATGCGTTTGTGTTAATGATGGTTATGGTTTCGCTGCGTGTGCTTGAGGAGTTTGAACAAGACAGAGAACGTGCGGCACGGGAGTATAAAAAGAGCGCAGGCACTATTTTGAAGATATCTTTGGCGGTAACTGTGCCTATTGCTGTTGTAAAGATACTTGCAGCATATGTTTTAAGCGACTTTATAGAAAGCTGTTTTCCAAAGTCTTTGATAAAGTATCTTTATTCATCTGGGCTTACGGATAAGTTCACGGCAGATGATTTAAGATACCTTGCAGTATTTGTTTTCCTTATAGTTTTGACATATCTTCCTTTGTATCTGGGTATAAAGAAACAGTGGATATACAGTGCAAAAAAGGTCATACCGATTGTTGCGGTAATTTGCACACTGAGCTATTCGGTCTATCTTTGCAATGAGTGCGGCTGGTTTAAGGCTGAAAGCACGGCAGCTAAGGAGTTGTCGTCTTATGCTCAAAGTGAAGAGATAAGTTATTCTTCGAGGACTGATTTTAAAAAGAGCTATGCCAACTATTCAATGGTGGTGAATGAACCGTCTATATCGACGTTTAACAGCTTTAAGTCCCATGCTACATCTGATTTTTGCCGTATTGCGGGATATGAAATAGGTTCAATGCCGACTACAAAAGCATATTTCTCAACCCCTGCAATACAAACTGTTTTGAGTGTAGCAAAGGTTGCAGATGAGGATGCACCTTATTATGCGGGCTTTGGATATACTTATGATTATTTTGTCGTTGATGACGGATATGAGTTTACAAAGGATAAAAAGGAAAACAACAGGCGCATACAGCTGATGACCAAAGCATGTATTTTAGACAAAGAAACTGCAGATGAACTTTCCTATTTACTAAAGCCGCTTGAAAATACAGATTTTGATTGGAAAGCAGCCAGCAAAAATGCAGCACAAACAGCGTGTGTGAATTTTGAACTCACATCAGCAGGCTTTGAGGCTACATCTGTCGGAGAAGGTGAGAGGCTTGTGTATTTCAGCATCCCTCACGACGACGGTTGGAGTGCTGAGGTGAACGGAGAAGAGGCTAAGATATACACCTTGAACGGGGGAATGATGGGCGTAGTTGTTCCCGACGGCGAATCAGATATCAGCTTTAAGTTTGTAACTCCCGGTCTAAGACTTGGTGCACTGATAAGCCTTTTGTCATTTGCAGTACTTGGAGCTTACTCCGTAGTTTGTTTGATTAAAAAGAGAAAGGCAGAATAGCCACACAGAAATAAAAACAGCAGCTGTTTTTCAGCTGCTGTTTTATTTTTTATTGTGATTCCTCAGCAGGATTATCTCCGGCAAAGGTAAGTTGTTTTATCCATCTGCGGCTTTTGAATCTGTGCAGACAAAGTATAGCTTTTACGGTATCTTCTGCAAGGTACATCGCAACGAGGAGTGCCCAGAACGGGACATCTGTAAAGAAACCGAGATAAACGACTATCGGTATACTTAAGACAAACAGAGAAAAGAGGTCGTAGTACATACCGATTTTTGTGTCGCCGCCTGCTCTGAAAATACCTACTATGCAGACATAAGGGATGTTTCTTACCCCTATCCAGAGAGAGTAAATAAGAATCAGAGTTGCAGTCATCTGACGTGCACCCTCAGTTTCGATGGGAAGCAGAGAGAGCAGAGGATATCTGAAAGCGATAAGCAGAACTCCGGCAAAAACGCCAAGCAGCGGGACGAGCAGTACGAAACGTTTACCCATGTTGTAAGCTTCTTTTTGACGTCCTGCGCCGACAGACTTTCCTACCATAATAGAACAGGCGTGGCAGATGCCTACAAAGAAAACGAAAGCTATCTGTTCAATGGAGTTAAATATGGTGTATGCGGCATAGTTTTCACTGCCTTGACGGGCATAAACCATAGCATATACGTTTGTGCCGAGTCCCCACAGCAGTTCGTTAAACATAACGGGGAGGCACACACGCAAAAACTTTTTAAAGAACTCACGCTCAAGGTCAAAAAACTCACTGATTTTTGCCCGAAGTATGCCTTTTTTTATGAGGCCTATTATAACCAGCAGCATTGCCTGAAGTGCCATTGATGTTGCGGTAGCTATCGCAGCGCCTTTAAGACCGAGAGCCGGCAATCCGAGCTTTCCGTTTATAAGAATATAGTTTAATACGGTGTTTGTTAAAACAGCGGCAAAAGAGCAAATTAAGGGTGTGTTTACATCTTCTGTAGAGCGCATTGTGGTGCTTGTGATGAGCGAAACGGCTAAGAATAAGCCGTAGGGTGAAACGTTGCGCAGATATTGAGCACCTGCTTCTATAACGTCCGGCTCATTGTTAAACACCATCATCATTTGATTAGGTATCGTAAAGGTGCACACGGTATATATCAAACCGACTGCTATGGCGAGTACAAGACCTGTACCGTATGCTTTGCGGATGTTTTTTAAATCTTTGACACCCCAGTGCTGAGCTGTAAGTGTGGCAACGCCTGAGCTTATTCCGAACAGAGCGAGATTTATAAGAAATCCCCAGCGTCCTGCCACACCGATAGCGGCGGTGCTGACGTTGCCAAGCCCCACAACCATAGCTGTATCTATAAGCTGAGCGCATGATGTGAGCAACTGCTGCAGAGCTATGGGTATGGCAAGGGTAAGCATCTTTTTATAAAAACCCGAACGAGTTTGAGTGGACATAAGTTTAAGTATTATCTCCTTATTTTTCTATCGCAGCTTTTCTGGAGTTTATTTTTCTGAATATTTCCATATCGAACTTTGGCTCACGGTCATAGGTGTAGAGACCGTTCTGCTCTTGCTCTACGTCATAAAGCTGGGTGTAGCAGAAGCCGAACATAAGCTCGTTGTCGAGCAGTACATCTGTAAGACCCTTGTAGCGGTTAATAAATTCTTCTTCGGTTTTTGGTGCATTTCCATAGCCCCAAGCGTTGTCATCGCTTTCGCCTACAACCCATTTAATTCCGCCGTACTCGCTGACGAAAGAGGCTTCACCTCTATAAGTCTGACGATGACCGTGATATTTGTTAACTTGGTCATAGAGCTCGCCGTCGGAAACGAGTTTGTCGTAGCACTCACTGAAGATTTTTGGGTCTTGTTCGTAGTCGTGGACATCATATATGTCAGTTACAACATGGAAGTTGCCGCTTGTGTCTATACAAGGACGTGTCGGGTCAAGCTGCTTTGTGGTTCTGTAAACAATCTCCAAGAGAGAATTTCTCTGCTGACGTCCGCCGTAGTCCCAGGTCTCGTTAAACGGACACCAACCAACGATTGACGGATGGTTAAAGTCACGCTCGACTTCCTCACACCACTCAGGCAGTATACCGTAGACGGCATCGGGAGCTGAGTAGTCAAGGCCCCAGTTGGGGAATTCGCCCCAGACAATGTAGCCCATCTTGTCACAGTGATAGAGGAAACGCTCCTCAAAAACTTTCTGATGCAGTCTTGCACCGTTGAAGCCCGCTTCAAGTGAGAGCTTTATGTCATTAACCAAAGCCTCATCGCTGGGAGCGGTGTAGATTCCGTCGGGATAGAAGCCCTGGTCGAGTACAAGACGCTGAAAAACAGATTCTTCATTTATCAAAAATTTGTATCCGTCAAGACGTACGCTGCGAAGACCGAAGTAGCTTGAAACTTCATCTTCACCGAATATTATTCTGAGGTCATACAGCCTGCCGCAGCCGACTTCCCAAAGGTGAGTCTCGGAGAGTTTGATTTCACCGCAGATACAGCCGCTTGCCTCCTCCATAGAGAAGTAGCCAACAATTCGACCCTCATAAAGAGCCTCTATTTTAAGCGCAGCCTTGCCGCAGAGCTTTGCTGTAAAGGATACAGATGAGTTCTGTGCGTTGGGTACAAGTTTTATGCTGTCAACATAAGTTTCGGGCGTAAATTCAAGCCACACAGTCTGCCATATGCCTGTAGTTCTGGTATAGTCGCAGCCCCATGAGTGAAGACGTTCGCTCTGCTTACCTCTGGGAATAAGAGGGGAGCGCACGTCATCCTTTGCGCAGACGGTGATAACATTTGTTCCTTCTTTCAAAAGTGCTGTGATATCAGCCTTGAATGATACATATCCGCCCTTGTGAGTGCAAGCCTCGGTGGAGTTTATGTAAACAGTTGCCTCGTAGTCAACTGCTCCGAAGCGGAGAAAAACCTTTCCTTTGAGTTCATCTGCTGTTATATCTATCTCACGTCTGTACCAAACGCAGTTCATGAAATCAGTGTTGCCTATGCCTGAGAGCTTGCTCTCTGGGCAAAACGGAACAGTGATTTTGCTTTCAAGCTTGTCTGCCTTATAAAGCTCACGTTCAATACCGCTGACGGAATTATCAATTTCAAATTCCCATTCGCCGTTGAGGTTTCTCCAATTTTTTCTTTCAAACTGCGGATTGGGATGTTCTGCTCTTGGGATGTTAATGCTCATTTTCAGCTACCTCTCTTTATATCAGTTTTTAAAATATGTCGCTTCAACCATAGCACATAGCGCATGGTATACAGGTAAAGTGAGTTCCTGAATTTTATAAGTTTCTTCTTCAGGGAGACGGATGCAGACAGAGCAAAGCGTGCTTAATGCGCTTGCTGCATCTCCTGTGATGCCTATGCTCTCAATACCTAATGCACACGCTGTTTTGACGGCATTTACTACGTTTACGGAATTGCCAGAGGTGCTTAATGCTATGAGTACATCAGGGCTTGAATATGCATAGCCCCAAACTTGCTGAGCAAACACCATGTCGGCAGCAACGTCGTTTGAAAAAGCGGTATTGAGTCCCGAATGGGCAGTAAGCGCAATTGCGGGCAGAGCACCTTGGAGTTGTGACGCAATGTGTTCTCCGTTTTCTATCTGTTTAAATGCTTCTTTTTGTTTGTCGGTAAGTTCTCGACGCATGATGAAGCCTTTCATCAGCTCGCCTACGATGTGCTCGGCATCGGCTGCGCTTCCGCCGTTTCCGCAGATGAGAATTTTGCCGCCACGCTTGTAACATTCGCAGATTATTTCATAGCTCTTGGCTATGTCTTGTTTTATTGGTTCAAGAACAGGATATCTGATAAAAAGTTCTTCAAATATTTTTTCTGCAGGATTCATATTGCTCCTCCGTTTTCAATGCTGTTTATGGCTATACCGAGTGCCGCAAGGTCACCGATTTTTTCGCCGAGTTCGGCGGGTATTATTTTACAGCTTTGCCGTGATTGAGGCAGAGCTTCAGCTTTTAATGTTTTTTCCATACCCTCTATAAGCAGATTGCTGCTTCTGGCAAATATACTGCCTATTATTATAGCCTGCGGATTCAGTATGTCTATCAAAATCGCAAGGCCCTCGCCGAGTTTTTCTCCGCAAATTCGGTATACGTCTAAAGCGAGTTTGTCTCCTTTTTCGGCAGCCTCAGCTGTAGATTTTGCAGTTATCTGAGAAATCATGCTTTCATCTTTGCAAAGTGTGGTTGTTTGACCGTCAGCAAGAGCTTCTTTTGCCATCTCCTGTGCAAGTCTTGCAATACCGCCGCCGCTGCAGTAGCCCTCAAAAGAGCCACGCTTGCCGTAACCGATGGGTCCGTCGGGTGCAATTCTTATGTGACCGACTTCTCCTGCCATGTCACAGCAGCCGCTGTAAAGTCTGCCGTCAAGGATAAGTCCTGCACCAAGTCCCGTACCAAAAGTCAGAAAGGCGAAGCTTGAAAGCCCTCTTCCAGCACCAAACTTCCATTCTGCGACAGCGCAGGCATTGGCATCGTTTTGAAGATAGGTTTTTATACCGAATCGCTCCTGTATCATTTGGACTATCGGCACATTGTCCCAATCGGGCAGGTTTGGCGGTGAGAGTATAACACCTTTTGAGCTGTCCAGCGGGCCACCGCAACTGATGCCCGTGCAGATAATATCATCGCTGCACAGATTGTTGTCCTTGAGTAACTGTTCTATGGCGTCGAGCAGTTGTGCGGTAACAATACGCCAACCACGTGCGCTTTCGGTGTCGAATCTTATTTTGTCTTTTATGATGGTGTCAATGGATTGTGCATCGGGGTCACCTAATATGACGGCGCATTTTGTGCCGCCAATATCGACGCCGAGAATATATTTTTTCACCGTAAGCACCGCCTTTGTTTTGTTCCTCGCTTATTATACACATAATTCTTTTTGCGGTCAATCGGATAAAGCGTTAAAATCCAGTAAAACTATTGATAATAATTGCCTTAAGGGGAGTTTTACATGGCATTAACAATTATTCGCATTTTGTTTCTCTATATTCTTGCAAATGCAGCGGTACGCATTATGGGTAAGCGTCAGATAGGTGAATTACAGCCTACAGAGCTGGTAATAACGATTTTGCTTTCCGAGATAGCGGCTATTCCGATGCAGGATACGGATATACCTATATTGAATTCGGTTGTTGCAGTAATGCTGCTTGTAGCATTTGAGATAATCAGTTCTGTTATAGCTATGAAAAACAACAAGGCACGAAGATTTTTAGAGGGTAATTCTGTAATGGTAATCAGAAACGGTATTGTTGACCAACGTCAGATAAAGCGCCTGCGGTATACGATTGAAGATTTGATGACAGCACTTCGACAAAAGGATGTGTTTGATATATCCCGTGTTGAGTATGCGATTCTTGAAACTAACGGCAAACTCAGCGTTATGCTCAAAGCTGATGAGAGTACGCTTACGGCAAAATCCATACAGCTGCAGCTTCCTGACCCCGGTATGCCATGTATTGTTATAAGCGACGGCAAGTTTGTTCGTGATTATTATTCAGAGTGCGGAATGAGTGATGAAGCGGTTAAAAAGTTTTTGCGTTCTAAGAAGCTTGATATGAAAGATGTGCTTATCATGACGGTTGACAGAGAGGGAAATACCGTTGTCGTAGAAAAGGAGAAGAATGTATGAGACGTTTTGTAGTGGCGCTTGTATTGCTGATTTTAGCTATATGCATAAGTGTTGGGTCTGAGGTTGTCTTTTTTAGAAATACGCAAGCTCTTATAAACAGTATGACCGAGCTTCTCAGGGTGGTTGATACAGGCAACCGTGAGGAAGTTAAGGAAAAGTTAGATACAGTTATGAAAAAATATGAAAGTTCTCAAAAAGTACTTCATATTCTTCTTATTCACAGGTCTTTGGACGAGATAGAGATAAATATAAATAGTCTTGGCGAGTTTTTGTCGGCAGACGACATGGAGTCGTTTCGACAATCGTGTACTGAGGCGCTGCGTCAGCTTGAAAATCTTCAGGGGGCAAGCAAACTGACTGTAGAAAACATTTTTTGATAAAAAAAGAGTCGTTCAAAAATAATTTACAATTTATCGATATACAAGGAGCGGTATTGTCGAATATTAGCAAATACAATATATTGTGCAAACGGATACCATTTGGCACATCATATGGACAAACGGCTCCGATTTTTGTTGCAAAGCATACGACAATCTGCTATAATATATCCAAGACGTACGGAAATAAACCGTCAGAGTGCACGAGATACGGTGTGTTTTGGAAAAAAGTTCTGTGCGTTAAAATATTAGCAGGAGGGGAGCTTATGTTTTCACTAACATCCGGTGGTGCAATGCTTGTTTTGTGGATAGCGCTTTTGATAGTTTTTATAGTTGCCGAAGCTGTCACAGTTCAGCTTACAACCATCTGGTTTGCTCTCGGTTCACTTGCCGCACTTATAGCTAATCTCTGTTCTGCCGAGGTTTGGTTGCAGTGGGTTATTTTTGCTGCGGTCTCGCTTGTTGCGCTTGCCGTGACCAGACCGTTTGTAAAGAAGCTCACCGTCAAGCGTATACAGCCGACTAATGCGGACAGATTTTTGGGCGAGAAGGGTATTGTTGAAGAGACTATCGATAATACCGAGGGCAAGGGGCTTGTAAAGGTAAAAGGAGCTTTATGGACTGCCAGGTCTGTCGATGGAGCGCTTATCGAGAAAGGCGAGAGTGTTCAGGTAGAGAGAATAGAGGGCGTAAAGCTCATGGTAAAAAAATATTGAGGAGGCTAAGTTTATGGAATCTGTAGCAATCATTATAATTATTGGAATCGTATTGCTTATACTGGTCATTATGGCGCTTAACATTAAGATAGTGCCGCAGTCAAAAGGGTATGTTATGGAGCGTCTGGGAGCGTATTCCGCAACATGGGATACAGGACTTCACATCAAAATCCCGTTCTTTGAGAAAGTAGCGAAGATAGTTTCGTTAAAAGAGCAGGTTGTGGATTTCCCGCCGCAGCCGGTTATTACTAAGGATAACGTAACAATGCAGATAGACACGGTTGTATTCTTCCAGATAACAGACCCGAAGCTTTATGCTTACGGTGTTGAGAGACCGATATCAGCTATTGAAAATCTTACAGCTACAACCTTGAGAAACATAATCGGTGAGATGGAGCTTGACCATACACTGACTTCACGTGATATCATCAACGCTAAAATCAGAGGTATTCTTGACGAGGCAACAGACCCGTGGGGAATCAAGGTAAACCGTGTTGAGCTTAAGAACATTCTTCCTCCTCCTGAGATTCAGGATGCCATGGAGAAGCAGATGAAGGCAGAACGTCAGCGTCGTGAGGCCATCCTTCGAGCAGAGGGTGAAAAGGCAAGTAAGATTCTTGTTGCCGAAGGTCAGAAAGAGAGCCAGATTCTTGCTGCTGAGGGTGACAAGAGAGCAGCAATTCTTCACGCTGAAGCTGTTAAGGAATCTAAGATTCGTGAGGCAGAGGGTGAAGCACAGGCAATTCTTGCAGTTCAGGAAGCACAGGCTAAGGCTATTGAGCTTATCAATAACGCTGACCCGAAGAACGGCTATATCACAATTAAGAGCCTTGAGGCATTTGCCGCTGCAGCAGACGGAAAGGCTACAAAGCTTATCATTCCCAGCGATATTCAGTCGCTTGCAGGACTTGCAGCAAGTGCAAAAGAAGTATTTACTTCAGAGATAACAGAATAAAAATAGGAAAGCCCGCAGTAAAAACTGCGGGCTTTCACCTTAAAAGGAAAAAACGACTTTTCTTATCCCCGTACAATAAACAAGTATGTTGTTTGTTGTACTACAGGAAGACAAGACGAGTTTATTTGCTGTTTTGTAATTCTGTAATCAAATTATAACACGTAACTTTGAACAAGTCAATATTGAGAATAAAAATTATTTATTGGAAGATAAAGAAAACGACCAAGAATAAATTTGTTCTTGGTCGTTTATATTAAAGTTTTGATTTTGGGTACATTTTAGTCATTATCTTTTCAACTGCACGTTGCGAAAATAAGCGTTTAAAGAATACCAGTAGTTTATACTTTCCTCCTACAGCTACGCTGACGGGAGGATTCTTTTTTCTTATCATCTTGAGAATAACTTTTGTGACCTCTTCAGGTCCTCCACCGTTTTCTTCGTCATACTCCATCTGTTTGACGGACTGCTTAAATGCCTTGCCATAGGCACTGTTCTGAGATTTCTTTGTAAAGGTGCGAGCATTTGTGAAACCCGTATTTATGTCGCCGGGCTGAACGGTAACAGCTTTCACATTAAAGGGTGCAAGTTCGATTCTCAGACCTTGTGTAAGCGCTTCGACAGCAAATTTTGATGAGCTGTAGAGAGTCTGAAATGGGATGGAATAAACACCCCCGACTGAGCCTATGTTGATAATCAGACCGCATTTGCGCTCTCTCATACCGGGAGCGACAGCACTGATAGTACGAACTACACCTGCGTAGTTGGTGTCCATTTGGCGAAGCGCCTCTTCACCTGAGCATTCTTCAACAGCGCCTGCGATTCCGGTTCCGGCGCAGTTGATAAGTATATCTATGCTGTCCTCACAGTCAAGAACTTCTTTGACTGCCTCTTTGACACTTTTTTCATATGTTACATCCATTTGAAGCATTCTGATAAAACCGTCGTTTGCACGTTTTTCAAAACCGATGCTTTTACGTGATGTGCCGTAGACATGAAAGCCCTTGTCTGCAAGAGCCTGTGCTGTACACTTACCTATTCCTGAGCTGGCACCTGTTATGAATACAACGTTTCCGTAAGGGTTAACCATTTTTAGCATCCTCCACCTTATATTGTCGAAGCAAAGAATTCATCAAGAATTTTTTGAGCAGTATTGCTAAACGTAGTGCTGTTGTTTTCTATTTCGTAGTCTGCGCAAGCACGGTATATTGGGTCACGCTTGCAGAACATTTCCTGAAGCTTGTTTGCATCCTTTGAGAGCGGTCTGCCTTTGGTGGCAAGATTAGATATGTCACGTTTTATGTAGTATATCCTGCCGTTTTCAGCCAGAGCATCTGAGTTGAGCTTGTTAATAACAGCACCGCCACCGGTAGCGATAACGAGTTCCTTTTCCTTTGCGAAATCTGCTACAACTTCACATTCCAGCTTGCGGAAATACGCTTCTCCGTATTTTTCAAATATTTCGGGAATACTCATTTCTGCTCTTTCAACTATTATATCATCCGTGTCAATAAACTTACGACCTGTTTTTTTTGCGATTTCACGTCCTATTGTAGTTTTACCGCAGCCGGGCATACCGACAAGAACAATGTTTTGTACCGATAGCGCAAGTGAGCGGAAAACTTCTTCTACTTTCTCATCGCATATCTCTTCGTTGCAGAAATGTCGTGCTGCCTGTGCTGCTTGTGAAACCAACATGTAAAGTCCGCCTGTATATTTCAGTCCCTTTTCCTTTGCTTGTAAAAGCAGGGGAGTTCTGAGGGGGTTGTAGATAACATCCAAAACAGCTTCACAATTCGGAAAGCTGTCGAGTGAAACAGCACTTTTGCCGTTGTTGGGGTACATACCTACGGGTGTTGTGTTTATTAGCACTTCGCAGTCTTTGAGGCTATCAATCATATCGTAAGTTGTGTCACCTGAGCGAGAAACAACAGTTATTTTTTTTGCACCCTCATCTGCAGAAACAGTGCGTGCTGTGAGCGAAGTGCCACCGCTGCCGAGTATTACTACATTTTTATCTTTGAAGTCTATGCCGGCACGCTTAGCCATTGAGAGAAAACCGTGGTAATCGGTGTTGTATCCCTCGAAACCGTTCTCAGTTTTTACGAGCGTGTTAACGCTACCGATGCGCTTTGCGGCATCAGAAAGATATGTGCAGTAGGGAATTACGGTCAGTTTATATGGAATGGTGACATTAAGACCGTCAAAATCACCTTTCTTTAAAAAGGCATCAACCTCATCAGCATCGAGGCTGATAAGGTCATAGTCATATTTTTGAAATTTATCGTGTATAAGTTTTGAGTAGCTGTGACCGAGTTTGCCGCCTATAAGTCCACATTTAAGAGTTTTCATATCAGAC
The DNA here is from genome assembly GCA_017407995.1 of Clostridia bacterium. GTDB lineage: Bacteria > Bacillota > Clostridia > Oscillospirales > Acutalibacteraceae > CAG-177. Next base: position 91,731 of record JAFQVM010000005.1, on the reverse strand, counting down.
CTCCGAATAGCTGCCGAGATATACAAACTGTTCGGGTGACTGCGCCAACTCGTCAAGCAGTGAGAGTACAGTTGGGGAATAAACCGATGCATCCATATCAAAATAGAACATGAACTCAAAGTCGCTGCCTGCAATTGGACGGCTCTCAAGCTTTGTGAGATTAAGCCCCATGACCGAGAACTTTGATATGAGATTATACAGTGCGCCCGGTCTGTGCGGGACAGATAGCATAAGGCTTATTTTGTTGGCACCGGGGAAAATCATCGGTTCTTTTGATATGCATATAAAGCGAGTGAAATTGCTGTCGCTGTTTTGTATGTTAGTTTCAAGTTTGTTGAGACCGTAGAGGGTTGCACAGTTTGAAGATGAGATGGAAGCAACATCTTTTCTTCCGCTGTCACGCACTTTTTGAGCGGCAACTGCTGTATTTTCGCATACAGTTACTTTGATATCGGGATGATTTTTCAAAAATTCAGAGCACTGACCTATTGCCTGCTCATGTGAAAAAATTTCTTTGATATCGGAGAGTTTTGTGCCGGGCAATGCGAGGAGTACGTGGTCAATTTTTAGTTTAATACTTCTTATAATATAGAAACGGTGGTTTCTCATAAGGTCATAAACAGCATTCACGGTACCATGTGTGCTGTTTTCTATAGGCAGTATACCGTATTCGCACAGTCCTTGTTGGACAGCGCTGAATACACCCTCAAAAGTTTTGAAATATGATATAACGGGGGTGGAGAAAAGCTTGTCACAAGCAAGTTGAGAGTATGCACCTTCTACACCCTGGCAAGCTACAGAGCCTCGTTTAGGGAATATTTTAGGGGTAGTTTCAAGTGCATTGTTTATAGTCTGTGATATTTCACCGTCTTTGCAGAGTATACGGGATTGATATGAACGGCTTACTTCCATCAAAGTGGAAAACAAAGTTTTAGAGTAATCCTCCAACTCCTCACCTGAATTTGCGGCAATACGCTCAAGAATTTCACGCTCTCTTGCCTGATGCATAATAGGCATATTGTTCTGAGCCTTATATTCTGCAACACTGCGGACAGTGTCCATACGCTCTTTGAAAAGAGAGAGAATCTGGTCGTCGATTTGGTCAAGCTTTTTTCTGCATTCTGAAAGGTCCATTTTTATTTCTCCAATCCGTCGTTTTCGAGAAGTATATCAAGTAATGTTACGGCAGTAGCAGCCTCAACACAAGGTACGGCTCTCGGTACTATGCAGGGGTCATGGCGTCCGCCGATAGTAATTTTAGCATCTGTTTTGTTTATCATGTCAACAGTGTCCTGTTCAATGCCGATTGACGGTGTTGGCTTGAAAGCCGTCTGGAAAATTATAGGCATACCGCTTGTGATACCGCCTATGACACCGCCGTGATAGTTGGTGCGTGTCTTGATTTCGCCGTTGTCTATATAGTAGGGGTCGTTGTGTTCAGAGCCCTTCATGTATGCAGCTGTGAAGCCTGCACCGAAGTCGATACCTCTAACAGCGCCTATACCGAAGATTGCGGCACTCAGACGGCTTTCAACAGAGCCGAACATCGGCGCACCAATACCGGCTTTAATACCTGTTACAACACATTCTACTGTACCGCCGACAGAGTCGTTATTGCTCATGGCATCAAGGATTTTCTTTTGCATTTCTTCGCCTGCCATATCATCTATGACGGGAAAAGCCTTAGCCTTAACTGCATCTAACATTGTTTGGTCGGGATTACAAGGGTCAATATCGGCATCGCCGACATTAGCAAGAACGGATATGTGTGCTCCGATTTTTATACCTCTGCGCTCTAATATCTGCATACATATACCGCCTGCGATACACAGCGGAGCGGTAAGACGTCCTGAAAAATGTCCGCCGCCGCTTTGGTCGTTAAAACCGTTGTATTTTACAAATGCGGGATAGTCGGCATGTGAAGGGCGAGGAGTTGCGCTGAACTCTTTATAGTCGCCCGGACGGAAGTTTTTGTTTTCGATTATTGCACACAGCGGGGCCCCTGTTGTTTTACCGTTAAGTACACCTGATAAAAAAACAGGCTTGTCTTCTTCCTTGCGTGGTGTGCTGAAAGTTTTACCTCCCGCACGTCTTGCCATAAAGCGATGAAGTTCATCTTCGTCGATGGTTTCGCCGGCCGGCAGACCGTTTATAACAACACCTATAGCCTTACCGTGAGATTCGCCAAAAATATTTATTTTTAAAATCTTTCCTATTTCAGATGACATCGGATTTCCCTCCAAGTGAGTTGTAGTCCTCAAAAAACTTTGGATATGATTTGTTGATAGCCTGTGCACCTTTTATAGTGACATTGCCGTCACATATGCAAGCGGCAATCGCCGCCGCCATAGCGATTCTATGGTCGTTAAAGCTGTCTACAGTACCGCCTTTTAAAGAGCCTGTACCGTGTATTATCAGATAATCATCGCCCTCGGTGACTTCGCCGCCCAAAGAACGAATCATATGCGCTGTAGACGCTATTCTGTCACTCTCTTTTATTCTGAGCCTTGCGGCATTGTGCAACATGGTGTCGCCCTTTGCACCGCAAGCGGTAACTGCTAAAACAGGGAACAAATCGGGACAGGGAGAAACATCTATTTTGAGAGGATTACGCTTGTTCGTTCCTTTTACGTGAATACCATTATCGGTTGAGATTTCAGCTCCGAACTGCGATAGCAACTTAAAAATTGCTTTGTCGCTCTGAGAGCAGTCAAGGTCAAGCCCCGTCATTGTTATATCGCCGCCGAGAGCTCCTGCACATAAGAAGAATGCAGCGTTAGACCAATCCCCTTGAACAGCGGTATCATCGTTATTTTTATATTTCTGATTTCCGGGTACTAAGAAACCGTACGGTGTCTTTTGAATTTCTATTGAAAACGCTTTGAGAGCGTCTATTGTCAAATCTATATAGGCTGCTGATTCAATTTTGCCTGTTATGTTTATTCTGCTGTCGCCGTCAAGCAACGGAAGAGCAAACAGCAGCCCTGAGATGTATTGTGAGCTTATGTTTCCGGGCAGAGTATAATCTCCCGCTCTTAGCTTGCCGCTTGTTTTAATTGGAAGCGAGTGAGCTGAAAACACGGCACCGTTCTTTTCGAGTTCCTCAATCAAGGGGGAGAGCGGACGTTCAGGGAGTCTGCCGTGCCCCAAAAGCTCGGTTCTAACACCGAGGGCAGTAACGACTGGCAACAGAAAACGAAGTGTAGAGCCGCTCTCGCCGCAGTCAAGTGAAACTTCGCCGTTGCCTAAAGCTTTTAAAGCTTCGTGTGTTGCTATGATGTCTGCTGAAACATCCATGTTGTCAAGCGGGAGAAACTCTCCTGCGAGAAATGAACATATCAGCAGACGGTGTGCGTGCGATTTTGAGCTTATGGCACGTATATTGCCGCATAGCCTTGAGGGCGCAACAGTAACATCCATTTTTTATCCTCCGTATTAGCCGAAAATACTTTCGAGCTGCGAAACATCAGCTTTATAGAGTATGCACTCACCGATTTTTGTCGGCAGTACAAGGTTTATGTTTTCTGCGTTGCGTTTTTTATCTCTGAGCATTGCAGATACAAGTGAACTTACGGAAAACTCTGTGCTTGTAGGAAGTGAATATTTTGTAAGAACTGCTTCTACACGCTCAGAGATATCGGCGCAGATTCCGAGCTTTTGGGAACCCTTGCAGGCTATAACCATGCCTGCTGCAACTGCATGACCGTGTGAGATTTTGTAGTTACTGCACTTTTCAATTGCATGACCGACTGTGTGACCGAGGTTTAGCTTTTGACGTTCACCCGTGTCAAACTCGTCACGGGAAACAATATCGCTTTTTATTATAACACATTGACGGACTATTTGCTCAATATTCTTTTCGACGTCGCCGTTTTCAAATAGCTCAAAAAGTTTTTGGTCAGCAATGATGCCATATTTGATGCTCTCGGAGATGCCGTCAGCGAATATTTCGGGAGACAGGGTTTTAAAGCAGTCAGGGTCGCAGATAACCAGAGCGGGCTGATGGAACGCACCTGCGAGGTTTTTACCCTGCGGCAGATTAACACCCGTCTTGCCGCCGACCGAGGAATCAACAGCGGCGAGAAGCGTGGTGGGAATCTGAACGAACTTAATTCCACGTAAGTATGCGCTTGCGCAAAAGCCTGACACATCGCCGACTATGCCGCCGCCCAGAGCTACAATAATATCGCTTCTTGTCAACTCGTTCTCTGCAAGAAAGGAGAGTATGCTGCTGACAGTTTCAAGGCTTTTATGCTCTTCACCGTTTTGAAAAACATATTTTACATTCCTAATTCCTGCGGCGGAAAGCGACTCCATAACAGCCTTTGAATATAGCTTGTCAACATTGTCATCCGTAATAACAGCGGCAGTTTTAGCGTTAGTACATTCTTTGATGAGTGTGCCGCAGTTATCAAGTATTCCACGTTCTATCAGTATGTCGTAGTTTGTTGAAGCGTTTACGCTGACCTTTTCCATTCGTATGTCTCCTTTAAAAGGAATATTTTATCCGCAAACAGCCTTTTTCTGAGCGCCGTCCTCAAGAAGGGCAGAGATTTTGTTGCTGTCACATTCGCTTATAGCATCACGGTACTCCTGCAGATGGCTGATGAGAGTATCAATTTCTTTGACAAGGTTATCGCTGTTTTCAATGAACAGCTCGCTCCACATCTTTGTGTTGAGTGTAGCAACACGTGTCATATCCTTAAAACTGCCTGCGGACATTCCGTGATGTTCGGGGGCTGTTGGACTTTTGATGTATGCACTTGAAAGCACGTGTGCCAACTGAGAGGTGTATGCGATAACTCTGTCGTGCTTTTCGGGTTTAACTATTGTGATATAACCGAATCCGATAGAAAGGAAAAATTCCTTTACGGTTTGGAGAGTAGTAATATCTATATCGGCTGATGGGGAAAGAATCATTGAAGCGTTGCTGAACAGCATACCGAAAGAGCTTGCGAAGCCCGAACGTTCCGCACCTGCCATGGGGTGTCCGCCTATGAATGTAAACCCGTTTTGTGAGGCTATGTCATTTCCAATGTTGCAGATGTTTCTTTTTACACCGCCACAGTCGATGACTATGGCGCCTTTTTTGATTATGTCTTTCTTCTCTGAGATATATTTTACAATATCTTCGGGGTAAAGTGCAACAATTACGAAGTCACAATCGCTCAAGGTTTTATCATCCAACTCATTGTCTATTGCGCCTATGAGCTTTGCACTCAGCACAACACTCTGCTGAATGTCAGCGCCGTAGACGGTGTGGTTAGTGTTATCTTTTATGGCTTTGGCTATTGAGCCGCCTATAAGACCGAGTCCGATTATAGCAATTTTCATTTTAGTATAGTCCTTTCGGCTTAGTTAAGCTTGTATGCGTAGGGGAGAATACCCTGTACACTCTTTGCAACATCGTCAAAAGCTTCAGGAGTAAGTGACTGAGCTCCATCGCACAGAGCACGTGCAGGGTCATTGTGAACTTCAATGATAAGACCGTCAGCACCTGCAGCGGCAGATGCGAGAGCCATAGGCTTAACGAGCCTTGAAATGCCTGTTGCATGGCTTGGGTCAATTATGATGGGCAGATGTGAAAGAGTCTTGAGAGCGGGTATTGCAGAGATATCAAGAGTGTTTCTGGTATAGGTCTCAAACGTTCTGATTCCACGCTCGCAGAGGATGACGTTCTCGTTACCGCCCGCCATGATGTATTCTGCACTCATGAGCAACTCCTGAAGGGTGCTTGAAAGTCCACGCTTAAGAAGAATGGGTTTGTTGGTTTTTCCAAGCTCTTTGAGAAGCTCGAAGTTCTGCATATTGCGAGCACCTATCTGAATAACGTCTACCTCATCGAATAGAGGGAGCTGAGATATATCCATGATTTCGGTAACAATTGGCATGCCGGTGATTTTTTTAGCCTCAAGCAGCAGCTTTATGCCGTCGCCACGAAGGCCCTGGAAAGCGTAAGGAGATGTACGTGGTTTGAATGCACCGCCACGCAGCATTGTAGCACCCGATTTTTGAACAGCCTGTGCAATAGCGCAGATTTGGTCGATTGATTCAACTGAGCAGGGGCCTGCGATTATCTGGAAGTTGCCGCCTCCGATTTTTATATCTTTTTCCTTGTCGATGACAACAACGCTGTCATCGGGATGAAATTTTCTGTTGGCATTTTTGTAGGGCTCCTGAATTCTCTTGACATCTTCAACGATATCGAGAGCTTTGATTAGGTTGATGTCAACGCTTGATGTGTCACCGATAAGTCCGAGAATTGTCTGATGTTCGCCGTTACAAACGTGAATGTCGATTCCAAGGCTTTTGAGCCAGTTGGTGAGATTATCCATTTGTTCCTGACGACGGTCTTCTTTCAAAATTACTACCATGATTTATATCCTCCGTATATAAAAAATTACTTTATAAAAAAATCCCCGTAGCGTTTAGCTACGGGGATTCTGTTAAACTTTTTGCCTGTTATGCTCGGCAAAGTTCAGATGAGACCCTGTTATCAGCTAAACGCAAATAAGCCTTACCAAAGAAAAAGTAGGTAAAGCTAAAATAAAAGAAGTATTTAGCTGTCAAGGTTTTAAGAGAACTCATTGAAATTTAACCTCGCACTTCATATTGTTGATATGATAACAGCCTAAAAGTGATTTGTAAAGAGAAAAAGAGCAAAAAATTTATATTTTTTGTTATTTTGGTATATTTTATAAAAATGGCTTGATTGCAAATACCTGTTTTTAGCAAAATTAAAGCTTAAGAGTGTATAAATATTGGCTTTTTAAAAGATAAATGGTATAATTAAACATAGTTAAAGGAGTGGTTATATGCTTGATAAACTTCAAAATATAGTAGATAAGTCGTCGTCAATAGTATTTTTTGGCGGAGCGGGAGTATCGACAGAAAGTGGTATACCCGACTTCAGAAGTGTTGACGGCTTGTATAATCAAAAGTATGATTATCCGCCTGAGATAATTTTGAGTCATACTTTTTTTGAGAGTAATCCGGATGTTTTCTTTAAGTTTTACAGAGACAAGATACTTTCCTGCTCGGTTTCGGCGAAGCCTAACACGGCGCATAAGAAGTTAGCTGAGCTTGAAAGCAAAGGTAAGCTCAGTGCGGTTGTCACTCAGAATATAGACGGTCTGCATCAGTCAGCGGGCAGTGAGCGGGTTTTCGAGCTTCACGGCAGCATTCATAGAAATTATTGTGAACGATGTGGGAAGTTCTATGATGTTGAGCACATGGCAAATTCTATCGGTATTCCAAAATGCACTTGCGGCGGTACGGTAAAACCTGATGTTGTGCTTTATGAGGAGCTTTTGGATGATAAAACGGTTTCGGGCGCAATAAAAGCTATCTCATCTGCCGATACGCTTATAATAGCCGGAACGAGCATGACAGTCTATCCTGCTGCGGGTTTTGTACGGTCTTTCAAAGGTGAAAATCTTGTCGTCATAAATATGAGTCCTACAGCTGCCGATGATAAGGCGAAGGTTTTGATAAACGGCAAGGTGGGCGAAGTTTTGTCAAAAATAACCGTGTGAGGAAAAGAGAAGATGAAAAACAAGAACTTAGTCCGTGCCATGGAGATTTTGGAGCATACAACTCCGCTGAAAAGTAAAAACTGCGGAAAGCTGTGCGAAGCTTGCTGCTGTAAGGGCAGTGAAAATGACGGGATGGGATTGTTTCCCGATGAAGATAAGCTGTTAAAAGATGAGAAAGGGTTTGCGTTTCTTGATTCTGATGGTAATTTCGGACAGCCTGTGCTTGTGTGTAGCGGAGAGTGTGACCGAAAAAAGAGACCGCTTGCTTGCAGATTCTTTCCGCTGTTTCCGCTTGCGGTAGAGCATGAGGGCGAAGTAAAAATAATTCCTGTACCTGACCCGAGAGCTGCTGTTTGTCCGCTGATTTCGCAGAATTATAACATATCAAAACAATTTTACCGCAGCGTGCGTCTTGCAGGTAAGTACTTGATACGAGATGAGGAATGCAGGGAGTATCTTTTAAATCTTAGCTCTGAAATCATGGAGATATCAGAACTTGCGAATAAAATGATATGACAAAAGCCGCAGATTTTCTGCGGCTTTGTTTTTATCCCAAATCAGGCTTATCTGTAATTTCAACATACGGATTCTCGGAATTCTCGAGTTCAAGAACGATAATTTCATTTTCATCTTTGAGCAGTACGCCCGGGAGATAAAGTGCCTTTTGCGGACCGATATTCCAGTATCTGCCAAGGTTAAATCCGTTTATGTATACGCAGCCCTTTGTGAATCCGTCAAGGTGAACGAAACAGTCAGCCTTGCTTGAAGCTTTGAATTTGCCACGCAGAAATAAGGGATACTTATCAGCTGGTTTTGAAAAATCAATTTTTTCTGTATTGTCAAGTGGCAGAGTATAGACATCATATCCCATAAGATTTTGATTACCGTATCTTATATCTGTGATACCCTTGCGGTCATAGAGATATTCGCCGTAGTTGACTCTTCCCATTGCGTCAACGAGAACGCTTATTGTGCAACCGTCTGAGCAGCCGTCAAACTTTACTTTGTTATATCCTTCTTTTGACTCGTCACGGCGGTCAATAACGGTCTTTTTCTCACCGTCTATGTAAACATGTGCTATATCATGAACTCCTGCAACGACCAAATCATGAGCATCGTATGTTTCTTCAAGTTTTGTTTCGTAGTATATCATGCCCGTGTTCTGACCGTAAAACTCCATGCCCTCGGGTAGAGGAGAACGGTGCTTTTCACCGATGGTGTCGAGGTTTTCGAGCAGTGATGTACTATCTGTAAGCTCAATCTTGCCGATGTTTTGAAGCGTTGGGGCATCGGGCAACTCGCATGCTTCAATACCCTGTGTATTGAGCATTAGTTCACGTACAGCGTGGTATGCGGGCGTGTAATCGCCCCATTCAGTCAGAAGTGCGCTGTAATCGTAGCTGGTGATAGTGGGAGTGTATGTCTCATAGTAGTTTGCTCCTGCGGTAAAACCGAAGTTTGTGCCGCCGTGGAACATATAAAAGTTAAAGCTGGCATCGCTGTCGAGAAAATCTTTTATCTCTTTGACAACGCTTTCCAGCTCTCTTGTGTGATGTTCGCCGCCCCAACGGTCGAACCAGCCGCACCAGAATTCAGTACACATTTTTGGCGTTTTCTCATCGAAACGGTCAAGTGCCTTAAATCTTTCCGAAGCTCCCGAACCAAAGTTAAGCGTCTTAAACACATCGGGGAGAGTTCCGCCTGAGAGCATACTGTTGTCGTCTCCGTCTGAGGTGAAGAGCAAGACTTCTGTGCCGCAATCAAGCATAAGCTGCTTTATATAGCGCAGATAGTCCTTGTCGTTACCATAGCTGCCGTATTCGTTTTCAATCTGCATAGCGATGATGTTACCGCCTTTTGTCTGTTGCAGGTCACGGAACTCGTCGTATAGCCTATGATAAAAATCTGAAACATGTTTAAGGTATTCTGAGTCACAGCAACGGAGCCTTATGTTTTTGTTGCTTAACAACCAAGCGGGAAGTCCTCCGAAATCCCATTCAGCGCAGATATACGGACCTGGACGCACTATTGCGTAGAGACCTACTTTTTGAGCTGTCTGTAAAAATCTGCGTATGTCGAGCCTGCCGCTGAAATCAAATTCGCCTTTCTTGGGCTCGTGAAGATTCCAGCATACGTAAGTTTCAACTGTGTTAAAACCTGCCGCCTTGAGCTTTTTCAGTCTGTCCTCCCAGTATTCGGGCATGATACGAAAGTAGTGTATAGCACCTGAATAAATGTGGAACTTTTCACCGTTCATTTCAAAATTTCCGTTGTTGATTTTAAGCATAATCTTCCTCCTAAAGGGGTCTGTAACACGATTATACAGTAGCTTTTTATGATAGTCAAATAAAAAATCCCCGACAGTTTTCTGCCGGGGATTTGCTTTTGGTTTATGCTTATGCCTTGTTGATTGAACCGAAGAGTTCCATCTTCTCTTTAACGGTTTCTTTGATAGCCTCAAAGCCGGGAGCGAGAAGCTTACGGGGGTCAAAGCCTTTGCCCTGAAGGTCTTTGCCTTCTTCGATATATTTTCTTGTAGCAGCAGCAAATGTAAGCTGGCACTCGGTGTTAACGTTGATTTTGGAAACGCCGAGAGAAATAGCCTTCTTAATCATTTCCTCAGGGATACCTGTACCGCCGTGGAGAACGAGCGGCATCTCACCTGTGAGCTCCTGAATCTTAGCGAGAACGTCGAAATTCAAACCCTGCCAGTTTTCGGGATACTTACCGTGGATGTTGCCGATACCTGCAGCAAGCATATCAACGCCGAGGTCAGCAATCTTCTTGCACTCTTCGGGGTCAGCAACTTCGCCGGCGCCTACAACGCCGTCTTCTTCGCCGCCGATTGAACCTACTTCAGCCTCAAGGGAGATGCCCTTTGAGTGAGCGAGAGCGATAAGCTCCTTAGTCTTAGCTATATTCTCTTCGATGGGGTAGTGAGAACCGTCGAACATAACTGATGAGAAGCCTGCTTCAATGGTTTTGAGAGCGCCTTCGTATGAGCCGTGGTCGAGGTGGAGAGCTACGGGTACTGTGATGTTGAGACCCTCAATCATACCGTTGACCATACCGACTACTGTCTTATAGCCTGTCATATATTTGCCTGCGCCTTCGGAAACACCGAGGATAACAGGTGAGTTGAGCTCCTGAGCGGTTAAAAGGATAGCCTTAGTCCACTCAAGGTTGTTGATGTTGAACTGACCGACAGCATATTTGCCTGCCTTTGCGTCTTTGAGCATTTGAGCTGCTGAAACTAACATTTATAATTCCTCCTGAACTTTAATAAATATATTATATACCATTATTGGCCAAAACGCAAACAAGAATAGCGTATTTTTTAGGTTTTGTCAGTTTTATACCAAAATAATGCCTGCCGCAGTAAAACGGCAGGCAAAAGTTATATTTATCGTTCTTCTCTGAAATATGAGAGACCCAGACTTGCGGGGTTTTGATTCTCACGCTTCTTGCGAAGGCTGACGACGACGAGAACGATTATTGTTACAACATAGGGCAGCATCTTGAAGATTTCCTGAGTGTTGACGCTGAGATTTGGGATATAGTTGTGAACAATAAACAGGCCGCCGAAGAGAATTGAGCCTATGATGCTGAGGTTGGGCTTCCAGACAGCAAATATAACAAGTGCAATTGCGAGCCATCCACGGTCACCGAAAGCATCGTTTGACCAAATGCCGTTTGCGTAGTCCATAACATAGTAAAGACCGCCAAGACCTGCTATCACACTTCCGATACAAGTTGCAAGGTATTTGTACCTGTTGACGTTTATACCGGCAGCATCTGCTGTTGCGGGGTTTTCGCCGACTGCACGAAGCTGTAGACCTGTTCTTGTGCGCTTGAGGGTGAAGGATGCTAAAAGTGCGATTACAATTGCCGAATAAGCCAGAAAGCTATATGACAAGAAGATTTCGCCAAAACCCAACAAACCGTTCTTAATCCATAAATAATTCTCTGTATGCTCCGCTATAGACGGGAAGGTTTGGCAAAGGAAGTTAAAAATGGAGTTGACAATGTCGTCAATGGGGAGAGTTTTGCTGAAAAACTTACTTGTGGTTGACAGCGTGATAGAGGGCATTTCGCTTTCTGTAAGCTTAATAAGTGAACCGCCAAAGAAGTTACCGAAACCTACACCGAAAGTTGTCAGCGCAAGACCTGTTACGTTCTGATTTGCACGCAATGTAGTTGTAAGGAACGAATAGATAAGTCCCATAAGTAGTGAACCAATCATACAGCTTAGCAGCGGGATAATGATTGCGAAAAACGCATTGGCATCTTGAGGAGTGTCAAGGGACTGCTCATATAGAAATGCACCTATAACACCGCTGATTCCGCCGACATACATAATACCGGGAATACCAAGGTTAAGGTTGCCTGATTTCTCGGTGATAATTTCACCTGTGGAGCCGAACAAAAGCGGTATACCCTGCATTACGGCACGGTGAATAAAGGAAGTAATCATTGTGCGGCACCTCCTTTAGATTTGCGGAATTTGATAGTGTAGTTAATAAAGAATTCACTACCGATGATAAAGAAGATTATTATGCCTGTGATAATTTCTGAGAACGCAGCATTGAGTCCGAAAATAGTCGAAATCTCAATAGCACCCTTTTCGAGGAAAACAATGAGCAAAGCTGTAAAAATCATAACCAGCGGATTAAATTTTGCAAGCCAGGAAACCATTATTGCTGTAAATCCACGTCCTGCGGCGGTATCACGGGTGATGGTATGGTCAGTACCGCTGACTAAGAGCAAGCCTGCGATTCCGCATATAGCACCTGAAAGAAGCATTGTGCGGATAATAACTTTCTTTACGTTGATTCCTATATAGCGAGCGGTGTTTTCACTTTCGCCGACAACGGAAATCTCATAGCCGTGCTTACTGTATTTAAGATATACATACATGGCGAATGTAAGGGCTGCTACGATAAGGATGTTAATAAGATAATCGTTATCACCGATTTCGGGCAGCCATCCTGCACGGGTATCCTGGTTTATAACACCGATTTGACCTGAACCTTTGGGAACGGACCACTGATAGGTGAAGAAAGATACCAACTGAATAGCGATATAGTTCATCATCAGTGTGAAAAGGGTTTCGTTGGTGTTCCACTTAGCTTTAAATATTGCGGGGATAAGTGCCCAGACAGCACCTGCGACAATACTTGCTGCAATAATCAAAGGCATAAGTACGATAAGGGGAAGTTTATCTCCGAAGAGAATCATACAAGCGGCAGTTGCGAGACCGCCGACCAGAACTTGCCCCTCAGCGCCGATATTCCAGAACTTCATTTTAAAAGCGGGGGTTACGGCAAGAGATACACATAAAAGCATAGCAGTATTCTGTAACAAACCCCAAATACGGCGCTCTGTGCCGATGGCACCGTCAATCATTGTTATATAGACCTGAATCGGATTTTCACCTGTAAGGAGAACGGTTACGATTGCACAAACGATAAGCGCTGCTGCAACGGAAGCTATACGAATAAGCCATGCGAGCCACCAAACAACGGTATCACGTTTAGCGATGTGAAAAAACGGTTCACGTATATGTTTTTCGTGGTTTTCCATTAAAGCGCACCCCCATTCTCTTCCCTTTGAGTTTTTGTCATAAGCAGACCGATTTCTTCTTTTGTGGTAGAACGTCCGTCAACAATTCCGGTTATGCGGCCGGAGCCGATGACCATGATTCTGTCGCAAAGTTCGATAAGAACATCCAAATCTTCGCCGACAAATATAACCGCAACTCCTTTTTCTTTCTGTTCATTGAGCAGGTTGTAGATGGTGTAGGACGAGTTGATGTCCAGGCCACGTACAGGATAGGCTGCCATAAGAACGGTAGGGGAGGCTGCAATTTCACGTCCTACCAGAACTTTCTGAACGTTACCGCCGGAAAGGCGGCGTACAGGAGTGCTGGCACTCGGAGTAACGACTTCCAGTTGCTCAATAATTTTTTCAGCAAGGCTCTTTGGAGATTTGCGTTCAAGGAACATTGAATGGCCTTTTCTGTAGCTGCGAAGCATCATGTTGTCAACAATGTCCATGTTGCCGACAAGTCCCATTCCGAGTCTGTCCTCAGGGACGAAAGACAGGCGGACACCGAGGTCTCTTATCTGCATTGGGGTTTTGTCACGAAGGTTGTCGTGAGTACCTGTTTTAGGATTGTTATAAAGAATCTCGCCGTTTTCTAAGTGCTGCAGACCGGCAATAGCTTCAAGCAACTCACGCTGTCCGCTGCCTGCGATACCTGCAATGCCGAGGATTTCGCCCGAACGTGCGGTGAAAGATACATCGTCAAGAAGCTTTACACCCTCACGGCTGACGCAGTTGATGTTTTTTACCACCAAACGGTCAGTCGGGTCTTTGGGTTCACCACGCTCAATGTTCAACGAAATCTTTTTGCCGACCATCATCTCAGTAAGCTCTGCTTCGTTTGTTTCAGCGGTGTTGACAGTGTCGATATATTCGCCCTTGCGAAGTACTGCAACACGGTCAGATAGCGAAAGAACTTCGTGAAGCTTGTGAGTGATGATTATGATTGCCTTTCCGTCATCACGCATTCTTCTCAGAATTGCGAACAGCTTCTGAGTCTCTTGAGGAGTCAGAACAGCTGTCGGCTCGTCGAGAATCAGTATGTCAGCGCCACGGTAGAGTACTTTGATAATCTCAACCGTCTGTTTTTCTGAAACAGACATCTCGTAAATTTTCTTCATCGGGTCGATTTCAAAGCCGTACTGCTCGCTTATCTCTTTGATTTTAGCAGCAGAGCGTTTGATGTTGAACTTGTCCTTTTCATCAAGACCGAGAACAATATTTTCAGCAGCAGAAAACACATCAACAAGCTTAAAGTGCTGATGTATCATGCCTATCTTATAATCAAAAGCGTCCCTCGGAGAGCGTATAACGACTTCTTTACCGTCAATAAAGATATGTCCGCTGTCAGGATAGTAGATACCCGATATCATGTTCATCAGGGTAGTTTTTCCGCTTCCGTTTTCGCCGAGGATAGACAGAATCTCACCACGGTTAACAGTCAGACAGACATCTTTGTTGGCGACAACGCTTCCGAAAGTTTTTGTGATATTTTTCAGTTCAATTGCAGCGTTTGCACCCAAGTTATTCTCCTCCATCTTTTAGTTTTCAAAAATACATTGCAAAGAAATGAAACACATTTTTGAAAACTAAAAACAATTTCGGGCGGGACAGATAGTGTCCCGCCCTTGGGATTAATATAAAGCTCTATTAGAACTTTTCATTAAGAAGTGTAATGCCGTCAATCTTAATGTCAAAGTAAGGAGCTGAACGATACTCAGACTCATGGAAGTAACCGTCTTTAACAACCTCTGTGTCAGGAGTATAGTTTTTGTCCGTATCAACATCAGCCATGTAGCTGGTGAGGTGACCGTCATCATCAACCTTAGCATTGGGGTTCTTAGCAACGTCAACTGTGAATGTGCTGGTGTCGAAAACATGAATCTTGCCTGCCTGAAGGTCAGCTTTAACAGCTTCAATCTTCTCAGCGGTGCCTGCAGCAGCAGCCTTATCGTTGAGGTCTGTCAAAAGAACAGACTCAGTAGCGATTGTGCCGCACCAATCCTTATCGATTTCCTTACCGTCCTTAACGCAGCCGATGATGTACTCAAAATAGGGCTGCCAGTTAATGCGTGAAGAAATGATGTAGGTGTTCGGGCAAGCCTTAACAGTGCTTCCGTTGTAGGAAACGTTGGGGATACCTGCATCCTCACAAGCTGTGGGAGCGCCCATTGAGTCAGCGTGCTGGCTGATGAGCTTACATCCACGGCTGATAAGAGTAGTAGCAGCTTCCTTCTCAGCGGTCTCGTCGTACCAGCTGCCTGTGAACTGAACTTCCATAGTAGCAGTCGGGCAAACTGAACGTGCGCCAAGGAAGAAGGATGTGTAACCGGAAACAACCTCAGCGTATGTGAAAGCGCCGACGTAACCGATTTTAGCTTCTTCAGCAGTGAATTTACCTGCTTCAATCATTTCGTTGAGCTTCATACCAGCAGCAACACCTGCAAGGTAACGACCCTCATAGATAGAAGCGAAAGCGTTGTGAAGGTTCTTGAGCTCGGATGTGTGAGCTGTAGTACCTGTAGCGTGGCAGAACTGAACGTCAGGACGTTCTTTAGCAGCTTCAGCCATATGCTGTTCGTGACCGAAAGAGTCAGCGAAAACAAGGCTGCATCCACGGTCTGCAAGGTCAAGAGCCTTTTCCTTACACTCGTTGGACTCAGGAATGTTTACGACAGGAATGTACTCAACATCCATCTTTTCACAAGCAGCCTTAGCAGCGTTGATGAAGTTAAGGTCATATGTTGAGTTTTCGTCGTGAAGGAAGATGAAGCCGACCTTCATTTTCTCTGCGTCTTTGTCGTCGCCGTTACCGCCGCAAGCAGCGAGAACGAAAATCATTGACATAGCAAGAACAAGAGCAAAGATTTTCTTAAGATTTTTCAATGTTTTTTTCCTCCTTGTATTTTATTATCGGTCATTATTCAAAGGTGAGCGTACCGCCGCCCATTGATTTTATGACCGCTAATGACTCAACACGCACGCCAGCGCTCTCAAGCGCTTGACGGCCGGGCTGAAAGCCCTTTTCAATAACAATTCCGACACCCTCAAGCTGAGCTTCTGCCTGATTGATAATTTCAATAAGACCGGCACAGGCAGCTCCGTTTGCGAGAAAGTCGTCGATAATGAGAATCTTGTCCTCTTTTTGTATGTAATCCTTTGATACCGTAATGGTGGTTGTTACATCTTTTGTAAAAGAATAAACATCTGCAGAGTAGACGTTGTTGCCGACATTGCGGTGAGTACCTTTTTTAGCAAAAACAACAGGTACAGAGAAATACTGCGCAGCAATGCACGCAATCCCTATACCTGAGGCTTCTATTGTGAGAATTTTAGTGATTTCGGAATCTGAAAAACGGCGTTTGAACTCCTTGCCGATTTCTTGGAGGAGTTCAACATCAATCTGATGATTTAAGAACATGTCAACCTTGAGTATATCGTCACCGATTACTCTACCGTCTTTAACAATGCGCTTCTTTAACAGCTCCAAAGTTTTCAGCGTCCCTTTCGTTTAATAAATACACTTATAGTATATTTGAAACAGAGGTTAAAATCAAGAAAAAGTTTATAACTCTGCAAAAAAAATCTTTTTTATACAAGGTGTGCAGTATATAAAATCAAAAAGTGAAGAAATAAATCGAAGAATTACACTCTGCGCACAAAAGCAGACGATACATATCCGGTGCCGTTCTGCCATCTTATGCCGTACCATCCGTCGAGTATCTGTGTGATTTCTACTCTGCGACCATTTTCGAGCGAACCGATTACCCTTGATGAAGTTGACGGTGCACTGCGGATATTCAGTCTGCCGCTTGAAACCGTGACTATACCGCTGCCGAGTGATGATGGTGTATAGAATGCAACTCCAAGAAAATCTGCGACTGAAATTGCAAGGTTTTCGGCTATCTCATCGATGTTGTCAACAATCCAGTTGGCATCCTGCTCGTTGTCGTGATAGGCAATTTCGACAAGCACAGCCGGAGCTCTCGGACGTCTGACCTCTGCAAGCTGAGTAGAGGTGCGTGTGTGTACAAGCTCAGGGTCTGGATATATTTCACGCAGACCGTTGGCGATTATGTTAGCAGCTCTGCGTCCTTGGGTGCTGGTGGGGTAGTAGTACACATCAGGACCTCGAAGCATACCTTCAAGAGATGCAGGCGAGGCGTTGGAGTGAAGTGCCAGATAAAGGTCATAGCGGCCTCTGTTGGCCTGAGCTATTGCTGCGGCAACATTTAAGTTCGGATTGTTTCGTGAGTACTGAATCCCGCTCGCATTAAGGTAGGGTATCATAGCATCTGCTATTTGGTTCATGTACAGTTCTTCGTTTCCGCCTATGATGTAGGGGTTGTACTCCTGGGTTGAGGGACTCAAAAATATTCTGGGCATAGTTTTACCTCCGCATATATGATGTTCGGTATTATCATATGAAAATAATGCGGACAGTGTGACGAAAAACGGATGCCCGCAAAAGGCATCCGTCTGATTTGTTTATTTAATTCTTTCAAGATTTCCGCTCTTTGCGTGGTAGTTTATCTCGCCAAGGGCAAATATTGGTGCGTCGCTTTCGAGGGAGTCTGAAAAAACCTTGTGGAATTTCGCATCCGGCATTGTAGCGTTTATTCTTATAACCTTTTCCTTGCCTTTGCAATTAAGCCCTGTAAGTTTTCCTGTTTTTGGGTCAAGACGTGTGGCTATGAGGGTGTGCACCTCGTATTTTTCACAGATTGGTCTGAGCAAAAATTCTGGAGAAGCAGAGCAAACCACTGCGGGCAGGTCTCTGTTTTCGGGTTTGAAAAACGGATATATATGTTTTTCGTTTTTCTCCCAAAACTTTAAAACCATTTTTTCTCCGTCTATCAGTCTGAGAAAATAAAAGAAACGGGCTTTCATTTTGTCACCGCCTATGTGCAGGAAAAAGCACATAAGGCAAAAAAGCTGAAACGGCAACATGATGATTATCCACGGTCTGCGTACAAGACAGAAAAGATAAAACACGCTTTCTGAGTCCACGGGGTAAACGGTTTTGTCAAAATCGTAGAGGTCAAAGGTCATCTTAATATCCTCGTTAAATATTCTTACTGTTTTTAACAGTATTAATTATTTCTGTAACAGTTTGAGCAATTTTTGCGGAGGTTTCGGGTCCCAACGAATTGGTTTCTTCGTAGTGACGTCGTCCGTGAAGGTCACGGCAGATTTCAAAATACGGCGCTTCGGCATGAAGTACAAAATCGTTGGGCGGAAGCACGTAACCAAGTTCATCGTTTGCAAGGCCTATTATCATAACGTCATCGCCGACAATCTCCTGAAGCGGGATGGGATTTACTTGGGCCCCAAAACCTGTGCCTGATTCTTCAGCGCTTAAGTATCCGCCGTAGACAAGTTCGGGGAATATCTCGCAGGGAAGAAGCAGAATCTTCAAAGAGTCGATTTCAATGTAGCTTATTTCAGATTTCAGTGCAAATCCAGAACGGTCAGGAAATCTGAAGTCTGTAGCATCAAGAATACCTATTTTTGTAGCAAGTAAAAGTATGGTGTTTTCTGCTTTGAAGTAAACTTCCTGTCTTAAACAGCCGATTCTCGGTTTAAGAAGAGTTTCATTTTCGACTGCAAGCGCATAATCTCCGAGCTTTCTGCCGATTGCTTTGGTTGACTCGGAGAAGTCGCTGCCGTTGTCTCTGATTTCTTGCTCGTTAGGTATATCCATGCTTATCATGCCGCCGATAGCGCCCACGCAGTACAGAGTTTCGCAACCTGTCTTTTCGTATATTCTTTCTCTTAAATAGCAGGGGAAGTCTGCGCTGACAAGTTTGTTGCAGCCCTGCAGGGATTCAGAATGGGAAGCAAAGTTTACAATATATGTATCCTTGCTGCCGTCATCGGGTACGAAACGCAATCTGGTGAGAGTCTTTGAGTAGACAATCGGGGTGCGGATGTCCTCCTGCATATCGGGAACTTCAATTTTTCCTAAGTAAAGCTGACCTTTTTTTCTGGAGTTGTATGCTTCATTTACAGCCTTGACTGTCTGTGAAAAAACAAGCTCCATATATTTTGAGTCTTTTCCGCTCAAAGGCAGAGGGCCCCAGATACCCATAGTGTCGATACCTGCGTGGTTGTGGGTGCTTACGATGTTTATACTTCTGCATCCGGTGAGTTTGCAAAACTCACTGAGCCTTGCACGTATTCTGTTTACATCGTTGCTGAGCATACCGACGTCGTCTATTGAAATAAGTACGATTCCGCCATGACCCGAGTTGTCATCTATCCAGACGGCGTGTGTGTGCGGGGCATCAAGAACGCCCTGTATAGGTTTATTTTCTCCGTATCCTGCCATATAGTACTTTTTCTTGTTTATGTCATCCGGCAGAATTGAAGCTTTTGCAAAGCCGAGAGAAAAGCGGTCGCTTACCGCTCTCGGGGCGCAGTCAAACTCAGCTTTTTTGAGGGGCTTTGCTTCTTTTTTTGCGGTTATGTGTCTTGATTGAGCAGTAAAAACTGAATTGACAGCCTTGCTCACTAACGTCATCGGTTTCATTTTGTCACCCCAATGCAAATGATTTATGCTTTGACGGTAATTTTGTTGCCGTCAAGCTCGTGAACAGTATCTTTTCCTTTATATATTACATGTGCTGTACCTGTGCCGGCAAGAGAATAGCTCTTGAGAGCACAATTTTCCCACTCAATGTCAACCTTTATGCCGCCCTTTGCAAGCAGACCTTTTATATGGCCGTTTTTCCATTTGCGGGGCAGAGCGGGAAGAAGATATATTTTGTCGTCAACACTGTCGAGAAGCATCTCGCAAACACCGCTTACAGCGCCGAAGTTTCCGTCAATCTGGAAAGGCGGATGGGCATCAAAGAGGTTTTCATATGTTCCGCCGCCACGGTTGTATAAGACTTTACCGGATTTCTTCAGACGGAGCTGACGCTCAAGGAGCTTAAGTGCGTGGTTTCCGTCACGCAGACGTGCCCAGAAGTTGATTTTCCAACCGAGACTCCAGCCTGTACCGTCATCGCCTCTGATTTCGAGTGAGCGTCTGCAAGCATTCGCAAGTTCGGGCGTATCTTCAACTGTTATCAGGTGAGCGGGGTGCAGACCGTACAGCATTGAGCAGTGACGGTGGTGCGGTTCAGGCTCTTTATATTCGTCGTACCATTCAAGAAGCTGACCTTTTGAGCCGACTTTGAACGGGAGCATCTTATCAAGTTTTCCTTTGAGAACATCAGCAAACTCTTTGTCTGCGTCGAGAATATCGCAAGCTTTGATGCAGTTTTCAAAAAGCTCTCTGATTATGCTCATTGTCATTGTGCTTGTCTGTGATACAGCGCAATCTTCACCGTTGTATAGGAACTCGTTTTCGGGTGAAGTGGAGGGAGCGGCTATGAGATAACCGTTCTTGTCCTCAATGAGATAATCTATGTAGAACTCTGCTGCCTTTTTCATTATCGGGTAAGCAGTGTCCTTTAAGAAGTCGATATCCTTTGTGTACTCATAGTGAGCAAAGATGTGCTCGCACAGCCATCCGGAGGACATCGGCCAGAAAGCCCATACGGCACTGCCGCCTACGGGAGTTGAAAGTCTCCAGATATCAACATTGTGGTGCGATGTAAATCCGTTGAAGCCGTAATGAACTTTAGCTGTTTTTTCGCCCGCAACAGACAGGTCTTTAAGCATCTCGATAAGCGGGAGATTGACTTCGACCATATCGCACATAAGCACAGGCCAGTAGTTCATTTCTGTGTTGATGTTTACTGTATAGTTTGAGTGCCACGGCGGACAGTATTTGTCGTTCCAGATTCCCTGAAGTGTTGAGGGCTGGGTGCCGGGACGTGAAGAACTGATAGCAAGATAGCGTCCGAAATTGAAAAGAAGTGTGTAAAGACCGAGGTCTCTCTTTGTTCTCTGGAAGATGCGAAGACGCTTGTTGGTGGGAACATCGTCTTTGTTGCTGGTGCCGAGGTCAAGCTCAACACGGTTGTAGAGTGATTTGTAATCCTCAAGGTGTTTTGCCTTTACATCTTCGTAGCATAACTCTTGTGCAAGCCTTTCAAGACAAGGCTCTCTGTGGGGTTTGCCGTCTGTATAAGCATTCTTGTTCCAACCGTTGAAGCTGGTCTCTGCAGAGAACCATATTGTAACGTTAGTTGCATTTGATACTTTGAGAGAACCACCGTTTGCAGAAACCTCGCCGTCGGAGTCGATTTTAAGAGCGGAGGTAAACAGCATACCACGCTCGTTGTCGTTTTCAAGATAGTGCCACTGGCTTGATTCATTTCCTTTATTGTTTTCGGAGGGTGCTTCACCGCTCATTATAATCATGTTTCCGTCGGCGCTGACGGTATTTCTCAGCTCGCATTTGAGCGAGACGTTCATCGAGAATTTACCGTTATCGCAAGTCATGCGCATTGCAATAACCTTGTCGGGATTAGAAGCGAAAATTTCACGGTGTATTTTCTTTGTACCCTGCTCGTAGTCGACATACGAAATAGCTTCGTTGAGGTCGAGAGAGCGACGGTAGTTTTTGTATTTGTCGCCATCAAAATCAATAATCAAGTCGCCGAGGGGCATATAAGCCTGGCTCCAAGTGCTTTGGAAATCTGATTCAATAAGATTTTGAGCCTCTTTAAGTTTGCCGTCGAGTGCCATTTCACGGGCTTTTTTGAAGGCTTCTGCAGCACCAGGACGTGTGGTATCTTTCGGGTGACCGGTCCACAACTCGTCATGGTTGAGAGCAATTTTTTCCTGAGCCACACCTCCGTATATCATTCCGCCGAGGGTTCCGTTACCTATAGGCAGGGCCTGAACCCAGTATTCAGCAGGTTTTTTGTACCAAAGAACAGAAGAATCTTTCATAAAAATAACTCCTTTTCAGCAGTTTTTAATTTTAGTTAATTATAATTATTAAAAGGCTCTAAGTCAATGTTTTTAGCAAAATGCAAGAAACCTTGCAAAAGTTGTCTCTTTTACTTGCATTTTGCATTTTGGTTGTGATAAAATCATCATTTGGAAATAGTTTCTTATTTAACGGTAGGAGGTGCGTGATGACAAATCAGTTGCTTGCAAAAATAGAGAAGCGATATTCTTCTCTTTCTAAAGGACATAAAAAGATTGCTGATTATATTACTAAGAATTATGATAAGGCAGCTTTTATGACAGCTGCAAAACTCGGCAATAAGGTAGGAGTAAGTGAATCCACCGTTGTTCGCTTTGCGACAGAGCTTGGCTATGATGGATATCCCGAACTTCAGAAGAATCTGCAGGAGGTAGTCAAAAACAGGCTTACAAGTGTCCAGCGTATGGAGGTTGCGGGAGCAAACGTCAGCGGCGGCGATATTCTGGAGCGTTCTTTTGCGTCGGATATCGAAACCATAAAAGCAACCCGTGAACAGACTTCACGTGAGGCCTTTAATGCGAGTGTTGAGGCTATAAACAAGGCAAGGCATATCTATGTGCTCGGTGTCAGGAGCTCAGCTTCGCTTGCAAGCTTTGCGGCATTTTATCTGAATTTTGTCTATGACCATGTCACCCTTATCGAACCGACAGGCACAGGTGAATCTTTTGAGCAGGCTTTCAGAATAAATTCGGAGGACGTGTGCATTGCAATAAGTTTTCCACGCTATTCTAAGCAAACTATAAATATGCTCCAGTTTATTTCGGACAGGGGAGCTACGGTAATTTCCATAACCGACAGTGAGAATTCACCGATAGCGAATTTTGCAACGCATCTTCTTCTTGCACGCAGCAACATGGTGTCATTTGTAGACTCTCTTGTTGCGCCATTGAGCCTTATTAATGCTCTTATAGCAGCGGCGGCAAAGGGCAGGAGCGAAGAAGTGTATAATAATCTCAATATTCTCGAAAATATATGGGATGAATATCAGATATATCAGACGCACGAGGACGAATAGCCCTATGGTGTTACATAATTAATGTGAAAGGGGAAAGTTATGTCCAAAGTGCTTGTTATAGGCGGCGGTGCAGCAGGTCTTATGGCTGCGGGCACAGCGGCGAAAAACTGCAGTGAAGTTATATTGCTGGAGCGAAATGAAAAAGTCGGCCGTAAGGTTATGGTTACGGGTAAGGGCAGATGCAATGTTACAAATAATTGTACACAGTTAAATGACCTTATAGCGGCAGTTCCCGTAAACGGCAGATTTCTTTACAGCGCATTTTCTCGCTTCATGCCGTCGGATACGATTGATTTTTTTGAAAGTATGCGTGTTCCGCTCAAGACTGAACGTGGAAACAGAGTGTTTCCTCAATCGGATAAGGCATCTGATATAGTCGATGCATTGTTCTTTTTTGTTAAACGAGCGGGTGTTGAGATAGTTAAGGGCAGAGCGGAAAGTCTGATAATAGATGACGGCCGTGTTGCGGGTGTGCATACGTTTGAGGGTGAGGACATCTATGCCGACAGCGTTATAATTGCAACAGGCGGAAAGTCATATCCGCTGACAGGCTCGACAGGAGACGGATATAAGCTTGCCGAACAGGCAGGACATACGATTGTTGAGCCAAAGCCATCGCTTGTACCGCTTGAGGTGCACGAGGGCTTCTGTACAAGATTGCAGGGTCTGTCGCTTCGTAATGTTGCGATAACCGTTGAGGATACCGAAAAGCATAAAAAGATATATTCCGATTTCGGTGAGATGCTGTTTACTCATTTCGGAGTATCGGGACCGATGATTTTGAGTGCGAGTTCCCATATGCGTGACATGAAAAGGGGCAAGTATAAAATATATATAGATTTGAAGCCCGCTCTTACAGCCGAGCAACTTGATGCTCGTGTGCTGCGTGATTTTTCGGAGAATGTCAACCGCAATTTTATAAATGCGCTCAACTTCTTGCTTCCGAAAAAATTAGTGCCTGTAATAGTTTCGCTTTCGGGCATACCTATGAGTACAAAGGTAAACCAGGTTACAAAGGAACAGCGTGCAAAGCTTGTGTCACTTTTAAAACATCTTGAGCTTACCGTGACCGATTTCCGTCCTATAGATGAAGCAGTCATAACATCGGGCGGAGTTAAGGTTGCGGAGATAGACCCGAAAACTATGCGTTCAAAGCTTGTTGACGGGCTTTACTTTGCAGGTGAAGTGATAGATGTAGACGCCTATACGGGCGGATACAATCTTCAGATAGCTTTTTCTACGGGGCATCTTGCGGGCGAAAGTGCCTCAGGTGTTTAAGGTTTTAAAATAAGCAGAACGAAAGGAAGATATAAATGTCAATCAATGTAGCAATCGACGGTCCTGCCGGAGCGGGCAAAAGCACGATTTCAAAGAGCGCCGCAAAAGAACTTGGGTTCATATATGTAGACACAGGAGCGTTGTACCGTGCGGTAGGTCTCAATGCCATGAGAACGGGTGCAGATATAGGCGACCCTGAGAGCATTAAGGAATCCCTCAACGGAATTTCTGTTGATTTAAAATATGAAAACGGCGAGCAGGCAGTTTTGTTAAACGGTGAGAATGTCTCATCGCTTATAAGAACTCCCGAGGCGTCTATGGCAGCATCGGCGGTTTCGGCAGTCCCTGCGGTCAGAGAGTTTTTGTTCGGATTGCAGCAGGATATTGCAAAACGAAATGACTGCATTATGGACGGCAGAGATATCGGAACGGTTGTTTTGCCGCACGCACAGGTCAAGATATTCCTTACCGCATCGCCTGAAGAGCGTGCGCAGCGCCGCTATAAGGAACTTATAGAAAAAGGCGAAGCTGTTGAATATGAAAATGTGCTTGCAGAAATGAAGCAAAGGGATTATAATGATTCACATCGGGCTGTTGCACCGCTCAAACCTGCTGAGGATTCGGTAATTGTGGATACAACGGGAATCAGCCTGGAGGAATCTGTGGAGAAAATATTAAGTGTGATTAAGGAGAAGCTCTGATGAAACCGAGAATTAAAGGAAAAGCATTTGATTACAACAACACCAGGGATAGAAAATTCTATGACGTAATGGTCACAGTTTTTCGTTATCTTCCCAAGATACTTTTTAAGGCAAAGTATATAGGCCTTGAAAATGTTCCTAAAACAGGAAGTCTTATTATTGCTTCTAACCACCGAAATGCATATGACCCCGGTCTTATCGCTGCAGCTAAGGTGAGAAAGATTCACTATATGGCAAAGCTTGAACTCTTTATGATTAATCCGCTTATTTCGTGGTTTTGGCGTCATTGTAACGCATTTCCGATAAACAGAGGACATTCGGACCAGAGTTCTGTGAACTACGCTATTAAACTTGTTGAAGAAGGCAAGGTTCTCGGAATTTTCCCTGAGGGAACAAGGTCTAAGACCGGCCAGATGCTTCCCCCAAAGTCCGGTGTAGCTCTTATTGCTAAAGCTACAAAAGCAGATGTGCTTCCGGTTTCTATATATTTTGAGGGTCCCAGCAAGCTTGGCAAGAAGATGACAATTCGTTTCGGTGAGGTTATCCCTTATGAGGAGCTTAACATTCCCGAAGAAGCAACGATAAGCGACCTTAAAGAAGCATCAAAGTATATTATGAGTAAGATAGGTGAACTGCTTGAAAAAGGTCATGAAGATTGAGGTTGCTAAAACAGCAGGTTTTTGTTTCGGAGTTAACAGAGCCGTTGAGATGACATATGGGCTTGTTGATTCAGGCGAAAAGGTTGCAACTTTCGGTCCATTAATACATAATCCGATAGTTATAGAGGACCTTGAGAGCCGTGGCGTAAAAGTTCTTGATGAACCTTCGCAGGCACAGGCGGATTCAATAGTTATAGTTAGAACTCATGGGGTGAGCAAGTCTGTTTTGGACGACCTTGAGAGTACCGGTGCAAAAATTTGTGATGCAACTTGTCCGTTTGTCAAAAAGATTCATAAGATAGTCAGCGAAAACTCTTCAGAGGATATACCTGTTCTCATAGCTGGTGACAGCGGCCATCCTGAAGTGATAGGCATAATGGGCTATTGTGTTGGTAAATGTTATACCTTCAGAAACTCAGATGAGCTGAAAAAAATCCTTGAAGAACACCCTGAGTTTCTCAAAAAGAAAATAACAGTGGTATCTCAGACCACTTTCAGCGTAAAAGAATGGGCTGAATCTTCAAAAATAATAAAATTACTATGTACAAATGCAAATGTTTTTGATACAATATGTAATGCTACCCAGGACAGGCAGAGCGAGGCAACGGAGCTTTCCAAGCGAGCCGATATGATGATTATTATCGGCGGGCAGACAAGCTCGAACACTGCAAAGCTCAAAGCGGTATGTGAGAAGAACTGCAAAACCTATCTTGTGGAGCGTGCGTCTGAATTAAAAAATATTGATTTTTCAGACTGCAGTTTTGTCGGTGTTACCGCAGGAGCATCCACTCCTGCACGTATAATAAAGGAGGTACTTTGTAACATGTCCGAAATTTTAAACGAACAATCTATTGAGCTTGAGGAAGGCGTAGCTGAGCAGAAGACCGATGTCGCTGAAGATGCGGCTGCCGTTGAGCTCGCAGAAGGAGCGCCGTCCGCACAGCCGGTGGAGGAGGTGCCTTCAAACTCAGATGAGCAGGATTTCTCGGAGGCTCTCGAAGAGTCGCTCAAGAGCATGAGCACTGACCAGAAGGTCAAGGGAATCGTAATGGGCTTCTCACCCACAGAGATTCAGGTTGATATCGGCAGAAAGCATGCCGGCTACATACCTATGGATGAGTACAGCGCAGACCCTGCAGCTGACCCGAAGAAAGAGCTCAAAATCGGTGATGAGATTGACCTTATCATCATGAAGACAAACGATGTTGAGGGAACAGTAATGCTCTCAAAGCGCCGTTGCGATGCTATGAAAGCATGGAGCGATATCGTTGATGCCGCTGATAGCGATAAGGTATTTGACGGTGTTGTAACAGATATTGTAAAGGGCGGCGTTATCGCTGTGACAAACGGCGTTCGTGTGTTTATTCCCGGTTCTCTTGCAACAGCATCACGTAACGAACCTCTGGACGACCTTTTGAGAAAGAATGTCCAGTTCCGTATAATCGAGGTTAACCGCTTTAAGAGAAGAGCAGTCGGTTCAATCCGTGCAGTTCTTAAGGATAGCAGAAAGGCTGCTGAGGAAGCATTCTGGGCACAGGCTGAAGTCGGCCAGAAGTACAGCGGAACAGTTAAGTCTCTTACAGCATACGGTGCATTCGTTGATATCGGCGGAGTAGACGGTATGGCTCACATCTCAGAGCTTTCATGGAAGCGTATTAAGCATCCGTCAGAAGTTCTCAATGTCGGTGACGAGATTGATGTTTACATCAAGGCTCTTGATACTGAGAAGAAAAAGATTTCTCTCGGCTACAGAAAAGACGAGGATAATCCGTGGGAGATTCTTCGCAAGAACTATCCTGAGGGAACAGTTATCGAGGCAGAGGTTGTAAGCCTTACAGACTTTGGTGCATTCGCAAAGGTTATCCCCGGAATTGATGGTCTTATCCATATTTCTCAGATAGCTGACCGCCGCATCGAGAAGCCCGCTGATGTTCTCAAGGTAGGCGACAAGGTTCAGGTCAAGGTAATCGGTATTGATTTTGACAAGAAGCGTGTCAGCCTTTCAATCAGAGCTCTCATCGAGCCTGTTGCAGAGGAAGCAGCAGAAGAGGCTGTTGAAGAGGTTGCTGAAGAGGCAACTGAGGAAGCAGCAGAATAATTTAGATTGTAATGACCCGTATGATTTATGTCATACGGGTCATTTTACGTCTAAAGGGTAAAAAATGCACAAAATGAGGCATTTTTTGGACGCTCATTTCTCATAGTAAATTGGTCAAAAAATGTTGTAAGTTGCTACAAATAGTGCTATAATCACTTGTATATATTCAACAAAAGAAGTGAACTCAAGGCGGTGACAAGGTGAAAAGGATAACTCTTATCTGCGGGCATTACGGCAGCGGCAAGACCAACCTTGCGCTCAACATGGCGCTTGAGGCGGCAAAAAGCGGCGAAAAGATAACGCTCGTCGACCTTGACATTGTAAACCCGTATTTCAGAACGGTTGATTATACAGAGGTTCTTGAAAAGCAGGGAATCAATGTTATCGCCCAGAATCTTGAGGGAACGACTGTCGATGCACCTGCGTTGACTGCCCGAATGTTTTCGATTTTTGATGAGAGCATGGGCAGGGTGATAGTCGATGTCGGCGGCGACGATGTCGGAGCAACAGCTCTGGGGCGTTTTGCACAGCGATTCAACGAGAGCGGCTATGACATGCTTTATGTTATAAACCGCAACCGTAAGTTCATTTCTGAGCCTGATGAAGCGGCATCTCTGCTCGGCGAGATAGAGACGGCATGCAGACTTAAGGCGACAGCACTTGTCAACAATTCACATCTCGGTCCTCAGACCACGGCACAGGATGTAATAGATTCAGTACCGTATGCCAAGGCGGTTTCAAAGGTGACAGGATTACCGTTACTGATGACCACCGCACCCAAGGCGGTTTGTGACGAGATAGGCGACAGGGTGGATAACCTTTATCCTGTTGATGTTGTTGTAAGGTTGCCGTGGGATAATTAAAGTATTTTAACATAACAGGAGGATATAGATATGGCAAAAGTCATAATTGATGAAAACACCTGCAAAGGCTGTGAACTTTGCACAACAGCGTGCCCGAAACATATTATCAGCCTTGCCAAGGATAACATTAACCTAAAGGGTTACCATCCGGCAAGTGTAACAGACCCCGATAAATGCATCGGCTGCGCAGCATGTGCTATTATGTGTCCCGATTGCGCAATAACAGTAGAGAGATAAGAAAGGTGAGGTGTTAAAAGTGTCCGAGAGAGTACTTATGAAAGGTAACGAGGCACTGGCAGAGGCTGCAATAAGAGCAGGTTGCCGCCACTTCTTCGGTTACCCGATAACCCCGCAGACAGAGCTTGCGGCATATATGTCAAAGGTGATGCCTAAAATAGGCGGCACATATCTTCAGGCTGAGAGTGAGATTGCAGCAGTAAATATGGTTCTTGGTGCAGCATCAGCAGGTGTCAGAGCTATGACTTCTTCATCTTCACCCGGAATCAGCCTTAAAACAGAAGGAATCTCCTATATGGCAGGTTCAGACCTTCCCGCTGTTATTATCAACGTCCAGCGTGGCGGCCCCGGACTTGGCGGTATTCAGCCCTCACAGGCTGACTATTGGCAGGCTACAAAGGCACCCGGTCACGGCGATTTACATGTTCTCGTTTTTGCACCCAGTTCTGTTCAGGAGATGGTTGACCTTGTGGGTCACGCTTTCGATAAGGCTGATGAGTATCGTATGCCCGCAATGATTCTTGCTGACGGTATGCTCGGTCAGATGATGGAGCCCGTAGCAATAGGTGAGGGCAGCGGCGGTTCAAATGTTGAGAAACCGTGGGCAGCAAACGGTCATAAGGGCGGACGTAAACATAATATTGTAAACTCTCTTTACCTTCAGGCTGCAGACCTTGAGCGCCTTGTAAAAGAGCGTTTTGAGAGATATGCTGTTATCGAAGAAAAAGAGGCTATGAGCGAAAGCTATATGACAGAGGATGCAGAGTATATCGTAGTAGCATACGGTGCATCTGCACGTGTTGCAAAGGCAGCTGTCCGTGAGGCAAGAAGCCAAGGTATAAAGGCAGGACTTATCCGTCCGATAACTCTCTGGCCGTTCCCGAAGAAGGCTATCAAGGATGCAGCTGAGAATGCAAAGGCATTCCTTTGTGTTGAGATGAGCATGGGTCAGATGATTGACGATGTAAAGCTTGCGATTGAATGTAGCCGTCCGGTAGAATTCTTCGGACGCACAGGCGGTATCATTCCTACACCCGCAGAGGTGCTTGAGAACATCAAAAAACTTGCAGGAGGCGATAAATAATGGCAATTGTATTTCAGAAACCCAAGGCATTAACTGATGTGCCTACCCATTATTGCCCAGGTTGTACTCACGGTATAATCCATCGTCTTGTTGCTGAGTGCCTTGACGAGCTTGGAATAGAGGGTAAAACAGTAGGTGTAGCACCTGTCGGATGCGCAGTTATGGCATATAATTATTTCGGATGTGACATGATTCAGGCACCCCACGGTCGTGCACCGGCTATTGCAACAGGTGTAAAAAGGTCACTTCCCGACAATGTTGTTTTTACATATCAGGGTGACGGCGACCTTGCTGCTATCGGTACTGCTGAAACAGTACACTCAGCAACCAGAGGCGAGAATATCACCGTAATCTTTGTAAACAATGCAATTTACGGTATGACAGGCGGCCAGATGGCTCCCACATCTCTTCCCAATCAGGTCACACAGACCACCCCCTACGGCAGAGATGTTAAGACAGCAGGCTACCCCGTAAGAGTTTGTGAGATGCTCTCCACTCTTGACGGTACAGCTTATGCAGAGCGTGTATCTGTTGACTGCGTAAAGAACGTAATGAAAGCAAAGAAAGCTATTAAAAAGGCTTTTGAAACTCAGATAGCAGGCAAGGGCTTCTCAATTGTTGAGGTTGTTTCTGCTTGCCCGACAAACTGGGGACTCTCACCGGTCGAGGCTCTTGACTGGCTCAGAGCTAATATGCTTCCTTATTATCCGCTTGGTGTATATAAGGATAAGACAGAGGAGGAAGCAGAATAATGAATGATATGAATGCAGTACTCGCCGGATTCGGCGGACAGGGAATACTTTTTATGGGTAAGGTCATCTCCTATGCAGGACTTATCGACGGTAAGGAAGTTTCATGGCTTCCGTCCTACGGTCCGGAGATGAGAGGCGGCACAGCAAACTGCAGCGTCTGCATTTCAGCAGACCCGATTTGCTCACCCCTTGTTATAACTCCCAACGTGTTTGTTGCAATGAACGGTCCGTCATTTGATAAATTTATTGATGCAGTTGTTCCCGGCGGAATAGTTATTATCGACAGCACTCTTGTTGACCGTGAGGTTACAAGAAATGATATAACAGTTTGCAAAGTTCCCGCAACAGAGCTTGCAGAGAAGAACGGACTTAAAGGTCTTGCAAATATTATTCTTATCGGTAAGCTTATGGAGCAGACAGGTTTCTGTACAATGGAAACTATGCAGAAAACTATCGAGAAGATAGTTCCTGCTAAAAAACAGCATCTTGTTCCCAAGAATGTTGAAGCAATTGAAATCGGCATGAACTACGCCGGCTAATAATAATATCAAGCGCCTTGATATCTTTTCAGATATCAAGGCGTTGTTTCGCTATTACAAAAAATTTGCAAATATAAGATGCCCATGCTATAATCGAATCGGAAGATGAAATTGATATTTGAAAGGGGATTCTAAAATGTCATTTAAGCAGGTTTTAACGATAGCAAAACAGATTATATGTGCACTTTTTGCTTTGATACTTCCGTTTATCGGGATAGGCAAACTTGATTTGGGTGCCAAGGCTCCTGAAAGCAGCGAAGTGACGAGAGTTATGTCTTTCAATGTCCGTAACGGTGAGTATGACAGGGGTAAGATAGTTCCTCAGGTTATAGCAGATTATATGCCTGATTCTGTTGGATTGCAGGAGTGTGAGGGCACATGGTATCTGACTTTAGATGCGTATATTCCAAAATACGGAATTGTAGGTGTCGGCAGACTTTCGGGAGTAAAACTTATCGGTGAGTCTACGGCGATAATGTATAGAAAAGATAAGTATAAGCTTATCGACAGCGGAACATTCTGGCTTTCCGAAACGCCCGATAAGGTTTCAATCGGTTGGGATGCAGCGCATCACAGGACTTGCACATGGGTAATTCTTGAGAATAAGGAAACGAAGGAGCGCTATGCTCATATTAATACCCATCTTGACCACAAAGGTCCTGAAGCACGCCAGAAAGGGCTTGAGCTTGTTATAGAAAAAGCATTGAGCTTTGATATGCCGACAGTTGTTACAGGTGACTTTAATTTTGAAAAGGGTTGCGAATTGTATAAAGCTCTTGTCTCGGACGGCCTGAGTGACACGCAGGATATGGCGATTAGTACGATGAACGGAAAAACCTACCACGGATATAAAGGCGGAGAGAGAGGTAATCCAATTGATTTCATATGCGTAAACGATGAAATTACAGACGTAAAGACATATAGAATAATCAGAGACTCTGTTGACGGGCAGTATGTTTCAGACCATTATCCTATTTATGCTGATATTGTTTTGCCGTAAGACGAGATAAATAAAAAGCGCTGACTTAGTCAGCGCTTAATTTTTTATTATCCCAAAAACTCTATAAGCTCATCAAAGTTTGAGAAAATGTAGATAAGGTCTTTGAAAATCCACTTTATCATGTTAAAGAAGTTGCGCAGGAAGAATTGATTAACAACCTTCAACTCCTGGGTGTTTTCAACAAAATCTTCTGTTACGGTAAAAGTGAAAGTACATTCTGCAGCTGCGTGGTCGGATGTATTTGCGCCTGTTTCGTTTTTAATCCATGTGTATTTGTAGTCAACAGGTTCAAGTGTTATGCCACCGCCGTCTTTATACATGAACTTTTCGACAGAATCCCAGACACCCCAATATCCGCCGAGTGAATACCATTTGCTAAAGTTAAAGTAATCACCGTCGTTGTGCACTTCAATCCAAGCATCCTTGAGTCCGCAACGCTCTTGGAATATTGCGTACATGTTGCTGTTTTCATGAGCATTTGTGTGATGGAAGTGATTGAAGTCGCCTGTGACGATAACAGGACGGTTGTATTTTTTGTAGTTTTCTTCAATCAAATCAACGGTCTGCTTGTAGTTACTTTCTCGTGCTGCGATAGAGCCATCAGAGCCAAAAGCATCTGCGTGAAGGTTATAGAAGTCAATATAGACACCGTCAGCAATTTCTATTACAACATGCATAAGACCTTTTGGAGTAAGAGTATCTCCCTCTTCTATTGTGCCGTAAGACTCGTCCCAAGGATATCTTTCCTCGTTATATATAGGCATTGTTTTTGTAAAAACATTCATGCCGTCACCACCGGGGATAGAGCCCGAATGGTTTGTGAAGTAGTTGAAGCCATTTAAGCCTTTTACAAGCTTTCTGTGATATCCGAAGTCCTCTTGTGTGGCAACAATATCAAAGTTGTTGTCAACAATATACTTGGCAATTGTCTGCTGATTTGCGGCAACGTCTGTACCGTCAAACTTCGGCATACCTGCAACGTTGTAATTCATCATTTTAACTGTTATGGTCTTGCTTGTTTCTTCGGCCGAAGCACTGATGCCAAAACCGCTGAAAACAATTAACATGGACAAAATTAAAGCGAGCGTGCGTTTAAGTTGTTTCATTTTTGTTCTCCTCTTTAATGATAGGATATAATTAACATTATGCTTTAATTATATCAAACCAATAATTAGTTGGCAAGAGCTTTATGACGCTTAGCTATGCGAAAGCAGGCAAGTCACTTTAATGTGACTTGCCTGCTTTTTAATCATATTTATTTTGAAATCACTTTGTTGTAAATCATTTTGGATAGGGGATAGAGCACACCGGCAATAGGCCATATAACCCATGTGAATCCCCACGAGCCTGTGATAAAGCTTGCAATAAGATAGATTGCTGTTGCGCAAAGCCAGTATACAGCTGGGAAATTTATACCGGGTTTATCGTTTTGCTTTTCCTCGTCCGGTGGAGTGTTGTCTTTAAGTAATCTGTGCATGCTTACGCTTTGAACTGTACCGACTATGTAGAGCATAACGCCGATTCCTATAAGGAGCAGAGACACAGCTACTGAAATACAAATGACAAAGGCATTTCCGAGAAAAGCAGATGCTATAATAGGCAACGGGGAAAGAACACAAAGGCAGGTGGCGATAATGTTGGAGGCTATACCGAAAGGACGGAATTTGTTGTCCCTTTCTTTTACCATACCGTTAACGCCGTATTCAGTTTCAAATTCTTTTGATAAATAACTGTAAGCAGCGCTTCTGAAACCGCAGAAAGAGAACAGACCTACTGCAGCGGCAACAAAAATCAGCAAAACAGCAATTCCGATTAGAACTGAAAGACCGGGGGATATGCTGTAGAAGAAAGGAGCAGCGGACAAAATTATCAGAGCACATGGGGATGTGATACATAACAGTACGCCTAAACCTATAAGGTATGAAGCCTTTTTTCTGTAATCCAGATATTCGTTTGCTTCAGTCATTGTTACTCTTTTAACGCCTTGAACAGTGCCGTCAGTAAATTCTTCGTTTTCTATTTCATCTTTAAGAAGATAATCGGTAGTTACTCCGAAAAGGCTGCTCAATTGCAATATTTTATCAAGGTCAGGTACAGTCTGTGCACCTTCCCATTTTGAAACAGCCTGTCTTGATACATTTATTTTTTCTGCGAGTTCTTCCTGTGACCAACCGTTCTTTTTTCTAAGTCTTATAATCTTGTCAGCTAAAATCATGAAATTCACCTCGGTTTTGAATTACGGGGATTGCTTCCCTCGTTGTCTAAATTTTAGCTTTTTCCGTGGTTTCGCACTACCAAACAGGCCTTGCAATGTGTCAACCGACAGTTGCAATTTATAAAACCCAAGCATTTTATATCAGAATTATATCATTTTGCGTTAGACAAAACAATAAAGTTTAGAAATATTTATATAATCAAAAGGCACCGCATTGCGGTGCCTTTTGCATTTATCAGTCTATAGATTTGTTTGTTTTTACTGCTTCGAAATCTTCTTGGATTTCTTTTGAAGGCGGTGCGGTTAAGAGCGAAACCACAACAATGCAAATCGAGGAGAATATGAATGCCGGAAGAAGCTCGTATATAGCGAAGGCTCCTCCGAGTTTGCTGATAAGAAGCTTCCAAATGAAGACCATGGCAGCTCCGCCGACCATACCGGCAATAGCGCCTGCTCTGTTTGTACGCTTCCAGAACAGTGAGAACAAAATCAGCGGACCGAATGTTGCTCCGAATCCTGCCCATGCGAAGGAAACGATTTGGAAGATAACGCTGTCCTCATCAAGTGCGATGATGATAGCGATAAGAGCAATTACCAAAAGAGTAATTCTTGATACAAGCATTACCTGTTTGTCGCCGGCTTTTTTCTTGAAAACACCCTGGAAGATGTTTTTTGCAAAAGCGGATGCAGCGATAAGCAGATAGGAGTCTGAAGAACTGATAGTTGCAGCGAGAATACCTGCCATTACAAAACCTGCAATGATGGCAGGAAGAGATGTTGTTGCGAGAGTGATAAAAATATTCTCGGCATCAGTAGCAGAGAGGTGGACGGTGGGATACAGTGTTCTGCCTACGATTCCTATAAACACAGCAACGGCAAGAGAGATGACGACCCAAACCATAGCGATTCTTCTTGAACGTTTAAGCTCGTCCTCTTTGCGGATTGCCATAAAGCGAAGGAGTACCTGCGGCATACCGAAATATCCCAAGCCCCAAGCGAGCATTGAACAAATTTTAAGCCAGCCGTATTCTGAGGCGGCCTTAAACACAGGCTTTCCGGCCTCTACTATTTGCTCTTTTGTTACATTGTCAAGTTTGGGGTTAGCAATACCGAAGAACTCTAAGAATCCGGGAATGGATTGAGCGTTTTCGATAACGGCACCTAAACCTCCGGCTTTTATTGTGCTTATGATAACTATAACAGACAAAGCTATTATCATTACAATTGCCTGCATGAAGTCGGAAGCACTTTCAGCAAGGAATCCGCCGAGCAGGGTATAAGCTAAAACAAAGATAGCGCCGATTATCATCATAGTAATATATGGCATACCAAACAAAGTAGAAAACAACTTGCCGCATGTTACTAAACAGCTTGACGCATAAACCGTAAAGAAGATAAGAATGAATAAAGCAGCCAGTGTCATAATCACCTTGTTTTTCTCACGGAATCTGTTGGAGAAAAATTCGGGCAATGTTATAGAGTTGTTAGCTCTGATGCTGTAACGGCGAAGTCTTTTTGAGACTATGAGCCAGTTCAGATATGTACCTACTGCAAGACCGATTGCAGTCCAGGATGCATCTGCCAAACCACTCCAATAAGCGACGCCGGGCAATCCCATCAGCAGCCAACCGCTCATGTCGGAAGCTTCAGCACTCATTGCGGTTACCCACGGACCGAGAGAGCGTCCTCCGAGGAAATAGTTTTCGGAGTTTTTGTTTGCTTTTTTTGTACACAGAACACCGATTAAAACAACAACTGCCATGTAGGTAACCATTGCAATCAGTATCTGTATTGTTTTACTGTCCATTGATACAACCCCTTCATTGGATTTTTATACATCAAAGAGATAGCTTGATATACAAACTATCTCTTATTTTATACTTTTATATAGCCTGATGTCAAGTTATGGATGCAAAATGAATGAATATTATGTGAAAAATCAAATCGTTTATATAGGTAAAAAATAATAGGGTGTAATTATAGTTTTTTTGAAAATCAGGGATATCAAATGTTTTAGAATTTTGAAAACGCTATATGCAATAAAACCGTCTGATATATTCTCTTTCTAATTTATATCTATCCTCCATTTTAATTATGTTTTTTAAGTGCCCATTTCGAGGCGATAAGTAGCTATAAACTGAAAAAGGTGATATGTTATTAAGAATGTCCTGAAGAGCTACTGTGATGGAAACAATCGTTTCAATGGTATGCGTGATTTTGTTATGTATGACATCAATTGGTATTACATATGTATCAATCACTGGTACAAGGTCGTCATCTGCAAATCTATATTGCATAAGTTCAAGCGGGGATTCATTGTGTATTTCATCATTTCGAACGTCAATTAGGAACTTTGTATCGGCGTCCTGCCAAAGGATTTGGCATTTTATTAAAAAAGACTGAATATAGCTCCATCCCTCAATATCCTTATACTGCATTAATGTTTCAACCCATTTTTTGCCATCATCGGTAAGTTTTCTGTCCATGAAAAAATAATATCTACAGAACGACTTTATTTTTTCAATGTAGATGTCGATATTAATACATGCTTCCCTGCATGCGGCTCTATGTTCTTTAATAATATCAATGGTTGTATTGCCGTGACCTTCCTTTGTTTTACCATCTGTCAACATTTGTCCAAATATACTCACACGTTGAAGGGAATTAATTAAATACTCTGCAGTAACATTGAATCTTCTGATGTGTTCTATATGCCAATCATTAATTAAATCACTATGTGTAAAAGAGGGGATTCTTTCGGAATCCGTTTCATAAGCGATGTAACTGGGATTAAGTTTAGAAGTATCTAAAATTAGTTTTGACAACTCAACGTGTAAGATGTCCGCCATTATTTCACCGTCTCTCAATAAATATATCATATAATAAAGTTGATTTTTGGTATAAGAAAAAAGGCAAGCCCCATAAGGACTTGCCTATGGTCCGAGTGGCGAGACTTGAACTCACGGCCTCTTGACCCCCAGTCAAGCGCGCTACCAGCTGCGCCACACCCGGATAGCTTGTCAATAATATCACAAAAATATATCTTTTGCAATACCTTTTTCAAAGTTTTTTGATAAATTAAAAGCTTTTTCTTTTTTTACTTTTTATTTGATTTTACGATTTAAAAAGCAGTTTCTATTACTTGTAGACTCTATCAGACAAAAATAGACCTTCAGTATCTTGTTTTTTGCAGAGAAGCATGATAAAATGAAACAGCGCAGAAGTATATGCATTGGTAATTTCGTTTTTTGTATAAGCATAGAATGTTATGTTAATAGAGCATACTCCAAAACAAAAAGGCGGTATGGGGTTTGATAAAAGAAAAGTTTGAAAACAAACGCAAGAGCATTGAGGCCTTTCTGATGTCAGATTGGCTTATGGTTATCTGCTTTCTGATTGCGTGTACAGTTACGGTATTCCGCATTGAGGTTGCTGGTCTGATAGTTTTTGCTGCAATAATATTGTTCACGCTTGTATTTTGTGACGATGTTATAGCGGCACTTGAGCCGTTTCTGCTTTTGTGCGTGTGTCTGATAAAATGTTTCAATTCGTTTAATACGTTTATAAAACTGTGGTGGCTGGCTATACCTGTTGTTGCAGTTCTTGTTTTTCACTTCGTTTATTACAAACGTAAGTTTGTTTTGGGTGAAATGTTTATTCCGATGATAGCGGTTTCCGTTGCGGTTACTCTCGGAGGTGTAGGCAAGATAACGGCGGCAGAGTATTTCAGTCTGGAATCTGTGTTCTATACTGTTGCTCTCGGTTTCGGAATGGTGTTTTTTTATGTGTTGATGAACTCACACATCGGCGCTGACAGAGGATATTCTCTGATAGACAAGTTTTCAAAAATAATGATAATAATGGGCCTTTTCTGCTGTTTCATGTTAGCTGAGCATTATCTTGCTAACATACAGAAAGTGCTTGAAGAGCGAAGCGTTTTGGCTTTCCAATGGAGAAACAATGTTTCTACATTTTTGTTGTTTGCGCTTCCGTTTGCTTTTCTTCGCTCTGCGAGGGGCAATCATGCATGGTTTTGGGTTGGCATGCTCTTCTACGGCGGTCTTTTGCTGACGGGTTCACGTGGAGGAGCGATTGTCGGAACAGCGGAAGTTGCCATGTGTATGATTGGGCTTTTGTGCTTTGACAAGAAGCATAGAGTGCACAATATTTTGATAATAGTAGCCGGATTTGTTGCGTGCATTGTGTTTTTCTGGGATTTGCTTTATTTCTTCAGAGAGACGCTGCTTCGACTGCTTATGATAGACGATGATGAGATTCGTGTCCAACTTATGAAGAGAGCTGTTATGGACTTCAAGTCCAATCCGGCATTCGGCAGGGGATTGGCATACTACGGAAATACAGACGTACACAACTCTGCAAAGTTTGCACTTTGCTGGTACCACTCTTCGCCGTTCCAGGTTATAGGAAGTTTTGGTATAGCCGGAATAATAGCGTATTCCTATCAGTTTATCGCACGCATGAGATTTTATAACAGACGGCAGACAGTTGCAAACGCTTTCATTCTTATCACTTACATAGGAATTGAGCTTATGTCTATGGTTAATCCCGGACTATTCAGTCCTATACCGTATCTTTTGATGGCTACGCTGATGTTTGTTATTATGGATAAGTCGGCACAAGACCAAAACGAGCAGAAGATAATCAAACGAAAAGATAAAACTAAGGCTTAAAAAAGAACTCCGTGTCTGAATTTTTGGCACGGAGTTCTTCTTTTATTAAATCTTTATAAATTGTCGAAAAGAAAATAAAAATGGCATTTATAGTATAAAATATCTCATTGGGTTGGTCTATATCTTGTGTGTGACCAAATGTAATAACAAATATTTTGAGGAGAGAAAAAGATGGGAAAGAAAAGAAAAGACGTGTATTATGATGTACCACAGGTTAAGACGATAAAAGAGCTTGTTATGCACGGTGTTGGCAAGGGCCAGGACAAGCCCCTTTGTTATTATACTCGAGATGAAAAACTGGAGTCTAAATCATACAATGATATTTGGCGTGATATAAACGCTATTGGTACATATTCGTTTAGTCTTGGCATAAAAAAGAGTAATGTTGCTATTATCGGCGAGAACTCTTATGAGTGGATAGCATCTTTCTTTGCCAATCTTCTCGGCCAAAACGTCAGCGTTCCGCTTGACCCGAAACTTCCTGCTGAAGATCTTGTTGTTCTTCTTAAGGACAGTGGATGTAAAGCAATATTTTACTCGAAACAATATGAAAAATATATTGAAACATTTAAGGCTATGGGCGCCCCTATGGAGCACTACTTCTGCATGGCAGATTTCCCGTCATATGTTGAAAAGGGAGAGAAGCTTATAGCGGATGGATATACTGAGTATATGGATACTGAGGTAGTTCCGGAGGATTTGGCAACTATAGTTTATACATCAGGAACTACAGGTAAGAGCAAGGGTGTTATGCTTTCTCACGGCAACCTTGCATCTCAGGTTGTATCAGCTTGTATGTGTTATAGCGGAAGAAACACAGTTGGTTTCTTGCCGCTCAACCATACATACTCATGGGTTGCTACTATTTTCTCAGGCTTTATAGTTATTACACACGGTTATATCTGTGAAGATATTAAAAATCTTGTTCACGACTTTAAGACCCATAAGCCGCAACATTTTGCCGGAGTTCCGCTTGTTGTTGAGACTATTTACAAGCGTATTTGGAAGACCGCTAAGAAAACCGGTAGAGAAGATGTTCTCAAGAAGGGCATTAAAATTAGTAATTTCCTGTTGAAATTCGGTATTGATGTTCGCCGTAAGCTTTTTGCAACAGTTCACGAGCAGCTTGGTGGCAATCTTGAGTTTATTGTTGTCGGCGGTGCCGCTTTGGATCCTCAGTATGAGCAGGGTCTTTCTGAGCTTGGCATACAGGTTCTTAACGGCTACGGTATAACAGAGTGTTCACCCGGCGTTACAACCAATACTGTGCATAACTATAAGTCCGGAAGTGTTGGACGTCCTCTTCCTTGTAATGAGATTAAGATTAATGACCCTGACGAAGACGGCGTAGGTGAGATTTATGTTCGTGGTAGCAACGTTATGCAGGGTTACTACAATGACCCCGTAGCAACTGCAGAGGCATTTGATGACGGATGGTTCAAGACCGGTGACTACGGCAGAATCGACGAGGACGGATTCCTTTTCTTCATTGGACGTAAAAAGAATCTTATTGTTACCAACAACGGTAAGAACGTTTCTCCTGAAGAGCTTGAGGATAGACTTTCACAGCGTTGCCATGCTATAGCAGAAATCCTTGTATATCAGGATAAGAACAAGATTGTTGCAGAGATATTCCCTGACTTTGAGGAGTATAAGGATGACGCTGTTGCGCTTATTAAGGAAGCTGTGGACAAGTTCAACCGTGACATGCCGAGATGGAAGAATATCGATAAGACAATCTTCCGTGATGAGGAATTCCCCAAGACCACAACTCTTAAGATAAGAAGAAATTACGGTGACGCAGCACCCGTAAAATAAGAAATAAAAAATCAAACCCCTGATTGTGTGATTACAATCAGGGGTTATTTTTTTGCTGTACCGGATTTTTAATAATGTGCTACACCGCAGTCGCAGATAGGATTTATGTTAAAGAGTTTCCAGAAGAATCGAATAATGGGCCAGTAGAGATTTTTGTTGAACCAATTATCGCTGTGGCAAACATGGCTGCAGTCGTCATTCATTTTTGTGCCGTCATGGTCGCAATAACCGTCTTTATCTGCATCAGTGTGGGTGAGAGCTGAATTTGCAACCTCTCTTGTGTTAGTTGCTCCGCAACCATAATCACAACTTGCCGTTTCTTTTGCGTTTTGACCGCACTTCGCACTTTCACTCTCCGTATATTTCGTATAGGCGTGACCTGTTGTGGGTGTTGTGCGATAATCCGTATTATTGCAGTTTACGCAGGTTCTTATCTCAATTCCGTGCTGTTTGCAAGAGGACGCCAGAACAACTTCCCATTCACCGTAGCTATGTCCCGTTGCTTTTTCCCCAACTTCAATATAGCTGTCACCGCAATCGCATATATAATTTGTATAACCGTCTTGAGTGCAGGTGGGCTTGATTGTGATTGCTATATGAGAGTGTCCGACAGTATCTGTTGTACGGTAATCTGAAGCACCGCAAGTTTCACAGATTCTTACGTCAACACCTTGCTGTTTACAAGAGGGGGCAGCAACTGTTTTCCACTCGCCATAGTTATGACCGAAAGCTTCTTCGCCGTCTTCAACATAACTGTCACCGCAGTTGAGGCATACGTGATTCACATAACCGTCCTGTGCGCAAGTAGGCTTGGTTGTAATTGACATATATTTGTGACCTATTGCAGGAGTTATCTCCTCTCCGGTTACGGGACCGCATTCTTCGCAAACGTAAGCGTTTTTATATCCGTCTTCGGTGCAGGTTACATCTTTGCTCTCGTCAAAGGTAATATAATGCGGTATTGCATCTGCAATAAGATTATTTTGGGAGTCTGTTGACGACTGCAAAGCAACCCACTGTTCCTCTGTGCCCGCATAATGAAAAACAGTGTCAGTTGACACATTATTTGAATTGAATACATAGTAGCCTATTGAAGCAACACTTGCGGGAATAACAACATCAGTAACCGATGGACAGTCTAATATGAAATATTCATGTATTTTAGCGGTGCCGTCTGCAAAGACTATCTGCTTTAAATTGTCACACTCTGAGATTACATATTGATCTGCTGAAGAAACGCTTGCAGGAATGACTATACTTTCAAGACTATGGCATTTATTGAAAGCACTGTTACCTAAATTTGTAACTGAGTCAGGAATATCAATACTCTTAAGGCTTGTGCAGTATGAGAAAGCGTTATCATCAATTTTTTGAAGTCCGTGCGGAAGAGATACACTTTCGAGGTTTGTACACTTTAAAAATACATTAGTATTGAGTGTTTTTATTTTTTTAGGAACAGTTACAGTAGTAAGACCTTCGCAATAGCTAAATGCTAAACTGCCAATTGTTGTTATACCATCATGAAGATCAATTTTCGTTAATTTGTTAGCATTTTGAAAAGCAGCTCGGGTAATTGTAACAACGCTGTCGGGAACGGCGTAATAAGTGTCTGCCTTAGCAATAGGGTATTGAATAAGCTCCGTTTTGGCCTTGTTAAAAAGCACGCCGTTTTCACTTGCAAAATGCTGATTGTTTTCGTCAACTGTAATTACATTAAGAGCGGTACAAAAATCA
Source organism: Clostridia bacterium (assembly GCA_017407995.1). Lineage (GTDB taxonomy): Bacteria > Bacillota > Clostridia > Oscillospirales > Acutalibacteraceae > CAG-177. Next base: position 49,018 of record JAFQVM010000005.1, on the reverse strand, counting down.
AAAGCATAGGTAAGGCTACTGACGTTTGCTGGGATTGTGATGCTTTTAAGAGAAGTGCAAAAGGAAAACGCATATTCCCCAATGGTTACAAGACTTTCCGGGAGACTGATGCTTTCAATAGCACTACAATATCCAAAGGCATATCTGCCAATGCTTGTTACACCTTCCGGAATTGTTACACTTTTTATGGTACTATGTCCCCAAAAAGCATATGCACCTATTGATGTTACCTTATATTCTTGTGCACCCACAGTAATAGTCTGTGGTATATTAACTGCTCCGCCTGCACCGCTATAACCGGTGATGGTTGCATCAGAGCCGGATAAGGTGTATTCAAAATCACCGTGGGCAGCTGCACTTACAGTCAAGGGTAAAACGGATACAATCATTAAGATTGCAAGGACGATTGATAATAATTTTTTTGTTTTCATAAAATTTCCTCCTTTAGTTCTCATAAAATTTCCTCCTTTAGTTCTCATAAAATTTCCTCCTTTAGTTCTTGTAAAATTTTCCTCCTTTAGTTCTTGTAAAAGTTTCCTTCTTTAGATTGAATTGAGTGCTAAGTTTATTTATCAGAGATTAAGAAAATCTTTTCTGTATTGGACACCGAAGAACTCTGCAAGCTCCTGCATCTCGGCGTCTTTTATAGTGTTAATTCTGGGCATATGGGCTGTAAGCATATAGATTTGAGCAGCTTTTTCGACTGTCTCAATGAGACCGAAGGTTTCATCCATAGTTTTACCTGCACCGTAGATACCGTGCATACCCCAGACTACAAGACGGAATTCCTTCATTTTTTCAGCGGTTGCTTCGCCGATTGAGTTAGTTCCGCAGAGCATCCACGGAAGAACGCCTACGCCGTCGGGGAAAACAACGATGCACTCGGTGCACATCTCCCAGAGAGTGTGAGTGAGCTTCTTTTCGTCAAGCTCGTGTATGTAATTCATAGCCAAAGTGTTTGTGGGATGGCAGTGCATAATAACTCTGTTTTCGGGGTCAACTGAGAGTCTTGCCATGTGGCTCATAAGATGAGCGGGCAGTTCGCTTGTGAATCTTCCGCCGTCGGCGAATCCCCAAAGCAGTTGAGCTGTGGTGCCATCCTCTGCAATTCTGATGATTCCAAGATTGTTTACAGGGTCATTTATAACGTTCTTAAAGTATTTGCCGCTTCCTGTAACAATAAAGATTTTTCCGATAAGAGGCTCGGCATTGAAGCCTGTCGGAATCTCTCTTATAACATTGTTGATGTCAAGATACTCAGCAACTTCTTTTTCGTCAAGCAGATAGCTGATGTTTCCGCCGTTTCTCTCGTCCCAGCCGAGACGGTACATGTTAGCAGTAGTCGCTTTCATTTCCTCCACAAAGGGAGCGGTTAAAATATCTTTCATTTTCTTGCCTCCAAAACAGTTTTTTCATATTCCTTAACAGAAGTAATGTAATCTGATTTTACATTCTCTCTCTTGAGATATTCTTCCCATATATCTCCGAACGGAGCTGTTTTCATGTCCTCCTGCATAACCATCAGCTCGGTGAAGTTGTTGCTGTCCTGCAGTTCTTTCATCTTGCTGTGCGGCTGAAGCAGAGCAAAAAGCAGAGCCTTGTGTACGCTTCTGATACCTGTTATCCAAGCGGAAATTCTGTTGATTGAAGCATCGAAATAGTCGGTTGCGATAAAGACCTTGTCAAGAGCATCGTTTCTGACTATCTCCTTAGCTATTTCCTTTGTCTCGTCATCAAAAATAATGACATGGTCGCTGTCCCAACGCACGGCTCTTGTTATATGTAAAGCGATTTTTTCGTTGAACAGAAGCATGGACGAAATTTTATCGGAAACCATCTCTGTGGGGTGGTAGTGACCGTTGTCCATAAGGGGAGTAATACCCTTGTTTGCGACATAGTTCATGCAGAATTCAGCGGAGCCGACAGTATATGACTCAAGCCCTATGCCAAAGACTTTTGATTCAAGGCATACATACACCTTCGATTTGTCATATGGAATTGCAAGAATCTCATCGAGAGATTTCTTGAATCTCGCACGGGGAGCGAGTCTGTCAGCAGGGATATCCTTGTAGCCGTCTGGAATCCATATGTTCATAACACAGGGGATACCTGTTTCGTTTGCAAAATATTCGGATATCTCTATACAGCGCTTGCCGTGCTCAACCCAGAACTTTCTGACTGACTCATCGGGAGAGGAGAGAGTCAAGTCGTTTTTGACCATGGGGTGAGAGAAAAAAGTGGGATTGAAGTCTATGCCCATTCCTCTTTGCTTTGCAAACTCAACCCACTTTGCAAAATGCTTTGGCTCTATTTTATCACGGTCAGCAAAATCGCCGTTCTCAAAAATCGCATAGCTTGCATGAAGATTAAGCTTTTTCTTTCCCGGCATAAGCTTTAATGCAAAGTCAAGGTCTTGCATAAGCTCCTCAGGATTGCGTGCCTTTCCGGGATAGTTACCGGTAGTCTGTATGCCGCCTGACAACTCTTGCTTGCTGTCAAAGCCCGTGACGTCATCACCCTGCCAGCAGTGCAATGAGACAGTGATATTTCTCAACGTTTCAATAGCCTTTTCGGTATCGACGCCAAAAGCCGAATATATATCTTTTGCGCTTTCGTATCTGGTCATTTTTATTCCTCCTCGATACATAACTTAACAACCTATATTTTAACAGTTATGGAAACTAATTACAAGGAGTTTGTTGGATTTAAAGTTATACAAATAAAAATATTTGAAAAGTTAAATTGCATTTAATACATTATTTTTCTCAAGCTCTTGATTTCTCATAAAACTTGCAGTAATATGAAAACAGATAAAAAAACTGAAAAGGAGATTGAAATATGAAAAACAAAATGAGCAAAAGAATTTTGTCTACGGTCGTAATAGCACTTATGGTTATTGCTTTAGTTCCTGTTGCTTTTGCAGACGGTGGCGGCGGAGTCAATGTAGTTGGCCTGCAGGAGATTGTTGATGCTTTTGCAGAAGCTTTAAGAAAATTCTTTTCTTTAGAGGGATTTTTTGAGGCGTTAAGAGGCTTGTTTAGTTAAAATACAAAAAAGATTTAACAATCGGCAACGGATATCCGTTGCCGATTTCTTTATCTTGCGGACAAATCGAACCCACGTTTTAGTCTATCGAGAGCTTTCTTTTCCAATCTGCTCACATATGACCTTGATATTCCGAGCATCTTTGCGATTTCACGTTGTGTCATAGGCTCTCTGTTGTCGAGTCCGTACCTTAAAACAATAATGAGTTTTTCACGTTTGTTGCTCAGTGAATTTACCAACACACGTACTTTTTCGCTTTTGATTTTAAGGTCGATATCATCGGCTATGTTGTCCTGTGTGCATATAATATCCATTAACGTTAGCGGATTTCCTTCGCTATCGCTGTCGATTGGTTCGTCGAGTGAGAAGTCATGTGAGCTTTTTTTCATACTGCGGAAGTACATCAGTATTTCGTTTTCGACGCATTTTGCAGCATATGTGGCAAGTCGTGTGCCTTTGTCGGGCTTGAAAGTGTTTATGCCTTTAATAAGTCCGACGGTGCCTATCGATATCAGGTCATCCTGGTCGGAGTAGTTGGAATAGTATTTTTTTATTATGTGGGCGACCAGTCGCAGATTGTGTTCAATCAGCTTTTCACGTGCTTTAGTGTCTCCGTTTTTCATTTTTTCCAAACACTCACGTTCTTCGCTTGCGCTTAACGGTGGTGGAAAGGAGCTGCCCGAGTTCAGATGCAGAGCAAAAAAAAGAAAACCGTTTGAAAGTATATTCAGTAACCAATCAAGCATTAAATCTACTCCTTGATATTTTTACCGCAGAGCGGTAGTAATTTATATGCGAGCGGATTTTTTGTTTGCAAGTCCGATAAATAAATGTTTAATCTTTTAGCATAGTATGGTATAATAAATATGTTAATTTATCGTGAGGAGCATTTGTATGAACATTCTTGAGGCTATTGAAGCTCGACATTCAGTAAGGCGATATACAGATAAGAAAATAGAGGGTGAAGTCCTTCAGGCTCTTATAGAGGAGATAGCGCAGTGCAACGCCGAAAGCGGATTAAATATTCAGCTTATAACCGATGAACCTGAAGCGTTCAGTGGTCCTATGGCGCATTACGGACATTTCAGCGGAGTGACGAACTATATAGCTTTGGTTGGTAAAAAACAGCCGAACTTTGATGAGCTTGTCGGATATTACGGTGAGCGAATAGTGCTAAAAGCGCAGATGCTTGGACTTAATACATGCTGGGTAGCGCTGACATACAGCAAAGGAAAGAGTAAGTGCAAAATCGAAAAAGGCGAGAAGCTGTCCATGGTAATATCTGTTGGGTATGGCAAGAACCGTGGCCGTGCACACACGGGCAAACCTATTGAGGAACTTTACAAAGCAGATGGAGAAATTCCTGATTGGTTTAGACGTGGCATGGTTGCGGCAGAAAAGGCTCCTACAGCTACAAATCAACAGAAGTTTTTGTTTACACTCTCTGGAAATACCGTTAAGGCGAAAGCAATGACCGGATTTTATTCGAAGGTGGATTTGGGTATAGTAAAATATCATTTTGAGGTCGCCGCAGGCAAGGAAAATTTCAACTGGGCATAATAACAGAGCGTTTCGCAAAATGTATGTAGCGAAACGCTTTATTTTTAATAATTTACTTGAAAGACAAAGCTTGCTATATTATAATAAACATTAGTATAAATTTATCGAGGGAGTGTTTTTATGTCAATCAAGCTCGGCGCTCAGTTGTTTACCTTGAGGGACTATATAAAGACCTATGAGGATACAGAAAAAACCTTTGCTTATCTCAATTCGATAGGCATCAATGTTATACAGATTTCGGGCATAGGTCCGATTGAGCCTGAGAAAGTGGCATATCTTGTTGATAAATATAACATGGATGTATGTGTTACACATACATCATTTGACCGTATGCTTGCTGAGACGGAAACGGTTGTCAAAGAACACAAAATGATGCATTGTGACACTCTTGGCATAGGTGCAATGCCTGATAAGTACAGGGATAGCGAAGAGGGTGTCCGTGAGTTTATAAAACTTACTGATGAGCTTGGCCGTAAGCTGCGTGATTTGGGAGCGCAGTTTGCATATCACAATCATTCATTTGAGTTCCGCAAGGTCGGCGAAAAGCGTATAATCGATATGCTCATAGAGGATACCGACCATGACAATTTCAATTTCATACTTGATACATATTGGGTACAGCATGGCGGCGGAAATCCGGTTGATTATATTGAGAAGATTGCCGGTCGCATGAAGGTCTGTCACTTTAAGGATTATAAAATCGGTGACGACTTTGCTCCTACTTTTGCGGAGGTCGGAACAGGAAACCTGAATCTTGATGCCTGTTACCGTGCATGCCGTGATACAGGTGTTGGATATATTGTTATTGAGCAGGATATATGTGAGATAGACCCACGTGAGTCCATGGCTATAAGCTATGAGAACCTTAAAAAGATTGCGGAAAGGAATAAGGGATGAAGCCGCTGACAATTACTGTAATAACGGATACCCACTATTATTCTGAAAAAAACGGTACCTCGGGTGCCGCATATGACCGAGCTAATCTCAAAAGTCAGAAGTTATTAAAGAACAGCGCTGCTGTGCTTGAGGCTGCATACAATCAGATTGCTAAAGATGACCGTTCGGATATAGTTCTTGTATGTGGCGATGTAACCAATAACGGAGAGCTTAACAGTCATGCTGAGGCTATTGAGCAGTTTCGCAGTTTAAAAGCACGTGGTAAGCGAGTGTATGTGATAACCGCCACGCACGATTTCCGTCAGGAGGGTGTTAGTGCGGCATATGACGGGGACAGGCAGATAACAACTCCTACCGCACTGCGTGAAGATTTGTTTGATATGTACCGTGAGTTTGGCCCTGATGAGGCTATTGCTGTTCACAGGGCGAGTATGTCATACATAGTTCAGCTTGAGGAAGGTTACCGTCTTTTTGCTCTTAATGATGACTCAAATTGGAACGGCAAAAGCGGGTTTTCTGACGAGTGTTTTGAGTGGATAACCGAGCAGGTTAAAGATGCCCGTGACAACGGTCAGGTAATAATTGCTATGACTCATCATCCTTTGATTGCACCGTCGCCGTTGTACGGTCTTATCGGAAAAGGAGATATGCTTGGCGACCATGATGTGAGAATAAACCAGCTTGCAGATATGGGAGTTCAGTTTATATTTACGGGCCACACTCATGTTCATAATATCTCGTCACACAGGAGTCGACGTGGCAATGTTATTTATGATGTAAGCACAGGTTCTCTTGTGGGATATCCTGCGGCGATGAGAAGCGTTACTTTTGACCCTGATGCGGGTGTGGTTAGAGTATCTACTGACTGCGTGACAGAGCCTGTAAATGCTGACTTAGGCGCTCGAAGCCTTAGGGAGTGTCTTGAAAATCAGCAGATAGGCATGGTCAGGGATATGATTAGAGCTGCCGGTGAGGATATAGATACCCTTGCCGATATGGTTACGGCAATCAGCATAAAGCCAAAGGTTATATACAAGTTTGCGTGGCTGATAAAGCCTATAGGCAAGCTGTTGAACACTTTGAGAGTCGGAACTGTAGCTTCGTGGTCGAGGGCGGAAACAGGACTCAGCAAAGAGGATTACAAGGATATCAAGGATGATAAGGTTAAGGATTTTATAACTGAACTTGTTATGAATCTCTTTGCAGGAGAAAGCAAGTATCCGCCGGATACTGCCTATTACAAGATAACAGTCGGTACTCTTAATATTGTCGATTCAATATTGAGAGCAGTTCATGTGGATATAGGCAAGATACTCAAGGTTGCGCCAAATGTCCGTGGTTTAATAGAGCCGTTGTTATATAACTCGGGAATCCCGTCGTATGACGCAGTGCTTGAAATTCAGCCGTTTTATACCGCTGACGGTCAGGCACCTGACGTTGAAAAGGAAAAGCCTGTTGAGACCGTAAAGGAGAGCAAGAAAGGCGGTTTCATTATAGCGGCACTTGTGATTTTAGTTATTTTGCTGCTGCCGCTGCTTCCGTTGATAGCGGTTGCTGCATTGATGATTTGGCTTTTTAATTATTTAAAATACAAAGAGAAAATGAAATAAAAACAGGAGAGTGATAATATGTCAGATAAAGTACAGTTTCCGATTGTTGAAAACGGTTATGACGTTACAGCTACGGATACATATATTGAAATGCTCCAGAGCGAGTATAACAGGGTTTGCGAGTGGGGAACAGCTTTGGAAAAGCGTGTGACAGAGCTTGAAAACTCAGAGGTTAGTTCTCAGGAAGTGGAGAATCTCAGGGTGCAGAACCGCAGTCTTTACAATAACTGCGTGATTTTTGCAAAGTATATCAAGAGTCTTGAAAAGCTTAAAAATGAACAGAGTAAGTTTATCGATGCTGAGCTTTCTGTTGCAGAGAACAGGAAGAAGGCTCTTGAGCAGGAGATGGCTGCAATAGAGGAGAAAAAGCGCTTGATTGAAGAGAGCAATAATTCCGCAATAAATAAAGCGGATGAGATACTGCGCAATGCTAACAGCTGTGCGGAGAAAACTGTATCCCGTGCCAATGAGGAGGCAATGCAGATAATCCAGAACGCCAAAAGCAGAGCTGATGACCTTCTGAAAGAGTGGATGGATAAGATGTCCGTTATCTGCTCTGAGATAGACAATGTCGTGCCCAAAAGCGAATAAAAATTGCCCGTCGGAGTAAATCCGACGGGCAGTTTGTGTTTTATAAAGTTTTATTTTGCCGTTTTTCCATCCGTTGCCAATTTATAAAACCGTACAGGTCGTTTGCCAAAAACGCTGTAAAGCATATTATCATGGGCAGATAAGACGGGTTTTCTATAGTTGCCATAATCCACAGTATGATTAAAACTATATCATTTGCTGCATATGCAAGAGCATAGAGCGGGCTTCTGAAAAGAGTGAGATATGACGCCAGAAAGCTTGTGGTTATTGAAACGGTACTGAAAAACAGGTTTGCGTTTCCGAGAAGCTTAAGTATGAAGTGAAAAGCTGCTGTTACCAAAACAGCCAAAACAAGCATTATTATAGTTTTCTTTTTATTAAGACGCTGCACTTCGACTTCTGCACTTTCTTTAAACGGATGTCTGACCCATGAAATTACAGCGGCAATTGCTATTGGTGTTGTCATTCCGAGATATGTAATCATTTCGCCATAGTAGTGAAAATAAAAGGAAATTATGCCGTAGAAAATGCTGAAAACAACTGTCAGAACTTGACCTATTACGTAACCCTTTGCAACGAAAATCAACGCAGTAACACCAATAAGCGAAGCGATAAGGGTTAAAAAATCTTTGCTTGTCGACAGCATAAACGAAAAAACAACGGATAAAACAGATAAAAACCATAATATTTTCTCAAACTTTGTTAAACTACGAAATAATTTTATTAAACTCATTCTAACCTCCAAAAAAATAAGCACTCGTTCGACACATCTTCTAAGACCTAACGATGCGTCAAGCGAATGCAAAGCATTTGCGACTACCCGGTGGCAGTTAAATATTTTTTTATTATTCTAACAGACTTGGCATAAAAAATCAACATTTTAACCTGTATATGCTTCGATAAGTTTTTGCAATTCTTTGTCGTCCTGAATTGCTATTCCGCCCATCAGACGCTCATATTCTTCTTTTGGAAGCGACGAGGTAAAAATATCAAACACTTCGTCGGGGGAGGCTTCTCCGCTACGGAAGACAGCAACTCTGCCGTTGTAGTCACGCATAACGTATTGTGCGTTTGTCTGACTTTTTGGTAATGCGGATGAAGCGATAATAAAAGCAAGCGAAAAGGAGCCTAAAAAGACCGAAAGTAATCTGAATAATCTTTTCATTTTTTCACATCCGAATTCAAAATAATTGCTTTTTTACAACTATTATTGGGTCTTTTTAGCAAATTATACTTGTTAATAATCTTTCAAGGTGTTTTTTAACATAAAAACATTGATAATATTTATATTTAGACTAAACATTTTGCGAAAAGTATGATATAATTATACTCTAATAGTGTTTATCTATAAGAAAAAAAGGAGGCGCATATTATGAATAACGATTCCCGCACCCCGAAAAGCACAGCGGGCAGCAAAACTGCGCATACCGTAAAAGATAAAAATAAAAACAAGAAGAACCAAAAAGCAAAGCGAGTAGCTGTTGTGGCATTGCTTTGCCTGCTTGTGGTTTGTGTGCTTGTAGCTGTAATAGTCGGCGGATATGTGATTTTCAATATAGTATCTTTTGCTCATGGTGAGCCGGATATCGACCTTGATGATTACAAGCTGAATCAGAACCAAACCTCGTTTGTTTATGCCTATGATGATGAGGGAAAAACTGTAGAAATAGCTAAGATACATGGTGAAGAGAACAGGGTTTGGGTTAATTTTGAGGATATTCCGCAGCATTTGAAGGATGCTTTTGTCTGTTTGGAGGACAAGCGTTTTGAAAAACACAAGGGCGTTGACTGGATTCGTACTTTTGGTGCGCTGACAGGTCTTTCGGACGGCGGCGGCTCAACGATAACTCAGCAGCTCGTAAAGAATATAACTCAGAGCAGTGAGGTTACTTTTGTACGAAAGTTCAAGGAAATCGAGCGAGCTCTTAATCTTGAGAATAATTACGATAAGAATACAATACTTGAAGCCTATTTGAATACGCTTTATCTCGGCAGCGGCTGTTACGGCGTACAGACTGCAAGTGAAAAGTATTTCGGCAAGGATGTAAGTGAGCTTAATGTTGCAGAGAGTGCCGTACTTGCGGTTATAACTAAATATCCTACAAAGTACAATCCGCTTCTCAATCCGGAGGAAAATAAAAAGCGTCAGGAGCTTTGCCTTGGCTATATGCTTGAGGAGAAGGCGATAACCAAGGAAGAGTATGAAACAGCGGTTGCATATGAACTTGTTTTTACGAATAGTGAAAACCATGTTCCCGATGAGGATGAAGAGACAAAGAAACCCACCACTGATGAAGAAGAATATCAGGATTTCTATGTTGACTATGTTATCAAAACCGTCCGGGATGACTTGATGGAGAAATACGGTTATACAACCCGTCAGGCCATGGACAAGATTAACTACGGCGGTTTAAAGATTTATGCAGCTGTTGATGTGGATGTTCAGGAGGTTCTCAACAAGGTATATACCGAGCGTATAGCTTTCCCGAAAGAAGCTGATACAGAGGAGAAGCCTGCTGTTCAGTCTGCCGCTACTGTTATGGATTATGAGGGCAGAGTTGTGGGTATCATAGGCGAAGCGGGCGAGAAGAGCGGAAATCTCTGCCTAAACAGAGCTTCCGAGTCTCCCAGACAGCCGGGTTCATCTATAAAACCTCTTTCGACTTACGCACCTGCTCTTGAGAAGAACTATATCAACTGGTCAACGATGATTCAGAACTATGCTATAGTTCATAAAGGTAAACTTTGGCCACAGAATGCTGACGGCACAAAGGGTGATAAGAAAGATATTACGGTTCAGTACGCAGTTCAGCGTTCGTTCAACACAGTACCCGCCAGAATAATAACTCAGATGCTGGGTGTTGAGGAATCGTATAATTTCATGAAAGAGACGTTCCATCTCACCACTCTTGATGACTCAAACGATGTCAATATAGCACCCCTTGCGACGGGAGCTTTGACTACCGGTGTAACAACTGTTGAGATGGCAGCAGCATATGCGGTTTTCGGCAACAACGGTAAATACTATGAGCCTTATTGTTATTATCGAGTAACTAACAGTTCAGGTTCAGAGGTCTTACTTGAAACAAAGTCAGAGCCGCAGCGTGTTCTCAGTGAGGATACAGCAGAGGTTATGAGAGAGATTCTTAAGACAGTTTCGACTTCGAGTTTCGGCAGCGGTAAGAATGTACGCCGTTTTGAGCTTATGTCAAAAACAGGTACAACAACTGATGAGAAAGATAGCTGGATAGCAGGCGGAACACCGTACTATGTCTGTGCTGTGTGGCTTGGCTATGACAAGCCCAAGCTTGTGCCGTTTGCATACAGCCCGGCAGGACGTGTCTATATAGAGTTCCTTGACCGTATACATGAGGACTTGGAGAGCAAGAGCTTCCCGAAATCGGGCAAAGTTGTGCAGAAGGAGTACTGCAAGGAGTCAGGCCTTTTGGCAACAGATGCTTGTAAGGGCAAGGCAAAGGGATATTACAAAGCGACTGCACTTCCTGCGAAATGTACCGAGTGTTCAAATCCTGCGGGCGCAGTTGATGACGTACTTGGCGGAATCGGCGAGTCAGTAAGCAACATTTTTGATGCGATTCTCCCGAATGATAATAACAATGAGGAGTCGGAGGAATAGACTATATGTCCGAACAGCTTTTGATAAAAAACGCTCATATTATCGGAGCGGGGGAGCCTTTTAACGGAGATATTCTTGTTGCAGACGGAAAAATTTCGGCAATAGGCAGTTTTGATGCACCTTCCGACTGTGAGACAATAGACGCCACAGGTCTTGTGGCAGCACCGGGACTTATCGACCTTCATGTTCATCTGCGTGACCCGGGTCTTACTCATAAAGAAGATATAATTTCGGGCTGTAAAGCCGCTGCTGCAGGTGGTGTGACGGGTGTTGTAGCGATGCCCAACACAAAACCTTCCGTCGATAATGAAGAAACGTTAGCTTATATACTTGAAAAAGCAAAGAACGCATCTGCTAAAGTTTATCCTGTAGCGGCTGTAACCAAGGGCCTTAAAGGTGAGGAGCTTGTAGATTTTGATACCTTGAGTGCTGCGGGAGCCTGTGCGTTTTCGGATGACGGCGAGCCTGTAAAAACAGCACCGTTATTGCTTGAAGCTCTCAAAGCTTCTCAAAGATGTGGTAAGCCATTTCTTGCCCATTGTGAGGAGAAGTCCTTGGCGTTAGGCGGATTGATGAATGAGGGCGAAGTTTCGCAGAAACTCGGTGTCAAGGGCATCCCTAATGCAGCTGAGGATATCGGTACGGCACGTGAGATTGCTGCGGCTATGTCGACGGGCACAAGAGTGCATATTTGCCACGTCAGTACTGCTGAGAGTGTCAACATAATAAGAGCGGCAAAGGCAGTAGGCGCTGATGTGACGGCGGAGACGTGTCCCCACTATTTTGCGTTAACAGAGGATAAGCTTCTGTCACGTGATGCGGATTACCGAATGAATCCACCATTGAGGACAGAAAAAGACCGTCTGGCTATAATTGAGGGTATCGTTGACGGTACTATTGATGCGATAGCTACAGACCATGCACCGCATGCAGAGAGCGAGAAAGCAGATTTCCTTAGTGCTCCTAATGGTTCTGTCGGAATAGAAACTTCGCTGTCTGCGGGCATAACATATCTTGTAAAAACAGGGATTATAACACTCCGAAAGCTCATAGATATGATGAGTACGGTTCCCGCAAAAATACTTGGTGTTGAGGGAGGCAGTCTGGCTGTTGGCAGCGCTGCGGACATAGTTGTGTTTTCAGAATCGGAGAGTTGGACAGTTGACCCCGACAAGCTTCACGGCAAGTCTAAGAATACACCGTTCAAGGGCATGAAGCTCTGCGGACGTGTAAAATATACAATTTTGAACGGCAAAACAGTTTATAAAGATGAGGTGCTTTAAAAATGTCCTTTGACAGACTTATTGATTCCATAATCCAGAAGAAGAGTCCCGTTGTTGCGGGCCTTGACCCGAAGCTCGATTATATTCCGAGCTATATCGTTGAAGCTGCACGTGAGCAGTATGGCGATACTCTTGATGCAGCCGCCGAGGCTCTGTATCAGTTTAATGTAGGTCTTATTGATGCTCTTTGTGATGTTGTACCTGCAGTAAAGCCGCAGTGCGCTTATTATGAGCTTTACGGTTGGCAGGGAGTGAGAGCTCTCAGCAAAACAATCGAGTATGCAAAGTCAAAAGGACTTTTTGTTATAACAGATGGCAAGAGAAACGATATCGGTTCTACTATGGAGTGCTACGCAAAAGCACATCTGGGAACAGTTGATGTCTGCGGTACTCAGTGTGTTCCGTTTGGCGGAGACGCCTTGACCGTCAACGGATATCTCGGAAGCGACGGAATCAATCCTTTGCTTGATATCTGTAAGAAGGACGACAAGGGCATTTTCGTGCTCTGTAAAACTTCAAACCCGTCATCGGGCGAGCTTCAGGATAAAAACCTTGGTGATGCTCCGCTTTATGCTGCAATGGGCGATATGTGTGAGCAGTGGGGCGGCGAACCCGGCAAGTATGGCTATTCATGTGTCGGTGCGGTTGTCGGTGCTACATATCCCGAGCAGCTTCGTGAGCTTCGTGAACGCATGAAGAAGACTTTCTTCCTTGTTCCCGGCTACGGTGCTCAGGGCGGTAAGGCGCAGGATGTTGCGCTTGCGTTTGATAAGAACGGTATCGGCGCAATAGTGAATTCATCACGTGCAATCATGTGCGCATATAAAAAAGAGGGTTGCGATGAGAGAGATTATGCAGCAGCAGCAAGACGTGAGGCTGTCAGAATGGCTGCAGAGCTCAATGAGTATATCGGAAAATAAGTCTTTTAAGGAGGAGCGGTATGGCACTCAATGAAAAAAGAGCGTATCTTGTGCTTGCTGACGGAACAGTTTTTACAGGTGTTTCCATGGGTGTTGAGGGTGAAAGCATAGGCGAGGTTGTTTATAATACTTGCGCTGATTCATATCAGGAGATTCTTACTGACCCCACTTATTACGGTCAGCTTGTTGCGCAGACATATCCTCTTGTGGGCAACAGGGGATTAAACTGTGACGACAGCAGAATAACAGCCAACGGATATATAGTTCGTGAGTGGTGTAACACACCTGAGCAGGGCGGAGTAACTCTTGATGAGTATCTTAAAACCGGAGGAGTTGTAGGCATAAGCGGAATAGATACCCGCCGTCTTACAAGAAAGCTGCGTGATAAGGGTTATTTCAACGGTGCCATAACCACAAGCCTTGATGATTTTGACGGACTTATGCGCCGTATAAAAGAATATTCAGTTCACGGTGCAGTTGCTGCCGTGACAACGGATGAAAAGTATGAACTAAAACCAGAGGACGCTGTTTATAACATGGCTGTTCTCGATTTGGGATTCCCTCAGTCAATGCTCACTCCGTTTTTAAAGCGTGGCTGTGCTCTGACTGTTTATCCCGCTTCTGCTTCTTGTGAAGAGCTGCTTTCAGGCAATCCCGATGCAGTAATTTTCCCTGATGGCCCGGGCGACCCCGATGATGATATATCATTGGTTGAAACCATAAAATCGGTAATTGCTGAGGGTAAACCTGTTATCGGTATTGGTGTCGGACATCAGATGATGGCTCTTGCGGTAGGCGGTCGTATTTGTAAGATGCCTAAAGGCCACAGAGGCTCAAATCAGCCTGTACGCATAGCGGGAACAGATAAGATAATGGTGACCGTTCAGAATCACGGCTATGATGTAGATAAGGACAGTATTTCATCGGCTGTGGCACAGGTCACGCTCACAAATGTAAATGATAACTCAGTTGAGGGACTTAAATATTTAGGATTCCCGGGAATGTCCGTTCAGTTCGTACCCGGTGATAATGAGGTTTATTCCGATTCATCGTTCATATATGATGAGTTTATACAGCTTGTTAAGAACAGCAAAGTGGAGGGCTAAAAATGAAAAAGGATATAAAGAAAGTTCTCATTCTCGGCTCCGGACCTGTCGTAATCGGCCAGTCCGCAGAGTTTGACTATTCAGCGGTTCAGGCATGCCGTGCATTTAAGGATGAGGGAATCTCGGTTGTGATGATAAACTCAAACCCTGCGGCTGTCAGCTTAGGCGGCTGTGCTGACAGCGTTTATATAGAGCCTTTGAATGTAGACATAGTAAAGCGTGTTATTCTTGAAGAGAAGCCCGATGCCATTTTGCCGACAGTCGGCGGCGACCTCGGACTTGAGATAGCACTCTCTTTGCACCAGAACGGAGTTCTTCATGATAACGGAGTTGAGCTTTTGTGCGTAACCCCTGAGCTTATAGATGATGTTCAGAATACAAATAAATTCCGTGATTTTCTTGCTCGCATAGGTGAGCCATCAGTTGCCTCAAAGGTAGTAGGCAGTGTCAACGCAGCAGTTGACTTTGCTGATGAAATAGGTCTACCTGTTATAATAAGACCTGCATATTCTCTTGGCGGCAGGGTAGATGAATTCTGCTATACTGCTGAGCAACTCCAAAAGACAGCAGAAGAGATGATAGCGATATCACCGCTTCATCAGATAAGAATTGAGAAGTGTATTTCAGGTTGGAAAGAGCTTGAGTATGAGGTTGTCCGTGACTGTTCGGGTAACTGCATCTGCGTATCAAGCATGGAAAACCTTGACCCTGTCGGTATACATACAGGTGACAGTATTATAGTTACTCCTGCGCAGACACTCAGCGATTCAGAGGGCGCAAGCCTTCGTGCAGCAGCACTTAAAATAGTTTCTAATCTTGGTGTAACAGGAAGCTGTAATGTTCAGTTTGCGCTCAAACCTGACGGCAGTGAGTATGCTGTTTTGGAGGTTGACCCACGTGTCAGCCGTTCATCGGCTTTTGTTTCAAAGGCGACAGGATATCCGATAGCTGAAGTTGCAGCACGTGTTGCAATCGGCTATAACCTGTTTGAAATAAAGAACGAAATAACCGGCTGCACAACAGCGTGCAATGAGCCGGCTATAGACTATTGCTGTGTCAAGTTCCCCAAATGGTCATTTGAGAACTTCGACAAGGTAAGCAGAACTCTCGGTACATCAATGCGCTCAACAGGTGAGACTATCGCTGTAGGCACAAGCTTTGAGTTGGCATTCATGAAGGCTGTACGTTCAATCAATACCTCTATGCTGACTCCGTCTCTGCCTAAGTTTAATGAGGCTTCAAACGATGAGATTATCGAGGTTATAAGCCGTGCAGATAATGACAGAATTTTTGCTGTGTATGAGGCTTTGCGCCGTGGCGTTGAGATTTCACGCATACACGAGCTTACAAAGATAGACTGCTGGTTCCTTTCAAAGCTTAATAATATTGCAAAAACACACAATGAGCTTGCTGAGTCGCTCAATGATGAGCTTTATCTTCTTGCAAGAAATCAGGGCTTCACAGATGAAGCTATACTTGAGATAAGCGGTATCTTGCCGAAGCATCTCATTAGTCCTAACTATAAAATGATAGATACCTGCGCTGCCGAATTTGATGCGGTTCATCCTTATTTCTACTCAGCATGGGATGAGGACGACGAGGCTACCATGTTTGCAGATTCTTCTGCGGCGGGTAAGCGTAAGGTTATGGTTATAGGCTCCGGTCCTTCAAAGGTTGGACAGGGTAGTGAACTTGAGTTTTGTAATGTCCATTGTTTAGATGCTCTTAAGAGTGAGGGCTGTTATACAGTTTGTGTAAACAACAATCCCGAAGCTGTTTCCACAGACTATAAGTCATGCGACAGACTTTTCATAGAGCCTCTGAGTTTTGAGGATATAAAGAATGTTGCTGATGCGGAACGTCCGTGGGGTGTAATCGTCCAGTTTGCAGGTGAAAATTCCTTTAAACTTGCCCGAAAGCTTGAGGGTGAGAATGTAAAAATTCTCGGTGCAGACAGCACTCTTTTGAATAGAATAAAAGACAAGTATTCTTTGACAGCGCTGCTTAAATCAATTGATGTTCCGTTTACTGCAGACCGTCATTTGTATTCAATAGGTCTTGAGGTTGATATAATCTCAGACGGTGAGGATTATCTTATCCCTGCTATTTCAGAGCATATCGAGCGTTCAGGCGATGTTCATGCGGGTGACTCAATTTCAGTGTGTCCTGCTGTTACAATAAATGAAAAGATTTGCGGATTGGTTGAGGATTACGCAAAGCGCATAGCGGAGAAGCTGTCGCTTAAAGGTATTCTCAATATCCAATTTGCGCTCTATGATAATATGCTCTACGTTGTCGGCATTTCTGCAGGAAGCTTCCATAACATTCCGTATGTAGGCAGGGCGACAGGCATTGATATAATTGATATCGCCGTAAAATGTATGCTCGGCAAGAAGCTTAAAGAGCTCGGATGTCCTACGGGACTCTATTCAGGTGCATCTTTGTATGCAGTTCGTGTTCCTGTTTTCAGCTTCGATAAGCTTTCGGGTGCTGACACAAGACTCGGCGAACAGATGAAGTCAACAGGCGAGGTTCTCGGTATTGCTGAGAATTATGATGATGCACTTCTCAAAGCGCTTGTAGCTTCGGGCATGAGAATCAAGCGTTCGGGAGCAGTACTGTTCACTGTTCGTAATTCAGACAAGCAGGATTGTATAGAAGTAGCTGAGAAGTTCTTACAGCTCGACTTCAAGCTGTATGCAACTTCGGGAACAGCTAAGCTTCTTAACTCTAACTACGTTGCTTCAAGTTCTGTTCATAAGCTTCATGAGGAGTCTCCGACAATAGCGGATATTATAAACAGCGGAAAGATAGTCTATGTTGTTTCGACTTCGGAGAAACTTCCTCAGGCACTTGAGGCTGACAGAATAATCAGACGACTTGCGCTTGAAAAGCAGATTCCCGTATTTACACATCTTGATACAGCTAATGCACTTGCACGCTGTCTTGAGAATAAGCGTTCGCTTGAGGATATTAAAATCATTGATATTAAAAAGATTTGACGGAGGTATAAAACCTTGATTCAAGGCATATTCCCTGTGGTAAAAGCAGGCACACAGAACGACAATTGTTTTGAAATAACCTTCAAAGCTCCTGATATGGCGAAAGAAGCAAAGGTTGGTCAGTTCGTCCACATTCTTTGCGACGGCAAGACCTTAAGACGCCCTATTTCCATCTGCAGAATAGATAAGGCAGAGGGTACTCTGCGTATTGTTTTTGAAAAAAGAGGCGAGGGTACTGCGTGGCTTTCAAAGTGCAAGGAGGGCGATGAGCTTGATATTCTCGGACCTCTCGGCAACGGATTTCCGCTTTGTGATACAAATAAGAATGTTCTTGTCGTCGGCGGCGGAATAGGAGTGCCTCCACTGCTTGGAATAGCTGATTTTGCGGCGGATGGCTGTGATGCTGTTCTTGGATTCAGAGATAGAGACCATCTTTGCCTTATTGATGATTTTAAATCTGTTGCAGGCAACGTGTTTGTTATGACCGATGACGGTAGCTTTGGCGAAAAGGGCTTTGTTACTGAAAGAGTGCGTGCTCTTGTCAGCGAAAAAGCATATGATGCAGTTTATGCCTGCGGTCCGTCACCGATGCTCAAAGCTGTCAGCGCACTTGCTGCTGAAAAGGGAATTGATTGCTACATATCTCTTGAAGAGCGTATGGGATGCGGTATCGGAGCATGTCTTGTGTGCGCTTGTAAGATAAAAACCGCAGACGGGGAGAAATATCTCCATGTATGTAAAGACGGTCCTGTTTTCAAAGCTTCGGAGGTGATTTGGTAATGGCTGATATGAAAGTGAAAATAGCAGGTGTTGAGTTTAGCAACCCTATTATTACAGCCTCCGGAACATATGGATTCGGTAAAGAATATTCAAATTTCTTTAGTCTTTCAGAGCTTGGCGGAATTTCTTGCAAGGGTATAACTCTTGAAGAGCGTCAAGGTAATCCGCCTCCGAGAATAGCTGAGACACCGTCGGGTATTCTCAATAGTGTAGGCCTTCAGAATCCCGGTGTTGACTATTTTATTGAACATGACCTGCCGTGGCTTAAGACCCAGGACACAGTTATAATCGCAAATATAGCCGGTCGCACAATGGAGGATTACTGTACTGTTGCGAAAAAACTTGATGCAACTAATGTTGATATGATAGAACTTAATATCTCATGTCCTAATGTCAAGGCAGGCGGTGTGGCATTTGGTGTTACTCCTCAAGGAGTTGAGGAGATAACAACCGCTGTCCGTGCGGCTACAAAGAAACCGCTTATAGTGAAGCTTACGCCTAATACTGCTGATATTTCGCAGACTGCAAAAGCTGCAGAAAATGCAGGTGCAGATGCAGTTTCGCTGATAAATACATTGACAGGAATGAAGATTGATATAAACACACGCAGACCTGTTCTGAGAAATAACACAGGAGGTCTTTCGGGTGCTGCTGTACTGCCTGTTGCTGTACGAATGGTATGGCAGGCTGCAAATGCAGTTAAAATTCCGGTTATCGGTATGGGTGGTATCTGCCGTTGGCAGGATGCCGTTGAGCTGATGCTTGCAGGTGCATGCGCATTACAGATAGGCACAGCCAACTTTACTGATGCTTATACGCCTATTAAAGTGCGTGACGGATTGGAGAAATACCTTGATGATAACGGCTATGCATCTGTCGGCGATATTGTCGGCAAGGTTGAGGTGTGGGAATGATAATTTTAGCCGTTGATTACGGTGATGTGCGTACAGGTATTGCTGTATGCGATAAAACTGAACTGCTTGCATCACCTGTAACAGTAATTAATGAAACTGACAGAGAAGCTTTGATTAAAAAGATAGCCGATATAGCTACTGAGCGTAAAGCTGAGCGCATAGTTGTCGGTCTGCCTGTCAATATGGATGGCAGTCACGGTGCAAGAGCAGAAGCTTGTGAGGTCCTTGCCAAAGACTTGACGGAGCTTTGCGGTATTGAAACTGTAATGCGTGACGAGCGCCTGACAACGGTTTCGGCACACCATGCGCTAAACGCTACAAATACACGAGGCAAAAAGCGTAAAGCGGTGGTCGATGCGGTATCGGCGGTTATGATTCTGCAGGATTATATTGATTACCGTCGACTTAACGGTCTTTCTTAGTTTCTTTTGACCTTGAGAAAAGCTCTCGTACTCCTGTTAGCAACAGGAATATACCGAAAATTTTTCCTGGCCACATGGGGTCAATGCTTGTTATTAACCAGCTGCCTAAAAAAACCCCTGGCAGACCTCCTGCGGCTGCGGCGAGAACGGTTTTCCAGTCTATGAGTTTTTTGAGAGAATAAACAATTGTACTCAGTGCGGCGCACGGGATGAAGAACAAAAGGTTTATCCCTTGTGCCGCTATCTGTTCTGTGCCTAAGGAAAGCACCAGATATAATACCAGAACGCCGCCGCCTCCGAGTCCGAGGCTTCCGGCGAAGCCTGAGAAAAACGCAGCTAAAATATTACTCATTTCATAATCATCCTTATCCCTGCCCAAATCATAAAAACAGCGAAAATGCGTCGCAGCCAGTTGCCGGGTATTTTCGGCATTACAAATGAACCGAGTATACTGCCGACAAGCCCTGCGGGGATATACGGTACGGCCTGTGTGATAGAAACTTTACCTGTGTAGAGGTATATTGCGGCACTTGCGACAGTTAGTATCATAATCAGAGCAATTGCGTTGGCGTGTGCTTTGTTTTGGTTCATACCTTGTTTTTTGAGCAGCGGTACAGCCAACATACCGCCACCTGCCCCGAGCATAGAGTTTATTGTGCCTATCAGAAATCCGCCTGCGGATTTTAAAACCGTTTTCAAATTTATGCCCCCTTTTTTACTCTATTTTACCCTTGATAGCTCTAATAATGCCGACTCCGCTTGCATATCTTTTTGTGAGGGAGTGGTGAAATGGTAATAAATTTAAGTAAAAAATTAAAATATTATATATTGGCGTGGTTAGCGTTTGCGCTTTTGTTTGCTTTTTTGATTTATCTTGTGGCATCAAAAAATTCTAATTATGTCCGTACTTCGGGCGAAGTAAATGCTGCAAAGGCAACTATAATTATTGATGCGGGTCATGGCGGCGAGGATGGTGGTACAAGCGCAGCGGACGGTACATTGGAA
Source organism: Clostridia bacterium (assembly GCA_017407995.1). GTDB lineage: Bacteria > Bacillota > Clostridia > Oscillospirales > Acutalibacteraceae > CAG-177. Next base: position 28,246 of record JAFQVM010000005.1, on the reverse strand, counting down.
AAGGATATTAATCTTTCAATATCATTAAAACTCAGCGATATGCTGCAAATGGCGGGATTTAATGTTATAATGACACGTGAAAACGATGTTTCTATACATAGTGACGAGGCTAAAACTACACGTCAGCGCAAGGTTTCGGACATCAGAAACCGTATGAAGATAATAGAAGAGACAGAAAATGCGTTTTTTGTAAGCATACATCAGAATCACTTTGGAAGTGCCAAATACAACGGAACACAGGTTTTCTATTCTAAGAACAACCCTGAAAGCGAAGTTCTTGCAAAGGATATACAGCAGAGCGTAGTATCTCTTATTCAGCCTGAGAATACCAGAGCAGTTAAAAAGACGGGTACAGAGATATATCTTCTCTATCATGCGCAGGTTCCTGCTGTTATGGTGGAGTGCGGATTTCTTTCAAATGCGGCAGAAACGCAGAAACTTAAAAGCGATGAGTATCAGGGACAGATGGCATTTTCAATTTTTTGCGGAATATTAAATTATTTTACAGCGATTAAAAACGACGTTTTAACAACGGAGGTAACATAAATGGCAGGAAAGTCAAAATCTGTTTACATCTGCTCTCAGTGCGGATATGAAAGTCCAAAGTGGTTTGGATGTTGTCCGGGCTGCGGGGAATGGAATACTATGAATGAGGAGATAAAGGCGTCAGCATCACCGACCAAAAGCTCTTCTTCAAGCGCCCGTGGACTGAAAACATATTATCTCAATGAGATAACCGCTGATGAGGAGATACGCTATCAGACGGGCCTTTCTGAGTTGGACAGAGTTCTCGGCGGCGGAATAGTAAAGGGCTCACTTGTTCTTTTGAGCGGTGACCCAGGTATCGGTAAGTCTACTATTCTGCTCCAGATATGCGAGTATATCGGAAAAAATCTTGATATACTCTATGTTTCGGGTGAGGAATCTGTCTATCAGTTAAAGCTCAGAGCGGACAGGCTCGGCGTTAAAAGCCCTACGCTTACAATTATGAGCCAGACCGATGTTCAGGCCATCTGTGAGTATATAAACACTAATAAACCTGGGCTCGTAATTATCGACTCTATCCAGACAATGCTGATTTCAGAACTTTCTTCTTCTGCGGGAAGCGTTACACAGGTCAGAGAGTCGACATCTATGTTTATGCGTACTGCTAAGAGCAGTAATATACCTATAATAATTGTCGGACATGTTAATAAGGACGGCAATATAGCGGGTCCTAAAGTGCTTGAACATATAGTTGATGCGGTGCTCTACTTTGAGGGTGACCGCAATATGTCATACAGGATTTTGCGAGCTGTCAAAAACCGTTACGGCTCGACGAATGAAATCGGCGTTTTTGAGATGCTTGATACGGGACTTTCGCAGGTGGAAAATCCGTCTCTTATGTTAATTTCAGGCAGACCTAAGAATACGTCGGGTACGTGTATTGCCTGTGCGATGGAGGGCTCACGTCCTATTTTGGCAGAGGTACAGGCTCTTGTCAGCGCTTCCAATTTCGGAAACCCCAGAAGAATGGCAACTGGCTTTGATTACAGCCGTATGGCTATGCTTTTAGCGGTGCTTGAAAAACGAGCGGGCTATTTCTTCGGCAGTATGGACGCTTATATAAATGTTATCGGGGGCTTAAAGCTCGACGAGCCTGCAACTGATTTGTGTGTAGCTCTTGCGCTTATTTCAAGCCTTAAGGATGTTCCTGTCAGGGATGATGTGCTTGCTTTCGGAGAAATCGGTCTTGGCGGAGAGATACGCTCCGTCAGCCACTGTGAGCAGCGTATACGTGAGGCTGCACGTCTCGGCTTTAAAACGTGTATTATTCCTCGTCATAATTTTGCATCTGTGTCTGCCAAGCTTAAAAAGGAAATTGAAGTTATCGGCGTTAAAAATGTTTATGAGGCTTTTGCCAGCAGTATAGATTGATATGAAACCATTAGAAAAAGCAAATCTTCCGACAGGGGACGTAAAGCTTGTAGCTGTGAGTGCGCAGGCAGGTGAGCTGATTAAAGTTCTTGGCTGTTATGGAATCGGTGTTATAAGAGTATCGCCGTCACCGAAAATTATTGACGGTACAGCCTCACATGCTGATTTGCATCTTCTGCATCTCGGAGAAAATGAACTTTGGATAAGCCGTGAGCAGAGTGACAAGGCTGCACAGCTGAAATCTTATGGCTTTAATGTAAAAATATTGACTGAACCGCTTGACAGCAGCTATCCTTTGGATGTACCGCTTAATGCAGCTGTTATCGGAGATATCGTTTTTTTCAATCCCAAAACAGTTTGTGCTGATATAAACTTTGCAGATAAAAAGGTTATATCTGTCCGTCAAGGATATTCTAAATGTTCCGTCTGCGCAGTAGGGGATAACGCTGTCATAACAGATGATACGGGTATATACTCATCGGCTTTGAAAAACGGTATGGATGCCTTGCTTATTGAAAAGGGAGATATCAAACTTCAAGGTAGGGACTATGGCTTTATCGGCGGATGCTGTGGAATGATAAACAGCCGTACCATGCTGTTTAACGGAAATCTTGAGTCGCACCGAAATGCAAAAGATATAGAAGCTTTTCTGAAAAATTACGGTATAAACTGTCTGTCTATCGGAGCTTATCCGCTTACGGATATCGGCGGAATACTTCCGCTGTGCCAAAAATAGCAAAGGTTATCCGCTCTGTTGAGCGGATATATTTTTTGGAAAAATAAAGAAGTATTTTTCTAAAATCCCAAATAAAAACGGCTTGATTGTGCTATTCTATTATGCGATATCGTTTTTGGGGTGATAACAATAAAAAAGAATCAGTTAAAGGGCGCAATCTTTTTGATGTCGGCCGCAATTATCTGGGGTTTGTCTTTTGTAGCGCAGAGCAAGAGCGTTGAATTGCTCGGTACATTCACTTTTAACGGACTGCGTTCGTTGCTTGGCGGAATAGTACTTCTGCCTATAATATTCATTTCTTCTGCTAAGAAACGCAAAAAGCTTTCTGCAGATGCACAGACAGTTGAGAACAAAAAAGAGGACAGAAAGAAACTTATAATAGGCGGAATTTCTTGTGGTATACCGCTTTTTATCGGCGGCAATCTTCAGCAGTATGCGTTTAATTTTACAACAGTCGGTAAAGTCGGATTTATAACAGCACTTTATATGTTGATAGTGCCGTTGCTTGGTTTGTTTTTGCGTAAAAAAGTTCGTCCGATAGTGTGGATAAGCGTTGTTATGGGAGCCTTCGGATTGTATCTTCTCTGTGTAGGAGGGGAGAGAGCCACACTCGGTAAGGGTGAATGGTTTGCTCTTGCTTGTTCTGTTGCGTTTGCAGTACATATTTTAGCGATTGATAAATACTCATCAATTGTTGACGGAATAAAGCTTTCATGTGCGCAGTATATTGTAGCCGGTATACTGTCGTGTGTATGCATGTTTATCTTTGAGACACCGCAACTCAGCGCAATAATTGCTGCAGCACCGTATATTGCATATACAGGTATTATGAGCTACGCAGTGGCATTTACCTTCCAAACACTCGGCCAGCGTGACTGTGAGCCTGCAGTTGCATCACTTCTTCTTTGTCTTGAATCGGTATTTGCAACACTTTTTGCATGGATTATTCTCCACCAGAGCTTGCTTCTGCGTGAGTTTATTGGTTGTGCGATAATGTTTATTGCTATCATACTTTCACAGATAGAGATAAAGCTACCCAAACGAAAGAAAAATTAGCATAAAAGTAAAGCGCCACACAGAGAAATCTGTGTGGCGCTTTTTTACAAGAAAGGAAAACTATTTTATTTCTTGGCTTATTCTGCCTGAGGGGACGAACATTATTGTAGTGTTGCCATTAGCTCTTTTGAACTCAACTATATATCCGCCGTCGGTGTCCAGATACATTCCGTAAGCGTTGTTTTGGAGTTCTTTCAGAAGCTTTTTGTCGGTAACAGTAACGGATTCGTCGGGCATATAGTCACCGCTTGTGTATCGCTCTTCGTAGTAACCGTATTTATCATATCCCTTTTCAGCTTTAGCTTTTCCGTTGTCCCAGAAAGCGTTGAATATAATATCAGTTTCGTTCCAACTACGACTTGCAGTAGCTTTTGCTGCATCGATAACTCTTGCCGAAACGATTTCTGATTCATCAATCAGGGCTTCATATAAACCGTTGCTTTGAAGGAAAGCGATGGTGTTTTTCATTTCGGAGGTAATGGGCACAATGGAATTATCGTTCATTAGAGCGGTATATTCTGCTCCATTGGAATATTGCCATCTTTCGGAAATGGTTTTGATATAGTAATCAGCATCGTTTGAAAATTCAGGTTGGTATACTGCTTCATAACCGTCATCTTCATAATCGTCATAATAAAATACCATGCCATCATTTTCCGGATTGTTGAAAAATGCCACACAACCAAGCCAATCTGCATCGCTGCGCCAGAAGCTGGTATAATCCAGGGCTTTTATATCCTTTATTATTGCCTGGCCAAGACCGTTTATAAGATTTTCGTCAACGAAAGTCTTTTTGTCCATCTGTTCGGAGAAGATGACAGGAACACTTATACCTGACAGGAAATTTGTAAATTCCATTTCTACAAGGCCATTCCATTTATCCGTATCTTCAACTCTGAACATTTCTTCATAAAGGTCGAGAGGCAGCCTTTGATATCCTCTGGCTATTTGGCGACCGTCCTTCAGCGTATATACAATAGTAGCATTTACTTTAACGGAGCGCTTCGAGTAATCAAGGCGAGCCTTGTCGCTTTCTCTGTGTACCCATCCTTCATCAATCAGTTTTTGATGAAAGTCAATTACAGACTGTATGCTTTCTTTGTCTTTGAATTCGCTGAGCATATATCCGCCTGTGTCGGATGTGTAGTAGCAACCGGGAACAGTATCTGTGAGATTATTTTCAATCCAATAGAAGTCAGAATATGAAGAGTATAGTATAGCGCTTTTTGCGCCTGTTAAAGTTGATGGTGTAGAGATGTTAACGCTTTTGATATCCTCGATATCAGGGATATATGAGCTGTATCCGAAGAATCCCAGATGCAATGAGAAAACGAACAAAACCATTAAGCCAATGTGTATGAGAGAAAATTTAATATTTCTTTTATATGACTTGAAGCTGCGTGTCAAAAGCAGTTCTATAACGCTGAACACCAAAAAGCTTATTACTATGCCTATCAGAGCTCTGTTCCACATATTAAATGAAAAGGTGAATCCTGACGTTGTGTTTATTTCGGAGCCAAGCATGCAAATTACTCCGCAGAAAGCTAAAAAAGATAAAATTGCGCTAATTATAAAGTTAAGAACTTTATTTCTGCCCATGAAGCCGCAGATTTCAGCTTTTTTATATTTGAACATGAAAAGCCCGAGAGCAAAGAAAGCGACACTTCCGATTGCCCAGAGAATATAAGGTGTGAGAGGCGGCATTGCCCATACATTGAAAGTTGTCTCGTCAACTACCTGACCTATTATGCAAAGGCCTCCTGAAAAAATATTTCCACGATTCAGGAATATTAAATCAATATTTTCGAGGATTCTTCCTAAAAAAGTATTGCTTAATAAAAACGTTTCACTTGAAAGATGACTGTTATTATACGTCTGGTAGATGTTGCCGGCGTTGTATAGAGCTATAGTTGTATTTTTTGGAGCACCGAACAACATGAAAGGAATAGCATCTGTTACACAAACCATAATTATGCTTGTGGAGAGGATGATTATAGCTGAAAAACCGATAGCCTCAACGATAGTTCCTACAGAGCCTGAAACTGCAGCAGCAATAGAGAAAGATGCAAAAGCGATAACACAGAAATGTATTATGAAAAACAGGACTGCTTTCCACAGCATAACGGATGAGCCGAAGTAGTAGATATTTATAAGAGCCATTATTAAAAACGGAACGGTTATTGCAGCGAAGAGCATTATAATACCTGCAAGGTAGCGTGCACAGTAAAGCTTGGTTCTTGTTATTCCAAGGCTGTAATAAACGTTAACTGTCTTTTTGTTGGAAACAAATCTGAAAAGCAGTATTCCGAGCAATGCGGATGCACCTATTACACCGATTGAGGTCAAAAAATATAAGGTGTCGTTGTAATTGGAGAACAGAACATATCTGAAGAAGTATCCACGCAATAATTCCCTGAAGTTTTGACCTGTAAGCAAAGCAGTTTCTTTTGCAACACTGATTTCACGTGTATAGCTGGAGAAATTTATTATCAAAACACCAAATAATCCGATGAATGTAAGTATCGGCATGATAAAATTTTTCTTCATTGCATGAGCAAGAGAAAAAGCAAATGTGTTTTTAGTTTTCATTATTGCCACCTCACTTCGTATTTTCGGCACTGCCGAAGATGTCTTTAAAGTTGTAATTGCCGCTTTCCATTTCCTCAAGGAAAATTTCTTCGAGTGTCAAGGGGAACTTTTCAATTATCAGCGGTTTCATAGCTTCAAGTTTTTTCTCATTTTCTTCTACGTCACCGTTAGTGCTCAGAGTGATAATCTTGCCGTCACGGCTGAAACGTTTAATTTCGATATCTTTGAAATCGGCTTCTTCAACATCTCGGTCAAAAATAAGGCGGAATTTACATCTTGAGCCATTCATGTCATCAACTGAGCAGTCCATGACGATGTTTTTGCCGTTTATCAGAGCGATGTGGTCGCACAAATCAGCAAGCTCATGCAAATTGTGAGATGAGATTATAACAGAACACTCTCGCTCTGCCATGTATTCAAGCAGAAGATTCTTTATTAAATTGCGCTTTGCAGGGTCGAGACCATCAAAGCTTTCATCAAGCAGTATAACTTCGGGATTAGTAGCCATTGCAAGAACAATCTCGGCTTGACGCTGCATACCTTTTGAGAAACCGTTGATGCGCTTTTTAGTGTCTAAACCAAAAGCTTCTGCGAGTTTTCTCATGGTTTTTTTGTCAAAGCTGGGATAGTAGCCTTCATAGAATTTACCCATGCTCTCTATTGTAGCGCCTGTCTCAAAATATATATCATCCGGAACGTAGAATATACGCTGCTTGACTTTTTCGTTGTCGAAGATGTTTTCTCCGAATATCTTTACTTCTCCTAATTCGGGCTTATATACACCAGCTACTACTTTAAGCAGAGTGGTTTTTCCCGCACCGTTATAACCTACCAGACCGTAGATAGAAGATTTTTCAACTTTCATTGAAAGATTGCTGATAGCTGTAAAATCCTGAAAGCGTTTAGTAACACCGTTAATTTCAATCATTGTTCGGTTTCCTCCTCGGTGTAAATTTTGTTAAGAATTTCGATAATTTCCTGTTTTCTAATTCCTTTTGCTCTGGCTGTTTCAACTGCTGACGAGATGTCAGACAAAGCACTTTGCTTTACGGTGTCATTTGAAAATGCTTTTTCGCTGACAAAGCTTCCCTTGCCCGGTACAGTATAAATTACTCCGTAGGACTCAAGGTCAGAAAAAGCTTTTTTTACCGTGTTGATGTTAAGTCCGGCACTCGCTGTTATTGAGCGTATTGAAGGCAATTGAGAGTGTGGTGGAAATGTTCCTACAAGTATAAGAGTCATCAACTGATTCTTAATCTGCTCATATGCAGGCACTCGGCTCTGCTTATCAATGTTTATCAAAGTATTCCTCCTTTCCGAACATCATAAATCAAACTGTAATATAGGTGTGCTATCTGTCATAGCACACCTATATAATAGCAACAACTTCTTTTCTTGTCAACAACTTTTTTGGAAATTTTTTAAAATTAGTAAAGTGAAAACCCCGAAACCGTTATATATCAACGGTTTCGGGGTTGAAATTTTTTTTGTTATACTTTTGATGCTCTTTTTTCTGTGATGATTTTAAACATTTCCTCAGTGGCAAAGCCGAGCTTTGTAACGACATCCTTCTTGGTTGGTATACAGTAGAAAGAGTCGTCCTTTACGGAAACATCAAAACAATCTATTTTACCGAGCTTTTTGTAAGCATATTCAACGTGTAGGCTGTACATATCTTTGGGGTTACGCTGAATTCTGTAATCATGTCCGTTATAGTGGCCTGTCAGCACAAAGCCGTTCTCAAAGTCGTGGGTGATTTTTCCTTCGCCCAAGTCAATAAATTCAACACCGGGCAGGGAATGAACGTGGACATCGTCCTCAAATTTGTATGTACCGTCGAGTATTTGCTGACGAACGTTCGTTCTTTCCCACTCAAACCAGTCGGGGATGTGTGAGAATTCCGTTTCACCTTCGAGAGCTTTCATTTCGCCAAGCTCAGTCATTTCCCACTTCTTTCCGCATTCTTCGCAGAAAAGGTGAATTCCCTGTGAGTTCATTTTTGATTCTGTTTTGCAGTGCGGACATTGATAAAGCACTTTATGCAGACCCTCGGCTCTGAAAGATTCTGTTATGCGGATGTTGTTTTCTTTCTGCCAACGGTGCTCATCATATTCCATTTCCTTACGGATGATTTCGTTGATTTCATCAGCACTTTTCTGCTGAACTTCCTCAGCTGTTAAAACCTGTTTCATTGTCGCATAGAACGGCACTTTTCTATACTGACGGAAATCCCAAAACGGAGCATTAAGATAGTTTCCGTGGTGCACCATAATTACAAGCGGTACCTTGTTGCTCTTAACCAATTTACCGACAGCATCCGGAATAATAGACAGAGTACCGATAGGGGAGTATCTTGCCTCAGGATACATGCAGAGAACATCGCCGTATTCGTGAAGGACCTTGCGACATGAACGGACAAGGCTGAGGTCGGTTGTAAACTTGCGCTTGCAAATAGAACCCAGATTCTCCATAATACCTACCATTCCGACATAACCGTCGAGAGTCGCAATATTGCTTATGCGGTAGGGGTGGACAGCTTTGAAGCTAACGCAAAAGTCCATGATTTGCATATGATTTGAAAGGAGAATATAAGGGGGCTTCAGACCCTCCATATTGATTTTTTCAATAGTATATCCAGCTCTGATTACTGAAAGAAAAACATTTGAGAGAAAATATACCAGATTTTTATAAAGCTTTTTTTGTCTTATAGGCGGTTTGGATGTATCATACTTTTCAACGTTTTCGGGATATTCAATATAATTTAAAACTTCATTCATAGTATCACCGTTATTATTTTTTGTGGTCATATAACGAAAATATCTTATCATAATAAGTCTGCCAATACAAGTGTGTTTATTTTACAATTTTCTAAAGACTTTATAAAATTTGTTTTTTGTGGTAATTCAAAAAAAGAAAAACCTCAAAACCGTTTAAAACGATTTTGAGGTTTTTGTGCTGGTGATCCATCGGAGATTCGAACTCCGGACACCTTGATTAAAAGTCAAGTGCTCTACCGACTGAGCTAATGGATCATCTGCATGCTTTATACAGCTTGACTATAATATAATATTTGAGCTCAAAAGTCAAGTTTTTTTTGAAAAATTTCTTACTTTATGTAAAAGAATTTTTATATGGGCTTTTTATAACACATAAAATCTTTGATGAAAATAGTGTATGTGATAAAACCTTGAAAAAACTTAATATAAACTTACTCAAACAGCAATATTTTCTTGATATATTTTAACACTGTTGGTATAATTTTGATATACAAATTTGTTTGCAGGGAATGATTTTATGAAGGCGCTTCGGGATATTATAGGCAAAAAAATAATTTTCAGCGACGGTGCAATGGGTACAGCGTTGCAGTCTGCAGGACTTGAAGCCGGAACTGCGCCCGAGGACTGGAATATAACACATTCACAGGCGCTTGTTGATATACACTTGTCGTATATAGAAGCCGGCAGCAATATAATAACTGCAAATACTTTTGGTGCTAACAGATACAAACTTGAATCTCAATACAGTGTAGAAGATGTTATAAAAGCGGCAATAGAAAATGCAAAAACAGCTGTTGAAAAGAGTGGCAGGGAATGCTTTGTGGCCCTCAATGTCGGGCCTACGGGCAGGCTCTTAGCGCCAATGGGAGACGTGTCGTTTGACGACGCTTATTCGGCTTTTCGTGAGGAGATTGAATTTGGTGTAAAGTACGGCGCAGACCTTATATATATCGAAACAATGACGGATATTTATGAGATGAAAGCGGCGGTGTTGGCGGCAAAAGAGTGTTGTGATTTACCTTTATTTGCTACATTTTCATTTGATGAAAACGCCAGACTTCTTACAGGCGGCGATGTAGATTGTGCTGTAGCCCTGCTTGAGGGTCTCGGTGTTGATGCTCTGGGTATAAACTGCGGACAAGGGCCTGAGATGATGCGTCCTGTTGTGGAACGGCTTTTGGAGGTTTCTTCAACACCTGTTATAGTTACTCCTAATGCGGGTCTGCCTGTTGTCAAGGACGGTAAAACTTCCTATGATGTTGACTCATCCGAATTTGCGCAGAGCATGCGTTCTTTTGCACAGAACGGAGCGCTTGTTCTGGGCGGTTGTTGCGGAACAGTTACAGACCATATAAGAAAAACTGTTGAAGCTTGTGTCGATATAAAACCCGTTGAGCTTACAGATAAGGGAATAACGGTAGTTTCTTCATTTGCGAAAGCTTGCAGGTTAGGTGAGTCACCGATTATTATCGGTGAGCGTATAAATCCCACAGGCAAAAAACTTCTCAAACAGGCATTAATCGATGATAACTATGAGTATCTTGTTGCTCAGGGTGTAGCACAGGAGGCTGACGGAGCACATATACTTGATGTCAATACGGGTTTACCGGGAATAGATGAAAGCGCTGCGATGCTAAAAACGGTTTCGCTTTTGCAGTCGTCAACGACCCTGCCTCTGCAGATTGATACAGCATCAGTTGAGGTTATGGAGAAGGCACTCAGATACTATAACGGAAAGGCGCTTGTCAACTCTGTCAGCGGTAAAGAGTCGGTTATGAGAGGCGTATTTCCGCTTGTTAAGAAATACGGTGGAGTTGTTGTCGCTTTGACTCTTGATGATGACGGCATACCTGAAACGGCGGAGGGTCGTCTTGAAATAGCACGTAAAATCGTAAAGACCGCTGAAGAGTACGGAATAGACAGAAAGAATATAATTGTCGATGCGCTTACCATGACAGTCAGTGCAAATCCGCTTGCTGCAAAAGTAACGCTTGATGCGCTTTCTCTTATAAAACGTGAGCTGGGGGTTAAAACAATCCTCGGTGTATCAAACGTATCGTTTGCACTTCCGCAGCGTGAAAAGATAAACTCTACGTTCTTTGCTTTAGCACTTAGGGCTGGACTTGATGCGGCAATAATAAACCCGTCAAGCGCTGCTATGATGGATGTTTATTACTCGTACAAAGCATTAAATTCTCTTGATGAAGATTGCACTGATTATATAAACAGATTTTCGGGTGTAGTTGTTGAGACGAAAGAGGTTGCAGTTTCAAAACGAGATGAGCTTCTTGGTGCCGTGGTTGACGGCCTTGAAGAAAAGGCCTATGAGTTGACTGTTGACAAGCTTAAAACACAGGAAGCACAGGATATTATTAATGAATATCTTGTACCTGCTCTTGACGAGGTTGGCAAAGGTTTTGAATCTAAACGTATATTTTTGCCGCAGCTTTTAAAGAGTGCAAAGGCAGCTCAGCGAGCATTTGCCGCAGTCAACGAAGCAATGTCGAAAGGAGTACCCCGTGAGCCTAAAGGTAAAATTATTCTTGCTACCGTCAAAGGGGACGTTCACGACATAGGTAAAAATATTGTCAAAGTCATGCTTGAAAACTACGGCTATGAGGTTATAGACCTTGGCAAGGATGTGCCTTGTGAAAATATAGTTAATGAAGCGCAGAGAACAGGTGCGACGCTTGTAGGCTTGAGTGCTCTTATGACGACAACAGTTCCTGCTATGGAAGAGACTATAAAGCTTATCCGTGACAGGGGTGTTGAGTGTAAGGTTATGGTCGGCGGTGCAGTGCTTACTGCTGAATATGCTGAGCGTATCGGTGCTGATTTTTATGCTAAAGATGCCACAGAAGCGGTGGATATAGCGGAAAAAGTGTTTAATTAATTGTGAAACAAAACCGCATAGCGGTATAAAAAATAAAGGAGCTGGACAGATGAAAATAACTTTTATGGGAGCGGGAAGCACGGTTTTTGCAAAGAATGTTCTTGGCGATGTCATGTGCACACCTTCGCTTCGTGAGTGTGAGATAGCACTCTATGATATTGATGCACAGAGACTTGAGGAATCCTACATAATGATAGATTCCATAAACCGCAACATCAATGAATCACGTGCTGTTGTGGGCAAATACTTAGGCGTTGAAAACCGCAAGGATGCTCTCAGGGGTGCTGATTTTGTTGTCAATGCTATTCAAGTAGGACTCTACGACCCGTGCACAATAATTGATTTTGAAGTTCCGAAAAAATACGGCTTACGCCAGACGATAGCGGATACTATGGGTGTGGGCGGAATATTCAGAACTTTGCGCACAATTCCCGTTCTTGAGGATTTTGCACGTGATATGCAGGAAGTTTGTCCTAATGCATGGTTCTTGAATTACACAAACCCGATGGCCATGCTTTCCGGTTATATGCAGAGATATACCGGCATAAATACAGTGGGTCTTTGCCACAGTGTTCAGGGCTGTTCGAGAGACTTGCTGCGAGCATTGGATATCAACTTTAACGAGCCTATCCGTGAGCGCATAGCGGGTATTAATCATATGGGCTGGCTGCTTGAAATCTACGATGCAGACGGAACAGACCTTTATCCCGAAATACGCAAGAGAGCTATAGAGGTACTTGAGAGTGGAGACACAACAAAGACCGACCTTGTTCGCTATGAATACATACGCCGCTTAGGCTATTACTGCACAGAGTCGAGCGAGCACAATGCGGAGTACAATAACTTCTTTATTAAGAGTAAATATCCTGAGCTTATTGAGCGTTATAACATTCCTCTTGACGAGTATCCTCGTCGCTGTATCAATCAGATTGAGAATTGGAAGAACAGCAGAGAAAAATATGTTAACAATGATGTAACTCACGAACGCACAAAGGAATACGCTTCATACATAATGGAGGCTATGGTTACTGATGTGCCTTATAAGATTGGTGGAAACGTTCTGAACAATGGTCTTATACCTAATCTTCCTGATGAAGCTTGTGTAGAGGTTGCATGTCTTGTTAATAAGTACGGTGTCCAGCCTTGCAGACAACCTGCTCTGCCGATACAGCTTGCCGCAATGAATATGACTAATATAAATGTTCAGCTTTTGACAATTGAAGCAGCAGTTACAAAGAAGAAGGAACATATCTATCAGGCTGTTATGCTTGACCCGCACGCATCATCTGAACTTTCGATAGACGAAATTGTTAAGATGTGCGATGATTTGATTGAGACTCACGGCTCATGGTTGCCTGAATATCACTAATAAAAATGGAACATCCACCCGTTGCGGGTGGATGTTTTTTATTTTAAGAATTCGTGAGCCTTTTCTGTTATATTGATTTTTTCAAAGTTTTTATCCTTGTCAAAGTAGAAAACTTCTCCGCCGTCGTTTCCGCAAATGGTTTCGAAATTTTCCCCGTCAAAAATCAGAGCAGCACCGTCCTCAACACCAAGTCCGGATACTTTGCACTGTGTGACGGCGTTTTCAAAGCTACGCCAATAGTCGCTTATAAAATGCGGACAGTAGCAGTAGGGGAAAAGGCCAAGACAGTCAACGAACATGAATTCATGGTTTTCGCCGCAGTCGTCATATCCGGAGTCAAACCAGCACATAGCTCCTGAACTGAAGCCCGACAGAACAATATCATTTTTTGCGGCCTCACGCAGAATATCGTTTGCGCCTGTTTCTTTCAGAGTGTCCATAAGAAACTTTAGATTGCCGCCTCCGGCATAGATTATATCTGCGCTGAAAATAGTGTTGCGTATATCTTCAATAGATAGTTTCTTGTCGGTAAGAAACAAAATATCAAAATTGCAGCCAAGCCTCCTGAAAGCATCAGCAATAGGTTCATCACCATTGATGTCGTCAAATCCGGCAGTAGGTAAAAAAATCACAGATGGATTTTTCTTGCCCGACATCTCAACTATACGTTCAAATATTGAAAATATTTCATCGTTATGATAGTTTCCGCCACCTATGGCTACAACCTTGCTCATAAACTCACACTCCAAATGATTATATTTTTATAATAACATAATTAATAGTAGGGTGCAATAAAAATCCCGTGTCCTATTAGACACGGGATTTTTAAGTATATTCGATTAGTTGAAAATCTTTTTCTTTCTGCTCAACAGCATCAAGACGACACCTGCTGCTAAAGTTGAGAATGCTATTGCTACACTTGTTGAAGAAGCACCTGTGTCAGGCACAACCATTTCCGTGTTGTTGTTTTGCTGATTATCTGACGGTGTATTTGTAGCATCTTCGGACGGATTGTTTGTCGGAGGATTGGTGGCGCCGCCGTTATTATCGGTACTGATATCCTTTTCGTTTATCAACCAAAGCTGAGTTCCGTAGAACGGGTTAGCGGTGCCGATGCATAAACCTGAGTCGGTTATTGCGAAAACACGCAACCCGTGGTTATAGGGGTCACCAAAACCGTTTCTTGTAATTACATCAAAGTTTACGCCATCCTCTGAAACAAGCAGGTCAAAGCCACGTTCGCCTGCGCTCAAGTATTTACATACGCCGATAAAGTAGTAGAAATTTTCTGCATTTTCCTCGGAAAATAGTTTGTCGAGTTGCTGTGTTACGTAGTCTGGGAGGTGCTCACGAACACGCTCATAAATAGTTACGGAGAGTTTTAAAAGATTAAGGAACTGCTCTGAATCCTTTATGTCAGTGATTCCACCCTCGTCGATTAAAGATATCATTTTCGACATTGTGCTGTACAGCTCATCGAGATTTTCGGCTATATCTTCGCTTATTACAGCCACGCCCTCACTGTTATCTTTAGTGAGAAGCTCATGAAGTTCCTTGATATATTTAATCTGTGTTTTTAACTCAGACGGTGAGAGCTTTAGTATATCCCCGTTGGTAAGCTGCATAAGGGGATAGGCGAGGCTTCCTATGTCGAATGTGCCGACAAAGAGCTTTCCGTCATAGCTTTCCATTCTCCATATATACTGGTTGAGGTTGCTGCCCAAACCTGCTCCGAAGTTGCCTTTTACCTCAGAGAAAAGCTCGTTTGGCTCACCTGCAACAAGTTCAAAGTTCTCGTTTACATCCATTCTCCAAAGGTTGACGGGGGATGCAAGGTCCTTATATAAATCTTCGAATTCCATGTTTAAAACGGCAGGAAGAGCAATCATGGGGTCGTTGTATCCTCCGATATAGAGGTGGTTGTCGTGTACCATTAGGTTTGCGGCACCCGACCTTTCGGCTCCAAGACCGTAGGTGTACTTCGCACCGTCATTTTTGTCGCCGACAAGGAGCCTGAAGTTCCACTCGCCGGTATCTTTATTCTCTTCCCCACAGAACAGTGCAAACGCCTGCTTGTTACCATTTTTGCCGGTTACAACTGATATGTAGAGCTTGTCGTTAAAGCTTATCATATCCCAGATGGAACCGCCAAAAATGCTGTCATTATAGTGATATGCGGGATAGTCAAGCAAATCCTTCTGGGTGCCGATTACCTTAAAAGATTCCTGCCCCTCAGAAGGATTATCGGATGCAACAATGTATGCTCCGTCGTCGCCAATCATGCTTGCGATGAGCTTGTCGCCTAAAACTGTAAGACCTCTGATACTGACAGAGATAAACGGGTCGCTCGGCTTTTCGCAGGTGTAGACCTGTTTAGTCGCATCATTGTTGTTGGGGTCTATTTCGAGAAGATAGGGCGCAGCTGCTGTGGAGCAGAAATAAAGCTTGTCGTTGAACTCTATTGCTGCACGGAATCCACCGAATTTATTAGGTCCGTCTACGATTTTGGCATCACCGGTTTTGACATTGAATTTTATAATAACGCTGCGGTTTGAATCATCCGGATTGTTTTTTTTATCGCCCATGTAGAGCGTTCCGTTATACAGAGCGTTCATGGTAGCGGTAAAGGTTTCCGTGCTCATGTTGTTTTGCTGAGCTATTATTTTAAGCGTAGTGTAAATAGCGGCATAGCATGTGCCGACATACATATAGTCGCCGTAGCCGACAGCTGACCATGAGTAGTTTTGGCCTCTGTCGTTTTCGCCGCTTTCGTATTCGATTATACCATCTGCCTCGCCGACACCTGCATCGGGGTGAGAGAGCTTTTGAGCGGTATAGTTGCTTGTTGTTGATGTATATACAACGCCCTTGTTTGCGGCTGTTGCAGTAGAAAAGCTGAATACTAAACACAGTATAAGAACTGCGGCAGTAACTTTTCTTAATCTTGACATTCTTTCATCTCCTTTTTTGTGGTACGAGATTAAATCTCAAGATTTATAGTAAAACAAGCATTGTGTACAGGTCAATAAAATAATCCGCAACAATTATTAAGAAATAATTAAAAAACAATAAAAAATACAAAATTTTACAATTAAACCAAAAAAATATTGAGTAGTGGATGTTTTGTGAAAATATTTTTACACAAAATGACAACCTCCCCATACTGAAAGGGAGGTTGTGTTAAAAATCATTAAATTATTAAGCTTTGGCAGCGGCAAGTTCAGCTTCACGAACTCTGATAACGGCGTCATCGTAAAGTGCGTAGATTTCTTCAATATTCTCGAAATCTTCTTTTTGTTTAACAAGCTTTTGAGCTTCCTTGTAGAACTTTGTTGCTCTGTTGTACTTTATGTTATCTTTTGTAGCTTGCTTGATTTCGCCTTTGATTGTATATCCTTCATTGGTAATTTCCTTAATTTCAGCTTTGATTTCTTTTACCAACTCAGCATTTTTATCTTCTTTTGCTTTATCAAGTCTGAGATATGCTTCTCTCTTTTTGTTGTCATTTTCATCTTGCTTAGCAAATAAGGTTTCGAAAATTCCTTTATCAAACTCAGGAAGATTGCCGTTATAGTACTTTGTTATAATCTTTTTGCTGTTGTTTATCTGCTTTGCAAAGGTGACAAGATAACTGCGGATGGCCTTTTCTTCATCTGTAGTTTTAGGCATCGCTTTAGCTTCAGCTATCATAGACTTGCTAGCATCAAGTGCAGCGGCTAAGCCTGCTGCAACAGTTTCTTTTGCATGGTTATATTTGAAGATATATTCGTTGGTTGAGAACTTTGTATATTCGCTCATAACCATCTTATCTATTTCTATTTCCTCGTTTATCTTCTTGGCTTCTTTATAGGCTTTCTTGTCTTTCTTCTTGTCTGCTATAACAAATTCTTTCTGATAACCGTCCTGAGCTTTTCTGAGAATGTCAACACCTTCAATTAAAGTTCTGTCGGTAAAGGCATTGTTGCCGTAGTCCTCAAACATCGCTCTGACTTTAAGTATGTTAATCATAGCTCTCTGTTTAACTTCGGAAAGGTCATAGAAGAAGTAGGGAATAACATTTAATGCAGCTCCGAAAACAGAAATTATAATGAGTGTATTTATAAGTGAATAAAGTGCGTTGCTGTCATACTTAAGTATATCAAAGGGAATGTCGAATCCGTTGTTGTCAGTAATGCCGTATTTTTCATAAACAAGAGGCAAGAAACTGTTGGTTGCCATTGTGACAAAGTTTGTAATCAGTCCGACGGCACCAAACATACCGTCAATTCGCTCACCTGAGATGTAGTGCTGATAGTCTCTGATATCTGCGTTTATTGCGGGAGTAAGGATGTGTGCGAATGAACCCATAACGGCGTTAAACCAAAGGCAAATAAATACAAGCCATATTGACCTTGCGCCTACAGCGGGGTACATAAGAGCTATAAACAGTATGTTAAATAAGTTGGTTATAACCAAAACGTTTCTCTTGCCCCATTTACGAATACAGAATGGTGCAGCGAGCATACCCCAGAATGATGCGTTACCGTAAAGGAGGGTAATGATTGAGTACTGACCGTCAGTGCAAAGCTTGCCGTAGTTGTAAAGCCAACCCATTATGTTAGCCTGAGCGGCTTCAAGGAAAGAAATCCAAGTAGCAAGGGATGTTATCCAAAAATATTTATTTTTAGCAACAGCCTTAAGAGCATCCCAAAAATTGATAGTATTGACATGTGTTCTTGCCTGAACAATTTTTTCTTTTGTGTTGGCAAAAACGACTATGCTCAAACCAATACCGATAACTGTTACAATTGGGAACAGTACCTGATAGATTCTTATATCATACATATCATTTGTGTTTAAGAGCTTAACCATCAAAGGAAGCAGGGGATTAAGGACTGTAGGCGCAAATGAATATGTTATAGATTTAATCGAAGTAACATCAGCTCTTTCCTGAGTGTTGGGGGAGAGCAGGAAAATGAGATTATCGTATGCTTCGTAGAAGAAGTAGTAAATAAAGTGAAGTCCGACACTGTAAATAGTAACAAGTATATATGTGGCAGCCTTTGAAATGCTGTGATATGGAGTAAATATGATAGCCAGACAAAGCAATGCTGACGGAATACCCATACCAAGAATCCAGGGTCTGTACTTACCTGATTTAAGGCGCAGATTATCAACCAAATGGGCCTTAAGAGCTGTAAGCGGAATACTTGCAATAACAGCTATGTAGTAGATGATAAGTAGGTGAGAAGGCGGTATACCTGTAGCGTTTGATAAAATAACATTGGTACCGCTAATCATCAAGGTGGTTGCCATGTAGATGATGCAATAAATGCCGATACCACCGCCGCTGTAAGCGGCAATTTCCTTAAAAGGCATATATTTGCCTTCAGCCGGCTTTTTCCAGTACAGTTTTACGTTGCCGACCATTGTAATGGCTTTTTGAAATAAGTTTTTCAGCAATTTATACTCCCCTTATGTTTTTTTAGAAGGTTTTAACCCCTGAAGTGCAATTTTGAAGATTTGCACAAAAAGCTTTTATTATTATATCAAAAAAAGTATAATATTTCAAGCCTAAAACAGTAAAGGTGTTGAATAAATAGCAAAAAAATGTTATAATAAACAAAACGTATCGGGAGGATGAGGGTATTGAAGAAAATCAACATAATTGCTCATAGGGGAGCTAACAAATATGCTCCGCAGAATACTCTGCCTGCTTTTGAAAAAGCTGTCGACCTTAATTCTGACGGAACAGAGACCGATGTTCACCTTACAAAAGACGGCTATGTGGTGATTTGCCATAACCCCACTGTTGATGAGATGTCTAACGGTACTGGCAAGATAGTTGACTACAATTTTGAAGATATCCGTAAACTCGATTTCGGCAAAAAATTCAGCAGTGAGTTTGAGGGTACCCCGTTACCGACTCTTGAAGAATATCTTGAGTGCATGGAGAAGGCTGAGTGTATCAAGATTATCAATGTTGAGATAAAGCCTAACAAGAATGAGAGAGAAGAACTTGTTAGTAAAACTATCGATGCGGCAAAACGACATGGAGTTTTTGATAAATTGCTTATCTCCAGTTTTGATTATAAAATGTTAAAAGAGGCTAAGCGAGTAGACCCGAATTGCAAAACTGCATACCTTTATCCTACGTATGCGAGTATGCTTATGATATGGGGATTTTTCTCTTTTACGCTTGCTAAAAGTATAAAATGTGATGCTCTTCATCCTCATAAGGGCTTTATCAGCAAAAGGACTATTGATAAAGCCCACAAAAAAGGAATGACAGTCAATGCGTGGACTGTTAATGAAGAACAGGATATTCTTGCCCTTATTGAGAAAGGTGTTGACGGTTTGATAACCGACCGTCCTGATTATGTAAGAGAGGTAATTGAAAAGCATTATAAATAAGGAACAACCCTGCGAGGTATTCGCAGGGTATTTTTCTGTTGACTTTGTATATTTAAAGACTTAAACTGTATTTGAAAAAATTGCATCAAGAAAGGATAAAGCAAATGAAAAAATATCTTATACCTCATGAAGGAAACTTTTATAAGGCTAATCTTCATTGTCACTCAACCATTTCAGACGGTAAGATGACAGTCGAGGAGCTTAAAGAGGCATATATGAAAGAGGGCTATTCGATAATAGCTTATACAGACCATAGCAAGTATGTGCCGCATAATGACCTAAGCGATGAGAAATTTCTTGCTATAAATTCATATGAGGAAGATATCAGCGATTGGGCTGTTAAAGACAGCAGAATCCGACGCTGTTATCATTTCAACTGCTATGATAAAGACCCATCAGGCACAAAGGATGTAGTTCTTCCTCTGCCCGAGTATAACGATATTGACGGAATCAACGAATACATAGACCGCATGAATAAAGCGGGCTTCCTTGTTTGCTACAATCATCCCAACTGGTCACTTCAGACACTTGATGATTACGGTAAGCTCAAAGGGCTTTTTGCAACAGAGGTTTTCAATTTCAGCGCATATATAGACGGTATAGACGGCAACCAGGAAGTCCCTTATGACAGCTTGCTCAGAGCCGGCAACAGACTTTTCTGTGTTGCTACTGACGATAATCATGACAACTATGAGTTAGGACATCCGCTCAACGACTCTTTCGGCGGATTTATCTGGGTGAAAGCGGAGTCACTTGATTACAGAACGGTTATCGAGGCTCTTGAGAAGGGTAATTTCTATGCTTCAATGGGCCCTGAAATAAAGGAGCTTTATATTGAGGACGGCAAGGTTCATCTTGAGTGTTCACCTGCAAGAAGAATAACTCTCACCAATGTCGGCCGCCGTTCTGAGATATGCAGAGCAAGAAAAGGCGAAACAATATCCAGTGCAGATTTTACCGTAGACCCCGATGATAAATTTATCCGTATACAGATTGAGGATGAACACGGCTTGCGTGCCAATACAAATGCATACTTTGTAGAAGATATTCTTTAATCTCGCCACTCTGACCATGCTCATTATTAACAACCCCTGCATATATTTTTATGTGGGGGTGTTTTTATGCACAGGATACGAAAAAGCAGATTTTTCAGAAGAAACAGTTTCGGTCGTCATTCAGGCAAGGGTATAATTTTTAAATTTGTATGTGTTATGATTATCTGTTCGATTTTTGTCCTGTTGCTTGATGCACGTTTTCGCCCTGCTATACATACGGTTGCACAGACAAGAGCACAGAATATAGCAGTTTCAACGGTGGATAACTGCATTAATAATTTGCTGTCGCAAGATGATGTCAGTTATGAGTCGCTTGTGGATATAACAACAGACGATTCGGGAAATATTACGTCTATACAGACAAACTCTGCTAAAATTAATAAGTTGAAAGCGAGCATCGCTCTTGCTGTAGATGAAAGGATAGCCCAAAACAACAGCGGAAAAATAAGTATACCGTTTGGTACGGTCAGCGGTATAGATTTGCTTGCGGGTATGGGACCCAATATTTCTGTTGATGTGCAGATGACAGGCAGTTCAAAGGCTGATTTTGCGAACTCTTTTATATCGGCGGGTATAAATCAGACCCAGCATCGAATCATGTTGACGGTCACGACAAAGGTATATATCTTTCTTGCAGGCAACGAAAGTTTTACGGAGCTTAGAAGCGAATATTGTGTGGCTGAAACCATAATTGTCGGAGAGGTGCCGAATGTTATGGCACAGATAACTTCTCCGCAAGAAATTCCGCAAAAATAGCACTCAAAATAGCACTCTTTTATTGTTTCTGTATATGTATTTGTGATATAATGGCTATATAAGCGCTTTTGAAAGGATGTTTAACAATGCCCGACATTGAAAGCAGCAGACAGCGAGCTGAACAGCTTCGCAGGGAGCTTAACTATCACAGCAATAAATATTATGTTGAGGATGCTCCTGAAATCGACGATTATGAATATGATATGCTCATGCGTGAGCTCAAAGCGATAGAGGAGACATTTCCGGAGCTTGTGACACCTGATTCACCGACTATGCGTGTCGGTGGCAGTGCAGACGGTTTGTTTGAAAAGGTAGAACACCGTGTGCGTATGGAGAGCTTACAGGATGCTTTCAGCTTTGATGAGATTGAGGCTTTTGACCGCCGTGTTAAGGATGCTCAGCCCGATGCGGTTTATGTAGTTGAACCCAAGATAGACGGACTTTCAGTTTCGCTTGAATATGTTGACGGCGTTTTTACAAGGGGTTCTACACGTGGCGATGGTGATGTCGGTGAAGATGTAACCGCTAATTTACGTACTGTGCGCTCCATTCCGTTGAAACTTAACACCGCTGTACCTTTCCTTGAGGTCAGAGGCGAGGTATATATGCCGAAGTCTGTCTTTGCAAAGCTTGTAAGCGGACAGGAGTTGAGAGGCGAAAAACCTTTTAAAAATCCTCGCAACGCCGCAGCAGGGTCATTAAGACAAAAAGACCCCAAAATAACAGCAAGCCGAGGCTTGGATATCTTTGTTTTCAATGTTCAGCAGGCTGAGGGCGTAGAACTTGCTTCCCATAAACAGTCTCTTGATTTTTTGAAAGAACAGGGCTTTAAAACAGTTCCTTTTTATAATAAGTTTGATAATGTAGAAGATGTACTTGCGGAACTTCGCCGAATAGGCGAGATGCGTTCGGGTTTGGAGTTTGATATCGACGGTGCTGTTATCAAGGTTGATGATTTTGAACAGCGCAGTGTTCTCGGCAGCACATCAAAGTTCCCCAAATGGGCTGTAGCTTTCAAGTATCCGCCTGAGGAAAAAATAACAAAGCTTTTGGATATTGAAGTCAATGTAGGACGTACAGGAGTTCTTACTCCTACTGCCATACTTGAACCCGTGCTTGTTGCAGGGTCAACGGTCAGCCGAGCAACGCTCCACAATCAGGATTTCATAAGTGAAAAAGATATAAGAATAGGCGATAATGTAGTTATCCGTAAAGCAGGAGACATTATTCCCGAAGTAGTTAAGGTTATTGAACATTGCGGCGAATCAGAGCCGTACAAGCTGCCGACAGAGTGTCCGTCTTGTGGTGCTCAGGTTGTGCGTGAAGAGGATGAGGCGGCTGTACGCTGTGTAAATCCCGAGTGTCCTTCACAGCTTCTTCGAAACATTATTCATTTTTGTTCCCGTGATGCTATGGATATTGAGGGATTAGGTGAGGCGCTTGCAGAAAAGTTTGTGTCCTGCGGACTTATCAGTAACATTGCTGATATATATGATATAACAGCACAGCAGATAATGCAGCTTGAGGGACATAAGGAGAAGTCGGCAAACAATCTGGTTGAGGCTATTGAAAAGTCAAAACAGAATGATTTGGCACGTTTGTTGTTTGCTCTTGGAATCCGCCATATAGGACAGAAGGCGGGAAAACTTCTTGCTCAGCAGTTCGGAGATATGGACTCAATTATAAATGCCGATGAACAGAGCATAGCTCAGATTGACGGCTTCGGCGATATAATGGCAAAAAGTGCAGCGCAGTTCTTTGCTATGCCACAGACCCTTGACCTTATAGAGAGACTTAGAACAGCAGGGGTCAATATGAAGAACTTAAACGAAAGAAAGGCAGACGCAAAATTTGCAGGTCTTACTTTTGTGCTCACAGGTACGTTGCCTACGCTGTCACGCAGCGAAGCGACAAAAATAATTGAAGACCTTGGCGGAAAAGCATCATCATCGGTGTCAAAGAAAACCTCTTATGTTGTGGCAGGTGAGGAGGCAGGCAGCAAGCTTAAAAAAGCACAGGACCTCGGAATACCAATCATAACACAGGATGATTTGTTAAAAATGACAGAAGACTAAAAATAAATTCTCGGAGGAAGAAAAATGATTAAATTCGGAACAGGCGGTTGGAGAGCTGTTATAGGTGAGGATTTCATTTGTGAGAACATTCGCCATGTGGCAGCAGGAATTTTAGCTTTGGCACGTGAACAGGGAAAAACAGAAAAGCCGATAATTATAGGTTATGATAGACGCTTTCTGTCAGTTAACGCTGCTAAATGGGTGGCAGAAACCCTCGCTAAGGGTGGTATAGAGGTGTGGTTTTTGAACCGTTCAGCACCTACACCGCTTATAATGCATACAGTTAAGGATTGTGATTTGCATTTTGGTATTGAAATCACCGCAAGCCATAACCCTTCAAATTACAATGGAATAAAATTGATAGTTGATGAGGGAAGAGATGCACCGTTAGAGGTAACACAGCGTGTTGAAGAGCTGATTGCAGAGATTGATGAAGTTGAGTACTGCGATTTTGAGGAAGCTGTTGATGAGCGAAAGATTCTCTATCTTCACAATCCCTTTAACAGATTCCTTGACGATATTATCAATTTGCTTGATATGCAGGCTCTGCGTGACAGAGGTTTAAGAGTTCTTTTTGATACAATGCACGGCTCAGGTGCATATCCTCTCCAGGTTATTTTCCATACGGCACGCTGCACTATCGATACAATGAATCTTAATAAAGATGCGTATTTCGGCGGCATGATGCCTGCTCCGACAGAGCATACTCTCAGATTGTTAAGTGACACTGTTATAAAAGGTGAATACGATTTGGGTATCGCCATGGACGGTGACGGCGACCGACTTGGAATTATCGACAAGAACGGCAGATATATAAATGCAAACGAGATTCTCTGTATGCTTTACTACTATCTTGTTAAATACAAGGGCTGGACAGGTCCTGTTGTGCGAAACCTTGCAACAACACATATGCTTGATAAGATAGCAGAGAGCTTTGGAGAAAAGTGCTACGAAGTTCCTGTTGGATTTAAATACATATCCTCAAAAATAGATGAGGTCAACGCAGTTTTAGGCGGCGAATCATCAGGCGGTTTGACGGTCAGGGGACATATCCACGGTAAAGACTCCGTTTATGCAGCTTCACTTTTTGCGGAGATGGTTAGCGTAACAGGCAAATCTCCAACAGAGATTATGGATGAGCTTGAAAGCGAGTTCGGACATTTTGTTATGGTTGAAGACAACTTGCGTTTTGCTCCCGAATATAAAGATACAATTATGAAAATTCTTATGGAAGACAAAAAACTTCCTGTGTTTTCACAGGAAGTTGAGCGTGTAAACTATGAGGATGGCTGTAAGGTTTACTTTAAAGATGACAGCTTTGTAATTTGCCGTTTCTCTGGTACAGAACCGCTGCTTCGTATTTTTGCTGAAAGTAATAATGAGGAAGCTGCAGCAAAGTATATTACCGATTTTAGAGAGTTCTTGAAAATATAACAGGGGAAAATCTGAATGGAAAAAGAGAAGTTGTTGATTAAAATTTTTCCGTTTGCTCTGTATAGAATTGATGAATTGGAAGACTATTTAACAGACATGTATCAATCGGGATTTTTGGTCTCTAAAATTTTAATCGGTTTTATTTTGGTTTTCAAACCTATTAAAAAAGCCAAGGATGATTTAAGATGTATTGTTCTGACAGAGCATAGTAACAGCAGAGCAAGGCGAATTAAATGGGATGACGGAGCATTTCTGGAAAAAAGGAATCCAAAGTTTCATAAAGGCGACGGCTTTCAAACACAAGCATATGCATTTTTTGCTGAAACCAAATATTCTGTGCATTTGACAAGGGTTATGACATCGGAAGATTATGAGGCTTTGAAGCAGTACAGAAAAAAGCGCATAATAAAAATCAATATTTTAAAATTCCTTGAAAGTTTATTGATTTTAATCGGTTCTGTTTGTATAGTTTTAAATTTATTGAATTTAATAACACCGATTTTTTAATGAGAAAACCACCATGTTTACAAAAACATGGTGGTTGATTTTTTACTCTTCAAAAGCCTTTTTAATAGCATTTACTGTAGCGTCAACATCGGGCTTAACAACGAGCAGCGATATATCTGTTTCAGAGGTTGTAATCATTCTGATGTCACAGCCTACACTTGCGGCAGCGGCAAAAACCTTTGCCGCAACACCGGGCTGACCTTTCATATCAAGCCCAAAAACAGATATCTTACAGTTGCCGGAGCTTACGCTGATTTTGATATCGGGGTTCATTCCACGAAGCTTTGTTGCAATTTCAAGAATTCCGCCGAAATCGTCGTCGCTCACTGTGAAAGAAAGACCGGAGTGAGTTCCGTTTGGCGGAAACTGAGAAATCATGTCGACGTCAATTCCTGCTTTGGCAATGCTGTCGAAAATTCCTGCGATAAGGTTTATATCGGCGGGGGAGTCGCTCAAAGAGATAAGAGTTACGTCCTCATTGACGGTTATGGAATCAATAACTTTCATTTTATCCGCATCCTTTCTTTATACAGTAAAATTATGCTGAAACAATGTCGCTCATTGAGTAGAGACCGGGCTTTTTATCTTTAATGAACACAGCGGCATTTACAGCACCTGCTGCGAAAAGTTCTTTGCTTGCAGCCGAGTGGCTAATCTTGATAACCTCATTATATCCTGCAAAGATTATCTCATGCTCACCGACAATTGTTCCGCCTCTGATAGCATGAATACCAATCTCGTTTTTTGTGCGCTTTTCACGTTTTGCCTGTCTGTTATATTCATAGTTGGGACGGTGCTCAAGTTCGCTCGATATGGCATCTGCAATCATTAACGCAGTACCGCTCGGAGCATCTACTTTTTGATTGTGATGAGCCTCAATAATTTCGATATCATAGGAATTTCCCAAAATTTTTGCGGCGATTTTAGCTAATTCACAAACAAGATTTACGCCAAGTGACATGTTTGCCGTAAAAAATACGGGGATACTCTTTGAGGCTTTGTGAATGAGTTCGATATGAGCATCATCAAGTCCGGTGGTTGCAATAACAGCAGGAATCTTGTGGTCAACTGCGTATTCAAGAAGACCGGGCAATGCGGCAGGGGACGAGAAATCTATTATAGCGTCTACTTTGCCGTCAAAGCTAAACGGTGAAACGAAAACAGGAAAATCACCGTTACCTTCAGCTATATCAAGACCTGCAGATATTCTGATGTCATCACAGCCTGCGATATATGAAGTGATTGCACGACCCATTTTGCCGTAGCATCCGCTGAGTAGAATATCAGTCATTTTAAAATTCCTTTCAAACTTTTAAAAAGAATTATTTTATAAGTCCGTGAGCAACAAGGCAAGCTCTGAGCTGCTCTTTTGCTGCGGGGTTCATCTTTGTCAGGGGCAGACGGCACGGACCGACGTTTATACCCATCATGTTCATAGCTTCCTTAACGGGTATGGGGTTGACATCTGAGAAGAGGTTGTTGCAAAGGTCGAGATATTCAAGCTGCAAGTCTGCGCTGCCCTTAGCGTCGCCTTCAAGGTATTTGTAAACTATGTCGTGAGCAACTTTAGGAACTATGTTTGAAAGAACAGAGATAACACCTTTTCCGCCAAGGGACATGAAAGCTGTAATCTGGTCATCATTACCGGTATATACGGTGAGGTCATCGCCGCAGAGCATACGTGTCTGAGCAACAGAAGATATATCTCCATTTGCTTCTTTAACAGCAACTATTCTCTCGTGCTTTGAAAGCTCAAGATATGTTTCAGGCTTTATGTTAACGCCTGTTCTGCTTGGAACATTGTAGAGGATAATCGGAGCGCTTACTCTGTCAGCAACGAAGTTAAAGTGCTCAATAAGACCTGCCTGAGAAGTTTTATTGTAGTAGGGAGTAACCATAAGCAGACCGTCAGCTCCGGCTTTTTCCGCCTCGTTGGAGAGCTTGACTGCGTAGGCCGTATCGTTGCTGCCTGTGCCCGCAATAACGGGAACTCTGCCTGCAACGTGCTCAACGCAACGGCGGATAGCTTCTGAATGCTCCTCGTGGTCAAGCGTCGGGCTTTCACCCGTAGTCCCGCATATTACAATAGCGTCTGTAGAATTTTCGATCTGATCGTCTATAAGATTTTCGAGCATCTCGTAGTTGATGCTTCCGTCCTCTTTAAATGGTGTTACTATTGCAACACCTGCACCGGTAAACAAAACCTTTTTCATTTTTTATAACCTCCGGGAAATTGGTTTTAAATTTTATCTGTCCATGTAGCCCTGTTCGCAAAGCAACTCTGCCATCAAGACTGCACCGCCTGCGGCACCCCTGAGGGTGTTGTGTGAAAGGCAAACAAATTTGTAATCAAATTGGGTATCCTCGCGCAGACGTCCGATTGAAACAGCCATACCGCCCTCAAGGTCGCGCTGAAGTTTTGTCTGAGGCATATTATCCTCTTCAAAGTAATTGAGGAACTGTTTGGGGGCACTGGGAAGCTCTGCCTGCTGAGGGAAACCGTTGAATTCTTTCCAGATGTTTATAATTTCTTCTTTTGAAGGCTTGTTTTCAAATCTTACAAAAACAGCGGCCATGTGTCCGTCTGAAACAGGAACTCTCAAGCACTGAGCTGTAAAGTTCGGGCTGTCTGCAGAAACGATTTCGCCGTCCTTGATTTCACCCCAAATTTTAAGCGGCTCTTTTTCTG
>JAFQVM010000031.1 GCA_017407995.1 Clostridia bacterium | reverse complement strand
GGTGCGTATAAGTACATCGACCCGCGTAAAGAGTAAGGAGGTACCCAACTATGGCATTATTTGAAAGTTACGAAAGACGTATTGAGAAAATCAACGCTACTTTAAAGGAATACGGTATTAACTCCGTTGAAGTATGTAAGGAAATTTGCCTTGCAAAGGGTATTGACTGCGATAAAATCGTTAGAGAGACTCAGCCCATCTGCTTTGAAAACGCTGTTTGGGCTTACACAGTAGGTTGTGCTATTGCTATCAAGAAGGGCTGCGTTAAAGCTGCTGATGCTGCTGCAGCAATCGGTATCGGTCTCCAGTCTTTCTGCATCCCCGGTTCTGTTGCTGAAAACCGTAAGGTTGGTCTTGGTCACGGTAACCTTGGTAAGATGCTTCTTTCTGACGAGACAGAGTGCTTCTGCTTCCTTGCAGGTCACGAGAGTTTTGCTGCTGCTGAGGGCGCTATCAAAATCGCTCTTAACGCAAATAAAGTCAGAACCAAGCCCCTTAGAGTTATCCTCAACGGTCTTGGTAAAGACGCTGCTATGATTATCTCCCGTATCAACGGTTTCACCTACTGCAAGACTGAGTTCGACCCCTATTCAGAGACCGTAACAGTTACAGAGCAGAAGGCATATTCAAACGGTCCCAGAGCAGATGTTAAGTGCTACGGCTCTGACAATGTTCCTGAGGGCGTTGCAATCATGAAGCTTGAGAATGTTGGTGTTTCCATCACAGGTAACTCCACCAACCCCACTCGCTTCCAGCATCCCGTTGCAGGCACATACAAGAAATGGTGTGTTGAAAACGGCGTGAACTACTTCTCAGTTGCTTCCGGCGGCGGCACAGGACGTACACTCCATCCGGACAACATGGCAGCTGGCCCTGCAAGCTACGGTATGACAGATACAATGGGCCGTATGCACTCAGACGCTCAGTTCGCAGGTTCTTCATCAGTTCCCGCACACGTTGAGATGATGGGTCTTATCGGTATGGGTAACAACCCCATGGTCGGTGCTACTGTTGCATGCGCTGTTGCAGTTGAAGAGGCTATGAAATAATTAGATTAAAAGTTAAATCAAAAAAACCTTGTCCAAATGCGGACAAGGTTTTTTGTTATGCGCTTTATTTTATTAAAACATTTTACTTGACTAAAGAATCGCTAATATCTATAATGGAAATATGAGATTTAAAAAAAGGACGTGTTTTCAGTGAGAAAAGTTCCGAGGAGTTTATTTGCAATAATAGCGTTGTTGGCTTTTGCTGTTATCTTTGTTTCTAGTTTCAACAATGGACTTGTTGCAACTTTCGCACAGGAAGCAACGACAATCGTAGAAGAGGAAACAACAGAGGGAGACTATACTGCTGAGGCTGCACCAGAGGGTGACTATACATATCCCTATACTACAGAGGCGGTAGAAGAGACGACAGAAGGGGATTACACATTCCAAGATACCACTGAGGCGGCAGATGAAGATACAACTACACCGGATGTACCAAGCACAACAAGCGGTAAGTGTGGAGAAAACCTCACATGGAATCTTGACGTTGAAACTCGTGAGCTTACTATAAGTGGAACGGGTTATATGGATTATGATGTGGTTTTTAATAGCACCCTAAAAAATTTTGTAGAAAGTATTGTTATACAAGAGGGCTTGACAACAATTACGTACAGAGCTTTTGCTGATTTTGTAAATATAACAAGTATAACTATTCCTAATAGTGTGCTTGTTATTGACTGGCAGGCTTTTTATGGCTGTGTTAAGCTTGAAAATATAAACCTTCCAGATAACATAGGGATTGGGAGCAATGCGTTTTATAATACTAAATATTACAACAAGTTAGAAAATTGGGAAAACGGTGTGCTTTATATAGGAAAGCACTTGGTTGGTGTGAAGGATAATGAGATATCAACTACTTATAAAATAAAAGACGGAACTTTAACTATAGCTGGTAGTGCGTTTTTAGATTGTTCGACAATTACAGAAATAACAATTCCTGAAAGTGTTACAAGAATTGGAAATAGCGCTTTTTGCAACTGTGAAAATCTTCTAACAGTTAATTTTAATGCAACAAATTGTATCAATACAAGCTCTTCTAATGGGACTTTTTATAACTGTCCTAATCTTAAGTTCGTAAATATTGGCGACAATGTGGAAACAATACCATATAGACTTTTTATTAACTGTGAGACATTAACAACGGTAAATATCGGTGCGGAAAGCAAACTGAAAAAAATAGAAGAAGGTGCTTTTTGTTGGTGCATTTCTTTGGAAAGTATTGCTATACCTAACAGTGTTACAGAAATTGATTCTAATGCGTTTTATGAGTGTGCTAAACTTACAACTATAATAATTCCAGAAAATGTTACGAGAATAGGAAGAAATGCTTTTTATGGTTGTGTCAATCTTGAGAAAGTTTCTTTTAATGCGACGAATTGTACAGCGTTTGAAGGGGATGTAGAAAGCAACGGAGTTTTTGGATGTTGTTATAATCTTTCTGTGGTAAGTATTGGGCATAATGTAGAAACCATACCGGACAGAGCGTTTTCAAGGTGCAGGTCATTAACAACGGTAAATATGAACTGGAATAGCAACCTAAAAAAAATAGGGAAAGAAGCATTTTATGAGTGTATTTCCTTAGAAGATATTGATGTTCCTGTTGGCGTTACAGAAATTGATGCTTATGCGTTTTATGACTGCCACTCATTAAAATTTTTAACTATATATGGGGATAGCAACCTTGAGGTTGTAGGCGAACGTGCGTTTTCAGGATGCAGCGCTTTAGAATATATACATATACCCGAGAGTGTTAGGCAAATAAATGCAGGAACTTTTAGTGGTTGTAGTAGTCTTTCTGAAATAATAATTCCTAACAATGTTGAGAGTATAGGCCGATCTGCATTTTCTGGTTGCATCAATCTATCTGAAATAATACTACCTGAAAATATTAGAAACATAGGTGAAGACACATTTTATAACTGTACAAGCCTTACAGAAATAACCATTCCAGAAAATATTGAGAAAATAGACGAATATGCTTTTAGTAATTGTTCATCACTTGCTCAAATCTATTACAATGCTATTAACTGCGCTTTTAAAGATGGTACATGCTTTAGTGGTTGCAGTGCAGTGGAATCCCTTTATATAGGTGAAGAAGTTAAAAATATTCCTGCGTACGCTTTTAACGGCTGTACTAACCTCAAAAATATTTATCTCCCTGATACTGTTATTAATATAGATAACTCTGCTTTTTCAGAGTGCCACAACGCAGTAATCCATTGTAAAGCCGGTTCCTATGCAAATGATTACGCTGTCAGAAATGGAATGGCTGTGGCATTGACCGATTCAGCAAACGGAACGGTGTTCGAAGTTAAGAACAGAGTTTTATATAACTACAGCGGTAATGCGGCTAACATTGTTCTGCCGTCTGAAATATCTACTGTAGGCTATGGAGCGTTTAAGGACAACGAGGTTATCGAAACAGTAGAGATTCCTTATTGCGTTTCACAGATAAATGATATGGCATTTGCCAACTGTGCAAATCTAAATAAAGTTATTATTCCTTATACAGCAACAACTATCGGTAAAGATGCTTTTGACGGTTCTGACGTAACGATTGTCTGCTATCTCAATTCATATGCATATAATTACGCTGTTGAAAATAATATCCCTTATGAGCTTATAACGGTTACTTTAAGTGCATCAGAACTCAGCCTTACTGAAGGTGAAAGTGCGACTATAGCGGTGACCACAAATCCCGTTCTCTCAAGCGGAATGCCTATGATTATGCGGTCGAATAACAATAATGTAGCAATAATTGACTCTAACGGTAATATAAAAGCAGTATCGCAAGGTTCGGCCACCGTAACTGTTGTTTCATCTAATGGTGAATGTCTTGCTTCTTGTAGTGTTGATGTCTTATCGATAGGCGAAATTACTATTATTGAACCTGACCGAACAACGGTAAATTACGGTGACAGCATAGCGCTTCAGATAAACATAGGAAATCTTCCTGCTGGTGTAACAATTGAATGGAAGGCGAGTAATAATAATTTTGAATATGTTGTTTCAGAGGATGGAAAGACTTGCACGATAACAGCGAAATCGAGTGGTGAAACAACTTTTACAATCACGGTTGTTGATTCCAAGGGAAATCAAATAGGCGAGACAGCAACCCAAAAGATGACTGCTAAAGCAGGATTCTTTCACAGATTAGTTGCATTTTTTAAAAAGCTTTTTGGATTAACAAAAGCTATACCTCGTTAAGAGGAAATCAAAAAAACCTTGTCCAAAATGCGGACAAGGCTTTTTGTTATATATTAAATATCCCACAGGATAACTCCTGTGGGATAAATCATATTACAGAATAAGGTTAACAAGAGAAATTAACATTGAAAATGCTCCGACGAAGGGAAGGATAATCGGTAAGAGTGGCAGTAACGGTAAGGCGGCAAGGAATCCGGCGCCAACTTTTATAGCCATTGTGCTTTCTGCTTCCGATATATTCTGCCAGCAGAAATAGATATCGCTGCCGTCCACATAGATTTCATCGAGTCCTAATCCGTCTTTGCTGATACCGCTTTTAAAGCCGCATTCAGCAAATCCGTCAGCAACAAGCTTTGCCATTTCATCATCTTTGAAAGTTATTCTGCCTGTCAAACGAAGTTCATCAGCAGGTTCTTCCTGTCTGAGGTGACCGTTTTTAAAGCCTGTGCACCACCAGTAATAATCGTAGTCTCTGGTGAATTCACGGTTCCATCTGCCATCAAGTTTCTGGTGCCAGAGAGTCATCTCCATCTTAAGCCAGTCTTCTTCTTCGGGACAAGCGAACATAGTCCAAAAGCTGACGCCTTTATCGGAATGAGGCCTGTTGTATATGCCGATTTCGCCGCCATAGAAAACCATTCCGTACTGACCTTTCCACATCTGGAGCATCCAGTCCTTGTCATCGTATGTGAAGAAAATACGGATATAGTCGTATTCTAACAAGATATAAGGTGAAAAGAAATCGTAAACTTTTCCGAAACCGAAATTATGCTGCCAAGCAGCTTTATCGTTGGTGTAATAATAATCGTCAACGTAGCTGTATTTATAACTGAGAACCTGACGCTTTTCAAGGAAGTTCTTTAAAAAGCTGTTTCTTTTAACAACAGTTATGGCGAATTCGCCGCTTAAAGTTTCCCCGTCAACAACTGCCGTTGCGAAAATTATTGCTCTGCCTGGCTCTATGCCTCTGACCTTTCCGTTTTCATCAACGGTTGCGATTCTTTCATCTGAAGAACTCCAAGTTATTTTAGGCTGAGTTTCAACGTTGGTAACGGAAGCTGTCATCTGAATTGTTCTTCTTCTGGTAACAGAAAGATGTTCACTTGTAAGAACAAGTGCATGTCCATCTGCTAATGCTTCGTCCTGGTCTGCCGCAAATGCACTCAGCGGTGCGACAGATGCAACTATCACAAGAGCAATCACTAATGAGAGCATCTTAATAAAAAAATTTTTGGTTTTCATATCGTTCCTCCTACAAAACTTTCATTGATAGCTTTCTTTTTTTAAGGACACTGTTATTTGGGCCGCTGCCTTTAAAAAGTTGCTGGAAAATTATTGTTATTATAGCATATTTTTCTTATTTGTCACTTGATTTAATAAAAACTTTATTAATTAAAAAACTTGTCCCTTGATTGAGGACAAGTTTTTTAATCAATATTTAACCGACTCTCCACGATATTCCTTGGGGGTTTTGCCGGAATATTTTTTAAACATTTTGGTAAAATAGTTTACGTCATATATTCCGCAGTGCTGAGCTATGGTTTGAATCTGAAGATTTGTGGTTTTTAAAAGAAATCCGGCGTGCTCAACTCGTTTCTTTGTCACGTATTCGGTCAGGGTCTGGCCGGTTTCTTTTTTGAACAGAGCTGAAAGATAGCTTGCGTTTACGTTGAGCAGCTCCGCCTGACGGCTGAGGCTCAGGTCGGCAGTAAGGTCGGAATCTATCATTGTGAGAACCTTTTGCACCAGCAGAGAGTACTTTTTCATGGAGTGCCTCTTGACAAGTCGGCAGTATTTGTGAATCATGTCACGCTGTATGCTTGCAAGCTCATCGGACGATGAAAGCATTTCGATTTTTCTTGCAAAATCAGAGGACACCTTGTCGATGTAAAAAGGATGCACCGAACCATACTCAGCAGCCTTGCGAAGAAGCGTATTCATGATTATCATGTAGTTTTTAATGTTGCGTATGGGGTCGTTTACTCTGTTTTCAAGATTCAGATTTGAGGTGTTGCTGAATATCTGTTCAGCCTTGTGTGTCATGCCCTGTGATACCGCTTGCATGAGATTGCGCTCTGCTTCATACCTTTTTTCGAGCATCTGTATAGCAAGCAGGGGGTCGTCGGCTTTGTTGGCGAGAGTGCGCATTATGTCAGGAGATGTTTCCTCCAAAACCGGCTGAATCGTTGTTTTTACGGAAAATTTTTCCATGCTGCCCCAAATAGCCTCGCCGAAGCTGTTGTATATGGGTATAAGCTGGGCATCGTCTTTAATTACAGGCAGATTGCCGTAGTACTTTTCTATCTGTGAAAACACTTGAGGTGGTATAGCGTATTTTTCGACAGCTTCCATGAGCATTTGGTGAGTAATCTCTGTGCTCAAATACGGTCCTGCAACAAGGACGGTGTCGGTAGAGGTATTGGGCAGGAGCATAAAGACGTAGCTGCAGAAAAACGGGTCTCTTAGCCGATAGATAGTGTTGGGCTCTACTTTTCGCCACAGAGTAGAAAAAAGGTTTTTATAGCTGTCTTCCATATTGAGGAATGTTCTTAGCCCCCGGTCGATACTGTTAGGCAGAGAATCTTTGGAGTTTACAAGGCAGGTATCTATGTGCATATTGTTGAGAATTTTGCAAAAAAAGGATAATTCTGACTCGTAAAACATTGTAAAAACCTCCCTTTTGATTAGTTTATCCCAGTCTCTGTATAAATTATCGTACAATTTTTAGACAATTTCAAGATGTAGCAAAAAAAATACTTAAATAAACAAAAATAATCCTAACAAAATAACTGAATTTCATTTAGAATATCCTTGGATGTGTTCGTCAAATCGAACAAAGAAAATCCGCTCAAACAGTCAAATTTATGAAAGTTGAGGGAAATTTATGAAGAAAACGAAAACGTTGGATGCAAACGGTTATCCCAAGTTTGGTATGATTGACAAAGTTGCATACGCAGCCGGCGACTTTGGTTGTAACATGAGTTTTTCGCTCAAAGGTACTATCCAGACATTCTGGCTTGCGTTTATGATGCTGGAAACAAAATATCTTTCCTTGCTGCTTCTTATTGTGCAGATATGGGATGCAATTAATGACCCGCTTATCGGCAGCATCATCGACTCTGACAGAAGAACATACAAGATGGGTAAGTTTAAGACTTACATTTTAATTGGTGCTATTGGTCTGCTAGTTGCAGGTTCACTCTGCTTCATTCCCGTACCCAATGCCAGCCTCATCATTAAGACCATCATCTTTATCTCAGGTTACGTCATTTGGGATGCTTGCTATACAGTAGCAAACGTTCCTTACGGCTCAATGCTGTCTCTGATAACTGAGGACAGCGGTGAGAGAGCACAGCTTTCAACATGGCGTTCAGTCGGTTCCATGTTCGGAAACATGATTCCCATGGTTATCCTTCCCATGCTTATCTGGCACAAGGAAGTCGATGCCCAGGGTAACCCCGTAATTAACCCTGAAACAGGCGTCCAGGTTGAAACTTTGCTTGGTGAGCGTGTTTTCTGGGTGGCTCTTATAATGGGTGTGCTTGGATTTATCGCTTTTATGTTTATGATTAAGAAAATTACTATCCGTGTTCCTGATAATACCGTAAAAGTAAACGAGGGCGAGAAGTTCAACATCTTTAAAGCTTTTGCGAACTTCTTTAAAAACCGTGCAGCTATCGGTGCAACCCTTGCTGCTATGGCTATGTTCCTTGGTATGAACTCAGCAACAACAGCAACATCTATTATGTTTGCTATCTATTTTGGCAAGGCAAGCCTTTCGGGTCTTGTTTCAGTAATCGGATTCTTGCCGATGTTCATATTTATGCCGTTTATTAAGAAAATTGTTAACAAGTGGGGCAAGAAGGAAGCTGCAGCAGCAGGTACAGTAGCGTCATTGGCTGGCGGTCTGCTTATGTTGGTTTTCCCCATGATTGCCAATAAGAATTTGGCTCTTGTAGTTTATATTCTTGCACTTTCTATCTTCGGTATTGGTTTGGGTGTCTACACCTGTGTATCTTGGGCCCTTATGGCAGATGCTATCGATTACAACGAGTGGAAAACAGGCAAGCGTGAGGAAGGTACTGTTTATTCACTCCACTCATTCTTCCGTAAGCTCGCACAGGGCATTGGACCGTCTATCGTGCTGCTTATAATGGGTGCCCTCGGTTATATTTCCGAGCTTGGTACAGAGGGACAAAGTGCAGCTACCGCAGCCAATATGTGCTGGCTCGTTGCAGGTCTTTACCTCTTCAGCGCTGTACTGATGTTTGTCAGCATCACATTCATTTATAATCTTGATAAGAAGACTCTTGCAAAGATGACTGAAGAACTTGATGCAAGACACGCTGCTGAGACAGCAACTGTTGAATAATTAAAATATTACTATCCGGCAGCTTGTTCTGCCGGATATGCTTTAAACAAGGAGAAATTTTCATGAGAAGAATAATCAACATCAACAGAAAATGGGCTTTTTCAAAGGATTTTTCTGAAATTCCTGCATCTGTTCCTGAGAAGTGGAACTTTGTTAATGTTCCGCACTCATGGAACGGCATCGACGGTCAGGATGGCGGCAACGACTATTACCGTGGCACCTGCTGCTATGTAAAGGAACTCGATAAAGAGGAGATTCCTGCAGCGGATAAATACTATCTTGAAATCCGTGGTGCGAACTCTTCTGCTGATGCATACGTAAACGGTAAAAAGCTCGCACACCACGACGGCGGATATTCTACCTGGCGTGTAGATATAACCGAGTCTATGGGTGACAATACAGTTATTGCAATAGTTGTTGACAACAGCCCGAATGAGACAGTTTATCCCCAGATGGCAGACTTCACTTTCTACGGCGGACTCTACCGTGATGTAAATATCATTGCTGTCAGCGAGTCTCACTTTGACCTTGACTATTACGGAGGACCCGGAATAAAAGTTACTCCTGCTATCGAGGGTACTGATGCAAAGGTTGAGGTTGAGGTTTATCTCACCAATGCAAAGGACGGTCAGAAGGTTGTTTATACAATAGCTGACCGTGACGGCAATACTGTCGCTCAGGCAACAGGTGATGTTAAGGATACAAAAGTAGTTCTTGAAATCAAGGACGTTCACCTTTGGAACGGTAAGAAGGACCCGTACCTTTATACAGCTTGTGCCCAGCTCGTTGACGGTGATACTGTGCTTGACAATATCAGCACAAGATTCGGTTGCCGCACATTTAAAATTGACCCTGAGCAGGGCTTCTTCCTTAACGGGGAGAGCTATCCGCTTCGAGGCGTGTCCCGCCATCAGGACAGATGGGGCATAGGCAATGCACTTCTTCCCGAGCATCACGAGGAGGATATGGAGCTTATATGCGAAATGGGTGCTACTACGATTCGTCTTGCTCACTATCAGCATGACCAGTATTTCTATGACCTTTGCGATGAGAAAGGTCTTGTTATCTGGGCTGAGATTCCATATATCTCAAAGCACATGCCTACAGCACGTGAGAATACTATCTCACAGATGAAAGAGCTTATCATTCAAAACTACAACCATCCGAGTATTGTTGTATGGGGTCTTTCGAACGAGATTAGCATGAGCGGCTCAGATGATGACCTTATCGATAACCACAAAGTTCTCAATGACCTTGTTCATGAGATGGATAAGACAAGACTTACAACTATTGCAGTTGTTTCTATGTGCGATATCCATGACCCGTATATTCAGATTCCCGATGTGGTTTCCCATAACCACTACTTCGGCTGGTACGGCGGAGATACTTCCATGAACGGCCCGTGGTTTGACAACTTCCACAAGGAGTATCCGAATATTCCTGTCGGTATGAGTGAGTACGGCTGTGAGGCCCTTGATTGGCATACTTCAAATCCGATACAGGGCGACTACACTGAAGAGTATCAGGCATATTACCACGAAGAGCTTATAAAACAGCTCTATTCAAGACCCTATATCTGGGCAACTCATGTCTGGAATATGTTTGACTTCGGCGCTGACGCAAGAAACGAGGGCGGCGAGAACGGACAGAACCACAAGGGACTTATCACCTTTGACCGTAAATATAAGAAGGATTCCTTCTATGCATATAAAGCATGGCTTTCAGACGACCCGTTTGTTCACATCTGCGGCAAGCGCTATATTGACCGTGTTGAGGATGTGACAAAGGTTACAGTATACTCAAATCTTCCTGAGGTTGAACTCTTCGTCAACGGCGAGAGTCTTGGTAAGAAAGAGAGCGCAGAGCATTTCTTCTATTTTGATGTTCCCAATAACGGAGAGTCAAAGCTTCTTGCTGTTGCGGGCGACTGCAAGGACGAGAGCTTTATCCGCAAGGTTGACACATTTAATGAGAGCTACAGACTCAAGGAGAAGGGTGCTATTCTCAACTGGTTTGATATCACCGCTCCTGAGGGCTATTTCTCACTCAACGATAAGATGAGCGATATCGTTTCTTGTCCTGAGGGTATGGCTGTATTCGGAGGACTTATGAGCAAGCTTCAGGGAGCTGCTGCAAGCAGTGACATGGCAGCGGGCTTCGAGATGAACGAGGCCATGATGCAGATGATGGGCGGTTTCACAGTTCTCAGACTTACAGGACTGCTCAGCACAGCAGGAATCAAGTTCACAAAAGAACAGCTTCTTGCTCTTAACGCACAGCTCAATCAGATTAAAAAACCCAACTGATTTTCTTCTAAATTACTCCCATGAGGGGGCTATCCAAACGGATAGCCCCCTCATACTTTCCTTTTCAAATGCTAAGGGACTACCCAATAGGATAGTCCCTTAAGTTATTATACAAGATAGAGCGGATTTGTCATGCACCATGCAAATGACGGAATAGGAAGTTTCGCATCTGCCGGCTGCCAGAGCTTGACTATTTGCTTATAGGCAAACCTCATTATAGGTGTGTAATCATAGAGAATCTGCGCACGTACAAAGCCCTTTTTCAGGTCGCCGACAGTAGCTGTGTGGTTGCCTTTTGCAGTCGCCTTGTACTCATAGATGATTTCGTCGTTGTTGAAAATCTGTACCCACATACCTTTTTTCATACCCTCGACTGCAAGGGTAACTTCGGTGTCATCTGTTAATTCAACATCGTCACCCATTACAGCATCACCGCAGGAGAGAATGATTTTTGTGGATTTTGGGGAGTTGGTTACAAATGAGTTGCCTCGGCGAAGAGCTGTGAGAATATCTTCTTCGGTGTTGGATTTTGCATAGACATATGTAGTCGGGCTTGCAAGAAGCTTTGTCACATAGTAGTCACGGTGATAGTCGCTGCCGCCTACAAGCGGAAGCCGTCTGCCCTTTAAAAGCTGTTTATGCCACCAGTCAAGATTGGTCATGTTATCGATATGCTGAGGGGAGTTCCAGACCTCGACTGAGTCCATCGGAAAGCCTTCAAGCTCCATATGCCAGCCGCATTTTTTACAAAACGGATGGTTGACGGAAACCGTGCAGCCGTTTTCATGGGCTTTTTGTGCAAGGAGTGTGTACTGCTCATATTCAGTCGGGCGTTTATCCTTGTCAATGGGCGGGCAGTTGCTTCCCCATATATTAAGGTGGCCGTTGTCGCCTGTATATTCTTCACCGGGGATGACCAGCAATTCTCCGTCCATGTATGACTTTTCGCCGATGGTGTTGTAGTTGTGGTCGGTAATGATTATCCAGTCCAGTCCTCTTTTCTTGCAGTCTCCTATAAGCTGTTCGGGTGTTCTGATACC
Organism: Clostridia bacterium; assembly: GCA_017407995.1. Taxonomy (GTDB): domain Bacteria; phylum Bacillota; class Clostridia; order Oscillospirales; family Acutalibacteraceae; genus CAG-177. The sequence goes on along the minus strand of JAFQVM010000031.1, from coordinate 72,118 downwards.
GTCGCTGTTAGTGGTATGCAGATGGGTATCACCCTTGAGCCAAATTCTCTTTTGCTCCATATTTTCACGCTCCAGATTTTAATTCCTTTTTTATTATATGTTTTTCTGTTAAAGGCAATTATATTTGCCACACAATGCTCTCGTTTATCTATACAAGATAAAGAGGGTTTGTTATGCACCATGCAAATGATGGAATAGGAAGCTTTGAATCAAGTGGTTGCCAAAGCCTTATTGCCAATTTATATATAAACAGCATGATTCCTGTGTAATCGTAAAGCACCTGTGCACGGACAAACCCCTTTTTCAAATCTTTGACGGTAGCTGTGTAATTGCCTGTTTTTTCTGCTTTGTATTCATGAATAATCTCATCGTTGTTGAAAATCTGAACACGCATTCCCTTTTTTAGCTCCTCAACGTTTAGCGTTACCTCGGTGTCATCGCTTAGCTCGACCTCATCACCCATAACAAACTCGCCGCATGAAAGAACAATCTTTGTGGATGTAGGAGAATTTGTTACAAATGAGTTGCCGTGACGGAGTGCAAAAAGAATATCCTTTTCTGTATTAGACTTTGCATAGACATATGTTGTCGGATTTGCAAGCCAATCGGTAATAAAGTAATCACGGTGATAGTCGCTGCCTCCGACAAGGGGTAGTCTGCTGCCGTTAAGCAGTTGTTTGTGCCACCATTCCAAAGCGGTTATGTTATCAATGTCCATTGAACCGTTCCAGACTTCTACTGAGTCCATGGGAAAATTTTCAAGCTCAAAACGCCAACCGAATCTTTTGCAAAAAGGGTGATTGACAGATACCATGCAACCGTTCTCATGTGCATCTTTTGCTACTTGTATGTACTGTTCATATTCGGTTGGACGCTCTTTGCTCAAGTGCGGACAGTTGCTGCCCCAGACATTCATGTGACCATTTTTTCCGGTGTATTCTTCCCCCGGAATTATCAAAAAATCACCGTCATAATACGAACTGTCACCGACTGCGTTGTAGTTGTGGTCGGTGATGAATATAAAGTTAAGGCCTCGTTTTTTACATTTTTCTATCATCTTTTTTGGCGTAAGAACTCCACCGGTATTAGTGGTATGCAGGTGAGTATCACCCTTGAGCCAGACTCTCTTTTGCTCCATGTTTTCACGCTCCAGATTTTAATTCCTTTTTTATTATACATTATTTACAGTTTTAAATCAATTGCGTTTTAACCTGTATGAGGGATTATCGGCTTTGAGTAATCTCATGGCTTCACCTGACAGCAAGCATAGAGAGATGAGGTTTGGAATTGCCATAAGTCCGTTTGCAAGGTCAGACAATTCCCACACAAGTTCTAAATCGAGAACACATCCTAAAAATACGGCAGCTGCATAGACGGCGTTGTATGCTTTAGCCGCACGGCTGCCTAACAGATATTCGACCCCTCTCTTTCCGTAGTATGACCAGCCTATTAGCGTTGCAAAGGCGAAAACACACACGCTTATACAGATGAAAAATTCACCTGATTTTCCGAAAACCGAGGCAAAAGCCGCAGCGGACAGAGATACGCCGTTAAGTGTGCCGTTGGGGCTCCAGACTCCTGAAATAAGAATGGTCACGGCGGTGACGGTGCACATGACTACAGTGTCAAGGAATACCTCTAATATTCCCCAATAGCCCTGAGTGGCAGGCGAGTCTGTTTCTGCTGCTGCGTGAATGATTGCTGTGCTGCCAAGGCCCGCTTCGTTTGAAAAAACACCACGGGATATACCGTATCGGGCGGCTTTCACAATACCGTATCCGGCAACTCCTCCTGCGGTAGCTTTGAGCGAAAAAGCCTCATTGAAAATCATAGCTATTACGTTGGGCAATGAACGGTAGTTTTTTATAATAACGGCAGCGCAGGCGAGCGTGAAGATAACCGTCATTGCCGGAATAAGCTTTTCTGCAGCAGCGGCGATGCGTTTTATACCGCCTGTTATAACGGCAAAAACCAGAACGGCTGATATAGCACCTACTATGTAGGGATTAAAAGAAAAGGAATCTGACAGTGCCTGCGACATGGAGTTTGCCTGAGTCATGTTGCCTATGCCGAGCGAGGATATTACAAGAAGCACACAGAAAATCTTTGAGATTTTTTTAAAACCCAACCCACGCTCCATATATACCATGGCACCGCCCATCCATTCACCCTTTTCGTCACGGTATCGGTATTTTATGCCGAGTATATTTTCGGCGCAGGCTGTCATCATGCCGAGAGTTGCGGAAAGCAGCATCCAGAATACGGCGCCGGGTCCGCCGGCACAAAGGGCGGTTGATACACCTACTATGTTTCCTGTTCCTATACAGGCGGCAAGAGCTGCTGAAAGAGCTTGAAATTGCGAGATTGAGTTTTCTCCCGCTTTGCGTGTCGCTTTTGATTTAAATATTGCGCCGAGAGTCTCACTCATCCACTTTTTCATGTGAGTTATTTGAAAAAACTTCGAGCGTACACTCATCAAAAGTCCCGTGCCGATAAAGCCCGTAAGCATGGGCGGACCCCAAAGTACGGCGTTGAGCGATTTAACAGCGGAAACAAAAAATTCCATAACGCACACCCTCCGCTTAAAAATAATTGATTTGAGCAGTGAAATAGTATATACTATATCTGTATATCTGGAATATCTTCGCAAAGGAAAGTGAAGCTGATGTTAAATTTCGGATTTGTAAAGACGGCAGCGGTAAGTCCACGTGTGACGGTTGCCAACCCCGATAAAAATGTTGATAAGATGATTGAAGTCATAGAAAAGGCTGCACAGACGGGAGCACAAGTGATAGCTCTGCCGGAGCTGTGTATATCAGGCTATTCGTGCGGCGACCTCTTTTCGCAGGACAGGCTTATTGAGGCTTGTGAAAAAGCGCTTAAAAAATTGCTTCTCAAAACTGCTGACATTGCTGCTTTGTGCGTAGTCGGCATGCCTGTGCGTGCGTGCTCAAGACTTTATAACTGCGCTGTAGTATTTCAGTCGGGAAAGCTGTTGGGCGTTGTGCCTAAGAGCTTTTTACCCAATTATAATGAATATGACGAAAAACGGCATTTTGAGTCAGGTCTTACTGCCGTTTGTAAAAGTGTCTGCCTTTGCGGTGAGGAAGTTCCGTTCGGCGATATGCTTTTCTGTGCTCAAAACGGAGCCGTGATAGGCGTAGAAGTCTGTGAGGATATGTGGATGCCGATTTCCCCCGGCAGTGTTTTGGCTTTGAGCGGGGCTAATATTATAGTAAACCTCTCCGCATCCGACGAGACAGTAACTAAGAATAATTTCAGAAAATCACTTGTAGAGCAGTTTAGCGCACAGTGCTATTGCGGATATGTGTATTCTTCTGCAGGTGTGGGAGAAAGTACGACTGATTTGGTGTTCTCGGGCGCTTGCATGATATCGGAGTACGGTGCTATTCTTGCTGAAAATGAACGCTTTGAGCGTGACGGTTCATTTGTGACCGCTTGTATAGATGTAAAAAAACTTGACGCACTCCGCCGTGACAGCGAGTTTTACGATAACGCAACACGTTTTGTGAAATCCGATATTCACCGTGTGTCTGTCACGTTGCCTGAACTTTACGAGGAACAGATGGACAGAAGTTTTAATGCTCATCCGTTTGTGCCCTCGGATGAAAAGGAACGAAATGAACGCTGTAGAGAGATTCTCAATATTCAGTCGGCAGCTCTTGCAAAGCGCATGGAGCATATAGGTGTTAAGAAAGCAATTTTGGGAATATCGGGTGGCCTCGATTCTGCGCTCGCTCTGCTCGTTGCAGACCGTACAATGGAGTTGCTGGGGCTTCCCAAATCGAATATTATTTGTGTGACGATGCCCGGCTTCGGTACAACTAAGCGTACAAAGTCCAGTGCAGTTAAACTAACCGAGTGTATCGGCGCCGAGTTGCGTGAAGTTGATATAGTTCCTGCGTGTACTCAGCATATGCAGGACATAGGTCACGATATGAATATGCTTGATGTGACTTATGAAAATGTCCAGGCACGTGAGCGCACACAGATACTCATGGATATGGCAAATAATGATGGTGCCATACTTGTCGGTACAGGCGACTTGTCGGAGCTGGCTCTCGGCTGGTGCACATATAATGCAGACCATATGAGTATGTACTCAGTAAATTGCTCTGTTCCTAAGACGCTTATCAGGTATATTATAGATTACGTTGCAAAACAAAAAGGCGGCGAATTGGGTGAAGTGCTCGCAGACATACTTGCAACACCCGTAAGCCCTGAGCTGCTTCCTCCCGATAAAGAGGGAAAAATTGCTCAGAAGACTGAGGATACGCTTGGTCCTTATGAGGTGCATGACTTCTTCCTTTATAATTTTCAGCGCTTCGGTACTTCGCCGGACAAGATTTTCTTCATGGCCTGCAGAGCTTTTGAAGGTGTTTATGAGAAAGAGCAGATTGCCGCATGGCTCAAACTGTTTATTAAGCGCTTTTTCTCTCAACAGTTTAAGCGCTCCTGCATACCGGACGGCCCTAAGGTGGGCTCCGTAAGCTTGTCGCCGAGAGGGGATTGGCGTATGCCCTCCGATGCCGATTCATCGGTATGGCTCGATTTTTAAGCGAAAGGATTTAATATATGAAAAACCTAAAACGCATTTTCGCTTTTCTTATATGTGCGGCCATGATGTTTTCACTGGCTGCCTGTTCTCCCGCGAATAAGACTGCAGTGAATATTTCGGGTGCCGAGATAGATTATGAGACCTTTTTATATTTTCTTGATACAGTCAAGTCATCCCCTGAAAAGTACGGACTTGATAAAAAGGCTGATTCATCTGAAATTACGCAAGCGGCAGTGGACCTTTGCAAAGAATATGTAGCAGTCAACACTTGGCTTAACGATGCGGATATAACGCTTTCATCTTCAGAGAAATCTGCGGCATCTGAAAACCTTAACAATGTCTGGCGAGTATTTTCTCACTACTATGAGGAACTGGGAATCTCCAAACAGACTCTTATGAAGATAATGACATCTCAGGCCAACCGAGACAGACTGTTCTACTATGTCTTCGACGAGGGCGGCGAGTATGCGGTGCCCGAAGAAGAAGTGGAAGCCTTTTACAATGAAAATTACACCTATTTCAGAGCGGTTAGCGTCTATCTCAGTAAGACGGACAAGGATGGAAATACTGTAGCGATGACTGACGAAGAAAAAGAGGCTGTAAAAACCGAGCTTGATTCGCTCGCTGAAAAGATTAAAAACGGTCAGTCGATGAGCGAAATAGTAGAGCAGTATTCCATACAGCATCCGGACTCAACGGTATCTGCTGAGCTTCAGTTTATCAAAAAGGATGCAAACTCATATCCGGAAGGATTTTTTGAAAAGGTCAAGGCGCTTGAGTCGGGCGACTACGCTGTGCTCATGTTTGATGACTATGCGTTCCTCGTAGCCCGTGAGAAGGCCGACAGTGATGACGCAAAACAATATTATGAGAGATACCGTGGCGACTGCTTAAAAAGTATGCACGGAAAAGATTTCGATTTGCTTTTAAAAGTGTATGCAAGCCTTTTCGAGGCAGAGACCGAGGACCGAATTATAAAGAAAGCTCTCAAGGAGGTTGCGTAGATGTTTGATAAGGCTATTAAAAATCCTGTAACTCAAGCGGTGCTGGAAAGGCAGACTATAAGAGAATATTTGCCTCAGATGCTGACAGATGAACAGATGGATACTGTTATGGCAGCGGCAATGATGGCGCCAAGCGGCAGGAATTCTCAACCATGTCATGTCCGTTTTATAAAAAATGCGGATATGCTCAAAGAGATGCAGATTGACTTTAAAAATATAGTCGGATGGGAAACTCCTGTTCATACATATTGGTACAAGAATCCCTTTTATCACAATGCGCCTGTTTTTGCGGTCATATTCGCAGAGGGTAACAGCCAGATGGATGCAGGTATAATGGTTGAAAATATCTGTATTGCAGCAAAGGGAATAGACTTGGGAACCTGCATAGTTGCAAGTGTCGGAGCACTGTTTGAGGATAAAACACAGGGTGCGAAGTGGCGCAAGGCGATTGATATTCCTGAGGACTATAAGTTTATGATAGGTGTTGCAATCGGCGTGCCCGACGAAACACCTGAGCAAAAACCCAGAGATGAGAGCCATTACAAAGTAATAGAGTAAATAAAAACAGCCTGTTGGTTTTTCAGCAGGCTGTTTTTTCGTATATTATTTTATCTTTATCATAGCCCTCATGGCATTGAGTATCGCCAACACCATGACACCGACATCACCGAAAACGGCAGTCCACATGTTTGCAATTCCGAAAGCACCGAGGATTAGTATAATGGCTTTGACCGCAAGTGCAAAGCAGATGTTCTGACGAACGATATTCATTGTTTTGCGTGCGATTTTTATAGCTCTCGGCAGTTTGGATGGCTTATCATCCATGAGAACAATGTCTGCTGATTCAATAGCCGCATCGCTGCCCAAAGCTCCCATTGCTATTCCGACATCTGCTCTCGACAGTACAGGTGCATCATTTATGCCGTCACCGACAAAGGCAGTTTTGCAGCCGTGCGACAGCAGTTCCTCAACTTTTTCCACCTTTTGAGCGGGCAGTAGTTCAGAATGTATACAGTCAATTCCGACGGCTTTACCGACGTTCTGTGCTACACTTTCGCTGTCTCCTGTGAGCATAACCGTGTTTTTGATGCCGAGAGACTTTAGCTGTAAAACGGCATCCTTTGAATCATTCTTTATCTCGTCGTTTATGACAATATGGCCGAGATATTTGTTGCTTTCAGCTATGTGAATAACAGTTCCTGCGAGATGACAGTCTTGCCAGTCAGCGTTTACTTTGTCCATAAGCGCACCGTTGCCGACAAAGTATGTTTTGCCGTCGACATTTGCCTGGAGCCCCATGCCTGCAAGCTCTTTGACTTCTCCTATGCGGTTTTTGTCAATCTTACCGCCGTGTGCTCTGATTATAGATTCGCCTACGGGATGGTTTGAATAGCTTTCCGCTGCCGCAGCAATACTGAGAAGGTCTGCTTTTGTTATATTTTCAGCATGTATTTCATTTACTGTGAAAGTACCTTTTGTCAGTGTTCCTGTTTTATCAAAAACGATTGTATCAATTTTTGAGAGGGCTTCAAGATAGTTGGCGCCTTTTATGAGAATGCCCTCACGAGATGCACCTCCTATGCCGCCGAAAAATGACAGCGGAACTGAAACCACCAACGCACAAGGACACGATACGACAAGAAAAATCAGCGCACGGTTAATCCAAGCACTCCAGTCCTGTGAGAAGAACAGCGGAGGAACAACTGCGAGCAATACAGCGCCTATTACTACACAGGGAGTGTAATAGCGGGCAAAGCGGGTGATGAAACTTTCAGCACGGGCTTTCTTCTCTGCGGCGTTCTCAACAAGCTCCAGAATCTTTGAAACAGTACTTTCCTCATAACGGCTTTCAGCTTTTAATCGTATCACTCCGCTGAGGTTTATTGACCCGCTGATTACTTTGTCGCCGACAGCTTTGTCAACAGGTAAACTTTCGCCTGTGAGTGCTGCGGTATTGACAGTGGTATGCCCGTCTGTTATCTCGCCGTCAAGCGGGATTTTTTCACCCGGTTTAACTATCAGAATTTCTCCGATTTCGACTTCTTCGGGAGATACAGTGATTTCTTCGCCGTCACGAGTAACGACTGCATAATCGGGTCTTATGTCCATCAGCGCAGCAATTGATTTTCGGCTTTTGCCCACAGCGATACTTTGGAACAGTTCGCCTATCTGATAGAAAAGCATTACGGCTGCCGCTTCAGGATATTCTTTTATCGCAAAGGCTCCGATAGTGGCAACCGACATTAAAAATTTCTCATCAAACACCTGACCGTGAAGTATGTTACGTATGGCACCCCACAAAACATCGTATCCGATTATAAGATACGGTACAGCAAATGCTAAAAGCTTCCACAGTCCGTCAATAGGTAGCATCAAAGCCACAGTACAAAGTGCAGCGGCAACGATAATCCTCACAAGAACCTTTTTTTGTTTTCTGCTCATTTAATCGCCTTCTTAAAAAATGATTCTGCAATCGGGCTCGATTTTTTTGATGGCTTTAGCAGCCTTTTTAAGTATGTCATTAAGAATCACATCGTCGGCTTCGATAGTGAGTTTTTGGCTTAGAAAATTTACCGATGCAAATTCTACTCCGTCGATTTTCTTTATTGCAGCTTCCATTTTTGCTGCACAGTTGGCACAGTCGAGGTCCTCGAGCTTATATATCTTTCTCATTTTTTATCATTCCTCTCCTCAATCAGATGTTCAAAGCCTTGTGCAATTATGGTGCGCACATGGTCATCTGAAAGAAAATAGTATATTGTCTTGCCTTCACGTCGGTTGCCTACAAGGTTGGCATCTTTGAGGGTTTTTAGCTGATGCGATATTGCGGACTGGGTCATGCCGAGCAGTTCGGCGATAGCGCAAACGCACATCTCTGACTCAAACAGCGAGTATAGAATTTTTACTCTGGTTGTGTCGCCGAAGATTTTGAATAGGTCCGACAGGTCAAACAACAGTTCATCGGTTGGCAGGTCGTGACGTACCTTGTCAAGAACAGCGTCGTGATTGTGTTTCATTATATGAGCCTCCGTTCATATGTCTGTATACTCATATGATAGTCCATTCATATGTTTTTGTCAAGGGATTTTAAAAAGTTTTATGTCGCTTTTTAAGAAGTTGTATTGTCGCTATGTTAAATATCAAACTTTTTTTAAAAAGGGCTTGCATTTCTCAGAAAAATGTGTATAATATAGTAACACAGCGAAAGAAAATATATCGCGGAGTAGAGCAGTTGGTAGCTCGTCGGGCTCATAACCCGGAGGCCGAAGGTTCAAGTCCTTCCTCCGCAACCAAAAGAAAAGGCTTCGACTTTTAGTCGAAGCTGTTTTTTTATTATGAAATAAGGATAAACCTTCGGCCGTAGGGTTAGCCGGTGATAGATATAATTGTTGAAACCTACACAGAAGTATGATATATTGTGAAAAAGCTAAGGTGGTGAGGCATCTAATGTCCTATAACAAAAAACCGAAAATGATACTGTTTGATGTGGGCGGGACACTCTTTAATGACGGGAAGTGCTGTCCTGTTGACGGATTTGAAAAGCTGAGACTTGCAGCTGACAATCCAGATGTAACAGATGCTTGTACGCTTGCTGCTCTTTGGGATGAATATATGGATGAGATGAGCGGCCTGAAGTCGAAGTCGGGCATAACTCTGGATGTTCCGTTGTCTGCGGTTATAAAATATGCAACCATGCACACAGGGCTTCATTTTGATATTTCAATGGAAGAGCAGGAAGAACTTTTTGACAGGTACAACTCAACAAGGAACGTTATCGACGGAGTACCCGAATTGCTTGCCGAAATCGAAGCTCTTTCAATTCGTACAGCCGTTATAAGCAACAACATGATGAGCGGTGAGAGTCTTGCTCTTGCAATTAAGCGTTGGATTCCTACAGCGAAGATGGAGTTTTGCCTCACGAGCGCCGATTTGCTTTTTACAAAGCCCGCTAAGAATATTTTTACCGCTGCAGCCTGTTATGCACATCTTGAGCCTGCCGATTGCTGGTATTGCGGAGACGGAAGAATCCCCGACGTCGATGGTGCAAAAAACAGCAGTATGACACCTGTGCTTCTTGATGAGAAATCTGAGCTGTCGTTTGAAAAGCGTACTGACGGAGGACGAGGCGAATATCTTACAGTTAATCATTGGAATGTGCTAAAGGAGTATTTGAGAAATTTAAAATGAACATATATAGCATCGCATTTTGACTTTTATATATAAAACACCGCAGTTGATATATTTTCAACTGCGGTGTTGTCTATTAATTATGCGAAATCTAAAATTTCTTTAACTGTAGGCATAGATGCTTCGGCACCCATGCGGCTGACGGCTATACTGCCGGCCTTATTACCGATATCACAAGCAGCATGGATGTCGCCGCTGCGCTTGAACTCCAAGGCCATAGCTGCTGTAAAGCAATCTCCTGCTGCTGTGGTGTCAACAACCTTACTGGGGTAAGCGGACATTATGCGCAAATCTTTTCCGTCCCATACAGAGCAGCCTCTGTCTCCCAACTTGAGTACAATAAATTTTGATTTACTTCTTTCCATAAGGACTTTTGAAGACTCAAGAATAGTATTTTCATCAGACGGAAATATTCCCGTTAACATTTTTGTTTCGCTTTCATTTGGGGTGATTATTGTAGCTCCATGCATCTTTTCAAGAGCGAAGGGCTTGGCGGGGCCGCAGTCTATGACTGTTATAATTTGTTTCTCTATGGCACGGTTTACACATTGAACAACTACCTCTTCTCTGGTTTCAAACTGAACAAGCAAAAGGTCGAGTTCATCTTTTATGCATTGTGCCGCTTCGACGGGGTTTATTTCGGCATTGGCTCCCTCATACACAACAATACGGTTTCTGCCCTCTCCGTCAAGCATAATTGCCGCAAGTCCTGTCTGAGACCCTGCTAAGGATACGCCTGAGACATCTACATTATTATTACGCAGATTTTGAAGAAGTTTTTGGCCGTTTGCATCATTTGCAACTTTGCCTATTAATTTTGTATCTGCACCAAGCCGAGACAGCCCGATAGCTTGGTTTGCACCCTTGCCGCCGTTTGCATAGCTATAACTTGTGCCTAACAAATTCTCGCCTGCCTGAGGAACTTTTTCCATATTGAGGATTAAATCCATATTGATGCTTCCCACGACTGCAGCGTGAATATTACTATACATAAGCATCCTCCGCAACATCACAGCACTGCACGGAAATCTCGGACAGACTGTTTCATCTCTTTATCTTTTATAAACAAGCTGCTTGTTCCCAGAACAAAAATATCAGCGCCGCAACGGCTGAGTTTTTTGCCGTTTTCAAAGCTTATATTTCCATCAACCTCAATGGGGATATGCGAACATCCCCATTTGTCCAACAGTTCACGTGCCTGTTGCGTTTTGCGTTGCGCTCCTTCAAAGAGCTTCTGGCCTGCAAATCCGGGGCTGACAGTCATGATAAGAGCCATATCGATATAATCGGTAAGATATTCTAAACTGTCAAGCGGAGTTTGAGGATTGAGAGCCAGTCCTGTTTTGCATCCCTTATCACGGATTTGCGCCAGTGTGCGTTGAACGTGAATATCAGCTTCATAGTGTACGCACAGGTAATCTCGCTCATCCAGATTCATCCTGTCAATAAACCGTGACGGTTCGTTGACCATCATATGAACATCAAGGGGGATACTTGCAATTGATTTGATAGCATTGACTAAATCAAAGCCTAAAGTGATATTCGGGACAAAGCTGCCGTCCATTATATCAATATGTAAATAATCAACACCTGCATTTTCAAGTTCGAAAATTGAGTCCTGCAGTCTTGTCAAGTCTGCACACATTACGGAGGCAGACAGAAGTTTATCCATTATCAATTACTCCTTGTATAAGACTGAAAAGAATTACGTGTTACAAATTTTTAGTCACCTAAAAGCTCGTGATATCTGCCCATCCAGTATGGAAGGAGGTAGATGTAAGGCATCATTGCTCTCATGCCGGTAGCTTCGGCACCGGGAAGAGTTACAGTACGGTTTACCGTTTTGCTGTTTATGTCTACGAACTCTTCAACACCTGAATCGCATACAAACTGATTGCCGTCGTAGTGAACAAGAACTCTTGAAGAGTACTCGACAGGGTACTTGAGCTGTGCGGGAACACCAAGCTCCTCCTGCTCTGTATCCCATACGATATCTTTTCTGTAGCTGTTATAAACAGGCCATCTTACAAGGTCGAGATTCATCTCTGCAAGGGACTTTGCTGCGTTTTCAATGTCACAGTTGTTGCTCGTCAACGCACCGTAGATGATGTTGAACAGCGGTGAACGCTCAACTCTTTCGTATGCCCAGTGATGAGTAAGTCCCATCTTGAAAATTTCCTTGTGAGACTCATCAGCTGTATAAACAAGGAGGGGATAGATGTTTATAAAGTCGAGCTGGTCATCGATGTGTGCAACGTGAGCATCCTCGAACTTGTACTGTATGCAGTTCATAGCATAGTGATGCTTCTTTATAAGCATGTCAAAGACTTCGTTGTACTTTTCATCGCCTGTGACGTGGTAGGTGGTTTTGAGGAAAGAAAGTATTTCAAGTGAATTGGTTCCTCTCTCGTAGAACCATCTGTCGTCATTGTTGAGAAGGTCGGGTTCCCAGTTTGCCCATGTGGTGGGGACGCCGTCAACATCGGTGAGGTGGAAATTGTTTTCAAGAATGTGGTCCGTGATTGTCTTTACGACCTTTGCTATTTTCTTCTTTTCCTCTTTGTCTGCAACAAGGTCATAGTAAATTCCGTATGCGAAATAGTGGCCGGTCATTTCATCGCTCGATGTTTCGCCAAGCCATTCGCAGTCGGGGTTGTTTTCGCAATAATGCCATTCTTCTCTGCTCTCTGTACCGAAATTCTCTTCATGAGAGTATCTTGTTGCTCTTGCCGTAAATCCGGGTTTGCCTGTGATTTCGGTGAGCTTTATCATAGCCTCAACAGCTCTTTTTGCGTTGGATTTTGCCTTTTCGTCACCTGTTGCCTTGTAACGGAAACACTGACTTGCACAGTAAAGACCTGTAAAGAGTCCGTCGTTATCTGAGTTGGGAAGCCAACCGGAATCCATATCACCGTATTTGCGAAGCGTTCTGGAAACCTGATAGCCTTCATTTCTGACATAGTATTTATCCGCAAGTTCATCAAAGTGGTTTGCCTTCTCCTCGAGAGTCATGTACTTCGAGGTGATGAGGCTGATGCCTCTGGGTGTAACTGCTGCTATTGTGCCGCTGTCAGATACCGCAATCTTTGTGACTGTGGGATGCATAAGCCAGACGCCATATGAAAAATATGAAATTTTACCTTCGATAAGGGTGATAACACCTGTGTTTGTTGCAAAGTATTTTTTGCCGTCAGCAGCAAAGAACATATCGTTGAATGAACCGTCGGGAACAGAGTAGAAGTCATTGCCGTTGAACCAGTAGTTTCTGCCGTCATAGATGTTGAGTCCTTCGTCGGAGCCAACCCACAGATGACCTAAAGCGTCAATTGCAATACAATTGATTTTCTGACTCAAAACACCTGTAACCTCAGGGATAAGCTCTGCCCAATGGCGGCGCTTGCCCTTCATTGACAAAAGCCCCTCGACTTTAGAACCGATATACACGGTCTCACCGTACTTGGATTTATTGTCAAGAGCCGCAAGGCAGACTGTTTCTTCGGGAAGACTTACTATCTTTTTGAACTCATCGTTCTCCATGAGGAAAAGTTCAGTTTCTGTAATAAGCCAGACTGATTTGTCAAGAGCTACAGAGATATCGACAACAGGGGAATCAAAGTCTGCAATTTTCTTGAGTTTGCCCTTTTTAATTTCAGCAAGAGAATTTTTAACTGCGGCAAAAAGTCTGCCGTTTCTTGAGAAAAGCTTTGATACCTTTGCGGCAATCTTTTTTGTTTTACCGTCAGTATATTCAACAAGACAGTCGGGTTGAGCAATATAAAGAGCTTCACCCTCAAAAGCAACGGACAGCACATTTCCAGCGTCTATGCCGTTTTCTTCTGTGATGAAAGTTTTGTCGTACTGCTTGAATTCTCCAAAATGGAGTGTAGGTTTTTTCATGTGTTTGCCCTCTTTCTTGAAATATTTTACAATGTTGACAGTGTACCATATTTTCACTTGCTTGTCGACACCTGATTTGCACAATAAAACATAAAAATACACAAAGAACTATTTGGCAGACAATTATGTTTCTAAGGTTTAATCACAATATGAAAAGGTGCAGGTCTCAAAGCCTGCACCTTTTTGTTATTCGGAAAGAAACATTCTGTCATTATCAAGTTCATGACCTGTTGACATCTTGAATTTTTGAAGCAAGTCAGCAGTGGTAAGATTTTTCTTTTCTTCGCCGGAGACATCAAAAACGATTCTGCCGTTATTCATCATAATCAGACGGTTGCCGGTTTTGATAGCGTCTGTCATATTATGAGTTATCATGATTGTTGTAAGGTTATTTTTGCTGACTATATCCTCAGTTATCTCAAGAACCTTTGCCGCTGTTTTTGGGTCGAGAGCGGCGGTGTGCTCATCGAGCAGTAAAAGCTTCGGCTTTTTTAGAGTTGCCATGAGCAGGGTCAACGCTTGACGCTGACCGCCGGAAAGGAGGCCTACTTTAGATGTAAGTCTTGTTTCAAGACCAAGGTCGAGAGTTTTAAGAAGCTCTTTATAGGATTCTCTTTCCTTCTTTGTTATTCCGGGTTTAAGGGAACGGAAAGTTCCTCTGCGGTTAGCGAGAGCCAAATTTTCGTCAATCTGCATATTGGCGGCGGTTCCGTTCATCGGGTCCTGGAAAACCCTGCCAAGGTATTTTGCTCGCTTGTATTCAGCAAGTCTTGTTACATCAATTCCGTCAATCTTTATAGTACCGCAGTCAACAGGATAAACGCCTGCGACCATGTTAAGAAGTGTCGATTTACCTGCGCCGTTACCGCCGATAACCGTTACGAAATCACCCTCGTTGAGCGTAAGATTAATGCCGTTAAGCGCTCTTTTTTCATTAATTGTTCCGGGGTTAAAAGTTTTAAATACACCCTTTACTTCAAGCATTTTCGGCACCTCCATTTGGGTTTGAGTTTATCTTTCCCACTTTTTTTGCGGCTATCTGTTTCTTCCAGTGGGGAACGGCAAGGAAAATCGCAACAATACAGGCCGAAAGAAGTTTGAGTAGATTTGCATCAAGACCCATTGAAATAACGGTTTGAACCACTATGTAATATATAACGGCACCAAGTGCTACAGAAAGCAGACGAAGAGCAAAGTTTTTGAATATCTTACCAAAAATCGCTTCACCTATAATTACGGCCGCAAGACCGATAACAATTGCACCTCTGCCCATATTGACATCAGCAAAGCCCTGATACTGCGAAAGCAGAGCGCCTGAAACAGCAACAAGTGCATTGGAAAGCATTATTCCGATAACTTTGTTGAAGTTTGTATTTATGCCTTGGGCACGGCTCATGTTGAGGTTTGCGCCTGTTGCCCTTATTCCGCAGCCCATTTCGGTTCCAAAGAACCAATATAGAATCGCAATCAGCACAGCGATAATTACAGAGACCATAATAATCGGGTTGTTTATGGCAAAGTCTCTTACCCAGCGCAGGGATACGAGCAGGTCGGTTTTGTTTACATTTACTGCCTGGTTTGCTTTGCCCATAATCTTCAGGTTTACCGAATAAAGACCTAACTGGGTTAAAATTCCCGCAAGGATAGCGGGGATACCCATAAAAGTGTGAAGAAGTCCGGTAACCGCACCGGCAACAAGACCTGCTATGAATGCCATAAAAATCGAAAACCAGACATTGTGGCCGTTAAGCAAAAACATAACGCATACGGCGCCGCCGGTTGCAAAAGAGCCGTCAACTGTCAAATCTGCAACGTCAAGAATTCGATAAGTAATAAATAGTCCGATAGCCATAACGCCCCAAATCAAACCCTGCGAACAGGCTCCGGGCAGAGCGTTTAGTATCTTCTCAAAAAACGCCAGAATTTCCATAAGTTCCTCCGAAAGGTTGTGATAGAGTGACGGAAATTTCTGTAAAATAAAGTTTTCTGTTTTCCGTCTTTAAAATACTAACAAATCCAAAAATGAAATACAAGGGAGAACGCATTTATTCTCCCTTGATATTCAAAAAATAAGTGTAATCAAGTTAGGAAATTGCTTCATATCCCTCAGGAGGGGTAAGCTCAAGGTCTGCACAGATAGTTGCATTATACTTTTTAACAGCTGTTGTATATTCAATTGGCATAGTGGAAATATCTGCTTCGCCTTTAAGAATCTTAGCTGCCATTTCGCCTGTTGTGTAGCCAAGGTCATAGTAGCTGATTGAAAGAGTAGCAACGCCGCAGCCTGAGCAAATGCCTGATTCACCTGCGATAATGGGAACGCCTGCAGGACGGCAGATGTTGTCAATTATACCGGTGTTTGAAGCAACGGTGTTATCAGTGGGAACATAGATAACGTCACTTGCATTAGCAGCGTTCTGACAAACAGCAGCAAGGTCGTTTGAATCTGCGAACGGATACATCTTGCTTGCAACACCGTCTTTCTTGAGGTACTCAGCAACCTTATTTACCTGATAGAGGCTGTTGGGCTCTGCAGAGCAGTAAAGAAGACCTACAGTCTTTGTTTCGGGGAACCATTCGGTAATCATTGCAGCCTGCTCATCAAGGGGAGCAAGGTCTGATGTTCCCGAAACGTTGCCGCCGACAGTGCCTGTAAAGTTATCAATATCAAGAGCAACGCCGTATTCGGTTACGGATGTGCCGAGAATAGGAATATCAGCGGTCGCAGCAACAGCTGCCTGAAGAGCAGGGGTTGCATTTGCCATGATGAGGTCAACGCCGTTTGCAACAAACTGGTTTGCGATTGTTGCGCATGTCGGGCTGTCATTCTGACCGTTCTGAAGGTCGAACTTGACAGCGTCTTCGCCCAGGATATCTTTAAGAGCTTTCATAAAGCCCTCTGTCGCAGCATCCAAAGCGTCATGCTCAACGAGCTGAACAATACCTACGTTATAAACTTTTGAATCTGCACCTTTATCTGTGCAGCCTGCGAACATTGTGCATACCATGATGGCTGCAACAAAAATTGCAAGAACTTTTTTTGCGGTTTTCAAGGAAATCACCTTCAATAATTTATTGATTTACCACATAAAAGCGATAAAGTGTTATTTTTATTATAGTACTCTTTTTTCAAATGTCAAGCTTTTTTATTAAATTTTTTTGGTGAGAAAAGGTGTGCGTTTGTCGGATTTTAAATTTTTAACACAAACAAAAAAGCCGAGCTGTAAGCTCGGCTTTAAAATAATCTTTTTTATCCCCAGATTACCCAGAGAAGAAGGTATCCTGTAATTACAGCTGCGAGGGTAAACGGTATACCGAATTTCATGAAAGTAGTGCTCTTGACTTCGTAGCCCTCTTTGCGGAGAATGCCGATGCCTGCGATGTTTGCGCTGGCGCCGATGGGGGTGAGGTTTCCGCCCAAGGTTGCACCGCAAAGCAGACCGTAGTAGAGGAGTTTCGGGTCAATGCCGATATCCATTGCGATAACGGGAACGATGGAGAGCATCGTTGCGGTGTAGGGAATATTATCAATGAATGCTGAAAGAAGAACTGACATCCAAACGATTATCGTGTAGACCACAAAGACAGAGCCTGAACCGAGGCTTGCAATTGTGCTGCCGATAACATCGATAACTCCTGCGCTCTTAACGCCGCCGATGATAACAAAAAGACCTGTAAGAAGAACTATGGTATAGTAGTCGATTTCTTTAAAAGCGTTTTTGACGATTTTAGTATTCTTTTTAAAGATAAGCTCACGAAGGATTCCGACAACAAAGAATCCTATACATATAATACCGTTTGTTATGTCGGGCTTGTAAAACTGTCCTTCTGCTGCTGCATCCTTGTAGGGAATGAATGAAACAGCGATAAGGGAGACGACTGTTCCGAGGAGTAAGAAAGTCGGGAACTTGTCCTCTACCTTTGTCCTACCTTCAAAGCTGATTTTGTCATTCTGCTTGCGGAACATGAAGAAAAGTATTACTGCGCTGGCAAGAGCTCCTGCTTCTACTACCCAGAACATGCCGGGTTTCCCGGTATCTACGAAGAAGTCTGAAAAGTCAAGGTTTGCTTGCTTTGCCAAGAGGATAGATGTGGTATCACCTACAAGTGTGGCAGCACCCTGCAGGTTTGATGAAATTGCGATACAGATTATAGATGAAACGGGTGAAACATTTAGCTTTTTGCAGAATGCAAGTGCAACGGGAGCTATCATCAAAACTGTAGCAACGTTGTCAATAAAAGCGGAAACAATGCCGGCAAACAGAGACAAAGCTACGATAGCCCACTTCATGTTGGGCATCTTTGAGATAAGAACGTCGGACATATACTGGGGCATCTTTGATTCGATGAACAGATAAACAGTACCCATGGTACCTGCTATCATCATTATAACGTTCCAGTCGATTTCACTCAACGCATCTGTAAAACCGTAAGAATAGCCTCCGTTTTCAAGTGCGAAGAATCCTTCTCCGAAAGCGGTCGGATTAACTGATGCGATGATTCCCAACGCAATAAAGATTACTGCTGAACCTACAGCGACATAGGGCCTGATTTTCTGAAATGCCATCATTATGATATAGGTTATCGCAAAAATGACAAGTGCAGTGATTGTAATAGGACTCATATCTCTTTCTCCTGTAAATTTTTTTAGTGTCTGTAAAAAAGGCAGAACCCGAAAGCGGATTCTGCCTGAAATTCGGATAAACATACGGAACAAGAAATGCTCTAATGCCAATCTAAATTACAGCCCACAACAAATAGAATACACGGTATTCTATGACAGACTCCACCACTTATTTTGGACCGCTGATAATTGTACTCCAAAGAGATATAAAAGTCAACACTTTGATAAAAAAGAACAGATTTTATCAATATATAGTGCTTTAGATTCAGAGATATATTTGCCTCCGGCACGGGATTTCTCGTCTCAATCAAAAAAATACAGGAACACCAATCGGTGTTCCTGTATTTTTGGCGGAGAAGGGGAGACTCGAACTCCCGCGCCGGTTACCCGACCTACGCCCTTAGCAGGGGCGCCTCGTCACCAACTTGAGTACTTCTCCATGGTAACTATATGATAAATTTTAGTTATTTTCATTGGCGGAGAGAGTGGGATTCGAACCCACGGTACGTTGCCGTACGACGGTTTTCAAGACCGTTCCGTTATAACCACTTCGGTATCTCTCCGTATAGTGCGTCACTTATACTATCATAAAAAAAAACAATTGTCAATATATTTTAAACGTGTTTTTTAATGATATTCGTTGAAAATTTTTGTTGCTTAAAATCATTTATAATGGTATCATAGACGCATAGTTTCATTTCTGGGAAGTGTTTTTATGGATTTTAGTTTTGTGCCGTCCGGCTACAGTTCTCTGCTTGATATCAGACAGACAGAGGTTGCAATTAAAAAGGTAAAGGACTTTTTCGAGCGTGACCTTGCACATCAGCTTAATTTGACCCGTGTATCTGCGCCCTTGTTTGTGCGTTCTGATTCCGGTCTTAATGATACTCTTAACGGAGTCGAGCGTCCGGTATCTTTTGATATTAAGGACTATGACGGTGAAGTTGAGATAGTTCAGTCGCTTGCAAAGTGGAAGCGTCAGGCACTCGCTGTATACGGCTTTGAGCCGGGTGAGGGTCTGTATACCGATATGAACGCTATACGCCGTGATGAGGATACTGATAATATTCATTCTATATTTGTTGACCAGTGGGACTGGGAGAAGATAATCACCGCTGAAGAGCGAAATGAAGAAACTCTAAAATCAGCCGTCAGAGCGATATACCGTTCTCTTAAAAACACAGAGGACTACGTGGCGCAAGAATATGATTTTATCGGCAAGGTTTTGCCTGAGGATATCTTCTTTGTCACCACTCAGGAGCTTGAGGATATGTATCCTGACCTTAGCTCCAAGGAGCGTGAAAACGCTATTGCCCGTGACAAGGGTGCGGTTTTCATTATGCAGATAGGCGGAAAACTGCGTTCGGGCAAGATTCATGACGGCCGTGCTCCCGACTATGACGATTGGAGCCTTAACGGAGATATAATAGTATACTATCCTGTTATAGATATGGCTTTGGAACTTTCGAGTATGGGCATCAGAGTTGATGCGGCTGCACTTAAAAGACAGCTCGATGAGCGTGGATGTCCTGAGCGAGCAGAGCTTCCGTTCCAGAAGGCACTTCTGAACAATGAATTGCCTCTTACTATGGGCGGCGGAATCGGCCAATCACGCATGTGTATATTCTTGCTCGGTAAAGCTCATGTCGGCGAGGTTCAAGCCTCTATCTGGCCTGAAGATACAATTAAAATGTGCAACGAAAACGGAATTCATCTGCTGTGATTTTTACATAGCTTGCATAGTGATTCTCTAAAATCTTTGTCCTGTTCGGGTCGTCTTTTAGACGGCCCTTTTATTCTGCCTCCGGCGGCTCGTACTTTTTTAGCGTTGTATCGGGAGTTGAGTAATGAATCGATATTATGGGTATCAAAAATCAATCCGTTTTGGTTTATGGCAAAAGCATCTTTAGCAAGACACATCGCTGCAAGTCCGTAGTCCTGTGTTACGACGATATCGCCCTTTTGCAGAAGATTTACAATTTTAAAATCTACGCTGTCAGCACCCTTTGATACAGTTATTGTGCTCGCACCGCTACGCTCAAAAAAGTGTGCGGTGTCGCAGAGTATGATACACTCTGTGTCATACTCTTTAGCTACCTCTATGCTTATGTCAACTACAGGACAGCCGTCGGCATCGATAAGTATTTTCATAATGTGTTGTACACGCTTTCTTTAAAATTTGTTTAGGGTGGCGGGAGTCGAACTCGATACGCCCAAAACGCAAGATTTCTCGCACTGTCGTGCATTTTTCGGCTTGCCATACGTCAGTATGCCCTCGCCGGAGAAACACCCGACAGCACAAAAACTTTTGTGTTTTGGGTGCTGCGCAGTTTTGTAATGACGGATTTGTGCCAAATTGAGGCAAAAACCGCAGGAATACTTTCGTATTCCGAGGATTTTTAACGATGAGTTGGTGCAAATACGGCTTCCAAAACCGTATTGTGTTCAACTTCCGTCACCCTAAGATTTAAAGGATTGTTTTTTTTTGCCTTATGTGATAATATAAAGCTAAGCAAATTTTCAAACTTTATATATAAGGGGTGTTTTTATGTATTGCACAAAGTGCGGAGCAGTTCTTGATGAGAGTACAGGTCTCTGTCCGTCATGCGGAGCAAATGAGGCACAGGCTCCTGCAGCAACTGTAGTTAATACTGAGCCTGCAAAGAAGAAATATGGTTTTGGATTAGCATCTAAAACGGCAAAAAGCTATGCCGCAATATTTACAGCTCTGATGGTTTTTCCTGCAATGATATGCACGGTTGCCAACCTTTTGAGCTCAAGTGAAAAATTTTGGGCAGGATATGTTTTGGGAGCAATCGCTGTTGCGTGGGTATTCCTGGTGCTTCCTGTGCTGCGTATAACCCCGCCTACAGTCACTGCTGTTATATGTTTTGTGACGCTCTCGCTGTATCTTTTGTATATAGCGAAGATGATGGGAATAATCGATTGGTATTACAGCTACGCTGTACCGCTTTGCCTGGTAGTCTGTGCACTGGTTGCGGTGACTTCGGTTCTGGTTTCGAAAGGTATCGCAAAGGGTGTCCATTTACCTGCGCTCATCTCAGCTGAGATAGCAGTTTTCCTTATCTGCGTTGAGGTTATATTTGACACAAATATGTTTGGCGCAGTTGACCTGAAATGGTCGCTTATAACAATGTGCGCCTTCGTATCTTTTTCAGTACTGTGCGAAGCAGTTGCATATGTTGTGAAGCTCAATAAGAATTAAGGTATAAAAAGAAAGAACTGTATTCAATACAGTTCTTTCTTTAAAAATCAAATTAACCGAGAAGCTCTTCGTATGTCATTCCGAGCACTTCTGAGATTGCTTTGAGTTCAAAATCAGTAACGTAACGGAGCTGTCCTTCAAGCTTGGAAAGACCTGATGCGTTAAGGTCGATTCCCTTAATCTGAAGCTGGGTAAGAAGGTCCTTCTGCTTCATTCCGATACTCTTTCTCTTCTGTTCGATTTTTGCGCCTATAATGTTTCTGTCGCCGAGAGCCTGCTTTCTTATTCTCATATTCTCTACCTCCTATATGTTAAAACCGCCGCCTAACCAGCAGATTTCACCTAAACAATAATACGAAAAGTTTTACAAGATGTAATGTTTTGTATACTTTTAGTATCTTTTGGAAAAACTTGACTTTTTTGCATTATAACACAGCAAAAATATTTTTTCAAGATATTTGCAATAAATAATTGATATAGTGAAACGAAAAATGTTTTATCAAAAGGTAATTATCTTTTGAAATTATTATTGCATTACTGTAAAAATTTATGCAATAATTTATATTGTAAAGCAAAGATATAGCACATTGGCAGTGGAGTAATTCGCTGCCGGAAAAGGGATGAAACTATGGAAAAAAGCAATGTTTCTTATGAACGAAACCTGACCATGCTTGTTGATTTTTATGAGCTGACAATGGCTAACGGGTATCTTAAAAACGGTATGGGAGATAAAACTGCATATTTCGATATGTTTTTCAGGACAGTTCCCGATTCCGGCGGATACGTTATAATGGCAGGCGTCGAGCAGCTGTGCGATTATCTGAAAAATTTGTCTTTTACAAAGGATGATATAGAATATCTGCGTTCAAGGGGATTTTCGCAGGACTTTCTCGACTATCTTGAAAACTTTAAGTTTTCCTGCGATGTCTATGCTGTGCCGGAGGGAACTCCGATTTTCCCAGGTGAGCCTATTGTGACAGTCAAAGGCCCGATGATTCAGGCTCAGTTTATAGAGACCATGGTTTTGCTTTGCATAAACCATCAAAGTCTTATTGCAACCAAGGCGAACCGTATAGTCAGAGCAGCAAAAGGACGGGCTATAATGGAGTTCGGTTCAAGGCGTGCACAGGGCTTTGATGCTGCGGTTTACGGAGCACGTGCAGCGTATATAGGCGGCTGTGTAGGAACAGCCTGTACGATTTCCGATGAGATGTTCGGAGTGCCGGCACTCGGAACGATGGCTCACAGTTGGGTACAGCTTTTTGACAGCGAGCTCGATGCTTTTTGCGCCTATGCCCGTGAGTATCCAAGCGACTGCACCTTGCTGGTTGACACTTATAATACATTAAAGTCGGGTGTTCCCAACGCTATTGAGGCATTTAAGAGAGAGGTTTTGCCCAGAGGTTTCAGACCCAAGGGCATAAGAATAGACAGCGGCGATATAACCTATCTTTCACGTAAGGCACGAAAAATGCTTGATGAAGCAGGTTTTGAAGACTGTAAAATTGTTGCGTCTAACTCCTTGGACGAATATATAATCCGTGATATGCTTTTGCAGGGTGCGGCGGTCGATTCTTTCGGCGTCGGTGAAAGACTGATTACCTCGTCTTCAAGTCCGACTCTCGGCGGTGTTTATAAGCTTGTCGCTATTGAGAAAGACGGTAAGATTGAGCCGAAAATCAAACTCAGCGAGAATGTCACGAAGATAACAACTCCTTGCTTTAAAAAGCCGTGGAGACTGTTTGATAAGGAGACAGGAAAGGCTATAGCTGACCTTGTTACGCTCAACCGTGAGGTTGTGGATGACAGTAAGCCGTATGAACTGTTTGACCCGAACTTTACGTGGAAGCGTAAGACAGCGGAAAACTACGTTGCAAAGCCGTTGATGGTACAGCTTTTCAAAGACGGTGAGTTCATATACGAATGTCCGCCGCTTGAAACTATAAGAAAGTATTGCTCTGAGCAGATTGATACTCTGTGGGATGAGGTCCTGCGTTTTGAGAATCCTCACAACTACTTTGTTGACCTTTCTCAGGAGCTTTGGGACGAAAAACAGCGTCTGCTTGCTGCTAACGGTAAAATTTGACAGAGGTGTATATTTATGAGCAAAGGATTTAAGGTTTTTGTTGCAGTAGGTACCGTTTTGGTTACTGCTGTTGTCGGCGTTGTGATGTTTTTTAAATTAAAACAGTGGTGAAATAATACAGTTATAAAAAAGCGGCGTTTCCATCTGTTGGAAACACCGCTTTTTTATTTTATTGTCTGCCGGTAGAGCCAAAGCCGCCGACGCCTCTCTCGGTTTCATCAAGGTCATCGACCTCAATCGGTTCTGCGGGTATTACGGGTGTCAGCACAAGCTGTGCTATGCGCTCGTTGGGGTTGATTGTATAATCCTCACGGGAGGTGTTGATTATGCCTACGCAGATTTCACCTCTGTAGTCACTGTCAATAACTCCTACGGAGTTTGAAAGTGATATGCCGTGTTTTATCGCAAGGCCGCTGCGAGCGAATACAAGAGCTACAATCTCATTGCTGTCAAGTGCTATTGCTATGCCTGAGGGTATTACAGCACGTTCGCCTGCTTTGACGGTGAGCGGTTCTTCAATACATGCGCACAGGTCAAGCCCTGCACTTCCCTGCGTAGCTCTTTTCGGGATGATTGCGTTTTCACGCACTTTTTTCATTTTAAGGGTTTGCATGAATATCGTCCTTTCTGTTATTCGACTCCACGAAAAGCGAGTCCTCGGGTAAAGTCGGATTCGGGTGATGTTCCTTTTCTATAGTTGTTCAGTACAGTTTCACATTGCTCTTTGGTTTCGGTTGTAAACCGAAGAAGAGAGAAGTCTGCAAAGTTAAACTGTGCTTGTTTGTCTGAAAGTATCAGGGGTACGCTGTTTAGAACAGTTGACCCGTATGCGCTACATTCTATCGGGAAGTTTATGCCCATCCTGTCGGTTATTGAACCTGTCTGCTTACATTCGGTGCAAGTCTTGCCGTTTTTTACAGGACAGTTTCTTACTTGCATAAGGGGAATTCTGCCGTAGGCGAAAACACCTCTGGGTAATGTGCTGCCGAGAGCCGAGCACTGGGTAAGTTTGAGCTCGGTTGAAAGTATGACATCTGTTACTCCTAAGAATTTCAGCCTGTCAAGAGAAAAGCTGTTAAAGGCATTGATTCCCGACAGGGCACACACGCTCATGCCTGCCTTTTTTGCAATGGCGACACCGTCCAGATTGCCAACAGCGGCAAGCGAAATGCCGTTTTGTTTTGCTTTTATGAGCGAGTCATAAACTCTTTTCGCACCGCCGAATATAGCGACAGGTACTTCCGCTGCGGGCTGGATTTTCAGAGCTTTAAGTTTTAAAATTATTTCTGCGGGGGTATCAGGAGGTAAAACTACCCTGCGTACACCGCTCAAATCTGTGGGCAGCTGATTTGCATTTTTAACCCTTATTACAAAGCCTCTGTTTTTGCCTTGTCTGCGCACAATGTTTAAATCGGGTGCATAGAAAGGCATATCGGGCTTTGCGGATATTTTTTCTTCAAGTTTTTCGAGGGCTTGACGCCGCAGCGCATTGATTTCAGCTGCACTGATATATAATCCGTCGTCAATTGCTGTTTCTATATTTCCTGCAAAAAACTGTGTAGAACCGCATTTTGCAAGGCGTGCGGAGATTTCTTCACCTGTTACCGAACGGTTCAAAGCCTTTTGCGGCAGGTTTTCGGCAACGACTTTTGCTGTCTTGTCTTTTGCCGTGACGGTGAGTCCTGCGGGGCTGTCATCCCTTGCAGTAAACTTCATATCAACTTTTATAAGCGGCTTTTCACCGTCGTAGAGTGCAGCGAGAGGCTGGAGAACATCCTTTGCGGCTGTTACGTCCTCCTTGCGGCGAATACCAAACATATCTCTTCCGAGCTTGCTGTCATAATACCCTGATGTAAAGCCTGAACGTGAAAAAACGGATTCAAGAGCGTGTTCATATTCTTTAGGGTCTTTTGAGTCAAGGCTTGAGCGGCAGGCGGTGACAGAGGCGGCTACATATTCGGGTCGCTTCATACGGCCCTCTATTTTAAAAGATGCTATTCCTATATCCGAAAGTTCTTTTAAATTTTCAACGAGCGACATATCCTTTAAGCTCAAATCGTGTCCTGTTCCGTTTTCGCATGTAAAAGGCAGGCGGCACGGCTGTGCGCACAGTCCTCTGTTTCCGCTGCGGGAGCCGAGCACGGCACTTAACAGACATTGACCCGAAAGGCACATGCACAGTGCTCCGTGGACGAACATTTCCAGCTCAATGGGTGAATCTTTTGCTATAATCTCTATTTCTCTTTTTGAAAGTTCACGTGGAAGCACGGCTCTGCAAAAACCGAGGTCCCCCAAAAGCTTGATGCCGTCCAACGTCTGAACAGACATCTGTGTTGAGGCGTGCAACGGCATATCGGGAGCCGCTTTCTGAGCAAGAGAGGCTAAACCGATATCCTGTAAAATAAGTGCGTCTGCTTTGATGTTGCAGGCGCACTCTATGGCTTTCATGGCCGTTTTGATTTCATCGTCACGCACAAGGGTATTGAGCGCAACATATACCTTTGCTCCACGTGCATGGCAGTATTCGACAGCTTGAGCCAATTCCTCGTCGCTGAAGTTTGCGGCATTGCGGCGTGCGTTTAACTCTCTGCCTCCGAGATACACGGCATCAGCACCGCAGCGAACTGCGGCGATAAGCGATTCAAATGAGCCTGCAGGAGCAAGTATTTCGGGTTTCGACTTTGTCATGCTATGTTTCACTTGTTTCTGTATGCGGCGAGTTCCTTTGAAAGTCTCTCTGCCTCACGCTTTGATATTTCTGCATCTGTTCTTGCTCTGGCGGAATCCTCAAGGTATTCCTGAATCTGTGAGCGAAGATTTTCAGCTGTCTGAGCGGCTTTCTTCTCAGCATCAGCATATTCAAGTGCAGCGAGAACGGCTGCCTGTGTTATTGAAATACGGGGATTTTCTCTGATTATTTTGCCCAGTCTGGTGTCCAATTCGTCGCCGAGCTCAAGCATGTATTTGACATCTTCCTCAGTGCTGATGATATAATCTGAACCGCAGATGCTTAATTTGACTTTATTTTTCTCCATCTTTAAGACCCTCTCTTTTGCGCTTAATTGTTACAGCGCACATTTTTACTATTTTATTATACAATAGAAATCTTAAAGAATAAAGGCTTTTTAAAAAAGTTTATTTGTTTGGCGTAAAAAACGGTAAAATGCTGAAAAATGAGGGTGGATATTTGGTTGCAATTACCACATAAGCAAAGTCTGACAGATATTTTTTTGCATAAATTCAGGAAAATTAATTTTATTTGCCGATGTTTTATCGGTAAGTCTTGAAAAAAAAGCTTCGTAGGAGTAAAATATTAAAAATAAGCTACATTGATATATCTAAATATTCAGAAGGGATGGTACGCAATGAACAGTGAGCTTTTACAGATTCCCAAGCGCATAAAAGAGCTTAGAGAGATTTTGGATATCTCGGTATCGGAGATGTCGGAGAAGCTGAAAGTCACAAGAGAAGAATATGAGATGTACGAGTCGGGAGAAAAGGATATTCCTGTAAGTACGTTATATGAGATTGCGGATGTCCTTGGTACGGATTGCACTGTCCTTATGACAGGCGAATCACCCCGAATGAACAGCTATTCGATAGTCAGACGGGGAGACGGCGTTAAAATTGACCGATATGCGGGCTATAATATCGAGAGCCTTGCTTTTAACTTTATGAACCGCCAGATGGAACCCATGCTCGTAACACTTGAGGTACAGGAGCATGAACCTGCGCTTGTAATGCACGGTGGTCAGGAATTTAATCTTGTTCTTGAAGGGAAAATGAAGGTCACTGTGGGTAAGAACGTGTTTATCCTCAATGAGGGTGACTGTATCTATTTCGACCCCAACTTGCCGCACGGTCAGGCTGCGGTGGAGGGTAAGACCAGATTTTTGACCGTTATTAACGAGTAATATCCGCATACCGAAAGGATTAAGTTTAAATGAATGAGATAATAAAGCGATTTTGTCCTCGCTTTGAATTTGACAGCTACGAGGACATGAAAGAGAATTTTAAAATAAACGTACCCGATGACTTCAACTTCGGCTTTGACGTTGTTGATGCTTGGGCTGATATAGAGCCTGAGAAGCTTGCTCTCGTATGGACGAACGACGCAGGCGACATGGCACGTTTTACTTTTAAAGATATTAAAGAGAACAGTAACCGTGCCGTAAACTTCCTTATGGATAAAGGGGTTAAAAAGGGCGATATAGTCATGCTCGTTTTGAAGCAACGTCCTGAGGTCTGGTTTCTCATAACAGCGCTTCATAAGCTCGGTGCGGTAGTTATTCCCGCATCGTTCCAGCTGATGAAGAAGGACTATGTCTACCGTATAAACGCAGCGGGTGTCAAAATGCTTATAACTGTCAGCGATGAGGATGTTGTAATGCACGTGCGTGAGTCTTTGCCTGAGTGTCCGAATCTTGAGCACTATGTAACTGTCGGCGATGTGGCAGTTGACGGCGCTATCGATTACCGGAGTGTTATCGGCGAGTATTCAACAGAGTTCGAGCGCCCGACTGACCCTGAAAAACGCACTGTTGTTACAGATACTGCTCTGCTTTATTTCTCATCAGGCACAAGCGGAATGCCTAAAATGGTACGCCATGATTACTCCTCTGCACTCGGTCAGATAACTACTGCAAAATATTGGCAGTGCGTTCAGGAGAATAAAATACATATGACTCAGACCGACTCAGGTTGGGCTAAGTTTGCATGGGGCAAGATATACGGTCAGTGGATATGCGGTGCGGCAATCGGCGCTTATGACACTGAGAAGTTCCATCCCATCGATATGCTTGAGGCAATGAACAGAATTCGTCCGTCGACATTCTGTGCTCCTGCTACAATTTACAGATTCCTTATTAAAGAAGATTTGTCGGGATACGATTTCAGCTATATCGAGCATGCCTGCCTTGCAGGTGAGCCGCTCAATCCCGAAGTTTTCAATCAGATTGAAAAATTGACGGGGCTCAGAATATATGAGGGCTTTGGTCAGACTGAAAGCTCCGTGCTGCTTGCGAACTACCCTTGGGTCGATATAAAACCTGGTTCAATGGGCAAGCCCGCTCCTGGTTATGATATAGCTTTGCTCGATGAGGACGGTAATAAATGTGAAGACGGTATAGTCGGTTCAATATGCATAAGGGTTGACCAAGGTCATCCGACGGGTCTTTTCCGTGAGTATTGGAAAGATGACGGGTCAATGGCAAAGAGCTTTAAGTTCGGATATTACAATACAGGCGACACTGCATGGCGTGATGCTGACGGATATTTCTGGTTTGTCGGCAGAAACGATGACGTTATAAAGTGTTCGGGATACCGTATAGGACCATTTGAGGTTGAGAGTGCTTTGATGGAGCATCCGTCCGTACTTGAGTGCGCTGTTACGGCTCTTCCGCATCCTGACAGAGGCCAGGTTGTTAAGGCTACAATAGTGCTCGCAAGAGGCTATGAGCCGAGTGATGAGCTGATTAAAGAAATTCAGAACCACGTCAAGCATGCCACCGCACCTTATAAATATCCCCGTGTGGTTGAGTTTGTTAAAGAGCTTCCAAAGACGAGCAGCGGTAAGATAATGCGTACAGCTATAAGGGCTGCTGATATGCAGAAGCTTAACAATCAGTAAATAATAGAAACAGAGCTGTACAGACGGCTCTGTTTTTTTATCGACAATCTTATTTTTCTGTGCTATAATGCTTTCAATTTACGAGAAAAGGTGAAGTATATGAATAAATACACACGCCTCAAAGCGGCTTGCTACACCACAAATATTACCATGTCGGTTGTTGGAAATCTTTCTCCGCTGCTTTTTATCACCTTTCATGCTTTATACGGAGTGTCGTATTCGCTCCTCGGTATGTTGGTGCTGATAAACTTCATAACCCAGCTGGGGATTGACCTGCTGTTTTCATTTTTCTCACATAAATTCAATATTCCGCTGACTGTCAAAATCACCCCTGCTATTGCGGTGGCGGGCTTGGTGGTTTATGCTCTGTCGCCGACGTTGTTCCCAAATGCCGTGTATGCGGGATTGGTGTTAGGAACAGTTATCTTTTCTGCGTCGTCAGGACTCGCAGAGGTCTTAATAAGTCCTGTTATTGCGGCCATCCCCGCTAAGGACCCCGACCGTGAGATGAGCAAACTTCACTCCATCTATGCATGGGGTGTAGTTGGCGTGATTATAGTCAGTACATTATATTTGTTCGCATTCGGCAAGGAAAATTGGATTGTGTTGCCGCTGCTTTTTGCGCTTATTCCGTTGACATCTACCTTGCTGTTTGCAAAAGCGGAGATTCCGCCCATGGAAACCCCGGAAAAGACATCGGGTGCGCTGTCGCTTTGCAAAGATAAGGGGATGTGGCTGTGCGTTTTAGCTATTTTCTTTGGCGGTGCGGCAGAATGTACAATGGCACAGTGGAGCTCAGGCTATCTTGAACAGGCACTCAATATTCCAAAAGTTTGGGGCGACGTGTTCGGAGTGGCACTGTTTGCGCTGATGCTGGCAACAGGACGTACTCTCTATGCTAAAATCGGTAAAAATGTCGAGCGGGTATTGTTGGCAGGCTTTGCAGGTGCCGTTGCTTGTTATGTTATATGTGCTTTGACAAATATCCCTCTTGTAGGTCTTGTTGCTTGTGCTTTTACAGGCCTTTGTACATCTATGCTGTGGCCCGGAAACCTTGTGGTGGCGGCGAAACGTTTTCCTACAGGAGGAGTGTTCATCTACGCTATGATGGCGTCAGGCGGAGACCTCGGTGCATCTGTATCACCTCAGCTTGTGGGGGTTGTTACCGACATTTTTGTTGAAAATGAAAAGCTGATAACATTTGCTCAAAACCTTGCACTTGCACCCGAACAGTTAGGGCTGAAAATCGGTATGCTGTTGGCGGCACTCTTCCCGCTGTGCGGAATGATTATCGCTATGCGGATAGTTGCTACAAGACAAAAACAAGCTTAACAGTCAAAATAAAAAGACCGACATGATTTTCTCATGTCGGTCTTTTTATTAAGCGTTTTGTGCGAACATACCGTTGTTTGATTCTGTCATATCTGTAAGCATTTTATGAAGCAGTTTGTTGGCGGCCTCGTAGTTGTGTTTTTTTACCAATGCTTCCAGACAATCGTCCCTGTGCAGAACCCTTGAAAACCACAGCCCGTGATACAGAGTGTAAATGTCCCATGCAATATCCCGCTCAGAATCGCTTAAAGGTCTTACGGAAAGATACCCTTTCAAAAAAGCGGGAAATATCTCCTCTCGATAAGATTCAGGCACTCCGTCTGGAAGGTCCATTTCATAGGCGGTCAGCAAACCTTCAAGAATTAAATCGGAGACAAGGACTTCATCGCCTGCATTGTTGTAATCGAAAACGGTAAGACCGTCTGTGTCAAGAACGAGGTTGTTGACAGAGATGTCTCCCTGAACGGCAGATTTTGGAAGAGTATCCCATTCTTTGCGGATACGCTCAAGCTTTTCCTCACGAAGTGTTTTTATCTGCTTTACTGTTGCCCCGTCAAGCTTTCGGTTTTTGCAAATTTTACAAAAATCAGAATACGCATCCACATCGTTTTCATAAGCGGCAGAAAACAGCGTGCCGCACCCGATTTCGCACTTGTTATCAAGTGAGAGTATATGCATTTGTGCCATCAGCTCTCCGATTTGATATGCAATATCGGTAGTTATTTCTTCGATTTCCTCGCCGCACCAATCCTCCACGGTTACATGGCAAGGAGTGCGATGATAGATGAATTCGTTGCAATATTTTCCGTTTGCCGAATGTCTGGCAGGTGTTTTGATTCCCTTGCTGCGCATAAATTCGGAAAAAATACTCTGACTCTCGATTTTCTGACGTTCTTTAATGATGTCTTTCCTTTCACGCAGAATTTTGATAACGAACATTCGTCCGCTCTTAAGAGTGACACGAAAAATAATTTTAATGCGCTTATTTTTGCCTATATAGTGAATGTATGATTTTTGCTCTGATATTTTTTCGTCAAAACCATATAACTGTAATATTGATATAATCGTTTCGTTTTCAACATATTTTTCCATATCGCACCTCCAAATGCTACACCCCGGCAATTTTACGGTTTTCTAAGTGCTGTGCAAAGGTTTCGGCATAGTAATAGTTTTGGTTTTCGTCTGTAAGGAAGAAATAGTAATCTGTATCAGCGGGATAGAGTGCGGCATTTATAGCAGCAACTCCAGGGTTGGTTATGGGTCCTGCGGGAAGTCCGTTACGGTTGTAAGTATCATAAAAGGTGTCAAAGGAGCCTTTTCTTTCTTCGAAAACATATGGGTCTACATATAGGTTTAAATAAAAAATCGAAACATCACATTGAAGTTTGGGGAAACTGTCAGATTTAAGACGGTTATGCAGTACCGACGAAATGTTTTTCATGCTTTCGACGGCGAACGATTCCTCTTGGATTATTGAGGCTATGGTAAGAATTTCGTCCATTGTAAAACCGAGCTCTTTTGCTCGTTTATACATATCTTCCGTGAGTTTGGCTTGGGTATTTGCAAGAAACCGTGACAGTGCTTTCTCAGCGCCCTCTCCGACATAAAAATCATATGTGTCGGGGAAGATGTATCCCTCAAGAAGAAACGGACGTTCGTCAGGATTTTCAATTGACGAAACGAAGTCGTTTTTAAGGCTTGTATTGTTTACGGCTGCGATAAACTCGTCAACTGTGCATACTCCATTTTGACTGAGTAGCTCTGCTGTCTGTGTGACGGAAGAACCTTCGGGAAAGGTTATGCGCACTGTCGGCGGCAGGGTCGGCTCGTTTTCGGGGACTCTGCGAGCTATGCAAGAGCAAAGAGTAAACATAAATGTTATGGCGAGCACGGCCGAAAAAATCTTTTTAAAAAATCTCATCTTTTGTCTCCTTGAGCTTTTTTATCATTTTATCAAAAACATTGCTGCTTTTCAACTTTTTGCGATTGTGCTTTGTTTTTGTGAATTTTTTTGTCGATATTGCAGACAATATTACTGACTAAAATAAAGGAGATTTAATATGGACGAAGACAAGAAAAAAGATAAAAAGAAACAGCTTGAACGAATCCCGCAGTTTGATGACCCGGTGAACAGACCCGGAGAAATACCGATAGATGTCCTTGGCAGCTATACAGGATTAGCTATGGACGGCAGCGAGCCTGTTCAGGATGCGGATGACCTATAATTTTGACAAGGCGGCGGAATATTCTGCCGCCTTATTTTTGTCTGTCATAAAAGCTGTGCCTAATGTGTAAAATATGCCAAATAACGCTTGACTACCGTTGCTTTAATAAAGTATAATTAAAGGTAACTAATGACAGCTTTTTTGGAGGTTATGGTATGAAAGTTTTTATGATTGGCGGAACAGGTCTTCTCGGCTGTGAAGCTGCGAGAATTTTTATTGAAAGAGGCCACGAAGTAAAGAGCGTTGCTCTGCCGCCTCTTCCCGAAGGTGCTCCCATTCCTGCGGAGATGGAGTTGGAGTTCTGTAACATCTATGAAAAGACAGACGATGAAATCAAAGCTATGATGCAGGGCTATGACTGCTTTGTTTTCGCAGCGGGTATTGACGAGAGAGTTGAGTTCCCTGCACCTGTCTATGACGCATACTACAAGTATAATATTGCGCCTCTTAAGAGAATTCTTCCGCTTTGTAAGGAAGTCGGTATGAAGAATGCCGTTATCCTCGGTTCATACTTTGCATACCTTGCAAAAGAGCGTCCGGACATGAAGCTTACAGAGAAGCATCCTTACATAAGAAGCCGTATCGACCAGGAGGAAGTCGCTTTCTCCTTTGCTGATGAGAATTTTGATGTTGCTGTCCTTGAGCTGCCCTATATCTTCGGCACTCAGCCCGGCAGAAAGCCCGTTTGGGTTATCCTTATTGAGCAGATTAAGAGAATGGATAAGCTTCCTTTCACAATGTATCCCGGCGGCGGTACAGCTATGCTTACAGTCCGTCAGGTCGGTCAGGTTATCGTCGGCGCTGCAGAGCAGTCTAAGGGTGCAAAGGCCTGGCCTATCAGTATGTATAACATGACATGGAAAGAGTTCCTTAAAATCGTTTATGCTGCAAGAGGCATGGGAGAAGACAGAAAAATTATCAGTGTTGCTCCCTGGATGATGCGTATGGGTCTTGGCGGCGTTAAGAAGGAATATGCTGCAAAGGGTATTGAGAGCGGTATCGATGTTGACGGACTTGCAGATATCATGGCTCTTAATCTATTCATCGACAGAAAGTACAGCGAGGAGCTTGGCGCAACAGAGGACGATATCAAGTCCGCTATTACAGATTCAATCAAGGTAAGTCAGGCAGTATATGATGGCACAGCAAAGCTCCTTGAGATGAAAGGCGAATAATTTTAAGTCTTTGGGAGCTGGTTTTCAGCTCCCAAATTTTTAGCAATTAAAACAATATAAAAGGTGATTTTCTTGGCTCAGTTAAAAATGTATTGGCTTGCAGGCACTCCCATAGCGGACCTTACTTTGCCTGAGGGATATTCATTCTCTAACTACAAAGATGTTTCAGACAAAATGGCATGGGTGGAGTGCTGTAAGAATGGTCTTGTCGGCGATGATGCAGATGAGACTGCTTTTGATGACAGCATAATAGATGCAGATTTCTGCGTACCCGAAACCGATGTGTTTTTTCTTGATTATGAGGGAGAGCATGTCGGCACAATAACAGCTATATATCATCCTGACAAAAATATCGGACAGGTACATATGGTCGGAATAAAAACCGAGTTCAGAGGCAAGGGCCTTGGTAAATATATTAATAATATGGCTGTTAAAAAGCTCAATGCTCAGGGTGTTGATTATATCTATCTTACCACCGATGAGTGGCGCAAAGGCGCTGTTAAGAGTTATCTTTCGGCAGGCTTTATTCCTGTTGAATATGACGAGGGAATGAAAGAGCGCTGGGAGTGGGTGCTGGCAGAGCTTTGTGTTGACAGCGTTGACATGGTTAACGAGGATTGCAGCTTTTGCAGGAAATTAGAAAAGGCTCCCACAATTAAAATCGGTGTATTGGGTGTAGGCAGAGGCAGAAGTATGGTTGAGTACTGCCGCAGCGTTAAGGGAGCTAAAACGGTTGCAATCTGTGACAACTATATTCCTATGCTGGATTTGGCAAAAAGAGATTATGAAGGGGAAGATATCACTTTCTATGATGATTTTGATGAATTCCTCAATCACGATATGGATGCCGTTGTGCTTGCGAACTACGCAACAGAGCATGCACCTTTTGCTATCAAAGCTCTTAACAGGGGTCACAATGTCATCAGCGAAGTACTCCCCGTTCAGACGATGAAAGAGGCTGTTGAACTTGTTGAGACAGTTGAAAAGACGGGTAAAAAATATTTCTTTGCAGAAAACTGTTGCTATATGCCCGCTCCCAAGAAGATGAAAGAGCTTTACGAAGAGGGAGTTCTTGGTAACTTTGAGTACGGCGAGGGTGAATATATGCACAACTGCGAGGCGGATTGGCATATGCACACGCAGGGCAAGCCCGACCACTGGCGCAACCTTATGCACGCTTGCTACTACTGTACTCACTCAATCGGACCGCTTATTCACATCACTGGTTTAAGACCTGTTAAGGTCAGCGGATTTGAGGTCGCTTATAACGACAGAATGTACCGCATGGGTGCAAAGGCTGCACCCATCGGACTTGAGATAATAACTCTCGAAAACGGCGGAATTCTTAAGAGTGTCCACGGCGTAGGCTGTGCAGGTCACTCGATATGGTTCTCAATCAACGGTTCAAAGGGCAGAATGGAAAGCTCCCGTGAGGATGAGGAAAATGGCGATGTTCAGACTCTCTTTGTCAACTGCGACGAAAACGAGGGAGACAACAATTCAAAGCCGGTCAACATTTCGACGAGAGATGCCCTTTCACGTCTTGCAGAGTCATCGGGTCACGGCGGAGCTGACTATTACCTGATGCATCATGTGATTGAGGCACTCAGAGGCAGAGAGAATGCAGATGTTATCGATGTTTACGAGGCGATGGATATGTTCCTGCCCGGAATGTTTGCGTATTTCTCGGCGCTTGAGGGCGGAATCCCCGTTGAAATTCCCAATATGAGAAACCCTGAGGAGCGTGAAAAGTGGAGGAACGATACCCGCTGCACTGACCCCAAGGTTGCAGGTGATATGTTTATCCCCGGCTATTCAAAGGGTAATCCCGATATCCCTGAAGAAACCTATCTTCGACTTCAGGAAAAGTTCCGTGAGGAAATGAGCAAGAAATAAATGCTTTATAAATAAATTGCGAGAAAGGACGGCTTTTATGGAAAATAAAAAATACGTCGGCAAAAAAGAATTGTGGATGTACGCTTTAGGTGCAGGCGGTCAGGGTATGATTTACGCCATGATGTCAAGCTACATCACTGACTACTACGTCAATGTTCTTCAGCTTCCCCTTGCATTTATTCTTGCACTTATGATGGGTGCGAGAGTATGGGATGCTATTAACGACCCGATGATGGGTATGATAGTTGACCGCCACACCACTAAGTGGGGCAAAATGAAGCCGTATATTATATTTGCGACACCTGTAATTTCGATTCTGACTCTGCTCATGTACTGCAGTCCGAAATTGGATATGGTTCCTCTTATGATATTCTCGGCTGTCGTGTATATCCTTTGGGGTATGTCATACACTGTGGCGGATGTTCCGTTCTGGGGCATTCCCAATGTTATGACACCCGATGCAAAGGAAAGAGGAGGAGTAATCTCCTTTACGAAGATTATCAACAGTATCGGCTCAGCACTTCCTGAGGTATTCTTCCTTATAGTTCCTTTGGTTCTTACTTTGTTCATCAGCGAGGATACAAATCCGATTGCATTCAACAAGTCAAAGTATCTTGTTATTGCAATTGCGGCGGTTGTACTCGGCGGTATACTATATGTAAACTCATATTTCCATATCAAGGAAAGAGTCGTTCTTCCTGACAAAAAGAAGAAGCCCGGTGAGCCTTCAAGCCTTTCAAGAATCTTCAAGTGTAAGCCGCTTATGCTTGTCGTTCTTATGGGCGTTCTCTCCAGCGGAAGATATATGGTTCAGGCGGCGGCGGTTCACGTTGCACGTTACGCTTTCTACATAGGTCCCGAACTTACTGAAACAATGTCTTTGGCAGAGCGTACTGCTGCTATTGAAAGCAGCGTAAGCCTGGTTAAAACCATCTTTCAGGTTTGTGCCATAGTCGGTATGTTCGGAACAACCCTCTTTATGCCTTATCTTATGAAGAAGTTTGACTACAAGAAGATTGTTATCACAACATGCCTTTTAGGCTTTGTTGCAAGCCTTTTCACAACCTTTATCGGTTGGCAGTTCAATAATCTCTTGATATGCACTCCGTTTATTCTTATCCAGTGTATCCCGCTCGGCGTTATCAATGTTCTTTGCTACGCAATGATTTGTGACTGCCTTGACTATATGGAACTTAACACAGGATACCGAGAGAACGGACTCGGTGCCGCATGCCAGGGCTTTATAAACAAAATCGGCAACGCTTTTGCAAATGCCGGAATTATTGTAATGTATATGGTTATGGAAATGGACCCCTCTGCAATGCTTTCGTCCGAGGCTATAAAGTCGGCTCTCGATATCGCCGCTGAGCAGAGATTTGCAATGTTCTCACTCGTATCTCTTGTTCCGGGTGTCAGCATGCTGCTCTGTGCTCTCCCGATGTTCTTCTATAAGATTTCGGGTAAGGAGAAAGAGAAGATGCTCCAAGACCTTAAAGCAAAGCGTGAGGCAGAAGGCCTTGTTATTGCAGAGTAATAAAAACATATAAGATAAACATCTCCGGTAATAATAACTTTATTATTGCCGGAGAAATGTTGCCGTAATTCAAACTAACGAAACAGGTGAATTCCTTTGTCCTCAGAAAAGAATTTAAGAAATATTGCTATTATAGCTCACGTTGACCACGGTAAGACCACACTTGTTGATGAGATGCTCAAACAGAGCGGTATATTCAGGTCAAACGAGCAAGTTCAGGACCGTGTTATGGACTCCAATGACCTCGAACGTGAGCGTGGAATAACCATTCTTTCAAAGAATACAGCCGTACACTATAACGATGTCAAAATAAATATCGTTGACACTCCCGGCCAT
This sequence comes from Clostridia bacterium, assembly GCA_017407995.1. Lineage (GTDB taxonomy): Bacteria > Bacillota > Clostridia > Oscillospirales > Acutalibacteraceae > CAG-177. The sequence continues at coordinate 34,387 of JAFQVM010000031.1, read as the reverse complement.
GCTGATTTCGGTGGCGAGGTTGAGCGCATACTGATGATGGTTGACGGTGTTTTACTGCTTGTTGATGCTTTTGAAGGCTGTATGCCGCAGACACGTTTTGTGCTTAAAAAGGCACTCGGTCTCAAAAAGAAAGTGCTTGTTGTCATAAACAAGATAGACCGTCCGAATGCCAGACCCGCAGAGGTTGTTGACGAGGTTATAGACTTGTTTATTGACCTTGGCGCAGATGAAGACCAACTTGATTTTCCTGTGGTCTACGCTTCGGCGAGAGACGGATATTCGTCTCTTGATGAAAATGTCCGTTCGGGCGATATGCGACCGCTGCTCGATGCTATTCTTGAGCATATCGAGCCACCTGCAGGTGATGCCAACGAGCCTTTGCAGATACTTTTCTCAAGCCTTGACTATGATGACTATATCGGAAGAATCGGTGTCGGACGTGTTGAGCGTGGTAAGGTAGCGAAAAACCAGTCAATAGTCCTCTGTAAGACGGATGGTACAACTCAAAATGTCAAGGTGTCCCGCCTGTATCAGTTTGAGGGTCTTAACCGTGTTGAAGTTGAGAATGCTTCGGCGGGCGATATCGTATGTATATCGGGCATCAGCGATTTGAATATCGGTGAAACAGCGTGCGCTCCTGACTGTGTTGAGCCACTGCCGTTTATTAAGATAGATGAGCCGACAATATCGATGAACTTTATTGTCAATGACAGTCCGTTTGCGGGTCGTGAGGGCAAGTTTGTAACTTCACGAAATATCAGGGACAGGCTGTTTAAAGAGGTTGAAACCAACGTCAGTATGCGTGTCGAGGAGACGGAAACCACCGATACTTTTAAGGTTTCGGGACGTGGCGAACTTCACTTGTCTATTCTTATCGAAACCATGCGCCGCCAGGGCTATGAATTCCAGGTTTCACGTCCGAAAGTTATTCTCAAAGAGATTGACGGTGTAACCTGCGAGCCTATGGAGCTTCTTATTGTTGAAGTTCCTGAGCAGTATGTAGGAGCTGTTATTGAAAAGCTCGGTTCACGTAAAGGTGAGCTTATAAATATGGGCACCCGTGACGGAGGCTCTACACATCTTGAATTCAGGATTCCGTCGAGAGGTCTTATCGGTTACCGCTCGGAGTTTTTGACAGATACCAACGGTAACGGCATAATGAACCAGCTCTTTGACGGATATGAGCCTTACAAGGGAGATATCTCAACCCGTGAGCGTGGCTCAATAGTCGTGCATGAAACGGGTGTCAGCACAGCTTACGGTCTGTTTAATACTCAGGACAGAGGACGTCTGTTTATTCCTGCAGGCGTTGAGGTCTACGAGGGTATGATAGTTGGCGAATGTGCTAAAAATGAGGATATTGTATGCAATGTCTGCAAGAACAAGCATTTGACAAATACCCGTGCATCAGGCTCTGACGACGCTTTGAGGCTTGTGCCACACAGCAATATGAGCCTTGAACAGTGCATGGAGTTTATAAAAGATGATGAACTGCTTGAAGTAACACCGCAGTCGCTGAGATTGCGTAAACGAGTTCTTTCAAAGGAGCAGAGACTTAAACAGCAGTTCAGAGGCAAATAAGAAATTTTTTGAAAGGAGGGAGCTTTATGAAAAAATACGCTGTGGCGCTGGGCAGTTTTGACGGACTGCATCTCGGACATATGGCGGTTATAAATAAGGCTCTCTCTTTTAAAAGTTTGGGCTATGTTCCGTGTGCCCTTGTTTTTGATGTTCACCCGATGAGCGTTGCGGGAGCGGGCGCTCCTGCTGAGCTGATGACAGTGCAGGCTCGTGATGAGATGCTTACGTCTCTCGGCTTGGAGATAAAGAAAGTTTCGTTTGAGAGTATAATGGGTCTTTCTGCACGTGAGTTTGTAAGCGAGATTCTCTGCAAAGAGCTTAATGCAGGTGCCGTGTGCTGCGGATATAATTATCATTTCGGCTGCGGCGCAAAGGCGGATTCAAGTGAACTTTCAATGCTTTGCGGCGAGTTTGACATAGCCTGTGAGGTGGCAGAAAAAATCGAATATGACGGAGTAGCTGTCAGCTCTACAAGAATCCGTGAAGCTCTTCAAAATGGTGATATAGAGTCAGCAAATGCTATGCTCGGCAGAGAGTTTTCTTACGATTTTGTTGTTGTCAGCGGTGACAGACGTGGCAGACTTATCGGAGCTCCGACTATTAATCAGAATTTTCCTGACGGGTTTATTGTTCCCAAGTTTGGTGTTTATGTTTCTGCTGTATTCGTTGACGGTCAGCTTCACCCCGCTGTTACAAATATCGGCAGACGTCCGTCCTTTACTTGTGATGATTTGCGCAGTGAAACTTGTATTATGGATTTTTCCGGTGACCTCTACGGTAAAAATATTGAGGTTAAGCTCATAAAATATATTCGTCCCGAGCGTGTTTTCAATTCATTGGAGGAACTCGGAAATCAAATTGCCGTTGATGCTAAAAAGGCGAAAGATGTGTTTTTGAAATATAATTTTCTATCGTGCATATAGGTGAATTATTATTCGTGTTGTCCGAATAATAATTCACCTTATTTTTTATACAAATATCTGTCTTTTATACCTTTATTATGCAAAACGTACAGAAACAGACGCAATAGCAACAAAAATTTTTAATAGTACATATTTCTTATACTGAAAATAAAGGAAGTATATATGATGTATAATAAGAAGTTAGGAAAAGCAGTAAAAATCAGCGTGCGAAGTTGGCGCTGTATTGAGATAAGCGGACGCCACTCAAACGCAGGATTTTCATCACCGCTTTGTGAAAATAAAAAAAAACAGGGGAGAGTCGTTAACAATGGTTGATAAACGAATTAAGAAAGTTCTGGTTATAGGTTCAGGCCCCATAATCATCGGTCAGGCTGCAGAATTTGACTATGCAGGAACACAGGCTTGTCGTTCTCTTAAGGAGGAGGGTGTTGAAGTCGTTCTTGCAAACTCCAACCCCGCAACGATTATGACCGACGGCGATATAGCTGATAAGGTTTATATCGAGCCCTTGGATATTCCGACTCTAACAAAGATAATTGAACGTGAGCGCCCCGACTCCGTTCTTGCTACTCTCGGCGGACAGACAGGTCTTAACCTCGCCATGGAACTTGACGAGAAAGGAATTCTCGAAAAGTACGGCGCACGTCTTATCGGTGTATCGGCAGACACTATCCGTATGGCTGAGGACAGACAGGATTTCAAAGACACTATGGAGAGCATCGGCGAGCCGTGTATTGACTCTCTCGTTGTTGAAACCGTTGAGGATGCTCTTGACTTCTCCGAGAAAATCGGCTACCCCGTTATCGTCAGACCCGCTTACACTCTGGGCGGTACAGGCGGCGGTATAGCGGACAACCCTGAGGAGCTTCATGAAATTGCTTCAAACGGAATCCGCCTTTCACGTGTTAATCAGGTGCTCATTGAAAAGTGTATATCCGGCTGGAAAGAGATTGAGTTTGAAACCATGCGTGATGCTAAGGGCAACTGCGTAGCTGTCTGCGACATGGAAAACGTTGACCCTGTCGGCGTTCACACAGGTGACTCGATAGTTGTTGCTCCCTGCCAGACTCTTTCAAAGAAAGACCTTAAAATGCTGCACGATTCAGCTATGAATATAGTTACAGCGCTTAAGATTGAGGGCGGCTGTAATGTTCAGTTCGCTCTTCATCCCGACACATCAGAGTATGCGGTAATCGAGGTTAACCCCAGAGTTTCACGTTCTTCCGCACTCGCATCCAAGGCAACAGGTTACCCGATAGCTAAGGTTACATCGAAGATTGCTTTGGGTCTGGGTCTTGACGAGATAGTAAATCCCGATACAGGCAAGTCACTTGCCGGCTTTGAGCCTGCTCCGAAGTACTGTGTTGTTAAGTTCCCGAAGTGGCCGTTTGAAAAGTTTGTTACTGCAAAGCGTACCCTCGGCACACAGATGAAGGCTACCGGTGAGGTTATGTCTATCTCTCACTCATTCGAGTCAGCACTTCACAAGGCTGTCCACTCACTTGAGGAAAACCGTGAGAGCCTTCTTATTGATGAGTTTGTCGCAAAGAGTGCAGACGAGCTTCGTGAGCAGCTTAAGAATATCGACAACTTGAGAATTTACACTGTAGCAGCCGCTCTTTACAACGGCGTTACTGTAAATGAAGTTTATAATATTACAAAAATTAACCCCTGGTTCCTTGACAGAATCCTTGCTATTGTTGAGATGGAGAAGCGCCTGAGCGCAGGTATCTCCGATAAGGAAACTCTTCTCAAGGCTAAGAGAATGGGCTTTACCGATAATATGATAGCTAAGAACGTCGGTATCACAGCAACTGCTGTCAAGAACATGCGTAAGATGTGGGGCATTGTACCGTCTTTCCGTGTGGTTGATACCTGTGCTGAAGTTTTTGACGCACAAAGACCGTATTACTACTCAGACTACGGCTTTGAAAACGATGTTGACCCCACAACCGACCGCAAGAAAGTTCTTGTTCTCGGTTCAGGTCCCATCCGTATTGGACAGGGTATCGAGTTTGACTACTGTTCTGTTCACAGCGTCTGGGCTCTTAAGAAAGCGGGCTGTGAGGCCATTATCGTCAACAACAACCCTGAGACCGTTTCGACAGACTTCGACATTTCGGACAAGCTCTATTTTGAGCCGCTTACTCCCGAATATGTTACAAATATAGTTGAGCTTGAAAAGCCGGACGGTGCTATTGTTCAGTTCGGCGGTCAGACAGCAATCAAGCTTACAAAGACACTCAACGACCTTGGTGTTAAGATTCTCGGTACTGATGCTGATAAGGTTGACGCCGCAGAGGACAGAGAGCGTTTCGATGCAATTCTTGAGCTTTGCGACATCACACGTCCCAAGGGTCAGACAGTATTCACCGAGGAGGAGGCACTTCTTGTTGCACATTCACTCGGTTATCCTGTACTTGTCCGCCCGTCATACGTTCTCGGCGGTCAGGGTATGCAGATAGCGGTGTCCGATGACGATATCCGTGAGTTTATGGGTATTATCACACGCACAGTCAAGGAGATTGAGGAGCACCCGGTACTTGTTGATAAGTATATAATGGGTCAGGAAGTTGAGGTCGACGCTATCTGCGACGGCAGCGATATCCTTATCCCCGGTATCATGGAGCATATCGACAGAGCGGGTATCCACTCAGGTGACTCGATTTCAGTTTATCCGGCTGTTTCTCTGAGCCAGAAAGTTCAGGATACAATTGTTGACTATACACGCCGTCTCGCCTCAGCACTTGAGGTTATCGGTATGATGAACATACAGTTTATCGTTAAGGACGAGCAGGTTTATATAATCGAGGTTAACCCCCGCTCATCAAGAACAGTTCCTTATATCAGTAAGGTTACAGGTATTCCTGCAATCTCACTTGCAACCCAGGTTATGCTCGGCAGAAAACTTCAAGACCTTGGTTACGGCACAGGCCTTTATAAGGACAGCGGTTATTACGCAATTAAGCTTCCTGTTTTCTCATTCGAGAAGATTACAGGTGCAGATACCTACCTTGGTCCTGAAATGAAGTCAACCGGAGAAGTTCTCGGCGTTGCTAAGAACTACAATGAGGCACTCCTTAAGGCTTTCGAGGGTGGCGGAGTTACTCTTCCCAGAGACGGTAAGGTTATTGTCACCGTTTGCGATAAGGATAAAGAGGAAGTTTGCGAGATAATCAAGAGTGTTAGTGATGTCGGCTTTGAGTTCTATGCAACACCCGGCACACAGAAGGCTCTTGCAAGACACGGCATTGAGGCAAAGCTTGTCAACAAGATTACAGGCGAGAGCCCGAATATCATGGATATGATGCACGAAGGCGGAGTTTCACTGATTATTAACACCGCTACTCACGGCAGACTTGAAAACAGAGACGGATTTAAAATAAGAAGACTTGCTGTTGAAGCAGGTACCTCTTGCTTAACCTCTCTTGATGCGGCACGTGTTCTTTTGGAGAGCACCAAGATAGTCGCACCTGAGAATATAACAGTTACCGATATAGCGGGAGTTTTTGAAAAGAAAGCATAACAAATAATATGTATGCGCCGCTTTAGGGTGACCTTGCCTTAAAGCGGCGTTTTGAGTTGACATAAAAATCCGAAAGGATGATTATTATGAATAGTTGGGCAGAGCTTAAGTCGAGCTGTATGGATTGCCATAAATGTCCGCTTGCCGATACACGTACAAATGTTGTATTCGGTGTGGGCAATGAGAATGCTGAAGTAATGTTCATAGGCGAGGGTCCCGGTCAGCAAGAGGACTTGAAAGGTGAGCCCTTTGTTGGACGCAGCGGTCAGCTTCTTGATAAACTCATGGCGACCGTTGACCTCTACCGTGACAAGAACATATATATTGCAAACATCGTCAAGTGCAGACCTCCGCAGAACCGTGACCCGCTTCCTGAGGAGCAGGAGGCTTGCGCAGGCTGGCTTGACGCTCAGATAAAAATGATGAATCCGAAGATAGTCGTGTGTGTAGGCAGAATTGCGGCTCAACGTTATATCTCAAAGGATTTCAAGGTCACAAAGGAACACGGTGTGTTCTATGAAATAGACGGCAGACTATTTATGGGCACATATCACCCTGCATCGCTTCTGCGAAACCCACGTCAGAAGCCCGATGCGTTTGAGGATTTTATTGCTCTGCGTGATAAAATCAATGAGATATGCGAGAGAACATATTAATTTTGCAAATGACCGTTGCGATTAAAAATAAAAATCGTCCTTAAGGGAAAAAAACGAAGAAAGTATCGGTTTCAATGCAGTAGAAGTTTCTGGAAAAGACATTGGGACAGCAGATTGCTGAAATGGCAGCGAAGTATCTCGATGACAACATGATTGATTACACTGACAGAGACTATTTCGGAACATGGAAAGAGTTTAATAAAGAGTGTGAATTTATAGCAAGAGGCTTCATGGCATTAGGTCTAAAAAAGCTCATATATATCTATCTGGGGAACTAACGTGCCTGCATGGCTGCTAACCTTCTTCGGCAGCGCAAAAATGGGCGGTGTACTTGTAACAGTTAACACCAGCTATAAAGTTTTGAGCTTGACTATCAGCTCAAGCAGTCCGATTCTGAAGCTATCGTGCTTATTGACGGATATAAGTGCACGAGTTACATAGATATAATTAACGAGCTTTGTCCTGAGCTTGAAACAGCTGAGCCAGGCATGTTCGCAAACTTCAAAAGCTATATGGATATGTTGTTAGGTTAAAACATGAAAACACCCACCGATTTCGGTGGGTGTTAGTTTTTATTTTGTAAAAATTTTTTTGAGCCGCTTCCCCCAGACCTCAAAAATGACTTGATTTTCCCTGGCGTAACTCGCTATTGGGTTGGGAGATTTTGCTCCTATTTTAACAGTGTTGTGAAGTCCCGAATCCTCGGCTATCAGCCCTGCACGGAACAGATGATAGTCATTTGAGAGTATGCCTACGATGGGATTTTCAAGATTGAGAGAGTCTATAATTTTAATGCAGTTTTCAAAGTTTTCATATGTCGTTTTAGCGGATTCTTCAAGGATGATGCGCTCAGGGTCAATGCCGAGATTTATAAGCCCGTCCTTTATCACCTGTGCTTCAGAAATTTTTTGGCCGTCTCTAAAATTGCCACCTGTGGCAATTGCGATACAGCAGGGATGCATTTTGAGATATTCAGCGGCACGCTCTATTCTTGAAACCAGATTTTCACTTGGTGTATCTCCGTTAACTTTGCAACCCAAGATAATTACAACGTTACAGAATTTGTCGCTCAGGCTGTCCTTTCCTGCCTTTATTGCGGCGGCAGTAAATATGACGGCGTGAGAGCCAAGCAGTACGGCTGTGGTTTTTAAAATATTTTTTATCATAACAAAAACTCCTTACTACAACACCATAACTAAAGTGCCTGCGGCAATCAGCAGGGTGCCTACAAGTGACTTGGGAGTAAATTTTTCGTGCAGGAAAACAAAGGCTAAAATCAGTGTTATAACTACGCTTAGTTTATCAATAGGCACGACCTTTGAAACGTCCCCGATTTGTAGTGCTTTATAATAGCATAACCAAGATGCTCCCGTCGCAAGACCTGACAGAATAAGGAAAATCCAGCTTTTTTTGCTGATTTCCGCAAACCCGCCTTGTGCATTTGTGATGAACACCATAGCCCATGCCATTACAACTACGACCATAGTACGTATTGCAGTAGCCAGATTTGAGTCGACACCGTTAATGCCTACTTTGGCGAGAATTGATGTCAAAGCTGCAAATACTGCCGATAAAAGAGCTAACACAAACCACATAAAAACCCCTCCGTTTACATCTTTCACCAATAAAATATCATAATAATATTTAATTTTCAATGTGTGGTAGTGATTTTCGACAATATTTTTATATTCAAAAAGAAAAGGACTGCTTGTAAGCAGTCCTTAATATAATGTGTATTTGTTATGCGATGATTTCGCCCATCATTCCGGGTGTAACACCGGCAGCGTTGGATTCGTCAGTATCAATGTGCATTGCAAGAGCAAACTTCGGGCTTACTCTGACAACAACATCACCGAGAACGAGTGAACGTCCGTCTGAATCGATTTTTACGCTGACAATCTGTTTGTCCTCAAGGCCGTATTTCTCAGCATCTTCGGGGGTGGCGTGTATATGTCTCTTTGCAGCGATAACACCGCAGTCGATTTCAACTTCGCCCTTGGGGCCTACAAGCTTGCAAGCACCGCTGTTTTCAATATCACCGCTCTCTCTGATGGGAGCGACAACACCGATTGAACGTGCATCTGTAAGAGAAATCTCAAGCTGAGTTGCAGGGCGGACAGGACCAAGAATGGATACTCCGGGGAAGCTACCCTTGGGGCCGATAACGGCGACACGCTCTTCACAAGCGAACTGACCGGGCTGAGAGAGGTCCTTTTTAGGAGTGAGCTCATAACCCTCACCGAAGAGAATTGCGAGATGTTCAGCGGATACGTGAACGTGACGTGCAGATGTTTCAATAAGAACAGGTTTATTCATTTTGTGTCATCCTTATCTTTTTAGAATATTTTTGAGGCAGGAGCTTTTCCTGCCTCAATTATGTTTGTTATCTTACCAAGCGATTGAGAATACCTGGTTGATGCCGAACCAGATTGAAACGTTAATACCGACAGCGGTAAGCTTAAGGTTCCACTCGAAGTAGTAATCAACATCTGTAACATTACCTGTTGCTGCATCTATTGTAGCAACGATTTTACCGTTACGGTAACCAATGTTTACATCCTTAATAATGCTTGCAGCAGGGCCTGCATTATCAGTAATACTCTTAGGGGTAACAACTGAGAAAGCTTTGGGAGTATTGCCTGCACCATATGATATGTTAGCACTTGCTTCATCGGGCTTAACGTTGATTGTGATTATGTAAGAACCGTTGGACTCTTTAAGAGTAGCGCTCTGAATGTTATTAACGCCGAGCTTGCTTGACCATGACTGGTTTTCAACAGCGAACAATGCGTTCTTTTCAGCAGCAGATGTAACAGTCTTGTTTTTCTTTGCCTCATCTTCACCCATGTTGCTGGAAATCAGGTCGTTTGCCATGTCCTGAATAAATCCGGGAAGATTGCCGAGTTCAGCTCTGCCGGCCTGGCTGTTCTTGAGGTATTTGCAAGTAATGCTCTTTGAGTTGGGCTTTACCTTGTTGATAGCTGTGTTGAAATACTCAAGGATTTCAGCAGTTGTCTGAGGCTTTTTAGCGGGAGCGTCTGCCTCATTCTGAGAAGCAGCTTCTGTTTCGTTCTCTGAAGCAGCTTCTGTAGAAGCGTCTGCGGATACATCGGTTGTGTCACCTGAAGCAGCTTCGGTTTCGTTGTTTGCTGCTGTATCGACAACTGTTTCGCCGTTAACTGCTGTGTCTGCAGCACCTGTGGTGGTCTCATCATCATTGCCGCCGTTGTTGCAGGCTGCAAGAGCGAAAACAAGGCACAGAGCCATAACGAGTGCAAGAATTCTCTTTGTCATTGTTTTACCTCCAAATAGTTATCTTTTTAAGATTTTTGTTGTGCTGCAAACATCAGTGCACACACAAACTAACTCGATTATAAAACAAAATAGACAAAAAATCAATGGTAAAACAAACTTTTACAGTTTTATTAAAGAAATTATTGAACTTTACTTGATTGAAAAGGGAATTTCTGCAATAATATAATGTATAGTTTTGTAGTGTATACTTTTTTGAAACGGAAGTGCGGCTAATGACGGATAATAATAAGAGACTTGCCGAGCTGTTGTTCGGCAACGGAGGGCTGACTCCTGAGGATTGTGAAAAGAAATATCCTTTGAGAAATCTTCCTGAGGGTGCGAGAGTGACGAGATTTTCACCCAGCCCTACGGGATATCTCCATATCGGCGGATTGTTTGGTGCGCTTGTTGATGTGCTTACCGCACGTGCAAGCGGAGGCATTACCTATCTCCGTATTGAAGATACCGATAAAAAACGTGAGGTTGAAGACGGTGTGTCCGCTATTATCAACGGCTTTAAAAACTTTGGCATGAGCTTTGATGAGGGCGTTACGGGCTTTGGAACAGAGAGCGGCGAATACGGTCCGTATACTCAGAGCCAGAGAGTTGAAGTGTATCACGCTGTTGCAAAGAGGCTTGTTGAAGAGGGTAAGGCTTATCCCTGCTTTTGCACTGCGGACGAGCTTAGCCAGACCCGTGCAGAGCAGGAGAACGGCGGAGCAGCTATAACAGGTTACTTTGGAAAGTGGGCAAAGTGCCGTGATTTGAGCTTTGAAGAGCAGAAAAGACGTATTGAGGCGGGTGAACCGTATGTTCTGCGTTTCCGTTCTGACGGTGATGAAGATAAGAGAATCTTTTTTGACGATATAATCCGTGGCAAAATTGAGATGCCTGAGAATGTTATAGATGAGGTTCTTTTGAAGAGCGATGGCATACCGACATACCATTTTGCCCATGCATGCGATGACCACTATATGCGTACAACTCACGTTATCCGTGGTGAGGAATGGATATCCTCTGTTCCCAAGCACATAGCTTTGTTTAAAGCTTGCGGTTTCAGAGCACCCAAGTATGCTCACACTCCTCAGGTTATGAAGATAGACGAGGAGACAGGTGCAAAGCGCAAGCTCTCAAAGCGTAAGGACCCCGAAGCGGCTGTCAGTTACTTTGTTGAGCAGGGTTATCCTAAAGAGAGTGTTATAGAGTATATTATGACTCTTCTCAACTCAAACTTTGAGGATTGGCGCAGAGCGAACCCCGATACATCTTGTTGGGAATTCCCGTTCAATCTTAAAAAGATGAGTGTCAGCGGATGTCTGTTTGATATGGCAAAGCTCAATGATGTCAGCAAGAATATAATATCCAAGATGAGTTCAAGAGAGATTCTTAATAATATATTAGCTTGGTCAAAGGAGTATGACAGCGAACTTTATTCACTGCTTACGGCAGATGAGGATTATGCAGTTGGCATCTTCTCTATTGACCGTGATTGTCCCAAGCCCAGAAAGGATATTGCAAGCTGGAATCAGGTCAAGGACTTCGTAGAGTATTTCTATGATGAAATCTATACCCCTGATTATACTTTGCCTGAAAACATCAGTTCAGCGGATGCTGCTGCTATACTCAAAAAGTATCTTGAAGTGTTTGATATAGATGATGACAAGGATACATGGTTTGCCAAAATCAAAGAGATTTGCGAGCCGCTGGGCTTTACTCCGAATGTCAAGGAGTACAAGAAGAATCCCGATGCATTCAAGGGTCACGTAGGTGATGTTTCAACTGTTATAAGACTTGCAATTACTTCAAGAAGAAACACACCCGACCTTCATTCCATAATTAGGCTGATTGGACGACAACGTGTGTTGTCAAGAATCCAAAACGCTATCGAAAAGTACGAAAGTTAATCAGAAAGGAATGAAAATTCATGTCAGAAAATACAAACCTCAATTCGAATTTTATAACCGATTTTATAGATGAAGACCTTGCAGCAGGGGTCAACACCCGTATACAGACGAGATTCCCTCCGGAGCCTAACGGATATCTGCATATAGGTCACGCAAAAGCTATCTGCATCGATTTCAGCACAGCGGAAAAGTACGGCGGAATATGTAATCTCCGTCTTGATGACACCAACCCCTCAAAAGAGGATGTTGAGTATGTCGACGCTATCAAAGAGGATATCGAGTGGCTCGGTTACAAGTGGAACGAAGTTTACTATGCATCAAGCTATTTTGATTTTCTATATGAGTGCGCATTGAAGCTAATAAGAGAGGGCAAGGCATATGTGTGCGACCTGTCTCCCGAAGAGATTCGTGAGTATAGAGGAACTCTAACTCAGCCCGGAAAAAACAGCCCCTACCGTGAACGTTCTGTTGAAGAGAACCTTGACCTGTTCAAGCGTATGACAGACGGCGAGTTTGCTAACGGTGAAAAGGTGCTTCGTGCAAAGATTGATATGGCAAGCCCCAATATCAATATGCGTGACCCCGTTATTTACAGAATCGCTCATGTGCCCCACCATCAGACAGGTGACAAGTGGTGCGTATATCCGATGTATGACTTTGCTCATCCTCTTTCGGATGCTGCTGAAAAGGTCACTTATTCTCTTTGCTCGCTGGAGTTTGAGAATCACAGACCTCTCTATAATTGGTTTGTTGAAAATATCGGCTTTGAAGAGCCGCCCCGTCAGATAGAGTTTGCACGTCTTAACCTCAACTACTGCGTAACCAGTAAGCGTAAGTGCCTTGAATTAGTTGAAAAAGGTATTGTTGACGGTTGGGATGACCCCCGCATGGTAACTCTTTGCGGTATGCGCCGCAGAGGATATCCTGCAGAGGCTGTGCGTGATTTTATCAGCCGTGTAGGTGTTTCCAAGGCTTACAGCGTTGTGGACTACGGTCTGCTTGAAGCTTGCGTAAGAGACAATCTTAATAAGAACGCTCCCCGTGCCATGGCTGTGCTAAATCCTTTGAAGGTTGTTATTGAGAACTATCCTGAGGACAAGACTGAGACTATTGAGGTTGAGATAAATCCCGATAAGCCCGAACTCGGCAAGAGAGCCGTAACATTCTCAAGAGAGCTCTATGTTGAGCGTGAGGACTTTATGGCTGAGCCGGTTAAGAAGTATTTCAGACTTTATCCCGGTAATGAGGTAAGACTTAAGGGCGCATATTTTGTAACCTGTAACTCATATGATACAGATGAAAACGGTGAGGTTACTTGCCTTCACTGCACCTATGACCCCGAGAGCCGTGGCGGTGAATCGCCCGACGGCAGAAAGGTCAGAGGCACTCTGCATTGGGTAAGTGCTGTTGACAATGTAAAAGCCACTATTCTGCTCTATGACAGACTGTTCAACACCGAGAATCCTGCAGGTGAAGATGGAGAGGGCGACTATCTTGAAAACGTCAACCCCGACTCACTCAAGGTACTTGAGGGCTGTCTGCTTGAGGGCGGACTTCGTGACTGCAAGCCCGGTGATGTATTCCAGTTTATGCGTCAGGGCTACTTCTGCGTTGACAAGAACAGTACACCTGACAATATCGTAATAAACAGAACAGTTGCACTTAACTCCTCGTGGGGTAAATAAGTTAAGGGTGTGAAGAGATGAAAATTTTAGGTCGCGTTCTTACAGCAATTTTTTCTTTTGCTGTATTTCCTTGGGCATTTTTTGTAGGAGCTTTCAGATATTATGTTGTAACTCCTGAAGAAGTTTATTTCCCGGACAACTTGAGCATAAAGCAGCTGATTGAACTTCTTGTAAACAACCCGAACAGTGCAGACGAACTTTCACAAACCTTTAAACTCATAATGCCGTATGCAATAGCTTTTGCAGTGCTTTTTGTGCTGACCTTGCTGTCAGCAGCGACGATATTTGTAATGAGCATTGTGTCATATAAGCGCAAGGCAATACAATGTATTGCGTGGATAGGAATAGCTTTGTTCTTTGTGGCAAACCTGGTGTTTTTTGGACTTTCCGATGTGATTTTGGAAAATTCGATTGACCTCGGCATGGTGCTGGGTAATACTTTCGGTGATACCACAGGCGGAGCCGAATATCATGTTTTTATGACGGATGGTATAAGGTTTATTTCTAAATTCTTGCTTGTGACAACTTTTGCGAATATAGAACCAAAAAAGAAGAAAGCAGAGGCAGAAGAGGAGAAAACTTAATGACTGCAGCGGATATGCACACAAGAGCATATCCGCTGTTTTTGTTGATTTTTTCTTTTAAGAGAGTTATCATATATAGGGGGGTGACGGCATGAAGAAGAACTATCAGCTTGAACTTGACAAAGAAATTGAAAAGATAACTAAATCAGACGAATTGCCGTCGCTGTTGCTTCACAGTTGCTGTGGTCCGTGCAGCAGCTATGTGTTGGAGTACCTGTCGAAATATTTTAAAGTGACGGTGCTGTATTTTAATCCTAATATTTATCCCGAAGAAGAATTTTTGCACAGACAGAGTGAGCAAAAGCGTATTATATCGGAGCTGCCCGTTGAAAACAAAGTGTCGTTCATGGAGAGCGAGTATAATTATAAAGATTTTTTGTCTGCCGCCAAAGGTTTTGAGAATGAGCGTGAGGGTGGCGCAAGGTGCGACAAGTGTTTTAGGCTGAGGCTTAAAAAGACTGCACAGCTTGCGGCGGAAAACGGTTTTGATTATTTTACAACGACACTGTCTGTAAGCCCTCATAAGAATTCGCAGCTTCTTAATCTCATAGGTGAGGAATTGGGGGAGGAGTACGGCGTAAAGCATCTTCCTGCGGACTTCAAAAAGCGTGAGGGGTATAAACGGTCTATTGAGCTGTCAAAGCAGTACGATTTGTACCGTCAGAATTATTGCGGATGTGAGTTTTCACTGCGGCAGGCGCAGGAACAGCAAAAGTAAACGGAAAGTATTTTACTTTTATTTTGTGTTACTATATAATATAGTAAAATGTATTTTAAGGGTGTGATGATGTGAAGCTTACCCGTCCGAGGATAGGAATGAGGACGGTAAAAACAGGAGTAGCGGTACTTTTGTGCATGATAATTTTTCCGCTGCTCACATTAGCTGCGCAACAAATACCGGAAGACAGTATGCCGATAGTCAGAGCACTTCGGTTTTTGATAAACAGAGATTCGCCGATATTTGCCTGTATAGCTTCGGTAATTGTTATGCAGTCCACGGTTGAAAGCTCTTTGAAACTCGGGACAAGCCGAGTTAAGGGGACTATATTCGGCGGTCTGTTTGGCTTACTTTTTTTGTATATAGATACACTTGTGCCACACAGAGGCTTGAACATTTTGTTAGTTACAGTCGGCATAGTGTTTATAATCTGCTTTTTTAATGTAATACGTTCACCTCAGTCAACCGCCATAGGTTTAGTTACATTTCTTATCATAATGATAACTACGGATTATGATGACCCGTTTCTTTACGCTGTCAACAGGATAATCGATACAGCGATAGGTGTGGCTGTTTCGGTAGGTGTAAACTATGCGCTGAGAAAACCGAAACTAAGGAAAAACAAGAAGCCTGCGGAGGTGCCTGATGAAAATAACAAGAACGGACAATAGCACGCTGACTGTAGATATTCACGGTATGCGTGAGCGGGATGCAAAGTTTCGTTTGGAGAGTCTTATCGACGGCGGCTCGGCTGATATAACAAAGCTCATTGTGATACACGGATTCAACAGTGGACAGGTGCTTAAAAACTTAGTTGCTACAGGTCTTGAGTCTAACAGAATAAAAAAGATAGTCAACGGCGAAAATTCAGGTCAAACAGTAATTTTACTTAAAGGCAAAAAATAAAACAGGTGCAGAATTATAAGATTCTGTACCTGTTTTTCTATGAAAAATCTAACTCTAAAAAAATAAAAAAATTTTTTAAAAAAGTGTTGACAAAATAAAAAATCTATGATTAAATAATAACAGTAACTATTACTACTTGGGAGGTGCGCATAGTGAGGCACTCAGCACAGCGTGATACAATACTGCGAATCGTCAAAGATGCGCACGACCATCCGACAGCCGATACAATATATTCAAGGGTGCGTGAAGAGATTCCGAATATCAGCTTGGGTACAGTGTATCGCAATTTGAAGTCCCTCTCCGACATGGGCGAGGTTGACACGATGGAAACTCTCGACAAGAGCATACATTATGACGGCAACACAGTTACGCATCGACATTTCATATGCAGGGAATGCTCGCATATAATTGATTTGTTCTTTGAATGTAAGATTCCTGAAGAGTTTCATAGTTTAGGACTGTTGGTCGAAAGTCAAAAGACCATCTACTACGGACTTTGTCCGGACTGTCAGAGACAAAAAGCGCAATAAGACATGTAAAGGCTACTGCCAACCATGTTTTATAATATAAAAAATTTATTTTTGAAGGAGACTATTTGTTATGAAAAAGTTTGTATGTTCAGTTTGCGGTTATGTTCATGAGGGCGATTCAGCACCTGAGTTTTGCCCCCAGTGTAAAGTTCCTGCTTCAAAGTTTGTTGAGCAGAAGAACGATGAAATGACTTGGGCTGCAGAGCACGTTGTCGGTGTTGCACAGGGCGTAAGCGAGGAGATTATTGAGGGTCTCAGAGCTAACTATATGGGCGAGTGCACAGAGGTTGGTATGTATCTTGCAATGGCAAGAGTTGCTCACAGAGAGGGCTATCCTGAGATTGGTCTCTACTGGGAGAAGGCAGCGTACGAAGAGGCTGAGCATGCTGCAAAGTTTGCAGAGCTTCTCGGTGAGGTCATTACTGACAGCACAAAGAAGAACCTTGAGATGAGAGTTGAAGCTGAAAACGGCGCAACAGCAGGTAAGTTTGAACTTGCAAAGATAGCAAAAGAGCAGGGTCTTGACGCTATCCATGACACAGTACATGAGATGGCAAGAGATGAAGCAAGACACGGCAAGGCATTTGCAGGTCTTCTTGAGAGATATTTTGGTTAAAATATAATCAGCGATTGGCGACAGTTGCCGCCCACTGAAAACATAACGGGCGGATGACAACATCCGTCCGTTTACTTTTTAAAACAACTAAAAGGAGGAACGACTTATGAAAAAATCACTCACAATAATAATTTCGGCATTACTTGTACTGACTCTATTTACCGCCTGCACGGCAAACAAACCGCAGGAACCTATTACACCTGCACAGACAACTGAGACTAACGTGTCCGAAGAAATCAAAACTACGCTTCCCGAAAAGACTGAAAAATCAGAAGAAGTGAGCACGGCCGCTCCTCAGGTTACACAGCCGTACTTCGTTGAAAAACCGGAGCCAACGAAGTCCGAAAAGGAAAATAAGCCCACCGAGAAAGTGAAAGACGAAGCAACAGTTCCGTCTACAAACAGTGAGTTTGATGTTTCCAAAGATGAAGCGAAGGCTATTGCGCTCAAGCATGCAGGACTTTCTCAAGAGGATATTCGACGCTATAAAATTGAAATTGACAGAGAAAGAAAAGCATTTGTCTATGAAATCGAATTTGATTCGGGAAAATATGAGTATGATTATGAAATTGATGCAAACACGGGCAAGGTAATTAAGGCAGAAAAAGAAATAAGAGATTAGTTTTATCTATTAAAGGCTTTATTCGACACTTAGATAATTAGTTTTTCATGAACAAAAACACGCCGTACGGTAACTCGTACGGCGTGTTGCTATATATTTACATTGATACCTGTTGATTTTTTCCAATTTCGTGATAAACTTATTATGTAATAGTGTTTTTGAATGAATATTAATTTCAATTTTATGTCGTAGGAAGAAAGATGATTCTTGAAATGCATTTTATTGAGACTCTTCTGTATAGGCTAAAAAGAAATTAAACTGATTTCGGAGGGAAAACAAATGCGGAAACTCAAAAGATTTTTATCAGCATTTTTGGTTGTCTTGATGGTGCTTACATCTGCACCTCTCGGCGGATTTGTCGGACTTGAACTGCCTGACTGGTTTGCTGTAGAGGCCGAGGCGGCATCGGACGAGTATCTTATGAGCGGTTATTGCGGCGAAGTGACTGAGGAGTCTGACGGCACAAACCTTTCATGGGTGCTTGATGATGAGGGTACGCTCGCAATTACCGGTACCGGTAGAATGGCCAAGGAAGCTTTTATTTATGACCTTCGCATAAAATCGGTTGTCATCGGCGAGGGTGTTGAAAATATTGGCGCATACGCATTTAATGATTGCTCAAATATTACTTCAGTTAGTTTTTCCGATACGGTTACAGCTATTGATAATAACGCTTTTTATGATTGTGTCAGTTTAACTGAAGTGGACCTTCCCGATTCTTTGGTTACACTTGGCGCGGAGTCTTTTGGATATTGTGACAGCTTAATTTCTGTAACTTTTAATTCACCCGTCAAAATAATTAGGCATGGTGCATTTCGATTGTGTCATAAGCTTGCTGAGGTGACCTTTTTTGAAGGCGTTGAAATAATTGAAAGTTATGCATTTTATGGCAGCGCATTAAAAAGCTTAACCCTGCCTGAAACTTTAAAGGAAATTAACGCTCGGGCTTTTTATGGCAACAACCTTTCTTCCGAAATTGTAATACCTGACAGTGTTGTGGAAGTTGCGGGCACTGCTTTCCAAAAGAATAAAAATCTACCAAGCATTTATTTGGGCAGCGGTGTTAAAAAGTTTGAGCGCTCTACTGTTGCAGATTGTCCTAAACTGTCAGCAGTTAATGTTTCAGAATATAATCAGACCTATTCCTCCTACAGCGGCATTTTGTATAATAAAGCGGCTACCGAAATCATTTATGTTCCTGCTGCGGTCAGCGGAGAAATCACTCTCCCCAAGACAATTGAAAAGTTTAGTGCCGATTCCGTTGGAGAATGTGGAAACTTAACAGGTATCCATGTTGAGGCGGGAAATGAGCATTTCGCATCAATAGATGGTATCGTATATTCGGCAGACAAGAAAACCCTTATTCGCTGTCCGGAGGGAAGAACAGGCTTGGTAACAATTCCCGAGGGAACAGAGAAAGTCGGAGATAGCGCCTTTTATGTCTGCGAAAATATTACAGATGTAGAATTTCCATCTTCTCTGACAGCTATAGGCAGGCGTGCGTTTGCAGATTGTTTTATAAAAAAAATAGTATTTAATGAGGGCTTGTTGACAATCGATAGCCAGGCATTTTCTAGTTGTGATTATCTTAAGGAAATTATACTTCCAAACACATTGAAAACAATATCGTATGAGGCTTTTTACGGTTGCAATTTAACAGGTCATTTGATTATACCTGATAGCGTGGTTACGATTGCTCTACGTGCTTTTTCATGTAACGGTACTTATGATAGCGTTCATATCGGCTCTGGTGCGATGAGTATTGATGCAGGTGCTTTTGAGGGCTCATCAACATGGTTTACATTTGAATCCTTTACCGTTTCAGCCGACAATCAGTCGTATGCTGCATATGACGGTGTTTTATATAATAAAGCTTTAACGGAAATCATTACTGTTCCTAATGGTATCAAAGGAGAAATAGAACTTCCTAAGACTGTTAAGACTTTTGAACCGCAGTGCGTTGTTCGTTGCCCCCAATTAACGAATATCAAGGTTGAAGAGGGAAGTGAATACTTTTCGTCGATTGACGGAATAGTTTATTCGGCAGACAAAAAAACTTTAATAAGATGTCCTCGGGGTAAAAGCGGGATAGTTACTGTGGCTGAAAATACAGAAACTATTGGGGCCAAAGCTTTTTATGACTGCAGAAATATCACAGAGGTAATATTACCGGATTCAATAAAAACTATTGAAGACGAAGGCTTCCGTTATTGCACTATGATGTCAAAAATAGTTCTTCCGGAATCTTTGCAGACAATAGGCAAAAGTGGATTTTTGGGTTGTTCTAACCTTGAAACCATTAATATTCCTCCTGTGATAACTGAAATTAAAAACTCTGTATTTTCAGAAATAGGTTTTACAGAGTTGCTTCTTCCGGAAACCGTTCAGATTTTTGACCACTTGTTTGCCAGAAAGCTTGAGGTACTAACTATAAATAACAAATACTGCAGATATACAAAGATTGACGCCCCTATAATACCTGCAGATTGTACCGTTCGTGCTTACTGCGGTTCACCGGGTCATGAGCTTGCTGTTAAGCGTCTGCTTAATTTCGAGTCGCTCGGTCATACATACCTTAACTGGTATGTGGTAACTCCTGCGACATATGAGTCTGAGGGTCTTGAACGCAGAGACTGTGCATACTGTGACGGCGTGGAAGAAAGACCAATTCCAAAGCTCGAAAAGGATGTTTATACAGCTTCTTTCGTTGCAAACGGTGAAGTGGTTGCTACTGTAGACTTTGCCAAGGGTGCAACCGAAATTGAGGAGCCTGCAGTTCCCCAAAAAGACAGATATATCGGCGAATGGGAAGAATACACACTTTCCGATTCCGATATCACAATCAATGCAAAATATACGCTTATCAAGAGCGGCGATGCATCTCAAATTGAAACCGAATCTGAAATAATTCATTATACAGATGCAGATGATGTTCTCTTCAGATTTAAAGCGTGGGCAGATGCGGCTGTTGTAAAGTCGACGGTTTCGCAGTCTGTGCCGCTTGACATTGTTCTTGTTGTTGACCAGTCCGGTTCAATGGATGAGACTCTCGGCGGCAACACCAAAAAGATTGACGCTTTAAAGGATACTGCAAAGGACTTTGTGAACACCGTTTATGAAAATGCAAAGATGACCGGTGCAGACCACAGGATATCATTTGTCGGCTTTGGTCTGTCAGGCGATTACAACGGATACGAAAAGAACGAAAACACAGAGCTTCTTACCTCTCAAAGAGGTATAGTGAAGTTTGAAAACATAAAAACTTCCGATTACGGCAGCTCACTGCTCAGTGTCAATGTTGACGGCGAAGTAAATACAGACCTTATCACGGCTATCGACAGCATTGAAGCCAGAGGTGCTACGGCTGCAGACCTTGGCTTTGAAATGGCAAAGGGCATTTTTGCAAACACAGATTCAACCGACCGTCAGAGAGTAGTTGTGTTTATGACTGACGGTGAGCCTACGTATTTAAGCGGTTTCCAGACATCGGTTGCTAACTCGGCAATCGCAAACGCTTCCACTCTGAAGAAAACTTATAATGCTTCAATTTACAGTGTCGGTGTATTCTCAGAGCAGGACAGCAAAAATACAAGCATCAAAAATTTCATGAATGCTGTTTCATCGGGTTATCCCGAAGCGGTGTCTATGAATTATATGGGTGAAGGTACAGACGGTGAGTATTACATAACTGTAAATAATACCGATTCGCTTACATCTGTATTCAAGTCGATTTCAACAGAATCTCTTTCACACACAGCTCCTTTTGATAATCTGACCTTAATTAAAACGCTTTCAAAGTATGTGACATTAACCTCACAGCAGGAGCAGCAATTAAGAATTGACCTTATCAGACAGTACGGTATTACGAACGATGATATTATCGTTACAAGAAACGCTGACGGTACAACAACCATTCAGCTGAACGGTCTTACACCCGAAAAGGTTGTTGACGAAGAGGGTAATATTACCTATGAGGTACATGTTGAGTTCTTTGCTTCACTTAATGAAAAGGCAGCAACTGCAGGGGCTTATGTTGTTGATACCGAAGACAGCGGCGTGATGCTCGGCGAAGATGCAAAGGGCTATGAAGCAACGTTTGAAACTTCAACTGTAACACTTTCGTCAGAAAAAACAAGGGTTATCTTCACGCTGAACGGTGAAGTTTATGAAGTTTCCGAGAATATCAAAAACGGCTATGCTGTTGCTCCTGAGCTTGAAGTTTCTGAAGATTGGAACTTCAAAAATTGGAATACATCCAGTCAGGCCGCATCAAACGGAATGATTTTTGATGCTACGCTTGTTAAGGCTGAAAGGACAATCACATGGCATACGGCACAGGGCGATATCGTTCAGACTTATGTCGAAGGCGATTTCATTGTTTCTCCCACTGTTGAGTTCAATGAAAACGGCGATACATTCCTTAGCTGGGATAAGAGCACACCTACGACAATGCCGGATGAGAACCTTGAATTTACAGCAGTTTACGGAATCCATGTACATAATTACACGTCGGAGATTACAAAGGAAATGACCTGCGTTTCTGATGGTGTGAGAACTTATACATGCATCTGTGGTGATACATATGATGAGGCAATCGCTACAACAGGTCATAACTATGAGGCTATTACTCCATCTCTTGAAAAAGACGATGCCAAGTGTACTTTCGTTTGCACCAACTGCGGAGACAAGTATGATTATGCCCTTGATTATGAGGTGGTCAGTGCTTCCGGTAACCGTTACAACGTCCTCTACGAGTTCCAACTTACAGATGATAATCTTGACTACGGTTTCCAGCCTGATGGTGAAATACAGATAAGAATTCCCCTTTCAGAGCTCCATGGAAGAGCCAGAAATGTTAAGGTTGTAAGGACAAATGATGATGGAAGTAAAACGGCGGTGCCTGCAAAAATTGAAAACGGCTTCCTTGTTATAACTTGCGACCACTTTACTCCGTACGAGGTGAATTTTGACGTTGAGTGCGAAGAACATGTCCAGGGTGAATGGGTAGTTACGAAGAAGGCGTCCTGTACTCAGGAAGGCTCAATGCAAGCTAAATGTACCATCTGTGAAGAGGTAATTGCAACTCAAACAATTGATAAAACTGCACATAAATTCGGAGCATGGAGCGACTATGTTAAGAACAACCAAACCGGCAGATATGTCAGCACCAGAAGATGTGCCGATTGCGGTACGGTTCAGACCAGAAGCTATATTGGTGGAAATGTCATTACTATTGACGAGCTGATAGAAAGACTGTTTAATAATCTGTTCGAATCTATTCAAAGAATGCTTAGGTCTTTGTTTCCGTTTTAAAAGCTAAACAGGGATATCGATTTTATCGATATCCCTGTTTTTGTCATGATATAAAATTGGTAACTGTCTCAAAGATGAAGAAGTCTGTCATATTCCTCAGTGGTAATCTCAATTACCCGTCCGTGCTTAAATCCGTAGGGAAATGCAAACTGTTCGGGTACACGCTTAAAGTTGGTGTTGCCGGGTTTTGCTGAAACAAACGGTATATATCCCATTTTCTCTTTTTCACAGCCGAAGAAGTCGAGCATCAAACACCATTTGCCGTCGGGCAGGGTATAGGTAGTAGGACCCTCGTATGAGCCGGGACGGTCAATCTCGGTGTTCATATAGATTTCAAAAGCTTCATCATGCTCAAACGGACCGTAGAGATTTTTTGAGGTTGCGTGCATATTCATCGGTGGTTTGTCGGCGTTTTTGTAAAACAGATGGTATGTATCACCGACTTTTACTATGTGAGAATCGAGAATCTCATTATCCTTTGTGAAATAGAGCTTAGGTTTTGAAAAAGTTTCAAAATCCTTTGTGGTGGAGCAGTAAATCGACATATGACTGAAATTATCTTCTTCCACCGTTGAGCCCCAGTGGATAAGATATTCTTCGTTTTCCTCATCAAAGAAAACTTCGGGCGCCCAAAGACAGCCAAAATCGTCTCGACCCATGTGGATGAGCTTCTCTTCTGAGAAGTTGACTAAGTCATCGGTTTTCCAAATGCGAAGGCACTTACTGCCTGTGCGGTTGACCTTTTGCCAATCCACTCTGTATTGCTCGTCCATCCGATATGCGATGCTAAGGTCGGTGGTGATGATTACAAAACCGCCTGTGTGAAGTCTTGCTATTTCTATATCACGGCATCCTTTTTCGCCAAGGGTGCTTGTGAGAATCGGATTGCCGTCGTTTACCTGCTCCCAATTATATCCGTCTTTGCTTATGCCAAAATAGACCTGTTCACCGTCGGGTGTATTTTTCTCTTTGAAGTGTGCAAAAAGATATGGCATGGGTTTCTCCTTAAAGTTAGTGTTATTCTCTGCAGTTGCACTGTGAGCTACTCTTTTGGCGGTTGTGTTCGCTGTCAAGAGTATTTGATATTGCTATGCGGCGAATAATGTTCTTAACCGTTATATCAAGCTCGCTGCCCTCTGAGTAGTCCGCCTTAAAAGCAAAGTCAACTCTGTTGTGATAGAGCAGGTCGCTGACACCTTCAAGCTGTTTTTTGCCGTTGTTGTGTACGGCTATTGAGCTTCCGCCGTAGGCCTTGACCATCTTCATGCACGGTACGTCTGAAAGACCGTCACCGATGTAGAGCATATTTGAAAACGGTACTCTGCGGTTTTCGTCGGGCGTTGAACGGTTGAGGTCGATGTCGTTTGAGACGTCGAGCACACCTTTGTTTATCCTGTAAACGAACTGGGTTTTTGAGGTGTAGTTTACTGCGGTTTTCGGCCAGATAGCTTCACCGTTTTCGTCATAGAGAAACTCGCAGGCGAAAATCTTTTTAAAGCAACCTCCGACCTTTGAACCCTCGATTATCTCCTTAAGACCCGAAGAAAGAACATAGTGCTCGACCTTTATTCCGTTTTCCTCTCCGAACTTGTTGAGACGGTCAAACCATTCCGGAAGTCCCGGGAAAAATTCTATTGAATTACCGCACTGCGAAACGCTTTCTCTTGTCAGAGGCACACCTATGTCATGAGATTTTTTTATCATGGTATACATATAGGACAGTATCTTATCCATGTTCTCTTCATCTGCGTAGCCGTTTGCAAGCTGCCAGAAGTCAGCGGCGCTCATGCCTACACTCGGTATAAACTGATATTCCTGCATATCCTTTGAGCACAGAGTTCTGTCAAAATCATATAATATTGCGGCTATAGGCATTTTTTCGTTCATGCGATGCACCTCCGTTGGTTTAAAAGCGGAAAATTAATAAATTTCAAGTCTAAATAAAATTCTATCAAAAAAACATTTTCAAATCAACACTTGCACATTATTAAATGTATTATTTATATAATTATTTGATGCTTTGTACTGTTGTACAAGGCTTTACTTTTAATTTTGCACATGTTAAGATTAAATACAAATAAACTATACCTATAAAGAAGTGATTTTATGAAGATAAGAGGTCTGCAAAAATTAACATTGCTCGACTTTCCGGGCAAGGCAGGGTGCACTGTGTTTTTGGGAGGCTGTAATTTTCGCTGTCCGTTTTGTCAGAACTCCGAGCTGATTCTGCCTGGTGCTGACTCATATGAAATAAGTGAGGACGAGTTCTTCTCATTTTTGAAAAAGCGCAGCGGCATACTTGACGGTGTTTGCGTCAGCGGCGGAGAACCGCTTTTAAACAGCGGAGTAGAAGATTTTATTGCACGAATAAAGGATATGGGCTATCTCGTGAAGCTCGATACTAACGGGGCTTTCCCACAGAAGCTGAAAGCTCTTGTTGAGAAGAAGCTTATTGACTATGTGGCAATGGATATAAAGAACTCTCCCGAAAAATATGCGTTGACCGCAGGAATTCAGAATTTTGATATGGCACCGATATATGAAAGTGTCGATTTTCTGATGAACGGCAACTTGGATTTTGAGTTTCGTACAACAGTCGTCAAGCAGCTTCACAGCCGAGAGGACTTTCAAAAAATCGGCGAATGGCTTAAGGGCGATGAGAAGTATTTCCTACAGCAGTTCAAGGATTCACAGTTTGTTTTGGAAAAGGGGCTGTGTGCCTATGAAAACGATGAACTTTTGGGCTTAGCGGACGTTGCTCGCCCCATGATACCCAATATACAGGTGCGTGGTATATAATATATTGTGTATATCTTGGGGATAAAAATAAAAAAATACACAATATATTGTGATTTCCTATTGACAAGCACATTTAGTACGTGTATAATTGTTCTCAGACACCCCTTGAGGGAATAATAAAGGATGAAAGGTATAAGGAGGAGAACAATGTACCAGGTAATTAAAAGAGACGGCGCTCTCTCAGAATTTGACATAGCAAAAATTTCCGCAGCAATAACAAAGGCTTTTGAAGCACAGAATAAACAGTATCACCCCAGCGTGATAGACCTTCTTGCTCTTAAAGTCACATCCGATTTTGAAGGAAAAATCAAAAATGACCTTATCCCTGTTGAGGATATTCAGGACAGCGTTGAGTCTGTACTTATCCAGGCAGGCTATGACGACGTTGCAAAGGCATACATCCTTTACAGAAAGCAGCGTGAAAAGGTCAGAAACATGAAGTCCACCATCCTTGACTACAAGGCTCTTGTGGACAGCTACGTTAAGGTTTCCGACTGGCGTGTTAAGGAGAACTCCACCGTCACATATTCCGTCGGCGGACTTATCCTGAGCAACAGCGGCGCTATCACAGCTAACTATTGGCTCTCTGAGGTCTATGATGCAGAAGTTGCAGATGCTCACCGCAGCGGTGATATTCACATTCATGACCTTTCAATGCTTACAGGCTACTGTGCAGGCTGGTCATTAAAACAGCTCATTCAGGAAGGTCTCGGCGGCGTACCGGGCAAGATTACATCTTCACCTGCAAGCCACCTTGCAACCCTCTGCAATCAGATGGTGAACTTCCTCGGTATCATGCAGAACGAGTGGGCAGGCGCTCAGGCTTTCTCGTCATTTGATACCTATCTTGCTCCCTTCGTTAAGGTGGACAACCTCTCATACCGTGAGGTTAAAAAGTGCATCGAGTCCTTCATCTTCGGCGTAAACACACCGAGTCGTTGGGGTACTCAGGCACCGTTCTCAAACATCACTCTTGACTGGACAGTTCCCAATGACCTTGCAGAGCTTCCTGCTATCGTTGGCGGCAAGGAGATGGATTTCAAATATAAAGACTGTAAGAAAGAGATGGATATGATAAACAAGGCGTTTATCGAGACCATGATTGAGGGCGACGCCAACGGACGTGGATTCCAGTATCCGATTCCGACCTACTCCATCACTTCAGACTTTGACTGGTCTGATACAGAGAACAACCGTCTTCTCTTTGAGATGACTTCAAAATACGGTACACCGTATTTCTCAAACTATATCAACAGCGATATGGAACCCAGCGATATCCGCAGCATGTGCTGCCGTCTGCGCCTTGACCTTCGTGAGCTTCGCAAGAAATCCGGCGGATTCTTCGGCAGCGGTGAGAGCACAGGTTCTGTCGGCGTTGTTACAATCAATATGCCCAGAATCGCATATCTTGCAAAGGACGAGGCTGATTTCTATAGCCGTCTTGACAGACTTATGGATATCTCCGCACGTTCACTCAGCGTAAAGCGTACAGTTATCACAAAGCTTCTTGAAGAGGGACTTTATCCCTATACAAAGCGCTACCTCGGCACATTTGAGAATCACTTCTCAACAATCGGTCTTATCGGTATGAACGAGGTTGGTCTTAATGCTAATTGGCTCAGAGCTGACATGACTCACGAGAAGACTCAGCAGTTTGCAAAAGAGGTTCTCGACCATATGCGTGAGCGCCTTCCAGACTATCAGGAGCAGTACGGCGACCTGTATAACCTTGAGGCAACTCCGGCGGAGTCAACAACCTACCGCTTTGCAAAGCACGATGTTGCTCAGTATCCTGACATCATCACAGCAGCAAAGGATGGCGGCACACCTTACTACACCAACAGCTCACATCTTCCTGTTGACTTCTCAGAGGATATCTTTGAAGCTCTTGATATTCAGGACGATTTGCAGACGAGATACACATCAGGTACAGTATTCCATGCTTTCCTTGGTGAGAAGCTTCCCACTTGGAATTCAACTGCTGCATTAGTCAAGAAGATTGCTGAGAACTACAAGCTTCCTTATTACACAATTTCTCCGACATATTCTGTATGTAAGGACCACGGATATATCTCCGGTGAGCACTTTACCTGCCCGACATGCGGCGGAAGCGCAGAGGTTTACAGCAGAATTACAGGTTACTACCGTCCTGTTCAGAACTGGAACGACGGTAAGACTCAGGAGTTCAACGACAGAAAGGTCTATGATGTTGAAAAGTCGAAGCTTGCTCACGAGCGCACTGTTTCTCACACAGTTACCGATGCAGACGAAGTAGCAGAGCAGACATCAGCCGTGAACAGCGATGCAAAAGTCATGCTCTTTACAACAAAGACCTGTCCTAACTGTAAGGTGGCGGACACACTGCTTCAGAAAGCTGATATAGCTTTTGAGAAAGTTGACGCTGAAGAAAATGCACAGCTCACACAGGAGCTTGGTATAAGACAGGCACCTACACTCGTTGTGTTCAACGGTGAGAAGTATGAGACATATGCAAATGTTTCAAACATCAAAAAGTTTATTGAAACACCGTAATAAGAAATAATTAAATCGAAAAATCGTGCAACGCAGTTAAACTAAAGCAGAGTTCTGCTGTTGTGCGATTTTTTCGACGGTTTTAAGAGGTAAGTTTAATGCAGCAATATGATATTATAATAGTCGGCGCAGGCACAGCGGGGCTTACCGCTGCGATTTATGCGCTCAGAGCGGGAAAAAGCGTTTTGGTAACGGAGGGTGAGGGCTTCGGTGGCCAGATAACCTCATCTCCGAGAGTTGAAAACTATCCCGGAATAGCGAGTATAAGCGGCAACGAGTTTGCAGACGGTCTTGTTTCTCAAGCCCTGACTCTCGGTGCAGATGTTGAGCTTGAGCGTGTCGAGAAGATAATTGACGGTGCTGAAAAGACAGTCATTACAGACTCAAACAGCTATTCGTGTAAATGCGTAATTATCGCAACAGGCGCTAAACACAGACCGCTCGGCATAGAGCGTGAAGAGGATTTTTCGGGCATGGGATTGTCCTATTGTGCTGTTTGCGACGGTGCATTTTTCAAGGGTCAGGAAGTCGCTGTCGTAGGCGGAGGTGACAGTGCTTTGCAGTCTGCAATTTTTCTGTCTGCCTACTGCTCAAAGGTTACACTTATACACCGCCGCAACGAGTTCAGAGGTGAAAAGGCACTTGTAGATACTCTCAACACAAAAGATAATGTTTCTATGCTTCTTGAGAGTGAAGTGTCAGAGCTTATAGGCGACGGAACGTTGACTGCTGTCAAGGTAAAAAACAAGTCCGGCGAGGAACAAGAACTGCCCTTGAACGGATTGTTTGTTGCAGTCGGACAGATGCCCGATAACAAAGCTTTCGCTGACGTCGTGAAACTTGATGATTTCGGATATATCATAGCTGATGAGGACTGCGAAACGGGCACAGCGGGTATATATACCGCAGGCGACTGCCGCACAAAGCAGGTTCGTCAGTTGACTACCGCCGCTGCAGACGGTGCTGTCGCAGCACTTGCTGCATGCAAATATATTGACAGACTTTGATGTTGTTAAAAGCTCCCTTTGAGGGAGCTTTTTTTAGGTGCGAAACATATCCAAATATTGACATTTTTGAATGTGTCATTGTAAACTATATCAAGAGATTGATTTTTACGGCGGGGTGAAACAATGAAAAAAGTGATTTCTGTTTTGTTGGCAATTCTGCTTGTTGCAGCTATGGCGGTGCCTGCTTATGCGGTACAAAACGGCGACGATACGGAAGTTTCTCAGTCGAGAGCAGAGATTTTTAAGTATATGTTTGCGTTTTTTAGCAATGATGAAATAGAAACACTTTCAACTAAAATAGCGCAGGAAGCAGATTATAAGATTATTGTTGTGTATGACGATATACAGACGGTTTTAGTAGGAGTCATGATTAGCGATAATCCGCAGATAAGTAATATTTTCGTTTTTGACAGAGCTGTAAAAAAGATAGTGGCTAATACACATGAAATAACAGCGGACTTAGAAGGAAACGTCGTTTTGCTGGGTACTAATCGCTTTGCGGGAGAACTCGCTATGCATATGGCTGTTTGTATGTTTATGCTTATGTTTGAGTGGACAGGCATATGGGAGAATTTTGACTACACATATCATAGGTACAACTATGCTGAAATGGACTTGGACGAGGAGAGAATTCCGAAATTTATGATGCATGGCATAGGGTATATTATCATGAACATAATCAGGGTGTTTGACTAAAAAACGGATATGACGGCACAAGGGGACTGCTTTTTAGCAGCCCCCTTTATTTTATGCACAGAGCATATGCCTCGGCTCCCCTGCGGACAGTTTTAGCTGCCACCGTCGGCGCACCTGCGCTTGTTTTAAGGTTTAACCCTCATAAACATGATATGCAGAAGGTGTGAAAGCGGACAGCCATTTTTATTTTCATGTTAAATTTTGGATTTCGTGTAAAATAAAAGCACAATTTGCGAAATGCTTGACATCGAACTTGCCGTGAGATATAATAAATCTCCAAACTCTGCCCGGGCAGAAAGGAAGTGATAAGCCGTGGGTAAAACAGAGGAAAGAAAGGCTGTAGCCCAGAATAAGAAGGCGTATCACGACTATTTTGTACTCGACAGGTTTGAGGCGGGAATAGAGCTTTTCGGCACAGAGGTAAAGTCTATAAGGCAGGGCAAATTAAATCTCAAAGATTCATGGTGCTCTATAAAGGACGGCGAGATTTTTGTCCACGGTATGCACATAAGCCCTTATGAGCACGGCAATATTTTTAACCGTGACCCTGTGCGTGTACGCAGATTGCTTATGCATAAGCGTGAGATAATGCGCCTTTTGGGCCAGACTAAGCAGGAGGGACTGACCCTCATACCCTTGAGCGTATATTTTGTGCGTGGACGTGCAAAGATTGAATTAGGGCTGTGCAAGGGTAAAAAGCTCTACGACAAACGTGAGACCGCCGCAAAAAAAGATGCTGCACGCAATATTGAACGCAGCATGAAAAATTATTAATATGGGGATGAAAGGATTTCGACGGGGAGGATGAACCTCGGTAAGCGAGCAGCGGTGCGGGACCGCTATAAAATCCGCAACGTTTAAATAATAAACGACAATAAAACAGTTTTAAAAGCTGCTTAAATAGCAGCCGTCTTTGCCGGGAGTACTGCGGCCCGGTACAAGGCGTCGATTAGCAGTGAACGTGCACGGGTGAGCGTTTCGTAACCCGTCATGAATAACGGGACTACTAAGGTGTCGAACCTGCCTGACGGTGCGGCACTGAGGGAATGTTAAAAGACAGGCTACGCTCGTAGAAAGCTGTGGGAATTGCTTTTCGGACGCGGTTTCGATTACCGCCATCTCCACCAAAAAAAAGACTCTGAGAAAAACTCAGAGTCTTTTTTTATTTTATAATATCCAGTACATCTGCCAAGGTGTCAACGATATAGTCAGCACCTGCTGTTTCGAATTCTTCACGTGAGCCGTATCCGCCTTGAAGTACACATACGCACTTTATTCCCGCACCGTGAGCGCCCTCAACGTCATAACAGCGGTCTCCGACCATGAGTACGGAGCTTTTGTCGGTAACGTTGAGTCTCTCCATGGCATCGGTTATGATGCCGATTTTGTTTGCGTGAGGTTTGCCGAAAGTGGCACCCGATACGCAGTCAAAATATTCTTTGAGTTCAAAGCGCTCAATGATTCTGTTGAGAAAAACTTCAGGCTTTGATGAGCCTACACCTATTTTAAATCCAAGTTTTTTGAGCTCTTTGAGAGTGCTTACCGTGTCGGCGAAAAGCTCAAGTTCATAAACTCCTGTTTCTGAGTAGTACTCACGGTATTTTTTTACAGCCTCGGTGCAGATATCACCTGTGATTCCGCATTGTGATTCAAAGCTTACCTCCAAAGGCGGTCCTACGAATGTCTTTAGCTTTTCAAGCGGCAGCTCATCAAAGCCGAGACTGCGCAAGGCATATTGAACACCGCCGAAAACACCCTTGCCTGTGTCGGCTAAAGTGCCGTCGAAGTCGAAAATAATTGTATTATACATTTACTATATCTCCTGTTTGAAATTGCCTAATTATCTTACCACAAAACTTTTTGATTTACAACCGAGAAGCATTATGATATACTAATTATTTGATATATAGGTAAAAATAAGGTGCTACTTGAAAGGAAGTAACCGATTATGGAATACAAATTTTCTGATAAAATTTCATCGCTGAAGCCCTCGGCTATCAGAGAGATTTTGAAAGCAACTTCATTGCCCGGAATGATTCCCTTTGCAGCAGGCAACCCCGCACCGGATGCATTCCCTGTTTCTGAAGTTCAGGCTATAGCCGCCGATATACTTGCAAACCGTCCTATAGAGGCTTTGCAGTACGGAGTAACAGAGGGTTATGCTCCGCTCATCGCTGCAGTTACTAAGAGGATGAAAGAGAAATATGATATAGTCAAAGAATTTGACTCTGTTATTATAACCAGCGGAGCTCAGCAGGTAATGGATTTGTCGACAAAGGTTCTGTGCAATGAGGGCGATGTTGTTATCTGTGAGAATCCGTCGTTTATCGGTTCACTCAACTGTTTCCGTTCATACAACACAAAGCTTGTCGGTGTTTCTGTAGAGGCTGACGGAATGAACATGGAAGAGCTTGAAAAGGCTCTGAAAGAGAACGAGAATGCAAAGTTTATCTATACTATTCCTAATTTCCACAACCCTGCAGGTGTTACGATGTCGCTCGAAAAGCGTAAGAAGCTCTATGCTCTTGCTAAAGAGTATGGCGTGATGATTCTTGAGGATAACCCCTACGGCGACTTGCGAGTAGCAGGCGAGGATATACCGAGCATCAAGAGTCTTGATGAGGACGGAATTGTTATTTACTCCGGCTCTTTCTCAAAGATTCTTGCACCCGGAATCCGTGTCGGATTTACGGTTGCACCGTCCGAGGTCATAGCTAAGATGACAGTAGGTAAGCAGGCGGTTGACGTACATACCACACAGTTTATGCAGATGGTCGTAGCTGAGTGGATGACAAAATATGATGTTGATGCACACATTGAAAAGATACAGGCAATATACCGCAAGAAGCTCAATCTTATGTGCGATATGATTGACAGCGAGCTTGGCGATGCAGTAAGCTATGTACGTCCTGAGGGTGGCTTGTTTATCTGGTGCGAGCTGCCCGAAGATGTCAACGCTTTGGAGTTTGTAAAGCGCAGTGCTGAAAATATGGTCGCTCTTGTTCCCGGTACTGCATTTTTTACCGACACCGCAGGAAAGAGCAATGCAGTGCGTCTTAACTTCTCAACACCCGCCGACGACAAGATTGTTGACGGCATGAAGATAATCGGAAAAGTCCTCAAAGAAATGAGAGGCTGAAAGGAGACACAATGGAAAACAACACCCCACAACGCCGCCCACGTGTTTTGAGCGCAATTCAGCCGACAGCTATTCCTACTATCGGCAACTATCTCGGAGCCCTGCGCAACTGGAAGGCTATGAGCGACGACTATGATTGTGTCTATGCAGTTGCAGACTTGCACGCAATAACCGTACGTCAGGACCCTGCAACACTCAGACGTCAGACCCTTGAGGCTTTTGCTCTGCTTCTTTCTATAGGACTTGACCCTGAGAAGAATGTAATATTTATTCAGAGCCACGTCAACACACATTCACAGCTTGCATGGATTCTTGACTGCTACACCCAGTTTGGTGAGGCATCAAGAATGACCCAGTTTAAAGATAAGTCGCAAAAGCACGCAGATAACGTAAACGTCGGTCTGTTCACATATCCTGTGCTTATGGCTGCGGATATTCTGCTCTATCAAGCTAACTTTGTTCCCATTGGTGCTGACCAGAAACAGCATCTTGAAATAACAAGAGATATCGCTGAGCGATTCAACGGAATCTACGGCAACACCTTTACCATTCCCGAAGCATTTATCGGCAAGGTTGGTGCAAGGGTAATGTCGCTGCAAAATCCTACTCAGAAGATGTCAAAGTCAGACCCCAATCCGAAAGCATCGGTTTCAATTCTTGACACTCCCGACGCTATAATGAAGAAGTTTAAGAGTGCGGTTACAGACTCTGAGGCAGTAGTCCGCTACGGTGAGGGTAAGGACGGCATAAACAATCTTATGTCCATCTACTCATGCTGTACAGGCAAGAGCTTTGAGGAGATTGAAAACGAATTCGCAGGCAAGGGCTACGGCGATTTCAAAGTAAGTGTTGCAGAGGCAGTTATCGAGGAGCTTACACCTGTGCGTGAGCGCTTCAATGAACGTATAACCGATAAGGCATATCTTATGGAGTGTGCTGCAAAGGGTGCCGATATGGCTCAAAGAATCTCACAGCGCACGCTTGACAAGGTTATGAGGAAGGTTGGATTCCTTCAAAAGTAAAAAAGTTGTAAAAAATAAAAGGGTTTTGTCCATGCTTTTTTGTGACAAAGGGATAAAGTGAATAAAAAGTGAATAAAACCCTTGATTTTTTGAATATTGGCTGTATAATTGGTGTATATTAAAGAATACTCGGAGGTAAATACATATGAAAGAGATAAAAAAGGTCGTACTCGCATATTCAGGCGGACTTGATACATCCATTATTATTCCGTGGCTTAAAGAGAACTACAACAACTGTGAAGTTATCGCAGTTTCAGGTGACGTCGGTCAGGGTACAGAACTTGAGGGACTTGAGGAGAAGGCTATTAAAACAGGTGCTTCAAAGCTCTACATT
>JAFQVM010000030.1 GCA_017407995.1 Clostridia bacterium | reverse complement strand
TCCCGTGAACAGTTTGAGCAGCGTACACACAAAAGGCTTATAGACATCATCAGACCCTCAGCAAAAACAGTTGAGGCTCTCACAGGTCTTGAGCTTCCCGCAGGCGTCGATATAGAGATTAAACTCTAATACATTATATAATGCGCATAAAGCGCAGCTATGATGAACGCCGCAGGTCATGTTGACGAAGAGTCAACCAATAACCTTAAGGAGGAGAAAGGAATTATGCAAAAAGCTCTCATCGGTAAGAAAATCGGCATGACACAGATTTTCGACGCTAACGGAAAAGTAGTTCCGGTAACAGTTGTCGAAGCAGGTCCGTGCCCGGTTGTGATGAAGAAGACTGTTGAAAACGACGGATACGAGGCCATTCAGCTTGGTTTCGGTGACGTCAAGGTCCAGAGAGTAAACAAGCCCATGCAGGGTCACTTCAAGAAGGCTGACGTAGCCCCCAAGAAGGCTCTCAAAGAATTCAAGCTCGACAATCAGGAAAGCCTCAACGTAGGAGATATCCTCAAGGCTGACGTGTTCGCAGCAGGCGACCATGTTGATGTAGTCGGCACAAGCAAAGGTAAGGGAACAGCAGGTGCTATCAAGAGATGGAACTTCTCCAGACTCAAGATGAGCCACGGTACAGGTCCCAACGCAAGACATGCAGGTTCACTTGGTGCATGTAGCGACCCCTCAAGAGTCTACAAGGGAAAGAAACTTGCAGGACACCTTGGTCACGAGAGAGTGACAATCCAGAATCTTGACATTGTCAAGGTTGACGCAGAAAACAACCTCATCGCTATCAAGGGCGGCATCCCCGGTCCTAAGGGCGGTCTGGTAATCATTAAAGACAGCGTTAAGAATGCGTAAGAAAGGAGTAGAGTTAAATGCCTAATTATTCAGTATTTGACAAGACCGGCAAAAAGGTATCCGACATTGCTCTTTCGGACGATATTTTCGCAATAACCCCGAACGTTGCAGCAATGCACCTTTGCGTGGTTGCATATTTGGCAAATCAGCGCCAGGGCACACAGTCTACCCTTACACGCGCTGAAGTCAGCGGCGGCGGAAAGAAGCCCTGGAGACAGAAGGGTTCAGGCCGTGCAAGACAGGGTTCAACAAGAAGCCCGCAGTGGACACACGGCGGTATCGCTCTTGGCCCGAAGCCCCGTGAATACGGAAAGACAGT
Organism: Clostridia bacterium; assembly: GCA_017407995.1. Taxonomy (GTDB): domain Bacteria; phylum Bacillota; class Clostridia; order Oscillospirales; family Acutalibacteraceae; genus CAG-177. The sequence continues at coordinate 238,328 of JAFQVM010000030.1, read as the reverse complement.
AAACAAGAAGGTCAGAAGACTTGCTATGAAGTCTGCTCTTTCTTCAAAGGTTGCTGCTGAGGAGCTTATCGTTCTCGACAGCCTTGAGATGAACGAGATTAAGACCAAGGAAGTTGTAAGCGTTCTTTCAGCTCTCGAGACCGGCAAGAAAGTACTTATCGTACTTCCCGAGAAGAACGAGACTGTTTACAGAAGCGCACGCAACATCAAGGGCGTTAAGACCACTCTTGTTAATACACTCAATGTTTACGACATTCTCAACTGCGACTCAATCGTAGTTCTCAAGGATGCCGTTGCCAAGATTGAGGAGGTATACGCATGAGCAAATTAGCACAGGATATCATCCTTCGTCCTATCATCACCGAGGAAAGTATGCTCGGTACAGCAGAAAAGAAGTACACCTTCTCTGTTGCTAAGGACGCAAATAAAATCGAGATTGCTAAGGCTGTTGAGGAGCTCTTCAAGGTAGAAGTTAAGAGCGTAAACACAATCAACTGCAGAGGCAAAAAGCGCAGATACGGCCGCTTCGAGGGCTACACAGCATCTTGGAAAAAGGCTGTTGTCACACTGACTGAGGACTCAAAGACAATCGAGTTCTTTGACGGAATGATGTAATCAATCAATAATCCGGCGGTAAAGTATGGAGGGTGACATTCCTCCGCAAAGCCGCTATGAGGAGAGTGAAACAAATGTCGATTAGAGTTTATAAGCCGACTACAAACGCTCGTCGTGACATGTCGGTTACAGATTACTCCGAGTTGTCAAAGGTTGCTCCTGAGAGAAGCTTGCTTGAGCCTCTTTCAAAGAAATCCGGACGCAACAGCTACGGCAGAATCACAGTTCGCCACCGTGGAGGCGGACAGCGCAGAAAGTATCGTGTTATCGACTTCAAGCGTGATAAGTTCGATATTGCTGCAACAGTAAAAACACTTGAGTATGACCCCAACCGTTCAGCTCACATAGCTCTTCTTGAGTATGCTGACGGCGAGAAAAGGTATATCCTTGCTCCTGCGGGTCTGAGCGTAGGCGACACAGTTGTTGCCGGCCCCGGTGCTGACATCAAGGTTGGTAATGCACTTCCGCTTACAAATATTCCTACCGGTACTTTCGTTCACAACGTTGAGCTTTATCCCGGCAGAGGCGGCCAGCTTGCAAGAGCTGCAGGTAACGCTGCTCAGCTTATGGCTAAAGAAGGCCCTTACGCTCTTCTTCGTCTGCCCTCAGGCGAGCTCAGAAATGTTCCCGCATCCTGCATGGCAACAGTCGGCCAGGTCGGAAACACAGACCATGAGAACGTTAAGATAGGTAAAGCAGGCCGTAAACGCCACATGGGTTGGAGACCGACAGTTCGTGGTTCTGTTATGAACCCCTGCGACCATCCGCACGGTGGTGGTGAAGGTAAGAGCCCGATTGGTAGACCCGGTCCTTGCACTCCGTGGGGCAAGCCCGCACTTGGTTATAAGACAAGGTCCACAAAGAAAGCTTCCGATAAGCTTATCGTGAAGCGCCGCAACGGCAAGTAGTCGATGAAAGGAGCAGAAAATAATGGGCAGAAGCATTAAAAAAGGACCTTTCGTGCAGCCTAAACTGCTCGAGAGAGTCGTAGAGATGAACAAGAACGGCGACAAGCAGGTTCTTAAGACCTGGAGCCGCAGCTCTACAATCTTTCCCGAATTTGTCGGCCACACCTTTGCTGTTCATGACGGACGCAAGCATGTCCCCGTGTATGTAACAGAGGATATGGTTGGACATAAACTCGGTGAGTTCGCACCGACCAGAACATTTAGAGGTCATGCGGGTTCCAAAACATCAAATAACGGTAAATAATCAGTCGAAAGGAGTGTGTAACAATGCAAGATACTACATTGCAAGCAGTTGCTAAGGCAAACTATGTGCGCATTGCTCCCCGCAAGGTACAGATAGTTCTTGACCTTATCCGCAACCAGCCGGCAGACAAAGCGCTGGCTATCCTCAAACACACGCCCAAGGCTGCGTGTGAACCGCTTCTTAAGCTTTTGAAGTCAGCGATAGCTAACGCTGAGAATAAGAACATGGACACATCCATTCTCTATGTCAGCGAGTGCGCTGTCAGCCAGGGACCGACCCTCAAAAGAATAAGACCCAGAGCCCAGGGCAGAGCGTTCAGAATCAACAAGAAGACGTCGCATATCACCCTTGTGCTCAAGGAAGCGGAATAAGCGAGGAGGAGGTTAAACTATGGGACAGAAAATTAATCCCACCGGTCTTAGAATCGGTGTTATTAAAGACTGGGAGTCACGTTGGTATGCTGATGCAAACAACTTCGGCGATACTCTCGTTGAAGACTATGAACTTCGTGAGTTCCTCTTTGAGCTCCTTGCTCCGGCAGGCGTGCCAAAGATTGAAATTGAGCGTGATTCCAAGAGAGTTTACGTCAATATCCATTGCGCAAAGCCCGGTATGGTTATAGGTAAGGGCGGCGCAGAGATTGAGAAGCTCAAGAAAATCTGCGAGAAGAAGCTTGGCGGTAAAGAGGTTTCTCTTAACATCATTGAGGTTAAGCAGCCTGACCTTAACGCACAGCTCGTAGCAGAGAGCATTGCTTCTCAGCTTGAAAGAAGAGTTTCCTTCCGTCGTGCTCTTAAGCAGTCCATCGGACGTGCAATGAGACTCGGCGCAAGAGGTATAAAGACTCAGGTTTCCGGCCGTTTGGGCGGTGCCGAAATCGCTCGTACAGAGCAGTATCATGAGGGAACAATCCCGCTTCAGACCATCAGAGCTGATATCGACTACGGTTTTGCTGAGGCAAAGACAACTTACGGTCGTATAGGCGTTAAGGTTTGGGTATACAAGGGTGAAGTTCTCCATGACAACCGCAATAAGAGAAGACAACGCAAGGAAGGGGGAGCTCGATAATGCTGTTACCCAAAAGAGTTAAATACCGCAGAGTACACAGAGGCAGACTGACCGGTAAGGCCAGCCGTGGCAACACTGTTACCTACGGTGAGTACGGTCTCGTAGCACTCGAGCCCGCCTGGATAACCTCTAATCAGATAGAGGCAGCCCGTATCGCTATGACTCGTTACATCAAGCGTGGCGGTCAGGTTTGGATAAAGATTTTCCCCGATAAGCCGATAACCGAGAAGCCGGCTGAAACCCGAATGGGTTCCGGTAAAGGTTCTCCCGAATATTGGGTTGCCGTTGTTAAGCCCGGCAGAGTTATGTTCGAGATTGCCGGCGTTGACAGAGAGCTTGCAGCAGAGGCTATGCGTCTTGCGGCTAACAAGCTCCCAATCAAATGCAAATTTGTAACTAAGGAAGAAACGGGTGGTGAGCAGGAATGAAAGCCAGTGAAATAAGAAAACTTTCCGCAAAAGAGCTGGATGCTAAGCTGCTTGAGTTGAAGGATGAGCTTTTCAAACTGCGCTTCCAGCAAGCTGTTAACCAGCTCGACAACCCGATGCGAATCAGTGCCGTTAAGAAGGATATCGCACGCATCAAGACCGTTCAGCGTGATATAGAGCTTCACGGCTCCAATTCGTGATGAAAGGGAGGTCAATCGATAAAATGGAAAGAAACCTCAGAAAAACACGTGTTGGTATAGTTACCAGCGACAAGATGGAGAAGACTGTTGTCGTCTCTGTTAAAGACAAAGTAAGACATCCGCTTTATAAGAAGATTATCAACCGTACATTTAAGCTCAAGGCTCATGACGAAGAGAACATCTGCGGTATCGGAGATAAGGTTCTTGTTATGGAGACCCGTCCTATGTCAAAGGACAAGAGATGGCGTGTAGTTGAAATCATCGAGAAGGCTAAATAATTTTTTGGTAACAGTAAGGAGGCAATCACTGTGATACAGCAACAGAGTTACCTCAAAGTTGCCGACAACACAGGTGCGAAAGAGCTTATGTGCATTCGTGTCCTTGGAGGTTCCGGCAGGAGGTATGCCAATATCGGCGACGTCGTAGTTGCTTCTGTTAAAAAAGCAGCACCCGGCGGCGTAGTTAAAAAAGGCGACGTTGTAAAAGCGGTCGTAGTTCGTACCGCAAAAGGAGTTCGCCGTGATGACGGCACCTACATTCGCTTCGATGAGAATGCAGCTGTTATCATCAAAGAAGACAAAAATCCCAGAGGCACTCGTATTTTTGGACCGGTAGCAAGAGAACTTCGTGAGAAAGATTATCTCAAGATTCTCTCCTTGGCTCCCGAAGTGCTTTAATCGGAGGTGCAACGATGAGTAATAAGGTTCATGTAAAAACCGGTGACGAGGTAGTAGTCATCAACGGCAAATACCGTGGCAAGAGAGGCAAGGTCTTAGAGGTCAGCCCCTCAGAAGGCAAGGTTATCGTCGAGGGTGTAAATATCGTCACAAAGCACGTTAAGCCTCGCAAGATGGGCGAGCAAGGCGGCCTTATTAAGGCTGAGAGCGCCCTTTATGCAGACAAGGTTCAGCTCGTTTGCCCCAAGTGCGGCAGACCCACAAGAACCGGCAGCAAGATTAACGCAAAAGGCAAGAAAGTGCGCACATGCAAGAAGAGCGACTGCCTTGCAGAGTTTGAATAAGGGAGGAGCATGAAAATGGCAGCAAGGTTAAAAGAAACCTACACAAAAGAAGTTGCACCTGCTCTTATGAAGAAATTCGAATACAAGAGCGTCATGCAAATCCCGAAGCTTGATAAGATTGTAATCAACGTCGCATGCGGCGAAGCAAGAGATAACTCAAAGGTTCTCGATGCAGTTGTTTCCGATCTTATGCAGATAACAGGCCAGAAGCCCGTACTCTGCAAAGCGAAGAAATCAGTCGCTAACTTCAAGTTGCGTGAAGGCATGGTAATTGGTGCTAAGGTTACCCTTAGAGGAGACAGAATGTATGAATTTGTTGACAGATTCTTCAATCTCGCTCTTCCCCGTGTAAGAGACTTCAGAGGTATCAACCCCAACTCTTTCGACGGTAGAGGTAACTACTCGATGGGTATTAAGGAACAGCTTATATTCCCTGAGATTGATTATGATAAGATTGACAAGGTCAGAGGCATGGATATTTGCTTTGTCACAACAGCAAACACAGATGAAGAGGCTCGTGAGCTGCTCACACTTATGGGCGCTCCGTTCGCAAAATAAGGAGGTATTACGGTGGCCAAAACATCCATGAAGGTAAAGCAGGCAAGACCTGCAAAATATTCCTCAAGGGCTTATAACAGATGCAAAATCTGCGGCAGACCGCACGCCTATCTTCGCAAGTACGGAGTATGCCGCATCTGCTTCAGAGAGTTGGCACACGCAGGTCAGATTCCCGGCGTTAAGAAAGCCAGCTGGTAAAGAGCAATTGCAAAAGGAGGTTAAACAGTATGCAAATTACTGATTCCATCGGTGATATGCTGACAAGAATCCGCAATGCGAATTCTGCCAGACACGACACGGTGAAAATCCCCGCATCTAACATGAAGAAGGCGATTGCTCAAATTCTTGTTGATGAGGGTTATATAAAGGGATTCAAAGTTGAGGACGACGGAAAGCAGGGCGTTATCGAAATCGCTCTCAAGTACGGCCCCAACAAGTCACAGGTTATAACCGGTTTGCGCAGAGTCTCCAAGCCCGGTCTGCGTATATACACAAATTGCGAGGATATGCCCAGAGTTATGAAAGGTCTCGGCATTGCAATCCTCTCAACTTCCAAGGGCATTATGACTGACAAGGATGCACGCAAAGCCAACGTCGGCGGCGAAGTCCTTGCATTTATCTGGTAAGGAGGTGCTGTTAAATGTCACGCATAGGAAACAAACCTATAGCAATCCCCGCAGGGGTTACTGTGCAGGTGGACGGCAGCACTGTCACCGTTAAAGGTGCAAAAGGCGAGCTTACCAGAACTGTACACAGCAATATCGCTGTTGAGGTCGAAGGCGCTGTTATCAACGTCAAGCGTCCTGACGACAGCAAAATGAACAAGTCACTTCACGGTCTTACACGTACACTCGTTGCCAACATGGTAACAGGCGTCAGCGAAGGCTACAAGAAGGAGCTTGAGATAAACGGTGTCGGTTACCGTGCCGCTAAAGAGGGTAAGGAGCTTGTGCTCAACATTGGTTACTCTCATCAGGTCAGAATGGCCGAGAAAGATGGCATCACAGTGGAGGTTCCCGCACCCAATAAGGTAGTTATTTCGGGTCCCGACAAGCAGAAGGTCGGCCAGTTTGCAGCAGAAGTTCGTGAGAAGCGTCCTCCGGAGCCTTATAAGGGCAAGGGAATCAAGTACGTTGACGAGTTCATCCGCCGCAAGGAAGGCAAGGCCGGCAAGGGCGGTAAGTAGTCTTAGATTAAGGAGTGAAAAATTATGGTTAACAGACCGGACAGCAATAAGGCAAGACAAAAGCGTCACACCAGAGTGCGTGCCAAGATATCCGGAACTGCAGAATGCCCCCGCCTTAATGTATTCCGCTCCCTGCAGCACATCTATGCTCAGCTCATAGATGATGTCACGGGCGAAACCCTTGTTTCAGCCTCAACTGTTGAAAAGGATTTTGAGGATTACGGCGGAAATAAATCCGCAGCCCGCAAGGTGGGCAACACACTGGCAAAAAGAGCAGCCGATAAGGGAATAACAGACGTTGTTTTCGACCGCGGCGGCTACATCTATCACGGCCGTGTTCAGGAACTGGCCGAAGGCGCCCGTGAGGGCGGCCTCAACTTCTAAGGAAAGGGAGGATTACTTTTGGCTAAGATTGATGCATCGGCATATGAACTCACAGAAAGAGTTGTTGCTATCAACCGTGTTTCAAAAACCGTTAAGGGCGGTCGTATCTTCAAGTTCTCCGCTCTTGTGGTTGTCGGTGACGGCAATGGTATAATCGGCTTCGGTTTAGGTAAGTCCGGCGAAGTTCCGGACGCTATCCGCAAGGGTATCGAAGATGCGAAGAAAAACCTCATGAAGGTTGCTCTTAAGGGCACAACAATTCCTCACGAGGTTATCGGTAAGTACGGCGCAGGCGTTGTTCTTCTCAAGCCCGCCGCTCCCGGTACCGGCGTTATCGCCGGCGGTCCTGTCCGTGCGGTTGCTGAAACTGTCGGTATTAAGGACATCCGCTCAAAGGCTCTCAGGTCAAACAATCCCTGTAACGTCGTAAGAGCAACATTGAACGGTCTCGCACAGCTTCGCAACGTCGATGAAGTTGCGGCTATCAGAGGCAAGTCAGCAAAAGAAATTTTAGGTTAAGGAGGGTGGACAACATGGCAGATATTCAAGTAAAGCTCGTCAAGAGCCTTATTGGAAGCACAAAACCTCAAATTGCCACCGCCTATGCACTTGGTCTTCACAGAATTGGCGATGTTTCTGTTCAGCCTGATAACGCGGCCACCCGCGGCAAGCTCAGAAAGCTCGCTCACCTTATCGCTGTAAGCGAAATTGAGCAAGGAGGTGCTGATTGATGAAATTGCATGAACTTTCACCCGCACCTGGCTCAGTCAAAGAGCGTAAGCGTATAGGTAGAGGCGCAGCATCAGGTCAGGGAAAAACAGCCGGTAAAGGCCATAAGGGTCAGAAAGCGAGGTCCGGCAGCGGAGCTCATATCGGTTTTGAAGGCGGCCAGATGCCCCTTCAGAGAAGAATTCCCAAAAGAGGTTTTAACAACATTTTTGCGAAGGAAATCGCAACTGTTAACGTAGCAGCTCTCGACGCAAAGTTTGAGGACGGTGCTACCGTAACAATAGAAGCCCTCGTCGAGTCGGGTCTTGTTAAGAAGGCTCTTGACGGTGTCAAAGTTTTAGGTCAGGGCGAAATTACGAAGAAGCTAACAGTTCAGGCTAATGCTTTTTCCGCTTCCGCTAAAGCTAAGATAGAGGCTGCGGGCGGAAAGGCAGAGGTAATCTGAGATGTTTAAAACTTTTGCCAACGCATGGAAGATTCCGGAGCTCAGAAAAAAGATACTTTTTACAGCTCTTGTAATTCTTATCTTTAGAATCGGTTCCGCAATCCCTGTGCCGTTTACAAACATTCTCATTGAAGGCGGAAACCTCGTAGGCGATGGCAACACCTTCATGAACTACCTTGTTATGATGACCGGTGATGCATTCAGTTACGGAACACTTTTCGCACTGTCGATTACTCCGTACATCAATTCATCCATCATCATGCAGTTGCTCACAGTAGCAATTCCTCCCCTTGAGAAACTCGCAAAGGAAGAGGACGGACGCAAAAAGATTGCATCCATCACAAGATATGTGACTGTTTTACTCGGCTTGATTCAGAGTACTGCATATTACTTCTATATTAAGAGTGCAGGATATCTTTCAACCGATGCAGATGGCGCTGCTTATACAGGTTTCTTTGCTGTATTCCAGGCAATCGCAATTATCCTTTGCTTCACAGCAGGAACAGCACTTATCATGTGGCTCGGTGAGCAGATTAACGATAAGGGTATCGGCAACGGTATCTCAATAATCCTCTTTGCAGGTATTGTTTCGAGAATCCCGACATTGCTTACATCCCTTTTCAGCCTGGACCCCACAATAGGTTATCTGGGCAAGGGCGGTCCTTATTTGGTTCTTTCACCCCTTGTAGGAGTCATTCTTATTCTTATGATTGCCTTCATCGTGTGGATGGACAATGCCGAGAGACGTATCCCTGTTCAGTACGCAAAGCGTGTTGTCGGTCGTAAGATGTACGGCGGCCAGAGCACACATATTCCGATTAAAGTAAATATGTCAGGTGTTATGCCTGTCATCTTTGCCGGCTCGATTCTTTCAATCCCGCCGACAGTCCAGATGTTTATCCCTGCTGATAAAATTCAGCCGGGCGGATTCTTAGAGGGCTTCTTCGGAATATTCCAGGCAACCCACTGGGCATACGGTATCATCTATTTCGTGATGATAATCGCATTTGCCTACTTCTATTCAAGCATTCAGTACAATCCCATAGAGATGTCGCAGAACATCGCAAAGAACGGTGGTATGATTCCCGGTATCCGTACCGGCAGACCTACTTCCGACTACATCGCAAGAATCATTTCAAGAATTACATTGCTCGGCGCTCTTCTTCTGAGTGTTGTCGCAATTTTCCCGATTCTCTTCTCACAGATAACAACACTTATCCTGTCTAAGGGATTCAATTATACCGATGGAATGAACATTTCACTCGGCGGTACTTCAATAATCATTCTTGTTGGTGTTGCACTTGAGACTGTTAAGCAGCTCGAGAGCCAGATGATGATGCGTCACTATAAGGGCTTCCTTGATTAAGCCCTGCTGTTAAAACAGCAAAACGGAGGATAAAGCATGATAGTGCTCAAAACAAGTAGAGAACTTGCCCTCATGAAAGAGGCTTGCAGAATATCTGCGGGAGCATTAAAGGCGGCGGGTGAGGCTGTCGAACCGGGAGTCACCACTGCCGAGATAGACAAAATCGCACACGATTTTATATTGAAAGCAGGGGCAACTCCGGCGTTCCTCAACTACAATGGATTCCCCGCTGCTGCATGCATTTCCATAAACGATGAGGTCATTCATGGAATTCCGAGCGAGAAGCGCATACTCAAGAGCGGCGACATAGTCAGTATTGACCTTGGCGCCACCATCAACGGCTATGTTGGTGATAATGCTGCTACTTTCGCAGTCGGCGATATTAGCGCCGAAGCGAAGCGGCTGTGCGATGTGACTGAGGAGAGCCTTTATGAGGGCATCCGCAGAGCTGTCGCAGGCGGCAGAATCGGTGACATAGGCTCAGCGATAGCGCAATATTGTGAGGACCGAGGATATTCCGTAGTCCGTGAATATACGGGACACGGTGTCGGTGCAAAGCTTCATGAGGACCCCAGCGTACCGAATTTCGGCACGCCAGGAAGAGGCGTTCGCCTGCTGCCCGGCATGACTATTGCCATTGAGCCCATGATAAATGCTGGCGGTGCAGGCATCAGGGTATTGCCTGATGGATGGACTGTCAAAACAAGGGACGGCAAACTCTCGGCTCATTTTGAACACACCGTCGCAATAACTGCTGACGGACCGATGATAATGACTCGGCTTTGAGCGGAGGAAAGACGATGAGCTTTGAAAGAGGTTGTGTTGTAAGAGCTATAGCGGGAAGAGACAAGGGCAGACTGCTTGCAGTAACCCGTGTTCTCCAAAACGGTATAGAGGTCTGCGACGGAAAAGAGCGAAAGCTCCAAAAACCGAAAATCAAAAATCCAAAACACGTTGAGCAAACACGGTTTAAAGTAACCGAAAACGAGCTTGCCTTTGACGGCAGACTTCGCAAGGCGCTCAATAGAATATCGGATGATACAGCATCATTGTAGGAGGTTAGCGTATGTCTAAGCAGGATATGATCGAGATTGAAGGTACGGTAGTTGAAGCGTTACCCAATGCGACTTTCACAGTCGAGTTGGAGAACGGTCATCAGATATTAGCCCACATCTCCGGCAAACTCAGAATGAATTACATCAGGATTTTGCCCGGTGATAAGGTCACAGTCGAAATGTCGCCATACGACTTGACCAAGGGTCGCATAACATGGCGTTCCAAGTAGATAAAGGAGGGTATTCTAATGAAAGTCAGACCTTCTGTCAAAAAAATGTGTGAAAAATGTAAGATAATCAAGCGCAAGGGAAAAGTAATGGTCATCTGTGAAAATCCCAAGCACAAGCAGCGTCAGGGTTAAACCGACGCAAACCATTCAATGGAGGTGCAACTGACAAATGGCGCGAATTTCAGGTGTCGACCTGCCTAGAGATAAGAGAATTGAAATCGCTCTGACATATATCTATGGTATCGGTCGCAAAACTGCAGGCGATATTATCGCAGCAACCGGAATAAATCCCGATATAAGAGTTAAAGATCTCTCCGAGGATGATGTTTCAAAGCTTCGTGAGTACATTGACCACAACTGCAAGGTCGAGGGTGACCTTCGCCGTGAAACAGCTTTTGACATCAAGAGACTCGTTGAAATCGGATGCTACCGTGGTGTACGTCACCGCAAGGGCCTGCCTGTAAGAGGCCAGCGCTCCAAAACAAATGCCCGTACACGCAAGGGTCCGAAGAAGACCATTGCAAACAAGAAGAAGTAATTCAAGGAGGGATAATATGGCTACCAAAGTTTCCGGCAAAAAAGCAACAGGCGCCCGCAGACGTAAAGAACGTAAGAACATTGAGCGTGGTGCAGTCCATATCCAATCCACCTTTAACAACACCATCGTCACAATAACCGATACCCAGGGTAACGCAGTTTCTTGGGCAAGCGCTGGTGAAATGGGCTTTAGAGGCTCAAGAAAATCCACTCCCTTTGCCGCACAGACCGCTGCGGAAACAGCTGCTAAGGCTGCTATGGAGCACGGAATGAAGACGGTTGAGGTTTATGTTAAGGGTCCGGGAGCCGGCAGAGAAGCCGCTATAAGAGCGCTGCAGACAGCGGGTCTTGAAGTCAGCCTTATCAAGGATTCGACTCCCATTCCCCACAATGGCTGCCGCCCGCCAAAAAGAAGGCGTGTGTAACCAAAATCTTAGGAGGTGCAATACATGGCAAGATATACAGGTGCGGTTTGTAAACTGTGCCGCCGAGAGGGCAAAAAGCTTTACCTCAAGGGTGAGCGTTGCTACAGCACAAAGTGCTCAGTAGAGCGTCGTTCATATGCCCCCGGTCAGCATGGCCAGAGCCGCAAAAAGACCTCTGAATACGGTTTGCAGCTTAGAGCAAAGCAGCAGGCAAGACGTTATTACGGTATTCAGGAAGGCCAGTTCCACAAGTATTTCCTTATGGCTGAGCGCAAGCAGGGCGTAACAGGTGAAAACCTTCTTCGCATCTGTGAGAGCAGACTTGACAATGTTGTCTATCTTCTCGGCTGGGCTAACTCCAGAGCCGATGCAAGACAGCTTGTTGTTCACGGCCATTATAAAGTTAACGGTAAGAAAGTTGACATTCCGTCATACCTTCTCAAAGCCGGCGACGTTGTTTCTATAAAAGAGAAGAGCAGAGAGAGCGACAAAATCAAGGCAGTTCTTGAGACAAACGCATCTCGTCCTGTTCCCGCATGGCTTGAGGTTGATGCTGAAAACTTCTCAGCAAAAGTAGCAGCTCTTCCCAACAGAGACCAGATTATGGCTCCCGTTGAAGAGCATCTTATCGTTGAGTTCTACTCGAAATAATGCCGCTTAACGGTATTATTTTGGGGATACTCTTTGAACGGTTTATCCGTGCTTTTAAGAAAAAGGAGGGTTTTGAATGATTGGAATTGAGAAGCCCAAGATAGAAACTGCCGATATTTCAGCAAACGGAACTTACGGCAAGTTTATCGTAGAACCCCTTGAGAGAGGCTATGGCACAACTCTGGGTAATTCACTCAGACGTGTTCTTCTCTCATCACTCCCGGGCTACGCTATAATTTCAGTTAAAATTGACGGTATCCTGCATGAGTTTTCAACTATTCCCGGCGTCAAAGAGGACGTTACAGAGATTGTTCTTAACCTCAAGGATGTCATACTGAAGATTCATGGCGACGGTCCGAAGACAATCTATATCGATGCAGCAGGCGAGTGCGAAATCACCGCAGGCAGCATTCAGACGGACTCAGAGGTTGAAATCCTCAATCCGGATCTCCATATCGCATCGCTTGACAGCAGTGCTAATGTCCATATGGAACTTGTATGTGACAAGGGCAGAGGCTACTATTCAGCAGAGCGTAATAAGGAGAAGTTCCCGCCGACAATAGGCGTAATCGCTATTGATTCAATATATTCACCCGTGTTAAAGGTCAACTACACAGTCGAGAACACCCGAGTAGGTCATGTGACCGACCTTGATAAGCTCACTCTTGAGGTGTGGACAGACGGCACCATCCATGCGATGGAAGCTGTATCTCTTGGAGCCAAGATCCTCAACGAGCATCTCAGTCTCTTCGGTGACCTCTCAGATGAGGCATACGATACAGAGATTATGGTTGTCAAGAGCGACAACGGCAAGGAAAAAGTCTTAGAGATGACTATTGAGGAGCTTGACCTGTCTGTGCGTTCCTTCAATTGTCTGAAGAGAGCCGGCATTAACACTGTTGAAGATTTAATCAACAAGACCGAGGAGGACATGATGAAGGTCCGTAACCTTGGTAGAAAGTCCCTTGATGAGGTTATTGCAAAGCTCAAGTCTATGGGCCTGAGCCTCAGCAAGGAAGAGGAATAAGACCCACTTACGGTAAAGGAGTGTGATTGTAATGCCCGGAACCAGAAAACTTGGCAGAACTACGGACCACCGTATTTCTATGCTCAGAGGCATGGTGACATATCTTTTAGAGAACGGCAGAATTGAAACAACCGTTACAAGGGCTAAAGAGGTTCGTGCTATGGCTGAAAAAATGATTACCATAGCTAAGGACAACTCTCTCCACTCAAAGCGCAAGGTTTTGGCATATGTTACTAAAGATGACGTTGTCAAAAAGCTCTTTGAAGAGATTGCCCCCAAATATAGCGATGTCAACGGCGGTTACTGCCGTATAATCAAAACAGGACCCCGTAGGGGAGATGCAGCTGAGATGTGCATCATCGAGCTTATCTAATCCTGGATTGAACTAAAGTTTAAAGCCCATCGGGAAACCGATGGGCTTTTTTCTGTATAAGTAGCTAAAATATACTCAAATTCGATTACCGAAATTGTTGTTTTGTTACCGATTATGTGTTAATATATTAATGTCGAATTCGATAAACAATTTAGTATTGGAGATAGAAGTATGTTTATGGAAGAACGCCATCAAGAAATTGAGGCAACAATTAAAACAACGGGAAAAATTACAATAGCTGAAATAACAAAAAAATACGGTGTATCAGATGAGTCTGCAAGACGAGATTTGCGTATCCTTGAGCAGAAAGGTGTGTGTAAGAGAACTCATGGAGGAGCTATTCTGCTAAAACAAGTGAGCGTCCGACCGCCTGCCGATAGGAATTTTGAAAAGATGCCTGTTTTTAATAATTATAATGAGATAGCTAAAAGAGCAGCAGAATATATTAAAGAGAATGATATAGTTTATATTACAAGCGGCTCTTTAGGGTATCTCATGATATCTTTTTTGCCAAAGGGTATACATTATACTGTGGTTGTTAATTCAGTTGATTTAGGTAAAGAGCTTCGAAGCTTTGAGAACGTGGAAACTTATGTTGTGGGCGGAAAAATGCGTCAAAGCGGTTCAATTGTAGATAGCCTTGCCACTGAGTTTGTAAGTAAAATGCATTTTGATATATGCTTTGTTACGGGTTCGGGTTTAACTGCTGATTTTGGTTTGTCTAACGGAAGTGATAAAACAGCGTCTTTTCAACGTGCTGTTATAAGGAATAGCAGAAAAAGTTATCTGCTTATACCAAGTGAAAAAATTGGAGTTGATTCCTTTATCAAAGTGTGTGATGTGGATAGTTTTAATGCTGTTATAACGGATTGGGAGTGTGTAGAGAAACAGCTTTCAGCTCTTGAGGAAAAAGGGGTAGAAATTATCGTTGTTGAGGAGCCAAAATGAACAGAGAACAGAAGTTGCGGAATATAATCCTTGACCGTTATACAAGCTTGCGGCAGTTTTCGATTGAGGCTGATATACCTTACAGTTCGCTTATGACTATACTGTCAAGAGGAATAGGCGGAGCGTCATTTGATTCAATAATGCATATCTGCAAAGTGTTAAATATAGACCCGTTTGATTTTGAGTAAAAAACAAAGCGCCAACATATGTTGGCGCTTTTACTTTTAAACTTTAGAAAGATTAAAATCTTTTTCTGTCTCTTCCGCCGTCACGGCCGCCTCTGCCGCCACGGTTGCCGTCTCTGCGGGGAGCCTTGCGAGGAGGCTGGTCAGAGATTTCGTTTTCGGGAACAAGACCTTCAACCTCTATAAGAGCATCTCTGCGGGAGAGATTAAGTCTGCCCTGCTCGTCAATCTCACGAACCTTGACGATAACTTCATCACCTACAGCCACAACATCCTCAACTTTCTCGGTGCGTTTAACATCGAGGTGGCTGATGTGGACAAGTCCCTCTTTGCCGGGAGCGATTTCAACGAATGCACCGAAGTCCATAAGGCGTGTAACAACACCCTTGTAGATAGCACCAACTTCGGGGTCATTAGCAATAGTCTCAACCATGTTGAGAGCACGTCTTGCATCTTCAATATCGATAGCTGAGATGTAGATTGTTCCGTCCTCTTCGACGTCAACCTTACAGTTACACTCAGCACAAATCTTCTGAATAACCTTGCCCTGCTTACCGATAACATCGCCAATCTTCTCAACATCAATCTTGGTTGTGAGCATCTTGGGAGCGTACTTTGAAAGTTCAGCTCTGGGCTCGGCAATAACGGGAAGCATAACATTGTCAAGAATGTGAAGTCTTGCCTTGTAAGTCTTATCAAGAGCCTCACGGATGATAGCAGGAGTAAGACCGTGTACTTTGAGGTCCATCTGGATAGCTGTGATACCGTCTTTAGTACCGCCAACCTTGAAGTCCATATCACCGAAGAAGTCCTCAAGACCCTGGATATCAACCATTGTCATGAAACGGTCGCCCTCGGTAACAAGACCGCAGGAGATACCTGCAACAGGAGCTTTAATCGGAACACCTGCAGCCATAAGAGAAAGAGTTGAGCCGCAGATTGAAGCCTGTGATGTTGAACCGTTTGAAGAAAGAACCTCAGAAACAAGGCGGATGCAGTAGGGGAACTCCTCAACGCTCGGGATAACCGGAAGAAGAGCACGCTCTGCAAGAGCACCGTGGCCAATCTCACGACGTCCGGGACCTCTGGAAGGCTTAGTCTCACCGACTGAGTATGAGGGGAAGTTGTAGTGGTGCATGTAGCGCTTGGAATCCTCGCCGTCAATTCCGTCAAGAATCTGAGCATCGCTCATAGGACCGAGTGTGGTAACGGTGAGAACCTGAGTCTGACCTCTGGTGAACATGCCTGAACCGTGAACTCTGTCAAGCAGGTCAACTTCAGCAGCAAGAGGACGAATGTCGTCAATGCCTCTGCCGTCAACACGCTTACCGTCGTCGAGCAGCCAGCGGCGAACAACATACTTCTGTGTTTTATAAAGGCAATCCTCGATTTTTGCAATATCATCGGGATAGATTTCGTCAAACTTCTCGTGAACTCTGTCATAAATGGGCTTAAGACGCTCATCACGGATACGCTTGTCGTCTGTATCAAGAGCAATGCGGATATCGTCAATAGCGAATTCTTTGATAGCCTCATACATCTCAGGGTCGGGGTCGTTAGAGGGGAAGGAAACCTTCTCTTTACCAACTTCAGCCTGGATGCCCTTGATGAACTCAACTATACGCTGATTCTCTTTGTGAGCAAACATAATACCGTCGAACATCTCATCGTTAGTAACTTCGTCAGCACCAGCCTCAATCATAGCAACAAGGTCAGATGTGGAAGCAACTGTAACAGCCATACGGCTGACTTCACGCTGAGCTGCTGTAGGGTTGATGACATATTCGCCGTCGATAAGACCAACGCTTACACCTGAAATCGGGCCTTCCCACGGAATCTCGGAGATTGAAAGTGCGATAGAAACACCAAGCATAGCAGCGATTTCGGGCTGGCAATCGGGGTCAACAGCCATAACTGTTGCGACAACACCGACATCGTTTCTCATGTCCTTGGGAAAGAGAGGACGAATGGGTCTGTCGATAACTCTTGAAGCAAGAGTTGCCTTTTCGCTTGCTTTACCCTCACGACGCTGGAAAGAGCCGGGGATTCTGCCTACTGAGTAGAGCTTTTCTTCAAAGTCAACTGAAAGGGGGAAGAAATCAACACCCTCTCTGGGCTTTGGAGCCATTGTGGCTGTACAAAGCACGTCTGTTTCGCCGTAGCGGACAAGGCATGAGCCGCCGGCGAGCTGAGCCATCTTGCCGACCTCGACTACAAACGGTCTGCCGGCAATTTCAGTTTCGAATCTTTTAAAATCCTCAAACATTTTTTTACCTCTTTAATTTTATTTCTTCAGGCTCTCGGACTTAGCAATAAATCCGTTCCCCGAAATTCGGAGCCCCGATTCACTGCTAAAACCGTTCAGCCTGCCGATTACCCTTAAGAAAAGCAGGCAGAAAAAGGTTCCTGCCTGCTCAGCTTTGCAATTATTTACGGATACCGAGTCTGGCGATGATTGAACGGTAACGCTCAATATCAATCTTCTGAAGATATGCCAGAAGGTTACGTCTGTGACCGACCATTTTAAGCAGACCTCTGCGTGAATGGTGGTCCTTCGGATGCTCTTTAAGATGGTCTGTCAGGTCTCTGATTCTCTTTGTGAGAACAGCTATCTGAACTTCGGGAGAACCTGTGTCGCCCTCGTGACGAGCATACTCTTGCATGATTGCGGTTTTTTCAGCCTGTGTCATTTTTTTCACCTCATTTATTATTTTGCTCCGAAACCCAGCATAAGGCAGGTGATAACCGCTTTGCGGTTTAGTCCATATGCCGAGAGACGGACGCATACATACATATTATAACAGCACAAGATGAATTTGTAAAGCTTTTTTCGCTGTTTTTTAGGATGTTAATTATGTATTTATAGTATATCCAATCGAATATTACTTTATCAAATAAATAAACCTTTTACAATTTATTATCATATATGGTTTTACTTTAGCGATTAAAAAAGAAAAAACTAAGAACAGAAATAACAACTGCAATAAAAACAATAACAGATAGACGATTTACGCTTTTTTCGGGTGGTGTTATCCAAAGGAAAACAAGCCATATCGCAGTAAGGGCAGGAATAGCAAACATTCCGATATTTATGGGAATAGAGGCTAACTCAGAAAGTGTGAGTGGTGAATCAGCACACAATAAAACAATTCCGGCAATGAATAAAACGCAGAGACATAACAAAACAACTGAGCAAACTTTAAAAATCTTTTTAGTATTTTTTTTCATAGCTGTCACTCCTCACGATTTTTCAACTATATCATATAATAATGCACCTTACTTGTCAACAAGTCAAAGAACAGGCGACTCATTTTGTATAAAAAAAGACCTGCAAAGCAGGTCTTAAGTATATCGTTATACATCCGCACTTTTACGGCGGTTGCGTTCTGCCTTGCGGATAGCGGCAGTTTTACGCTCTGCCGCAGCTTTTTTAGCCTTTGCAACTCTGACTGAGCGACGGTTGGGATTCTTTGTACCCTTTATAGTGTTCTTTGAGGTTTTTGCTTTCTTGGGTTTAGGGTCATTGAGTTCGGGATTCTCTCTGTAGAAAATCATACTTCCGCCGACAACCTGAACAACCTCGGAGTTGGTTGCCTTAGCTATTTCCTCGGCAATTTCACGTGGAGACTTCGGAGCTGTTTCCAAAAGGACTTTGAGCTTTAAAAGCTCACGGGTGCGGAAAGCATCCTCGGTCTGTGCTATAAGGGCATCGTTTACTCCGCCTTTACCTACCTGAAAGAGCGGTTCAAGACTGTTTGCCTGGGCACGCAATGCGGCTCTTTCTTTGCTTGTCATAAAATCTCCTCCAGTTTTTTGCACAAAAGGCGAAGTGCATTGCCTCTGTGGCTTATGGAATCTTTTTCATCCGCAGTTAACTCAGCCATTGTTTTTCCCGGGAATGCATCAGGTAAAAACAGAGGGTCATATCCGAAACCGTTGCAGCCTTTTAATTCGAAGCCGATTTTTCCCTCAACCTCACCACGCACAGTAATTTTTCTGCCGTCTGGAAAAACGCAGCAGACAGCGGAAACGAAACGTGCGGTGCGCTTTTCAAGCGGAAGCTCCTTTAGGTTTTCTAACAAAAGCTCGTTGTTTTTATCATCGTTGCCGTGTTCACCTGAATAGCGTGCTGAATAAACTCCGGGAGCACCATCGAGCGCATCAACTGCAAGACCTGAGTCGTCTGCAATGCAGGGCATACCGCTTTCGTCACAGCCACCTTGCGCCTTTAAGTATGCATTTTCCTCAAAGGTTGTACCTGTCTCCTCAACATCGGTCAGGTCAACACCTGCTTCTTCAGCGAGCAGAACATTTACGCCAATGGGCTTTAAAATACGGCTGAGCTCATCACGCTTTTTCATATTATGTGTAGCAATTAAGAAATCCATGTGCATTTCCTCTCAATTAATCTTCATCTTCATTTTCGTCATCATCGTCATCTGTGTCTGCTTCAAAAAGACCTTGGGCGAAAGCCTGCGGATTAAATGGGCGAAGGTCATCTATCTTTTCACCAACACCGACAAACTTTACGGGAACACCGAGTTCATTTTTAATGTTGAGCACAACACCGCCCTTAGCTGTTCCGTCAAGTTTAGTGAGGATAATACCTGTTATGTCGGCGACATTTTTAAACTCTTTTGCCTGGTTTACTGCATTCTGACCTGTTGTGGCGTCAAGCACGAGCAGACTTTCACGGTCGCTGTACGGCAACTCACGGTCTATAACACGGTAGATTTTTGCAAGCTCTTCCATAAGGTTTTTCTTGTTGTGGAGTCTGCCTGCGGTGTCACAAATTATAATATCAGCATCTCTGGCGATACCTGCCTGAATTGTGTCAAAAATAACAGCAGCGGGGTCTGCGCCCTCACGGTGTTTTACAATATCAACATCGGCACGGTCTGCCCATTCCTCAAGCTGTTCAATAGCAGCAGCACGGAAAGTGTCAGCGGCAGCAAGAATAACCTTTTTGCCCTGAGCCTTATACATAGCTGCAAGCTTGCCGATAGAGGTTGTTTTACCTACACCGTTTACGCCGATTACAAGAATAACTGCGGGCATGGTGACAAGTGCCATCTCTTCGCCGCCCTCGAGCAGTTCGGCAACTATATCTTTTATGGCATCCTTTACCTCTTCGGGTTTTCTAAGATGTTTTTTAGCAACGTGTTCACGGAGCTTTTCAGTTATCTCCATAGCGGTAGCCATACCGACATCGCCCATAACAAGGATTTCTTCGAGCTCCTCATAGAACTCCTCATCAATCTCCGTTTTGCCATGGAACATAGAGTCTATGGCGACGGACATATTTTCTCTTGTCTTTTTAAGACCTTGGTTTATGCGTTTGAAAAGCCCCATTTTTTATCTCCTTTAATTAATCGGACTGCGGAATTTTTGTGTGATACTGCGTTATGAGAACCTGTGAAAATCGGTCACGTACAGGGAGTACGCTCCCTCTTTCTCAGAACCTCAAGCCTTGTCTCACGCAAAATTTCTCAGTCCTCGTTTAATCTGTGTAAGATGCAATATTATTCATTAACTATCGGTGATATAACTGGCTTGCCGTCACGGTCAAGAAGCGGAGATAAACCGCCTGCGTATCCGCTTGAAACAAATAAATAATTGACACCGGTATATTTGTCAACATAAATTGCAACGCTACCCAAATCTTGTGAATATGTTTTTTCAAATCTTTTTTCTTTTGCCATATCAATAAACCTTCATTTTTGTTTATTTCACAGGGTAATCACCTGTGAAACAGGCATCACAATAGTTTTTGCACTTTGCGTTGACGAGTTCACCCAGACTGTTTTTGTCCAAAAATCCGAGCGAATCTGCGCCTATAAGCTCGCAGAGCTGTTCAACTGTGTTATGGTTTGAAGTCAATTCCTCACGAGTGGGAATATCAGTGCCGTAGTAGCAGGGCCAGTGAAGAGTGGGTGAGCTTATTCTCACATGGACTTCGGTAGCACCGGCCTTTTTGAGCAAACGGATAATATTAGCACTTGTTGAGCCTCTGACAATGGAGTCATCAACCATAATAACACGCTTGCCTTTAACGCTTTGTGACATGGCGGTGAGTTTTATATCAATGCTTTCCCTGCGCATCTGCTGGCTGGGCTTTATGAAAGTTCTGCCGACATAGTTATTACGGACAAATCCCACTCCGTAGGGTATACCGCTTCCACGTGCATATCCGATTGCGGCATCGATTCCGGAATCGGGTACGGGGATAACAATATCCGCATCTACGGGATGCTGTTTTGCAAGCAGTTCACCGGCTTTAAGGCGTGATGCGTGAACGTTTATGCCGTCGATAACGCTGTCGGGTCTTGCAAAATAGATATATTCAAAAATACATGTTCTTCTGGTTGAGTCATCATTCGGGCAGTTGGTTTTTATTGAGTGAAGTCCCCAACTGTCAATAACAATAACTTCACCGGGAGCAACATCACGCACAAATTCAGCCTGAATGGCATCGAGAGCGCAGGTTTCCGAAGCTACGACGTAAGAGTTGCGAAGTTTGCCTATTACAAGCGGACGGAAGCCCATCGGGTCTCTTGCGGCTATAAGTTTGCGTGGGCTCATAAGGAGCACGCAGTACGCACCTTTGATAGAGGGCATAGCGCTGACAAGCGCATCCTCTATGCTGTCAGTTTTTGTGCGGTGCTTTGCTATAACCTGAGCTATGAGTTCGGAGTCAGCAGTTGTCTGGAACATGGCACCGCTCTCCGCCAAAGAATCACGAATTTCCTTAGCATTTACTATGCTGCCGTTGTGAGCTATAGCGAGTCTGCCTTTTGCGTAACGCAGGACAGTAGGCTGGCTGTTTTCTGCCATTGCGTTGCCTGTGGTAGAATAGCGGACATGACCTATAGCTATCTGACCTTTAAGCTTGTTCAGGGATGCCTCATCAAACACTTCGCCGACAAGCCCCATATCCTTATGAAAGTCTATAACACCCATATCGCTGACAGCTATACCGCAGCTCTCTTGTCCACGGTGCTGCAGAGCATAGAGACCGAGGTAGACTGCTCTTGCAGGCTCTATATCGGTGTCGCCGTAGATGCCAAAAACTCCGCATTCTTCATGAAACTTTGAAAAACTCATGTTACATTTTCCTTTCCGGAATAGAATAGAAGAACTTTATATGTCAGGTCAGTCTTCCTGAACGTTCTTGATTATATCATTGACGGTAGTTCTGAGGACAGAATCCTTTTCGATTTCAGCCTTTATCTCCTCAAGAGCATAGAGGACGGTTGAATAGTGTCTGCCGCCGAACTCCGCACCGATTGCCTTAGAAGACAGCCCTGTGACTTCACGCACTATATACATTGCAATCTGGCGAAGCTTTGAGGTCTGAGCATCTTTTTTCTTTGAGCGAAGGTCGTCGGGATTTGCGCCGTAGGTTCTGGCGACCTCGCTGATTATCTTATCAACGACTACGGGAATCGGCTTGTTGTCGCTGAGAATATCCTTGATAGCTTGCTGAGCGGTGGCTGTATTGATGTGGGCACCCTGAATGGTGACATATGCCTGCATCTTTTTTACGGCACTTTCAAGCTGGCGGATATTGCTCTTGAGCTTTTCTGCTATGTATTCGACAACGTCATCAGTTATATCAAAATTAAGCGCATCCGCTTTTCTCTTGACAATGACCATACGAGTCTCAAGGTCGGGCGGCTGAACGTCAGCTAAAAGGCCCCACTCAAAGCGTGTACGAAGCCTGTCCTCAAGCAGAGCCATGTCCTTGGGTGGGCGGTCGGAGGAAAGAACAATCTGTTTTCCGTCCTGAGTAAGAGCGTTGAAGGTGTGAAAGAACTCTTCCTGTGTACGCTCCTTGTTGGCTATAAACTGAACGTCGTCCATAAGCAGAACATCAGCGCTGCGGTATTTGTTCTGGAAAGCAGCGGTAGTCTGCTTTGCAAGAGCGGCGATAAACTCATTTGTGAAAGACTCGCCGTCAGTCAAAACTATTTTTATATCAGGATTATTTCTGAGAATCTCATGACAAATCGCATTCAGAAGGTGGGTTTTGCCAAGTCCCGAGTTGCCGTATATAAAGAGGGGGTTATATGCCTTGCCGGGATTTGCGGCGACCGCCTGAGCAGCGGCGTGAGCAAACTTGTTTGAAGAGCCGACAACGAAAGTATCAAATGTGTTCTCAAAGTAGTTTGAAGCACGTTTGCCGTCATCCCTCTTTGTGGGAGCACTGTCACGAATTACAGGCTTATCCTCAGCGGTTTCACCTTCGTTAGGTGCTACAATTTCAATATCTACCTTAAAACCAAGAACGCTTTCAAAGGCGTCTGAAATAGTGTCATAAAACTTCTGAACGATTATACGGCGTTTAAAATCAGCGGTGGTGAGAAGCGTTGCGCAGTTGCCGTCGAAGCTTACGGGTTCCAACTCGCTGAACCATACATTAAATATAGCTTCCGAGGTGTTTTGCTGAAGTTGTTTGTATACGAGCTGCCACATCTCGTTAAAAGAATCCAAATCTTTTTCCTCCTAAACATTAATAAAAAAGAAAATACTCCACAATACCAAAAAGTATAACACAACAGCCCCATTTTTTCAACAAGCAGATTGCACAAGAGCTTAAAAAAAAGATTGACATTGATGTTACGAATGTTATATAATGTTAGCTTGCAAGGGTAGGTCACGTCAATTATCGGAAATTTTGATAGTTGTTGGGGATATAAATTTACTTTGTGAAACGGAGGTACCGAAATGAAAAGAACTTACCAGCCGAAGAAGCTGCACCGTAAGAAGGAGCATGGCTTCCGCAAAAGAATGTCTGACAGAAACGGACGCAAGGTTCTTGCCCGCCGCAGAGCTAAGGGCAGAAAGCAGCTCTCTTATTAAGATGAGAGCGGATTAATTGCCACGGATGGATTGATTGCTTTGGCAGAATATCAGACACTCAAGCTTAACAGCGATTTTCGCAGGACTTACGGGCGAGGCAAATCAGCCGCAGGTCCGGCGCTTGTCACATACGCATTGAGGACCAAGAACGGGTCTGTGCGTGTGGGGATAACGACCGGCAAAAAGCTCGGTAATGCGGTGGAGCGCAATCGTTGCCGCAGGATAATACGTGCGGCTTATAGGCAAATAAAGGACGAGTGTTCGGGCAGTTGGGATATTGTCTTTGTTGCCCGACATAAGACTGTTGCGCTCAAAAGCACCGATGTTGAGAAGGCCATGCATGCTCAGCTAAAAGCTTTGGGTGTCGTTAAGCTATTCAGTGAAGAAAAATGAAGGATTTACTAATCAAGCTAATAGGTTTTTACAGAAAGCGTATATCACCACTCTTACCCGATATGTGCAGGTATTATCCTACCTGCTCACAGTACGCTATTGAAGCGCTTGAGGTTCACGGAGCCTTCAAGGGCAGTCTGCTGACGATAGCAAGGCTGCTCAGATGCAACATCCTTTTCCCCGGCGGCTATGATCCCGTTCCCCCTAAAAAGGGGAAAAAATCGAACCGGAGGAACCAAACTAATGATGAACGCCATTTATGATGTATTGGGTGTACCGTTTGGAATCATACTCAAGTTAATATTTGATGCAGTTAATAACTACGGCCTTGCGCTTATACTCTTCACTCTTTTTGCAAGGCTTCTCATGCTGCCCACATCCATATATCAGACAAAGGGAACGGTTAAAACCCAGCGTCTTCAGCCCAAGCTCCGCAGAATTAACAACAAATTTAAGGGCGACCAAAAACGTATTCAGGAAGAGACGCAGGCTCTCTATCAGCGTGAGGGCCACAATCCTATGAACATGGGTTGTATGCCGTTGTTGTTACAATTTGTAGTTATTTTCGGTCTTATCGGCGTTATCTACAAGCCGTTGACCTATGCCCTCTCAGTTCCGGACGACGTAATCAACACTCTTTACGAGGGCGCAAAGAAGCTTTTGGGCGGCACAGTTCCTGCTCAGCAGGAGCGTACCATTCAGCTTTATATGATTGACAATATTGAAAAGATAGCATCTGTTGTAAATGTGCCTGAGGCTTGGTATAAGACTATTTCCGAGTTCAATTTCACATTCCTCGGAATACCGCTTGGCCAGACTCCCTCAATGAAAGAACCCAGCGTTATGTGGTTGATACCCATTCTTTCTGGTGTGACTTCTCTGGGTACAAGCCTGTTTACACAGATAAAGCAAAAGCAGACTAACCCTGAAATGGGCAAGAATCCTGCCATGGGTTGTATGACCTTTGGTATGCCTCTGTTTTCAGTTTACTTTACCTTCCAATTCCCGATGGGTATCGGTATTTACTGGATAGCGTCAAACATTTTTGCATTCATTCAGACGGTTATTCTCTCTTACACACACAGCCCCAAAAAGATGGTGGCAAAAATGATGGTAGACGAAACGGTGCAGCGTCGCTCAAGAGAGGAAAATCTCAAGCGTGCAGCACAGAAAATAAACGAGGAATAAGCCGTTTGGCTTTTCGTTAATAAAACTACAGGTGGTGAAATCTGTTGATAAAGGAAGCAATCGGCGTAGCTTCAACTGTAGAGGAAGCTAAGGCAGCCGCTCTTAAGGAGTTAGGAGTATCCGCAGATGCGGATGTAAAAATAGAAGTTATCGAGATGCCGTCAAAGAAGGTTCTCGGTCTTTTCGGAGGCTCTCCTGCAAAAGTAAAGGTAAGCTGTGAGGCATCTGCTTTTTGTGATGCTCAAGCCTATATTGAAAAGATACTTTCAGGACTCGGAATAGATGAGGCGAAGGTCAACTTCGAGGAGACGGATGAGGAAATTCGTGTTTCTGTTGAGTGTGAAGGCGATTACGGCGCAGCAATAGGTCGCCGTGGAGAGACTCTGGATGCTATTCAGTATCTTATGCGCCTTGTTATAAACAGAGGTGTTGACGATTCAAAAAAGAGAGTGTCTCTTAACATAGGCAACTACCGTGAGAAGAGAGAGGCTACTCTTCGCAGTCTTGCCGCAAAGAACGCAGCAAGAGTTAAGAAGTACGGAAGAAATGTTGTGCTCGACCCGATGAATCCGTATGAGAGACGTATTATTCATACGACTATTCAGGAGATAGAGGGTGTAAGTTCTCACTCCGTCGGTTCGGACAATGAGCGCAAGGTTGTTATCACTCTTGAAGAGGGCTTTAAGCCTACCAACGGTGCCAGAAGAGGCGGCCGTGGCGGATATAACCGTGATAACAGAGGTCCGAGAAGAGACGGCGGCTCACAGACTGCTGCTCCCTCACGTCCTCCCCGTTCAGATGCAGCTTCAACCTCCAGATACGGCAAGATTGAAGTCAGCAAAACAGAAGAATAAGTATTTGAAAGCGCAAAGAAGAAATTCTTTTGCGCTTTTTCTTTGTGTTTAATTGGGTAAAAATTAACAAATAATAAATTTATGATGTTTTCTATCGCTATTTTCTCTTTTGTGTGTTATCATATAGAAACATATGAGCGTTTGTGAGATGAAGGAAGAAGAAAGAGAGTGATTTTGTGAAAAACGAGAACGGCAACAGAACTCCTAAACAGAATTCCGACCGTCAAGCTGAGATAACGGACATAAAAAGCAATAAAAGTAAAGGTGAGAAGATAAAGCACTTTTTCATGAAAAATAAAAAGCGCAACCTTAAGATAATAGGTATAGTAGTAGCTGTGATTTTTGCAGCACTGCTTATTCTCGGAGGTTTGTTTGTTGCCTCCAAGCTCGGACTTATAAACTTCAGCGAAGGCTTCCAAGGTAATGAGAACGAGACCTTTGCTCCTGAGGAGCAGTTTGAGGCGATGTATGACGTTTCCGATGCATCGGATATAGACAGTCTTATCACCGAATGGGCAACAAAGAGCGGACAGAAGTATTCGAGCAAGAATGTTATAAACGTCCTTTTGCTCGGTGTTGACAGTCAGACGGGTGACTCCCAAGGCGGACGTTCCGATGTTATGATGCTGCTGTCGCTTAACAAGAAGACAAAGACCATCAAGCTTGTTTCGTTCCTTAGAGACAGCTACACGTATATGAATATCGGCGGCGATGGCAGATGCTGTAAAATGAACCATGCATATTTCTGGGGCGGTCCTGCAACGCTGATTGAAACCATTGAAAACAACTATAAGATTGAGATAGACCATTATATCAGCGTTGACTTCAAGAGTTTCCCGAAGCTTATTGATGCGCTGGGCGGTGTATCTGTTCCGATTCAGCCCTATGAGGCGGAGTATATCAACCGTACGACTACTTCGATAAACAAGGTTCAGTCCGGCGATGCTGTTAAACTTGACGGAGCGCAGGCGCTCGTTTTCAGCCGTATAAGATATGTTGACAGTGCCGGCGATGTCGGCAGGACAGGACGTCAGCGACTTATAATAATGGCTCTTATTGAGAGTGCAAAGAACGCTTCTGTGGGACAGCTTAACAACGCCATGAACATCGTTCTTCCCAATGTTGTTACAAACTATAAACAGAGTGAGATACTTTCTCTGCTCACACAGGCTGTTTCGCAGGGCTGGATGAACTATAAGGTTGAGCAGCTTGTTATGCCGACAGAGGGAAACTACACTTCGGCACAGCTTTGGACTTATTACGCAAAGATTATCAATCAGCCTCTTTCTGTATGGGTTATAGACTATCCTGTTGTTGCACGTGAGCTTCAGATAGCGCTTTACGGCGATACCAATATAAAAATCGGTGATGACCATGTTTCAGCGGTTGACCTTATTGCATCGAGCGGAACGCTCAGGCCGAATTACAGCAATAATTCAAACGGCAATGCACAGGACTCAGAAAATATTACCGGTGACGGTGTAGGTGAAGGTGAGTACAATACCGATTGGAGCGAGCAGGAATCAGAGACCGGAGGATTTGATTTTCCGGGAATAGGAGATATAACATTTCCTGAATTTACGCTTCCCAATATAACGGTTCCATGGCAGACCGAACCGCCGACACAGGCGGATACCGTACCTGAAACAGAAGATGCTTTGGCAGAGTTAACCCAAGCGGAATGAATGAGAAATAAAAGAGCGGCTAAGTTTTGCTTAGCCGCTCTTTTGATGTTTTAGTCAGCAATCTTTTTGCCGTCTTTAATCTTTACTTTTCCGATGAAGGGAACTTTAACAAAGCCTGTGAAGGTGTCGCCGTCAAACTCAAGACTGAGATTGATTTCCTTTCCGGGAAGGAGGGCTGCTGTTGCAACAGCGTTTATGGTGTTGCCTTCCTCGATAACTTCCTTGACGTCGATTTTCGGTATGTCAACGTTGGGGACTTTCAGCTCAAATCCGTATTCACCGTTGTTGTCGAATACACGGACTTCAGCAGTTCCGCTGAAAAACATAGTGTCAACGCTGCATTGCCATGTGCCTAAACCTATCATTGGTATAGTCCTCCTGGTTTATATTTGTTGTGTTAAGCGCCGAGTAAAATGTCACGCCTAAAAACGATGTTGTTTGATTATGCAAAGATAATCATGGTTGTAGTTGCTATTAAGAACTGTGCTATGTAATACGTAATTATGCTGATTCTTCTGAATTTGATGGATTGACCGTGAGCGGTTATAGAGTTAACGGCAAGCATAACATCGGATACCGTAAACAGTACAGCCCCTGCTATCAGCAATAAGAACATCACACTATCTCTTGCTACACCCGCTGTAAGGGCACGGATTCCGAGAGAAGAGGCTTTTATCAGCATCAGTAATAGTACAACGGCATATGGAACACCCACAAAGAAAATCGAGTTGATTTTCACCTTTAGCAGCTTTGCGGCTACAATGCCTGCTGCTGCCGCTAAGACAAATACGATAATCTCACGCCAATCCCAAAAGCTTGCCTGAGGGAAGAGTGCTGATATGGCGGTGCAGTAAGCGCAGATATAATATATATGACCTGCGAGGAAAAACAGGGCTCCGATGATGAAGATAAAGTTTTTCTGTTTAGGATGCAGGAAAAAATCTCCAATCCAGCACAGAGCAAGACCGATTACTATGTATTTTGCATAGTCGGTTGAGTTGCCGACTATTATGCAGGAGAGTATACCTGCTGCGAGAAACAGCGTGGAACAAACTGCTTTTAAAATCTGTGATTTTTTGCTGCGACCGTCTTTTGAAGCCTCCAAAAAATACGGCACTAAGATGAATTCAGCAGCCGCAAGAGCGGCAAAACAAAGGTTGAGAATCATAACTACCTCTTTTCTAACCGACCGTTGTGCTTAGGTTCAAGACGCTTGTAATTTTTTACAAGGAAGTCTCCGACCAGTTTGGCAAGATATTTGTTGGAGATTGTGTCCCCTAAGCCCAAAGCTATTGATTGGGAGATGAATTTCAAGCTGGGTCTGCTTGAAACAAACATAGACACTTTATCGCCTTTAAAATTAAAAGTCAGGCGCCTCTCGGCGATAGATTCATTTGCACGAATCCAAATTTTAAAGGTGTTTTCGTCCTCCCAGCAGGAGCTTGAAACAGTTGTGAAGTCTATGCCTCCCAAACGGATTTTTGACTTTCTGTATTTCCCGTCCATGCCGCTGGCTATTGTGTTTCGGACTTTGCCCTCGTTCCAGGAGAACTGACATTCATCCTCGCTGAATGAAAGGTTTATGTTGTCGATGTTGCCGGCCCTGTCAGCCGACATATATACAACTGCCGTTGGCAAAATGCTTACCGGGAACCCTATTATATCAAGAATCGGTAGAGGTTTGAGTTTTATAGTAGAAATTTGGAGAATTTTTTCCAGCGGACTGTGCGGTTTTTGCGGTAAAACCGGCAGAGGTTTAAGTGTCAAAGGTAAGTCGGTGGCCTGCGGCTGTTCACAAGGCTCAATAAAACCTTCAGGGAAATGTCTCCAAATACAGTCACGTGTCTTTTGCTCTAAAACTTCGCTGCAGGTTATGATTATGTTAGCGTCATAGTCCTCTAAAACAATTCCGAACTGCGAGAACATCCCGTCAGCTCTGTATGAATTGGGCAACTCGCAACGCCAGAAGTTAAAGCCGTAGCCTGAGCAGTTGTCGGCAATATATAATGTTTGATTGGAGTTGTCTGCCAAATTTTTGCCGGCCTCCTGAGCCCAGTATGCGGGAATTACCTGCTGACCGTTATATTTTCCGCCGTGGCTTATACAGTAGATGACTTTTGCCAGCTCTTCTGTTGTGATAAACAGACCCCAGCCGCCTGCCTCTATGCCGTTCTGGTCTGTCTCCCAAAACGGATTTTTACGAATCCCCAGAGGTTCAAAAAGCCTCGGTGCCAAATACTCCCTGACGGATTGCCCCGTCAGCTTGTTGATTATGGCGCACAGCATAAAGCAGTTTTCGTTTATGTATTTCCAATCGGTACCGGGCTCAAACGCCCATTTGGAATCAAAGAAGCTTTTTATCCAGGATTTTTTTGCTTTATTTTCGAAAATGCTCACGTCTTTACCTGCTGTCATGGTGAGCAGATGATAAACTGTCAGGGCTTCAAGATTTTTATCATATTTTTTAGGTCTGTATTCGGGAAAGATGTCAATAACTTTTGTATCAAGCGTTAAGAGTCCCTCGTCAATGGCAAAACCCGTTGCAATTGACGAAAAGCTTTTACTCACGGAATACATTGTGTGCGGAACATCAGGCGCATAAGGGTCACGCCAGGTTTCAAAGGCTACCTTTCCGTGGCGTATTATCATTATACTGTGCAGTTCGATTTCGTTTTTTTCAAAATCTGCAAGCATCTCTGCTATCGCCCTTGTAGAGACCCCAACCTGTTCAGGAAAGTCGGCCCTCGGGAGAGCCTTTTCTGAAGTAGTCTTCATATATATGCATCTCCTTTTGAAATACTATGATACGATTATACTATAAAACGGGCCTAAAATACAGAAAAAAATAATAAATAATACGCTAAAAATATAAAAAACAGCAAACAAATGTTTGCAATTTAAAAAAGAGTGTGATATAATACTGTTGAACATAGTGAACAGCTATGTGTAAATTAGTCATTTAATGCATCGTGAAAGGGTGTCAGCTTTGAAAAACATAAGCAAAACTCAGATGAAAATTTATGAATATCTTATAGAGCGTTCACAGGACGGTATTCCTCCGTCAGTCAGAGAGATTGGTGCAGCAGTGGGCTTGAGCTCAACGTCATCTGTCCAGGCAAATCTTGATGCACTTGAGCAGGCAGGTTATATTCAGCGTGACCCGCTTAAAAAGCGTACTATACGCATAATGGGTAAGGCGGATAACATCACTCATGTGCCGATTCTCGGTACTGTTACCGCAGGTGCCCCGATTCTGGCTGTCGAGCAAATTGAGGGCTACCTCGCTTATTCGGGACACACGTCAGGTGACAATGCTCTGTTTGCACTTAAGGTTAGAGGTGAAAGTATGCTTCAGGCGGGCATACTTGACGGCGACCTTGTTATTGCAGAGAAAACACCGTCAGCCCGCAACGGTGAGATAGTTGTTGCATTGATTGAGGATGAGGCAACCGTCAAAACCTTTTATAAAGAGAACGGGCACTTCCGTCTGCAGCCTGAAAATGATGAGTATGAGCCGATAATCGTAAATGAAGTCAGCATACTCGGTAAGGTTATAGCAGTTATAAGATATTATTAAATATATGAAATCCCCGCTGTGATAAATGTCACGGCGGGGTTTGTTTTATCTTGTGTTTACTTTTTTTATTTTCGGTAATAGACGTTCATTTTCATTTATAACTATTATTGATACAGCTATGAAAGCCATGAACATAAGGAAAAACGTGCGATGGCCGGATGCCCAGACGGTAGGTGAGAAGCCCATTAGCATCCTTGTCATAAGACCGAGAGCAAGGATAATTACACACACAGCAACGGTTTTCTTGTTTTTCAAAAGCACAAACAGCGAGTATATTACGCAAAGGCAAATTATTATAAACAGTATGTCTGCAACAGGGTTAAATGAATATATGGCTTTTGTCATTTTAAAGTTTTTAAGTTCTCCGGTGAAGAAGGTCAACCCTTTAATCAAATCTCTCGGTACGAGCGAAAGTATGCCGAACACAAGAGAAAACACGAATGGAAAAACTGCAATTATTTTTGAGTAGAGTTTTGATTTCTTTTTAAACACAAAAAATGCAAGTAGCCCTGAGAAAATCAAGAAAGCCACCAACGCAAAGTGAGCGTTCATTGTAAGTCCGAAAAAGGTCGAAGAAAATCCGAGTTCAGCTTTTTCAAAGATGTTGAGCTCTGCAAAATTCGGAAAATATCTTTTTGTTTCCCTCTCCATTCGGTTGTTATTTCCGAACATATTTAGGTAATATGAGTAGAACAGGCCTGCACAGGTTATCAGAAACTCGAGTGTGATGCATAGATTAAATTTGCGTTTAGCTATAGCTAAAAACAGTATGCCAAGGAAGAAAACGGCGGCTAAAAGCACGCTCATTTGTTGCATATTTGTAGCATAGAGTAACAGAGGCAAACAGGGTAAAACCCAATACCAACTTACCTTTTTGTTTTCAAGAGCAGCTTTTAACGGAATCAAACATAAAAAGCCGCATGTTACAGACCAGAGGTAATTTACTGTTGTTGCGACAAACCCAGCATCCACTACTATTATTGTGGGGTATATAATCGAGCAGCAGATGATAGTGTTTTGAACTTTTTTGTTTTCGCACGAAAGCAGACGTGAAGTAACAAAAGCAAAAACAGTCAGAACTACGGGGTTCAGGAGTCTCCAAAGGGATGGCCACTTTGAGAAAACATATGTAAGGGAGTCGGTTAAAGGTCTCGCACTTCCGCTAATGAATTGCTCAAATCCCATTGCTTCAACTCTTGAAGCGAAAATTGCATCATCTCCCCAACTTAAAGGAAAAAGGAGATGTGCTACGAGTGCAACTATGAAAAGAACAATAAACGGATAATTTTTTTCTTTGAATTCACACAATTTGCTCATGCATTGCCTCCTGCTTCAAGTGCCTCTTTAAAAGTTAGGTGTTTTGTAAGCTCATCAAGCTCAGGACAAGGTACCCAATCGATATTACTGCAATCGCCGTGCTTTACTGTGTGAATGACGGCATCTTTAGAAAGTATTTCATTGTGAGCAATTCCCGGATACGCTATGATAAATTCACCCTCTTTAAGAGCGGTGAAATGTGCCTGCCCGCCTATGTAGCTGGCGAATACTACCGTGCCTCTCTGAACGAGAATCAACTCACGAAATCGGGAATGGCTATGGCTGTTCTCCCAAGCGGGTTCACCTGGGTTTTCACATCGTATATAACCGCTGCCGTCAGAACCTGAAAGTCTGAACCGAAGCTGACCGTTATCCATGGTTTCGTGGTTTAAGTTTATACCGTAGTTATTAAGTTCATTTTCGGATATTTTTGTCGGCACTGCAATCACCTCTTTTGCATAATTATAGCATTTTTTTAAATAAAAGTACATAAATAAAATCTCCTGACGATTATTTCGTCAGGAGATTTTTCTATATTCTTAATTCATCTGTGGCCAAAGAAGCCTCCCACCGGTCGTGGGTGATGAGGATAACGGGCTTAGTTTTTGCGAACTCTTTTATAAGTTCTGCCATGCGGTCACGAAGTTCAATGTCGAGACCTTTGAACGGCTCGTCTAAAAACAAAATATCGCCCTCAAAGGCGAGAGCCCTTGCGAGAGCTACCCTGCGGCACATTCCGCCACTGAGCTCACTCGGCTTCTTGCCTGCGGCAGCAGACAGCTCTACCTTTTTGAGCCACTCTTTTGCTTTTTCCTTATCGCACACAACTGCGACATTGTCTAAAGCACTGTGCCACGGAAGAAGTCTGTCTTTTTGGAACATGACAGATATTTTTTTACCGTCAAGTCCTTCGATTGTTCCGCTGTCAGGGGTTTCAAGTCCGGCAAGAATTCTCATAAAAGTAGTTTTTCCGCTTCCTGAGACACCTGAAACCGCAAAGATTCCTGAGTCGGGAATAACAGTGCTGATATTATCTAAAACTTTTTTGGAGTCAAAGCTTTTGGATATGTTTTTTACAGTAATCATTTTTTCCACCCCGCAAACTTCTTTAGTGCGAGAGAGAGCAACTTTTCAAGAATAATACTCATAACTATAACAACCAGAGTTACTGCGAACAGGCTCGGTGTTTCAAGATATATTTTTGAGTAGTACAGCTCACTTCCGAGTGCGTATTTGGGCAGACTTAAAACCTCGGCGGCAACGCCTGCTTTCCAAGCGAGTCCCAACGCTGTGGTACAGCCTGCAAAAAAGTACGGCATTGTGCAGGGAACATATATTTTAGTTATGAGCGAAGCTTTTGAAAAACGGAAGATTTTTGCCATTTCCAAAAGGTCTTTGTCGCACTGGGTGATTCCTTCGCTGACATTGCTCCAGAGGATGGGCAGAACCATCAGAAAGGAGATAAATGTACCTACGTTGTCACGTTTAATCCATACGAGTGCAAGAATAATAAACGAGGCGACAGGGGTAGCACGCACAACTGTAAGAACGGGTTTAAACAGCTCATAGAGCGTGCGTGAAAAGGCTGTTACGGCGCCCAGTAATGTGCCCACGGCAATACCCGCTGCACAGCCTACAGTTATCCTCAACAGCGACCACAGAGCAGCCAGCCAGAAATCGGCTTCTTTCATCAGCTCAAAAAGCCGTTTAAAAGTTGCTGCAGGTGAGGGTAAAAGCAGTTCGGAACCCAGATATGCCGAAACGGCAAACCAGACTATTATCCAGAACAAAACTGCGGCGAGTTTAAGCGCCGCAGAAGATATTATTTTTTTATTTTTCGGTGTAGTAGAAGTTGTCATCGGGCATTGCTCCTCCTACGGATGCGGGGTTGGCTTTGAAAAGAACTTCAAGATTTGCTTTTGCGATAGTAGCCATCTCATCCGAATCGATATATACGATGTTGCAGTTGGGAATCGCTTTGAGAGCTATCTGAGCTTTCGGCAGGATACCGCTGGATGCAATAACCGCTGCTGCTTCATCGGGCTTCTGGTTTGTGAAGTCAACAGACTCTTTATAAGCGTTGAGGAAAGCCTTGACAGCTTCGGGATGCTCGTTGAGGAATTCTGTGCGAACTACAAGACAGCCCTGTGCAAGTGAAGTCTGCTTGCCGCTTTGTGCGGTAGCTTTTTCCCACTCTTCGGTCAGGTCAAGTGCTGTGCGGATAGTCGGGTTTTGTACCAGAACGGTTGTAACGTTGGGCTGTGGAAGCATAGCGATGTTAACCTTGCCCTCAAGGAGCATTGTTGCAAGCTCTGCGTGCTCCTGATAGTAGGTTATCTCAACGTCCTTTTCGGGGTCGATACCGTTAGCGGTAAGAATGTAGTTGAGAATGTATTCGGGAGTTGCACCCTGACCTGTTGCGCCTATTTTCTTGCCCTTGAGGTCAGCGACACTTTTTACCGTATCGCCGTTTTCAAGAACTGAAAGCACGCCGAGAGTGTTGACTGCAATCATCTTTACGCCGCCGTTTGTCTTTTTGTAAAGAACTGAAGCAAGGTTGAGCGGACAGGCGACGATGTCAGCCTCTTTCTTTATTATCATAGGAGCAATCTCGTCGGGGGATGCTGCGATTGAAACCTTGAACTGACCGTCATCTTTGATAAGACCGGACATACCCATTCCTGTAGGGCCTTTGAGTGCCGCTACGTTAACGGTTGTGTTGTCAACACTTGCCTGTGCGGTTGTTGTGTTGTTGTCGTTTTCTTGGTCGGATGTGCAAGCTGCAAAGCTGAAAAGCATAGCTGCACAAATAAGCAGTGAAATTAATTTTGCAAGTTTTTTCATGTTGGTAACTCCTTATGAGATATTTTATATAAAACTGACTGTGAAATCAGTCTTTTTCAACGATAAAAATTTTCTTTCCGTCCCGCCTTATTTCGCCGCATTTTTCAAGGTTATCCAATGCACGGTAAAGTGATGCACGTCCGACGTCAAGTTTTCTGGCGAGGTCTGCACAACTCTCAATTTCGGCGACACCGTTTTCTTCTCGGTCGAGCAGAAAGCTGAGCAGTTTGCTATCACAGTCTCCTGCGGTGAGCAGTTCTATTCTTCTTGTCAAAAAGCGTATGCGGTTTGAAAGATATGACGCAAAGCCGACGGCTATTTGCGGACAGGAAAGTATCAGAGCCTGAACGGCGTCCTTTTCAAAAAACATTGCCGAGCACTCAACTTTTGCGGTGATTGATGTTGCCGGGTTCGGTTCATCCGAAAACAGGGTGACGGCACCAAAGATGTCTCCTTGTGTCAGTGTGCTTATGGAGGCACGTCCCTTTTTTACTTGTGCACTGCCGCTGAGTATGATGCCGATAGCACGTGTTTCGTCTTTTTGCGAAAATATGATTTCACCTCGATGGAAGTGGCGGGTCCTTGAGCTATTTTCAATGATGCGCTTAAGTTCCTTTGAATCAGCATTTTCAAAAATTTTGCTGCTTTTGAGCAATTCAAGTTTTAACTCTGTTGATATTTCCATGTTTTCACCTAAAAGTGTATCATTTGAGACACTTTTATTATATGCCTTTTGTTGGGTGTTGTCAACAACAACATGAGTTTTTTTGCCCTTGCAAAAAAACTTTTATAATGATATAATATATTTTCCCTAAAAGAGGGATTTTGTTGTGTATTTTATATGAAAGGAGTTATCACATGACGGCGGTAAAAGACTTTTTTTTGATGCTTTGGGAGAACGACTCAGTTCGTCTTGTGGTTGACTCGGCGATAAAACTGCTGCTTGCAGCACTGCTTAGCGGATTTATAGGTTTTGAGCGTGAACATTCCCATCGTCCTGCCGGCTTCAGAACACATATACTTGTGGCTGTCGGCTCAGCTCTGGTAATGATAACATCGATGTATATTTTTGAAGAGTATAAGGGGCAGACAAATATGGACCCTGCACGCTTGGGCGCACAGGTAATCAGCGGAATCGGTTTCCTCGGCGCAGGAACAATTTTGCGTGAGGGCTTCAGTGTTAAGGGACTTACCACTGCGGCAAGTCTGTGGGCGGTATCGTGTATAGGACTTGCGGTAGGCTCTGGCTTTTATGAGGGTGCGGTCGTTGCTACGGTCGTTATATATATTACCCTTAACCTGCTTAAAAAATTTGTTATCAAGGGTACCACGGGAAAAACATTGTATATAGAGGCGGAGGATGCAACAAAGCTGTCAGCCCAGGTCGGCTCTATAGTGAGAAAAAACGGCGCAAATCTTCATTCGCTGGAGATACTCTATGCTGATGATGAGGGTATAAATTTGCACAAGAAAGAGACGGTTGTACTCAAAGCACTTATATATACCCGTACCGAGACTGCACTTGAGTGTATTGTTGATGAGGTGCGGGACTTGGACGGAGTGCGTGACCTTTATATTGACTGATTGGAGAAGTTAAAGTGGGAAGCAATTTTTTTGCAATGATTTCAAGACTTAAGTATATAAACCGCTGGGCACTTATGCGCAATACCCACAGAGAAAACCTTAGCGAGCACTGTATGGAGACGGCGGCTGTAGCGCATGCGCTTGCAATCATAGGGAACAGACGGTTCTCAAAATCATATAATGCAGAGCGTGCGGCGCTTCTCGGTTTGTATCACGATGCCCCCGAGAGTCTGACGGGTGATATGCCTACTCCCGTGAAGTATTATAATGAAGAAATCCGCAACGCCTATGCGGCGGTGGAAAAAAACGCTTGTAACACTCTTGTGAATATGTTGCCCGAGGATATGAGAGCTGACTTTGAGCCCTTCTTTTTTGAAAGGGAAGAGGATGAAGACCTTTGGAAGCTTGTCAAGGCGGCGGATAAAATTTGCGCTCTGACAAAGTGTATCGAGGAGCAAAAGGCGGGCAATTCTGAATTCACAAAGGCAGCGGAATCTGTCAGGAAATCTATAGAAGAATTGGAAATTCCTGAGGCGCAGGAGTTTGTAAAAGAGTTTTTAAAGGGCTATGAGATTACCTTAGACGAGATTAAAGGATAAACAATGTCGGACTAATAGGTGAACAGAAAGAACTTTTTTGTTTAATTTTTACGAATTGGCATTGATTTTCTCAAAATCTTGACGGTAAGGCATTCTTTTGGTATAATGTTATCCAGAATATTGCGGGAATCCGCTTTATTAAATTATGAAAAAAGAAGTTTTAGGAGGAAATAACATGAAGAGAGTTTTAGCACTTCTTCTTGTTCTCGCTATGGCAGTATCTTTTGCAGCGTGCAAAGGCAATGGCGATGACGAGACAACCACCACCGCTAATAGTGATGCAACAGTCGGTGCAGATGTAGCTGATGATTCAACAGATACAACTGAAGCA
Organism: Clostridia bacterium; assembly: GCA_017407995.1. GTDB lineage: Bacteria > Bacillota > Clostridia > Oscillospirales > Acutalibacteraceae > CAG-177. The sequence goes on along the minus strand of JAFQVM010000030.1, from coordinate 200,451 downwards.
AGCAGCGAAAGCGAGTCTGAGACAGACAATGCTGCGCCTACAAAGAAGCCCACAAGCCTTGTTGGCGGAAACACAACAGTTAAGCCCAGCCAGAACAATAAACCTTCTCAGGTTACAAGACCTACAAAGAAAGTTTATAAAATAACTGTTACTCAGCAGGATGGCGCAAAGATAGTTACCATCGACGGACAGGCTTACAACATGAAGAATGCTGATGATATCGGCGAGCTCAAGGCAAGAATTGAGGCAGAGAAGGCAAATGACCTTCTTGGTCAGCTTTATGATGCAGACCCCACAATCGCAGCAAACCTCGGCCTTGACGAGCTTGATGAAGGTTCACTTCTTTCATATAAGTATGATGCAAACGGTGAGTTCTTCTATGTTGATGACATTAACTCATGGCAGCAGAACTTCGGCTTCAATCCGCTTTATGACTTTGGTGCCGGCTTCACCTTTATGTATTATGATACAGTAAGACTCAAGTTCAACTATAAGGATACAGGCTACATGCTCCAGCTTTGGAAGGGCCAGTACGGCTTTATGTTTATCGGTAGTGAGATTGGTTTCTATAAGAAGGATGACAATACTCCGATATCTCCCTCCGGAAATGCTGCACTTGACCACTTTGACTGTGCTACAGACCATCTTCTTCCCATGGAAATGGTTTGCTACCGTGCAGGAACAGACGGAGTTCTCAATCCGCTCTTTAAGCGTAAGTATGAGCTTCACTGGTGGAGCACAGGATTTGTTCCCGGAGTACTCAATAACTTCTCTGACCGTTCAGAGATAGTTGTAGAAGCAAGAATTACATTCGATAATGCAGAGATGGCTAAGATTGTCGGCGATACCTTTAAGGTAAATGGCTTTAAAGAGATATCTGCAAGCGCTCACAACATTTATAATCCCGATACTTACTATGTAAACGGAAACGATGTTGTATTTGTATGGCGTTACATCCAGCACAAGAAGAACGTAACAATTCTTGCTCCCACAAAGACTACTGAATCTAAAACAGTAATCACTACCACAACTACAGCAGCTGCATCTACCGATGCAGGCACAACTCTTGCTCAATAATATTTAACAAAAATATAAAATTTTTGTCATACGCTTGACAAATCTTGTATGTGTGAGTATAATTGAGAGAGTGAATTGCTTAGTTCACAATTTGCCCAAAAGTCTTAACAGACTTAAATTTATTAAAATCAGAAAGGGTTGTAGAAAATGAAGAAACTTGTAAGCATTTTACTTGCACTTGTAATGGTTCTCTCCATGGGCACTATCGCATTTGCAGAAGACGCAACAGACACAACTGCTGCTGAGACAACAGAGGCTGTTGTCGACACAACAGAGGCTGCTAAAGAAGGCGTTCCGGTTGAGGAAATCATCGCTCTCTTCAAGGACATCTTTTCAAAGGTTGACCTTGAAACAATCAAGGGCGTTTATGAGCAGACAAAGGTTACAATCGACAAGATTGCTGACGTTATCGCTCCTCTCTTCGGTTCTGAGAACGGCAAGCCCACATTCTCTCTTGCAGAGGTTCCCGCAATGCTCATGAACACATTCATCGATGGCGTTGCTAAGCTCTTCGGCACAGACAGAGAGTCAATCATCGACAAGCTCCTTGAGATTCCTTTCGTTAAGGAAATCATGGGCTGGTATGGTTACAAGCCGGCTGAGACAGTTCCCACAACAGAAGCTCCTGCTACAGAGACAGAAGTTCCTGACACAGGCGCTGCTGCTGGTATAGCTGCTTTCGCTGCTCTCTCAGTTGCTGCTGCTGCTGCTTTCGTTTCCAAGAAGAAGGAAGCTTAATCGGTTTTAACTGAAAAACAGTCCGGACGGTCATTGACCGTCCGGATTTTTTTATATGCTTTTTTAAATAAATATACTTTCAATTACTTTGTCGCAGCTTTCGGGGGAATATACCCATCGGTCAATATGGTTGCTGTCTGTGAAATAGCGGATTCTTGCAGGAGGATAGTCGGCAGAAAATGAGTCAACGATTATGAGCTTTATCTTCATTCTGTCCGGCAGAATACTTTTTATATACACGCTTGCGTGGTCTCCCGCTTTTACTCCTTCACAATATTCGGCAAGCCCTGCGAGATTTGGCGTAAGCTCAACAAAAATACCGTACTTTTCAACGGAGCGAACGATTCCAGGTACTGTTTCGCCGGCACTTAGTTTTTCTGCATTCTGTTCCCATGTGCCGAGCAGTTCTTTGTGACTTAAAGTAAGACGACCTTGCTCGTCGACGGAGCGTACTACTGCACGGATATTTTGCCCTACGGTAAATCGAGCGCATGGATGCGGGATTCTTGATACGGAGATGCTGTCTATAGGCAGCAAGGCACTCAATCCCGCACCGACATCGCAGAAGGCACCGAAAGGTTCAAGATGAGTGACGGCGGCATCTATGATATCACCGGATTTTAATGAAGATATATACTCGTCACGGCATTCCTCCTGAACGCAGCGGCGACTGAGTAAGGCATATGTTTCGCCGTTTTTTTCATCGGTTTTAAAACCTGTTATTTTGAAAATGACAGGTTTATTTACTCTGGATATCAGAGCAATGTCTCTGACGCTTCCATCCTCAATTCCGAGTGCACCCTCGTTTTTCGGAATAATGCCTTTCATACACCCAAGGTCTACGTGCAGATTATGTTGTGCATCACATAGAATTGCCCGTCCTTCAAGTATGGTGCCGGCATGAAAAGCTTCTTTCAGGAGTGCAGCTGAACTAAGTGTTCTGGTGTTTTGGGCAGTGGGAAGCAGTGCACCTTCCGGTTTTAAATTGGTCATTGGCTGTTCAGTCCTTTCGCAACCGCAAAGGCGGTTGCATTTGTTTTCATCAGTGTTCTTATATACAAATTTTTTAGCTTTAGTATACAAAAGTTAAAAATGGTGATATAATACTTCAAAGGTTATAATAAGGAGGAAAAAGCGGATATGGATGTCAGAGTGGGCGACAAGCTTGTAATGAAGAAAAATCATCCCTGCGGCAGCAACGAATTTGATGTTCTTCGCATAGGAATGGATTTTCGTATTCGCTGTGTCGGGTGCGGCAGAGAAGTAATGGTTCCTCGGGTTAAGGTTGAAAAAAATATTAAACGAATCGTCCGTGCCCAGGAAGGTTAGCGGATTGATTAATCCCACTAAACTTTAGTTTTTACACACGGAGGAAATTATGCTGGATAAATTAAAAAAAGTTGAAGAAAAATTTGATTTTATAAATGATGAGCTTTGTAAACCCGAGGTTGTATCGGATATGGAGCTTTACAAAAAATATATGCAGGAGCTCAAACACTTATCACCCATAGTTGAAAAATATAGGGAATATAAAGCTGTTAATAATGCGATGGAGGAAGCTCGTGCACTTTTAGATGAGGGTGGAATCGACAGAGAACTCAAAGAGCTTGCACAGCTTGAATATGAGGAATCGAAAGTTGCTGTTGAGACTGTTTCCCAGGAGCTGAAAGTTTTGCTTCTGCCTCGTGACCCTAATGATGACAAGAATGTTATAGTTGAAATAAGAGGTGGAGCAGGCGGCGAAGAAGCGGCATTGTTTGCCGGAGTACTGTTCAGGATGTATTCGATGTACGGCGAAGCAAAGGGCTGGAAGACGGAAGTGCTCAGCGCAAGTGAGACTGAACTTGGCGGTTATAAGGAGATAAGTTTTATGATAACCGGTGAGGCAGCATATTCCCGTTTGAAGTTTGAAAGCGGAGTTCATCGAGTGCAGCGAGTGCCGGAGACTGAGAGCATGGGCAGAATTCATACGTCTACTGTTACGGTTGCGGTTTTACCGGAGGCAGAAGAGGTTGATGTTCAGATTAACCCTGCTGATTTGCAGATAGATACATTCCGTTCCAGCGGAGCAGGCGGCCAGAAAGTTAACAAGACGGAGTCTGCAATAAGAATAACTCACTTGCCTACGGGTACGGTTGTTGAGTGCCAGGATGAACGCAGCCAGTTCAAGAATAAGGACAGGGCTATGAAAATTCTGCGTTCGAGGATTCTTGAGGCTGAACAGCTCAAACAGAGTGAAGCAATTGCAGGTGAGCGCCGTGCGCAGGTTGGTACGGGTGACCGCAGTGAGCGCATACGCACATATAACTATCCTCAGGGCAGATTGAGCGACCATCGAATAGGTCTTACTCTTTACAGACTTGATGCTATTCTCAACGGAGACCTTGATGAGGTGATAGATTCTCTTATTACGGCGGATACTGCGGAGAAGCTCAAATCGGAGTAATCATAGGAAGATTATTATGGATACGAAGTTTATAAAAAAAGAGGACGGAGAAAAGGGAATACTTGAAGCTGCTCGCCTTTTAAAAAACGGTGAGCTTGTTGCTATACCGACAGAGACGGTTTACGGTTTGGCGGCAAATGCGCTTGACGGGGATGCGGTTGAGAAGATTTTTTTAGCAAAGGGCAGACCGCAGGATAATCCGCTGATAGTGCACATTTCTCAAACAGATGAAATTCTTCCGCTCGTTGAAGGTTTTGATGACAGGGCAAAAGCTCTTGCTGAGGCTTTTTGGCCGGGACCGCTTACTATTATTTTGCCTAAAAGTGAGCGAATTCCCACACAGGTCAGCGCAGGTCTTGATACGGTTGCAGTCAGAATGCCGTCGCATCCTACTGCGAGGGCGATTATTAAAGCCTGTGGATTTCCGCTTGCAGCACCCAGTGCAAATACGTCAGGGAAACCGAGTCCGACAAGCGCTGCTCATGTTATGGATGATATGAATGGGAAAATTGCTGCGGTTGTTGACGGCGGAAACTGCGATGTCGGCATTGAGTCTACAGTTATAACTTTGGCTCAAAACACTCCACGTATTCTGCGTCCGGGTGGAATTACACACGAACAACTTGAGAGCGTTCTGGGAAACGTGGAGATAGACAAGGCTGTTTTTAAGGCCTTGGAGAATGATGAAAAGGTTTTGTCACCGGGCATGAAATATAAACATTATTCACCCAATGCCCGGGTTATAATAGTAAAGGGTTCGCTTGAAAACTTTGCAAAATTTGCAGCTGACAGACAGGAGAAAACCTGTGTTGTTTGTTTCGACGGCGAAGAAAGAGCTATGTCTGTGCCTGCTTTTTCATACGGCCATGCAGACAATCCGCAGGAGCAGGCGAGAGAGCTGTTTGATGTGTTGCGCCGTGTTGATGATGAAAATATGGAGCTTGCGCTTGTGCGCTTTCCGTCACTTGACGGTGTTGGAATAGCTGTTTATAACAGGCTGCTCAGGGCTGCAGGATTCGAGGTGGTTGAGCTGTGAAAATATGTATAGCCGGACTTACGGGACAGACGGGAGCGGGCAAGAGTAGTGTTGCAGGCTATCTTCGTCAAAACGGAGCATGTATAATAGACTGTGACCTGTTGGCTCGTGAGATTACTCTTCCGGGTTCACCTGTGCTCAAAAAACTTTCAGAGCGTTTCGGCGATGATATTATCAGGAAGGATGGAACTCTCGACCGCCGATTGCTGGCAAGCCGAGCTTTTGCGGATAAGGTCGGCTCAGATGCCCTCAATGCGATAACACACCCTGCAATAACCGAGCTTGCCAGAGAACGTATGATACAGGCTGAAAATGACGGTTTTGATATAGCTGTATTGGATGCGGCGGTTCTTCATGCAAGCGAGCTTAAAAATGATTGCGACGTTATAATATGTGTCTGTGCTCCTGCAGAGGAGAGGCTTGAAAGATTAGAAAAACGGGACAAAATTGAGCGAGCTGAGATAATGAAAAGAATGTCAGCTCAGCCCTCTGAGGAATACTACCGTGAAAATTCGGATATCATTATTAATAACGGTGTTGGAGATGATATGAAAAACCAATGTGATGAGTTGGTTAAACAGCTTAAAAACATCGCCAAAGAAAAACGGGAAGGCTGAAAAGAATGAGAGCGAAGGCTAATTTTAAGCTTGTGGCGATATTGCTCTGTTTTGCTGTTGTGGTATGCGGTATCAGCGCAGCTCTTTGCATCAGTGCTGTAAGATTTGCTTATCCCGTAAAGTATGATGACCTTGTGGCAAAGTACAGTGCCGAGTATGATGTGCCGCACAATCTTCTTATGGCGGTGATACGTACTGAAAGCTCGTTTGACCCGAATGCGGTTTCATCTGCGGGAGCTGTCGGGCTTACGCAGATTACGCCTGAAACATTTTCGTGGTTACAGACAAAGACAGGTGAAAAGCTTAATGAAACGGCGCTTCAGGATGAGGATACAGCTATAAAATACGGAGCTTTGTTTTTAGGAATTCTGCTCGATGAGTTTGAAAATACTGAAACGGCTGTTGCTGCATATCATGCGGGCAGAGGCAGAGTGAATAGCTGGCTTAAGGATAAAAGCATCTCACCTGACGGCAAGACGCTCAAAGAAATACCTGTTCCGGAAACAGCTCATTATGTGCGCAAAGTGATGCGTGCTGTGAATATATATGAAAAAATAAATTCGAAACCTTAAGAAAGGATGAAATAAAATGAAGGATGAAAAAACTCCGATAGAGGAGCTTCGTGAGAAGCTTTTTGCTGCTCCCAAGCATGCGGCTCTGCGCATGGAAGAAGAGGAGATAGAGAGGGCTTTTGAATGGTGCGAGGGTTATAAGGATTTTCTCGGCAGCTATAAAACCGAGCGTGAGGTAACAGCCTATGCACAAAAGCTTGCCCAGAAGAATGGATTTGAGGAATTTGACTCTTCAAAATCATATAAAAGCGGTGATAAGGTTTTCTTCAACATAAAAGAAAAGGCCTTTATTCTTACAGTTTTCGGAAAGCGACCTTTGAGCGACGGTGTAAAGATTGCTGCTGCTCATATCGACTCTCCACGTCTTGATTTAAAACCCAATCCCCTATATGAGGACCTTGAGCTCGCTATGCTTAAAACTCATTATTACGGCGGAATCAAGAAGTATCAGTGGGCAACCATTCCGCTTTCACTGCACGGTGTAATAATCCGTAAGGATGGTTCAAAGGTTACCGTTTCAATAGGCGACAAGCAGGGCGAGCCTCAGTTTGTCATAACTGATTTGCTGCCCCATCTTGGCGGGGAACAGGCTAAACGCAGTCTTTCTCAAGGTATAAAGGGTGAGGAGCTCAATATTCTTATCGGCAGTCTGCCGTTCAGAAGTGACAGCGGCAGCGAGCTTGTAAAGCTCAATATTTTAAAGATTCTCAATGAAAAATACGGAATTGTTGAAGCAGATTTTCTCAGCGCAGAGTTGGAGCTTGTTCCTGCAATGCCTGTTACGGATATAGGATTTGACCGCAGCATAATCGGAGGCTACGGCCATGATGACAGGGTCTGTGCATATCCTGCTATTATGGCAGCTGTCGACTGTCCTGCACCTGAGTATACGACGGTTACTGTACTTGCTGATAAGGAAGAGACAGGAAGTCAAGGCAACACAGGACTTTCTTCTGCATTCCTGCAGTTCTTTATTGAGGATTTGGCAAAGACCCAGGGCCTTGAGGGCAGAGATGTCCTGCGTGCATCTGAGTGCCTTTCGGCTGACGTCAATGCGGCTATGGACCCGACATTCCCGTCTGTTCACGACAGACTCAATGCTGCTGTGTTCAACCGTGGTATAGTTGTCACTAAATATACCGGTTCAAGAGGCAAGTCCGACACATCGGATGCTAACGCAGAGTTCATGGGAAAACTTCGCAAGCTCTTTGACGATAACGGTGTTGTCTGGCAGATAGGCGAACTCGGCAAGGTCGACGAGGGCGGCGGCGGAACAGTCGCAAAGTATGTAGCGCATCTCGGTGTAGACGTTGTCGATGTAGGCGTTCCCGTGCTTTCAATGCACGCCCCCTTTGAGCAGATTGCAAAGCTCGATGTCTATATGGCTTATAAGGCATTTTGCGTATTCTATAACCAGAAATAAAATGTGTCCCGTGAACTCGTAGAGTTCACGGGACGCTATATTTTAAAAATCTGTTTTTCCGCCTGTGGGGTCGGTGCCACTCAGACAATCTTCGGCCGCTTTTATTGAAGCTTGCGAGGGCTCGGAATCATAGACAGCAGTAGCGAAACCGTTGAATTCACCGTTTTGGAAAACAACTCCTGCCACGGTGTCCGGATAGCTGTCGTCAGCCATACGGTTAAGCACGACAGCACCTGCGGTCACTTTATCTATATAATTGCCTTTGCCGGCTTTCCATTCGATGAAACGTGCAAGAAGTTCGGTATCGCTGTATTCGGACAGTGTACTTCGTCCTACTCCGAGTTTTTCACGGGTTTTTTCATCGGCAATTCCGGTGTCATCAAGACCGTTTTCACGCTGAAATTTGAGCAGGGCTTTTTGCGTTTCAAGGTCAAAAACTCCGTTTTCTTCACCCTCATAGAAACCGAGTTGACTGAGCCTCTGTTGAATTAAAAACACGTCGTTTCCTCTTGAGCCGAGTTGGGATACGGTTTTGCCCGAATTGCTGCTGCATGCTGCCACAATTATAAAAATAAGACCCAGTGTAAGAATAGCTACTACTGACCATAGCTTTTTGAGTTTTGAAATCTGCCTGTTATCGGACAAGAAATTCACCGTCCCTTTGTTATTCTGTTTTTATTGTTAAACGGCAAAAATTAATTATTACAGGCAAAAAATGACGCTTGACTAAATAGCGAAAAATGTTTATAATATAAACGAACAAATGTTCAAAGGATGAGAGGCATGGATGAAAGAATAATTCTTCATTGCGATTTGGATAATTTTTTTGCTTCGGTGGAGTGTGTATTCCGTCCGGAGCTTAAAAACGTGCCTATGATAGTCTGCGGAAATGAGAGTGAGAGGCATGGCGTAGTGCTTGCAAAAAATCAGCTTGCGAAAAAAGCGGGGATTAAGACGGCAGAAACAGTATGGCAGGCAAGAAAAAAGTGCCCTGGGCTTGTGACGGTGCCTCCACAGATGGCAAAGTATAGGGAGTTTTCAGTGAAGGCAAGAGAAATATATTTGCGTTATACCGACTTGGTTGAGGCTTTCAGTATAGATGAGTGTTGGCTTGACGTGACAGGCAGCACACGTCTTTTCGGCAATGGCGAGCAGATAGCTAAGAGAATACAGACTGATATGAAAAACGAGCTTGGTCTGACAGTTTCAGTCGGAGTAAGTTTTAATAAATATTTCGCAAAGCTTGCAAGCGATGTCAATAAGCCCGACGGTATTTTTATTGTGGGCGCAGATGATTTTAAGGAAAAACTGTATAAGCGTCCTGCTACTGAGCTGATGGGAGTCGGAGAAAGTACGAGGGCAAAGCTTTCGTCTGTCGGGATATTTACAATAGGCGATTTGGCATCAGCATCTGAGGCGCTGATGAAAAAGTTATTGGGCAAGCACGGTGAAGGCTTATGGAAAGCTGCAAACGGGCTGGAGTGCGAACCTGTTTTACGTTACGGAGATGCTCCACGACCTAAGAGCATAGGGCGCAGCACAACGCTTAGTGAGGATACTACTGATTTATCTTATCTCAGAAGCGTACTTGCGGAGCTGTCGGATGATATTTCGTCGAGTCTCAGGCGTGAAAAGCTTTTTGCAGCTTCCGTACAGATTCAGATAAAGGACAATCTGTTTAAGGTAAGTCAGTATCAAAAGCATCTGTCAAAGCCTACACGCATTGCCGATGAGCTGTTGAAAGCTGGAATCGAGCTTATTAATGATAATGATGCGATTAAGAATCCGGTACGTCTTATAGGCATAACGGCAGGGGACTTGACGGACGAGGCTGTCGGAGTACAGCTTTCTTTTGATGTTGATGAGTCACATTCTGAGAAGATGGAAGAGTTAGGAGTGCGTGTGGACGGGCTTCGGGAGAAGTACGGAAAGTCGGTAATAAAAAGGGCATCACAAATATAGAAAAATTTTTTGAAAAAAAGACTTCATTTTACAAAATTTGCACGAGTATACAAAAACAATCATAATATTTTAAAAATAATTGTTGACAAACATGAAAAAAATGGATATCATAAATTATGGATAAGACTGAAACGGTTGCTGAGGTGGATTAATGGAACGCAGTGTACAGAATCTGAGCGATGAACAGCTCTGTACTTTGGCTGCTGCGGGCGATGATGCTGCTATGGCAGAGCTTATAAAGCGCATCATGCCTCTTGCGGGAGCAAAAGCTGCAATGTATGACCATGCTGACCTTCCCAGGGAGGACCTCCTTCAGGAAGGTATGATTGGTTTTATAACCGCCGTTAATACCTATGACCCCGAAAAAGATGCGTCTTTCAGGACGTATGCAGGGGTTTGTATCAACAACCGAATAGTTTCTATGCTTCGTCGTAGGCGCTCGCAAAAAAATATCCCGCCTGAGATGGTTTCCTCAATTGAAGAGGAAAAGAATAATATGCAGGACTATTCTTCAGACCCGCAGGAGATTTTTTCTGAATACGAGGATATGCTGCGTCTGCGTGCTTTGCTCGATGAAAATTTAAGCGAGTTTGAAAAAAACGTTCTGCTATACAGGGCTAAGGGCTTGAGCTATGATGACATAGCTGCAAAGCTTGGGACGAGTGCGAAAGCGGTTGACAATGCGCTACTTCGTGCGAGGAAGAAACTTACTCAGAAAAATCGTTAATATGCCCACGTAGCTTAAAGCAGAGCGTTGTAAATGTAAAACAAAGATGGCGGTGCGATTCCGCCCAAGGGCAAAAAATATATTCAAGCGAGGTTAGTTAAAATGTACGAAGACAAAACTCTCATCTGCAAGGACTGCAATCAGGAATTCGTTTTCACGGCCGGAGAGCAGGAGTTCTATGCTGAAAAAGGCTTTGTAAATGAGCCGCAGCGCTGCAAGGCTTGCCGCCAGGCCAAGAAAAACAACACAATGTTTGAAGCTGTTTGCGACGATTGCGGTGGAGTTGCAAAAGTTCCCTTCAAGCCCCGTGAGGACAAGCCCGTTTATTGCAGTGCTTGCTTTGAGAAGAGAAAAAATGAGGCATAATTGAATATAAATTTATGCAAACGAAAAACGGCACGGATTTCCGTGCCGTTTTTTGTTGTTTTATTTTTCAAAAGGTTTAATGTTGAGAAACTTACATGCTTCATCAATCATACCGCAAAGTTCATGGTTGGTTATAACCGTTACACGTCCTGCGTCATACTCAGCATCAACCTTTGCTTTGACAGCGCCTACAACCGGATGGCTCTTGTCAACGGCCTTGTCGCCGTCAAGTGAGTAGTAGGCGTTTATCCAGTGAGCAATTCCGGCAAGGCCCGATGTGTTGGAAACAGCTACAAGGGGAGGTCTGTTTAAAATTTTGTCTGTGTCAAAAATGTTATAGATTTCTTCGTTTTTTAACAGACCGTCGGCGTGTATGCCTGCACGGGTGACGTTGAAATTTTCTCCTACAAACGGGGTGTTGGCGGGGACGGTATATCCTATCTCACGCTGATAGTAGTCAGCAATTTCGGTTATAATCTGAGGCTGCATACCGTCGAGTGAGCCTTTTAGCTGAGCATATTCGAAAATCATAGCTTCAAGCGGAGTGTTGCCGGTCCTTTCGCCTATGCCGAACAGCGAACAGTTGACAGCACTTGCGCCATATAACCACGCTGTTGTGGAGTTTGAAACTGCTTTGTAGAAGTCGTTGTGACCGTGCCATTCAAGAAGTTCTGACGGTACACCTGCATGGTTAACAAGACCGTATATAATACCCTGAACCGAGCGTGGGATAACTGAACCTGCAAAGTTTACGCCATAGCCCATAGTGTCACACGCACGGATTTTGACAGGTATGCCGTATTCACAGCCGAGCTTTTGCAGCTCAAGGCAGAACGGTATAACAAAACCGTAGATGTCAGCACGAGTGATATCTTCTAAATGACAGCGGGGAGCAATACCTGTTTCAAGACAGTCTCGCACAACACTTATATAGTGTTCCATAGCCTGACGTCTGTCCATTTTCATTTTGTAGAAGATGTGATAATCGGAGCATGATACAAGAATACCGGTCTCTTTAAGTCCGATTTCTTTAACGAGCTCAAAATCTTTTTTGCTTGCACGTATCCAGCTTGTTATCTCAGGAAACTTGTAGCCCCTTTCCATACATTTGTAAACAGCGTCCCTGTCCTTCTGGCTGTAAAGGAAGAACTCGCACTGACGAATAATTCCGTTTTCACCGCCGAGCTGGTGCAGGTAATCATAGATGGTCACGATTTGCTCTGTCGTGTAAGGCTCACGTGACTGCTGACCGTCACGGAAAGTGGTGTCTGTTATCCAGATTTCCTCGGGCATATTGTGAGGGACAAGTCTGTCATTAAAAGCTATTTTCGGAACTTCGCTGTAAGGGAAAAGGTTTCTGAACACGTTTGGTGTGGGCGTGTCTACAAGCTGATATATATGTTCTTCAAGCTCTAAAAGATGGGTGTTTTCGTTTCTTCGAACAACTCTGTTTTGCATAAAATACCCTTTCCTGTCTCTAAAATGTTAATGTTTATTATATCACAAAAAATGTATTAAGGTCAAGTTAAAATGAAAGATTATAAGGTTGAAAATTCAAAAGATGTGTAGATATATCAATATAATACGGTGTATTTTAAAAATAAATGAAAGATTAATCTCAAAAACTTTCAACATTATGCAACAAAATACCGCACAGCTTTGCTGTGCGGTAAAAGTTTTAAAGTTTAAAGTTGTAGTTTCTGACAAGCTCTCGTATATATCCGTTTGTCAGCATATAAACTTTCTTGCCAAGCTCTATAAAGTCTTCCTCATCCTCATCACCGCAGAGCATCGCAAAGTTTTTGCCGACAGCCTCTTCAACGTTAACGCCTTTTCTTATTGCAAGATAGTAGAATGAGAACGACGTTCCATCCATCACGTTGTCATAGAAAGCCTCTGATTTGTCCCTCATCTGGTTATACATTATGTTGACAGCCTCAGTCGAAAGGACAGAGGGAAGAACAGAGTGCAGAGTGATTTGAGCGGTGAAAATCATGAGTACACGAACTTCGTACAGGATTTCGGACGGAAGCTTGTCTACATCAATACCTTCTTTTTCAAGGTCTATGCCGTCGAGTTCGCCGGCGTTTTCGGGTTTGATGGATGCAAGATGCTCACCGAGTTTGCGGGCAAGCAAGAGATTTCCGTTGCTGCGCTGATTGTCCAAAATTTCGGCAATTGCAAGAATATCTTTTTCAGAACTGCCGTTTTTGTCATCGGATGGATAAAATAATTTTATATCACAATCTTCATTGTAAGGCATGGGAATCATCCTTTAAGACTTATTCAGCGTGACTTCTTTTTCATCGCAGCCTTATAATCGTTAAGTGCTTTCAGACTTTCGTCGGGAGTTGCGAAATCTCCGATGCTTACGACACCGTTGTTATACATTCCGCAGAAGTCAGAGCCGCCGATGGTGAGGAGCTTTTTCTTTTTTGCATAGCTGAGTAAAAACTCCTGCTGTTCAGGTGAGTTGGACGGACACCAGACTTCAACTCCGTCAAGGCCGAGCGAGACATAGTAGTCTAAAGATTCAACGCTGTTGTATTTATACGGATGGGCAAGGACAGCGATGCCGCCTGCTCCGTGTATAGCTTCGATAACCTGACTTACAGGTAAAAACTTAGGTTCAACAATAACATTGTCGGGGCTGTCAGGAGAGAAAAGCTCATCATACAGCTCCCCGTGTATATTCTGAGTGAGACCGCACTCTATGAGAGCGTGCATAATATGCTCTTCAAATATTCCGGTTGAGCCGGAAGCACACTTCATAACAAGCTCCGCAGTTATCGGATAACGCTGAGCGGTTTTAAGAATCATATATTGACCGGCTTTTTTGCGAGCGGCGGTGTTTTTGTGACAAATCTCTTCAATTCTTTCCGGACTGTCGCAATGGTAGCACAGAATATGTACCTGGCGACCGGTTTTATCGTCGATGGCAGAGAGCTCAACGCCGGGGATGACAGTAACACCACGGCGAGCGGCGATAATTTTACCTCTTACAGAGCCGGCCTGACAGTCATGGTCGGTTATGGCGATTGTGTCGACCCCTCTTTTCTTTGCGAGGACGATGAGGTCATCAATGCCCATTGAACTGTTTGAAAGCTTGGTATGGCAGTGTAAATCGACGGACAAAATAAAATCCTCCCTTGGATAGCTCAACAAAGTATTGGCGCCGAAATCCTGTTGATTCCATAAAAAGCACAGAACAGCGGTTCGGAGAAAGAGCAATGACATAATGTGTCATATCACGAACCGACCGCAGCGCTGCGCACATATAAGCTTGAAGTGCAAAATCCCTCAATATAATGTTATTATACTATTTTTTTTCTGATTCTGCAAGTAAAAAAGCGGTTTATTTTTGGCAGAAAAAGGTGAAATTTTTATATACATATGGTAAAATAGGCTTATAAGCTTAAGTTTTGGAGGAGGTGCGGTATGCAGACGGTATTTGTAGGAATGAGCGGAGGAGTGGACAGCTCCGTTGCAGCAGTCATGTTAAAGGAGCGGGGATATAATGTTGAGGGAGTAACGCTGAGGCTGAAACCTGACTCTCTTGCAGATGCAGATATTGAGGATGCACGGCGTGCCGCACATAGCGCAGGAGTGAAGCTCCATGTGCTCGACTTACGTGAGCTGTTCAAAGAAAAAGTCATTGATTATTTTGCAAATGAGTATCTGCATGGTGCTACTCCAAACCCCTGTGTTGTATGTAACAGAGATATAAAGTTTGGGGCGATGCTTGACTTCGCCTTGCAAAACGGCGCAGATTTTCTTGCAACGGGCCACTATGCTTCGCTTGAGAGAAAAGACGACAAAACCTTGCTTAAACGCTCTGCCTCGGCAAAGGACCAAAGTTATTTTCTGTGTATGTTATCGCAGCATCAGCTTTCACACGCAATGTTTCCGCTTGATGGCATGGAGAAAAGTGAGATACGCACCCTTGCTGAAAAATACGGATTGCACGTTGCAGCCAAAAAAGACAGTCAGGAAGTCTGCTTCATCCCCGATAATAATTATTCGAGTTTTATCGCATCTCTCGGACTTCGTGATATGGGTGAAGGCGATTTTGCTGATACAGCGGGTAAAAATATCGGCAGACATAAGGGAATTATGAATTACACAGTCGGTCAGCGCAAAGGACTCGGCGCTTTTGGCAAACCTATGTTTGTCACCCGTGTTGATGCGGAGAATAACCGTGTGGTGCTCGGCGAGTGCGGAGCACAGTATTCGGACGGTTTTTGTGCCGAGGGTATAAATTGGATTTCGGGCGAACTTCCGAAAGAGGAGTTCAGAGCACAGGTGAAAATCCGATTCAGAGCGCCTGCTGCGCAGGCGACGGTTACACCGACGGAAAACGGCAACCTGCTCGTCAAGTTTGATGAACCACAACGCTCGGTGACACCCGGTCAGTTTGCCGCCTTTTATGACGGTGAGACAGTGCTCGGCGGCGGAAGGATAGGCTTGAAATAGGATTAAGCGGAGTGAAACATGAAGAAAAAACGTGTAATTGTTGAACCATATAATTCAAAATGGAAAACTGAGTTTGAAGATATCAAACAGGAAATAGAAAAAGAACTCAAAGACTTAATTATTGATGTTGAACACGTTGGCAGCACAGCTGTAGAAGGGTTATCAGCTAAACCGATTATAGATATCGACATAATTATTAAAGATTATTCTGTGTTTAGTGAAGTTGTCAACAGGTTAAAGTCAATAGGCTATGAACATGAAGGCGACTTGGGGATTAAGGACAGAGAAGCGTTTTGCTATAATGATAAGCCTCATTTGCAAAAACATCATTTGTATGTATGTCCGCAGAACTCAGACGAGTTACGCCGTCACATTGTTTTTAGGGATTATCTTCGAAGTAATACTAAAGCGGTTGAAAGATATAGCAAAATAAAGGAGGAAGCAGCCCGATTATATCCTGACGATATAGATAAATATATTGCTCACAAATCATCGTGCATAGCTGAGCTGTATTTGTTATGCGGGTTAGATGAATAGGTATAATAAAAATATTTGAGCCTGACATTAATTTGTCAGGCTCTTTTTTTGTAGCTATATTGATGTAGGAAAGCTGACATCCACTCGATAGACCGTAGTTTAAAAACCATCAGTAAAGCGTGTGGGGCGGAGAGGGAAAGTTTTAAAGAAGTCTCTTGCATCGCCTTTGATTTCAGTGCCGTTGATATAGGCTGCGGTTTCGGCTGTGTGTCCTTCTCCTGCAAGCAGTAATCTCGCTGCGGCAGCAGGAGTAAGCGCAATGTCGTAGTCTCCGTTGCTTTTACGTGTAATACAAGCCTTGCCGTTTTGATATTCCACCTCAAAAATACCCGAGTTTTGCTCAAAGTCATCAAGACTTAAAAGTCGGAATTTGCCGTATTGTTCCGGATAGGTGTTGCTTTCGAGAATCTTTTTCATGTCGTAAATTCTGCCTGCGGCACAACCGTCATCTGAATATTTTACTCCTGTAATTCTGTCAGCAATACAGGCGAATGGCGAACCCTGGTACTGCTTTTGAACAATAATACGCTTGACAATACCATCATAATTACGCAGGAAGCCAATCAAACCGTAGAGTGATTCAGGGCTGAGGAAATAGAGGTCTGTGACGGTTAAATTTCCGCTTGGTCTGTCAACCAGGAAACGGACATATCCGTCAGCCTCTCCTGCGGTGTTTCGGCGGAAATATGTATAATCGCATTTTTCGAGGGGCGTTTCGCAGAAACATTTTCTTTCGTTGCGAAGTGTTAACAGATTTTCTTTAAGAGAACATTTTGCGTGTAGGGCACTCAGCTCCTCAAAATACTCCGGTGAATAAGGAATCACATCTGTGTTGCGTGGGATGTGGTTCATGTTTTCAAAAGGGACGGTTATGGAAAGCATGCGGTTTATATAAGCGTAACCGAACTTTTCGTAATAGGAAACGGAAAAGGGGAAAAGGAATCCCATTGCCCAACCGTTCTCCTGTGCTGTGTTTCCGATTTTATCAAAAATTGCTTTGATTGCACCCATTCTGCGGCTTTCGGGAAGTGAGCAAACGCCGCCTATTCCGACGGTTTTTAGATAATTGCCGCAGTAATTGCTTTCAAAATCCAACATTTCAAGTCCTGCAATGAGCTTGCCTTCATGAAAGGCTGCCATTACAGGAACATTCATTTTATTATCGACTTTGGGGTCAAAATTCCAGATGAACGAAGCTGAAGAAACTTTTAGAAAGTCAACCGCTTCATCTTGGCTTATAAGCCGTATTTCCATGGGAGCACCTCCGATTAGAATTAATATCAATCATTCTCTTTGCAAAATTATAGTACCATGTTTTTTTATTTTGTGCAATGAAAAACAGGTGTAAAGATTTTTTGTATGAGTGTGGTGTGGCATTTACTCATACTGTTCTTTACACCTGTATATTTTACTGTGCTTTTGTTGTCTGTTCGGTAGCGGCTTCGGAGCCGCCGAGTTTATTCATCGCTTCAAGCGGGTCAACGATTTTTCCGCCTACCGTTATTTCAAGGTGAAGATGGTCGCCGTCTGCGGCTTCGACGGGAATGTCGCCGAGAGTTCCAATGTGGTCGAATTGCTTTATTTTTGCACCGACTGTCGGCAGAGCGCTGTCTGCCAAGCCGCAGTATTTTGCTGTCAGGCTTTTGCCGTGGTCTATTTCAACAACGTTACCCCAAAGAGAGTCTTTATATACTTTCTTTACTGTACCGTCCTGAATTGCAAGTACATCATTGCCCTTTGAACCGCCGAAATCTATTCCGGAGTGTACACGCCAATCATTTGTGGTTGTGTTTTTTACCATCTCTCCGGCGCTGTAATCTTTTGTGATGTTAGTTCCCATGGGCAGGGCATAGTATCCGGTGTAGGGAGTATTTTTATCCTCTTTGGTTGTCTGTTCAGCGGGTTGCGTGGTGTTGTTTCTGGTGTCGGGAACATTCTTTATGGGATTGTTAGCCTCGGTTTCATTTGCTGTTGCGGGCTCGTTATAGCTGATGTTCCAGTTTATAGTTGAGCTTTCAGCGGTGGTGTCTGTGTTTGCGTCATTGAGGTTCATTCCTCCGCTGACAGCACCCCAGACTCCTGCTCCTGCGGCGACTATGCACAGAGCTATTGCGATATAAAGGCCTTTGGATTTAAAAAAGTTTTTCTTGTTATATGAGTTGTCTATCATATCTGCCTCATTTCTCCGCATATAAAAGTGTGCGGTGCGTTTTTCAAGGTTATTTTGACCCGAAAAAAACATTTTTATACGCAGAATGAAAAAACGAAAAAGCGCCCGACGAATCGAGTGCTTTTTCGTAATGAGGGGTTTGATGCAACTATTATAGCATCTGATTTGAGGAGGGGTAGATGTCTGACGCTCAGACACCACGCAGTTGGAAGGTGCGGCTCCTTCATCTGCGCAAGACAATGATACCCTTTTTTTATTAAGTCGCTGTGAACAAAGTCTTAATAAAAACGGTTGATTTTGTTAAAAAATGAGGGTAAATGGGACGGCTTTAAAGCTTTTGTGCATTTTAGCTAAATATATTAATCTAATTTTGGCACGTGCTTTGAAAAACTT
This sequence comes from Clostridia bacterium, assembly GCA_017407995.1. Lineage (GTDB taxonomy): Bacteria > Bacillota > Clostridia > Oscillospirales > Acutalibacteraceae > CAG-177. The sequence goes on along the minus strand of JAFQVM010000030.1, from coordinate 181,914 downwards.
TCTTTCATTTTTTCTTGAACTATTTGTTCAATCGATTATAATTAATGTGAAATGGGATGAGTCCCGATAAAAGAAAAAGTACAGGAGTTGTTTTTATGGAGAGAAAGGTAAGAGTAGGTATCATCGGTTGCGGCGGCATCGCTAACGGCAAGCATATGCCTGCACTTAAGAAGATAGCAGAAGTTGAGATGGTTGCTTTCTGCGACATCGTCGAAGAAAGAGCTGTTAAGGCTGCGGAGAAATTCGGCATTGAAGGCGCAAAGGTCTACACAGACTACAAAGAGCTTCTTGAGGATGAGAGCATTGAGACTGTCCACGTCTGTACACCTAACCGTTCACATGCTTTTATCACTATTGATGCTCTTGAGGCAGGCAAGCACGTTATGTGTGAGAAGCCTATGGCAAAGACATATGCAGAAGCAAAGGCTATGTGCGAGGCTGCCCAGCGTACAGGCAAAAAGCTGACTATCGGCTATCAGTCACGTTGGAGAGCAGATTCTCTTTATCTCAAAGAGGCTTGCGAAAACGGCGAATTGGGCGAGATTTACTACGGCAGAGCTATTGCGCTTCGCCGCAGAGCAGTTCCTACATGGGGTGTTTTCCTTAACGAGTATGAGCAGGGTGGCGGTCCGCTTATCGATATCGGAACTCACGCACTTGACCTTACCCTTTGGATGATGGATAACTACAAGCCTAAGATGGTTGTAGGTAACGTATACAAGAAGCTCGGCGACCAGAAGAGACCCGGTAACGCATGGGGCGATTGGGACCCCAAGGAGTATACAGTTGAGGACTCAGCTTTCGGCTTTGTTACAATGGAGAACGGTGCTACAATTTCTGTTGAGGCAAGCTGGGCATTGAACCTTGCTGACCCGAGAGAGGCTATTACATATCTTTGCGGTGACAAGGCAGGCGCAGATATGCTTGACGGACTTCGTTTGAACTATGTTAAGTATGGCCGTCAGTGCATCGAGACTCCGAACTTTGAAGCAGGCGGAGCGGCTTTCTTTGAGGGCTCAAGCAGTGACCCCTCAGAGCTTGAGGCAAGAGCTTTTTATGACGCTGTCATAAATGATAAAGAGGTCAGAACAAAGCCCGAACAGGCACTTGTTGTTACTCAGATTCTTGAGGCTATTTATGAGTCTGCAAAGACAGGCCAGCCCGTATATTTTGATTGATAACCTGATTTAGAGAGGTATATACAAATGAAAATTGCTGTTCAGCTTTACTCTGTGCGTGACCATATAGAGAACGGCGAGGACCTTCTGGCGATTCTTCCAAAGGTCAAAGAACTCGGCTATGACGGTGTTGAGTTTGCGGGATATTTTGAATTGCCTGCTGAAACTCTGCGCAAGGCACTTGATGATGCAGGACTTGTTGCCGTCGGCACACATATGGACATCAAAAATTACAAGCCCAGGAAGCTTATGGAAACTATCGAGTATTGCAAAACACTCGGTATGACAACAATAGGCATGGGAGGAGCTCCGCACGACACACCTGCAAAACTCAGGGACACTTGTGAGATTCTCAAAAAAGCAGCTCCTGTAGCTGAGGAGAACGGTATGAAGATTTACTATCATAACCACTCCGATGAGTTTGAGCAAAATAAGAACGGAGTTTATCCGTTTGATGCGCTTAAAGATGCTTGCTGCTTGGAGATAGATACATATTGGAGCCACCATGCAGGCCAGGATAACTATAAGCTTATAACAGAGAATAAGGATAGGATAGTTCACCTGCATGTCAAGGACGGTATTGACGGCAAGCCGCTTGCTTTAGGCGAGGGTGACTGCGATATAGCTAAAGTTGTTAAAGCAGCTAAGGATATCGGAATAGAGTGGCTGATAGTCGAAAATGACGACCCTGTTCCGACCGGATTAGAAGATATCGGCAGAAGCATAAAATATCTTAAAACACTCGTCTGAAAGGAGATAAGCACATGAAATTAGGCGTTTTTACCTGCCTTTTGGGCAACTTACCGCTCGATGAGGCACTTGCATATTTTAAATCAAGAGGCATAGAGATGGTGGAAATCGGCTGCGGCGGATATCCCGGCAACTCTCATGCAGACCCCGACGTTCTTTTGAATGATGAGGCAAAGCTTGAGGAGTTTAAGGCAACTATAGCTAAATACGGCCTTGAGATAAGCGCTCTTAGCTGTCACGGTAACCCTGTGCATCCGAACAAGGAGATTGCAGCAGAGTTCGATAAGACTATCAGAAACACAATTCTTCTTGCCGAAAAACTCGGACTTCATCAGATAAACACATTCTCCGGCTGTCCCGGCGACCACGAGGGCGCAAAGTATCCGAACTGGGTAGTATGCCCGTGGCCCAATGATTTTTCTGAGGTTCTTGAGTGGCAGTGGAACGAGGTTCTTATTCCTTATTGGAAAGACCTTGTGGCATTTGCAAAGGAGCACGGTGTTAATAAGATAGCTCTTGAGCTTCATCCCGGCTTCTGTGTTTATAACTGTGAGAGTCTTTTGAGACTCCGTGAGGCAGTAGGCCCTGAAATCGGCGCTAACTTTGACCCGAGCCATCTTATCTGGCAGGGTATGGACCCTGTTGCATGTATCAGAAAACTCGGCGATGCGATTTTCCACTTCCATGCAAAGGATACAAAGATTGACAAGTACAACACCGCTGTCAACGGTGTACTTGATACAAAGCCTTATTCCGATGAGATAAACCGTTCATGGATATTCCGTTCAGTCGGTTACGGCAACGATTATTCTTATTGGAAGGATATTATTTCGAATCTTCGTCTTGTCGGCTATGACTATGCTATCAGCATTGAGCATGAGGATTCACTCATGAGTCAGGATGAGGGTCTGACAAAGGCTGCAACGCTTCTTAAAGATGTTCTTATCACACAGAGCACCGGAGATATGTGGTGGGTGTGATTCGTTAAAACAATTTATAGTTTACTTGGGAGTAAATCATAATGGATAAGAGTAAAAAGATAGGATTTGCCGTTATTGGATACGGCGGAATGGGCAGTTGGCATGCTTCACAGATGGAAAAGTTCGAGGATACTGCAGAACTAATAGGAATTTACGATATAAATCCTGAACGCTGTGCACTTGCAGAGGAGCGGGGAATTCACGCATTTTCCTCCCGTGAGGAGTTACTCGCAGACGAGCGTATAGACCTTGTAACCGTTGCAACGCCTAATGACGTACATAAGGAGATTGCCGTAGCTGCTATGGCAGTGGGTAAGAATGTTATTTCCGAAAAGCCGGTTGCAATGAACCCTCAGGAGCTTGAGGAGATGATTGCCGCTTCTGAAAAATACGGCAAACTTTTCACCGTTCACCAGAACAGACGTTGGGACCCCGATTATAAGTGCATACGCAAGATAATTGATGACAACAGCCTTGGCAAGGTGTTCCGCATCGAGTCAAGGGTTCAGGGTTCAAGAGGAATTCCAGGCGACTGGAGAAATAAGAAAAAGCACGGCGGCGGAATGGTGCTTGACTGGGGCATTCATCTGCTTGACCAGGCCCTCCAGATTGGTGAGGGAAGAAAGCTTATATCTGTTTATACAGAGCTCACGAACGTCACCAATGAGGAGTGCGACGACGGTTTCAGAACAACTCTCATTTTTGAGGGCGACCTCTCATATTATGTTGAGGTTACAACCAGCAACTTCATTGAACTGCCCCGTTGGTACATTCTTGGTGAGAACGGCTCTGCGGTTGTTACCGACTGGGATGTAAACGGTGAGATTGTCAAGGTTTCCGATTGGGAGAACCGTGATGCAGTGCCGATTCTGGCAGGTGTCGGACTTACAAAGACGATGGCCCCCAGAACTGACGATACTATCAAACGTTATGAGCTTCCCAAGGTTGAATCACGTTGGACTCAGTTTTATGAGAATGTGCTTGCTGCAATAAGAGGCGAGGAAGAGCAGATTGTTACTCACGACCAGCAGCGCCGTCTGATGAAGCTTGTTGACGCTATCTTTGAGAGCGGATATAACAATAAGGTTGTTTTCTTTGACGAATAAAATCACTTGTGAGCTGTACCTTTGAGGTACAGCTCATTTTATAGACAAAATATGTCATTATATGTTATAATAAAACGGAAGAAAAATTTTTAATGAGAGGATAGTGGGTTTAATGAAGAAGATAGTAAGACTTGTAGCTGTTATGCTGGTAGCGGCTGTTATGGTTTCAGCTTTTGCGGGCTGTCAGGCGAGCCTTGATAAGGCGATTATCGGCAAATGGACAAACGCTGACAATACTGCGAGCGTAGAATTTAAAGAGGATGGAACAGTTACTTTTGATTTTGGCAGCGTGACGGTTTTGGGCTTCCCGATAGAGCTCAAAGCAGAAGGTACATACACTATAGATGTTGAGAAAGAACCGGCAGAGATAAAATTTGTTCCGGATAGTCCGATTAACATTTCTTTTATAGATATAAACCTGACATTTACTGCTGTCTATGAGGATGATGTTCTTACCCTCAACAGTTCTGACCTTGACATAACTCTTTCGCTTACAAAGGTTGAAGAAGAAAAATAAAAAAAAACAAATTTTTCCGCACAGCATTTTGCTGTGCGTTTTTTATTTTTTAAGGCAAAAATAAACAAGTGTTTAATTTCAACGCCGCCCGCTTTTTCCTACAATATTATCACCTCAAACGGCAAAAGTATTAATGTCCGTAAGGCGGACAAAAATTTTTTGGGAGGTGAAGGATGAAAAGGTTTTTTAAAACATTGAGCGTATTTGCGTTGATTTTTGCTGTTGGCATTTTTTCGTCAATAGCCTATGGATTTATGGAGTTGCCGAATGAATATCATGTTGCTTCGGGCAGTGTGCCGAGTGTTGAAATGCCGATTTTTTCAGCGGATACCGAAGAAATAAGTGCGGAAGAGAACGGCGAGTATGAGCTTAACGTAAGTGCATTCGGACTGTTTCCTGTAAAGACAGCTAAAGTGACGGTTACTCAGCGGCGGTATGTGACTGTAGGCGGAGATATTTTCGGAATACGGCTCTATACACAGGGCGTACTCGTCGTAGGCTGTGATGACGTGCAGACAAATCAGGGATTAGTCAATCCTGCACAGCGGGCAGGACTTAAGAAGGGCGATATAATTTTAAAAATCAACGGTTCGGCAGTAAGCCGAAATAATGATATCGCAAGTGCTGTTGAAAAGAGCAACGGTGAAACGATAGAGCTTTTGGTAAAAAGAGGCGATTCAAACAAGACGGTTACACTTTTGCCCGCACGCAGTACCTCTGACGGCAAGTTAAAAGCAGGTCTTTGGGTGCGTGACAGTTCTGCGGGCATAGGTACGATGACATTTTATGATAAGAAAACCGGTGTTTTTGCAGGCCTTGGACATGCTGTGTGCGATGTTGATACAGGTGAGCGTCTTATAATATCCGGCGGCGATGCTGTTAACGCCTGCGTGAAAGGGTGTTATAAGGGAACGCAGGGCACTCCCGGGGAATTGTGCGGCGTGTTTACACATGGAGAAATAGGCGGTTTATATGAAAATTGCGACAAGGGAATATACGGCTCATATATCACTTTGCCTTCTTCTAAGGAGTTTCCGGTAGCGCTTCCCGATGAAGTTAAAGAGGGTAAAGCACAGATAATTTCGACAGTAGACGACAATGGTCCCAAGTATTATGATATCGAAATTACAAAGATTTATTCAAAATCGGAGCAGCAGCGCAATATGGTCGTTAAGGTTACAGATAAAGAACTGCTCGAGAAAACAGGCGGAATAGTTCAGGGTATGAGCGGAAGTCCGATAGTGCAAAACGGTATGTTGGTCGGCGCTGTCACGCACGTTTTTATTAGCGACCCGACTCAAGGGTATGCAATTTTTGCTAAAAACATGTTGGACACTGCGGACGGCTTAGCAAAAGAAAGCTTGGACAAGGCATCATAAAAGACGTACCTGAAAAGGACGTAAAATTTAAATTAAGACTGACACATCAAAATTATTCGATGTGTCAGTTTTATTTTATGGTTGTAACAAGTTGTTACTTGCAGAGGAAGTAACTGTTCGACCCATTCGCTTTCAAAATTAGACAAAATCAAATAAACTTGAAATTTTATTACAATATTAAGATAAATAAAAGAAAACGAAATTATTGTTATTTTGTCGATTGCTGACAAATCAACGAATGAAAGTAAAAAAATACCAAAAAATGGCAAATAATTATTGACATTTATTCCCATTAATGGTAAAATCCATGTGAAAAATAAAACAGGAGGAACTAAATATGGGAAATTTGTTAAAAGTTATGGTAGCTGAAGAGGGAAATGAATTCGGGTCAAGTTGTGTCTCTGCGTTGCGTTCAAACGGTTTTGAGGTTCACCTTGTGCCAAAAGATGGCTCGCAGGTGTTAAAGTTGCTCAAGCAGGGGAACACACCCGATGTATTGGTAATAGATGCGTTCATGCCGGGTCTTGATGCAATCGGCGTTTTGGACGGTATAAAATCGTTGGGAGATAAACGTCCGCTCGTCATGGTAACGACAGGAAATTCAAATGCGAGACTTCAGCAGGAGATAATAGAGAGCGGCGCAGACTATTATTTTATAAAACCCTTTGATATGCAGGTTTTTGTTGAAAGAATAAAGCAGCTCACGGGTGCAGGCCGTGCAGAGCATAATAATATATTGAATCTCAAGAACGACAGTAAGAGTCTGGAGATAATGGTGTCCGAAATAATGCATCAAATCGGAGTGCCTGCCCATATAAAGGGATATCAGTATCTTAGAGAGGCGATAATACTGGCTATCAATGATGATGATATTATGAATTCAGTAACAAAACTTTTATATCCCACAGTTGCAAAAACATACAAAACAACTGCATCCCGTGTTGAGCGAGCGATTCGTCATGCTATCGAAGTTGCGTGGGACAGAGGCGATGTTGATGTTTTAAGTTCTTACTTTGGTTATACTATCCAGAACTCACGTGGCAAGCCTACAAACAGTGAATTTATAGCTATGATATCCGACAAACTTCGTTTAAAGTTAAAGATTTCCTGATTGGTTTTATGAAAATAACAATACCCGCAGTTTGCAGACAATAATTTACAAAGGCTGTCTGCTTTCTGCGGGTTATACATATGATTGACAAATAAAACCGCCTTAAATATTATTGACAAAATAAAGGCGCAATGTTATTCTTGTTTTTAGGAAAACTCAGGGGATTGAAGTAGTTTTCTTATGTGCAACGTTAGAGAAAATAGATGAAAGTTGTCAGCAGAAAGGTTTGGGGGAACCTTTGTTATGAACAGAAATGAATTTGTCAAAATTTGTGCAAACACGCTCAAAGAGCAGGGATTTACAAAGAGAAAAGATAATTTTTATAAGAAATTTGACAATGGGGTCACGCTTTCTGTGTGGTTGCACCGTTCATTTTTCGATAATCATTATTATATTGAGTTTGCTTACAGCTTCAGTGGGCTCAATATGCATCTTCCGCATCCGGAATACTATGAAACTGATGTGCGCTGCGGCAAGCTGAGGTTTAATTTTTCACGTGCGATGACAGAGATTCATTATTTTGAAATTGCACCTGATGATTTTATTCCGGTTTTCTGCGAGAAAATTGAAAACATAATGGCTGTCGCACAGGGCGGCAAGGATGAAATAATTAAAAAATTTGTCGATATTGCACCTTGCAGCAAGGCGATACTTAACGGTGAGCGTGTTGTAGATTTTCTTGGCGTGAGAGGCTGTAAAAATATCAGAGTGGTATAAATTGACCCCGTCGGTTAATCAGCCGATGGGGTTGTGTATTTTTGTATAACGAATTTATTCTCATCACTTAAATCGAGATAATCTTCAGGTGCATTGAGCGATTCGTCTATTATGAATTGCAGCGACCATCTGTCGGAATAATCCTTTGCACTGTCATCACGGTAGGGATTGTTGCTCAAAAGGTTGAACAGCTCCTGTGTGAGTGCGGTATCATTTAATCTTATCAGCCTGCGCAGCAGAAAAACAAGGCTGTATTTGTAGGTGTTAAGCTCTCCGAAGAGCGCAGTTCGCAGTTTTTTATTTTTGGTAAGAATGTTTGTCAGATGACTCTTTGACTTTCGGTGCATCAAAAACCTGCAGCAAATTCTTGAAAGTGCGGCGGACTGAACCTTTGAACTTTTTTGTTCAGGCGTGCATTCGTCCAGAAGGTTGTTTATCAGTTCGTGGGCGCTTTGCGGGTCTGTCATACAAAGCTCGTCAATCTGTGCGCACAGCGTTTTTTCGTTCTCTAAAAAAGATGTCATGCCATAACCCCGATTTCATATCAAATCACTTTAATGCATATCATTAAATGGTACTATATCAAAAAAGCAATATTAAATCAATTGGTTTTGCTTGACAAAAGAATTGCGCTGAGATATACTTGACCGAGCGATAGGGGAGTAGTCGGCGACGAAAACATTGTTTTCGGACGTAACAAGGTCAACATACTGATTTTTATCTGGCTTTGTTTTAATTGATGAGACTTATCTGCGCACATGGCGCAGGTGGGTCCTTTTTATTTTTTGAAAAGAGAGGAAAAAGAGATGAGCACTGCTGAGCTGTTTATAATTGCCATAGGTCTTTCAATGGATGCCTTTGCCGTTGCGATATGCAAGGGAGTCTGTCTTAAAAAGGCGACCCTGAGACAGTGTAGTATTGTCGGCGGATATTTTGGCCTTTTTCAGGCGGGCATGCCTGTTATCGGTTATTTTCTCGGTATAGGATTTGCCGATAAGATAGTCCGCTTTGACCATTGGATAGCTTTCGTTCTTCTGGGAGTAATAGGCGGAAAGATGTTTTTTGAAAGCTTTAAAAAGGAAAAAACTGATTGTCCTCTTGAGGCAAACGATAAGGCAGAACTCAAATTTACAAAGATGGTAGTGCTTGCCATAGCAACAAGCATAGATGCTTTGGCAGTAGGTATAACCTTTGCGTTCTTAAATGAAAACATCTGGATTGCAGCAGCTTTTATAGGTGTTATTACCTTTAGCCTTTCGGCCTGCGGAGTCAAGATAGGTCATGTTTTCGGCGAAAAATATAAGTCAAAAGCAGAGCTTGCAGGAGGCCTTATTCTTATACTTATGGGAGTAAAAATTCTGCTTGAGCATCTCGGATATATTAATTTCTAATGATAATGAACCGCCGTACATTTAGTACGGCGGTTTTAAGTTACTTTTTCTTTTTATTATCTTTTTTGGTGTACTCACCGTTGCTCTTGACTTCGGGATGGACGATTTTAAGCTTGCGACGCTGTCTGCGTTTGTAGTTGACGTAAACAAACAGAACCACATATGCCAAAATCATTGCAACGAGAATGGCTGCGATAATTTTAAAAGCGAGACTTGACACAATATTTTTTATAATCGAGCCGATATACAGCAGTCCGTTTCGTGATACCGATTCGGAGGCGACAAGCTTAACTCTGGCAATCTCCGAGCCCGCATAGAGTACCCTTGCTTCTGCGATTTCCTGTCCCTTCTCAACGGGTGCGTCAACGTGTTCGGGTATGGTATCCTCAATGGGGTCTATCAGGACTCCGCCTGCTTGTGTTCCCACTGGTACAAGAGCAAGCACATCCTCTGCAGGGACAAGAGTGATGTAGTCCTTTTCAAAAGAGAGCTCAAGAGGAACTTCTGCAACTATTTGGGTAGTACTTGCAACCGATTGGAGTTCAATGTTATCAAATACCCAGTTGAACATCATTTTGCAGTCGATAAAGGCGCAGTTTTCCTCGATGGCATCGTCGTCGATGTTCATGAACGGGGCGTTCATAACAACGCACAGATAGTTGTATCCGTTGCCTGTTCCCTTTGAGATGACGCATCGGCCTGCATTGTCGGTAGTTCCTGTCTTTATGCCTGATGCATAGGGTGAATAGTAGTCCGAATATGCCTTGTTCATCAGGTAGTTGGTGTTGTGCAGGTAACGTTCAGAGCTCATATTTGTTGCAGGAATGGTGTATGAGACGGTAGAAGTAATCTCTTCAAAATGCGGAAGAGAGAGTGCATATTCGCTTATTTTCAAGAGGTCACGAGCGGTGGTGTAGTGGTTGGGGTCATCAAGACCGTGAGCATTAGCGAAATGTGTATTGGTGCAGCCAAGCTTTGCTGCACGCTCATTCATCATCTGTACAAAATTTTCAATGGTGCCGCCGATATGCTGAGCGAGTATGTTTGCTGCATCGTTACCGCTTCTCACAAGCAGACAGTAGAGCAAATTTTTAACGCTCATTTTTTCGCCTACATATAATCCTGCCATGGAGCTGCCTGTTCCGTCGAGAAGCCTTATCGGCGCTGCAGGGATGTCAACTGTCTCCTCGAGGTTCTGACACTTCTCTATTACTATAGCAGCCGTCATAATTTTTGTCAGTGAAGCGGGAGCAGCTTTTTTGTCGGCATTTTTCTCGAATATGACGGTATCGTTATCAAGGTTGAAAAGAATATATATATCGGAGTAAATTTTTCCGCCTTTTTCTTTTACGGAGCTTTCCAGCACAGCATTGTAATTTGCGAAAGCAGTAATAGAGGAGAGCATGGAAAAAATAATTATGAAACATACTAAAAATTTTATTCGCTTTTTCATAGACAAGTCACCGCCAAATGATGTATTATATTATATAATGATAAATGTTATGTTTTAAGGACAAGAAGATTATAACAGTTTTGGCTTATAAAATAAATAGATAATCAGTAAAATATTCGGGGAGGACAATTATTTATGCTTTATGTAACAGGAGATACCCACGGTGATTTTGAGCGTTTCACGTCTTCCAAGCTCAAAAAGCTCGGCAAAGGCGATGTGCTGTTCATCTGCGGTGATTTCGGTTTTGTTTGGGATGGCTCTAAAAAAGAGGAGAAAATGCTCAAGAAAATCGGCAAGCTTAAATATAATGTCTGCTTTGTTGACGGAACCCATGAAAATTTTATGAGGCTCAAGGAGTATGAGCAGGTGGAGTTCCACGGCGGAAATGCACACCATATTTGCGGTAATCTCTATCATCTGATGAGAGGTCAGGTGTTTGATTTTGACGGAACAACGGTTTTCACAATGGGCGGCGGCGAAAGCCCTGACATCGACATCCGTACGGATGGCAACTCATGGTCGGGAGAGGAGATTCCCACTCAGGAGGAACTGCTTGCGGGAGCTAAAAATCTGAGAGCTCACGAGAATAAGATTGATATTATCGTTACCCATGAGCCACCTACAAAAATCAAAGGCTTCTTAAAACTTAAGGATAAAGAGCCTGTAAGGGTATCGGGTCTTAATACATACTTTGAGGAGCTCGGTGCTGCCTGTGAATACAAGCGTTGGTTCTTTGGCTCAATGCATGTGGATAAGTTTATCTCATCATCGCATATTGCTGTATTTCAGAATGTAGTTAACGCTCAGACAGGCGAGCTTGTCAAGTGATTTGTGCAAAGCGTACATATAGCTTTGTCCGTTCTGTTTCAAAAGTTGCAATAGGTCGAAAATTTCTAATCCCCTTGACATCATAGGTTGAGGGGATTATACTTTAAAAGATTAGTTAACCGATTAACTGTTAGTCGGTTAACTTTTTGCGTAAGGAGGACTGATTTTGAAAGAGAATCTGCGTGACATTATATTTCAGTTTAATACTCTGTCATGTCTGCACAGGTACCATATTTCAAAGGTTGCCAACAGCATGGGAGTATATAGAGGACAGCCGCAGATAATGGATTATCTGATAAAAAATGGTGAGGCTACTCAGCGTGAAATTGCCGACTATCTGCGTGTTTCACCTGCATCGGTAGCCGTAAGTGTAAAGCGTATGGCGAAGGCGGGACTGCTTGAAAAGACGGCGGACGAAAACGACCTACGATTTAACAAAATCAAAATAACACCTAAGGGTGTTGAGATTGAGAGAGCCTGTCGAGCAGAGTTTGATAAGATTGATAAGCGTATGTTCAGCGGCTTTTCCCATGAGGAGCTGCAACAGTTTACGGGTTTTCTCAAACGCATAAACGAGAACCTTTCGGGTGATAAGATTTCCCGTGAGGAAATGTTTGATGTTTTAGAAGAAGATAAAAAACGTAACGAAGAGAGTTTATAGGGAAAGGGGATGCTTATTAATGATAAAAAAACTTTTGAAATATGCCCGTGGATATCGAATATACTCTCTTTTGGCGCCGATTACAATTATAGGCGAAGTAATACTTGAAGTGCGCATTCCGTTGCTGATGGCGGATATAGTTGACATCGGTATCAACGGTGGCGGCGGAATAGATTATATACTTGAAAAGGGTCTGCAAATGGTGTTGATGGCGCTGGCATCTCTTACTTGCGGAGCGATGTCTGCCAGATTTGCATCTGTAGCGGGAATGGGATTCGGTTCTAATGTAAGAGCTGCGCTTTTTGGCAAGGTTCAGGATTTCTCCTTTGCAAATATTGACAAGTTCAGCACAGCTTCACTTGTAACACGACTTACAACCGATGTAAACACTGTACAGAACACATATATGATGGTTATAAGAATCTGCGTGCGTTCACCGATAATGTTCTGTATGGCGATATTGTGTGCCATAGAGTTTAATGCAAAGCTCTCTGTTGTTTTTGCTGTAGTTGTACCTATGCTTGTCTTTGTGCTTGCATTTATAATATCAAAGGCTTTCCCGTTGTTTAAGCAGATGTTCAAACGCTATGACGACCTTAACGCAACCGTTCAGGAGGACTTGATAGCTATAAGGGTTGTCAAGGCTTTTGTGCGTTCCCAGCATGAAAAGGGACGCTTTAAGAAGTCAAACGATGCTCTGATGAATGCATCTGTAGCGGCGGAGCGACTTGTAATAATAAATAACCCCGCTATGACGCTGTGTGTATATATCTGTATAATTTCAGCTCTTTGGTTTGGTGGCGGCTTTGTTATAGAGGGCTCAATGCAGACGGGCGAACTCATGGGCTTTATCACATATATCACTCAGATAATGATGTCGCTGATGATGATATCGATGATTTTTGTAATGATAGTCACCTCTAAAGCGGCAGGCACGAGAATACTCGAAGTTATTGATGAGCTGCCCGATATAAACGATTCACAGGCGGATGAAAGTCTGTCGGTTTCTGACGGCAGCATAGAGATGAGGAATGTATGTTTTAAATATAATAAGAATGCACAGAAGAATGTTCTTGATAATGTTAGCCTCAGCATCAAATCCGGTGAGACCGTAGGTATTATCGGAGGCACAGGCTCTGCTAAAACGACTCTTGTGCAACTGATACCCCGTCTTTATGATGTTACACAAGGTGAGCTGCTTGTAGGTGGCAGAAAGGTTACAGATTACAAGATAAACACCCTGCGTGACGCTGTTGCAATGGTTCTGCAGACGAACGTGTTGTTCTCCGGAACAATAGCAGAGAATCTGCGCTGGGGTAATGCTGATGCCACTCAGGAGCAGATTGAAGAAGCATGTAAAATAGCACAGGCTCACGACTTCGTTGAGAGTTTCCCCGACGGCTATGAAACTGACCTTGGTCAGGGTGGTGTAAACCTTTCGGGCGGACAGAAGCAGAGACTTTGTATTGCAAGAGCCTTGCTTAAAAAGCCGAAGATACTCATTCTTGATGACAGCACCAGCGCTGTAGATACGGCAACTGATGCAAAGATTCGAGAAGGCTTTAAAACAAGTCTGGGCGACGTAACCACAATAATAATTGCTCAGCGTGTCAGCTCTATTTCTCATGCCGATAAGATAGTCGTACTTGATGACGGTAAGATAAATGCTATCGGCACGCATGAAGAACTGCTCGAAAATAACGAGATATATAAAGAAGTCTATACTTCTCAGCAGGAAGGGAGTGTGGCTTAAATGAAGAACAATAAACCTAAAGGCGGTCCGGAGGGCAACCGCTTCCAGAAACCGAAGAACACGGGAAAGACATTCTCCCGTCTCGTCGGATATATAGGTAAGTTTAAAAGCCGCTTGTTATTAGTTTTCTTCCTGGTTATAATCGGCTCGGGCGCCAATGTTTTCGGTGTCTACATGATAGGTGACACTATAGACAACGGTATAGTTCCTCTTATAGGAACAACGCCGACTGCACAGGATTTTCTTCCGCTGATAAAAAGGATAGCTTTAATTGCAGTTGTATATATCTGCGGTGCAATTTCATCCTACACATATTCAAGGATAATGATAGGCGTTGCGCAGGGCACCCTCAACACAATAAGACGTGACCTGTTTGACAATATGCAGGACTTACCCATCAGCTTCTTTGACTCAAAGACTCACGGCGAGCTTATGAGCCGTTTTACAAACGATACGGATACACTTCGTGAGTGCATAAGCCAGAGCTTTATTCAGGCGATATCTTCCACGATAACCGTTGTCAGTACGTTTGTTATGATGTGTGTTATCAGTATGAAGCTTACGGCTCTGATAATTGCAATGCTTTTTATTATGATGTTTATCATAAAATTCGTAGGAAGCCGAAGCGCACATTTTTTCCGCCGTCAGCAGAAGGCAGTTGGTGCTGTTAACGGCTATATAGAGGAGCTTATCGAGGGACAGAAAGTTGTAAAGGTTTTCTGTCACGAGAAGGCGGTAAAAAGCGATTTTGACGTGCTCAATTCCGAACTCCGTCATGCGGCTACAAACGCTAACACATATGCGAGTATTATAATGCCTATAATGGGTAACATCTCGTATATTAACTATGCGGCAACGGCTGTTATCGGTGCGTATATAATGGTCAAGGGTGCAGGCGCTTTTGGTATCGGAGATATTTTCTCAGCCTTGTTCAGCTGGGATGCGGCTGTTCTTGCAGCTCCCCTGACAATAGGTTCGCTTGCGTCTTTCCTACAGTATACAAGACAATTTTCTCAGCCCATAACCCAGATTTCACAGCAGTTTAATGTTATTCTTGCGGCACTTGCAGGTGCTGAGCGTATCTTTGAGATTATCGACACTCCTCATGAAGAGGATGACGGTTATGTTATGCTCGTAAACGCTAAAAAGGATGAAAACGGCAATATAACCGAGTGCGAGGAAAAAACAGGTCTTTGGGCATGGAAGCACAACCACCATGACGGCACAACGACATATGTCGAGCTCAAGGGCGATGTGCGTTTCCACGATGTGACATTCAGCTATGACGGCAGAAAGACAGTTCTTAAGAATGTTTCGCTCTACGCACGTCCCGGCGAAAAGATAGCCTTTGTCGGGTCGACGGGAGCGGGTAAGACTACGATTACCAACCTCATAAACCGTTTTTATGATGTCCAGGAGGGTAAGATAACCTACGACGGAATAAACATCAAAAAGATAAAGAAGGATGACCTGCGCCGCTCACTTGCTATGGTTTTGCAGGACACCCACTTGTTCACAGGTACAGTGCGTGAAAATATCGCCTACGGTAAGCTCGACGCTACACAGGAGGAGATAGAGCGTGCGGCAAAGCTTGCCAATGCACATTCGTTTATCACAAGACTTCCGCAGGGCTATGACACCGTCATAACAGGTGACGGCGGTAACTTAAGCCAGGGACAGCGTCAGCTGCTTGCAATTGCACGAGCTGCCGTTGCAGACCCGCCTGTACTGATTCTTGATGAGGCAACAAGCTCTATCGATACCCGCACAGAGCATCTCATAGAGCTCGGTATGGATAGACTTATGGCGGGCAGAACGGTTTTTGTAATTGCTCACAGACTCTCGACCGTAAGAAATTCCAACGCTATAATGGTGCTTGAACACGGAGAGATAATCGAACGAGGAAACCACGATGACCTTATAGCTCAGCAGGGCAAGTACTATCAGCTTTATACAGGACAGTTTGAATTGGATTAATAAAAAAGCACTGATGCAAAATTTTGCATCAGTGCTTTTTACTTTTGTTATTTGTCAGATTTCAGTTTCTTTCTTCCGTTAACAACAGCCCATACCAAGGTGGCTGCTACTGAAACAATACACAAAATTGTATGTAGGTTGTTGATATCTCTGAATTCCTGGCGGTCAGGTGAAGCTATGAACATATAGGACGCAAATACATATGCGATAAATGTTGGCAGCATAACTGCTGCGAATTTTGTTATGCTTATTTTCTGTGCGTTTTCGCCCCATTTAATACACAGTATAGCAACTACTGCAACAGCGACAATAACGGCTGCAACGGTAAAAATAATCTGGTAATCTGTATCTTTAAATCTCTCAAGAACGGGTCTTACAATACTTACACCGACCATAAAGGCGTATCCCAAAATGAAAGTTAAGACGGTTTTTATTTTTGTCGGAACTTTTTGGAAAGCAAGCTCAGGTAAATCTTCTTCATCTTTGAGCTTTAACATGAACGCCGTGATAATTGCACCTGCGATAAAGCCCGTAAAGTACTCCCAGCATGACCAGGGATATATAAAGTCTGTAAAATAGGACTCCCTTTGCATATGATATCCGCCGTTTCCGAAGTAGAAGAAGAGGTCGGATATAGTGATGGAAAAAGAGAATGCTGCCGAAACTACGAAGCCTGTTTTTGCACTCGTTTTATCTTTGACAATAAACCTTACGGCAAGCAGAGCTGCAGCGGACCTTATAACCGAGGAGATTGCCTGTATTGAAGAGAAATAGTTTCTGCCGCCATCGAACTTCTTTGCCCATGGAAGGTCATTGAAGTGTTCCAAGTATATTTTATATACGTTTGTGTCGAGTCCTGCAGCGGCAAGGCCCTCTTCGAAAATCTCAACGGCCTGAGGCTGAATAAGGTTGAGAATCAAGTGCGATATGGTAGCCTTTGAAATCAAATCTGCGATGTAAAAGGCGGCGACCACTATGATAAAATCTTTAAGTTTCCATTGCTTTGAGCTGAAACCTCTGCCGAGCATAATACCAAACAGGGTCGCAAGTCCGAAACCAAGACAGAGCATAAGGAATACGGCTGATGCGACAGACACATATACGTTACTGTCACCGACGCTCCAAAACTCTGCTTTGTAAAGAACTCCTGTTATCTGGTTTAGCAGGGTGCCCCAACTCGGAACAGTCATCATAAAGGACAGTGCTGTCAGAGCAAGCCATCCGATGTTCCACTTTTGGCGAGACCCTTTAACTAAAATGATAAACATTGTGAAAATGAAGCCTGCGTTTAAAAGACCCCAGGAGGACCCCCAGCCGGTTGTTCCTCTGACACGCCAGAGAAATCCCAATAGGAGTGCACCCGCTAAAACAGTAATTATGTTTTCAATTGCGGTTGATTTTTTTGTCGTTGACATTTTATCACCTCGATTTCATTATAAATATTTTCCAAACAAAAAACAACATAATTTTTAAAACGCATACTGCTAAAAGAATAATAGTTTTAATTGACTTTATTTGGATTAGACAATATAATTAGATACTGATAAGCCACATGAATGGGGATGTTTTTATGTATAAGATTTGGGCTTTTTTCAGACAGAGTATGGTGCGAATCCATCTCTTTGTTGCACGTATTATATTTAAGCTCAGCGGCGGACACATACCTAAATCACTTTTCAGTGAGCGGTCAGGCGTTGAGAAAGTCGGCACAACGGTAAGAAAGGTCGACGAAGGTGACTATTGGACCACCATAGCAAAATTCAATGCTGACGGCAGCATGAGTGATGAGAATTTTGTTATTGTTTCAAGTACTGATTTTCATTACGATACAAACCACGAATACAACAAAAAGACAACTGAGATGTTTGTCAATCACATAAAAGAGGTAAAACCCGACCTTGTTGTGCTTACGGGTGATGTTATTCTCTCAAAGTTTCAGCAGATAGATGCCATACAGTTTGCGCAGATGATGGAGAAAATCGGTATTTATTGGACAGCGATTTTCGGCAACCACGAGGTTCGTGAGGAAAAAGGTTTTTATAAATATCTGCTTATGAAGAGCTTTGCTGACTATGAGCACTGTCTGTGCAAGCACGGCCCAAAGGACCTTTTCGGTTACGGTAACCATACAGTAAACATTCTCGGCGCCGACGGCAAACTCAGACAGACTCTGTTTCTCTTTGATTCGGGCAGAGATATAATCGATGAATATCGTGCCGAATACGGAATTCCTGATGATATGACAGGTTACGATTTCCTCAAAAAAGAGCAGATTGAGTTTTATAAAAATGAGGTCGACCGTCTGCGTGAAAAGTACGGTGACTTCAACTCCATGATGTATATGCACATACCGCTTAAGGAGTATGAGAACATATTTAAGGATACCCCCACTCCCGACGGAAAATATGAGCCTGCGGGAGATTACGAGGTAATATACGGTGAGCAGTATGAGAGTGTGGGAAGCTCACAGTTTAACAGCGGAATGTTTGATGCCATTCTTGAAAAGGGCAGTACTAAAGCTGTTTTTGCGGGACACGACCACATAAATGATTGGGTTGCAATATATAAGGGTGTGCACCTGTGTTACAGCTTGCCGCAGGGATATAATCTGTATCATTTGGGAACAAACTTTAATAAACCTGAAAGCGAGTGGGTACAGGGAGTTACTGTTACCACCTTGCACAGCGACGGAAGCTTTGATATTAAACCGAGATATAACAGGATTTATCTGTAAAAGCAAAACCACCGATGAAATCGGTGGTTTTATTGACTTTCTGCTCGAATAATAATATTATTGTATGCAGAAATGACACAAAAAGTCCTATAAAGGAGCATAAGGTTACAGTTGAAGTACGAGAAGATATTTTTAGAAAACGGATTCCGTATAATATTTGAGAGAGTAAGCGGTGCTAAAAGCTGTTCAATGGGAGTGTGGGTCGGCAGCGGTTCATGCTATGAGGATGAGCAGAACAGCGGCATATCGCATTTTATTGAGCACATGCTTTTTAAAGGTACGCACTCACGCTCATCTGAGGAGATAGCCAGAGCTGCAGATATGATGGGCGGCGAGTTTAATGCCTATACGGATAGGGAGCTTACCTGCTATTATGCCCGTACCTTAAGCGCAGATGCGCCAAAGGCCTTTGACCTGATTGCGGATATGATAGTCAATCCGAAACTGGATAAGGGCGATATCGAAACTGAAAAGGGCGTTGTTATTGAGGAGATAGCCATGTATGAATCTAATCCTGCGGATTTGTGTATGGATACATTCTATCTTACGGCATTTGAGAAAAGTTCTTTGGGAAGAAATATTCTGGGAACACGAGATACGGTTTCATCTTTTGCGGCTGATATGTTGCGTAACCATATGGCGAAGTTTTATTCTCCGCAGCGCATGACAGCGTGTTTTGTAGGTGATTTCGACCGTGATGAAATGCTTGAGCTGTGTAAGAAGTATTTTGCAAATTTGAAGCCGTCTGACGAGAGTATTACTGTACCGTGTGCGGAGTTTTCTCCGAAGGTATATACGCTGAAAAAACGCACAGAGCAAAATCAGGTAGCAATCGGCTTTAAGAGCAGCAGCCTTACGGACGAGCGTAGATTTGTGTTTCAACTGTTGTCTTCGATGCTTGGCGGTTCAGCATCATCAAGGCTGTTTCGAAGTCTGCGTGAGGAACAAGGTCTTGTATACTCCGTAGATGCATACATAACTTCGTATCTGTGTACAGGTGTTTTTATTATAAGCCTGGGTGTCTCTCACGGCTCTGAGAAAAAGGCGGTTGAGAGTGTTGTAAAGATTTTGAAAGAGTTTGCGTCAACCGTAACTCAGGAGGAACTTGATTTGGCTCGCAATCACTATCTTTCGGGTCTTATCATGTCGCTTGAATCTAATTCCGCACGTGCGGGAAGATACGGTATGAGTGAGCTTCTGCTCGGCGGCGCAATGAGCGTAGAAGAGCTTGAGCAAAAAATAAGAGCCATAACTATTGAAGAGGTGGCTGCTGCAGCGAAGGAACTTGCTGATTTCTCAAAGGCCTGCATATGTGCAGTCGGCAGGACAGCAGGTCTTAAGTTCTATAATAAGGTTGCCAGCGGGGAACTTTGATGATATAATAATCTATATATTTTGGATGAAGGTGTATTTCAATTATGAGGGGTCTTAAGAACGCAAAGCGCATAGTTGTCAAAGTCGGAACCTCTACGCTTACATATGAAACAGGAAAAACAAATCTTCGCCGCATGGATAAGCTTGTGCGTGTACTGGCAGACCTGAGAAATTCAGGTCTGGAGGTAGCACTTGTTACATCCGGTGCAATAGGTGTCGGTGTCGGCAAACTCGGACTAAAGGAAAAACCGCACGATACTCCGAGCCGTCAGGCGGCGGCAACCGTCGGTCAGTGCGAGCTGATGTTTATGTATGACAAGCTGTTTTCCGAGTACGGCAACGTAATAGGTCAGCTTCTTATAACCAGGAGCGATATTGAAAATGAAGAACGCAAGATTAATCTTGTGAACTCCTTTGAAAAGCTCTTTGAGTTTGGTGCGATTCCGATAATAAATGAGAATGACAGCGTCGCTGTTGAGGAGATAGTTTTCGGCGATAATGATACGCTTTCTGCGATAGTTGCAAAGCTCATAGGTGCTGACTGTCTTGTCATTCTTACCGATACAGACGGTCTTTACAGCGGAAATCCACGTGAGGACGAAAATGCAACACTTATTCCCGTTGTCAATGAGATAACCGATGATATACTTGCGCTTGCAGATACAAAGGGCAGTGCCAGAGGTACAGGCGGCATGGTTACAAAGTTGCATGCTGCTCAGATAGCTACCGATGTCGGTATTGATACCGTTGTTATGAACGGCTCAGAGCCCGAGGACCTCTACCGTCTTTTTGATGGCAGACAGGTCGGAACTCACTTCTTACCCCGTTAATAGTATTATTTTGATTTTGTTCTTACACGAAAGGGACTTTTTATGGCAAAAACAGTTTTAGGGATAGCGCAAGGTGCAAAAAGTGCACAGCGTTTGCTTGCAAAGAGCAGCGGTGCTGTGCGCACGCAGGCGCTTAATGCGATAGCTGCAGCACTCAGGGAGAAAGCAGAGTATATACTGGCTGCAAATATTTCTGATATAGAGGCGGCAAAACTCAACGGCATGAGCGAGTCGATGGTAGACAGACTCAAGCTCAGCGCAGAGAGAATAGAGGGTATGGCTGCGGGAGTAGAGGCAGTAGCCGCTATGCCTGACCCGCTTGGAGCAGTTTTGTCGGGAACAACACGTCCTAACGGGATGAAAATACAAAAAGTCAGCGTACCGCTCGGAGTTGTGGCAATAATATATGAGGCACGACCCAATGTTACATCTGATGCGGCGGCACTCTGTCTCAAATCAGGAAATGCAGTTATCCTGCGTGGCGGCAAGGAGGCTATAAACTCCAACAAGGCGATAGCTGAGATTATGCGTGGTGCAGTTGAAAGTGCCGGTCTGCCTGCGGACTGTATAAATCTTATTGAGGACACGTCGAGAGACTCTGCAAATGAGCTGATGCGTCTTAACGGTTATGTCGATGTTCTTATACCCAGAGGCGGCGCAGGCCTTATAAGAAGCGTTGTTGAAAACTCAACAGTTCCCGTTATAGAGACAGGTTCGGGGAACTGTCATGTTTATATTGATAAATATGCAGATGTTGATATGGCGGCAGAGATTGTTTTCAACGCTAAAACCTCACGTCCGTCGGTGTGCAACGCATGCGAGAGCTTGATTGTTCATAAAGATATTGCAGAGAAAGCCTTAGTGGCAGTTGCAGGGAAGCTGAGCGAGAAGAATGTTGAGATTATAGGCGATGAAATAACCTGTGCAGTTTTGGATTTTGCAACGCCTGCTACAGACGATGATTGGGGTTGTGAATATCTCGACTATAAGATAAGTGTAAAGGTTGTCTCAGACATAGACGAGGCAATCGACCACATTTCAAAATACAGTACGGGACACAGTGAGTGTATAGTTACTGAGGATTATGCCTGTGCACAGAAGTTTTTGAACGAGGTGGATTCAGCTGCCGTTTACGTCAATGCGTCAACCCGTTTTACGGACGGTGGCGAGTTTGGCTTCGGTGCAGAGATAGGAATATCTACTCAAAAGCTTCACGCAAGAGGCCCGTTGGGACTTAAAAATCTGACTTCAGAGAAGTATATAATCTACGGCTCAGGTCAGATACGATAATAAATGTTAGGAGGCAAGGTTATGCCGATTAAAAAAGGTGAAAAACGCAAGGATGTTTCTTCTGATAAGAAAAAGTGGGCATTTCCGGTTGGCATTGTTATAGTGATTTTTGCGCTTATAGGTGTTGGTTCAGTTATTGTGCTTGCCACCAGAGGAATTGCTGATATTACGGACAACAGCGAGAAATTCACCGAATATGAGCAATTTTTAGCACCTGTGGTCATGAATGACCCCGACCCGTTTGACGATGTGAGTAAGGCTGAAATGACTCAGCTTCTTGATGCAACGATATGGGCGCTGATGAAGAGTGATATTGACCCAGATAAATATGAGTATGCAGAGGGTGACACATCGGGTCTTATCGTTCCGCAGAAGGATGTTGAAAAGCAGTTTAGAAAGCTTTTCGGTGAGGATGTAAAGCCTGTTCACACAACGGTTGAGGGCGGAACCTATACTTTCACATACGACGAAGCCAATAAGACTTATATCGTACCTCTTACGGGCGTTATGCCGACATTTATTCCCCGTGTAATTTCGCAGGATAAGAAGGGCGACTCTATCATACTGACTGTCGGATATATAAGCGGTGACGGTTGGGACCAGGATGAGAGAGGCAACTATATAGAGCCTGCACCCAATAAGTATATGAAGATAACTCTGCGTCTTAATGATGATAAAAGCTATTTTATAAGTGCTAT
Organism: Clostridia bacterium; assembly: GCA_017407995.1. Classification (GTDB taxonomy): domain Bacteria; phylum Bacillota; class Clostridia; order Oscillospirales; family Acutalibacteraceae; genus CAG-177. The sequence goes on along the minus strand of JAFQVM010000030.1, from coordinate 159,187 downwards.
ACAAAATACCGAGGCGCCGGAGACCGCAGTTATGACAACGCAAAAGCCTGTCGAAACAACAGCAGAGAAAACGACAATACCGGTTGATACTACCGGAGAGGATACTTCATCTTCAACGGATGAAACTCAGGAGGAGACGTCCTCTGAGGCTGAAGAATAAAACGCATTATAAAAAGAGAGAAGTTCATATGAACTTCTCTCTTTTTTTGTTTGTCATAATATTAATGCTTGTCAAAAATCTTATTTATTATGCAAGTGTTATCTTCTTGGCTTTTTGAATAAAATGAACCCTTTGTGGCACCGTTGACAAGCTTTTTGATTTTTATGCCTTTTAAGATTTTGCTTTTAAAGTTGAGTGAGATATTTATTGCAGTTGTACCGTTATTAAATGTAATCTCGTACCCTTTGACTTTAGGCATAAAACAAATATCGGATATATCTTCGTTTGATTGTGCAATGCTCCTTGTCTTGGCGATAAAGTCTGCCACAAGGACAGATTGGTCATATTCCTTTTGTGTAATGGGAAGATTGCTCATATGGCTATGTTCCTTTTATTTTATTTCTACCTGCCAATATACGATGTATTCTCGGTTATAGGTGTATGTTATGTGCAACGTATTATTTTTGACGGTGATAGCAGGATATGAAAATTCACCTTTTTTGTCCTCAAGACAAAGAACTTTACTAAAAGATTTTCCGTTATCTGTTGATACAAAAAGTTCCAGCGGTGTTCGGGCACCCCAGTCTTCCGACACCGGATTGCAGACAAGGAAAAGTCTGCCGTCATCAACTCGGACAAGGTCAATGCCGCTGTTATTGTTAGGCATCTTAGTCGAGTAAGCCTTACACCATGTTTCGCCGTTGTCAAAAGAATCGCTGCGGTAGATTTTTCCCACTCTTGTCCTTGTGAGCATATGTACATGACCTTTTTCAGACTCCCAAAGAGTGGGCTGAATCATCGGAACATAAAACTTAAAAAATGAAGGTGTGCATATGTTTTTTATACGGCGCCAAGTTTTGCAGTCGTCATCCGAGATGTCGACAAAGGCACACCAATGTTTATTGCGTTCGTCGGAAGCCGGAGCGAGCACCCTGCCGTCAGACAATCTTATCGGCTTGTTTTTGACAGGACCTCTGCCGTCACTTGTATCACCCGGCACAAGTTCCTGTGGTGCACTCCAGCTTATTCCGTCATCGGAGAGACAGAAGTACGTCTGCCACTCGGAGATTTTTTTGCCTACTTTGAAAAACAGTATAATTTCACCGTTTTGCTTTTGGAATAAAACCGGATTCCAATGGGGGATATTGGGGTCTGCCGATATTCTGACAGGCTTTTGCCAACCTTTATCGGTTCGCACACACGTCATAATATCCACATCATCTTTGCCCTCTTCTGTTCCGGCGAACCATGCAGCTAAGACACTGCCGTTATCTAACGGCAGGACTGTTGAAGCGTGGCAGTTGGGTGTGGGTTTGTCTGTAAAAATGAATTCTTTTTTTTGTGATATTATCATTTTGTACCCCCCTTACGGCAGCCAGTTGCCTGCGGATATATAAAGCTCATACCACTCAGCACGGCTGAGAGTGATTTCTGTACTGCGGCAGATTTCACGGAGACGTTCGGGCTTGGTTGTTCCTGCGATAACCTGCATGTTTGCCGGATGTCTTAAAATCCAGGCAAAAGCTATTGCGGCTTTTGAAACGCCCTTTTCCTCGGCGAACTTGTCCAAAGTTTCGTTGAGCTGCGGGAACTGCTCGTAATCGTCAAGGAAGGTGCCTTTGAAAACACCGTATTGAAGCGGTGACCAGGCCTGAATCGTCATGCCCTTTATGCGGCAGTATTCGAGTACACCGCCGTCACGGTTGAGTGCAGGGTCGTGCTCCATATTTACGTTGAGTCCGCAGTCTATCATAGAAGAGTTGGTGAGACTGAATTGAAGCTGATTGGCTATAAGCGGTACATTAAGAGCTGTCTTTAGCAGTTCTATCTGCATGGGGTTTTGGTTGCTTACACCGAAGTGACGTACTTTACCGGCGGCTTTGAGCTCGTCAAAAGCGGCGGCAACTTCCTCAGGCTCAACAAGAGTGTCAGGTCTGTGGAGAAGAAGAACGTCTATATAGTCTGTTTTAAGGCGTTTGAGGCTGCCGTCAACAGAGTTTAAAATGTGCTCCTTTGAAAAATCGAACATACCGGGGCGTATGCCGCATTTTGTCTGCAACATAATTTTGTCACGGATACCGAGTTGCTTTATAGCCTCTCCGAGAAATTCCTCTGCTTTTCCGCCGCCGTAGATATCGGCGGTGTCAAAAAAATCTATTCCGCAGTCCATAGCTGTCTGCGTAAGCGCCGTTGCGGTTGGAACATCAATCTCGCCGTAGCGCCAACAGCCCATGGCTATTGCTGAAGCCGTAATTTCGGAGCCTATCTTAACCTTTTTCATTTGTTTTCTCCTTTTGTGGTTTTTGTTTCTTTGTTTTGTCTTATTTTTTCTTTTACAGCCTTAACAACTTTTGATATCCTGCCGGGCTGTGGAATGTTTTTTTCTAATTGCCAGCGGGAGCTGTCGATACCTTTTGCTTCAAGTCTTCTCGAGACATATCTGGCAATCAGACAGTAGGCGGCTGCGCTTATCGGTATAGCAAGGAAAAGACCGAGAATGCCGCCGGCACTTGCACCAACGGTAGCAGCAACAAGCACCCAAATTCCGGGCAAGCCCACAGAGCTGCCGACCACTTTCGGATATATGAGATTACCCTCAAGCTGTTGCAGAATGACTATAAATACTATAAACCAAAATGCTTTCATCGGGTCAACCATGACAATCAGCAGAGCACCCACGGCAGTACCAATAAACGCACCGAAAACAGGGATGAGTGCTGTTACGCCGATTAATACAGATATCATGAAAGCGTACGGCATGCGGAAAATCAGCATGCCTATGCAGCATAAGATAGCAATAACGAAAGCTTCGGTGACCTGACCTCTTATAAAGTTTGAAAAAACACGGGAAGATACTTCACCGACTTCAAGTATGCTTTGGACTTTCTTCTCATCAAAAACAGCATATAGGATTTTCTTTGCCTGCACAGCAAGCTTTTCTTTTTGTGCGAGTGCATAATACGAGAATATTATTCCCAACACAAAGTTAAAGATGCTGGTGAAAATGGAAGCCGTAATATTGACAGTAGTATTTAAGATGTTGGAAGAACCGTCCTTTATAAAGGATTCGAGATGTGAGTATATCTTTGTCCAGTCTATATTAAGTTCACGCAGTCTTTGTGCGGAGATATCGTATTTATCAAGGAAGGATATAACCGCTGCATATGCTTTATCCCACCAGGAGGGGAAGTTCTCGATTATAAGCTCGACGGTCTTTTTGATTTCGGGAGCTACAATAAAGACTATAAGAACAATAAGCAGTACCACAATTAAAGACGACATCAACAGCGAAACAGGTCGGCGCAGACGCTGTGAAATCTTTGAATTGCTTTTGGAAAACAGTCGGTATTCTACGGGTACCAGCAAAACGTTTGAAATCAGCGCTATAAAACCGCCGAGAACAAACGGTGTGAAAAAGGAACCGATTTTTTTCACGGCAGACCAAACAACGGTTATGTTGCTCAAGGCAAGAAACAGAGCTATACAAAAAGAAGCAATAAGAAGTATTTTCTTCACATTTTTCTTGTTTAGTTCCATGTAGATTCCCCCTTAATTTTATTGGTTTAGTATATCAATATATCCAATAAAAGTCAATTAACAGGGTGTTGCCGTATCTTGAACGAAAATGTTATTTTGTTGAGCAAATACGACATATTATGCACTTTAAGTAGAGTATAGTTAAAATAAAGGGAAATTAATGAGGTTTAATGTCGCAAACAGTTGACATTTGTGTCAAAAAATGGTATAATTTCCATGCTTTGAAAAGAGGAAAAAGGACTTTTTGGAGGTATAGGATTTGGAGTCATTAGGAATAGTAAGAAAGATTGATGAGACGGGAAGAATAGTTCTCCCGAAAGATTTCAGACGCAGACTCGGCTTGGAGGCAAACGCCGACGCCGTTGAGCTTTTTGCTGACGGTGACCAGATAATAATCCGTAAATATGCACCGGGATGCATTTTCTGCGGAACAGTCGGTGAGACTTTTGAATTTTGCGGACAGAGAGTTTGCAAAGAGTGCTCAGCGAAACTCAACGAGGTTGTGCGTTTGCAGACAAGGTAACAATTGAAAAATAATGCGCCGTCAGCTTATAAGCTGATGGCGCATTTGTTTATATTCCGAATTGACTTTGATAAAGCTCTGCGTAGAATCCGCCTGCTTCCAGCAGCTCATCGTGTTTGCCGCTTTCCACTATTTGGCCGTCATTCATAACAAGTATGATGTCGGCATCACGTATGGTAGACAGCCTGTGAGCGATTACAAAGCTTGTTTTGTCGTTCATCAGGGTTTTCATAGCTTTCTGAATGTGGATTTCCGTTCGTGTGTCAACAGAGCTTGTGGCTTCGTCGAGTATGAGTACAGCAGGGTTTGCCAATATTGCACGAGCTATTGTTAAAAGCTGGCGCTGTCCCTGCGAAATGTTTTCTCCGTTTTCTTCGAGCACCGTTTCGTATCCGTCGGGAAGGGTGTTGATAAAGTGGTGTACTCTTGCCGCCTTAGCTGCCTCAACAACCTCTTCACGGGAACAATTTATACGTCCGTAGGAGATGTTATCCATAATAGTGCCCTCAAAGAGCCAAGTATCCTGAAGCACCATGCCGAACACACTGCGGAGATTTTCTCTGGGAATATCTCTTATATCGCAACCGTCGAGAAGAATACGTCCTGAATCAACGTCATAAAAGCGCATGAGCAGGTTTACAAAGGTAGTTTTTCCTGCTCCGGTCGGACCTACTATAGCGACAAGTTGACCGGGCTTTACTTCAAGATTCATGTTTTCTATCAGCGGGACATCGGGTGTGTATCTGAAATTAACATTTTCAAATGTAACAGCACCTGTGGGTTCTTCGACTCTGCAATTATAGCTGTCCTCACTCTCGTTTTCTTCGTCAAGCAGAGCAAAGACACGCTCTGCGCTTGCGAGAGAGGACTGCAGACGGTTTGCAATGTTGCCTATATCAACAAGTGGCTGCATGAAAAGCTTCGAATAGGTGAAGAAAGTGGTTATGGCACCGAGGGTCAGCGTACCGCCGATAACATATATTCCGCCGACAACACAGATGAGGACATAGGCTATATTGCTCACAAAGCTTAGTATCGGTGAAATTATGCCGGAAATAAACTGAGCCTTGTAGCTGACCTTTGTCAGTTCAGTGTTTATGTCGTCAAACTCATCTATAGCTTTTTCCTCGTGGTCAAAAACCTTTATAAGGTTGTGTCCTGTATACATCTCTTCAACGTGACCGTTGAGGTCGCCTGTTTCGTCCCACTGACGGCGGAAGTATCGCTTTGAGCGTTTGGCGATTTGTGCAATTATGAGCAGGCTCGGCGGTAAAACAGCGAGAGTTATAAGTGTCAGCTGCCAGCTCACGTAGAACATAAGTGCAAGCATGCCTATGAAACTTACTGCAGATGTGATTATCTGCACGAGGTTGTTTTGCAAAGTGTTGCTGATGTTGTCAATATCGTTCATCATCTTGCTGAGTATATCGCCCTTTGAGTGAGTGTCGATATATTTGAGCGGCAGATGAGTTATTTTGTCGTTTACCTTTTCACGCAGTGAGCGAATGACCGATTGAGTTATGCCTGCCATAGTGTAGTGCTGGATGTAGCTCAGGATAGAGCTTGTGCCGTAAATTGCAAGTATGGTCAGCAGAACTTTTCTTATCTGTGCAAAGTTCAGTTCACCGCCAGCAAGCTTGATGTCCGCCTGCTCTTTTATAGCGTCGACTATATCGCCGAGCAGCATTGGTCCTGTGACGTTGAGGACAGCGCCTATCATACCGGTCACGAGCACGAGCAACAGTCCAGGCAGAAATGGTTTTAGCAGGGGGGTAAATTTTGATACTGTGCCTTTAAAGTCTTTTGGCTTTTCGCCCGGTTTGCGTTCGCCGCCTGCGTAGGCTGCATATTTACGTTTTGCTTTTAGTATACGCTTTCTGTTAAGGGGTGATTTTTTGCTCATGCCAAATCCTCCTTTGAAAGCTGTGATTGTGCAATTTCTCTGTATACCGTGCAGGTATCGAGCAGTTCTTTGTGGGTGCCGATGCCCGCAATTTTGCCTTCGTCGAGAACTATTATTCTGTCAGCATCTATAATCGTACCGACACGCTGAGCTACGATTATTTTTGCTATATCTTTCATGTTTTCTTTGAGAGCACGTCTGAGTTTTGCATCTGTGCTGAAGTCGAGAGCTGAGAAACTGTCGTCAAAAACATAGATTTCGGATTGTCGAATCAAAACTCTTGCAATAGCAAGACGCTGTTTCTGACCGCCTGATAGGTTTTTGCCGTTTTGAGAAAGCTCACTTTCGAGTCCGTCTGGCATCGCACGCACAAAATCGGCTGCCTGGGCTATCTCAAGCGCACGCCACATCTCTTCTTCCGTCGCATCGGGTTTACCGAAACGAAGATTGTCGGCGATGGTACCGCTGAAAAGGAAAGCTGTCTGCGGGATAAAGCCTATTTTTTGGTGCAGCGTTTTTGTTGACATGTTTCTTATATCAAGCCCGTCAACGAGAATTCGTCCGCCTGTGACGTCATAGAATCTCGGAATAAGGTTTACAAGGGTAGATTTACCTGACCCCGTTGAACCGATAATGGCGGTGGTTTCACCGGGCATCGTTTTAAACGATATGCGTGAGAGTATCGGTGAATCCGCACCCGGATAGCTGAAACTTACGTTTTCAAATACGAGTTCACTTTTGCGATGTTCTGCGGGAACAGCGGGATGTTCGGACTCTTTTATCATCGGACGAAGTTCAAGCACTTCATTTATTCTTTTAGCGGAAATCTGTGCTCTGGGCAGCATGACAAAGAGGGATGCTGCCATGGTTACTGCGAAAACTATCATGAGCATATAGACCATAAATGCCTGCAAATCACCGACGGTATGGGATATTTGGACGTAATCAACGGTAGCATCAAGCGCATCAATCTGTTTTGCGCCCATCCAGATGAGTATTGCAACAGCGGAGTACAAAAGCATTGTTGCAAGCGGCATGAGCAGGGCGAATGTCCTGTCGACCTTGAGCAACATAGATGTCAAATCAAAGTTCGCCGCTCTGAATTTTTCATCCTCAAACTCCGAACGGTTAAAGGCTCTTATAACTCTTATACCGCTAAGCTTCTCACGAAGAATAAGATTGAGTCTGTCGGTCTTTTTCTGTATCTTGTCAAACAGCGGCAAAACCTTTTTTGCTACCAGCAGAGCAATTCCTACGATTATGGGTATCGCAATAAAAATAATAGTTGAGAGACGTTTGTTGAGTGCGAATGCCATCACAGCACCGCCGACCATTACTATCGGAGCGCTGATGATTATGCGTATCATCATCAAGAGCATATCCTGAATTTGACGAATGTCGTTAGTTGTTCTGGTTATCAGTGAGGGAGTACCGATTTTGTCAATATCACATTGGCTGAGAGATTCAACCTTTACGAATACTGCTCTGCGCAGCGACATACCGAAGCAGGCTGATACCTTTGATGAATAGTAGCTGCCTGCTATAGCAGAAGTTATTGCAACAGCGGAGAGGACAGTCATGAGCACGCCGATTGTTTTCACATAGTCCATGTTACCTTGTGCAATACCTGTGTTAATCATAACGGACATCAAAGCCGGCAGAATCAGCTGCATGCCGTGGTTAAACAGCGACAGCAGAAGTGAAGCTATTGTAGCACCTTTGTAGGGCTTAAGAAATTTTATGATTTTGAGCAAATGTTTCCCTCCCTGCTTTTTAGTATATCAATTAATCTAATTTTACCATGTTGAGGCTAATCATTCAACAGCTTTGGGAAAGTTTACAATTTTAACTGAATATATATTTAAAACGGACATCAACAGTCAAACAAGTAAAACAGCAGGAGGAGTCCTCAATGGATTGGCATAATATGAGTGCTGCTGCGGTTATCAAAGCTCTGAGCACAAATGAGCAAAAGGGCTTGAGTGACCGTGAGGCGAAGAAACGCCTTGAAAGCGACGGAGAAAACCGTTTGAGTGGCAGAAAGAAAAAAAGTATAGTAGCAGAGTTTTTGGAACAGTTCAAAGATTTTACAGTTTTGATTCTACTTGTTGCATCAGCGATATCTTTTGCAACTTCGTTCTTGGAGGACCAAGGCGACCTTGCCGACCCGATAATTATATTGGTGATAGTCATACTCAATGCGGCGATAGGTGTTTTTCAGCAGCGAAGAGCAGAGCGTTCGATTGAAGCTCTGAAAAATATGTCTGCACCTACAGCAACGGTTATAAGAAACTCCAAAGAGCAGAAGATAGAGGCATCGCAAGTGGTGCGTGGAGATGTGATAGTTTTGCGTGCAGGGGATTTGGTACCTGCGGATGCAAGGCTTATAGAAGCGCACTCGCTGAGCGCACAGGAGAGTGCACTTACAGGCGAATCTGTGCCCAGCGAAAAGGATGCAAATGCCGTTTTGCCGTCTGACAGCGCACAGGCAGATATGAAAAATATGCTGTTTTCATCAACCGTTATCACGGCGGGACACGGCACAGCTGTTGTGACTGAGACGGGTATGGATACGTGTGTAGGTAAAATAGCACATCTTCTCAACGAAGAGGAGTCGCCCATGACCCCATTGCAGATAAAACTTGCGAAAATCGGTAAGGTTTTGGGGCTTGCGGCTGTTGGTATATGTGCGTTGATTTTTGTTCTCGGTGTTTTACGCCATGCGGGACTTCTCAATTCTTTTATGCTTGCTGTCAGTCTTGCTGTGGCGGCAATTCCCGAAGGGTTGCCTGCCGTTGTTACGGTTGTGCTGTCGCTCGGAGTGCAGAAAATGGCCAAAAGCAACGCTATTATCAGACGGCTTCCCGCTGTTGAAACTCTGGGTGCTGCAACATACATATGCTCTGACAAAACAGGAACCCTGACTCAAAATTTAATGACCGTCACAACTTTGTGTAGTCCGCAGGGTGAAGTTGATTTGAGGTCGCCGCATGCAATTAAACTTTTGGAGTCGGCATCTCTGTGTTGTGATGCAAAGGTAACGGGCAAAAAGGTAATGGGAGAGCCCACGGAAAAGGCTATTGTCACCGCTGCCGAAAATGCAAAAATAAATACCCTTACACTTCGGGAAAACCGTCCACGTGTGGGTGAAAAACCGTTTTCCTCCGAACGAAAGATGATGTCTGTTGTGGTACGTTATGGCGGCTCATATAAGCTTATCGCTAAGGGTGCCCCTGATGTGTTGCTTCAAAAGTGCAGTAAGGTGAAGATATCGGATACGGAATTTGACTTGACAGACGAACGTCGGAAAAACATATTGCGTCTCAATGAGGATATGGCACGAAAAGCGCTGCGGGTTATCGCCGTGGCGGAAAAGACGGCAATGAGTGCTGATGAGAATGAAAATAACCTGTGCTTTTGTGGCCTTATAGGTATGGAGGACCCGCCACGCAAGGAGGTGCCCGAAGCTGTAAAAACCTGCCGTCGAGCGGGAATAACACCGGTTATGATAACGGGTGACCATGCGGTTACAGCCTGCGCCATAGCCGAGAGAATAGGTATACTGCGTTCAGACGAAACCTGCCTTACAGGAACTCAAATTGATAAAATGAGCGAACAGGAGTTTAAAGAGGCGGTAGGCACCTGTCGTGTCTATGCCCGTGTGACACCCGAACACAAGGTGAAAATAGTCAAAGCTCTGCGCTCACGTGGTGAGATAGTTGCAATGACAGGAGACGGTGTCAATGATGCGCCTGCTCTCAAAGCTGCTGATATAGGCTGTGCCATGGGAAAGGGAGGAACAGAGGTTGCAAAGAATGCGGCAGATATGATACTGACCGACGACAACTTTGCAACAATAGTCAAGGCGGTAGCGCAGGGCAGAGGGATATATGACAATATCCGTAAAGCCATTCATTATCTTTTGGGATGTAATATCGGCGAGATTTTGTGTGTATTTGCGGCAACTCTTTTTGGTATGCCCGCACCGCTTTTGCCAATTCAGTTACTTTGGATAAATCTTGTAACCGATTCTCTGCCCGCTCTTGCCCTCGGTACGGAGAAGCTCGACAAAGATATCATGCTGCGTTCCCCTCAGGACAGCTCAAAAAGCTTTTTCGCAAACGGAACGGGGATAGATATAGCACTTGAGGGTATGCTCATAGGCGCACTCAGCCTGTTTGGCTTTGTAGCGGGTCGCTGTTTGTTCCCAAATTCATGTGATGAACTTGGCCGTACAATGGCTTTTGCGGCGCAGAGTCTGTGTGAGGTAATGCATTCGCTCAACATGCGCTCAAAGCGCTCTATATTTAAGATTGGCCCGTTTTCAAATAAAAAACTTACATTTTCTATGTTTGTGTGTATATCTCTTCAACTTGTAGTAATGACTATAACCCCATTGGCAAATCTGTTTAAAGTTGTTCCCATGAACGCAGTACAGTGGCTGACGGTTCTGGTTTTGAGTGTTACTCCCATTGTAGCTTTGGAAATCGGAAAGTTTTTTGCATCTTTGAGCGAAAAGCGCAAGATGACAAGACATTAATAAAAAACCTCTGCAAGCAGACTGCAGAGGTTTTTACTTTAAATGTACCTGTTAAAATATTGCGGAAAGGCTTCAACTGCAAATTGCAGTGCCGCCATTACCATTGAAAATCCCATCAGTACAAATGTCATGATGCATGACGGAACGTCTATTTTTGCATTTTCTGGGTGCTTTGAAAAGGCGGAAATCAACATCTCAATTCCGAGAAAAATGAATATCACAGGCCAGAATTTTGCTACATATAAATAGTCAAGATTTTTGATGAATATACTCAAAAAGAACAGCACGCCAAAAACTATCAGGGTCAAGCCCAATGTTACGGAGCCTATACGTTTGCTGCGCATTTTTTCTGCCTCCTTTATTTTTTGATTTCAATGTTGTCACTGTCGCTGTAAATATCTTCATTCTCATCAGAGCGCTCAAGCTCTTTTTTCTTGTGAGCTATAAGCTTTATACCTACGACTATAAGGAAAGTGGATATAGCAATTTGAGGCAGATAATTTGAAATTTCTCTCAAAGCGACTATTGCGGCATATTCGGGCAGGTTGTATAGAATGTTATCGAGAAATTTCTCCCAGAAAATATATGCGCCAAAACATATGCAGACAACTCCGCCTACCTTAAACAGCTTTTGAGGTATCTGTGCAGATACACGTTTGCTTTTCGGCAGTATTTCTTCGGGTATGGCATTATAGAAGAATATAAAGCTGTCGTCCACTTTTGCAAGCTTCTCTTCGGGCAGTGCATATTTGTTCCATGCGTCAAAGAAGCAGTAGAACCACATGACGGGCAACAGAACAAGGAATATTTCAGCTATCATGGATATTCCTATGTCAAGAACGAAAAGAGTCATAAGCACCAGACCACGCTTCATCAGTCCAAGATACATGTGGGCAGCGCCCGGAATAAGTGAAAAAATAAAGAAGAGAATTTTATTCTTTTTTGTCATCGGTTTTGTCCTCCCAGTTAAAAAGTTTATCGGCAATGTTGTTAATACCTTCATTTAATCCGTCGCTTATTGAGCGACCGGCATCGCTTACTTTTGACATATCAAAGTCCATTTTTGTTATCTTCTCGAACAGTCCGGAGAATAGCATCACTATTGCGGCACAGATGCCTGCAATAACTCTTATTGAGTACATCAACAGGCTCTCCTGCTTTTTCTGCTGCGTTGACTGCTCTTTAGCGGCAGCCGCAAGCACTTCTTCATAAAGTCCTGACGGAGGCTCTATTGTCGCCATGGACAGCGTCAGGTCTGAAAAGTGTTCGGCGCACTCGTCGCATTCTGATATATGCTGCATAAGCTCGGCTGATTGGATGCTGTCAAGTTCGCCTTTGAGCAGCAGTTTTAGTTTTAAATCGTCTGCATGTGTCATAGCGGTATTACCTCCTTTAGATTTTCTCTGAGCATCTTTTTCGCCCTGTATGCCCGTGTCTGCACTGTTTTGAGCGGTTCACCCGTCTGCTTTGCTATTAGCGAGAGAGGTTTGTCCTCGCAGAAGTATTCTATAGCGACGCTTCGGTAGGGCTCCCGCAGTTCTTCACAGGCTTTTCGCACATCGGCAGAGAGCTGACTTTTTATGTACTCGTCCTCAAGCAGAGGAGATGCTCCTGCCCGAAACTCCAACTCATCACTCTCGCAGGGCTTGGTTCTTTGTGCCGCACTTTTGAGGTGGTCGAGGCACTTGTTTGTGGCGATTCTTGTCAGCCACGCCTTTTCGTTCTGACCGTCAAAGCGGTCGAGAGAGGTGAAAGCTGAAACAAAGGTGTCCTGTGTCAAGTCCTCGGCGGTAAAATAGTCGTTGACAAGGCGATAGCATATGCTGAAAACGAGTTTTCCGTAGTCACCCATTAGCTGTTTTAACTTTTCTTCATGAACTATATTTACCACCTCACTTTTGCCTCTGTAACCCTTAACGAGTTTTAAACTGAAAATACTTCAAGGAAATTCAGGTCTTATCAAAATAATATCATAGCCAAGATATAAACGTAAAGCGCACAGCTATTGCTGTGCGCTTTGGGCATCTATTTCGATTTCTTTACTCTCGCCTATATTTTGCAGACATTTGTAATCTCCTGTAACGGTGACACCGCTTTTGCTTTGTCGTAGCGTAGTCTGACTTTCCATGATTTTCATGTATTCAAATTTTTGTGAGCATTCTGAAAAATGTTCTTCAAGAGCCAGCAGACGAATGGTGTTTGCGTCTGTTACAGCGCTTGCCTGTGCGGTCTTATACGAGCGGTCAAGTACTATGCCCACGGGCATTTTAATTCCGTTTAGTGTTACATAGCTTTCTTCGTTATAGCTTTCTTTATTTGAGTTGAAAGGTCCGAGCGGGATTTTAAGCCCAAAAAACACTAAAGTACAGCGTGAATCTATATCCGATATCATGCGCAATTGTGAAACCTCATTAAGCGTGGTTGTGACATTGTGCGAAGTTATTGCGGTTATGTACCCTTGAGCCTTGCGGAAGTTTACAGTACCGTCTTTATTCTCCGTTATTCCTCCGACGAGTAGGTCGCCCTTTAGTACGGCAGCAGAAACCTGCTGTTCTCTGGTACCGCTGAAAACCTCCATTGTGACAATCTGACCGTCTGCGGCTGCAACGAGGTTGGACGGTGTATCATCCTGCGTTTCGGGCAGTTTGCCTGTGGTTTCACGCACTTCTACTATAACGGCGCTGCCTTGAAAGTTTACGGACATCCATGATATATTCGGGAGTTTTCCGAGAGCCTCTCTTTCAGTTTTTTCAATGTCTATTTTTTGCCGAATAACTCCCGGACGTACCCCGAGAGATGCCAGAGCATCGGTGATTTCCTCTTCGCTTACGGTTTCGCATCCCTCTACGCTAACGGTCCATACCATTCCCGACAGTATGCCTATTATAAGAAAGAAGCACACAATTCCGAAAAGAAGTCCGATACGTTTGCGGTTTGAAAATGCGAAGAAAGGCAGACCGTATTTTTTGAGTATGCGTACTTTCATACCTGATTTTTTTGCGGGTGTGCGTATTTGTCGGTATCCGTTGGGCGTGGTGTTTGCAAGCAGTATGCCGCCACGACTTTCCACATTCCAGAGCGGTATTTTTTTGTTTGAACACAGATTTAAAAAGCGCTCGGGAAAGCCTCCCTGCGCTTTGAGTCTTACATATCCACGCAAAAAGTGCAGAATTTTAAATAGCAGCAAAATATCACACCCTTAGTTTGAAAAATCAATTGAGACGATATTGCCTCTGATAACAGTCTGTTGCAGTTGAAAAGTGCCAAGACACAGCTCCGAACCGGTGAAGGTAATAATCAGTTTACCTGTGTCGAGCTTTATAAGCGTATCATCATATTCCAATACACCCCTACAGCCCTCTACAATCGCCTCACGGTTACCGCAGATTTCAATATGCGCCATTGTGGCGGCGGAAATAGGGATGCTCAGTTCACTGCCTATCATTTTCGGACTTTCGTTTTTGCAAGCTTCATTTCGCCTTCTTCTGCGTGCCATTAAAGCCCTCCCCACGGCGTAAATATCCATAACAATGTATGCTGTCAAGCACGCAAAAAGTACAGTTTGTTATTAATGTAGTTCAACTAAAGGCACCGAGTGAATATCAATAGAACAAAGACTTGTTGGAGGGAACGTGGTGAAATCTGAGAGATTATATATTCGTTATGCTGTAACGGCTGTCTGCACTCTGGCGGCAGCGGTGCTGTTTGTCGCAATGCCGCAATATAGTGCGCAGGGGGTAAAAAACGGACTCTTTATATGTGCACAGACGGTTATTCCTGCACTGTTTCCGTTTTGCGTATTGTCCTCTTTTTTTGTAAAAACGGGTCTGTGCTCTGTGTTAGGAAGGTTTCTCTCTGTCGTTACAAAACGTGTTTTTGCGTTACCCGGAGAAGCGGGCGGAGTCATGATAATGGGACTTTGCGGCGGCTTTCCCGTGGGCGCCTCTATGACAGCGGCATTGCTTGAAAACGGAACACTTAGTAAAGGCGAAGCAGGAAAGCTAATGCTGTTCTGCGTCAATGCAGGACCTGCTTTTGTTATAGGCGCTGTTGGCGCAGGGATGCTGGGCAGCGTCAGGGCTGGAGTTATTCTGTTCTGTTCGCTGACAGCAGCAAGTCTTGTTGTGGGTTTTTTGACTCGTTTTATCCCTGAAAAAGAGTGTGGCGAAAATGAAGATACAGTATTTTCTGTGCCACCGCAGCCTCTGCGTGATGCGCTGCCGTCGGCTGTGACAGACGGCACAACGGCAATATTGTCAATTTGTGCGTGGGTCATACTGTTTTCATGTCTGCTTGAGTATATACCGCTGCTCGGTTTGAGCAGGGAAACGGATATTGTGCTGAATTGTATTTTAGAAGTTACAAGGGGCTGTGCGAGTGCCGTGGAGCTTGGCAATATTCCCGTTATCGCTGCGGCACTTGGCTGGAGCGGTGTCAGTGTACATTGTCAGGTTATGCGCTATGTAAAGACTGCTGAGGTGCCTTTTTTGCACTTCGTTTGTGCAAGAGTCCTCAACGGTGCAATAGCCTCACTTGTTTGTGCGGGGCTTTTAAAATTTTTTCCGTGCTCTGTTGAAACCTTTGCTCAAAACACGCATATGGTACCGGTTGCATTTTCTTTTTCGGCTCCCGCAGCAGCGGCTATGCTTTTTATGGGCGCATTGCTCATATTAGAACTTGATACTAAACGAAAAAAGTGTTAAAATAGTGGCAGATTGTAAAAAAGAGCCCTTGAAGTTCCAGAAAGGACAAAAAATATGAATTCAAAGCTTTTAAATAAGAAGAGAATAGCGCCTGCGTGCGAGTACTGTTCACACGGCACAGTGTCGCCGGACGGAAAGAGTGTTCTCTGCCCGAAGAAGGGTGTAATGCGCTACAACTCGAGCTGTCGCAGATTCAGTTATGACCCGTTAAAACGTCAGCCTAAAATGCCGATGGAGCTGCCTGAGTTTGACTTGACTGATTTTGAGCTTTAATGCTCATTGTGTTTTTGGAAAATACTGTTGATTTATCTTCAGTTTTAAAGTAGAATATTTATGTTGAACAATCGCAGAAAGGGATTGATAATATGTCAATTAAGCACATGTATTACAGACTGTACCAGGGAGCTTTCAGGATAGCGGTAAAGTTCCTTGACTGGACTCCGCCTCAGACTATCACGGGAGCAGGAAGTGTTAAAAAGCTTCCCGTTGTAATCAAGGAAAAGGGCCTTAACAAAATGATGATAGTCACGGATAAAGGACTTATGAGTCTCAATCTGCTTGACGGACTGTTTGACGGTCTTAAAAAAGAGGGCGTTGATTACGTCGTATATGACAAGACTCAGCCTAATCCGTCTATAGACAATATCGAGGAAGTTCGCAAACTTTATCTTGACAATAAATGCCAGGGCTTTATAGCATTCGGCGGTGGTTCGCCGATGGACTGTGCTAAGGCAGCGGGCGCAAGAGTTGTACGTCCGAATAAGCCTGTTCAGAAGATGCGTGGCCAACTCAAGATTTTAAAGAAGCTGCCTCCGTTTTTTGCAGTTCCCACAACGGCAGGAACAGGTTCGGAAGCTACGCTTGCCGCAGTTGTTACCGATACTAAGACGCATGAAAAATATGCTCTTAATGACCCGAATCTTCGTCCGAAATATGCGGTGCTTGACCCGGAGCTTACAGTAGGTCTTCCGCCTCACATCACATCAACAACGGGTATGGATGCACTTACCCATGCGGTTGAAGCCTACATAGGTCACTCCAACACTAAGGAGACGTCTGAAAAGGCGGAGCAGGCTACCAAGATGATTTTTGAAAATCTTGAAGAAGCTTACAAGGACGGAAAGAACATCCACGCAAGAGAGCAGATGCTTCTCGCTTCGTACTATGCGGGAATTGCGTTCACAAGGGCTTATGTCGGAAACGTCCATGCCATTGCACATAACCTCGGCGGATTTTACGGCATACCGCACGGACTTGCAAATGCTATTATTCTGCCGTATGTTCTCGATTACTACGGGGATACCGCTTATGAACGCCTGGCGAGGTTGAGTGAGTTTGCAGGTGTAGCAAAGAGCGGTCAGTCCGATGAGGAGAAAGCAAAAGCATTCATTCAGGAGATAAGAGATATGAACGCTCGAATGAATATTCCTGATAAGATTGACAAGATTCAGGAGAGCGATATTCCGACTATTGCCCAGCGTGCGCTGAAAGAGGCCAATCCGCTGTATCCGGTTCCGAAGATTATGGACCTTGAGGATTGTATGGGAGTTATACGCCAGTTGATGGCTTAAAAATATATTTATTAAGCTCCGGATTTTTCCGGAGCTTTTTTATGTAACTCTCACAGCGGAAATTCCGCTGTGAGAGTGAACCTTAAGAAACCGTAATTACTGCTCGTTGTTGTTCTGACGTCTGTTCTGCTGATTCTGGTTGTTGTTCTGGTTGTTCTGATTTCTGTTCTGCTGATTCTGGTTGTTGTTCTGGTTTCTGTTCTGCTGGTTCTGGTTGTTGTTCTGATTTCTGTTCTGGTTGTCCATTTCTATCTCTCCTGTGCCCTTTTGCAGGGCGATTTTTTTGGATTTTCGTCAAATCCGTTATTTATTATGTCACGAGCTTTTAAAAATATAAGCAGTTAATAAATTACTGACTTCTTTATAATAGAAATTTTTACATATTTTTACTTTTCAGCACAGCTTGGATTTTACGGTATTTGTTTACAAATTTTTACTGTTATGATATATTTTTGCAAAGGCAGTTGCCTTGACTTATAATAAAATCCTGTGAAAGGGATTGATACAAATGAAGATAAACAATGAAACTGTAGCCTATCTTGAAAAGCTTGCGAGGATAGAACTAACTGATGAGGAGCGTGTGGAGTGCTGTTCGGACTTGCAGGATATAGTTTCTCATATGGATATTTTGAGCGAACTTGACACGCAGGATGCGGAGCCGCTGTCACAATCGTTTTCTGCAAAAAACGTTATGCGTGAGGATGAGGTGAAGCCATCGTTGGACAGAGATACAGCTCTCAAAAATGCGCCTCGGGTTAAAGACGGTTTTTTCAGTGTTCCTAAAACCGTTGAATGATTTTGCTCAAAAGAGAGGATTAAAATGGATATTTTGTCATTGTCTGCAGTTGAGACGGCAAGAAAGATAAAAAACAGAGATTTGAGCGTCAAAGAGGTGCTCGATGCCGTTTTTTATGCGATAGATGAAAAGGATAAAAAATATAACTGTTTTATAACTTTGTGCCGTGATGAGGCATATGCCCGTGCAAATATTGTTCAGGCACAGATAGACAAAGGTGAGGAGCTGTCGGCTCTTGCGGGTGTACCGATTGCGGTAAAAGATAACATCTGCACTAAGGGGATAAAGACTACGTGTGCATCAAAGATGCTCAAAAATTTTGTGCCTGTATATAATGCACATATTGTTGATTTGATAGAAAAAGCAGGGCTTATAGTTGTCGGCAAAACAAATATGGACGAGTTTGCTATGGGCTCCACTACCGAGACCTCGGCATTCGGAGTTACTTTAAATCCGTGGGATACAACACGTGTATCGGGTGGTTCTTCAGGCGGCGCTGCTGCGGCAGTTGCCGCACGGATGGTGCATCTGGCTATCGGCTCTGATACAGGCGGTTCTGTTCGTCAGCCGAGTTCTTTGTGCTCGGTGACAGGTTTAAAACCGACCTACGGCAGAGTTTCACGCCGTGGGCTTATAGCATATGCGTCATCGCTCGACCAAATAGGACCGATAGGTCGAAATGCAGAGGACTGCGCTGCGCTTATGGGGATTATCGGCGGATATGATAGTGGAGATTCCACCTCAGTGGAGTCAACTCCATTAGAGCTTGAAAAGATAAAAAGATACTCTTTGCAGGGTAAAAGGATTGGCATCCCAAAGGAGTTTTTCGGCGGCGGACTTCAGGAAGATGTAAAAACTGCAGTTCTTGCAGCGGTTAATGAGCTGAAAG
Source organism: Clostridia bacterium (assembly GCA_017407995.1). Lineage (GTDB taxonomy): Bacteria > Bacillota > Clostridia > Oscillospirales > Acutalibacteraceae > CAG-177. The sequence goes on along the minus strand of JAFQVM010000030.1, from coordinate 140,565 downwards.
AACTCGGTGCAGAAGTTGAAGAATTTGAGCTTCCACAAGTGAAGTATGCTGTTCCGACATACTATATAATCGCCTGTGCCGAAGCGTCATCGAATCTGTCACGCTATGACGGAATAAGGTACGGCTACCGTTCGGACGGTGCTGAAAGTCTTTTTGAAACTTATGTAAAAAGCCGTTCAGAGGCCTTTGGTATTGAGACAAAGCGCCGTATTATGCTCGGAAACTTCGTTTTAAGTTCGGGATACTATGATGAGTATTATAAAAAGGCACTACAGGCAAAAGACATTATTCAAAAAGCCTTTTCGGATGCTTTTAAAGAATATGACTTTGTTTTTGGGCCTGTTTATCCGACGACGGCGCCAAAGCTCAATGAGAGCTTATCTGACCCGTTAAAAATGTATATGGCTGATATTTATACTGTTACTGCAAATATTGCAGGCTTACCTGCCGTGTCGGTCCCGTGCGGTTTTGATTCGAATGGCTTGCCTGTCGGTATGCAGCTTGTTGGTCGTCCGTTCTGTGAAAGCGAGTTGCTGGGAGTGGTATACAGTTTTGAGCAAAAAAATGATGCCCACGAAAAAACAGCGGGAGGGGGAACGGTATGAACTACGAAGTAGTTGTCGGCCTTGAAGTTCACGTCGAACTTGCGACCAAGACCAAGATTTTCTGCTCCTGCACCACAGAATTCGGCGGAGAACCCAACACCCAGGTTTGCGAGGTCTGTCTGGGCATGCCCGGCACTCTGCCTGTGCTGAATCGTGCAGTTGTGGACTTTGCTGTGCGTACGGGTTTGGCATTGAACTGCGAAGTTGCCTGTTGCAACAAGTTTGACCGCAAAAATTATTTTTATCCTGACTTGCCAAAGGCTTATCAAATCTCGCAGCTCTACCTTCCGATTTGTCACGACGGTTTTATTGAAATAGGAAAGAGCGAAACTTGTAAAAAAATACGCATAAAAGAGATACACATGGAAGAGGATGCTGGAAAACTTATTCATGATGCGGATGAAATAAATACACTCGTGGATTATAACCGATGCGGTGTTCCTCTTTTGGAGATAGTCAGCCAGCCTGATATGCGAAGTGCTGAGGAGGCAGTCGAGTACATTGAAAAGCTGCGTGTGATATTGCAGTATATCGGCGTTTCGGACTGCAAGATGCAGGAGGGCTCTCTCAGGGCTGATATAAATCTGTCAGTTCGTCCTGTTGGCTCATTCGAACTTGGAGTGCGTACCGAAATGAAGAATATGAACTCCTTTAAGGCTATTGCAAGAGCAATAAAGGCTGAGAGCGAGCGTCAAATAGCCTTGCTGGAAAAGGGTGAAAAGGTCATACAGGAAACCCGCAGATGGGATGACAGTGAGGGCCAAAGCTATGCCATGCGCTCAAAGGAGGAGGCGCAGGATTATAAATATTTTCCTGAGCCCGACATTCCGCCTGTAGTGATAAGCCAAGAGCAGATAGATGCGACACGTGCAGCGATACCCGAACTGCCCGACAAAAAAATTGAGCGTTATACGCAATTAGGTCTTACCGACCATGATGCGGAAATTATTGCAGGCTCAGTATATTTGGCAAAGCTGTTTGAGTGCACATATGAGGTTTGCGGCAATGCAAAGGAAGCTGCTAATTGGATATTGGTAGATTTATTAAAGCTTCTGCATGACAGCGCAAAGCAACCGGAGGACATGGATTTCAACTTCGATTCGCTCGGTAAGATTATACTCATGGTTGAAAAGGGCAAAATAAACAGAGGTACAGCTAAAAAGGTTTTCGAAAAGGTGTTTGAGGAGAATATTAACCCTGCTGAGTATGTCGAAGACAACAACCTTGGACTTGTAACTGATACCGATACTATATACGCAACTGTTGAGACTGTAGTTAAAGATAATGAGAAGAGTGTCAATGAATATAAGAGCGGAAAAACTCAGGCGTTGCAATATCTTATCGGTCAGAGCATGAAAGCGTTGCGGGGACAAGCTCCCGCACAAACTGTTACGGAGATTCTCAAGGACTTATTAAACTAAATGAGAAAGGGAAGTTTATTATGAAACGTATTCTTGTTGTGGTAGATTACCAGGTGGATTTTGTCAACGGTGCATTAGGTTTTGAGGGCGCTGAGCTGCTCGATGAGAAAATATGTAAGCGTATAGATGAGTACCGTTTGGCAGGCGATGAGGTGGCGTTTACTCTCGACACACACGCAGAGAACTATCTCGACACTCAGGAGGGTAGCAATCTGCCTGTTGTGCATTGCGTAAAGGGTACTGAGGGCCACGCTCTATACGGCAAAACAGCTAAGGCTGTTAAAGACGGCGACAAGATATTTGAAAAGCCTGTTTTCGGCTCATGGGAGCTTGCAGAGTATTTGAGAGCGGGCAACTATGACGAGGTGGAGCTTGCAGGGCTGGTATCAAATATCTGTGTTTTGTCGAATGCAGTGCTTGCAAAGACTGCGCTGCCCGAAGCAAAAGTTACTGTCGATACCTCTCTTACCGATTCCTTTGATAAAAAACTTAACGCAGAGACTTTTGATATTCTCAAGGGTATACAAGTTAATGTTATATAAAAAAAGCGGGAGATTCAGTCTCCCGCTCGACTTTTATTTGACGAAAACGCCGCTTGTTGGTACAATAGAAACGCTATATATCATATGAGGTGACATTATGAAAGCTCCGCTTTACGATGCGGTGAAAGCTCACAACAAAAAGAATATGGTGTCGATGCATATGCCTGCTCATAAGGGTGTGGCGGAGCCGCTTGCTGCGCTCAGTGAGATGCAGACTCTTGATGTTACCGAGATTCCCGATACAGGCAGTCTCTTTGACGGCGAGGGTGCTACTGCACAGGCAGAGGTTTTTGCATCTGAGCTTTTTGGGACGGCTGCTACTTTTATGAGTGCCGGAGGCTGTACTTTGTGCATACAGGCAATGCTCAGAGCGGTTGCACCGCATGGCGGTAAGGTTGTTTGCGGAAGAGTGGTGCATCGAAGCGCAATTAATGCTATGGCGCTGCTCGGTATAGAGCCCGTTTGGATTCTTCCTGACGACAGCGCAGGCGAAGCTTTTTCGGGGAGAATTACACCGCAGGCTGTGTGCGATGCATTAACAGCTAATCCTGATGCTTGTGCAGTCTACATAACATCGCCCGATTATTTCGGAGTGATGAGCGATATTAAAGGCATAGCGGAAGTGGCAAAACAACACGGTGTTCCGCTTATAGTTGATAATGCACACGGAGCGCATTTGAAGTTTTTGAAAGAGGATATGTCACCCACGTCTTTGGGCGCAGCGATGAGCGCTGATTCAGCACATAAGACGCTGCCTGTTATGACAGGCGGAGCATGGCTGCAGGTCTGCGACAGTCGTTTTGTGCCCGACATTCGTCAGGCAATGGCGTTGTTCGGCTCAACAAGTCCGTCGTATCCGATAATGATATCTCTTGACCTTGCACGTGCATTCTTATGTGAAAACGGCAGGGAGCAAATAGAGGTGCTTGTCGGGAGAGTGAACAAAATAAAAGACTTGTGTGCTGAGATGGGTCTTGCCGTTGCGCAGGGGATTTGTGACCCTGCAAGAATAGCCTTTGATACATCGATGCTTGGTTTTTCAGACGGTGAGTTTGGCGAGCTGTTGCGTCTGAACGGAGTCGAGCCGGAATATGCGGGTCAGGGTAAGGTGATACTCATTCCCTCTGTCATGAATACACAAGAGGATTTTGATGTGCTGAGCAGAGCAATTGAAAAAATATGCAACGAAAAACGTGAGCCCGCTCAAAGCGTGTTGGTAAGAGCTGCACTGCCGCAAAAGGTTATATCTCCACGTGAAGCTCTGCTCTCACAGAGCGAAAGCGTACCCGTTGAAAAAAGTGTCGGCAGAGTTGCGGCGGAGGTTTTTTGTCCGTGTCCGCCGGCTATACCTGTGGTTATGCCCGGTGAGAAAATAGGAAAAAATGAGGTTTCTCAGCTTTTAAGTTATGGGATTTTTAATATAAAAGTTGTAAAATAAAACGAAATACATTATAATAAAAAATATGATACATATTAATTAAACTAAGACTGAGAAATCAGCAGTCTTAAAAGAGAGGAAGGGTGACTTTTGTGAAATTAGTAATAGCGATAATAAGCAATGATGATTGCCATACTGTCCTCGGTGAGATAACACAAGCCGGTTTCAGTGCTACAAAGCTTTCAACCTCAGGCGGTTTTTTGAAAGCGGGAAATGTTACCCTGCTCATAGGTGTTGAAGAAGAACGCCTTGAAGGTCTTATTGATATAATAAGAAAGTTCAGTTCTAAGAGAGCACAGTTTGTGACGCCTTCACCGTCTTATGTGGCGGAGAGCTTTGTGACAGCACCTGTTGAGGTTACGGTAGGCGGTGCTACTGTGTTCGTGCTGGACGTCGACCAGTTTTATAAACTCTAAGAAACTTATGGGGGAAGCATATGGGCTTTGATGAGCTTTCTGTATCCGATGCTCTTAAAGAAACTCTGAGCTGTGCTGTCAGCTCAGGGCGTTTTCCCCATGCTTCAATTTTTGAGGATGAGGATTCCGAACGGTTAAAGCTTACTGCTGTTTGCGTTGCTACGGCGCTTGTCTGCACGGGTGAGGGTGAAAAACCTTGCGGAATGTGTTTGGGATGTATGAAAGCCAGGTCGGACTGTCATCCTGATATACGTGTTTTTACAGGCGGCGATACGCCCAACAGCTTCAAGGTGGAAACCGTGCGTGAAATCAGAAGCGATGCATATATCGTACCCAATGAGGCTGAGCGCAAGGTTTATATATTGGAAAACGCAAACAATATGTCTGCTCAGGCGCAGAATGCGCTGCTTAAAATTTTAGAGGAGCCACCTGAGTCGGTTTGCTTTTTGCTGCTGACTCCTGACAGAAATGCATTTTTACAGACGGTACTGTCCCGCTGTGTTGTGTTTTCGCAAGGCGGAGGCAGAAAGGTCGATGAGGAGGCTGTTGCGGCAGCTAAGGCTTTTGCCGATGCCCTGCCTGAAGCAAACGAGTTTTCTCTGATGAGCGCTACGTCTGTTTTTGAAAAGGACAAGGCTCTGCTTCGTGCGGTCTTGCCTGAGCTTGAGGAGATTTTCCGTTTAGCGGTGATTTTAAAGTCGGGCGGCAGTTGTGAGGGTGAATATACTCAACAAGCACAAAAGCTTGCTGCTTCTCAGACAACTGTGTCGCTGATGAAAATGATGGATTGTTTGAGAGATATTTCTCAATCCATCGACAGGAACGAAAATTATAACCTGCTTATAACCCGCCTATGTGCAGACATGCGTCGGGCATCAGGCAGATAAAGATATACCGAAAGGATGAAACAAATGGCTCGAGTAGTCGGAGTTAGATTCAGAGAGGTCGGAAAGGTTTACTATTTCGACCCTGTAGACGATAAATTTGAAAAGGGCGACCATGTTATAGTTGAAACTGTGCGAGGCATCGAGTGCGGTGAGATAGCTCTTGAAAACAGTGATGTTGATGATTCTCAGATAGTAAAACCGCTAAAAAAGGTTGTTCGCAGGGCAACAGAGGCGGATTTAAAGGTAGTTAGCGAGAACCGTGTAAAAGAGCAGGAAGCTTTTGATATTTGTATTGAGAAAATTGCTGAACACGGCCTTGACATGATGAAGCTTGTCAATGTTGAGTACGCTTTTGACGGCAGCAAGATACTGTTCTATTACACCTCGGATGTCCGTGTTGACTTCCGTGAGCTTGTAAAGGACCTTGCAAGAGTATTCCGTACACGCATTGAGTTAAGGCAGATAGGCGTGCGTGACGGGTCTAAGATGCTCGGAGGTTTGGGCATGTGCGGCAGACCGTTTTGCTGCAGTACGTTTCTCGGAGATTTCCAGCCTGTGTCCATAAAAATGGCAAAGGAGCAGGGCTTGTCCCTCAACCCTGTTAAAATCAGCGGAACTTGTGGCAGGCTGATGTGCTGCTTGAAATATGAGCAGGATACCTATGAGCATCTGCTCAAAATCACGCCAAAGCAGGGCGCAATAGTTGATACTCCCGAAGGTAAGGGTGTCGTAGTTGAGACAAACCTTATTTCGGGTGTGCTCAAGGTAAGGCTTGACAGATGTCCTGAGGCGGCTCCCCATACTTTCGGTCGCCGTGAGGTTAAGATTATTAAAGATGCTCAGATAAAGGTAAATCGTTCTGAGATGGAAGCATTTAAGGATATTGAAGGATAAATTTGATGCGGCGTAGGACGGCTGCATTTTGGTGCGTAGCCGTCTTGGCTACGCACTTTTTTGCGGAGGTTTCTTTTATGGTATTAGAACTGAAAAACATTGAAAAAAGTTTTGGCGAAAAGCAAGTTCTTAAGGGTGTATCGCTCTGTGCCCAGGGCGGTCAGGCATTTGGCCTGCTCGGCAGAAACGGAGCTGGAAAAACAACGTCTATTCGTATTTTGATGAATGTGTTCCCTGCAAACGGCGGAGAGGTTTTGCTTGACGGAAAACCGATTGATTATAAAAAGGTTAAATTCGGATATCTTCCCGAAGAGCGTGGACTTTATCCCAAAAAGAAAATTATTGACCAACTTGTGTATTTCGCAGAACTTAACGGTGTGAAACGCAGCGATGCAGTGAAGTCTGTTGACCGATGGCTTGCAAGACTCGGCATGACCGAATACCGCAACAAGCGTCTTGATACTCTTTCAAAGGGAAACCAGCAGAAAATACAGCTTATTACAGCCCTTGCCCATGACCCGCAGATTGTAATACTTGATGAGCCTTTTTCGGGTCTTGACCCTGTAAACGCAATGCTCTTGAAAGATGTCGTCAAGGAAGAAATAGAAAAGGGCAAAATTGTACTTTTTTCAAGTCACCAGATGAACTACATAGAGGAGTTTTGTGACAGTATTGCGATATTAAACGGAGGAGAGGTTGTCCTTTCGGGAGATTTGTATGAAATCAAGCGAAACTATCCGAGAGACCGTCTTGTGATAAGGTCTGAGCAGACAGCTGAGATTGCCGAAAGCTTTGGAGAAAACTGTGCTGTTACAGAAAACGGAGAGCTTATTGTTACGCTTGATTCTCCCGATGACAAACAGACCGTAATGAAAGGTCTTGTCGAAAGCTACGATATCGATGAGGTAAAAGTGTTTGAACCGTCGCTCAACGATATATTTGTTGAGTATGCAGGACATCAGGAATAGGAGGTGTGCATAATGAAACAGTTTGGAAAAATACTTAAATTTGAGTTAAAAAACTATTTTACGAACAAAGTATTTGTAGGCATCACTTTGTTTTTTGTGCTGGCTATTACTGTTGTTATGTTCTTCCCCCGAATCAGTGAAACTTTTGATAAAGAAGATAACTCAACAAACGTTGAGTCTTATGAAGATGTTGAAGAATTGCCTGTAATGCTTGTTGCGGGAGAAAATGCAGAATATGTTTCGGAGATTTTCTCAGCGTCTTTTTTGGACTACAAGGTTGAAGCGGCGCAGGGCAGCGTTGATGATATAAAAGAGCGCATTGTTTCGGGTGATGCGGAATGTGCGTTTGTTATGAGCAATCCTACAGAGTATACATACTATGTAAACAACCTTTCGATGATGGATATGAATACACAGATAGCCGATGAGGTGCTTTTAAGCGTCTACCGAATGGGATTCATGGTGGGCAACGGAATATCGGCAGAGCAGGCAGAAGAGGTCCTGAGTGCTCAGATTCAGCACGAGACGCAGACACTCGGCAAGGACCAATTTCAGAATTATCTATATACGTACATTATGATTATGGCGTTGTATATGGTGATTCTTCTTTACGGTCAGATGGTTGCAAACAATGTTGCGACCGAAAAGAGTTCCCGTGCCATGGAGCTTTTGATTACAAGTGCAAACCCTGTGAGTATGATGTTTGGTAAGGTTATAGCCTCATGCACAGCGGGATTTGTGCAACTTGTTTCGATATTTGGTTCGGCTCTGTTGTTCTTCAATATCAATAAGTCATATTGGGAAGGCGCAGACATGATAGAGTCGCTGTTTGATATGCCCGTTGACTTGCTTATATATATGCTTGTTTTCTTCGTTCTCGGATTTTTAATCTATGCGTTTATGTTTAGTGCTGTTGGTTCAACAGCCTCTAAGCTTGAGGATATAAACACCTCGGTAACACCCATAGTGTTGATTTTTGTTGCAGGTTTTATAGTGGTTATGGTGTCTATGGGAACAGGAAACTTTGATACTACGTTAATAAAAGTTTGTTCCTATATTCCGTTTACATCTCCCATGGTTATGTTTGCACGTGTTGTAATGACTACCGTGCCTGTTTATGAAATTGCGATATCAATTGCGATTCTGATAGCTTCAGTGATAGGCATAGGAGTTGTCTCTGCGAAGATTTACCGAGTAGGCGTTCTGCTTTACGGTACTCCGCCGAAAATCAGCGCAATTATCAAGGCTATAAGGAAGGCTTAAGCTTATTTGTAAACCCATATATTTTGTACTTGATTTTTAAATATTATGTGATACAATAAAGGAAGATTAATTAAGGAGGTTAGAATTATGGCTTATCATATCACTGATGACTGCATTTCCTGCGGCGCTTGTGAGGCTGAGTGCCCGGTAGGAGCTATCTCCGAGGGTGACGGCAAGTTCGTTATCGATGCTGATACTTGCATAGATTGCGGTGCTTGTGCAGGTGCTTGTCCGGTATCCGCTCCCCAGCAGTAAGTACATCAAAAAAACGTCGGGGTTGCACGTTGTGCAGCCCCGGCTTTTTTATTAGGATTTTGTTTACAAAAAACCGCTGTGAGTTTATAATTGGAGTATATGTGAAAGGGGCGTGTTTGTATGATTTTGTCAGACAGAACTATTATAAAAATGTTAGAAGATAAAACTCTTACTGTCTCTCCGTTGGAAATTGAGCAAATTCAGCCTGCCAGTGTTGACGTGAGATTGGGAGATACGTTCAGCGTGGTCGAGGACTCATCTAACGGAATAATCACGTTGGAGAGTGAGATTAAATATAAAACAATAAAAACAGATACATACGTTATTCTTCCCGGTCAGTTTGTGCTTGCGACTACCATGGAGTATTTTGAACTGCCCGATGATTTAACCGCCTTTGTGGAGGGCAGAAGCTCTTTGGGCAGAATGGGATTATTTATACAGAATGCGGGATGGGTAGACCCTGGCTTTAAGGGAGAAATAACACTTGAGCTTTTCAATGCAAATCGCTGTGCAATCGAGCTTAAAGCGGGCCGCAGAGTAGGTCAGCTTGTGTTTGCAAAAATGGATGAGCGTGCAATTAATCCGTATAACGGAAAATATCAGGGGCAAATGGGCGCAACAGGCTCAAGAGTCTACATGGATAAAGAGATAAGATAATTTTTGGAGGACTTTATGGACGATATACGTCTTGAAAATCTCGGCTCAGGTGTTACTGCGGTTATTTCTCAGGAACACGGTTTTGGTACGGATGCCCTGCTGCTTGCGGATTTTGCCGCACCGTCAGCGGGGGATAAGTGCTGTGATATGGGTACAGGCTGTGGAATAATACCGCTACTTTGGTGCAGAAAAAATCTTATAAATCCCATATCTGCTATTGAGATAAGCTCCAAAGCCTGCGCCCAACTCGGACAGGCATTAGATGTGAGCGGGCTTGTCGGCAAAGTGGAGATTTTCAATCGTGATATCCGAGATGTAAAGGACTTTTTGCCTGCGGGATATTTTGATGTTGTGACAATGAACCCTCCGTACAAAGCACAGGGCGCAGGAATCGTCAGCAGCGGTGATGCGGCTGCTGTTGCACGTCACGGATTGATGTGTTCACTTGAGGATATGTGTCAGGCGGCTTCGTGGCTTGTGCGGTTTGGCGGCAGATTTTGTGTGTGCCTGAGACCTGAGAGACTGTGTGAGCTGATGTGCTGTATGAGTAAGTTCGGCATTGAGCCTAAACGTTTGCGTACAGTTTCCAAAAAAGATGGTTCCGCACCGTGGCTGGTGCTTGTTGAGGGCAAGCGAGGCGCAAAGCCTGGTATAACTGTGGAACCGCAGTTGAATGTATATAAATCTGATTCGACATATTCAGAGTATATGCAGGCTTTGTATGCTGATTATGAGCGTGAACGCTCGGTGAACACTTTGCGTCGGGAGGAGAATAAATGAGTGCTGTTTTATATGTTGTAGGAACGCCTATCGGCAATCTCGGTGACTTGTCGCCCAGGGCTTTGCAGGCTCTTGAGGAGTGCGATTTTATAGCCGCAGAAGATACGAGAGTTACGTTAAAGCTGCTCAATCATTTTGATATAAAAAAGCCGCTTGTAAGCTACCATGAGCACAACAGATATGAGATGAGTCCACGAATTGTAGAGAGACTTTTGAGCGGCGAGACTTGTGCACTTGTGACAGATGCGGGTATGCCTGCAATCTCCGACCCAGGTGAAGATTTGGTACGTATGTGCCACGAGCAGGGTGTCAAAGTGGAGTCTGTTCCCGGCCCGACGGCTTTTGCAACGGCAATGGCGATATCGGGTATGCCGTCAGGCAGATTTACATTTGAAGGCTTTTTGAGTGTTAATAAGGTCAGCCGTACAGAGCATATTAAGAGCATAGCGAAAGAGCATAGGACAATGATTTTCTATGAGGCACCGCATAAGCTTGCGGCAACGCTGCGTGACCTTGCCGCCGCTTTAGGTGACAGGGAGATAGCAATAGTGCGTGAGATAACCAAGATTCATGAGCAGGTTATAAGAACCACTCTTTGCGAGGCGGCATGTAGGTATTCTCAGGAGAACCTTAAAGGTGAGATTGTGCTTATTATTGCAGGTGCACCGCTCGAAAAAGAGGAAGATATGACTCTTGAACAGGCTGTTGAGTCCGCACATGAATTGATGAAGGATGGCTGTCCGCCATCGGAGGCGGCACGCAGGGCGGCGAAGCTCAGCGGATTTAAAAAGGGAGATATTTATAAACTTCTTCAGGAGGAAAAAGACAATGCTTGAGGCTTTTAAAGAATATTGGTATTTCACAGTGTTGTTAATTGCATTGATTGTACTTACCTGCTGGGTAATAAGTAAGGCATGGAAGGCATCTGTAAAGGCTAACAGAATACGTGAAGAACAGATGAAACGCATGGAGTATGAGAACGGTGTTTTAAAGGAGTTTAAAGATTTTGATGACGCAAAACTCTCTGCCGCAGACCCCAAAAGAGCTTTTGACGGTATAGCACTTAACATTCAGAAAAATCTTGAAAATCAGAAAGATATGGAGGCGGCTTTCGACGGCTTGACCGAGCCTCAAAAACGTATATATGCACTGTACTATCTTGCAGAAGATTCTCAGAAAGGACTCAGTGAATTCTTTAAATGCAACGGTGCTCCGCTTACTCCTGTGGCATTAGAGGGTGTGAGGGAACTCTTTCCGTCCTTGGCAGTTGCGGCCTTTGAAGAGGAGTACGGAGCTTATGACCCCGATGATGAGGAGACTTCTCTCGTTAATTCGAGAATAGAGCAACTTGACAAAGATTACTCGAAGGCTGTTGAAAGCTTTGATATCTACAAGACTTTTGTAGATTACATACGAAAAAATATTACAGATTTTTCATAATAATCTCTTGATTAAGAGGAAAACTATGTTAAAATAATTGTACAGAGCATTTCTGTGCGATTAAAAAAACAGGAGGTATAAACACTATGGATTTTAAAGGAAGCAAAACAGAAGCCAATCTTATGGCTGCATTCGCAGGCGAGTCGCAGGCAAGAAATAAGTACACATATTATGCATCAAAGGCCAAGAAGGAAGGCTATGAGCAGATAGCGGCAATCTTCACAGAGACAGCCGACAACGAAAAAGAGCATGCAAAAATGTGGTTCAAAGAGCTTCATGACGGCGCTGTTCCTTCAACTAAGGATAATCTTCTTGATGCTGCTGCAGGCGAGAAATATGAGTGGACAGAGATGTACAAGGAGTTTGCCGAAGTAGCGAGAGAAGAGGGCTTCACAAGAATAGCAACTCTCTTTGAGCTTGTTGCTAAGATTGAGAAAGAGCACGAGGAGCGTTACAACACTCTTGTTAAGAATCTTGAAGACGGTATAGTCTTTGAACGCAGCGAAGAGGTTGTATGGGTTTGCAGAAACTGCGGACATATCCACGTAGGCAAAGCAGCTCCCCAGGTATGTCCCACTTGCGCACATCCGCAGGCATACTTTGAGATTAGAAAAGAGAACTATTAATTAATAAACAAAAAAAGAACCCCACCGATTAACGGTGGGGTTCTTGCTGTTACAGGGCATTGCTGATAGCTGAAATAATTGCCGTAATTTTTTCTAAAATCTTTACTGCATATTTGAAAGTCTGAACTGTTGTGATAACAAACGACGGTGTAAGGTCGGTTTCTGTTTTACCGCTGTAATCATCTGTTAAAGTGATACCGAAAGAGCGAGTCTTTTCTTTGGCTGTAAGCGATACACGGCGGTACGTGACGTCAATGCTGTCATATACATCCGAGGTGGGAATATCTCCCGTAAAGCCTATCTCAACTGACTCTCCTGCTTCAAGTGTAAACGGATAAACTGCATTTAGTTTAAGTGAGCCGTTTGTAACGGTTATGTTGCTGATGCTGATTTTATCCTCTTTTGAGAGATTTTTGACTATTATGGAGTTACCCTTAAAGGAGCGCTCCGAAAGCGTTGGAAGGAAAGACGAGTTAGTACACTTGAACATGACGATGACATCGCTTGTAGGTGCCATTGACTCCATGAACTGAGGATATTCAATATGCGAGTAAGCATCTTTGATGTTGTCGGTCAGGAGAAGCTCCATGAGCAAATCGTATGTTCTCGGGTCCCATTCAGCCTGTCCGTGATAGTGGCGGTTGACAATCCATGTGCGCTCAGGCAGATATCCTGTTGAGAGGTCGATTGTCCTGTCGGGAGAGATGTTGTTTTTGCCTGTGTTGACAGCCTGTGTATAGCTGTCACTGAAAGTTTTGCCAAACGGTGCACATGTAGCGCCGCAGGAATATTTGAGGTTTACAATGCCATCGCTGTTATCGATAGTGCCGCTGGCAAGCGGTACACCTGAGCAGGCCTTTATTGAAACGGCAACACCCTTGTTTTGTTGAGCACGCAGGGTTTCTGAAATGTGTGACATAAAGCCGTTTTTGACATTTTCTATTGTTTTTATAAGCTCTGCGTTTTTCTCATTGTCGAGATATATCGCTTTGAGCGTCTCGTAGCTTTCGGGTGAACACATCTCCCAGAAAGCGGGGATGTTGATGACTGATGGCAGAATCATGGATTGGAGTGCATAACCGGCAATACTGTTTACACCGTCTGCAGGGAGTATTTTCGTGATGAACGATAAATCAAACTCTGTGTGGAAGATATTGCCGACGATTTCAAGAGCTGTAGCAAGGTTTAATGCAAGGGAGTCAGTTGAATACAGGTCGGTGATAAGGTCACTGCCCTCGAGAAGAGGAGTGTCGAAAATCGCACGGTTAATATAGTTGTCATCGGGATAGTCGTACATATACTGGCCGAGAACAAGACCGCCCTGACTGATGCTGTATATGCTGACTTTGTCATGACCGGTGAGTTCGAGAACTTCCTTTATGTAATCTCTGAGCTGAGCGGCTGCTTCTGCGTGGCTTAAACGCCAGTCAAAGAGGAAGTTGAATACGTGGTCGTCGCCTATTTTTTCGCCGATAATCTCCATGTCAAGAAACTCGGAGCCGGTATAAGGGACGTAGTTTAACTGGTCGTTCTTGGTGAATGCCTCAAGGCTTGTGCCTTTTGCACCGCTGATAATAGGCACTATGTCATAACAGGATGTACCGTCGTCATTCATGCGCAACGGTTCCAATATTGAGGTTATTATATCTCTGAGCGGAGGCTCGATGTTGCCGTCCTCATAGATGCCTATAAGATTTGCTATGCCGCCGAGAATACCGCCTAAGTTTTTGCCAACCAGGGAAAGAATTTGGGACAGCTCAGGCGGAAACACCGCTTTAAGACTGCCGTCATCCTGCTTTTGGGCAAGGGTTGTTGCGCCAAAGCCTGAAATTAAAATGACGGGTGTGTGTCCGCAGTTGCACTTTGTTGCAGCAGCAGCTGTTGTGATAAAAGCCGAACAGAGCATGGTTACTGCAATAATAACGCACATTAAACGTTTAAAAGTATTTTTCTTCATTTTTTTATCTCCCTTTAAAAGATATATTTATTATACCATAAAACTGCAATTTTTGATATTTTTCGAGAAAAAACTTAACTCATTATACCACCAATTTAAAACCAACTGTTGATTTTTTTGAGCGACTCTGTCACTTTGCTCTTAAAGGATATTGTGATGTTAATTCGGGTTTCGGGTTAGAGCTGAAAAATCAAGCAGAAATTAAAGTATATCAAAGCCTTTTCTTGACACTTGTATATTGAAAAGGTATAATTTATCATGAATTAGTATAATGAGAGGGATGTTGTTTTATGGTAACCAAAAAACTGTTCGGAACACTCGCTGACGGGCGTGAAATTGACATATATGAAATAAAAAATATAAACGGTGTCAGTGCAAGCGTTATTACTTACGGTGCAACATGGCAGTCGCTTTTTGCACCCGACAGGAACGGTAATTTTAAAGATATACTTATTGGTTTTGATGATATAGAGGGTCACGTTGAGCGTACCGACTATCAGGGTATGATTGTCGGCAGGTATGCAAACCGTATCTGCGACGGGCGTTTCACCGTGGACGGTAAGGAATACAGTGTGACAAAAAATGAGAAGGGTATAACCTGTCTGCACGGCGGCGGAGAGTTTTCTCATGCTGTATGGACTGCAGAGATTAAGGGTGATAACGCTCTTTCTCTCGCTTATACAAGTCCTGAGGGTTCAAACGGATTCCCGGGGGTTATGACGGCAGAGGTTATATATACTCTCAGCGATGATAACGAGCTTTCGATAGACTATAAGGCTTCCTGCACAGAGGCTTCGCCCATAAATCTCACTAACCATGCGTATTTTAACCTTGGCGGATTTGACCGCAAGGACGTGCTTTCACAGGAGCTTTTCATCAGAGCTTCCCGATATACTCCCATTGATACCGACAGTATACCGACAGGTGAGCTTCGTGATGTTACGGGCACAGCTTTTGATTTCAGAGAGATGAAAGCTATCGGCAGAGATATATTGGATAACGATGAACAGCTTGTAAACTGCAGAAACGGTTACGACCATAACTTCTGCCTTGATAATATTGCAGGCGAGGCCTCCGCAGCTGTTTATGACCCTGAAAGCGGAAGATATATGGAGATGTTTACGGATTTGCCGGGTGTTCAGCTCTACACAGGTAATTTTCTTGAGGACGTACCGGGCAAGGGAGATACAAAGATGGGTAAGCATGCAGGCTTTTGTCTGGAAACGCAGTACTATCCCGATTCGCCCAACAGACCTGAATTTCCCAACTGCGTATATGCAGCGGGTGAAGAGTTTAAAAGCAGAACGAGCTTCAAGTTTTCTGTAAAAGGATGATTTTATGCTTAACAACGGTACCGGAAAATTTATACAAATGCTTGATTCCACTCTGCGTGACGGCGCACAGGGTGAGGGTATATCTTTCTCTGTCAACGATAGGATTGAGATAGTGCGTGCGCTTGATGAGATAGGTGTTTCTATAATTGAAGCAGGAAATCCCGCATCCAATCCCCGTGAGATGGAATTTTTCGAACGTGCCGCAGGGCTTAAACTCAATAACTCAAAGCTTTCGGCATTCGGCTCAACAAGACGAAAGGGTATATCCGTTGAGGAAGATGCTTCTTGTGCTATGCTTCTGAAAGCGTACACACCTTGTGTGTCGATAGTCGGAAAGAGCAGAGCTTTGCACGTTGAAGAAGTTCTTCAGACAACTCTTGAAGAAAATCTTTTGATGATTGAGGAGACCTGCAGATTCTTTAAAGACAACGGCAAGTATGTAATATTTGATGCAGAACACTTTTTTGACGGCTGGTCTGACGGTGACGGCTATGCGGTTGAGTGCCTGAAAGCTGCTCATAGAGGAGGAGCAGACTGCCTTACGTTGTGCGATACAAACGGTGGTTCGTTTCCTGATTTTGTGGGAGCGGTTACAAGTGAAGTTTGCGGACTTTTCCCTGAAAGTATGATAGGTGTACATACGCATAATGATTCGGATATGGCGACTGCGTGTACTTTGATGGCGGTAAAAAGCGGAGCAAGGCATGTTCAGGGTACGTTTATAGGTTTCGGCGAGCGCAGCGGAAACGCAAGTCTTACCTCTATAATACCTAATTTGCAGATTAAGTCCGACTATGAGTGCATACCACAGGAGAACCTTAAAAATCTGACGTCTTCGGCTATAAAGATAGCTTCAATTGCGAATGTCACGCTGCATAAGAATGTACCGTTTGTAGGACGCAGCGCATTTGCTCACAAGGCGGGTATGCATGCAGACGGAGTGTTGAAAATTCGCAGTTCATTTGAACATATAGACCCCGAGTCTGTAGGTAATCGCAGACGTTTTCTGCTGTCTGAGGTTACAGGACGTGCGGCGGTGCTTAAAAAGATACAGAAGCTTTATCCTGATTTTGACCGTGAATCTCCGCAGGTTTCGGAGCTTCTTGATATATTAAAGCAAAAAGAGTATGAGGGCTATCAGTTTGAGGGCGCAGACTCTTCGTTTGAGCTGATTGTTCACAGGCTTGTCCGAAAGTATAAGCCGTTTTTCGACCTTATCAGTTACAAGGTGCTCGATGAGCTGCCTTATGACAATAACCACAGTGCGACAGCTACAATAAAGCTCAGCGTCAACGGCAAGGTGAAGATTGCCGCTTCTGACGGTGACGGTCCCGTTAATGCTCTTGATACGGCGTTAAGAGAGGCTCTTGAAGAGTTTTATCCGTGCCTGAGCGAACTTAAACTTATAGACTATAAGGTTCGGGTTATGGAACCGAAAGATGCTACTGCTGCGAGCGTGCGTGTTTTGATAACCTCTACCGACGGGGCGGATATCTGGACTACGGTAGGCGTATCGCAGGACGTTATTGAGGCGAGCTGGATAGCACTCGTGGACTCAATAGAGTATAAACTTGTCAATGAAATTTTATAGGGAGTGATATATATGGCAATGACCATGACTCAAAAAATACTTGCTGCCCATGCTGGGCTTGAAAGTGTGCGTGCGGGGCAGCTAATCAGTGCAAAACTTGATTTGGTGCTCGGCAATGATGTTACTGCTCCCGTTGCTATACAGGAATTTCAGAAATTCGGTTTTGATAAGGTTTTTGATACAGAGAAAATAGCTCTTGTAATGGACCACTTCACACCAAATAAAGATATAAAATCTGCGGGCAACTGTAAGAAGGTAAGAGCTTTTGCAGGTGAGCAGAAAATCAAGAACTTTTTTGATGTAGGCGCAATGGGTATAGAGCATGCGTTGCTACCGGAACAGGGACTTGTTATCCCCGGTGACTGTGCTATAGGTGCGGACTCTCACACCTGTACATACGGCGCTCTCGGAGCATTTTCAACAGGTGTCGGCTCTACGGATATGGCAGCCGGTATGGCAGGCGGAGTTGCGTGGTTTAAAGTGCCGTCTGCTATCAAGGTTGTGCTTAAAGGTGAGTTGCCGAAAAACGTCAGCGGTAAGGATGTAATTCTCTATCTTATCGGAAAAATCGGTGTTGACGGTGCACTCTACCGTTCACTTGAGTTCTGCGGTGAGGGAGTTGCAGCTCTTTCCATGGATGACCGTTTTGCAATTGCTAACATGGCAATCGAGTGCGGCGCAAAGAACGGTATATTCCCTGTTGACGATAAAACTCTTGAATACGTAAACGGCAGAACAGAGCGTCAGCCTGTTGTATTTGAGGCTGATAATGATGCCGAATATGATGAAACTATTGAAATCGACCTTTCATCTCTTCGTCCTATTGTTGCACTGCCTCACCTCCCGTCAAATACGAAGTTTGTTGACGAGCTCGGCGAGAAAATTTATATAGACCAGTGCGTTATCGGCTCTTGCACCAACGGAAGAATGGAGGATATGCGCCGTGCGGCTGCAGTTCTCAAGGGTAAGAAAATTGCAAGCGGTGTAAGACTTATTGTGATTCCTGCAACGCAGAAGATATATCTTGACTGTATACGTGAGGGACTTGCTGAAATATTTGTTGAAGCAGGCGGTGTATTCAGTACACCTACCTGCGGTCCGTGTCTGGGCGGTCACATGGGTGTTCTGGCAGCGGGCGAGCGTGCCGTTTCAACCACTAACCGTAATTTTGTCGGCCGTATGGGCGACCCCACAAGCGAAGTTATACTTGCGAGTCCGGATGTTGCTGCTGCAAGTGCAATAAAGGGCTACATAACAGTACCGGAGGAATAATATCATGAGCAAATCTAAGGCATATGTTTTTGGCGATAATGTTGATACAGATGTAATAATCCCCGCAAGATATCTCAACAGCTTTGATGAAAAGGAGCTGGCTGCGCACTGTATGGAGGATATAGATGCGGATTTTGTTAACAAGGTGGAAACAGGCGACATAATCGTAGCAGGATATAATTTTGGCTGCGGCTCTTCACGTGAGCATGCGCCAATAGCTATAAAGGCATCGGGAGTTTCTGCTGTTATCGCAAAGAGCTTTGCACGCATATTCTACCGTAATGCGCTCAATATCGGTCTGCCGATTTTAGAGTGCGCCGAATGTGACAGGATATCTCAGGGCGATGAGCTGGAGATAGATTTTGGCAGCGGTGTCATCAAAAATCTGAGCAAAAATGAGAGCTATCAGACTGAGCCTTTCCCGCCGTTTATTAAGAATATAATTGAAAAGGGCGGACTTTTAAAATCAATAAGATGACGGCGTCAAACCCGATATGCTCGCACTCTAAATGTGAATAAAAAAGAAATTTTGTAACAAAATGTTATTTTGCCATTCACAACATCCGTTTTAAAATGGTTTATAATAAAGAAAATGAGTAGGGTAGCGTTTATTTTATGCACTCTATAAGGGGGAGATTAGTATGGCAAACGAAAGAATTCTTGTTGTTGATGATGATGCTAATATCTGTGAACTTCTCAGACTCTATCTTGAAAAGGACGGATATACGGTATCAATAACACATGACGGCGAAAGTGCAGTTAAAACTTTCAGTGAGTTTCAGCCTGATTTAATGCTGCTTGATATAATGCTGCCGAAGCTTGACGGATGGCAGGTTTGCCGTGAGGTCCGCAAGCTTTCCGACAAGCCGATAATTATGCTTACGGCAAAGAGCGAAACTTTTGATAAAGTTCTCGGCTTGGAGCTTGGTGCTGACGACTATGTAGTAAAGCCCTTTGATGCCAAAGAGGTTTTGGCGAGAGTAAAGGCAGTTCTCAGAAGAACATCAGGAGGCTCATCGAGCGAGATTAAGCAGGTCGAATTTGATAAGCTTCGTATCAATCTTACAAACTATGAGCTTTGGGTAGATTCAAAGCGTGTGGATACTCCGCCCAAAGAGCTTGAGCTCATTTTTCATCTTGCAAGCAATCCGAACAGGGTATTTACAAGAGACCAGCTTCTCGACGAAGTATGGGGCTTCGATTATTACGGAGATTCACGTACGGTTGACGTGCATGTAAAGCGTCTTCGTGAAAAGCTTGAGGGTGTTTCGGACAAGTGGGAACTCAAGACGGTCTGGAGCGTAGGCTACAAGTTTGAAACCAAGGAATGATTTTCAAATGGATAAGCCGCAGAAGAAAAAATTTAATTTTAAAAAGAAAGAGTCGAGGACTAAACGCTCAGGACTGTTTCATCGTTTTTTCTATATAACAACGATTATTATTTTCATAAGCTTTACAATCCTCGGCAGTGCTCTTTTGATATTTGTTGCGCAAAACTGGGCAACAGAGAAAACGACTCTGCTTTCCCAGAATGCTAAAAATGTAGCACAGACCTCTTCGAGACTTGTTGAGGGCGGTTACTTTGAAAAGAATGACAGTTATTCGATGATGCTTATAAGCAGCACCATAGCGCAGCTTTCGGGAGCTATAGATGCAGATATATATGTCTGTGATGCAAACGGCAAGGTACTCTACTGTAAAGAGATATGGCAGCCTGACCTTCTTTTGTATACGGGCGATTGTATAGTCCACAGCAGCTATACAGTTCCAAAAACGGTGCTTGAACGGGCCGCAAAGGGTGGATTTTCAAGCACGGGCAATTTGGGCGGAGTATATAAGTCATCGCACTTTGTAAGTGTTGAGCCTGTTATTGCTTCGGGCAAAATGGTCGGTGTTGTTGTGGCGGCACAGGATACCGATTCGCTTCATGAGCCAATTAAGGGTATACTTAAGATGTTTATGTTCTCGGCATTGCTCGCATTGGCTATAGCATTTGTTTCTACCTATGTTTTGACGTACCAGATGACGAAACCTCTGCGTGAGATGTCGGCTGCCGCAAAGCAGTATTCAAACGGCGACTTCAGTCACCGAATATCTGTGCCGTACCAACGAAAACTTCGCCGTTTTGACGAGGATGAGGTTGAGGAGCTTGTAACGGCGTTCAACGCAATGGCGAATGCACTTTCTGCAATTGAATCCTCCAGACGAAACTTTGTTGCAAACGTATCGCATGAGCTTAAAACTCCGATGACCACCATAGGCGGATTTATCGATGGCATACTTGACGGCACTATCGACCACGAGCAGAGTAAATACTATCTGCGTGTAGTCTCTGACGAGGTCAAGAGACTTTCACGTCTTGTTACGAGTATGCTCAATATGTCGAAGATTGAGGCGGGTCAGCTTGATATCAATGCAAAGAAATTTGATATCTCCGCCATGATATTTAAAACCCTTTTGGGCTTTGAACGTGTAATTGAGGAAAAGTCCATCGAGATTAGAGGCCTTGACAATATAGGAAGCCTTAATATCTATGCTGATGAGGATATGATAAACCAGGTTATCTATAATCTTATAGACAATGCCGTGAAGTTCACCGAAAAGGGCGGATATATTGAGGTTGCTCTAAAGGCGGATTCAGAAAAGACAATAGTTTCAATTAAGAACAGCGGCAAAGGAATTTCCAAAGAAGAAATAGGCAAAGTGTTTGAGCGTTTTTACAAGACCGATAAATCCAGAAGCTTTGATGTTAAGGGAGCTGGTCTGGGATTGTATATCGTCAAGACGATTATCGATATGCATGGCGGTCAAATCACTGTTCACAGCGAAGAAAACAACTTTACCCAGTTTGTTTTCTGGCTGCCGTTAGGATAAAAAGTCGAGCTTGCGTATTTTTTAACATATAAAAAACAAAATATGAAAGTTAAAGTTTTTACGCTCAGTTCAAAAAATCGTAATATCATTGGTGCAAAATATATACAGTGGCAAGAGTTATCTTGCTAAACGAAGATATTTCGGAGGGTTATTGCATGAACAATGACAACAATAACTATGATAATAACAATGACCTTGAGGTAGAGTTTCAAGATTTTGAAGAGGCTGTCGATAATGAGACTGATAACAGCCAGCCTCAGGAATCGGACACGGAGAATACTCAGCCGTTAGAGCCTGATACCGTTTACAGCGCCGACCCGTTTTTTGCGCAGCAAACGTCGTATTCGGATGCTCAGAACACCGCATATACTCAAAATACGGTTTATACTGTTCCGCCACAGACTTCAAAGAAGAAAGGCGCAAAGAAAAAGGGTATAAAGATTTTCTTTTTCATTCTTGCTTTGATAGTCATAATTGCAATAGGCATTACGGGATATATGTTGGCGACAAAGGATGAAAATTCGGGAACAGGCATCGGCACATCCGATACGGATAATGTAACAGGCGATGCGGCTCTTAATATAAGCGATACGCCTGACACCCAAAATGTTTCTGAGAAAGGCGTCCTTACTGCGACGCAGATATATGAAAAAGTACAGTCGAGCAATGTAGGCATAGTGGTTTACAGTCAGCATTCCAGCGCTGCATCAGGCGAGGGCTCAGGAATTATCATGGGTGAAGACTCGAGCGGTAAGCACACCTATATAATCACATGTGCACACGTAATCAGCGGAAGCGGTGTCAAGGCTGTTGTTCAGCTCCATGACGGCACCCAGTATGATGCCGAGATAGTCGGATACGATGTGCGTACGGATATCGGAGTGCTTAAGATAAAGGCTACAGGACTTACTGCTGCTGAGTTTGGCGACTCGAACAAACTCAAGGTCGGCGAGACCGTGTATGCACTGGGCAATCCCGGCGGTATGGAGTTCTTTGGTTCATTCACTCACGGAATGGTCTCCGCAATTTCAAGGCCTGTCAGCAGTGAAATTGGCTACTCTATGGAGTGTTTGCAGCACTCTGCTGCGATAAGCCCCGGAAACTCCGGTGGTGCGCTCATTAACTCGTACGGACAGGTCATTGGCATAAATTCACTGAAGATAACAGACAGTGACTATGAGCTCATGGGCTTTGCAATACCGATTTCTTCAGCTAAGGAGATAATTGACAACCTTATTGCTTACGGTAGAGTTCCCAACCGTCCGAAGCTCGGAATTTCATATTATTCAAACAGCTCAAGTCAGCAGTATAACATGATAGTGCAGATAAAGGGACTGCCTGCAGGCTCATTGATAATTGCAGATATCAATCCTGACAGCGACCTTGCCAATACAGAGGCACAGGTAGGCGATTTGATAATTGCGGTCAACGGCAAAGATTTGACTACTGCAGACGTGCTTCTTGAGATGATAGACAACGGAAAAGTCGGCGATACTCTGACTTTGACCCTTTGCAGAATTTCAAATAACTACAAGATTTCAGAATTTAAAGTTAAAGTAAAGCTGGTTGAAGATTCGGGAACAGTCAGCTCATCTGTTGAGGAAACGACAGGTTTTGAACAGTATATCAATCCATTTGGAAATTAAGATTAAAATTAAGCGGCGGCAAGGATTCTTGCCGCCGATTTTTGTTGCTTGCAGATTTTATTCGTGATATAATGTTGTCATCCTATTGGAAAGAGGATGACAGTATGGTATATGTTCTTGTTGCAGCTGTATTTGTTTTTCTGTATGGTGCAAAGTTTTCTAAACCCGGTGAATTTAACCGAGATTATATGTCTAAAGAAACCACGGGCTCGATAAACGGCATATTTGTGGTTGTTGTGTTTATGAGCCATATTTCACAATATATGTCACTTAACGGACCGACAGATAGGGCGTGGACAGATTTGAAAGGCTATCTCGGTCAGCTGGTTGTTGTGACCTTTTTGTTCTATTCGGGTTACGGAATGATGTGCTCTGTCTTTAAAAAAGGAACACCCTACATTAAAGGACTTTTTAAAAATAGGTTTTTGTCGCTTCTTTTACATTTTGATATAGCTATATTGTTGTATGCATTGGTAAATCTTGCAATTGGCAGAGAATATACATTTAAAGATTTTTTAATTGCATTGACGACTTGGAAGGGGATAGGCAACGAAACCTGGTACATAACGGCGATACTAAGTCTTTACATTCTGATGATTATATCGTTCTTGATTTTTAGAAAATCAAAAGTGCTTGCATTATGTTCTATGACAGCGCTGACAGTTTTGCTGACGTTTGTTTTTATAAAGCTGGGAAGACCGACGTATTGCTACAATACACTTATACTCTTCCCGCTTGGTATGTGGTATGCATATTTTAAGAATGCGATAGACAAATTTGTTGCTAAAAACAATATAATGTATTTCTTAGTTCTCTGCATTGTTTTGGGAATGTATGTTACTGGACAAAAATATAAAGCGCTCGGTCTACCAATTTACTGGGTGTGGGCATGCGCATTCATGATACTTATAGTGCTTGTTTCTATGAAACTCAAAATCGGAAACACTATTCTCGAATCTCTTGGTAAGCACGTTTTCAGTATCTACATTCTTCAAAGAATACCGATGAGTGTGTTTAACCGTTTGGGCTTTGCAAATAACAATCTTAATTTCTTCTGTATGTGCTTTATAACAACTGTATTTCTTTCTATTTTGTTCGATAAAGCGATGGCAAAGCTTGACTCTGTGGTTTTCAAACCCAAGGAAATCAAAATAGAAATCAAGAAAAAAGACATTACACAAAACGTATCGGTTTAATATGTTCATTAACAAATAACACGGGACAGGAAACTTAATGTTTCCTGTCCCGTGAGTTTTATGTTTTTACTTTTCGTTTATAAAATCTCGCTTCTGGTCTTCGGGCAGGTCTAATCCCAAAGTTCCGCCTGGATTCATAAGATTGTCGGGGTCGAAATGGCGTTTGAGTGTGCGGTAAATCGCCATCTCGTTTTTGCCTATCTGAGCTTCGAGCCACGGAGCAGTCATCTTTCCTATACCGTGGTGGTGGCTCATGGCGGCGCCGTATTTCTGAATGTTGTCCATGATACCGCCCTGATATTCAAGGTACTCATCAATTTCACTCATCTTTGCCTCGAAGATAAAGTAGAGGTTTGCGCCCTGCGGATAGAAGTGCGACATGTGTGTCATGCAGATGGTGTTGGGTCTGCTCTTACAGAATTTGCGTACATTCTCATATACCGACATGAAGTTATCCCAGTTGACGGAGCATTCAAGTGTGTCGAGCATGAGACCGTAGTCGCCCATATCCTCTCTGAGGTACGGGTCTCTGAAACGGCCATGTTCCCAACCCTTTGTTACAAGGCTCGTTGTATACATAGCACCGTGTTTCTTGCAGATTTTGTCAATTTGTTTGGCGACGTTCTTACTGAAGTTCTTTTCGCCTTCACTCCAGCCAAGCATGAGAACACGCTCGCCGTCCTTGTATCCTCTTGCGACAAGGAGCTTGTCAATGACTGTGTCGGCAACACCGTAAAGACGGAAGGCGACAGAGGTTTCCTCGGGGTCGGAAAGACGGAAAACAGACGGGTAGCCGAATTCGCCCTGCATGATTTCTCTTGCGGCGTCGACGCCGTTCTGCCAATCTTTGAAAACGTAGGAAAACTTCTTGCGGTTTTCGGGCATATACTTGAAGATTCTGAGGGTAACATGGGTAAGAATACCGAAAGTGCCCTCGCTGCCCATCATAATTTCATCGATTGACGGACCTGTTGCATTTGCGGGGAACTCGTCACTCTTGATAATTCCAACGGGAGTGACATATTCCTGGCTTATGACGATATCTTCAATTTTTCCGTAGTAGCTGGAGTTTTGACCTGCACCTCTGGTGACGGTCCAGCCGCCGACAGATGAGTATTCAAAGCTCTGCGGGAAGTGACCGCAGGTGTAGGCTCTTTTGGCGCCGAAAAGTTTTACTGCATCGTTGAGAGTCTGTTCGAGTTTCGGTCCGCTCATACCAGCCTCGACGGTTATTGTCTGATTGCGCTCACTAAATGATATTACCTTGTTAAAGTTCTTCCTCATATCGAGAGAAACACCGCCGCAAACGGGCTCGACACCACGTGTGACAGAGGAGCCGCCACCATATACGTATACCGGGATTTTTTGCTCACAGCAGTATTTTACAATTTGAATTATGTCCTCCCTATTTCTGGGATAGAGCACAACATCGGGAAGATTTTCGACAATGTGTTTGCGAAGTCGCATAAGGTCGACCATGGTCTTGCCGTAGGCAACGCTTAGACGGTCATAGTTGTCGGTGCTGATATTTTCTTTGCCGAGGATTGCTTCAAAAGCGGCTAACTGCTCTTCGCTTAATTTGCAAGGAATATCAAAATCGACCTCTTCAAGTCCCATTTCTTTCTTTTCTTTGAAGTCCTCATCGGTCATGTCGAAGGTTTCTTTCATCAGCTCATAGAGCTTTGAGTTGGGAGCTTTAAAGGCTTCGGGGTCACCCCATTTGAGAATCGAACGGTATGATTTCTCAGGTGCTTTCTCATGGTACCAGTCGGGAATAAAAGCTTTGTTTTTCTTGCTCATAATATTTCCTCCGTTATATGTTCATATCTGCAGTGGCAATTACTTTTGTGCCAAATAAGTCGTTGATTACGGTGTCGCCTGTTTTAAGACGTTCTGTGACTTTTGTGTTGCGTATTATCTTCATGGCATCGAGCAGTTTGTCTTTGGGTATTTCGCCCTCGGTTTTTACGGGCAGGCGGGGCATATCGGAAAAGACGGTGTCAACTGTTGATGTGAGAGACCTTGTTGGTGCTGTGAGTTCTGTTTTTGCAAAGTCTATACCCTTTTTACAGGTGGCGCCCTGTACACTTATCTCGCCGTCACTTTGAGAAACAGTTAAACGGCATCCGTTGGGGCAGACGATGCAGACTATTTCGGTTGAGCTCATATTATCAATCCTCCATCGTAATTGTTATCTTGTCGCCGACAGCGTTTGTTTCTTTTAACGTCAACACTTCCATTTCTGACGGTGTGAGGTTTCTGAACTTTTTGTTTATCAGTTCAACATTTCCGCTGCGCACACATACCCTTTGGTTTTTGAATTCGCTTCTGGCTCTGAAATATATTGTCATTGATGCGTCGTAATCAATGCTGTAATGTTGGGGGACAACATATAAAAACTTTGATTTGTCGTATTCAACGGGAATCTTTTTGCTCGTTGTTGATAAATTTTTACAGTATTCGGCTGCTGATTTTCCTGCATCCTCACCGCTACGTGACACATAGTCCACAAGGTCATTTACATGCAGAGCATTTCCGCACGAAAACACGCCTGGGACATTTGTCATAAGTGTTTGGTCGACGACTGCACCTTTTGTGGCGGGGTCAAGATGAACTCCCAACATTTGAGCAACCTCGTTTTCGGGCAGAAGTCCGACCGACAGTATAAGCGCATCGCACTCAATTCTTCTGGCTGTTTCAGGTATGGGGTTCATGTTTTTGTCAACCTTACATACTTCTACGGCTTCAACTCGTTTTTCTCCGTATACGTTTGTAACGGTAGTTGAGAGGTGAAGCGGAATATCAAAGTCTCTTAAGCACTGATGCACGTTCCTTGCAAGACCTGCAGGGGTATCTTTTATCTCGTATACTCCCTCGACGCTCGCACCTTCAAGAGTAAGTCTGCGTGCCATTATCATACCGATATCGCCGCTGCCGAGAATAACACAGCGCTTGGTTGGCATCTGGCCGAGAATGTTTACATAGTACTGTGCAGTACCTGCGGTGTATATTCCTGCTGGTCTGTCGCCGTGGATGAACACCTGGCGAGAGGTGCGCTCTCTGCATCCGCAGGCGATTACGACCGCTTTTGTTGAACAGCAGAGCATACCTTCTGCGCTCTGAACGGTTATTTCAAAACCGTCATCGTCTTTTTTTGCATCTGTGACGAATGCATTTATTTTATAATCAATTCCGAGTGATAAAAATTCACCTATAAATTTTCCTGCATATTCAGGGCCTGTAAGTCGCTCGCCGAAGTAGATAAGCCCGAAACCGTCATGTACGCATTGCTTGAGGATTCCGCCAAGCTTTTTTTCACGTTCAATAACTAAAACTTTTGCACCGTTTTTGTGAGCTGAGATTGCGGCTGCAAGACCTGCTGGACCTCCGCCGAGAACGATTACGTCGTAGTTGAGTTTAAGCATTGACATTCACCCCATCTTTCTCAAAAAGAAGCTGAGAGCCTTCACCGCTCTTGGTGACTTCGGATGGCTTCATTCCTGTCTGCTCACAGATGATACCTGTTATAAGCGGCATACAGAATCCTCCCTGACATCTTCCCATTCCGGGTCTTATGCGACGTTTAATTGCATCTATTGATGTTGCGGGAATTGGTGAATTTATGGCATCTATAATTTCACCACGACTTATTCCCTCGCAACGGCAAACCACAATACCGTAATCGGGATTCTTTTCGATTGCTGCCTGCTTTTCTTCGAGCGAGAGTTTAGCCATGACGGGGGTTACCCTACGGCGTGGATTGAATTTATCATTTTTATGAACGTCCATTACTTTTGAGAGACGGTCAATTGTTATCTTTGTTATTTCCTCTGCTATTGCGGGTGCGCTTGCAAGTCCGGGGGACTGAATGCCTGCTGCGTGGATGAGGTTCTGTACTCTTTCGGAGCCCTCAATAATGAATTCTTCTTCATAGGTTGCCGCACGCACTCCTGCGAAATATGTAATAACGTCGGCTTTTGAAAATCCTTTTATAAGCGGCAGATGCTTGTCGAGCATCTTGTCTATGTTTTCACGCTTAGTTGAGAAGTCCTCTCTGTACGGCTGTTCGAAAGCATCAGGGCCTACAAGAACGTTGCCGTCTATCGTTCTCATTACGCCGCCGCCCTTGGTGTCTGAGAAAGCCTGAGATAGTCCTATAAGACCCATTGAACGTTGGACGAGCGGTCCTTGTTTCTTGTCAAGTATTGCAAGGTGTCCTTTTCTCGGATGTATAGTGAAGAAACGGTCATCAGCCATCTGAGCTATCTTGTCACAGAATGTACCTGCGGCGTTTATGACAGCTTTGGGTCGGACGGTTCCTCTGTTTGTGTGTACGGCTGTAATTTTACCCTGCTCAACGTCCATGCCTGTAACTATCGTGTCGAGTGAAACTTTAGCCCCGTTTTCGACGGCGTTTTCTGCAAAAGCAACCGTCAGTTTATAGGGAGACAGCACACCTGAAGAGGGAAATTCGAATGCACCGATAGCTTTATCTGTGATATTTGGTTCGATTTCGTGAAGCTTTTTAAGGTTGACTCTGTGACCTTCAACTCCGAGCAGGCGCTGTCTGCGTGCAAAGACGAAGCGTGATGCAAATCCGAAAAAGTGCTCCGAATACAGAATGAGATTGCTCCAACGCTCAAACGGGATTGAGAGTTCATCGCAAATTTGCGTATACATCTCATTTCCACGAACGTTCATTTCACCTCTCAGCGTTCCGGGATGCGAAGCAATGCCGGGGTGAATCATTCCATCGTTTCTTGAGGATGCCTGCATGGCTACATCGCTCTCTTTGTCAACAAGCAGAACGTTTAGCTGGTAGCGTGTAAGCTCTCTGGCTATGGAACAACCTATAACGCCGCCGCCGATTATCATAACATCAGGTGTTGTTCCCTCAAGGGAATGGTCGGAGATTTTAGGTGCTCTGATTGCAGGCTCGGTAAAACCCTTTAAAGATATGTCGTTGAGCACACCTTTGTATCCGAATTTTGCGGCTGCTCTTCCTGCTTTGACAATATCAGTCCAATTGTCCATTTCGCCTTCAAGACGGATGCAGTTTCGCACTTCGGTACATTCAATACCGGTGAAGTCTTTTTTTATAAGGGCCTTTTGTACCTTCTTGAGCCTGTCAGCCATTTTTAGCTCCTCCGAAATAAAAATCTTGTTCGGTTGTCCGAACATCTTGACAAAATTATACCATTATATTAAAATAGTGTCAAGTATCGAAAAAAGATTAAAATGCGATAGTATGACCTTATTGAAAGCGAGGTTTTTTGAGTTATGGAGGGTCTGAGTCGGCTGCCGTTGTATCTGCAGGTTAAAAACTATATAACGGCGATGATAGATTCAGGCAAATATCTTCCTGATTCAAAGCTTCCTACGGAGAAAGAGCTTATGGAAGCTCTTTCTGTCGGCAGGGCCACTGTGCGTGCAGCACTAATGGAGCTTGAGCATGAGGGCGTAATTTACAAACGGCATGGAGTCGGAACTTTTGTGTGTGCCAAAAAGCGTCTGTCGCCTTTTGAACCTATAATTTCGTTTACTTACTCACTTGAGAAAATGGGTCTTGAAATCAGAAATGTTGTGATATCTTCGGGCCTTGAAAGACCGTCGGGGGAGTTGCTTGAGCATTGGGACACTGATATGACCGTTGGCAGAATCAGCAGACTGCGTCTGGCAGGCGGCGAGGCGGTAGCTATGGAGGACAGCTATTTTACAAAAGAGCTGTACGATATAGTTAAAGTTCTAAAACCTGAAATATCGCTGGCTCATGCGATACTCAGCAGCGACGGTGTTAATGTTGAACGTGTGGATATGCGCATTGTTCTGCGTGAGGCTGATAAAAATGAACGTTCTCAGTTAAAACTTAAAAACGGCGAACGTGTGGCAGAACTCACCAGATGGACCTTTGACGGCGAAAAAGCGGTCAACTTTGTAAGATTTGTTGTCTGCGAACGGTTTGTGCAGATTCCGTTCGGGGAATAAGAGAAACATAGAGCATTGACATTTAAATGCACGAAAGGGATTTTGAAATGAAAAAGCCAATAAGAACATTGATATGTGTTTGCCTGGTGCTTTGTGTGCTGTCGGGCTTTTTTGCGTGTTCACGAGGCGGTGCAGACGGCTCGGATGAATCCACGGAGTACACAACACACAATTATACGTATCCGGGTACAATCGAAGTACCGGTTGTAAGCGGTGAGATTGAAAGTGACACTCAGGGCACGACTGAGAATAATCTGAGCAATCCGTTATTGCAGCATGTAGAGAGCAACATTTTGAACGCCGAAACAACAAAGGCACAGAACAATCCGACAAAGGCTGAAGAAACTACATCTGCGGCACCTAAAAAGACAGTGTCTGTAACAATTCCTGCGGGAGCCACGATGGTTGATGCGTTTGCTATTCTTGATGCCAGCGGTGTAGCCTCATTCAGCAGTCTTATGAATACCGCTCAGAATTTTGATTTTACATATTATCCTCTTATAGAGGCTCAAAAGAAGACCACCAGAGCGTTTAAGCTTGAGGGGTATCTGCGTGCGGGAACATATAATTTTACAGTAAACTCAAAGCCTGAGGATGCAATCGGAAAGCTTCTTAGGAGCATGGAGAGCAGCATCACTACCTATATGCGCAATCAGATTGCAAGCCGTGGATATACCATTGATGACGTAATAACAATAGCATCGATTATTCAAAGAGAGTGTACCAATACCGCTGATATGACAAGAGTATCGGCGATAATACATAACAGACTTGCACAGGGCATGAAGCTTGAAATGAAATCGACTATTGCATATATTGACACTTCTGTAAAACCCTATCTTCAAACACAGGATGAGACTGTTCTGAATCAGTATAATAATTACTATGATACTAATAGCTGTGCAGCACTTCCCGCAGGCCCTATATGCTGTCCGGGGTCTGATGCTATAACAGCGGCGCTCAATCCTGCAGGTGTTGACTATCTCTACTTCTGTGTTGATAAAGACGGAAAGTATTACTATGCCGGCACACCGGAGGAACATGAGCAAAATCTTATTGCGGCGGGACTTAAAACCGCTGAATAAGCTTGTTATAATGTTGATGACAGTTGAGATTCAGAAAGAAAAGAGCAGCCGCTGTTATCGTGGCTGCCTTTTATATTTGCAGCAATAGATAGGGGAATAGAGCAAACATTTTAAGGTTTTGTGCTGAAAAGTACCAATGTAAAAGAATTTTGACAAAGAAAAATTGTTGATGTAAAAGCAATTTGATAGACTTTTATCTCCTTTGATATAAAATGAAGACAGAAAGGTTGATGAGGATGGAAGTGGGTAGCAAGCTTAAAAATTCGAGAATGAAAGCGGGCATGACTCAGGAGTTTGTGTCAGAGCAAATAGGTGTCAGCCGCCAGACAATATCGAATTGGGAGAACAATAAATCATACCCCGATATTGTCAGCGTAATCAATTTAAGCGACCTGTATTCTGTCAGCCTTGATGAATTATTAAAGGAGGACAAAAACATGATTAATCATTTGAAAGAGAGTACAGACACGGTTAGAAGCAGAGAGAAATTTTCAAAGGTGATACAGATAGTTGCATACCTTGTAATTTGGGTAGCATCCATACTTGCATTTTGGTTTGGTATTGACCCTGATGGGGCGGTATACTCGTTGGCGGTATTTTTCTTGATTTTACCCGTTACTACATTTGTTATCTCGCTTCTTATAGGAAAGGACGAAAGTTGGTCGAACTATAAATGGCTTATGATACTTTTCTTTGGAGCAATGTATATGATTGCTGAGTATGCCACTTTCAAAATGGCAAACAGTGTTCGTTTTGATAAATTTAACATACCTGATTTTGAAATGATAGCTGTTGGCGGATTAATTTCTGCAGTGGGAATGGTTATCGGAATGTTGGCAAGCTCAGCAAAGAAGAAAAAGCTTGCAAAAGCTGATAAATAATTGATTTAAAGTTAAACAGCACCCGTTGAGATTTTTTCTTGGCGGGTGCTGTTATTATGTTTTGACAACAGTTATAAAAAGCTTTATAATCTAAAAAACAGCACTTCGGAGGGTATTATGGAAAAACAAAAGCCGATTATAGAACTTGACCTTTATCTTATCCGCCACGGTCAAAGCCAAGGCAATGCGGGTTACGGCAGAGATAATCTTACGCTTAAGGAGTCCAATGACCCTGTCTTGACCGAGTTGGGTATATCTCAGGCGCAGGCGGCAGGCAGACATCTCGCTGAGATTGATTTTGACGCTTTTTATTCGAGTGGTCTGTTGCGTGCTGCGAGGACTGCGAGTGAGATAATGAAAGCTCAAAACGGAGAGAAAAAGCTCAATGTTCTTCCGCAGCTTACGGAAGTCGGTGTTTCTTCGGAATATAGCGGTGTGGGTATAGAGGAGATACGTGAATTTTGTCCGAGTGCTCAGCTCGCTGACGGTGTTGACCCGATGCATCCGCTTGTCTGCTGCAATTCACATGACGATGAAGCAGGACTGTTTGAAAGGGCGGAAAAGGTAATCGAGTACCTGAGAGAAAAATATAAAAACGGCGAAAAGGTTGTTGCTGTCAGCCATGCGGCTTTTATAACTTTCATAGTGTTTCTGATAATGGGCTTTAAAAACAATATGCCAAAATTTGATATCAGCTTTTACAATACGGGAATCACACGTATTATCTTCTATAAAGAGGGCACTAACCCTTACGGCGATATTGTCTTTGAGTACATAAATGATACAACACATCTTAAATAAAAAACAGACGGCTTGAATTTCAAGCCGTCCGTTTTTTTATCTTGTAAGAACCTTTATCCACTTGAACCTGTTGACTTTGAATATCGCAACAAAGCATTTTAGTACCTGGTCTGATTTAAGCAGCATAAATGTGATTGCGGGATGGAAATCAAAAACAAAGGCTGAAAGTGCTGAAAGCGGAAGTACCACGCACCACATGAAAATAATATCGTTTATCAGCACGAATTTTGTGTCGCCACCGCCTGAAACAATACCCGTGAGTGCCGGCATCTGGTACGATGTGCCGATACAGGTGACGCAGAGAATAAGTATAAATGTGTTTGCAAGTTCCTGTGTCTGTTTGGTTGCGTCATAGAGCGAAATGACAGGGCTGCGGGTTAAAAACAGTAACAAAGAAGTGAAAAGACCGATGAAAATATAGAGTATCTGCATTGTCTTTGCGCCCTCTTTTACTCTCTTCAAGTTGCCGCTGCCTACGGCCTTTCCTGTCATAACAGCAGATACATTGCCCGTTGCATATGCCATTACGCTTACGCATTGGAAGAGAGTCTGGGCTATGCTCGATGCCGCTATACTTGATGCGCCGAGTCTGCCGAGAATAGCGGTCTGAACTGACATTGCAATTCCCCATGATATGTTTGAGAGCATAAGCGGCAGTCCCGCCTTGAAAAAGTCACGGATATAGCTTCGCTCTATGATGAAGATATCTTTAAGACGAAGATGCAGTTTTTTATCAATAAATCTACAGTAGATTATACAGGCTATAAACTCAACGATTCGTGCCGTGAGTGTCGCATATGCAGCACCCCTCACTCCGAGTTCGGGGAATCCGAAGTGGCCGTAGATAAGAGCGTAATTTAAGAAGATGTTGATAAAAAGAGTGCAAAGAGATATATAAAATCCGATTTTAACGGTCTCGACACTTCGCATAACTCCGAGCAGTGCATTTGAAATGGCGAAAATACCGTATGAGAAAGCCATAATTTTCAGATACTCAATACCGGCAGGGATTACGGCAGGCTCGTTTGTGAGCAGCCCCATTATGCTGCGGGGAGCGACAAGGACGGCGGCAGCCATTAAAAGACTTAAAAACAGACCTATCCAGAAGGATACCGCAAAAATGCGTTTTATCGGAGTTGTCTCTTTCTTGCCCCAGTACTGAGATGCGATAACGCCCATTCCTGCAGCGGTGCCTGTTACGACCATCTGCAGTAAAAATTGAATTTGATTGGCAATCGCCACGCCGCTTAGAGCTGTCTCGCTGTAAGCGCCGAGCATTATATTGTCTGCAAGGTTGACACCGTAGACAATGAGATTCTGCAAAGCGATAGTCAGTGACATAGAGAAAAATGAGCGGTAAAAATTTTTGTCACGGACAAGCATGGTGACACCTCCTGAAAGTCGTTTCGCATATTATATCACCGAATACTGTCCTTTGCAATTGGTTGTGACACGGTTTGACATGGATTTGTGTATGAGATATAATATCATGACGGAGGTGTTTTTATGAAAATGCGTTTAAGAATAATTTCATCTGTACTTGCAGCGGCTGCTGTCATTAGCCTTGCCGCCTGCAGCGGAAAAGATGATAATGATACAACTGGAATTTCTGGAGCAGATACTACCCAGCTTGTCCAGATTTATGGAGAGAGCGAAAATAACTATACACCTGATAATGGTGACGAGACTACGTTAAAACAGCAGAGTAACAGTTCACAGGATACTCAGAAATCTGAAAATTCGCAGGGGACTACCGAAAAGCTAAACGATTCACAACAGGCTCCCGAAACGCCAGGCAGCAGCGGTTCCGCCGAGCGTGAGACCGTGCGTATAACAATTCCTGAGGGCTTTACTCTAACTCAGGTTTTCAAAAGACTTGAGGCTAACGGAGTGTGCTCGTTTGATGAGCTTATGAGTACTTCGCAGAGCTATGATTACAGCTACTATCCGCTTATTGCCGCACGTCCGAACAAAACACGTGCCTTTAAGCTCGAGGGATATCTTTTCCCAAACACCTATGACTTCTATAAGGGCGAAAGACCGCAGGATGCTATAGGCCGTTTTCTTCGGGTGGCTGAGAGTCAGATAACATCATCGCATCGCTCAAAGGCAAAGGCTATGGGCTATTCGATGGATGAGATTCTGACTGTCGCATCCATTATAGAAAAAGAAGGCTCAAATGCATCCCAGGTTTCAAAAATTGCTGCTGTTATTTATAACAGACTTGAAGCAGGCATGAAGCTGCAGATGGATTCGGGTATATACTACATAGAAGATAAGGTTAAGCCTTATCTAACAGGCGATATCAACAGATACAACAGTCTTTATAATATGTACAAATGCAGCGGACTTCCTGCAGGGCCTATCTGCAACCCCGGCATGAAGACAATAAACGCTGCTCTTAATCCCGCAGATGTGCCGTATCTCTACTTCTGCCACGATGAAAATGCTAACTATTACTACGCCGAGACGTATGAGGAGCATCTCGAAAATCTCAAGAAAGCAGGAATAGAAAGCTGAAAAATAAAACCCGCTCACACATTTGTGTGAGCGGGTAATTTGTTTTATTTACTTGCCGATTTTCTCTTTGAGAACTGTCTCATAGAAATTGTCAACAGCTGCGTAGAAATCTTCAACACCGCCGTCGTTCTTGATGATGTAGTTAGCCATCTTCTCGCTCTCGCTGGTGTGGAAAATCTCTTCCTCGTGAACGTCGTTTGCACGAAGCTTCTCAACGCTCTTGCCGTCACGCTCAGAGCCTCTTGCGAGCATTCTCTGGTAGCGGACTTCGTCGTCGCTTATAACAACGTCAACAAGAATAAAATCATCGCCGAAAGCCTTTTTGAAAACCTCGATGTCTGAGGGAGGACGAATGCCTGATACAAGGAAATCGGGACTGTCAGACTCTTTGATTTTTTTGACTATCATCTCGGGGAAGAAGGTCTGACCGAATTCACCCATATATTTTTTGCTGGTTGCATGAAGATTGTCACGAGTAAGCTCGAGACCGTCTTTTGTAGCAAGCTCACGCACGACATCACCGATTGAAATCATCGGGAAACCGTATTTCTTTGCAACATACTCAAGGAAGAAATCCTTACCTGTTCCGTTTTTACCTACAGCAGCTAATACCATTGAAGTTAACCTCCGTAATTTTTATGCTTTAACAATTATATATTTTATAAGACGGCGAAAGTTTTGTCAATCCCCCGCTTGCAAACGGAGCGTATTTAAGATATCATTATTCTGTAGTTTTTTATGGAGTTGGTTTTTATGAATAATGCGGTGCAGTTTGTTGCCGCTGCTTTTAACGAAGATGTGAACAAGTGTATTCTGAGCAACCCTGTCAAGGGGGTTGGCGAATACCGCCGTATAGTAATAGAGCGTTCAGGGGATAAATACCGTGTGGAGAAGTATACCGAAAAACAGGTTTTTCATTCAACTTTAGAACGCAGTGCGGCACTTGAATTTGTAGAAAAATCAATCACCAATGAGTTTCGCCAGCTTAATTCATGGGACTCGAAGCGTGAGCATATGATAAGGGTAAGCGCCAAGGGTAAACCTTTTTATTCACACAGGGCGGCCGTAGGTGCCGTGCAGGTGAAAACTGCACACAACCGTGAGAAGAACTATATTCTCAAAGAGGGTGCTGACATTGCTCCGCTGCGTGATATGGGTGTGTTCACCGCTGACGGCAGGGTAGTAAGCTCTATGCAGGATAAGTACCGTCAGATAAACCGTTTTGTTGAGATGATAGACGATGAGGTTTCGAAAGTGAAACCGAAAGATGAACTTAGGGTTATTGACTTCGGCTGCGGAAAGTCATATCTTACATTCATTCTCTATTACTATCTGACTGAGATAAAGGGCCTGAAGGTGAGAATGACAGGGCTTGACCTTAAAAAGGATGTTATAGAAAAATGTTCTGCGGCGGCCAAAAAGTACGGCTATGATGGGTTGAACTTTGAGCTTGGGGATATAAACGGCTACACTCCCGACGGCGATATTGACATTGTTGTAACACTTCATGCGTGTGATACAGCAACTGACTATGCGCTTTATAACGCAGTTAAATGGAACTCAAAACTCATATTTTCTGTTCCGTGCTGTCAGCACGAATTGAACGCTCAAATAAAGAGTGATAACTTTGGCGTTCTGATACGCTACGGCATAATAAAAGAGCGTACAGCGGCGTTGATGACGGATGCTGTCAGAGCCAATTTGCTTGAGGTATGTGGGTACAAAACACAACTCTTAGAGTTTGTAGACCTTGAGCATACGCCGAAGAATATTCTTATCCGAGCTGTGCGACGAAACTCAAATCATACTGACAAAAAATATCTTGCCGAAGTAAAAAGTCTGATAGCAGAATTTAATTTAGACCCGACATTCTTGAGACTTCTTGAAACTGACGGTATTATAGAGGAGAAATAGCATGAAAATATATAATAAGGTAACTGACCTTATAGGCGGGACACCTCTTTTGCAGTTGACAAACTATATGGAGCAGAACAGGCTTGAAGCAACAATACTTGCAAAGCTTGAATATTTTAATCCTGCAGGCAGCGCAAAGGACAGAATAGCCAAAGCCATGATTGATGATGCCGAGAAGAGCGGAGCTCTCAAGCCCGGGGCTGTGATTATTGAACCCACAAGCGGCAATACGGGTATAGGTCTTGCATGTGTTGCGGCTGCAAGGGGATACAAGGTTATATTTACTATGCCGGATACAATGAGTGTCGAACGACGAAATCTGCTCAAAGCCTACGGCGCAGAACTTGTGCTGACTGAGGGTGCTAAAGGTATGAAGGGAGCTATCGATAAGGCACAGGAAATTGCCGATGCTACTCCCGACAGTTTTATTCCGGGTCAGTTTACCAATCCGGCAAACCCTGAGGCACACAGACTCACCACCGGACCTGAGATATGGAATGATACGGACGGAGAGGTTGACTTTTTTGTCGCAGGGGTAGGAACTGGCGGAACTCTTTCGGGAGTGGGTGAGTATCTCAAGTCAAGGAATCCGAATGTAAAAATAGTGGCTGTAGAGCCGTCCGATTCACCTGTTCTTTCACGGGGAAAGTCTGGACCTCACGGCATCCAGGGCATAGGAGCGGGCTTCGTACCAAAGACGCTTAACACCGATATCTATGATGAAATTATAACTGTCGGCAGCGACGAGGCTTTTGAGGCAGGAAGAGCTGTTGCCAGAAGCGAAGGTGTTTTAGTGGGTATATCTTCGGGTGCGGCCGTTGTCGCTGCAACCGAGCTTGCAAAACGTCCCGAAAACAAGGGAAAGGTAATCGTTGCTCTCCTGCCCGATACAGGTGAGAGATACCTTTCTTCGCCGATGTTTTCAGAGTGATAAAATGAAAAGACGGAATGATTATTCATTCCGTCTTTTTTAATTTTGAATGTTAATCTGCTGAGTTGTAATCATGGGGTAAGAAATCAATTTATCGCCGTCTAAGTTTTCTTTGTGCATATCTATTCCTGATATCTGTCTGTTTTCATAGGTCGTGTAATAGTATATGCCTTTGTTTGTGTTGCAACATGAGGTATAGAGTGTAATTTCATATTTTTCATCGCCCATGTCTACACAGCCTCTTTGCTGTTCAACAGAACTGAGTATGTGGAAAAACTGGCTGATGCTTTCTTTTTCGGTGTCATCTGAAACAGAGTTCATTTTAGTAAAAGTTGCCTTGACAAAACGGGAAGCGGATGATAAGTCACCCGGCAGACCGACGGCACCCATGCCTCGACTGTATGGCGAAAGAGAAAGCTTTTCGGAAAACCTGTTCTCGGGTTCATTTTTTGATACACCCATATAGTGACATAGGTTCAACATATGAAAATCAAATGGCGGGTTGTTCGTCAGTACGCCTACGGGATTGTTATATACCTTCAATCCGCTTTCTAACGGCTCAACTGTGATTGAACGCTCAGAGTCTGCGATTATCCAATGCAGAGGCGAAAGCGGAAACTCGTTGCTGAAATTTATATCAACAAGATTTATTTTTTTTAGCATCATTTCAGCTTCGCTGACATCAGAACATTGTCCGAGAATCCATGGGATGAACTCAAACGGAGCAATGTTATCCATGCCGTCAACAGGAGCTTTGTAAACGGCGTTGTCGGGAAAATTCAGGCCTGCCATACTAAGACCTTTTTCGTTTGTGGCATCAAAATACATAGGATAATCTTGTGATACGACTGCGACTCCTATTATTGCATAATGCGTTAAAAGCTCATCAACTTTTCTGAATTTGAACGTAAAGTTTCTTGGAGTAACAGTAACGTTCTCGTTGAAGGATGACTCCCAGTCCAAAGTTCTTCCGAAATAGTGGTCCTTTGTTTTATAAGTTGCAGCAGTACACATTAAAATCCCTCCGTAATATATTTTGATTTTAGTATACCAATATTTTTTAATAAGACACATAGACGCAAAAAAAGAAGACCTACTCATAAGAGTAAGTCTTCTTTTTAGTTGAGATACAAATTAAGTAACTTAATCGATACTCTGGGAAACATTAGGCAAAAATTCCGCCAACAAAGTCCTTGATTGCATCAAAGACAACAGGAGCGTATTCCTTGACCTTATCAACGATTCCGGTCGTCTCAACAAACTCAGCGATTGACTTGATGACCTCAATAGCCTTTTTGATGAGCTCTATAATCTGAGCAAAATCCATGGTTTCCAACCTCCTTGCTTTTTAAGATGTATGTATGAAACATCCGATGAGGGATGTGATTCATGCCTGAATTGCAATAAACAACAAAACCAACAATAATGTTGACAATACTACCTAATTAAAGTATAATTGCCGATACAAGGAAATCAACCGTCATTTTGACAAATTTTGATGTTTAATAGACACTTTTTAGGAAAGTGTGCAATAAAAGGTGATTTTATGGCAGTAGATGCTCGTGTGAGATACACAAAGATGATGATAAAAAAGACGCTGATTGATTTGATGAAAAATAAGCACATCAGCAAAATAAGTGTTAAGGAAATCTGCGATACTGCACAGATAAACCGTTCAACTTTTTATAAGCATTACAACAATGTTGAAGATTTGGTTGAAAAAATAGAGGCTGAGTTGATAAATGAATTAAAAAAGAGTGTAAACCAGTCAAAAAAGAAGGGGACCAAAAAAACTTTGGTGGAAATGCTTGAGGTTATGAAATCGGATATCGATTTGTATTGTGTTCTGCTTTCCGAGAATGGCGATGCTTTTTTTAGAAACAAACTGGTTTCGGAGTTATACACAGAGCTGTTGGAAACATTTAGGTATAATTTTTCAGTTTTGCCTCAGGAGGAGCATAATTGGCTCTTGGCGTTTTTAGATAACGGTGCTTTTGGTGTTTTAGACTGTTGGATAATTTACGGAATGAAAGAGCCAACCGAGAGAGTTGCTGAGTTTATGGAAACAGTCATGAACAGTGCAATAAAGGCAGTGATAAAACGATAAAAACATAGGAGTGAGAAAATTCTCGCTCCTATGTTTTTTTGGCGGAGACGGTGGGATTCGAACCCACGAGCCCGTTAGGGCTAACGCATTTCGAGTGCGCCCCGTTATGACCACTTCGATACGTCTCCGTATATGTTAACTTGGTGTACCAAGATTAACGTAATATTTAATTTTTTGAACGTGGAGCCCCGTTATGTCCTGTTGCGGTACCCGAAATTTTTTTGCACTGCCGTGCAAAAATTTCGACCGCTGCCACTCCTTTTTGCTCGCTTCATCTGCCACCGGCAGCGCTCGCAAACGTCCCCACTTCGATACGTCTCCGTATATTTATTTTGCTGTCAGCAGAGTGCTGCTTACAGCTCTGTTATTTTAGCAAACGGAGCTGTTTTTGTCAAGACGAAGTTGGAAAGGAGTATCTTTTGATTTTATTAAATACCATGTGCGTTAAATCAAGACAACTGCCTCGCCGGAGCTGACATTCTTTTGTCCGAAATTGCCTGTGACCAGCAGAGACCCGTCGGTGTTGATATCTGTTGCTCGTCCCATAAGTCTTTGACCGTCACAATTGAATTCGACGTCATGACCGATAGTCATCGAACGGGTGCGCAGAGTTTCGATAAGGTTTGGTTGTTTTTTGTTGAGGATTTGCTCTTCAAAGAAGAGTTTGTCCAATTCTGTTATGAGCTTTGCGCATACTTCTTCCGGTTCAAGTTTTATGTTGGTCTGCGAGAGTATAGAACCTGCCTTGAGCCACAGCTCCTCGGGAAAATCATTGCGTGCAGAAGTTACATTTATACCTATTCCGACAATTGCATGGCTTATCCTGTTAGATTTTGTATCGGTTACGAGCGATGTGAGAATGCCGCAGATTTTTCTTGCTTTTATATAGATGTCGTTTGGCCACTTGATTTTACATTGTGGAGCGGAATCGGGAAGCATACTTTCGATGGCATTGCACACGGCAATTCCTGCAAAAGAAGTGAGCAGGGGGAGATTCTCTGTGTTTTCGGGCAGTTCTTTTATATACGATATATATATACCTGAGCCGGCAGGTGAGAAGAAGCTTCTTCCCATTCTGCCACGGCCGTCGGTTTGAGAGTCGGCTATAATGACGTGAGCATCATTTACGCCTGTTGATATTTGTCTTTTGGCTTCGAGGTTGGTTGAATCAATTGTTTCAAAAGCTGTTATGCCGTATTTTCTGTGTGCGAGAAAACCGGCAGTTTTTTGTGCATATGTCATATTTTGCACTCCTTAAAATAACTGTACATCTAATATAACATTGTAATGAAAATAGAGCAAGAAAAAGTGTAAAAAAATGTTGACAAATTGCATAAACGCTGATAAAATATTTAGACGTCGCATAATGCGACTATCCTTGCTGCGGATGCACCGCAGCCAGAGACCAAAAGGAGGTGCTTTAGAATGTCAGCAAACAACAGCTACGAAGCAATGATGGTTTTCTCCGTCAAGAACGGTGAAGAGGCAGTACAGGCTCTCATCGAGAAGTTCAAGGCTCTTGTTGAGGAGAACGGCACTCTGGATAGCATTGATGAGTGGGGTAAGCGTAAGCTTGCATATCCTATCGATGACGAGCCGGAGGGATACTACGCTCTGTTCAACTTTAGTGCTGCACCGGAATTCCCTGAGGAGTTCTACCGTATTGTTAAGATTACGGACGGCGTGCTTCGCTCACTCGTAGTAAAGAAGTGAGGAGGAAATTAAGATGATTAATACTGCTATCATTATGGGTAGGCTTACTGCCGACCCCGAGCTGCGCACCACTAACACAGGTATAGCTGTGACCACCTTTACTGTTGCGGTTGACCGCCGCTTCCAGAAATCAGGCGAGGACAGGCAGACCGATTTTATCAATGTGGTAGCGTGGAGACAAACTGCAGAGTTCGTTTCACGTTATTTCC
This sequence comes from Clostridia bacterium, assembly GCA_017407995.1. Taxonomy (GTDB): domain Bacteria; phylum Bacillota; class Clostridia; order Oscillospirales; family Acutalibacteraceae; genus CAG-177. Next base: position 98,357 of record JAFQVM010000030.1, on the reverse strand, counting down.
AGAAGGGTTCCATGATTGCTGTCAGGGGTTCAATCCAGACACGCAGATATGAGGACAGTAACGGAAACAAGCGTACGGCATTTGAAATCGTTGCAGATGAGGTTAGCTTCTGCGGCTCAAAGGCGGAGACCGGAACCGGTGCACGCCAGGGCTTTGAGCAGCCTGCAAGGACTCAGCCGGCGGCATCTTTTGCCACAGGCGGAGCAGACGATTTTGAAGAGATTCCGATAAGTGACGATCTCCCGTTTTGATTTTAGCCTGATATGAAAAGGAGGTTATACTAATGGCATACGAGAAGAACGATAGAAGACCCAACCGCAAGGGCCGCAAGAAGGTATGTGCTTTCTGCGTTGATAAGGTTGAGACTATAGATTACAAAGACGTAAATAAGCTTCATAAGTATATTTCTGACAGAGCAAAGATTCTTCCCAGAAGAGTAACAGGTAACTGTGCTGCTCATCAGAGAGAGCTTACAACTGCTATCAAGCGTGCACGTCACGTAGCTCTTCTGCCTTACACAAGCGACTGATAAAGAGACTGTCGCTAATTAATAGCAATTAACGCCGAAGTGTATTGCACTTCGGCGTTTAAAACTTATCCCGACGGAGGCTGTTATGGGAAGAGAAAAAACTAAACAAGAAGCAGATTTAGGGCGAGATAAAATAGGTAGTTTGCTTTTTAAGCTGGCACTGCCTGCGATACTTGCGCAGATTATAAATCTGCTGTACAACCTGGTTGACAGAATGTATATCGGGCACATACCGAATGTGGGTCCCGATGCATTGACGGGTGTTGGTGTTACTATGCCGCTTATTATGGCGGTGTCTGCGTTTGCAGCACTTGTCAGCATGGGCGGAGCACCGAGAGCATCTATAATGATGGGCAAAGGCAAGCCTGAAATTTCTGAAAAAATTCTTGGCAACTGTACTGCTATGCTCGTTATCATCGCTGTGATATTAACGGCTGTTATTCAATTTTTCGGCCGTGATATTTTGATGCTTTTCGGAGCGAGCGATAATACTATAGTATATGCATGGGATTATATGAAAATATATTCTTTGGGTACAGTGTTTGTGCAGTTGGCACTTGGACTAAATGCGTTTATTAACGCTCAGGGTTTTGCAAAGATTGGTATGATAACAGTGGCAATAGGTGCTGTGTGTAACATAGTGCTTGACCCGATATTCATCTTTGGCTTTAATATGGGTGTAAAGGGTGCTGCACTGGCTACTATTATCTCTCAAGCAGTTTCTTGTGCGTGGATACTGATATTTTTGACAGGCAAGAGAACTGTCCTTAAGATAAGACCCAAGAATTTTTTACTCAGTGGTAAGATAATTCTACCGTGTGTTGCTCTGGGTGTGTCGCCGTTTATTATGATGTTTACCGAGAGCATATTGTCTGTCAGTTTTAATACAAGTCTGCTGAAATACGGCGGAGATATAGCTGTCGGCTCAATGACCATACTGAGCAGTGTTATGCAGTTTTCACTGTTGCCGCTTCAGGGATTGACACAAGGTGCACAGCCGATAATAAGCTACAATTACGGTGCGGGCAATATTGATAGGGTTAAAAGCACATTTAAGCTTTTGCTTAAAACGTCTTTGATATATTCAGGGTCGCTTTGGCTGATTGCGATGCTTGTTCCGCAGGTATTTATAGGTATATTTACAAACAATGCAGCACTGGCGGAGTTTTCGAGCTGGTCCATGCGTGTGTATATGGCGGCGGCTTGCCTTTTCGGTATACAGATAGCTTGCCAACAGACGTTTATAGCACTCGGCAATGCAAAGACTTCGGTTTTTCTTGCTCTTTTGCGTAAAGTTCTGCTTTTGATTCCGCTGATATTTATAATGCCGCATATCATCACATCCAATCCTGTGCTTGGGGTGTTTATTGCTGAGCCGATTGCGGATTTTATCGCTGTGTGCGTAACCTCTGTAATGTTTGCCGTTGAGTACAGACGGCTTGGAAAATAATAATGGTTTATTGCGGACGGCATAATATTTTGCCGTCCGCAATAAAAATAAAAAGAGTGATAAAAAATCGCTTTCTGCCCTTGACAAAAGCAAACACCTTTGTTATAATCTCTCTTGCAGTTGCGGATGTAGCTCATCTGGTAGAGCGCCACCTTGCCAAGGTGGAGGTAGCGAGTTCGAGCCTCGTCATCCGCTCCATCTCAAGACGCTGATTTTTATGAAAAGTCAGCGTCTTTTTTTCATATGTAAGGAGGTGCAGATTGAAAAATTTGAGTTTTGTGCAGAAAACTCAAAAAGATTGTCTGAAAATGTACTCGGTTTTCTTCTTTTAAGTGTTGTATACAGTGGGAAAAGAGAGGAGAAAAATAAAAATGTTAGCACTTTATTTGAGTTTGATTGGCAATGAAGTTTATCAGCGTCTGTTTGAAAGAGTGTATTTTTCTCACAGAAAACAGATGGTTACGCTTGCAATGTCAATCCTTGAAAGCAGAGAGGATGCGGAGGATGCAGTTCATGATGTTTTTTACGTTATTGCAAAAAAACATCTTCGTGTTCTGCAGACAATAACGAACGAACAGGATATGAAGAATTATCTGCTCAAAGCTACGAAAAACAGGGCTTTGAACATGAAGAGGGATAGGAAGAAATACGTCCTGCTTCAGGATAATGATATTGTTCTGAGTAAAGAGGAAGATTTGAACGACAGTAGTTTTTTAGACGCTATCTGTGATAAAATGACATATCAGGAGCTTGTTGATGCAATCCGCAGTCTTGACGGAAAGTATGAAGAGGTTTTGTATCTTCATTTTGTGCTTGAAATGTCGGTTCCCGAAGTTGCTGAGCTTTTGTACAGAAACATACATACTGTTAAGAAACAGCTTGTCAGAGGCAAAAGTATGCTTATTGACAGACTTACTGTTAACGGAGGTGTTACGAGGAAAGATGACAAGGGATGAAGCGAAAAAAGCGTTTAGGGAAGTTACATCTGAGGAGTTTGCGGATATACCCAATGAAGACGAAATAGAGTATGAGTTTTCGGACGAATTTAATAAGAAAATGGAAAGCTATTTTGAGAGGGTGGAGTATGACAGTACGCACTCGTTTTCAAAAACGAAGGGTACCGTTTTAACAATTATTGCTGTAGCTATAATTTTAATTTCGGTGCTGATGAGTATAAGCTCTGTTAGAGAATCCGTTGTTGATTTTTTCGCTGAGAAGATAGACAGTCTTTCTGCGGCAATTTTTGAGGTTTGCTCTCCTGTAAAAATGAACATGTTATAGGGAATATAATAGAACAGATTTTTTAACCATTATAATAACTGTTAACAGCTCTGCTTAAAAGCAAGAGCTGTTATTTTTTTGTCCTCTTTTTGGATGTTTTGGGTGTTGTATATTTGCAAGGGAAAATATTTAAAGGGAAGGTTGGTGAAAATCAGAGTTTAGTTTTGGAGGTCATTTTTGTGCAGAAAGGCTTTAATTGAAGCCGACTCAACTTGGAGATTCAGTGCAGTGAATCTCCAAGTTGTTTAAGGGGAAAGAAGTTATGAATAAAGGGAGGAAAATATGAGCTGGATTTTGTTAGCGTTTCAAGAGATAGCAGCGCTGTTATATCTTACTACAGTAACACCGATAGCAGGAGGGTTGCTTTTGGTTTACAGCGGTTTGATGCAAGCTTGGTATTTTATAACCCAATGGATGTAAAAAACATATAACAAAATGTTAAGGGGAAAAGGATATGGACTTACAGACATTTACAATGGCATTTTATATGTTCGTGGTACTGCCTTTGATAGCCTTACCGATAGCTATTCCGAGTTGGATAATTCAGATTTTTGAGGCTTTGTTTCAATGGCTGTAACTTCAAAGGCGAATAAGACAGTGTTTACGGATATAATATTTTTCATTCAGAGTACAATTATGAAGATGGGGCAGATATCTATGTCGCCCATACAATTGGTCATAGAGAAATAACAATTAATGACTATAACGCAGATGAAGGAGGTAATGACATTGGTTTCAGCGGTAATAATGATGTTGTCATCGGTAGTACTAGAGATGATTTTGCAGGTTTTGCCTCAGTTGAGGCCTATGGTAACATCGATTATTTCCAAATTAGTGGAAGTAGTGGGGAGAATATTTTAATTTCTATTGCAACAGCAGTTGATTTTAACAGCAAGGAACTGATAATTGCGGAACTCATCTTAATTTCAGGAGATAGGAGCTTTGTTATACTTGACAATAGCAACTCCTATAGTTGGAACAGGACTTTTGGCTTGGAGTGGTCTTACTGAAATGTTTGAAATTCTCATGCGCTTTTTAGGATAAAAGATTAAAAATATATTGATAGGAGAGATTGAAAAAGATGGAAAAAATACTTTGGGATCTGTATCTGCTGTTGGGTTATACTCTGGGACCGGTATGGGCTATGATAGCGGGATGGCCGCTAATGATTTACGATATTCTTTTTCCTCACTGACTTCTGATTCGGAAGTAACCGGAATTGGTTTAATATTGCTTTGGGATAATGGATATATGTATTATTTACTTCAATGAGAAATAGCCTAAAGATTTACGCTCAATTATATTATTTAAATTTCTATTTGATAAAGTCTTTTGGAAAATGTTTTCTCTTTTTTTGTTAAACCAACGCAAACTTTTTCCGTTGCGACGGGGACTTTTTATATACCGTTATTGATTTGTTCGTTTGGCGGAATTAAGCAGGGCTTGCTTTACGCAAACAGATGTATTACTTAAGAAGGAGAAATAAAAATGAAAATAAAAAGATTTTTATCGGTTTTTTTGTGTGTAGCAATTTTGTTTACTGCAATTCCGATGTCTGCTTTTGCGGCTAACACGGGGAATGCAACTCCTTATGTGGAAATTAAGATTGACGGAAAAGACAAAATAAAACGGGGAGAAACCACAGAGATTTATATAGACTACAGTTTGGGCGGATATGAGGATGCCCAGATAGTATGGACAGCAGCCAAATACTGTGAATATGAGTATGTAACCGACAGCGAAACAGGATTTAAAGTCGGTGCGAGGGTCAAGGCTGTTTCGGTAGGTGACTGTTGGATTCGTGTCGAGATAGTGGACTCAAGAGGTAATATAATTGCTAAAGATTTTGTGACGATTAAGGTGCTCGATTCCAGACCTCTTGGCAGAAAGATTAAAGATTTTTTTGAAGAAGCCATAGCATCAGCGCCGCTGTTAGGTCTTTTTACCGTGTATGTTTTACTTGGTTGTATTTCTGAAATTATATTTTTACCGGTTTATATCTATTATGGTATCAGAAAGCTCATTTCTAAAATATAAGGAGGAAAATAACCGTGGAAATTCTTTTAGCTTTACGTGATTTGTTTTTATGGTTTGCAGTTTGTCCGGCGATGGCGGTCATAGAAACACTTAAGACTCAACCGGAGGTAATTTGGGATTTGCTCAAAACAGCAATACAGAGCATTTTTTAGTCGTTGAGATTATATTAAGATTTATTATATCAATTACTGGTTTTGTGAATTAGCGAAGATACACAACGACATATAAAAGGAGAAATAAAAATGAAAATAAAAAGAATTTTATCAGTTTTTTTGTGTGCAGTTATACTGTTTTCGATTGTTCCTGCAAGCGTATTTGCGGCAGCAAGAGATGTTGTTGATTCAGGTTTTTGCGGTGCACAGGGTGAAAATCTTACATGGACTCTCTACGATGACGGTGAACTTGTCATCGGCGGCGAGGGAGAAATGGATTGGTATTCGGTGACGACAGCTCAAAAAAAGCTTCCGGCTTGGTACAAGTATTATGACAGAATTGATGTTATTACCGTTAAAGAGGGAGTCACAAGTATTGGGCGTCAAGCTTTTTATGTGGGCGACAAGTCTGCCGGTAAAGAACCTTCAAAATATTATAAAATCAATCTTCCTAAAAGCTTGGAGTTTTATGAGGGAAGTATTTTTTGGGAAATAAAGGGAAACCGAATTCCCGGACAACATCTTGCTTATTGCTATGCCGGCACAGAAAATGAGTGGCGACAAGTCAAGATGAAAACTTGTACGTTAGTTTATGATGAAAATAATAAACCCGTTGATAGAACTTTGATGTCGGGCGCTGCATTTGGTAATGTTCCCATAGGCGATTTTGAGGAGCTTTATTATAACGGTGAAGAGCCGAAGGCTTTCTGTGAGTTGGTTGAAGTGGATTATGAAGATATTGATATAGTTACACACTATTATTCATCCGACCCTGAGGCAAAAAAGATTATATGGTATGCCATTGCAAACGGCAAAGAAACCAAGGTCGGTGAAATACCTACGGGAGAATATATAGTTGAGGAGCTGGCGTTCCCCAATATTAAAAGTGGTGAGCTCTACATGAGAGCGGAGATAGTTGATGCTGACGGTAAGGCGATAGTATCATCGGAAAAGCTTTTGCTTTTAAAATTGCCGACATTTATGGAAAAGGTTAAAGCCTTTTTTGCTTATGCAAACTTTACAATCTTTTTCATAACGGCATTTATAATACTTCCGGCTATAGTTGAGCCTTTTATGCTTCCGTATTATATTTATCGTTATATTAAGCAAAGATTTTTTTAAGATATAAAAGGAGGAGAAAATATGTTTTTTGGTCCGTTTTTACCGCTCGTTCCTCTGCTTTTTGCTTTGGAGATGTTACCCGAGTCAATTGGCGAGCCTGTGCAGGCATCTATTTTAAGTATAGCATATTATCTGGGCTCTGGATTTGATGGTATTCTAAACTTTATTTTGAAATAAAAGGAGAATTTTAAAATGACAATATTTCAGGTTTTGCTTGCGTGGCTATGGCCTGTATATGGGATATGTGCAGGTCTTTTTGGAGCTATTTTGTTTAAACTTGGTCTTTTGAATTAGGAGGATACTTTATGCTTTGGTTTTATGGTCCGTTTTTACCGCTTGTGCCGTTGATGGTTTTGATTGAAGTTATATTTCCCGAAGCTGCAGGCAATGCAGTTCAGACTGTGATTATGGATGCAGCACTTGCTGTTTTCAATGCTGTTGAAGGTTTCTTTTCGCTGATTTTCTGATTCAGCTATACACATTGGTTTTTGAACACATCTAAACTTTTCTTATTCATACTCTACCAAAAGGGGCTCCGTCGATTTTCGGCGGAGTTCCTTTTTTATATTTTATAAATTGTTTAGGGATTGTTAATGACTATATTTCTTTTTAAGAATGTAAGAAATTGACACTAAAATGCAAAAATGATATAATAAAGCCGATGAAACACGATAGTTTTCATGACAATGAAGAGAGGGGTTACATAAAATGCTTGAGACAATTTTCGCTTTTGTTGAGAAAATTCTTAACCTTGCAGAAGTAGCAACACAGGCAAAGGAAATCGTTAGCGCAGTATTTGATTTTATTCTCGGCCTCTTCGCCTAATTTGTTTTTGGAAAAGCAGTACGGCAGATTTTTTCTGCCGTACTGCTTTTTTATAACTATAGTGGCTTGACTTTTGTGATATAATTTGATGTACTATTAATGTTTTGATTGCTTAACAAAGGAAATCTCTGTTAATAAAAAATTAATAAATAAAAATATCACAAAGTACAGTTGCAAAGTGTTTTATATACAGGTAATGTTGTGCTTATCTTTGTGGGAAAGGCAACTTTATGCAAAAGGGAAAGAAAAATAAAAATACAGATGATTCGGCATATATAGAGTTTGTTGTTGAAAAATACAGCAAAATGCTTTTTCGTATATGTTTTGTCTTGCTGTGTAACGAAGCGGACGCAGAGGATGCTGTACAAGAGACGTTTCTTAAGTATTTCACAAAGGCACCTGCATTCAGCTCGGAGGAGCATCGCAAGGCGTGGCTTATTCGTGTAGCGACCAATATTTGTAAAAATGCTTTGCGATTTAGGATGCGTCATGCGACAGTCGATATTAACGAGGTCAAAAATATAGGTGTCAATGACAAAGATGTAGGAATTATGGAGGCTATAATGGAGCTTCCGCCAAAGTACAAGATTGTCATGGACCTTTATTATATAGAGGGTTATCGAATAAAGGAGATTTCCGATATAACAGGAGCAACTCCGGCGGCGATACGAAAACGTCTGCAGTATGCGAGAAATTCTTTGAAAATGGAATTTGAGAGGGGTGATTCGTTTGAAGTCTAATCAAAAGTATATCCAGGAATATGTCAGAGTGATGAAAACGGTGGATATAAGTGATGAGATGTCGAAAAGGATAATTGACATTTGCTCTAATACAGTTGTGGACCGAAGAACGGTCAAGACCCCTGCTATTGCGGCCATATCGTGTGCGGCTGTTGCAGCAGTTGCAGCGGTGGGTATACCCAAAATTGTGCGAAGCAGCAGGCGCAAGTGAGGATTTTCTGTTAGGGGATTTTGAGAGAGTCAAAAATACTTCGAACTGGGCGCAATATGCTCAGTACGTTGTTTTTTATATGGTTTGAAAGGAAATGAGAAAATGGAAAAGAAGAAGTCAGGCGAACCGGTTTTGTATAGGATACTGCGCCCGTTTTTGGTGGGGCTGTTCAAGCTTTTATACAAACCATCAATAATAGGCAAACAGCATATTCCTACGACCGGACGAGTTGTACTTGCGGGAAATCATACGAACAATCTGGATTGCTTTTTGCTTGCAGCCTCTACGAAAAGATGCGTGCACTTCATGGCAAAGGACGAGCTGTTTAAGGGTGTGTTTGCGTTCTTCTTCAGAGGGCTTGGAGCAATTCCGGTCAACAGAAGAACAAAGGACGCACATGCTTTGTCAGCCGCAAGAGATACATTAAAAGATGATAAAATAATCGGTATTTTTCCTGAGGGCACAATAAACAGGACTGATGATGTTATAATGCCGTTTAAGCTCGGTGCAGTAAAAATGGCATCTGATACCGATTCACAGATAGTACCGTTTGTTATAAAAGGAAAGTATAAGATTTTTGACAGGGGAGTAAAAGTCATATTCTATCCGCCAATGAGCATTGAGAACGACGATTTGATTGCGGAAAACAAACGCTTGATGGAGTGTGTGAGCAACGCACTGTCAGGAAACTGATTTATTTTATGGGAGAAGAAAGAGAAAATGAAAAAGACAAAGAAAAAAGAGCCGTCCACATTCGGCTATAAATTGGTAATGTTTTTTATAAGGCCGCTGTTTAAGTTTTATTATTCACCGAAGATTATCGGCAAAGAGAAGATACCTGAAACAGGACCTATTGTTATTGCGGGAAATCATATACATGTGTATGACCAGTGCAGCACTATTGCTGTTACAAAACGTCCTATAAGTTATATGGCTAAGCGTGAATATTTTGAAGGCAAGCTTGCTCCGTTTTTTAGATTTGTGGGTTGTATACCCGTAAATCGCAGTGGTACAGATTTTGAGGCTATGAAGTCAGCTCTGCGTGTTTTAAAGGGAAACGGAGCAGTAGGTATTTTCCCTGAAGGAACAAGAAATAAGACAGATGAATTTATGCTTCCGTTTAAGCCCGGTGCAGTAGCGCTGGCAAAAAAAGCTGATGCCATAATAGTTCCGTTCGGCGTAACCGGAGATTATAAGTTCAGAAGTAAAAATCTTATTACTCGTTTTGGTGAGCCGTTTTCTGCAAAGGATATGACTGTCGAGGAAGCGACCGAAAAATTATATAACGAAGTTAAGCGTTTAATGGAAGAAAATTTGAAAGAAACAGGAGATTTAACTGTTTCAAGTGAAAAAGTTGTATAAAGTTTATAAAATTTTAAATTTATTAAAATTCAACTTATTGTGTTTTTTCTGTTGACTTTTAGCATATGTTGTGATAGAATGCAGTCGTAAAAGAATGTTTTGCTGCTTTTACAGCCATTTGGGCAGGATTGTGTAAAAATTTTCAAAAAAATCGAACATTTGTATTGACAAACCGAATATTTGTGCTATAATAAAGACATAGAGAACAAATGTTCCGAGATTTTTGATAGAGGAGGAAACAAAAATGACGACTGCTTTTGTACTTGTATCAGTGCTTGAAATCGTAGCTGTTGCACTCGTTGTTGTTGGTTTTATATTTGAGAAAAAGGTTATTGCTTTTGAAGAGGTATGCGAAGATAAGCTTGCCCGCAGCATAGCCCGCTTCCTCCGCACCAATAAATATACAAAGAATATGTTTAAGAAGGAAACTGTTAACGTACAGCGCCGTGCAGAGGTTGCAAAGGTTCAGGTTGCTCAGACAACATCGCCCACTCCGTCGAGAAAGGGCTCAAGCAGAGTTGCTTAAAGTACATAGAAAAGGTAAGCGCCGTCAAAAGACGGCGCTTTTAAATTAACAGGAAGTTTTTGAGGTGAGGGATTTGAACAACACTCATATGCCTGAAAATGTTTTTTGGGGTAAGGATGCATTGCTTAAGAATGCAGTTGAGCTTTTGAGTCTTGGAAACAAATGCTTAATATTAACAGGTGGTTCATCTGCACGGCTAAGTGGTGCACTTGATGATGCAGAGAAAGTGCTTAAAGAAATAGGTGTAGAATACGAAATATTTTCAAAGGTAGGGCCTAATCCATTGCTTTCGGTCTGTCATGAAGCAGGCAAAACAGCAAATGAAATCAACGCAGATTTCATTTTTGGTATAGGCGGAGGCTCTGTTCTTGATGCGGCAAAAGCGGTTGCCATCTATGCTGCAAATCCTGACCTTAAACCTGAAGATATATATATCCGTACTTATAAGTATTCGCCTTTACCGGTGGCGTTGGTCGGAACAACGTCGGGAACCGGCAGTGAGGTTACAGGTGTGAGTGTGCTTACTAATGATGCAACCGGAAGAAAAAAGAGCATTTCCGGAGTGGATTGTTATGCTAAGCTTGTCTTTGCCGACCATCGGTATACAGCATCAATGCCGAGAAGTGTTGCAATATCTACGGGTCTTGATGCATTTTCTCATGCGGTTGAAGGTTGGTTTGCTCCTAAAATGCAGGAATCAGTAAAAATTTTTGCGATAAAAGGACTACCTCTTATATGGAGTGGGCTTTGCAGTTTTGCAAATGGTGATGATTGTGATGAAAATCTAATTGAGAGTATGTATTATGGCTCATTATATGCGGGACTTGTCATCAACACCTGCGGAACAGCATTTCCGCATCCGTTGGGATATGTGCTGACTGAGAATTACGGTGTGCCTCACGGTCAGGCCTGCGCAGCATTTTTGCCGGCATTTTTTGAGCGTGCTTCAGTTTACGCTCCTGAGAAGTTGTATGAGCTTGAAAAATTGCTGGATTCTGATAAAGATGAAATTATTCGTGTTTTAAAAGCTTTAAGCGTTACAAAAGATATTATTATATCAGCGGAACAGGCTAAGAAATTTGCTGAGCGCTGGGAGGACGCAATACCTAAAAATTTTGCTGCCTCCCCGGGAGGACTAACTCCTGAAGAGGCAGCTCGGTTACTTGTGCTGAATATCAGCTAAGTTTTCGGTTGATGTTAGCAACCACAGCCGTTGTTGCAGCCGCATCCACAGTCTGTATTTCTGGAGACGCCACAGCCGTTGTTACAGCCACATCCACAGCCGTTGTCACCGCAGAGCAGAAGGATGATGATAAGGAAAATGCACCAATTGTTTCCGCAACCCATTAGATTACCCTCCTTTGTACATGTACTTAGTGAAAGAGTGGTCGGCAGATATTAGCTCAGCCTGAGGATAAGTTTTGCAAAAAAGTTTTCTTTAGCTGTGCCGGTTGTTCTGTTTCTTTGCTGCATTGCACTGCTTTCATCACTATACTATGACCCAATGTCAAATTGGGTTACAATAATTTTTTATTATAATTGAGCACCTTTGGCATAAACTATTTTTGACAGCAACTGTCTTAATGTTTTTCGGGGGTGCTCTCATGTTTTTTAGCTTTGGAAGAAAGACAAACGGATACGACGATGATGCGGAGTATTACGATGAGGACGGCTTTCTGGTGGAGACGCCATATGATATGTGTGATTCTGCCGTAGTTCCTGATTTTAATGCGTATAAAAGCTCTAAAACTAAATCAAAAATAAAGCAAATTAAAGAAAACTCAAGAAAACAGTAGGAAAAAAGAGGTAAATTAATTTATTTTTAAAATTTGAGCATTGAAAACAGCTTTTGACCTTTTCTGACCTTTGACAGTATAGGTCAAAGTTTTTATAATTATATCAAGGTCAAGGAAAGTCAAAGACAAAACTGAAGACGAGTTTAAAGAAAAGAGGTGTATGAGTTGAGCCTAAGCAATGAGATAGCAAGGATGATTTTGGATATGCTCAATGACGACGGAACAACGGAGATACAGCGAAATGAGTTGGCGCAGAGTTTGGGCTGCGTACCGAGTCAGATAAATTATGTAATTGCATCACGTTTCACACCGGAGCAGGGATATATTGTAGAAAGCCGAAGAGGCGGCGGCGGATATATTAGAATTCGCCGAGTTACTATGGACCCGCACCGAATGCTCATGCACGTTGTGAATTCTATTGGTGACAGGCTTGACGAGAACACCGCACGTGCTCATGTGATGAATCTAAGCAATACGGGTATTCTTGATACGGGTACAGCGAGTCTTATCTTGTGTGCTGCCTCGGATTCAGCGCTTCGTCCGGTGCCGTTTGAGTTCAGGGATGCCGCAAGAGCATCGATATTCAAACAGCTTTTGCTTGTTCACATGAATGGTTAAAAGGAGGAATTTTTATGTTGTGTCAAAACTGTGGTAAGAATGAAGCCACCACTCATATAAAACAGGTTATAAACGGTGATACTGCCGAGCGTCACCTTTGCTCCGAGTGTGCTGAGCATCTCGGATACGGCGATGCTTTTTCGGGCTTTGGGTTTAACATTTCGGGTTTGTTCGGTAATTTCTTTGGCGATGCCGTTCACTCGTTGAACACTCCGAGAAAGGTTACACGCTGTGCCAAGTGCGGCTATTCGTTTAATGATATCGTGCGTGACGGACGTGTGGGTTGTGCGGAATGTTACAAAACTTTTTATAATGAACTCAAGCCCTCGATACAGCGTATTCACGGGCAGGTTCATCATAACGGAAAAATTGCTTCAACCGTCGAGCCTGTAAACGAGCAGGAGAATTCTGTTAGTGAAGTTGAAGAGCTTAAATCGAAGATGGAAGAGGCTATTAAAACGCAGAATTTTGAGCTTGCGGCACAGCTTCGTGACAAGATAAAGGAACTTGAAGGAGGCGAGAAGCATGAGTAAATGGTATATCGAAAAAGGTGAACAGGGCGACGTTGTAATGAGTACACGTGTACGTCTTGCGAGAAACCTTGAGGAATATCCGTTTCCGGGAAGACTGGATTCAGAGGGGAAACGCAGGGTTAACGAGCAAGTGAAAAATGCTCTGTTGACGGACGAACATGAAACAGCTCTGCATTATATTGAAATGCAGTCTTTGAGCAGAGAACAAGCCATATCTTTGGCAGAGCGACATCTTATAAGTCCTGAGTTTGCCTCTTCGAGAGATGGCAGGTCGCTTCTTTTGACTGAGGATGAGACGGTCAGTATCATGCTGTGCGAAGAGGACCACATCCGCTTGCAGGTTATGAAATCGGGCTTAGCACTGATGGACTGCTATGTTCTTGCCGATAAGATTGATTCTATCCTTGACAAGAAACTGAACTATGCATTTGACGACAGACTCGGATATTTAACACAGTGTCCGACGAATTTGGGTACCGCAATGCGAGCATCGGTTATGCTGCATCTGCCGGCTCTGAGGAGAAGCGGACAGCTTGCTGTGCTCAGTTCAACAATTTCCAAGCTGGGACTTACTTTGCGTGGTGCATACGGAGAGGGCAGTGAACCGAGAGGAGATATCTATCAGCTTAGCAATCAGATAACACTTGGTATAACCGAACGAGCAGCTATAGAGAATCTTCAGTCAATTACACGCCAGCTTGTAACGCAGGAGAGAGCGGCAGCTCAGCGTCTTTGCAGTAACATAGTTGAAGAGGATAAAATCTACAGAGCACTCGGAGTGCTGAAAAATGCACGTGTTTTAAGTTCGGGTGAGTTTATGGATTTGATGTCACTTGTAAGACTGGGTGCAGCCAGAGGAATACTTGATATACCTATTGAAAAGATAAACGAGCTTACAGTCAGCATGCAGCCTGCAACCATAAATGCGGCGCAGGGTAAGGCACTCGATGCTTCGCAGCGTGACTGCGTTCGTGCCGATACAGTGCGAGAGGCTTTGTGCGAGTTTTAAAAATAAAAACAGGGGCAGTTTATATTTGATTTTCTAATTGGTAAAACTCATATTAGTATACTCTCGCAAGCCCACAGAAAGGAATGAGTTTTATGTATAAGTTTACCGGATTTACAGAGAAGGCCAACTCTGCACTCAACGCATCCATCGAGTGCGCAGAAAATTTAGGCCATACATTTATTGGAAGCGAGCATCTTCTTTTGGGACTTCTTACTCAGAATGGCGGGATAGCCTATGCAGTATTGAGCAACAAAAAGCTTACTGCCGGAAAGGTAGAAGATGCGATAAAAAATATGGTAGGTCTGGGGGTGCCTACGGTTCTGACACCTAACGACTTTACTCCCAGATGTAAAAATATAATTGATAGCGCCATGGCGCAGGCACGCATGATGAATCATAGTTATGTGGGCACCGAGCACCTGCTCATCGCATTGATTAAAGAGGGCTCAGGTGCTGCGACATCCATAATGGCACGTCTTGGCGTATCCCCGCAGGAGATTTTGCAAGATTTGCTTAAGGCACTCGGCTCATCAAATTCAAAGGGAAACGCATCTGTGGACGGCGGCTCTGCGACTGCCGAACGCAAAGATACGCCTACGCTGAATCAGTACGGCAGAGATTTGACAGCTCTAGCCGTGGGCGGCGGAATTGACCCGGTTATAGGCAGACAAAAAGAGATTGAACGTGTCATTCAGATACTCAGCCGCCGTACAAAAAATAACCCGTGTCTGATAGGCGAGCCCGGTGTAGGTAAAACGGCTATCGCAGAGGGATTGGCGCTCAAAATTGCTACGGGTGAGGTGCCCGAAACCTTAAAAGATAAGCGTATTGTTTCGCTTGACCTTACGGGTATGGTTGCAGGCACTAAATACCGAGGCGACTTTGAAGAACGTATAAAATCGGCGATTGAAGAGGTTACAAAAGCCGGCGACGTGATTTTGTTTATAGACGAACTTCATACTCTTATCGGTGCAGGCTCTGCCGAGGGCGCTGTAGATGCGGCCAATATACTCAAACCTGCACTTGCCAGAGGTGAGATGCAGGTCATAGGAGCCACTACTCTTGAGGAGTACAGAAAGCACATTGAAAAAGATGCTGCTCTTGAAAGACGTTTTCAGCCTGTAACGGTGGGTGAACCCAGTGAAGAAGAGGCTGTTGAGATACTCAGGGGTATACGTGATAAATATGAGGCACACCATAAGGTGAAAATAACTGATGATGCCATAAATGCGGCGGTCAAGATGTCTGTTCGATATATAGGTGACAGATATCTTCCTGATAAGGCTATCGACCTTATAGATGAAGCGGCATCAAAGGTGCGTTTGCGTGCGTTTACCGCACCGCCGGATTTAAAGGAACTCGAGGATAAGCTCAAAGCGCTGGCAGAGGAAAAGGATGCTGCAGTGAATGCTCAGGAATTCGAGCGGGCGGCACAGATACGTGACGAACAGAAGGAACTCAGCGACAAGCTGGAGGCAGAAAAACAGCAATGGCAGGAGAACTCCAGCAAGAGGGTTGGTGAAGTAAGCTCAAATGAAATAGCGGAAATTGTATCCTCATGGACGGGTATACCTGTGGTTGAATTAACGCAGGCGGAGAGTGAGCGGCTTCTTCGTATGGAGGAAGAGCTTCATCGCAGAATAGTCGGACAGAATGAGGCGGTCAGCGCTGTTTCAAAGGCTATACGCAGAGGACGTGTCGGTCTGAAAGACCCAAAACGTCCGACCGGTTCATTTATCTTTCTTGGCCCTACAGGTGTCGGAAAAACGGAGCTTTGCAAGGCTCTTGCAAGTTCGCTTTTCGGCGATGAAAGCGCAATGATAAGACTTGATATGTCCGAATATATGGAGAAGCACACGGTTTCTCGTCTTGTAGGCTCGCCTCCGGGTTATGTCGGCTATGACGAGGGCGGACAGCTTACTGAAAAAGTTCGTCGCAGACCGTACAGTGTAATACTGTTTGATGAGATTGAAAAAGCACATCCCGATGTTTTCAATATGCTGCTGCAGATTCTCGATGACGGTATTCTTACCGATTCGCAGGGCAGACGTGTGGACTTTAAAAATTGTATTATCATTATGACGTCGAATGTCGGTGCGAAGCTGATTTCAGGCGGTGCAAAGTCTCTCGGTTTTGGCGAGGACGGCGGCGCAGCTCCGAGTTATGAGCGTATTCGAGAGCTGGTCATGAAAGAACTCAAAAATGTATTCAGACCTGAATTCCTGAACCGTGTTGATGATATTATCGTCTTTCACTCGCTTGAAAAGCCGGATATCCGTGAGATTGCAAGCAGAATGCTTGACGGACTAAAGACAAGAGTTGCACAGCTCGATATAGACATTGAGTTTACAGACGAGGCGATTGAAAAAATATCCGATGCGGGCTTTGACCCGATTTACGGAGCCAGACCGCTCAGACGTGCAATCCAGCAGCAGATAGAAGATAAGCTTTCTGAAGAGATGCTTGAGAAGAAGATAACGGCAGGCAGAAAATATATCTGCACAGTTGAAGACGGAATGTTTGTTTTCAAGGTGCTTGAACAAGAAGTTGAATCTGTTGAACAACCCGAAAATGATGCATAATAAAAGAACCGACAGAGTTATTACTCTGTCGGTTCTTTATGCTTTTATAATTGTTTTTTGAAATATTAATATTGACAAATATTGGTTGCATATGTATAATTTAATGGCATTAAAAAACAAAAAAGTACCATAAGGAGGAAAATTAATGTTCATTATTTCAAAAATCATTGCAGCAATTATGGCATTTTTCATGGCACTTATTCCCGGTTATAATCCGGAAAAGCCGAAGCCTGTAGACCCGCCTGTTCAAAAGGTGCAAATTGATTTGGACACCATTGAGGTTGTTGACGTTGAGGCTTTCCTCGGTTATGAAGAATCTTTCGTGTTCACAACATATGATGCTTGGAAGGCATCCGATGTCGGAGCTGAGAGCACAAAATACGGTAGCGAGTTTTTTAAGAACAATTCACTTGCTGTTATCGAGGTTTGTTCTGACTGTGACTGGAGATATGGAGCTAAAGTAAAATCTGCTTATGAAAGTGGCAGCACAGTTTTTGTAAACTATGAAATTGCTCTTGTAAAAGAAATGGGATTACTTGAGATTAGCTGTGATGCAGTGCTTATTCCCGTTAGCAAGAATGTCACTCGAATATCAGCTACTCTTAGTTCTGATGCAAGAGCTGTTGAAGTAAGCGATGAGGAACTTAAGGCAGTTGAGATTATCCACTGCATGGAAACGGAATCTATTACCTTGGGTGATGATAAGCCTGCTGTATTCTCGACATATAAAGATTGGAAGAACTATGTTCCCGGTTACTCGGATACTAAAACCGCAAAGTATGATAAAGCTTTCTTCAATAAGTATTCTCTTGCGGCTATCGAAGTTACAGATGCCAATGACATGATTCTTGAAGTAATTTCTACTGCTGAAAGTGGTAATGTTTTGAAAGTAGAATATAGTATTCTTGACTCATTTTTTGGTTTTGGCGAATATGGTTTTGATATAATTCTTGTTCCTGTAAGTAAGAATATAACAAAAGTTGATACTACAATAAGCTCTGATGAGCGTGTGTATAAAACAATTCCTGTTAACACAATTAAGATAGTCAGAAGCCGCTCTGAGGTTATGGATTATAGTTATACTTCATCAGAGTATGTTATAATTTCCACTTATGAAGCTTGGAAAGCATGCGGTCTTGGTAAGAACGATACAACATATGATAAGGCGTTCTTCGAGGAAAAATCTCTTGTTGTGTCCGGAGTTTTGCTTGGCAACTCAAGCGTTTATATAGGTAGAGTATGGGGAAGCCATGAAAGAACAGAAAACACAACCCTTAATCTCAGTTATACTCTCGAGTCACGTGGTGATTTAGGTGCAACAGTTGTCAGCTATGAAGATATAATCGTTCCCGTTGATAAAAACGTTACATCTGTTGTAGTTACGTCTTACGACCATACCTCATGATAGTTAGTTGTTGACAAGATTTATTACTGCAGAGCAAACTGCTCTGCAGATTCCTTACTTTTTTAATTAAAATATTGACATATTTTTTAAATTTATAGTATACAAAAAATAATTATGTTATAGCATAATAAAAAGGAGATTTTATCATGTTGTTAGCAAAAATCATTGCAGCAATTATGGCATTTTTCATGGCTTTGATTCCCGGCTATACACCGCCTGAGGAGAAGCCTACAAAACCTCCTGTTGTTGTAACTCCGAGCTATTCGATAGAAGTTTTTTCGGATGACGTTAGAGTTGCAACAAGCAGCACTAAAGTCATGAACTATGATTATAATAAATCATATGTTATAATTTCAAGCTATGATGCATGGAAAGCCACCGGCCTTGGAAAAAGTGACAAAATTTATACCAAGGCATTTTTTGAAACAAATTCACTTGCTGTTTGTGGTTTATCATTGCCCGGTTCAAATGTTAAGCTTACTTATGTTAATGCTATAAAAGTAAGTGATACGCTGTACTTGGGTTATACTGTTAAAGAAAAATCTGATATAGGTGCAGCAGTTATGACCTATAAGGATATAATTGTTACTGTTGGCAAGAATGTTACTAAAGTTAATTTTCAACCTTGCCAATCTCCTATTGAGAATGTAGAGGATATTTCAAGCGATATTAGAGTTGCAACCAGCTCTATTGAAGTGATGGACTATAATTATAATAAATCATATGTTATAATTTCAAGCTACGAGGATTGGAAGGCCTGCAATCTCGGAAGAGCAGATGATGTTTATACTAAAGCGTTTTTTGAAACAAAATCCCTTGTTGTTTGCGGAATATCACTTCCCAATTCAAATGTCAAGCTTGCTTCGGTGAGTGCCAATAAAGCGGGCAGCGTGCTGAACGTGTATTATACTCTTGAAAAAGAAGGTGATGTCGGTGCAACAGTTATGACCTATAAGGATATAATTGTTGCTGTCGACAAGAATGTTACAAGCGTTAATGTAGTTGCTTCTTAATAAGTTGATTTATTAACTTATAATTAAACTTATCCCTGCGGAGCTTTTGCTCTGCAGGGATATTTTTTATATCGTTGACATTTACTGATAATATATGATAAAATTATTATAAATGAAAGTGCGAATATATATAAAATATACAAAAGGATATTATCGGAAAGGAGAGGGATACTATGGAGCCGAACAGAATAGATCAAGTTTCGGCTGAAGAACAGGCGGTTACACCTAAGGTTGACTATACCAGGCGTTATGTCGGCAATAAAGAGACTGCGGCTTACATTATGCAGGACTATGCGGACAGCTTTTCAATCGGAAAGTACAGCAACAGATTTATCTGGGACGTTGTAAACATTGATTTCAACATTGCGGGTGTAGTCAATCTGTTTACAGGTGCAT
Organism: Clostridia bacterium; assembly: GCA_017407995.1. Classification (GTDB taxonomy): domain Bacteria; phylum Bacillota; class Clostridia; order Oscillospirales; family Acutalibacteraceae; genus CAG-177. The sequence goes on along the minus strand of JAFQVM010000030.1, from coordinate 78,770 downwards.
GGGACATAATCAACGATACGATTATCGGTGTTTTTGTTGACCGCACAAGAACCCGTTGGGGAAAATTCAGGCCGTTTCTTATCTGGATGAAGATTCCGCTTACGATTTTCGGAGCGTTATATTGGTTTATGCCGCTGATTTTCCCAAATACAGCGGGTACATATCTGCCAAAGCTGATTTATTATTTTGCTTTTAGCGTTATTAATGAAACAGCAGGAACCTTTATTTCGATATCGCAGACGGGATTGTTGTCTACGATAACGCCAAACCCAAATGAGAGGGTGCGGCTTATCTCACTTGCGAAGTTCTTCTCACGCTTTTTGGGTGAAAAGATACCTGAAATGGCAATGGGTGTTCTGCTTGACTTGGTACGCAACAACATTGTCAAATGGGAACTGAGTAATGTGTTTATAGGCATGGGTCTTGCGACAAGCATACTTTCGGCGGGGGCAACATTCTGGTTCTATATGGTCTCACGTGAAAGGGTTGTACAGTCTGTCGAACGTCCGAGCATAAGACAGGGCTTTAGGGCGATTCTTAACAACAAACCTATTTTGCTTATAACCTTGTCTAATTTCTTGGCGGGATTTGGTATAGGACAGAGTCGGTCGGACTACTACATAGATGTTCTTGGAAGCGCATCGCTCCAGACTATAGTAGGTATTCCGGCTTATCCGATACTCAATATCAGTTATTCTTTTGTTGCACCGCTTAGAAGGAGATTTTCGTCAAAGTCACTTTGGGTATTTGAGGATTTGTGGACTGATGCTTGTTGGCTGGTTGTCTTTGCACTCGGCTCATTTAAGAATAACTTTATGAAGCGCTCAGTGATGATACCTACTATGGCGATAGAGGAAATATTTGAGATGTGCGTATATGGTATAAGGCATGTTATTCCCGATGAGCTCACGAATGAAGCTATGGATTACTGTGAGTGGAAGAACGGATACCGTGTTGAGGCCATGACGGGTGTTGCTCAGGGTTTGGTTTCTAAGATACAGGGTCGTTTGATGGATTCGGTAAAGAATTTTATCTTTGCGAAAATTGGTTATGAGCAGGGCAAGTTGTTAGGCACACAGTCAGACAGAGCTAAGTGGTGGCTGTTTGCTCTGGGAACAGGCGTTCCGATAATCACCGGTGCACTTGGCGTTATACCAAAGTTGTTCTATCCGATTGATGATGCGACACGTAAAATCATGTATGATGAACTGCTTGAGAGGCGTTCTGCAGTTGCACAGGCAATGCAGGAGGACCCCGCACTGGCGGATGTAGCATGGCTGTAAATTAAAATTAAACCCCACATCCTTAGGTGTGGGGTTCTCTTTATTTAAGGCGGCATGAATACTTGACACAAGCTGCCTTTTCGTTATATAATAAGCCGTTATCGAAATTCAAAGGAGGGACGTGTACACGGCTTTGCCGGTGTATGCGGCTATATGTCAGGACATTCAAAATGGAGCACCATTAAAAGGAAAAAGGAAAAGACAGATAATCAGCGTGCTAAGATATTCACAAAAATAGGACGTGAGATAGCAGTAGCTGTTCGTGAGGGCGGTCCCGACCCTGCGTCCAACTCGAAGCTTAAGGATGTTATCTCAAAGGCTAAGGCAAATAACGTTCCCAACGATAATATAGAACGTATAATCAAAAAGGCTGCGGGTGACGGTAACGCTGATAACTATGAGGAGATAGTTTATGAGGGCTACGGTCCGTCAGGCATTGCCGTTATCGTTGAAACTCTTACAGATAACCGTAACAGAACTGCGGGTGAGATGCGCCATTACTTTGATAAGTACGGCGGAAACATGGGTCAGTCCGGCTGTGTTTCGTTTATGTTCTCCCGTCAGGGTGTTATAGTTATTGAAAAAGAGGATGTTGATGAGGAGAAGCTGATGGAGGATGCTCTTGAGGCGGGTGCAATCGATTTCCTTACAGATGACGGCGTTTTTGATGTGCGCACAGAGCCTGCTGATTTCAGCGCTATTCGTGAGGACCTTGAGCATAAGGGATACACTTTCCTCTCAGCTGAAATTGAGTACGTTCCGTCAACTTATACAGCACTTACCAGTGAGGATGATATCAAGAACATGAGTAAGATGCTTGAGATGTTCGAGGATAATGATGATGTTCAGGCTGTATGGCACAACTGGGAGAATGCTGACGACGCTGAATAATTATTTTTAAATTCTGTTTTGCCCAACATACAATATATGGTGTGTTGGGTAAAAAAATTAATATTTTTCAAAAAAAGATTGCGTAATTTTACTGTTTTTTACGGTTAAGGTATTGCGCAATCATTTTTTTTAGGTTATAATGGTGGGGAATCAAGGTGAATTAGTGGCGCTTGGTGGTGGATGAAACACAAAAATCTTCAAAAAAGGGGGCAAAGCGCATGAATATTTACAAATTCGAAAATAGCTATGTGCATTCGCTCGACCAGAAGAACCGTGTATTTATGCCTGCCGAGTATAGAAATGAGCTTGGGACGGAGTTTGTTGTATGCACACCTCCGGGAAGCAAAAACTGTATCGTTGTTTATCCTACTTCTGAGTGGGACAAGTATTTTGAAAATCTCCGTCAGGTCTGCAGCGGCAGCGACCTTGCATTGGTTGAAAGAATTGCGAACAGCACCAAGAAGCGTACAGTTGCGGACAAGCAGGGAAGAATAACTTTGTCGCAGGACTTTTGCGAAAAAGCAGGACTTCAGAAAGAAGCGCTTATAATGGGCGTGGGAAACAGAGTTGAAATTTGGAATCCTGATACTTGGAAAGCTACAATGGCTGAGTTTGAGAGCAATCCGCCGGCGTGGATTGAGATGCTCACTCTCTAATGAGAAACGTTACGAAAGGCAGCTAATATGGATTTTAAACATATACCCGTCTTGTTTGAGGAGTCGATAGCTGCGCTGAATATAAAGGCGGACGGAATTTATGTTGACTGTACTGCCGGCGGCGGCGGTCACAGCTCGGCGGTTGCGGACAGGCTTTCGGCAAACGGACGTCTTATCGCTATTGACCGTGACCCTCAGGCTATTCAGACGCTTACAGGCCGTTTTGAAGGCAGAGAGAATATTACAATAGTAAACGACAATTTCTTTAATATAAAAGGAATAACCGAATCACTTGGTATATCGGGAGTTGACGGCATACTCGCCGACCTTGGTGTAAGCTCCCATCAGCTCGATGATGCATCAAGAGGGTTTTCGTTCCACTCAGATGCACCGCTTGACATGAGAATGTCGATGCAGGGCATGAGCGCAGCGGATGCTGTGAATTCGCTCTCGCAGCAGGAGCTTCAAAAGATAATATACAAATTCGGCGAGGAGAAATTTGCTCCACGAATAGCTTCAGCGATAGTTCGCCAAAGGCAGATAAAGCCGATAGAAACAACATTGGAACTTGCGGATATTATAAAGTCGGCAATTCCGGCAGCTGCACGACGTGAGGGAGGTCATCCCGCACGAAGAACTTTTCAAGCATTGAGGATTTATGTCAATGGAGAGCTGGACGGGCTTTCTCAGGCGTTGCTTGATATGTTTGAAAGTCTGAATGTCGGTGGCAGACTTGCGGTAATCACATTCCACTCGTTGGAGGATAGAGCTGTCAAACAGACTTTTGCATCACTTTGCGAGGGCTGTACGTGTCCGCCGGAATTTCCGGTTTGTGTGTGCGGCAAAGAGAGCAGAGGAGCCTTGCCGCAAAAAGCTCTTGCGCCGACTGACGAGGAGATAGAAGAAAATCCTCGCAGCAGAAGTGCAAGACTAAGGGTAATTGAAAGAAAAAGATAGTTTTGTGTATAAAAATTAAGGGAAAGGAAGGCAGATATGGCAGATTATAAGGGCAGCGAAGCCTATAAGTTTGAACTTTTTGAGCCGCAGCGTGCGCCACAGCAACAGCCTAAGAAAAAGGCTGTCGGTCCTCAAAGGGTTGTAAAACAGAAACCGAAAACTCAGGCTGAAATCAGGGCTGAGATTCGTGAATCGAATAAAAGAATAGCAAAAATTGTTGTTGTAGCAGTAGTCCTGCTTGCTCTTGTCGGCTCGGTTTTGCTTTCCAGAGCTCAACTGATGGTACTGGCTCTTGAGGAAGAGGCAGCATTGACTACTCTCAGCCAGCAGAAGAGTGAGAACGTACGTCTTCAGAGTGCGCTTGCTCAGAAGATGACCATGGAAGAGATAGAGAATTACGCAGTCAACCGTTTGGGAATGGTAAAGAGCAGCAACTCGCAGATTACCTACATAAAAGTGACCGACGGTGATTCTGTGATTTATTATGAGGGCGCAGAGGATAAACCCGACTAAGGCGAATAGTACGAGCATTGGGCAGCATATATTTTACATGCTCAACTGCAAAAGAAAGGGCGGATTGAGGTCTGCCCTTTTTGGACATTTTATAAGGAATTTTATTCAGCAGTAAAAGAATGGAAAGGGTGGAAGGATATGGCAAAATGGTCGCCGAGAAAAACGCTGACAGCACGCTCAATGTTTATCGTTGTGATTGTTGTTGTGGCTTTTCTTTTTTGCATAGGAAATCTTGTCCGTATCCAGATAGTTGAGGCGGATTACTATAAATCAAAGGCTGAAGAAAATCAGCTTTATGACACAGAGGTACCTGCAAAGCGTGGTACTATTTATGATGCAAACGGAAATATTATGGCTCAAAGCGCATCGGTCTGGCTTGTGTTTATAGACCCGCACAGTGTTCCCAATGACGAGGTTCGAGGCAAGCTTTGCAACGACCTGAGCGAAATGCTTGATATTAACGGCGACAGTCTTATGAAAAAGCTTAAGATGGATAAATACCGTTATCTTGTTATCAAGCGCAGAATTGAGTATGATTTAAAGGAAAAGGTTTCAGAGTTTCTTGAGACATCTTATACATATGTTGTGAAAGATGAGGCTACGGGCGAAGATTATACCCGAAAAGCCTACGTCAAAACGATGGTTGGTATAGACCCGGATGTTAAGCGCTACTATCCGAATAACGGTCTGGCGAGCCATCTTATCGGCTTTACCGAGGGCAGCGATACAGGTCAGGCGGGCGTTGAGCTTTACTATGATGACATTCTGACGGGTATCCCCGGAAGAATAGTTACGGCTAAGAATGCTAATAGTGAAGCTATGCCGCTCCAGTATGAAACGGTGTACGATGCACAGCAGGGAACAAATATTGTACTGACTGTTGATGAAAATATTCAGCGTTATCTTGAAAACGCACTTGAACAGGCTTATATAGATAATAAGTGCGCCTCCGCAAACGGAATAGTCATGGATGTGCAGACAGGAGCTATCCTGGCTATGGCAACCAAGGATGACTATGATTTAAACTCTCCGAGAGATGTTTCGGATGAGGATGTCCAGGCGGAGTTCGAGGAGCTGCAGGCTAAGCGTGCAGCCAAGTATGAGGAGTCAGGAAAAACTCCTACAGCGGAGGAAATAGAGCAAGGTAAGCAAGAGGATATGGAGAATGCCGAGCTTAATGTTTTCTATGACAATATCAGAAATGTCACAATAAGCGACACGTATGAGCCGGGTTCTGTTTTCAAAACCATAACCGCATGTGCGGCGCTTGACCAGGGTGTTGCAGACCCGTCGACGACAGTGAGCTGTGTTCCGGGCGGTATACATATAGCAAACAGAACATACCACTGTAATAACCATACAGTTCACGGAACGCTTGATATGACAGGCGGCCTTACAAAGTCTTGCAACTCATATTTCATAACTATGGGTCAGCGTTTGGGTGTTGACAACTTCTTTAAATATTTCGAAGCATTCGGATTCACAGAGAAAACAGGTATAGACCTTCCTGCAGAGGCGAAACCAGTAGCGGGAGTCACATACCATCCGCTGAGTAACATGACGATAGTCGACCTTGCATCAAGCTCATTTGGTCAGTCTTTCCAGGTAACACCTATACAGATGGTAACTGCACTTTCGGCTATTGCAAACGGCGGAAAGCTTATGCAGCCCTATGTTGTTGCAAAGACTCTCGACGAAAACGGAAATGTTATTTCTGAAACTCAGCCGACAGTCAGAAGACAGATTATATCTGCTGAAACCTCTGCTGCTGTAGCAGAGATGATGCGTAAAGTTGTTAATGAAGGTACAGCTAAAAACGGATATGTTATCGGCTACCGTGTTGCGGGAAAAACCGGTACATCTCAGAAACTTAGCAAACCAGGTGAGCACGTCGCATCTTATGGCTGTTTTGCTCCTGCGGATGACGCAAAAATAGCGGTTATAATAACAATAGATGAGCCTCACGGCGGTCAGATTCAAGGTGGTCAGATTGCGGCCCCCGTTGCTGCGCAGGTTGTAGAGAACACTTTGAAATACATGAATGTTGAGCCGCAGTATACTGAGAGTGAGCTTAAAAACCTTGATACAACGCTCTCAAACTACAAAGGCAAAAATGTAACAGAAACGGTAAAGGAGCTCAAATCAAAGGGCTTTTCATATAAGGTTATCGGTAACGGAGATAAGGTTGTCAGTCATCTGCCGGGTGCGTATCAGACCATACCGCAGGGCGGTGTTGTAGTACTATACACTGACGGCGGACCTGTAGACACAAAAACAACAGTTCCCGATTTCACAAATCTTACTCTGACCCAAGTCAACCAAAGGGCTGCCGCTTCGGGATTAAATGTCAAGATTTCCGGCAATACTCTTGTGAATTCCGAGCTTGTGTCATATTCACAGAGCATTGGTGTCGGCGAGAGTGTTGATTACGGAACGACCGTAACGGTATACTTCAAATCAAATACAGGCGTAACCGACCTTACGGATTAACGCATTGAAAGGATTGTGCTATGAAGCTTTCCGAGTTACTGCGGGAAGTGGAATATAAGGGACAGTATACTAAAGATGTTGAAATAGATAATGTGACAGATGATTCAAGGCTTATTCGGAGCGGGACGCTGTTTGTCTGTGTTCGTCACCGTAGCTTTGACGGTCATACAGCGGCGCAAGAAGCTGTTGAAAACGGAGCTGAGGCAGTTGTTGCAGAGCATCCGACAGGTGTCTCAAATGAACTGTTAGTTAAGGATTCGAGAGCAGCATATGCAGCTCTTTGTGCGGCGCTACGGAATCATCCGGAGCGAAAATTAAGGATGATAGGCATTACAGGCACCAACGGAAAAACTACGACTGCCTGTCTTGTACGTGATATATTGGAACCCTACTCTATGCGCTGCGGTCTTTTGGGAACGGTGCAGAATATTCTCGGTGATGAGGAGACAGCACCTGAACTGACAACTCCGAAGCCTCCCGAGCTTTATGATATGCTTGGAAAAATGGTGAACCAGGGCTGTGTAGGGTGCGTGATGGAAGCTTCATCTCAGGCACTCCAGCAGGGACGTCTGTCGGGCATAGAGTTTGATATAGCGGTGTTCACCAATATCACGCAGGACCACCTGGACTATCATGGGACATTTGAGGATTATCTTAAAGCAAAGAAAAAGCTTTTTGGCAGTGCAAAGAAAGCTGTAGTGAATCTTGATGACCCGCACGCACAAGATATAGTCTCAGCTTGTAAGGGTGAGGTTGTAACCTATTCTGCTGTGCTCGATTGCGCCGATTATACGGCGAAAAATATTTCACTTGAAAACTGTTCGGTAAGCTTTGAGCTTGTTTCAAAGGGACGAATTGTTCATATAGAGCTCGGTTCTCCCGGTATATTCTCTGTCTATAATGCTATGGCGGCGGCTGTCTGTGCGCTTGAGGCAGGTGTTCCGCCTGAGAATGTCAGCAGTGCCCTTTTAATGGCGCAGGGTGTATGCGGCAGACTCGAAAAGGTTGACTGCAACAGCGAAGCTGACATACTCATAGATTACGCTCACACTCCTGACGGACTTGAAAATGTGCTTCGAGCCTTGCGTGAAACTTGTAGAGGTAAGCTTATTGTTCTTTTTGGCTGCGGAGGCGACAGAGATAAATTGAAGCGACCGCTGATGTGCGGAGTTGCGTGTCGGTATGCCGATACTGTAATAGTCACATCGGATAACCCAAGAACAGAAGACCCGCAGAGCATAATAGACGATGTTCTAAAAGGTGTCGGCAAGGCAAAAAGCCGTGTGCTTGTTGAGATAGACAGAAGAAAAGCCATAGCACTTGCACTAAAAAAAGCAAGAGCGGGAGATACGGTAATTCTTGCGGGCAAGGGTCATGAAAAATATCAGATAATCGGCAATGAAAAACTGCCGTTTGACGAACGGGAAGAAGTCAGAAAAATACTGGCTGCTCCCGAATAAAGCATGGAGATGAAAAACAATGAATACTATCGCTGCAATTATATTGGGCGCAGTTACTGCTGCCCTTGTCACAGCTGTTTTGGGCTTTGCGGTCATTCCGTGGCTTCACAAGCTTAAATTCGGGCAAACTATACTTGATATCGGTCCCAAGTGGCATGAGAAGAAGCAGGGAACTCCTACGATGGGAGGCATAATGTTTATCATCGGCGTAGTTGTTGCTGCGGCTGTAACGCTTATTACAGACAAAGTGATGGGTGGCGATATACTTGCTCAGGGCTTGACTGTTAAGAGCGAGCTTTACACAAAGTTTTTCAGCGGACTTCTTTTTGCTTTGGGTGTAGCACTCATTGGTTTTGCCGATGACTATATAAAGGTTGTCAAAAAGCGCAATCTCGGTCTTACTGAGAAACAGAAAACTATTCTGCAGGCAGTTGTTATTCTTTCATATCTTTTGAGTCTCTATCTCGGCATGAGCCAGAATCCCTATATGTTTATTCCCTTTGTCGGCAATATTGAAATGGGAATATTCTTCTGGATTTTCGGTTTTGTTGTAATATACGGTGCAATTAACGCTGTAAACTTCACCGACGGTATAGACGGACTTTGCTCAAGCGTTACCATTACTTGCGGCGTATCACTTTGCGCTATTGCGTATATGCATAAGCTTTTCGGAATCTCGCTCATGGCGAGCCTGCTTATAGGCGGATGTATCGGCTTCCTTTTCTGGAATCGCAACCCTGCAAAAGTGTTTATGGGCGACACAGGCTCCATGTTCCTTGGCGGTATGGTAGTTGCTACGTCATATGCGCTCAATTGCCCGATAATACTTTTGCTATCGGGAATCGTTTATGTTATCGAGGGTGCATCTGATGTTCTTCAGATAGGTTACTATAAGCTCACACACGGTAAGCGTATATTCAAAATGGCTCCAATTCACCATCATTTTGAGATGTGCGGATGGAAAGAGAAAAAGATAGTTGCAGTTTTCTCAATTGTCAATGCAATTGGCGGAGCTGCGGCGGTGGCTATAATGTATTTTGGCGGCTATGCTCTGTAATTCTTGTTACATAAAGCTCAGAAAGGAGGCTGCACATGAATAAAAACACGAGAACAAATACGCAAAGCGGAAGCGGTTTAAATGTCTCAAGCCTTAGAAGACAGTATTTTCCTTTTTTGACGTTAAGAAAGCCTAAGGACTATCTTGCAAAGGGCAGCTTTGATATAACGTTTTTTCTGCTTGTTGTAGCGCTCCTTACAATAGGGCTTGTTATGATGTTTTCGGCGAGCTATGTAAATGCTCTGTATGATTCATCAGCATCGGTTGAAAACAATCCTTATTACTATATAAAAAATCAGCTGGTATTTGCGGTTATAGGTCTTGTTGCGATGTATGTCATATCAAAGATAAGGTATGATTTCTACCGTGACATATCGTTTGCGGTCTTGTTGGTTTCGTATGTCTTGTTGGTTCTTGTTCTCATTTTTCCTGTTGAGATACCCGGAAAAGAGGAGTTCAAGCGTTGGCTTAGTCTCGGCTTTACAACGTTCCAGCCTTCTGAGATTGCTAAAATTGCAATAATCATGTACTGTGCATGGAGTATGGAGCGCAGAAAAAAGGCGATATATTCCGATTGGAAAATGATGATTCCGTATATGATAGTCATTTTGAGCATATGTGTACTCGTCTATCTGGAAAACCACCTTTCGGGAACAATTCTTATCCTCGCCATAGGCTTGGTGATGACGTTCCTCGGGGGAATAAACATTAAGTGGTATATACCAATTGTGGTTGTGGGTGTTTTAGGTGTGATTATTCTCGTGACATACCCTGAAATACTTGAAAAGTACGCCGGTCAGCGAATTGTGGCATGGCTTGATAAGGACTACGACCCGCAGGGCGCACGCTGGCAGACTAACCAGTCGCTTTATGCCATAGGCTCAGGCGGACTTTTCGGACTGGGACTCGGAAACTCCCGCCAAAAGCATCTGTATATGCCCGAACCGCAGAACGACTTCGTTTTTGCAATAGTCTGCGAAGAACTCGGATTTATCCGTGTTGCGTTTATTATTCTTCTCTTTGTACTGCTTGTATGGAGAGGCTTTGTTATCGCAATGCGTGCAAAAGATACATTTTCATCTCTGCTCGTTATGGGTATCGTTTTCCAGGTTGGACTTCAAACAGCGCTTAATATTGCCGTTGTGTCTGACCTCATACCAAACACAGGCATCAGCCTGCCGTTTTTCAGCTATGGCGGAACCTCACTTGTTATCCTGCTTGCTGAAATGGGAATGGTGTTGGGGGTATCTAGGTACTCAAAAATCCAAAAAACGTAGTCGCAGCTTGCGGAGAAAGTTGCGCATGGCTGCGTTACGAGAACCTGTCCGTTCGGTTACGTACACAATGTACGCGCCCTCACGTACAGAACCTCAAGCCTTGCCCTGCACAATTTCTCTCAATCTGCTACAAAGATAAAGAAGCAGGCCGCAGATTGCGGAGAACAGAAAACACCTTATCGGAGGGATTTTTATGCTAAAAGCTAAAAGAATACTTATCGCAGCGGGCGGTACGGGCGGACACATTAATCCTGCGCTCTCTGTTGCTGGATATATTAAGGAGCAAAACCCGTCTGCAGAGGTGCTGTTTGTAGGCACAGCGGATAAGATGGAGGCAAAGCTTGTTCCGCAGGCAGGTTTTCCGATAAAAATGATAGATATAAGCGGATTCCGCCGTGACTTGAGCCTCGGCGGAATAAAGCATAATATAAAAACTGTTTCAAGACTTTTAAAGTCATCGGGTCAGGCAAAGAAGATAATTGAGGACTTCAAACCGGAGCTTGCTATAGGTTTTGGCGGTTATGTCAGCGGACCCGTTATACGCATGGCGGCAAAACTCGGTGTGCCAACGGCAATTCATGAGCAGAATGCTTTTCCGGGAGTTACTAATAAGACTCTTGCAAAGCAGGTTGACAGGGTTATGCTCACGAGCAAGGCAGCCGAAAAATATCTGGAGCCTAAAAACCCGTGTGTATTTACGGGACTTCCTGTCCGTGCTGACTTCTTTAAGGCGGACAAGGACTTCAGCCGTGCTGAACTCGGTCAGGACAGTCGTCCGCTTATCCTTTCGTCAGGCGGAAGTCTCGGAGCAGAGCCGATAAACAAGGCGATAGTTGAACTTATTGCTGCCAAAGCTCCTGCAGGAGATTGCTGCTTTATTCACGCAACGGGACACAGCGGCACATGGGTCAGCGATGAGCTTAAAAGCCGTGGCGTAGACCCTGAAAAGCTTGAGAATGTAACGATAAGAGAGTATATAGATGATATGTCCCGCTGTATGTCTGCTTGCGATATATTTATAAACCGTGCGGGAGCAAGTACGCTTTCTGAGATTCAGGCACTGGGCAAGCCGTCTATTTTAATTCCGTCTCCGTATGTTGCAGAAAATCATCAGTATCACAACGCCATGACTCTTGTTGAAAAGGGTGCGGCAGTAGTAATAGAAGAAAAAGATTTGACAGGCGAACGCCTGATAAATGAGATTAACTCAATGTTGGCAGATACGCAGCGGCTCAACGCAATGGGTGAGGGCGCAAAGCAGATGTCTGTCAGCGATGCCGCAAAGCGTATATATGACTGCCTTTGCGAAATAGCATAATATAAAATTTAATACTAAAGTAACACATCCGCTACGCTTGGCATATGATGAGGACGCAGTGAGTATTTTTAGTATGTCGAGTGGGGTGCGGGTATGGAGATAATCAGAGTCACGGGCAAAAACAAACTCGAGGGTGAGGTACAGCTTCAAGGCTCTAAGAACAGTGCCCTGCCGATTCTGGCGGCGGCAGTGAGCGTTAACGGTATAAGCGTTATACATAATTGTCCGTCGCTGACGGATGTTGATGCGGCGATAAAAATTTTAGAACATATAGGCTGTCATGTATCACGTCAGAATTCAACAGTGGTAATAGATTCGACGGATGTTGACAGATGTGATATCCCGCAGCATCTCATGCATGAGATGCGGTCATCGATTGTGTTTCTCGGACCGCTTCTTTCGAGGTTTGGCAGTGCGTGCGTCTCTACGCCTGGGGGATGTGAGATAGGGCTTCGTCCTATTGATTTGCATTTAAGCTCTATGCGCAAAATGGGCGCTGTTATTACGGAGGACAGCGGTGTGCTAAACTGTTCTTGCAACGGAAGATTACAGGGGTCTAAGATAGTCCTTTCTTTTCCGAGCGTCGGCGCTACGGAGAATATAATGATAGCGGCAGCTACGGCAAAGGGTACTACCGTACTGATTAATGCCGCCCGAGAGCCTGAAATACGTGACCTTGCGGTGTATCTTAATAACTGCGGCGCAAAAATAAAGGGAGCAGGCGAGGGAACAGTTGTAATAGAGGGTGTCAAGCAACTGCATTCGGTGGAACACTCTGTCATTCCCGACAGAATAATAGCGTCAACATTTATGGCTGCTGCGGCTGTTACGGGAGGAAAAGTTTTAATTAAAGGTGTTGTGCCGTCGCATATTACACCTGTTATATCAACCTTTGAAGAGGCAGGCTGCCGTGTTGATACGGGTGCATCAAGGCTTTATATTTGTGCGCCTAAAAAGCTTAATCGGGTAAAGACAATAAGAACGATGCCCTATCCGGGATTTCCGACGGATTCTCAGGCGATAGTCATGTCTATGCTCTGCCTTGCCAAGGGTACAAGTGTCATTGTAGAAAATATTTTTGAGAACCGTTACCGTCACGTCCATGAACTTCGCAAGCTCGGTGCAAAAATCGATGTTGAAGGTAAGATAGCGATTGTTGAGGGCGTTGATACTTTTAAAGCTGCACACGTCTGTGCACCTGACCTCAGGGGCGGAGCGGCGCTCGTGGTAGCGGGATTAGCAGCTGACGGTTTGACAGAAATAGAGAATATCAAGTTGATTGACAGGGGCTGTCAGGATATAGAAAAACTTTTACGTTCGCTCGGAGCGGATATAGTCAGAGTTAATGCAGTATAAAGGGTGTCGGTATGGAACAAAACAAAAGAACGCAGACGGCACGAAAAACGCCGCCGCAAAAGAAGAAAATGAGTAAAAAAAGCAAATGGCGTCGCCGTAAGAGGATAGCCATAGTATGTCTGCCGTTTGTTGCGGTAATACTGCTGGCGGTGCTTGCCGTAGGTACGGTTGCGTCTGCAAAAATAGATAACTACTCTGTTTCGGGAACAAAGAAATATACAGCCGAACAGGTTTGGACAGCTTCGGGGCTTGAAAAGGGAAAGAGTATGTTTTTTTCAAGCCTGAGCGAGGCTGAGAAAAACATCACGACAAAATTGCCGTATATAGAAAGCGTTACAATAAAGCGTAAGCTTCCGGGAACTATGACAATTACCGTTGTTCAAAGCAAGGCGGAACTTGCTCTGCAGATAAACAATGAATGGTTGCTTGTAAATTCTTCGGGTAAGGTGATAGATAATTTAGGCGCAAAACAACCTGAGGCAAAGGTAATGCAGTTAAAATTGCCCAAGGCTAAAAAGTATGAACTTGGCCAAGTAATCGAGTTTGATTTGAAAGAGGACGAGCTTTCGCCCATAGATGTGTGTAAGGACTTGCTGGCGCAGGTTGAAAAGACGGAGCTTAAAGGGAAAATCACAGCGGTCGATATAACTGACCCTGAGGATGTAACTTTGGTTTACGACGGCAGAATAAGGCTTCATATAGGAATGCCTACGGACCTTGCTTCAAAGCTCGGACTTGCAGCGGGTGCGGTAAAACATGAGGATGAAATAAACCCGACACAGACGGGTGAGATTAACCTTACAGTTTTGCAGGAGGCATATTTCCGTCCTGACAGAGAAAAAGAGAGTAAAAAAGATACAACTGAGCAAAAAAACGACAAAAAGAATTAAAAAAGGGCGAGTACAGTTGTTTTAGACGGGGTTTTACACAAAAAAGGTTTTTTAGCGGCATAAAATAATGAAATTTATCTGTTTATACTTGTAATTTATTTTAATCCGTGATAAAATCAATTTATCTAATTATATGGATAATTATCTTTTTATATTAAGGTTGGGGGTTTAAAAATGGCATTTGAACTCGAAAATGACTACGGCCTGACAACGCAGATAAAAGTTATCGGCGTTGGCGGCGGCGGCGGAAACGCTGTAAACAGGATGATAGATTCAGGTGTTTTGGGCGCAGAATTTATTGCTGTTAATACGGACAAGCAAATACTTACACATTCAAGAGCCACACATAAAATACAGATTGGCGAAAAAATAACCAGAGGACAGGGTGCAGGCGGTAAACCTGAGGTTGGCGAAAAGGCAGCTGAGGAGAGCCGTGAGCAGATTTCCGATGTGCTTAAGGGTACAGATATGATTTTCATTACTGCCGGCATGGGCGGTGGAACAGGTACCGGAGCAGCTCCTGTTATCGCACGTATAGCTAAGGATATGGGTATCCTTACTGTCGGTGTTGTAACTCGTCCTTTCAAGTTTGAGGGTAGAAAAAGACAGGCTCAGGCACAAAAGGGTATAGAGAATCTTGCCCAGAATGTGGACAGCCTTATCGTTATTCCCAACGAGCAGCTTAAGGCTATGCGCACTGAGCAGAAAATGACTTTTGCTGAGGCGTTTGAGATGGCTGATGAGGTTCTTCTCCACGGTGTTAAGAGCATCTCAGAGCTTATCAAGGTACCGGGCTATGTTAACCTCGACTTTGCTGATGTAACAACAATCATGAAAGATGCCGGATATGCTCATATGGGCTTCTCAAAGGCATCGGGCAAGGACAAGGCTACAGAGGCAGCAAAGGGCTCAATCAGCAGTCCGCTGCTTGAGACATCCATTGCAGGTGCTAAGGGTGTTATCATCAGCTTCACAGCAGCTCCTGACATTGACCTTGACGATGTTGAGGGTGCAGCAGAGCTTATTACGGAGCAGGCACATCCCGATGCAGATATCACTTGGGGTATCGCATTTGACGAGTCTATGGATGACGAGATGATGATTACTGTTATCGCAACAGGTTTTGAGGATAAGCCGAAGTCTGCGGTATACACAGAACAGTCGGCAGCTCCCAAGGCTGAGGCGCAGGATGACGCTTCTAAAGCAGAGCCTGAATACGAGCAGACAAGAATTACTCCTCCGGCAAAGAGTGACGAGATTAGACAACCTGATTTTGTTCAGCCCAGAAAGCCGATTGAGAATCCGGACGATGAGTTCAGCATCATTCTTGACAGCTTCCCGAACCACAACAGATAAATTAAAAATCCGCCGTATAACGGCGGATTTTTTTATTTAGTTGATTCTATAACTTTTTTTGACAATTCTTTGAGCTGCTCAAAGCTCTCGAGCATACCGATTTCACGGCGGAAAGAAGCAGCGCCCTTTATCCCCTTGATGTACCAAGCGGAGTGCTTTCGTGCTTCACGGATGCCGATATAATCTCCCTTGTTTGCTATAAGTGCGCTTATATGGCAAAGCATTACGTCCATACGCTCTTCAACAGACGGCTCAGGTAAGAGTATGCCATTTTTTAAAAACTCGCTTATTTGCTTGAATACCCACGGCCTGCCGAGTGCACCTCGGCCTACCATTACCATGTCGCATCCGGTTTGCTCCATCATAGCAGATGCACAGGGGCCGTCAATTATATCACCGTTTCCTATAACAGGTATTTTGACGGCTGATTTCACCTGGGTGATAATATCTAAGTTTACAGGTGGCGCATACATCTGTTGCCTTGTTCGGCCATGAACTGTTATTGCAGCAGCACCGGCTTGTTCACATAGAGTGGCGAGCTGTACTGCGTTTATGCTGTCATCGTCCCAGCCCGAGCGCATTTTAACCGTTACGGGTACAGGAGATACTTTGACGCAGTGCTCCACTATTTCGGCGGCGAGTTCGGGACGTTTCATCAGAGCGCTGCCGCCTCCGTTTCCTGCAACCTTTGGTGCAGGGCACCCCATATTTATGTCTATAAAATCAGGATTATATTTAAGGCACATCTGTGCTGCATTTGCCATAATTTCGGGATTGTCGCCGAATATCTGCACTCCAGCGGGACGCTCTTTTGCAGAGAGTGACAGAAGTTCCTCTGACTTTCTGTCGTTCATGCTTATGCCTTTTGAACTTGCCATCTCACCGACACAGTAAGCGGCGCCATAGCTCATGCAAAGCTCTCTGAAAGCTTTGTCTGCAACTCCTGCCATAGGGGCGAGTGCTGCAGAAGTATTCATTTTTTTAAAGTTCATATCCAAGGTTAACACCTCCTGAAACAGCAATAGCAAATCTCACTAATTCTATCACAAATATTTGTTACTTTCAACACATTTACATTTCGTGTGTTGACACAACGGTTAAAAAAATATAAAATGTATGTAATATGTTATTTTTTAAAATAAACCGAAGTGAGGTATAAATAATGGCAAAATGTCCCCAGTGTCAGCACAAGCTTATGCCATGGAATGTTCGTGCAGAATGTCCCAATTGCGGTGTAAACATGGTTAACTATCAGTGGGAAGAGCGACTGGAAGAGGACTCAATCAGAGCTGATAAGGCCTTTAGAAAGCTTCACGTAAATATAGCTAAGATGAGATATTCCTTTGCGGGAACCAAGCTTAGAATAGCAAGAATTCCGATAAGTGTAATTCCGTTGTTCTCGTTTTTACTGCCCCTGGCAAACATTAACATGTCGCTTCCCTTTTATGAGTCAAGCGAGTCTATGAACATAATTTCCATTGTAATGAATGTTATGAACTTCAATTTTGGAGGAATCCCGGCATATCTCAGCTCGGATTTAACGGGCGATGCAGCGCTGATGTTTCTTCTTGCTATTGTACTTTTAGCTGTAAGCGCACTGTCTTTGATAGTGACTCTTGCTTTCTTCCTTTTAAACTTTATGAAGTTTAAAAGTCGTGGGATGTTTGTGTGCAATCTTTTTGGCGCAGGCGGAATGATAGGTAGTGCTATATGTTTTAACCGTTTTTGCGATATGATGGCTGCCAGCACCATAACCGCCTTTGGAGGTTCGGTAGGTTTTGGAGTTTTTGTGGGAGCAGCTTTGTTCTTGTTAGCCGGCGCATTTAACCTTGCGGTATCCTTTAAGAATGTTGATGTTGATTTTGAAGAGATAGCACGTGTTAAGGAAGAAAAAGAGCGAGAAGAAGAAGAACGAGCCATCGAGGAACGCAAGCGTAAGGTCGAAGAAGATAAGAAACGCCTTGAGGCTGAGAGAGCTGAAGAAATCAGACAGGCTGAAGCTCGTTTGAAAGCGGCTGAAGAACTTGAAGCGGCAGGTAAAAAGAAAAAATAAATGGCTAATATTTAACGCCGCAGGATTTCCTGCGGCGTTATTTTTCATAGATTTTAAATAAAACAGCACCGCATTTGCGGTGCTGTTAACTGTTTTAGTTGGCGGAAACAGGTTCCTTTTCTTCGGCCTTTTCTTCGCCTGGGATGTCAAACTGCTTAAGCGAGTCCATAGCCATTGTAGCTTCTTTTGCAAGCTTTGCAGCTTCCATTGATTTCTTTGTAGCTTCGTTCATGGCTGTGGCTGCACGCTGAGTCTTCTCGCCTGCATCGGCATCGCCATTAGCTTCAGCTTGCTTAGCTTCTTCTGAAAGCTTGTCAGCTTCTGCCTGAGCAGCTTCAGCTTCCTCTTTAGCCTTAAGAGCAAGCTCGAGTTTCTTCTGAGCGTCGTTTTGAGCCATCATCTTTCTGATTTCACGAGTGCTCATGCCTTGCTCAATATATGCGAAATACTCTTCTGACGGGATACCGCCTACTTAAGTCTGCTTATACTTAACATCAATACCCTTTTTAGAAATTACTATGTTGATTACAAGCAGAGCAACAAGTGTTGCGATGAATATGAAAGCACCAAATCCTATTGAACCGTTGAAAACAGTTGGGAAAAATGCATGAAGTTTATTGGCGAACAGAATAAATGTTACCATCGAAACAACAGCGAGCACTATCTTTATAGAGTTAAGAGCAATGTTGCGCTTGCTTCCGTTTTTGGTGCAGGAGAAAGCCAGACAAATTAGGTTAACAACGAGGAGAACTGCTGCAAGAAGTAAGGTTACAATCGATACTGCATACAGTATAAAAGTTGCTCCGAAGAAGTCTGATGATATGTATTTAATAAGTGCATTGAAATCAAGAGAAGAAATGAGGTTATATATTGTTATTGCATTAACAGTAGAATTAACCTCGAAGTAAGGCCCCCAAAAAGACACATTTGCAAGAGGCAGCATAAGCGCTCCGATGGGTAGAATGCTCAATATAATTCTGACAATTGCAAGCTTGGAGCCGACAAAAGAAGCCTTTACACGGTCGATTTTCTTTTGCATACGGGCATGCTCACTCTCGGCCTTATCCGCATCTTCAAGCAGACGCTCTTCCATTCCGTAGTAAATAAGATTAATTCCGCATTTTGGGCAGATAGGTTTAATGTCTGTCAACTTAAGTTTGACTCCGCATTTTGGGCAAATAGCCATATTACTTCCTCCAAACAAAAAATGATAAAAACAATAACGCAGTATTGTTCATAATATTTCAATTGATTTTAACATAAAAACACATAGAAATCAAGAAGAATTATACAAAAATTATAAAAATAAGCGAGGAAATTTTGATATGTGTTTGTAAATAGCCCTATATAGACAAAGTTTAAATAAAACTGCCGTCGATTCCTATTATTTGTCCTGTAATGAAATCCGATTCGCCACAGGCTAAAAAGGTCATAAGTGCGGCAACTTCTTCGGGAGTGCCGAATCGACCCATGGGTGATTCCTGACGCAATAGGTTGAGAGTATCCTCTCCAAGGGAGACGTTCATAGGAGTGTCAATAACGCCCGGGGCGATGCAGTTAACCTGAATATTAGAGGGAGCGAGCTCACGTGCAAGAGCCTTTGTCATACCTATAAGAGCGGCTTTGGCAGCCGAGTAGTGTACTTCACAGGAGGCTCCGCAAACTCCCCACATTGATGAGATGTTTATTATCTTACCTCTTTTTTTGTGAATCATTCCGCTTAGGGCTGCCTGAGTACAGTTGAAAGCGCCTTTTACAGTGATGTTGAACATTGAGTCAAAGTCATCTTCTGTTATGTCACAAAACATTTTTTGCTGTGCTATACCGGCGTTGTTTATCAGAATGTCAATACTGCCTAACTCTTTGTCTATCCTATCAAACATTGAGTTTACTTCGCTGCGGTTAGAAACGTCAGCACGTATGCACAGCGCTTTTACACCCATGGCATTTATCTCGTCAGCCAGGGCTTCAGCCTTTTCTTTTGATGTTTTGTAGTTTATAACTACATTACAGCCTTTTTTTGCAAAAGCAAGAGCTGCCACGCAGCCAATACCGCCGGCAGCTCCTGTTATAAGCACGTTTTTTTTGGACTCGTTATTCATTAGTAAAGCTCCGTCATCTGGTCGATGTTTTTATATCCTGAAGGAATTTCAAACAGTGAATCGTCAACATCTGAGGAGAAAGCAATATCTTTCATAACGGTGGTGTTTCCGTCTGCAAGAGACTCTATTCTTTCAGGCTTTTTGCTTCCCTCAAGGAAGTAGCATTTAATAGTAGTGCCGTCGCCACCGTCATACTCTTCACAGATGTATTTCTTGCCGTCAGATGTCAGCTGAGTGGTCTCGAGATACTTCATAGTGCCGAACTCAGTGCCAACGAGACCGTCAACAAACTCATTGTCGCCTGATTCTGTAGCGGCATAAGCTTTCATGTTGTGTATAACCATGTAGCCCTTGTTATCTTTGACGATGAAATCCATTTTCATTGTCATGGTGCTTGAAACCTTGGCTTTCATGGATATATAATATTTATCTCCGGAGACAGCAAGGGTAAGAGGAATATCCATACCTACGCCGTCGATAGAAGAACTGCAGGTTGCAGTCATATAGAACTTTTTGTCTTTGGATACTTCTTTAAAATAGCTTGTGAACAAGGTTTCTTTAGAACTGTCAGAATCTGCGTCAACCTTAATCTTTTCGCCTTCGGGCAGAGTGTCGGGTTCAATGGCGGTTATAGGCAGAGTCTCGCCATCTGTTGCGGCGACTTGGCTTTCTAAAGCATTGAGAAGTTCTTCCATATCCGTGTCAACATAAGCTGTTGTCGGTTCGGTAGTGGTTGTGGTATCATCTTCGCTGTTGCCTTTACAAGCTGCGAAAGTGAAGATAATGGACAAAATAAGCAAAAGAGAAACAACTGTTTTTTTCATTTTTAAAACCATTCCTTAATAAAATACAGACACATATGTCTAATATAAGAATACATTAAACTTAAAATAAAATCAAGAGCAGACAGGGTTGTTATAATAAATTTACAATTTTTAAACATTATTTTTATCATTTTGTTAACAAGAGGTACGTTTTATTGATTTTCATAGGCAAATAAAGTAAAATTAGAGCATAAAAGATTTTATCGGAGGTGATGTGCGGTGGATTTTATTGTTGATGCAGGACGTTGGCTTTTGCCTGTTCTTGCAGCGGTTATAGTTGTATTCTGTGTGCCGTCATTGCTAAAGGGAAACGCTAAAATAGGTGTTACGGGATACCTTGTAAATGAGGCGAACGGCGATAGGATTCCTCTTTCGGGATATGAGGTATCTGTCGGGCGCAGTAAGGTATGCGACATAATTCTCGGATATAATACGGTTTCACGCTTTCATGCTGTGCTGTCTAAGCATAAAAGTGGCTGGAGGGTCACGGATACCGGTTCAAAGACGGGAACTTATATAAATTCTGAAAAGATTGATAAACCCCGTGCACTGGAGAACGGGGATACGCTTGTTTTCGGCAATGCAGTTTTTGTGTTTGTTGAGAACACCCCAATTGAGCCTCAACAGACGGTAGAACAGTATGAACAGGGTACAGAGGAGTATGTTCCTGACGGACCTGTAACCTATATCATAGACGAAAGTACGGGAGATGCTTACCGAATAGACGGACTTCTCACTTGTATGATAGGACGTGGTGACGACGTTCAGATACAGCTCAACCGTCCTAATGTATCACGCAGGCATGCAATGCTCGTATTTGATGAGGGACAGTGGAGTGTTACGGATATGGACTCACAGTTCGGGACAATGCTCAACGGTAAGCCTGTGCGCCGCATGACAAAGATAAAAGACGGAGATACAATAGACATCTGCGGAACGACGTATGTGTTCAGGACATCCGGGGAGGTGAGCGCATGAGGCGAAAGAAATGGTGGCTTGCGGCACTCACGCTGATAACTGTTTTTCAGGTAATCTCAATGGTGCAGGTGCTGTTTGACCAACCGGCAGAGAACGCATTGTTTGTGTTGGATGGCAAGGGTCTTGATGCTCAGAGTGCTCTGTTCTTCGGAATATTTATTTTGGTTGAATGGGTATATTTTATAGCCATGTCAATTGCACGTAAACACTCAGACCCCGCACTTGAGCTTGTTGCGTTTTTCCTGACGGGAATAGGTCTTGTGGTTGTTGCGGGTGCCAATAAGGAACAACTCAAAACACAGTTTATCGCTGTAATGCTCGGTATAGTATGTTTTGCTGTGATGCTGTGGTTGATAGGCAATGTTGACAGAGCAATGCTCATGCGTACACCAATGGCAGCGGCTGCGATAGGTCTGCTCGTATTGACGCTGATTTTAGCACGAAATATACAGGGCGCATTCAACTGGTTGCAAATAGGCGGAATGTCCATTCAGCCGTCAGAGTTTGTAAAAGTAGCGTTTGTTTTTGTCGGTGCATCGACTCTTGATAAACTGCAGACGACCCGAAGCCTTACCAAATATATAATTTTCTGCGTGGTCTGCGTGGCACTGCTTTTCCTTATGCGTGACCTTGGTACAGCTTTGATATTTTTCTTTACATTTTTGGTACTTGCGTTTATGCGTTCGGGAGACTTTAGAACACTTGTGCTTGTTTGCGCAGCGGCAGCGATGGCTGCTGGCCTTGTGGTTCTTATACGTTCGGACTTTGTTATGGAGCGTTTTTCAACCTATCGCCATGTGTGGGACGATATTTACGGCAAGGGATATCAGCAGACACGTGTGCTTATTTACAGTGTAAGCGGCGGCTTGCTTGGTGTCGGAATAGGAAAAGGAAACTTGAAAGATGTTTCTGCCGCCACGGAGGACCTGGTTTTCGGAATGATTTGCGAAGAGTGGGGTATAATTATCGGTATTCTTGTGGTGCTGTGCATATTGTTTATAGCTTTCCACAGCATTCGCTGTGCTGCGGGTGCACGCTCGGCATTTTATGCAATTTCAGGTATAGCAGCAGGCATGCTTATGCTGTTCCAGGCGGCGCTTAATGTCTTCGGTGTGACAGATTTACTGCCTCTTACAGGTGTTACTCTGCCGTTTATCAGCCGAGGCGGGTCGAGTGCCATATGCTGTTGGGCCTTGCTTGCGTTCATTAAGGCTGCAGACAACAGAACATGGATTAAGCGTGGAGAGTTAGGGGCGACGCAGCAATAAGGTTCGGAAAGGACTGATTTAATGAAAGGAATAGCGAGACGTTCTAAGCTGATGCTGATATTTACCGCTGCATTTTTAGCGGGTGTAATAGTGTTGGTGTCGACATTTGTTATCAATGCGCAGGATTGGGCTTTTAAAAGAGCCAACCTTCATATATACTCTTCGGGACAGATAGTTTCAGCAGGAAAGATATTCGACAGAAACGGCAAAGTTCTCGCTCAAACGGTTGACGGTGAGCGAGAGTACAGCGACAGTAAAACGGTAAGACGTGCAACGCTTCACGCCGTAGGCGACCTTGAGGGCTTTATAGCAACCGGTGCGCATACCACTTTTCGCTCAGAGCTTACAGGCTACAGCTTTTTTAACGGTGTCTATGATTTGAAGAAAAACGGAGCAGGTAATGATATTACCCTTACGATAGATTCAGATTTGTGTACAACTGCACTCAATGCGCTTGGTAACCGCAAGGGTGCTGTCGGAGTTTATAATTATAAGACGGGTGAGATTCTTTGTATGGTTTCGACACCTACTTATGACCCTGAAAACAAGCCCGATGATATTGACTCCGATACAAGCGGCAAATATGACGGAATATATTTAAACCGGTTTTTGTCGGGAGTTTTCACACCGGGTTCAACTTTTAAGGTTGTAACAGCGATAAGTGCAATAGAAAATATAGCCGATATAAATTTAAGAACATTTAAATGCAACGGTTCGTATCAGACTTCAACGGGTGAAGTTCGTTGTAACGGCGTTCATGGAAATATTAATTTTGGTCAGGCGCTTAGCAAGTCTTGCAACAGTGCGTTTGCCTGTATTGCAGAGGAGCTTGGAAATGAAAAACTCACTCAAACGGCTGAGCAGCTCGGATTCAATCAGAGAATAACCGTTGACGGAGTAAAGGTTACAAAGAGCTTTTTAGATTTGAGCGAAGCTGTCAGCGTTGACAGAGGCTGGGCAGGAATCGGACAGTATACTACACTTGCAAATCCCTGCCAGATGATGACAGTTATGGGTGCTATAGCAAACGGCGGCAGCGCCGCAACACCTAAGATTATTAAAGAGGATAATGCACTTTCATCAATAGCTGTTCAAAAACTTGAATATATGAGCAGTGATACGGCGAATACAATAGCTAAGATGATGCGTGATAATGTACTCAATCAGTACGGAGAGTGGAGATTCCCGGAGCTTGAATTCGCCGGCAAGACGGGCACTGCCGAGGTTGCTGACGGAGACCCTCATTCATGGTTTGTGGGCTTCTCACAGCGTGAAGATTTACCGTTGGCCGTTGTTGTGGTTGTTGAAAACGGCGGCGAGGGAATAAGCGCTGCAGCACCGATAGCTAATAAAGTGATGCAGGCAGCCGCAAAATAAAATTAAGCACCGCTGATTCAGCGGTGCTTTTCATGTGTTTTTATATCAAGTAAACTGTAGCAGCCATCATAAGCTGACCTGCGTAATATGTTGTCAACTCCAAGGTTACAAGTCTGTTTTTGCTCTTTATCGGTGTAAAATACACGAAGCTGAGAATCACATCGCTTATTACAAACAGTACTGAGGCGATGAACGCAATAAGGAAGGTTCTCGACTTTGTCATGAAATATATGTAACCCGAAACCGATGCACCGAATGTGATAATAAGCAGATAGATAATCAACATTATACACATTTTGGTGTCAACCTTGAGTTTGAAAACCTTTATCGTAATGGCGCCTATAGCGGTTAAAACAACGGCTGTCAAAATCGGAAAAATTGAAAATTTTGGATACTCTCTGTAGAATGCGGCGATAAAAAAGATGTGTCCTATCATAAACGACATCGTACCCAGAGCTATGAGCTTGTTCTTGTACTTGGGTGCGATTTCTTTTATTCCTAAAAGCACGTCGCCGCCCAGACCAAACAGCAGACCGAATGCTACAAGGCAGAAGTAGAACGGGTGTTGCATGTGGTAGCAAAAGCCGATGAATGCAATGGACATAAATCCGAAGCTCGAAATGAACTTGCAGAGCATGCCGTCAAAGGATTTGCCTCTTCGGCGAAAAACTATTGTAAGTATTGCAAAAAAAGCCGTAACTGCCGATAAAATCGGAATAAACATTAGTGCCCATCCTTTCTCTCTCGATAGCTATTTGTTGTTTCCTTTCACTTTATCCCAGTATTCTTTTGCTATGCGTTCATTACGGTTGTCGCCGTACTCGTAATAAACGGTGTCTTTGAGTGCGTCGGGTAGATATTGCTGCTGCACCCAGTGGTTTTTATATGAATGCGGATATAGGTAGAACTGTCCTTTATTGGGGTTATCTTCTCCGTCAAAATGGACGTTTTGAAGCTGACGGGGAACAGGGCCTGAGCGCCCTCTTTGAACGTCCGCCATAGCAGCGTTTATGCCATCATATGCAGAGGTTGATTTAGGAGATGTTGCAACCAACACGACAGCATCTGCAAGCGGTATGCGTGCCTCGGGCAGTCCGAGCATATTTGCAGCATCTATGGCAGCTTTTACTATCGGTATTATCTGCGGATAGGCTAATCCTACATCTTCGCAAGCACACACCATTAGTCTGCGGCAAGCGCTGACAAGGTCGCCTGCTTCAAGCAGCCTTGCCAGATAGTGCAAAGCAGCATCGGGGTCAGATCCTCTCATCGACTTTTGATAAGCTGATATAATATCATAATGCTCATCACCCTCACGGTCATAGCGCATTGCGCTGTGCTGAGTGAGTTCTTGAGCTTTTTCGAGCGATATTTTGCAAATGCCGTCCTTGGCTGGCGAGGAGAGAACGCAGAGCTCTACTGCGTTTATTGCCTTGCGTACATCTCCGCCACAGGCAGTTGAAATATATTCATAAACACCGTCTTCTATGTCATATTTTTCCTGTCTTTCACTCTCCATAAAAGCGAAAGCTCTCTTGATTGCAGGAATAACATCTTCGGCTGTAACGTGCTTGAATTCAAAAACAGTTGAACGGCTCAGGATTGCATTATAAATATAAAAATAAGGGTTTTCGGTTGTTGAGGCGATAAGTGTAATGTCGCCGTTTTCAATGTATTCAAGCAATGTCTGTTGTTGCTTTTTGTTGAAGTATTGAATCTCATCAAGGTATAGGAGGATTCCGTTAGGGGCAATAAATGTATTGAGCTTTGCCACTACATCTTTGATGTCAGAGGTTGAAGCGGTGGTGCCGTTGAGCTTTACAAGGTGACGGTCGGTAGTTTTTGCGATTATACTTGCAAGCGTAGTTTTGCCTACACCTGACGGACCGTAAAACACCATGTTTGGAAGTTCGCCTGAGAGAATGATGTTTCTCAATGGCTTTCCTTCGCCGAGCAGATGGCGCTGACCGACAATATCGTCAATTGTTTGCGGACGCAATCTCTGCGCCAACGGTGCTGACATCGAACTCCTCCTTTCGCCTAATTTCTTTATTTTATTATATAAAAATGGGAGATGTTAGTCAATGAAAAAAGAAAATAAAAACCGCCGATATCCTTTAGGATACCGGCGGTATAAACTTTAGCTATTACCAAAGATGAGAAGCAGGAAACCTGCCGCAACAGCAGAGCCGATAACACCTGCAACGTTCGGACCCATGGCGTGCATGAGAAGGAAGTTTGTGGGGTTGGCTTTGCGGCCTTCGGCTTGTGCAACTCTCGCTGCCATGGGAACTGCGGAAACGCCTGCAGAACCGATGAGCGGGTTTATCTTGCCCTTGGTAAGGACGTACATCAGCTTTCCGAGAAGGATACCGCCTGCTGTTGAGAACATGAATGCGGTAAGACCGAGAATTATAATTTTAAGAGTTTGACCTGACAGGAAAGTCTGTCCGTTTGCTGTAGCACCAACTGTAATACCGAGTAAGATAGTGACGATGTTTGTAAGAGCATTCTGTGCTGTGTCACTGAGTCTTTCAACAACGCCGCACTCACGGAAGAGGTTGCCGAGCATAAGCATGCCGAGCAGCGGAGCTACTGACGGAAGCATAAATGCGCAGATAACAAGCACAACTACGGGGAAGATAATCTTCTCTGTTTTGCTGACCTTGCGAAGCTGTTTCATTTCAACGGAACGCTCTTTCTTTGTGGTAAGCAATCTCATAATGGGTGGCTGGATAATCGGAATAAGAGCCATATATGAGTAAGCTGCAACGGCGATAGGAGCGAGCAGGTGAGCAGCAATCTTTGATGCGAGGAAGATTGCTGTCGGACCGTCAGCACCGCCGATGATGCCGATGGCGGCAGCTTCCTGAGGTGTGAAGCCGAGCAGGATAGCGATAACAAAGGCAACATAGATGCCGAGCTGAGCAGCAGCACCGAGAATAAGGCTCATTGGATTGGCGAGCAGAGGACCAAAATCGGTCATAGCTCCGACACCTAAGAAGATAAGACACGGGAAGATACTGCTCTTAACACCGATATAAATAAGCCTTAAAAATCCTATATCGTACCAGTGCGAACCTTCTTTAATCGTTGTACTCAACGGGTCAATAATACCTGTAGGGTCATCCATAAGACCTGCACCGGGAAGGTTTGCAAGGAGTATACCGAAAGCGATGGGGACAAGGAGCAGGGGTTCAAACTTTTTGGCGATTGCGAGGTAAAGGAGGACGAATGATACGAGAATCATCAAGCCCTCTCTCCAGGTGAGAATGGCGAGACCCGAACTCTCCCAGAACCCTTTAAGAATTTCAAGTATGTCCATTTATGCTCCCCCTTTAACCGACAACTGCGAGCAGGTCGTCAGTTGCAACAGTTGAGCCCTTCTGAACAAGAATCTGTTTTACAGTTCCATCGCAGGGAGCAACTATATCGTTTTCCATTTTCATAGCCTCAAGCACAAGCAGAACATCGCCTGCTTTAACTGTAGCGCCGACAGTAGCGCTGACACTGAGTATGTTTCCGGGCATGGGGGAAAGAACCTTAGTGCCGTCAGCAGCAGCGGCAGCCGGAGCTGCTGCGACAGGAGCCGGAGTTGCTGCGGGAGTGGGTGCAGCAACAGGAGCTGCAACAGGAGCTGCATCGGTCACGCCGACTATGACAGCCTCAGTCTCTTCAACTTCAACTTCGTAATTTTTGCCGTTAAGTGTGACAATATATTTCATAATAACCGTTCCTTTCTAAAAGGGGCGTTAGCCCGCTCGATATCAGTCTACTTTCTTTATGGACTTGAACAGCAATCTGTTAAGCGGGATTCCGCTCTGGTTGCTGACTATTGCCATTATAACGGCCGCAGTCGGCTCGTCAACATCTACAAGGTCAAGGGAGCCCTCTGACTGTGTTGCAGGCAGAGGAGAACCGCTCGGAGCGGTTGCGGCAGCAGGAGCTGTCATTTCGGTGTCAGGGCCTTTTTTGCTTTTCTTGGCAGAGATACTTTCGCCGGCTCTTACCACACGTGAAATTATCATGATACAAACTGCCAACAAAATGAGCAGCAGGAAAACCATAAGAATTCCGAAAAAGGCTACAGGTAGAGCAAATGCAAGCTTTTCGCCAAGAGAGGCATTTATATCAAAATTTTCAAACATAGCTTAGAACTCTTCCTTTCTGATTGCTGTTAGTCAATCTTTTTAATTGTGTATGAGAAAGTGTTCTTTTTCTTCTCGTCTCGCTTGTCGAAGAAAGCTTCGGTCTGTGCAGGGAAGGCGATATAAGAGAGAACATCTTCATCGCAGGTTGCTCTGTCACCGAGGTATTCCTTAGCTGCGGGGATACCGGGCTCAAGAAGGTCTGCATAGCGGCAGGTTACGGGCTCTTCGTCGCCGAGGATTTTCTTTGCAAGTTCCTCATTGATTTTGCCGGGTGCTCTGCCGTATTCGCCTTTGATGTAGTTGCGGACTTCTTTTGATACGTTCTTGTATCTTTCGCCTGCGAGTACGTTAGCAGTTGCCTGAACACCGACCATCTGGCTCATAGGAGTTACGAGCGGAGGATAACCGAGGTCCTCACGGACTCTGGGAGTTTCAGCAAGAACTTCGTCAAGCTTGTCCAACTTGTTCTGAGCTGTAAGCTGAGCGACAAGGTTTGAAAGCATTCCGCCGGGAATCTGGTAGTTAAGAGCATCTGTTTCGGTAGCCATAACAACGGGGTTGAGAAGACCGCTCTCAAGAGCCTTTGCACGGATGGGTTTGAAGAAATCGTTGATTTCCTTGAGTACATCTGTGTCAAGAGAAACTTCGTAGCCCTCTTTTGCAAGGATGTAAGCAAGAGTTTCTGTGGGTGGCTGAGATGTACCGCCTGAGAAAGAGGAGATAGCAGTGTCAATGACGTCTGCGCCTGCCTCAACAGCTTTCTGAAGAGTTATCGGGCCAAGACCTGTTGTTGAGTGAGTGTGAACAACAACGGGAAGGCTTACATTCTCTTTGATAGCCTTTACAAGGTCATAAGCCTCCTGCGGGTCCATGATACCTGCCATGTCCTTGATGCAGATAGACTGAACTCCCATAGCTTCAAGGTCCTTAGCAAGCTTGACGTAGCTATCAAGGTTGTGGATGGGGCTGATTGTATAGCAGATAGTACCTGATGCGTGAGCACCGCACTTGATTGTTTCGTCAACAGCGACCTCGATGTTTCTAAGGTCGTTGAGTGCGTCAAATATACGGATTATGTCAATGCCGTTTTCAACGCTCTTGCGTACGAACATACGCACAACATCATCGGGATAGTGCTTGTAGCCGAGAAGATTCTGACCTCTCAGAAGCATCTGCAGCTTGGTGTTCGGGCAAGCTGCACGAATTTTGCGCAGTCTCTCCCACGGGTCCTCGTTGAGGTAGCGCAGGCAGGAGTCGAAAGTAGCTCCGCCCCAGCACTCAAGAGAGTAGTAGCCTGCCTTATCCAGCTTTTCAAGGATAGGCGCAAAGTCCTCAAAGGGCATTCTGGTCGCAATGAGCGACTGGTTAGCATCTCTGAGAACGGTTTCGGTAAAATTGACCTTCATTAGTCTCAGTCTCCCTTTCACAAAATTAGAATTCTAAACGCTTAGCGATATAATCTTCAAGGTCTGATATTGCTATGCGTTCCTGCTGCATGGTATCACGGTCACGAACAGTAACGCAGTTATCTTCGAGTGAATCAAAGTCGAAAGTTATGCACATCGGTGTTCCGATTTCGTCCTGACGGCGGTAACGCTTGCCGATAGAACCGGTCTCGTCAAAGTCAACCATGAACTTCTTGCTGAGCATCTCATAGACATTCATCGCATCGTCAGACAGCTTCTTTGAAAGCGGCAGTATAGCAGCTTTGTAAGGAGCAATAACGGGATTGAGGTGGAGAACAACACGCATATCGTTCTTTTCTTCGTCGATGATTTCCTCGTCATATGCTTCGCAGAGAAGTGCAAGAACAGTTCTGTCAAGACCGTAGGTTGATTCGATTATATAAGGTATAAACTTCTCGTTGGTTTCGGGGTCAAGGTAATCCATCTTCTGACCGCTGTACTCCTGATGTCTTGTCAGGTCGAAATCGGTTCTGTTGTGGGTACCGTTGATTTCTCCCCAGCCGAACGGGAAGAGGAACTCAATGTCGCAGGCAGCCTTTGCATAGTGGGCAAGCTTCTCGTGGTCGTGGAAGCGCAGATGCTCAGGAGCTATGCCGAGGTCCTCAAAATATTTTCTGCCGTACTCTTTGAAGTAATCGTACAGCTCGTTGTCTGTACCCTCTTTACAGAAAGTCTGGAACTCCATCTGCTCAAACTCGATGGTTCTGAAAGTGAAGTTGCCGGGTGTAATCTCATTTCTGAACGCTTTACCTATCTGGCCGATACTGAACGGGAGCTTAGCTCTCATCGTGCGCTGGACATTGAGATAATTTACATATTCACCTTGTGCGTTTTCGGGACGCAGATAGATAACGCTCTTTGAGTTGTTTGTAACTCCACGGAAAGTCTGGAACATGAGATTGAACTCTCTGATATCCGTAAAATTATGCTTTCCGCAGTGAGGACAGGGGATTGAATTAGCTTTTATGAACTCGAACATCTCTTCCTTAGTCATTGAGTCAGGATGAGAATCGGGGTCAAAAGCTTCTATGAGGCTGTCAGCCCTGTGGCGCATTTTACACTCTTTGCAGTCGAGCAGCGGGTCGGAAAAGCTGGCAACGTGACCGCTTGCCTCCCAAACTCTCGGATGCATAAGAATATCAGCGTCTACTTCATAGCTGTTCTTGCGTTCCTGGATAAATCTTTTTCTCCAAGTCTCCTTGACGTTGTTCTTGATTCTGGAGCCGAGAGGGCCGTAATCCCAAGTGTTTGCAAGACCGCCGTATATTTCGCTTCCCGCAAAAATAAAGCCTCTGCCTTTGCACAGGGAAACGATTTTTTCCATGGTTTTTTCGGTGTTATTTAGCATAAGCGCCTACTCCCCTCATTATTCATTGTAGCTTATAATAATCTAAAAAATGGTAAAAGTCAAGGCGGTTAAAAGTCCTTTTTTGAGCCAAAAAATCGACTGATTTTTGAGCAGTGGTTTTTGTCTGTGCAAAAGTTCAAAAAAGATGAAAAAGCAGCGGATAAAATATAAAACAGTAACAAAATATCGAAATAAAAATCACAAAAATTTTTTAGTATACATTTTAAAATTTTTTTACAAAAAGTCATTTTTTCTTCTGCGGTTGACACCAAAGTGTAATTTATAGTAAAATTAATAGAATTATTTTATATTAAAGAAGAGAGGGAGAATTGTTGTCAGAAAAACTTTCCGGTTTTTGGAAAAAGTTAGGTCCGATGTTGGGTTATAACTCCGCAAACATACTTTTTGGTGGTGGCGGATACATCATTTCATTATATTTTCTTTCGTTCCTTACGGAAGTCGAAAAGCTTTCGCCTGACCAGGCGGGTCTGGTTATAGCGGTGGCTCACTTCTGGGATGCATTTACCGACCCGTTAATGGGTATTATAACCGACCGTACACGTTCCAAACACGGACGTCACAGGCGTTATCTGTTGTGGGGTGTTATACCTATAGCTGTTTCATATTTTTGCTTGTGGAACTCGTTTGGAATATCCGCAACGGGCAATACTACGGCGACAATGCTTTACTATATGTTTGCGTATATGCTTTATAATACAGCATATACCCTTGTTGCGGTTCCTCATACAGCTATGCTGCCTGAGATAGCACCTGAGTACTCGTTACGCACACAGTACAATTCGGTATCATACATCATGAACTCTGTCGGTATGGTTTCGTCGTTCTTGCTTGTGTCTATCTCACTCGGATTTACAGATATGAAGATGGTTGCTGATTCCAGACCCAAGTTTGTGTTCTTAGGATTGGTACTGTGTCTGTGGTTCTCGCTGCCTCTTCTTGTGACTTTCAAAGGTACAAAAGAACCAAGTTCGCTCGATATGCCTGCACCACCCCTTAATGTTCGAAGCACATTTCTTGAATACAGAGATGTTTTCAAGAACAGAGCATTCAAGCGTTACTTTGTTATGAGCGCAATGTACTCAATGGCAAAGGGATTTTATAATAACTCCGACCAATACTATTTAAAATATGTCGCACAGCGTTTTGAAAAGTTCAATATATTGCAGAGTATTGCGGGTGCGGCAGAAGCATCGGGCTTCCCGTTTAACTATCTTATGACTATGAAACTCGGCAAACAATTCTGCGGCAGACTGCTCACACCGCTTATGGCTGTAGGTATAGCGCTTAACTTGTTGGTCAACAGCAGAACGCCTTTCTGGGTAACAGCTCTTGCGACTATTCTCTATAACTTTGGTTTCTCCGGACCCGGATTCACAGCGACAAACATTCAGCCCGACGTTACCGACGTTGATGAGATGATAACAGGTCGCCGCCGTGAGGGCGTTATAGCGACATTCAGTTCAATGATTAAAAAGACAATCAGCGGACTGATGAGCGCAGTTACAGGTTTTATTCTCGGCGCATTCGGTTTCAAAACCGGTAAAGAGGATAAAAATGCATTGTATCAGACGGCAAAGGCTATACTGGGCGTTAAAGTTACATTTATATTCATTCCGCTTGTTCTTGTTGCCATTATGTATATCTGTATCTTTACTTACAAGATGACGGCTGAAGACCATAAGATGATAAAAGATGCCATACAGGAAAAGAAAGAGAAGGGCAAATGTACTCTTACTCCGAACAGATAAAACGCTGTGAAGAGATATCCGGTCAGAAATTCTGCGATATGTGGATAGGCAGACCTGCAGTTGATACTCTTGAATTTGCAGAAAATTTTGATTAACTCACTCTAATTAAGGAAGGGTTGTAACGTTGTCAAACACAAAGGATAACATAAGAAATTTCAGCATCATAGCTCATATTGACCACGGTAAATCCACTCTGGCAGACAGGCTGTTGGAGCTTACGGACTCTGTGGCAAAGCGTGATATGACAGCTCAGATACTTGACAATATGGACCTTGAGCGTGAGCGAGGCATAACGATAAAGGCTCATGCAGTTAAAATGGACTATACAGCGCAGGACGGCAAGATATATGAGCTCAACCTCATTGACACTCCCGGTCACGTTGACTTCAACTATGAGGTTTCACGTTCGCTTGCTGCCTGCGAAGGCGCAATACTTGTCATAGATGCGTCGCAGGGCATAGAGGCACAGACGCTTGCCAACACCTACCTTGCACTCGACCACGACCTTGAAATAGTGCCTGTTATCAACAAAATCGACCTTCCTGCCGCTGACCCTGACAGAGTCGCAGCTGAGGTGGAGGAAGTAATAGGTCTTGACTGCTCGGTAGCACCGAGAGTCTCTGCAAAGACAGGCGAGAATATCAGAGACGTGCTTGAACGCATAGTTCAGGATGTACCTGCACCGCAGGCAAATGATGATGTTCCGCTGCGAGCTCTCATATTTGACTCGATTTATGACAGCTATAAGGGTGTTATAGTCTACGTCCGTGTCAAAGAGGGTAAAATCAAGGCGGGTGACACCATGCGTATGATGGCAACGGGAGCACAGTTTACCGTTGTCGAAGTCGGCTATATGCGAGCTACGAGTATGGAGCCTGTTAAAGAGTTGAAGTCCGGTGAGGTTGGATATATTACCGCTTCGATAAAGACCGTCAGCGATGCTCGTGTGGGTGATACAGTCACAACTGCTGAAAATCCCGCAAAAGAGCCTTTGGCAGGATATCGTAAGGTAAATCCGATGGTTTTCTGCGGAGTTTATCCTGCAGACGGTGCTGACTACGAGGCTCTGCGTGATGCACTTGAAAAACTTCAGCTTAATGATGCTTCTCTTTCATATGAGCCTGAAACATCGGGTGCATTGGGCTTTGGTTTCCGTTGCGGATTTCTTGGACTTCTTCACCTTGAAATCATTCAGGAGCGCTTAGAGCGTGAGTATGACCTCGACCTTGTAACCACAATTCCGAGTGTTATATATAAGATACATCTCAATGATGGTTCGGTTATAGAGATAGACAACCCGACCCACTATCCCGACCCTGCGAATATTGACTACTGCGAGGAGCCGTTTACCAATGCACATATCTATGCTCCGTCTGATTATGTCGGTGCGATAATGGACTTGTGCCAGGACAGACGCGGTGTGTTTAAGGATATGACCTACATCTCTTCGGACAGAGTTGATATTTTCTACGAGCTTCCGCTCAATGAGATTATCTACGATTTCTTTGATTCGCTCAAATCTCGTACAAGGGGATATGCCTCCTTTGACTATGAGATTTCAGAGTACCGCCGTTCAAATCTTGTAAAACTCGATGTTTTGCTCAACGGCGATGTTATAGATGCACTCTCATTTATAATCCACACCGATAAAGCTTACGGCAGAGCACGTAAGATTGCTGAAAGGCTCAAGGATAATATTCCCCGCCAGCTCTTTGAAATCCCGATTCAGATAGCAATCGGCGGTAAGGTTATAGCTCGTGAAACCGTCAAGGCTATGCGTAAGGATGTTCTTGCCAAGTGCTACGGCGGCGATATAACGAGAAAGAAGAAACTGCTTGAAAAGCAGAAAGAGGGTAAGAAGCGTATGCGCCAGTTTGGTACAGTCGAAGTACCGCAAGAGGCGTTTATGGCTGTGCTCAAGCTCGATGACAACTAAGGGTATACAAACAAAAACGGTCTGAACTTTTTGGGTTCAGACCGTTTATTTATTTTACTATATTAAAAATGTCTTCTACGTTGTCGATTATATACTCAGCTCCGCCTTCTTCAAGAACTGCTCTGTCTCTGAATCCCCATGTAACACCTATGCAGGGGAGTTTGGAATTTTTTGCAGTGAGTACATCAACCTCTGAGTCGCCGACGTAAACGGTGCTTTCGGGGTCAGCACCGAGTTGTTCCATGGCATACCATACTCCGTCGGGAGCGGGCTTTTGTTCTCTGGAATCAACCTGACCTACAACAATATCTAAAAGACCGTTGAAACAGAGTTTGCAAAGCTCTTTGAGGGCAGGTTCAAACTTGTTTGAAACAACAGCCATTTTAAAACCATTGTCCTGAAGCTTTTTGAGCATCTCGTTTACTCCTGGGTATGGAGCAGTTTTGTTGTTCATGTTCTTTTCATAGTGCTTTTTGAATATTGCAAGGCACTCTTTTTCATCTGCTTCGGGAGTGCCACTCGGTACAGCTCTGTGAACAAGCAGAGCCACTCCGTTACCTACAAAGCTGCGAATCTCATCGAGTGAGCGGTTGGGGTATCCTTTTTGAGTGAGTGCAAAGTTTACGCTATCCCTAAGGTCGTCGAGCGTGTTAAGCAGTGTGCCGTCCATATCGAAAACAATATATTTGAATTTCATAATAATCCTCCTTTGCTTTTCGATATAATTATACATTTGATAATCGGGCTGTCAACATCATCAAATGAATTTCAGCGGTAGGGCAAAAAGATTTAGGCGGTCAGGCAACTTTTTGTGTATTTCGGGAACAAAAAATATGAAATTCACAAAGTGTTTACAATTGAAATGTTGACAAAATCTCCCTGTAGATGTATAGTATAAAACGTAGTTAGCACTCGAATGATAAGAGTGCTAAACAAACGAGAAACGGTTGAAACAATACGGAAAGGCACGAGTTATATGGAACTTAGTGAAAGAAAACAAAAGATTCTTGCCGCCGTAGTTGAGCAGTATATAAAAACGGGTGAGCCTGTAGGCTCCAAGGTTCTGCTCGACTCTCTTGATATGTCCGTTTCGTCTGCGACTATACGCAATGAGATGTCCGATTTAGTAATGTTAGGATATCTTGACCAGCCTCATACGTCTGCAGGCCGTGTGCCCACTCATTTGGGATATCGATATTATGTCGATAACCTTATGAAGAACGGAGAGCTCAATGAGGAGACCCGTCGGCTTATAGATGCGGGGGTTGAAACCTCAGCGGGTGACCCTGAGAGACTGCTTGAACATGCAGGCGAGGTGTTAGCTTATCTGACAAAGTGTGCTGCCGTTATGACAACACCTGCGGGTGAAAGTGCGAGAATAAAGCGAGTTGAGCTCGTGCCGATATCATCACGGACTGTTATGATAGTCCTTCTGACATCGAACGGAATCCTGCGAAGTAAGCTTTGCCGAATGGATATGGGGATAACCACTTCGATGTGCGAAACGTTTTATAATATAGCGGATGCAGCGCTTATCGGGGTGCCCGTGAGAAACATCACACCTGCATATCTTCAATCGCTTGCGGCAACACTTGGAATGGAAACGCTTTCCATGTTTCCTCTGCTCTCGACTGTTGCTGATTTATCGCAGAGTGCAATTCAGTCTCAGGTCATGCTTGAGGGTCAGTCGAATCTGTTACACCATAGGGAGTATGAGGGCAGAGCGTATGAATTGCTCGAATTTTTGAGCCGAGAGGACCCGCTTGAACAGCTTATAGGTCAAAGCAGGAGCGATTTTGAAATCCGAATCGGCAAAGAGAACATCTTCCCGCAGCTTGAGAATTCAAGTCTTATCCTTGCAAAATATTCAATCGGCGAGGATGGTGGCGGTTCAATAGGAATTATCGGACCTACCAGAATAGATTATCCCAGGCTTATACCGAGCCTTAAATATATATCGGGGCTTATCAGCGAAACAATGCAAAAAGCTCTTGAGGATTGACGAAAGGAATTTGAAAAATGAGCGAAGAGACCAAAAACACAGCTCCTGTTGAGGAACAGGAAGCAGAGAACACAAAAAAGAAGCCACAGTTAAAGAAAAACGCTAAGATAGCGGAGCTTGAGGAGAATGTTCAAAAAGCAGAGCAGGCTTTAAAGGATAGTGAGGATAAGTTCCTGCGTCTTGCCGCTGAATATGATAATTTCCGCAAGCGTTCATTTAAAGAGAAGGACGATATCAGAGTTTCATCAAAAACAGATGTTATTGAAAAACTTCTGCCTGTTATTGATAACTTTGAGCGTGCGGCACTGAACAACGCGACAGAGCTTGAAGATTACCGCAAGGGTATCGATATGACATTCCGTCAGTTTATGGATATTCTCTCCTCAATCGGAGTTGAGGCTTTCGGAGCAGAGGGTGAAACCTTCGACCCGAATTTCCACAGCGCAGTAATGCACGTTGACGATGAGTCTCTGGGTGAGAATGTTATTGTCCAAGTTTTCAGCAAGGGCTATAAGCTTGGTGACAAGGTTATCCGTCCTGCGGTTGTAAAGGTTGCCAACTGATGCTAAGGCGATGGCAGTCGTCTTAACAGCATTTTAAATAAACTAAATTAAACAATTAATTACTTTGGAGGTAATTTATCATGTCAAAAGTTATAGGTATCGATTTAGGAACAACAAACTCCTGCGTAGCAGTTATCGAGGGTGGCGAACCCGTTGTTATAGCTAACGCTGAGGGCGCAAGAACAACACCTTCCGTAGTTGCTTTCGGCAAAACAGGAGAGAGAATGGTCGGTCAGGTTGCAAAGCGCCAGGCTATCACAAATCCTGACAGAACAGTAGCTTCTATCAAGCGTCAGATGGGTTCTGACTACAAAGTTACTATCGATGACAAAAAGTATACTCCTCAGGAGATTTCAGCAATGATTCTCCAGAAACTTAAGACTGATGCTGAGGCATATCTCGGTGAGAAGGTAACAGAGGCTGTTATCACAGTTCCCGCTTACTTCACAGACTCTCAGCGTCAGGCAACAAAAGATGCAGGTAAGATAGCAGGTCTTGAGGTTAAGAGAATCATCAACGAGCCCACAGCTGCAGCTCTTGCATACGGTATAGATAAAGAAAACGACCAGAAGATTATGGTTTATGACCTTGGCGGCGGTACATTCGATGTTTCTATAATCGAGATGGGCGACGGTGTTCAGGAAGTTCTCGCAACAGCAGGTAACAACCGTCTTGGCGGTGACGATTTTGACCAGAGAGTAATCGACTGGATTGCAGACGAGTTCAGAAAGAACGAGGGCATGGACCTTCGTGGCGATAAGATGGCTATGCAGCGCCTTAAAGAGGCTGCTGAAAAGGCTAAGATTGAACTTTCAGGTGTTACAACATCAAACATCAGCCTTCCCTTCATCGCAGCTGACCCGAGTGGTAACCCCAAGCATCTTGAGATGACTCTCACAAGAGCTAAGTTCAACGAGCTTACAGCAGACCTTGTTGAAGCTACAATGGGACCGGTTCGTCAGGCAATGTCTGACTCAGGCCTCAAGGCATCTGATATTAATAAGGTTCTCATGGTCGGCGGTTCTTCACGTATCCCCGCTGTTCAGGAGGCTGTTAAGAAGTTCACAGGTGTTGAGCCTTTCAAGGGTATCAACCCCGATGAGTGTGTTGCAATCGGCGCTTCAATCCAGGGCGGCGTTCTCGGCGGTGAGGTTAAGGGACTTCTTCTTCTCGACGTTACTCCGCTTTCACTCGGTATTGAGACAATGGGCGGCATCAATACAAAGATTATCGACAGAAACACAACAATCCCCGTTAAGAAGAGCCAGATATTCTCAACAGCGGTTGACAATCAGCCCTCAGTTGAGGTTCACGTTCTCCAGGGTGAAAGAGATTTTGCAAAGGATAACAAGACTCTTGGTGTATTCCACCTTGACGGCATTATGCCCGCACGCAGAGGCGTACCGCAGATTGAAGTTACATTTGATATCGATGCAAACGGTATAGTTCATGTTTCTGCAAAGGACCTCGGAACAGGCAAAGAGCAGTCAATCTCCATCACATCTTCAACAAATATGTCTAAGGAAGATATAGAAAAGGCTGTCCAGGATGCAGAAAGATTTGCAGAAGAGGATAAGGCACGCCGTGAAGAGGTTGACCTGAGAAACAACGCAGACCAGATGGTCTATCAGTGTGAAAAGCTTGTCAGCGAAGAGGGCGATAAGTTCTCTGAAGAGGATAAGAACACAATAAACGAGAAGGTTGAAGCTCTTAAAGAGGCACTCAAGGGTGAGGATACAAACCTCATCAAGTCCCGTCAGGAGGAGCTTACAGCAAAGTTCTATGAGATTTCCGAGAAGCTTTACAAGGCTGCTGCTGAACAGGCACAGGCTCAGGGTGCAGACGGTGCTCCCGGTGCAGATCCCGGATATACTCAGGCGGATTATACAGACGTTCCCGAGGACAACGACTAATTTTC
This sequence comes from Clostridia bacterium, assembly GCA_017407995.1. GTDB lineage: Bacteria > Bacillota > Clostridia > Oscillospirales > Acutalibacteraceae > CAG-177. The sequence goes on along the minus strand of JAFQVM010000030.1, from coordinate 39,511 downwards.
GGGCTGCGGAAAATATAAATAACAACAACTTCGGCGGGATTTTATCCCGCCGTAAGGCAGTTTTACTTTAAGTTAAAGGAGTAATTTCCCTTGGCAGATAAAAGAGATTTTTACGAAGTGCTCGAGGTCAGCAAGACTGCCTCTGAGGATGAGATAAAAAAAGCATACCGCAAAAAGGCTAAGCAATATCATCCGGACTTAAATCCCGGTGATAAGACCGCTGAGGCGAAATTCAAAGAGGTCAACGAAGCGTACGAGGTGCTTTCCGATAAGGATAAGCGTGGCAGATATGACCAGTTTGGCCATGCAGGCGTTGACCCCAACTTCGGTGCAGGCGGTGGAGCCGGTGGCTGGGGTACAGGTGCCGGTGGTATGGATTTTGACTTGGGCGATATCTTCGGCAGTTTCTTTGGTGGCGGATTTGGCGGCGGACGTTCCAATCCAAATGCACCACGCAGAGGTGAGGATGTTCAGTCCCGTGTGACAGTTTCCTTTGAGGAAGCGGCGAAGGGCTGTAAGCGCAAGGTGGAGATTCACCGTATAGAAACTTGTTCAGAGTGCGGCGGCAGCGGCGCAGAGAAGGGCTCAAGTCCGCAAACTTGTCCAGAGTGTGGCGGTAGGGGTCAGGTAAATGTTCAGCAAAGGACGCCGTTTGGTGTTATCTCAACTTCTAAAGCTTGTCCGAAGTGCGGAGGCAAGGGCAAAATTGTGGAAAAGCCTTGTCAGAAGTGCCGTGGCGGCGGAAGAGTCTCAAAGCGCAGAGAGCTTGAAGTAAACATACCCGCAGGTATAGATGACAGACAGGTTATTTCCGTCAGAGGCGAGGGTAACCAAGGCGCCAACGGCGGTCCCGCAGGAGACCTTCACGTCTCTGTATTTGTAAGACCGCACCCGTTCTTTGAGCGTGACGGTTATAACATCTGGTATGACTGCAATGTAAACTTTGTTCAGGTTGCCTTGGGTGACAGCGTTATAGTACCGACCCTTGACGGCAAAGTTAAGTTTGACATCCCTGCAGGCACACAGCCCGGTGAGATTATGACCCTTAAGGGCAGGGGTATACAGTATCTCAATTCCCGTGGCAAGGGCGACCAGTATGTCCGCATAGTGGTCAACGTTCCGAAGGACCTCAATTCAGAGCAACGTGAAGCGCTTAAGAACTTCAAGGAAGCTATGGGTTACGATGAGGTAAACCCTGAGGAGAAGAAAGGGTTCTTTGGCAAGAAAAAGAAGTAATTGCAGCTTTCATAAACAATAAAAATCTATCTGGTCGAGTGATGGCGGTCTGCCGCCACTCGACCATTTTTATCTCTATAAATAAAGCTTTCCAAGAGTTTTACGGTTGACGAATCTCCGTTAATGAAGTATAATATTTCAGTTAATAAAATGGGGGAGAATTTTATTACATTTTTAAATTAATCGTATATTAAAGGAAGATAGATATGGAAGAAAAGAAAGAAATAACAGCCCTGCTTATGCCGACTGTCGCCCTGCGAGGTCTTGTGGTATTTCCGGGCATGAACATGCATTTTGATGTCGGACGTGAGAAGTCTATCGCTGCACTTAAAGCGGTTATGGCCGGCAACAGAAAGATATTTTTAGTAACTCAACGAAATATAAGAGATGAAGACCCTAATATATCAGAGCTTTTCAAAATTGGTGTTATTGCGAGTGTCAAACAGGTGTTGAAACTTCCGGGTGAGAGCGGAACGGTACGTGTTGCGGTTGAGGGCTTGAGCCGTGCGACGCTTAATGAGATAGTGTCCGACGACCCGTTTATTCTCAGCAGCATAAAGCCTTGCGCTGCTCGAAGAACAGCTAAGAATGATGAGTATGCACAGGCGCTTGTACGCAGTGCAAAGGATATTTTTGAGGGCTATGCCCGTAACGCATCTCACTTGCCGCCCGATTTGGTGCTTTCTGTTTTGGATGCCGAGAATCCCGGCGATATGGCAGACTTTATTGCCGGTAACATACCGCTTGAGTATGCGGACAGACAGTATATATTAAACGAGCTTAATCCTGTCAAGAGACTTGAAAAGCTCTGTGTTTTGCTTTCCCATGAGTCTACTTTGTTAGCGATTGAAGAGGACATTCAGGAGAAGGTACAAAAACAGATTGACGATAATCAGCGTGAATATTATCTTCGTGAGCAGCTCAAAGTGATATCTTCTGAGCTTAACAACGGCACATCTCCCGAGGAAGAGGTTCAGCAGTTCAGAGACAAGATAGCAAGCCTTCCTGTTGATGATGCATCGAAAGAAAAGCTTTTGCGTGAGTGTGACAGGCTTGAGCGTTCTGCTCCGCAGTCGCCGGATAGTGCTGTGAGCAGAAACTATCTTGAAACCTGCCTTTCGCTTCCTTGGAATAAGTACACTCAGGATAATCTTGATATTGCACGTGCCGAAAAGATTTTAAATGATGACCACTATGGGCTTAAAAAAGTTAAAGAGCGCATTTTAGAGTTTTTGGCGGTCCGCACTCTTGCACCAGATGTCCGTGGACAGATAATTTGTCTTGTAGGACCTCCCGGTGTTGGTAAAACTTCGGTTGCAAAGTCTATAGCACGTGCCATGGGCAGAAAATACGTGCGAGTATCTCTTGGTGGCGTGCGTGATGAGGCAGAGATAAGGGGACACAGAAAGACATATATTGGCTCTATGCCCGGACGCATTATAGCGGCAATTCAGCAGGCAGGTACGAGCAATCCGCTGATTTTGCTCGATGAGGTGGACAAACTCGGCAATGATTATAAGGGCGACCCGTCGTCAGCGTTGCTCGAAGTGCTTGACCCTGAGCAGAATTTCGGTTTCAGAGACCACTATGTAGAAATACCGTTTGATTTGAGCAAGGTGTTGTTTATTACAACTGCCAACGTTGCTCAGAATATACCTGCACCGCTGTTTGACCGTATGGAGGTCATAGAGCTTGGCAGCTATACAGCAGAGGAGAAGTTCCATATAGCAAAGGGACATCTTATTCCAAAGCAGATGAAGCAGCACGGTCTTTCCGGACGCACACTCAGATTTACCGACGATGCAGTGCGTGCAATTATTGACGGCTATACACGTGAGGCGGGAGTCCGCAGACTTGAACAGCAGATAGCATCTGTGTGCCGTAAGGCAGCAAAGAAGGTAACGCAAGGTACAAAGCGTGTTACGGTTAAGGACAGTTCACTATATGACCTTCTTGGTGCTAAGAGGTATAAGGATGAGTCGCTTCGTGAGCGTAGCGAGGTGGGTGTCGTCAATGGTCTTGCATGGACGTCTGTAGGAGGCGAATTGTTAGAGGTTGAGGCGGCAGTTCTTGACGGAACAGGAAAAATTGAGCTTACAGGCTCTCTCGGCGACGTGATGAAGGAGAGTGCGAAGGCCGCTATCAGCTATATACGCTCACGTGCAGAAGTCCTGAATATAGACAAGAATTTCTATAAGGAAAAAGATATACATATCCATTGTCCAGAGGGTGCTGTGCCCAAGGACGGTCCGTCAGCGGGTGTTACGATGACAACGGCTTTGGTATCTGCGCTTACAGGTATCCCCGTGCGCAGCGACGTTGCCATGACAGGTGAAGTCACTCTGCGTGGCAGAGTGCTTCCCATAGGCGGATTAAAAGAAAAGTCGATGGCAGCTTATATAAGAGGTGTGAAAACGGTTGTGATTCCGCAGGCAAACGAGCCCGACCTTGACGAAGTTGATGAGGCCGTCAAAGCATCTGTTGCTTTTGTACCTGTTAGCAGTGTTGATGAGGTACTTAAAATAGCTCTTGAGAGAGAGCCTGATAATAAAGAAAAACAGGTTGATATGCCTGTTGTGGATAACATGGGTGAGCGTTGGAATAGCGTTACCCAGTAACGAGGTGTACAATGAGATTTGATTTGATAGAATTTGACCGTTCTTACGGAACATCGGGACAGCTTGTTGCGTCGTCTGTTCCTGAAGTTGTGTTTTCGGGTCGTTCAAATGTCGGCAAATCGTCGCTGATAAATAAGCTTTTCAACCGCAAAAACCTTGCGAGAGTCAGTTCTGTACCGGGAAAGACAGTTACTGTCAACTTTTTTAAGGGTGATTGTGTTAATTTTGTTGATTTGCCCGGATACGGTTATGCTAAGGCGAGCCACGCTGAGAAAAAGCGTTGGGCAGAGCTTATGGAGGGCTTTTTCAATTCAGACAGAAAAATCTCATTGGTGGTACAGCTTATTGATGTTCGTCATAAGCCGAGCGCTGATGACTATGATATGCTTGAGTACCTGAAAGCAGGCGGATATAAAACCGTTATAGCCATGACAAAAATTGATAAGCTTAATAAAACTCAGCGCACAAAGCGCTTAAAAGAACTTGAAACTGAGCTTGCCGACTATGGCGAGATGGAGAAAATACCGTTTTCATCTCTCAACGGTGAGGGAGTAGAGGCTTTGAGAAAAGCTATTGAGAGAGCGGTAAATCAGTAGAAGAGGAAGTAAGGGGTGATTTCGATGTATGTTTCGGATTGTTTAGGTGTAAATGAAAAAGGGCATCTTACTGTCAGCGGGTGCGACACCGTTGACCTTGCAAAAGAATACGGTACGCCGGTGATAGTATACAGTGAAGACCAGATAAGACAGAATTGCCGTGACTTTGTAAGCTCGATTGATGAGAATTACGGCGGCAACGGTATGGTGCTGTATGCCAGCAAAGCTTTTTGCTGTAAGAAGATGTGCCGAATCTGTAAAGAAGAGGGCATGGGGCTTGATGTTGTGTCTGGCGGTGAGCTTTATACTGCCATTGATGCAGGCTTCCCAACCGAGAAGATATACTTCCACGGTAACAACAAGACAGTTGCTGAATTAGTCTATGCTGTTGAACACGGTGTAGGAAGAGTAGTTGTTGATAATATTTTTGAACTCGAGCGCCTTGACAAGATAGCTCATGACCTGGGCAAGAAAGTTAAAATTCTTTTGAGAATTAAACCCGGTATTGATGCGCATACACACGATTTTATCCGTACGGGACAGATAGATTCCAAGTTTGGTTTTGCCCTTGAAACTGGTGAAGCTATGGATGCTGTTGTAAAGGCTATAAGCTTTACAAACATAGAGCTTGTTGGACTTCATTGTCATATCGGCTCACAAATTTTTGATATAGACCCCTTTGAGCTTGCGGCTAAGGTTATGCTCGAATTTATGGCAGATATCAAGCAGGACAAGGGCATTGAGTTTAAAGAACTCAACCTTGGCGGCGGTTTTGGCATAAAATATCTCAAAACTGACGCACCCCGTCCGTTTACTGAATATATGAAAAAGGTTGCATGTGTAGTAAAGGAAACGTGTAAAGCACTTAACCTTGACATGCCGTTTGTTCTTATCGAACCAGGCCGTTCGATAGTTGGTGCAGCTGCTGTTACGCTGTATACAGTAGGAGCAGTCAAAAAAATACCCGATGTGCGTACCTATGTGTCTGTTGACGGTGGCATGACAGATAATCCGAGATACATTCTTTATCAATCAAAGTATGAAATCCTCTGTGCTAACAAAGCTAATGAGGAGCGTAGCGAGACAGTCACCGTTGCGGGCAAATGCTGTGAGAGTGGCGACCTTGTTCAGGAGTGGGCACCGTTGCAGAAAGTCGAACCTGGAGATATTCTTGCTGTGCTTTCTACAGGCGCATATAACTACTCGATGGCATCAAATTATAATAGGGTTCCGAGACCGCCTGTTGTAATGGTAAAAGATTCAAAACCTGAGCTTGCAATACGAGGTGAGAGCTTTAGCGATATGGTGAAGAATGACCTTTGATGTCAGATTGATAGTTATAAACGTTAATCGGAGGGCTCAAAATGAAACGTGACGGCAATAGGATAACAGATATAAATATTGCATATATCGGCGGCGGTTCACGTGGCTGGGCATGGGGTCTCATGAGCGACCTTGCAGGCGAAGAGGCTCTGTGCGGCAACGTCAGACTTTATGATATCGATATGCAGGCGGCAAAGGATAATGAGGTTATCGGTAACCGCTATGCTTATGCCGAGGGCGCTAAGAGTGCATGGAAGTATACGGCTGTCGGCTCTTTGAAAGAGGCTTTGACAGGCGCAGACTTTGTTGTTATATCTATTCTTCCCGGCACGTTCGATGAGATGGACAGCGATGTTCATGCCCCGGAAAAATACGGTATATATCAGCCTGTGGGCGACACGACAGGCCCAGGCGGACTTATCAGAGCTTACCGCACAATCCCCATGTTTATAGAGATTGCAGAGGCTATCAAGGAATTTAGTCCCGAAGCATGGGTGATAAACTATACAAATCCCATGACGCTTTGCGTGCGTACGCTATACGAGGTGTTTCCGCAGATTAAAGCTTTTGGTTGCTGCCATGAAGTATTCGGCACACAGAAAGTTCTTGCAATGGCGTACCGTGCGTTAAGAGGCGGGGAGCTGCCTGAACGAGAGGATATAAAAGTAAATGTTCAGGGTATAAATCATTTTACATGGCTTGACAAAGCTACATATAACGGAGAGGATTTGTTCCCGATATATGATGAATTTATCGATAAAATACGCAGCGGAGAATTAGAGCTTGATACCGCTGATAAAAACTGGGCAAACGGCAAGAGACCGACTACCAATGCGGTTAAGTATGACTTGTTCAAACGCTACGGTGTTATCGCTGCAGCAGGTGACAGACACCTTGTCGAGTTTGTACCCGCTTGGTACCTCAAAAACCCCGATGTCGTCAAGTTGTGGGGATATGAGCTTACAACTGTGGACAGCCGTAAGGAAGGTCAGCGTGAGAGAATAGAGAAGAGCCGTAAGCTTATTGCTCAGACAGAGCCGTATACCCTGAGTAAAACAGGCGAGGATGGCGTCAAGCAGATAAAAGCGCTTGTCGGGCTTGATACTCTTATAACAAATGTAAATATTCCGAATGTCGGTCAGATATCTAATCTCCCGTTGGGTGCGGTTGTTGAAACAAATGCGGTATTCTCGCACAACAGCCTTGTACCCGTGAATGCAGGCGAGATGAAGTGGGATGTAAAAATTCTCGTTGAGAGGATAATATATAATCAGGAAACTATTCTCAAAGCCGTATTTAATAAAGATAAAGAACTCGGCTTTAATGCTTTCCTCAACGACCCGATGATGTGTATCAGCATGGCTGATGCCAGAGCGTTATATGAGGAAATGATTGAGAATACTAAGAAATATATACCTTGGATGGAGGAAGTATAAAATGTCTGATTACACCACCGTATATTTTACGGGTATCGAAAGGGGCTTCAATGTCCCGTCAACGCTTGCCGATTTTTCGATTTTCGGTATGGATGTCAACATCAAGTTCTACGGCGTTATAATTGCGTTCGGTTTTCTGCTTGCAGCACTTTTTGGCGGCAGAATGGCATATAAATGGCGCATAAGCCTTGATAAGATGCTCGATGTTCTCATCTACGGAACGGTAGCGGGTATCCTCGGAGCAAGACTCTATTATGTTATCTTTCAATGGAGCTATTACAAAGACCACCTGAGCGAGATAGTGGCTATATGGAACGGCGGACTTGCTATTTACGGCGGTATCATCGGTGGTCTGTTAGCGGCACTTATCGTATGTAAGGTGAGAAAGATAAATGTATTGAACCTTCTCGATATGGGCGGTATCAGCTTGCTTATCGGTCAAGGCATAGGCCGTTGGGGCAACTACATGAATCAGGAAGCTTTCGGCACAAACACCGATGCTCCTTGGGGAATGTGGAGTAAGAAGGTAGCCGCAGATATTGCTATGAATCAGGCAGAACTTGCGGCAAGAGGAATTGAGATGGACCCGATGAAGCCTGTTCATCCGACATTCCTTTATGAGTTTTTGTGGTGTATGCTCGGATTTCTTATTCTGTTTGTAATATATAAGAAGTTCCGCAAGTTCAGCGGACAGCTTTTCCTCGGCTATGGCGCATGGTACGGTTTTGGCCGTATGATAATCGAAGGCTTCAGAACAGACAGCCTCTATATCGCTGATACAAATATCCGAGTGTCACAGCTTTTGTCTGCTGTGATTGCTGTTATCTGTCTTGTGCTGTTTATTATATTTACCATAAAGTATACAAGGAATCCCAAACCCATTGAGGGTGTTGACTATTTCCCTGCTGATGCTGTTTTGACACGCAAGGAGAGAAAACAGCAGGAAGCTGCTGCAATGGCAGCTGCTGTAGCAGATGACCCGTCACGTTCAGTAGCTTTTATTGAGGGATTTGACGGTCCGCAGGCTGAAGCAGCAGAGCCTGAGCAGGAAAAACCAACCGAGAATACGGAGGAGAAATAAATGGTAAAGATAATCGACGGAAAAAAGATATCTTCCGATACACTTGATGCTGTTGCGCTTGAGGTCGAGCAGCTTAAAGCCAAAGGCGTTGAGCCTTGTCTTGCGGTTATAATTGTGGGTGATGACCCTGCATCAAGGGTGTATGTCAATAACAAAAAACGCTCATGCGAGCGTGTGGGAATAAAATCGCTTGAGTTTGCGTTGCCTGCAACTACAACTCAGGATGAGCTTATCGAGCTTATAGATAAACTCAATGCAGACCCAACTGTCAACGGTATACTTTGTCAGTTGCCCGTGCCTAAGCACATCGATGAAACAGCGGTGCTTTGCCGCATTTCACCTGAAAAGGATGTTGATGCATTCCATCCGCAGAATGTCGGTCACATAATGATAGGCGATTTTACTTTACTTCCCTGCACTCCTGCAGGCGTTATGACAATGCTTCATCATGAGAATATAGATATATCTGGTAAGAATTGCGTTGTTATCGGACGCAGTAATATAGTAGGTAAGCCCATGGCGATGCTTCTTTTAAAGGAGAATGCTACTGTTACTGTATGCCACTCAAAAACTCAGAATCTTGCTGAAATAACCCGTCAGGCTGATATACTTGTTGTGGCTATTGGCAGAGCTAAGTTCGTAACAGCTGATATGGTTAAAGAGGGTGCAGTTGTAATTGATGTCGGAATGGACCGAGATGAAAACGGAAAGCTTTGCGGTGATGTTGACTTTGAGCAGGTCAGCGAAAAAGCGGGCAGCATAACACCCGTGCCCGGTGGAGTAGGCCCGATGACTATTGCAACATTGATGCAAAACACACTTACAGCGGCAAAAGCACAGAATAAAATCTTATAAATTTATATGTATTAAAGATTTTTAAATTTTTTGTCGGAAACGTTTGACAAACACAGTCTTTTTATGGTATAATTCGGCTTGCCGCATATCTCGGGCAGTGCACAGCACTAAAAGAGGAGAAATCCCGCCCCATGCATAGCGAGTCTTAAAAAAGGAAGGTAAATCACTGATGTACGCAATTATCGAAACCGGCGGAAAGCAGTATAAAGTTCAGGCCGGCGATGTCGTATTCATCGAAAAGCTGGACGCAGAGCCCGAGCAGGAAGTCACCTTTGACAAGGTTATAGCTGTCGGTAAGGATGACGGTATTGTTGTAGGAACTCCTACTGTTGCAGGCGCTAATGTTACCGCTAAGGTTCTCAAGAACGGTAAGGCTAAGAAGGTTACAGTTTTCACCTACAAGCCCAAGAAGAATGAGAAACGCAAGCTTGGTCACAGACAGCCCTACACCAAGGTTGAGATTTCCGCTATCAACGCTTAAATGATCAGGGCAGTCTTTTTCAAAAGCGGCAGCTCAAAGGGTTTTGAGATAAGCGGTCATGCAAGTTCAAGAGCTTACGGTTCGGATACAGTCTGTGCGGCAGTTTCATCTGCGGCATATATGGCTGCAAACACCGTTACCGAGGTCTTGAAAGTTAAAGCTGATGCCGATGTCAGCAACGGATATTTGAAATTCACTTTCGATTCCGAGGACAAGGCGGCTGAAGCAGTGCTTGACGGTTTGGAGCTGCACATAAGAGAGCTTGAAAAGGAATACCCGAAAAAAATCAAAGTCATTACGGAGGTGTAACAAATGCTTAAGATAAACATTCAGCTTTTTGCGCATAAAAAAGGTATGGGTTCTACCCGTAACGGACGTGACTCAGAGTCTAAAAGACTCGGCGTCAAAAGAGCAGACGGTCAGTTTGTTCTTGCAGGTAACATCCTTGTAAGACAGCGTGGAACTCACATTCATCCCGGCAACAACGTCGGTAAGGGTTCTGATGACACACTCTTCGCTCTCGTTGACGGTAAGGTCAAGTTTGAGAGAATGGGCAAGGACCGCAAAAAGGTCAGCGTATACGCTGTAGAGCAGTAATTAAAAATTAACACCGCTGTGCATCGCACGGCGGTGTTTTTTTATTTCATAGATAATGTTGTTTTATGGTATGAATTCAATTATAATATTTTTATAATTACATCGATAAACTTGAATTTGCAGGAGGAAATAATATGCAATACGCAATTGAACTGTTTTTTGATAAAGAATTGGAAGAAAAGCTTTATAATTTAGCCAAAAGAGTCGCAGATGAAAAACTTAGCACAAAGTTTTTGGAATGGAAAACCAGACCTCATATTACTTTAGCGTGTTTTAATGGTGTGGATGAAGAAAAATGTATAAAACAATTAAAGCTATTCGCACAAACTCATAAGCAAATGCCTGCATATATTGGCTCTCTTGGAATGTTTAATGATACAAAAGCAATTTTTGCGTCTCCTATTATGACTGAAGATATGTATCGACTTCAGAGAGAATTACATAAATATATGCAAGATTTTGACACAACGGGGTGGGAATGGTATCTTCCGAACAGATGGGTGCCGCATTGTACATTAGCGATGACTCATGAAGATGACGAAGAAGTTTTCTATAAAGCAAGTGATTTATTATTACGCGAGTTTGATTATGGGGCTGGCAAGTTTACTTCTGTAGGATTAATTAAAATAACTTTCCCTGTAGAAGAAATCTACACTGTTGATTTGATGCCCTGAACTTTAACTTGTAAAACAGTTCAACAAATTCCAATTTATTAAAAAGAGCTGTGCTCTCTATGCTTTGGGTTATAACTGAATACAAAAAAGACAAGACGAATTTCGTCTTGTCTTTTTTCTTTGTAAAATTAATCGATAGGGTTTGATTTTAATACTTTCTGCTCAACTTGCTTTCGGCCTCTTCACGGCTTATTTTGCCTGTGTTGCAGTCAGTCATTATCTGGACATCCTTATCTTTGAGCTTGTAGAAGAGCCAGCAGATATAGGCAAGGAAACATCCTATTGCAGGCACCATTACATAGCTGAACCAAAGCACGTCGAGTGCGTGTTGACTCTGCTGAATGCCAAGAGCTTTTAATTGCTCAAAGTTTTCGACCTCAACGGTTTTCCAACCGGTGGATTTCAGACCGAGCAGGAACATTCCCATAGCACCTGAAACAGCGGCGGTGAGTTTAACCATGAAGGTTTGAATAGCAAAGGTGATACCTTTTGCCTCAATGCCTGTCTTGTATTTTCCGTATTCAGCGCAGTCGGGAGTGAATATGAACATGATAACACCGATAATAGCGAGCGGAATAGAACGAAGAACATAGAGAACGATGTGAAGAATCAAATTGTTATAACCGACAAGCCACATTATAAGGCTGAGAATTACCATGAGTAGAGCGGAAAAACGATAAAGTTTCATTTTATCAATCTTTTTGAGCATTTGCGGAACAAGTAATGAGAACACAAATGAGGGAACTGTTCCGCAGGCACCGACTACCGTTGTGAAAAGGCTGTCGTTAAAAAGATAGAAAGAAACGAAAAGATTGAGTGCACCGCTTATGTTTGCGGCTGAGTAGAAGAAGAAACCGAGGTAATAGATTAGCAGATATTTGTTTTTGAAAAGATAGCTAAACATTCTGCGGATTGTAAAGGCTTCTTCCTCTTGAGGTACATGGCGCTCTTGAAGTTTGAACAATACGGGTAACATTGTGACAAGTGCAAAAACAGCGGTAGCCGCACCGACAACTGTATAGTTCATTCCAACGTGTTCACTGACAAGAACTGTACCTGCAACTGTAATAAAGCCAAATCCGATGCCGCCCCAGATGCTCTTATATGAAAGCATGGAACTTCTTTCTCCGAGGTTTCTTGTCATTGCGGTTACTGCACCGTAAATCGGAACATCGCAAAGGGTGTAAACAGAATCCCAGATTATGTAAGCAACAGCAAACCAGAGAAGTTTGGTTGTTTCGCCTGAGCCTGAGGGGATAGCGAAGAGTAACAGTGTTGCGATAGGAGTAAGCGCAGTAGAAATTTTAAGCCATGGCAGATATTTTTTACCGCTTTTGAATTTGACGGAGTCAAAAATAACACCGAAAAGAGCATCATTTATTGCATCCCAAATCTTAACGGCGAGCATAACTGCTGCGGATTTTGCAGGGTTAATGCCCAAAAACATCAGATATGTGGTCAAATAGTTTGCTGTCAAGAAATAAATTGCATTCTGACCGGTGAAGTATAGATAATAGCTTTTTCTTTCAAAAGGTTGAGTTTCCCAACCTGCGGGGGTTGTTTTTAATTTCTCTATAAGTTTAATAACAAACACCTACCATTCTTTTTTTGCTTTACATAAATTAATTATATAGTTTAGCCGTTTTAAAGTCAATGGACTATTAAAGAAAGAGAAAGGTTGAAAACCTCAACCTTTCTCCTGGACTTTGTTATATAGGTATCAGTTCATACCTTCTTCGCCGACTCTTTCAAATAACTTTTCTACTTCTTTGCGAAGACCTGCATTTTCGGGTAAGGACAGTTTTGGGTCCCGCTGAGATATCTGCCTTGCGGCACGCTGAGTTTCAGCCAGAGTTTCTTTGTCTTTAAGCATATCGGCAATTCTAAGGTGCGGCAAACCATGCTGACGTGAGCCGAAGAATTCACCCGGACCTCTGAGCTTTAAGTCCTCATCGGCAATTTTAAAACCGTCAGTGGTAGTTTCCATTATCTTCATGCGTTTTTGTGCGGTTTCGTTTTGCGCATCGGTTATCAGAATACAGGTGGATTTATATTGTCCACGTCCGATGCGTCCTCTTAGCTGATGAAGCTGAGAAAGCCCAAAGCGCTCAGAGTTTTCAATAACCATTATTACCGCATTTGGTACGTCAACACCAACCTCTATTACGGTTGTGGAGACGAGAAGCTGTGTTTTTCCGTCTGAGAAGTCCTGCATAACACGCTTTTTATCATTGCTCTTCATGCGTCCGTGCATGAGACCTACTGTGTATCTTTTAAAGAATCCGTTTGCAAGCTTTTCTGCATACTCGGTTGCGGCTGCGAGTTCACTTTCACTCTCTTCAACCAGCGGACATATAATATATCCCTGTCTGCCTGCATCGAGATGTTTTTTTACATATGTGTATGCACGTTCACGCAGTTCGGATGTTACGGCATAGGTTTCGATTTTTTGCCTGCCCGGCGGCAGTTCGTCGAGTATTGAGATATCAAGTTCACCGTATATTATCAACGCAAGGGTACGTGGGATAGGTGTTGCCGACATGACGTATACGTGCGGATTTTCACCTTTGAGCCCTAATGCGCTTCGCTGTTCAACGCCGAAACGGTGTTGTTCATCGGTTATTACAAGACCCAGAGAGGCAAACTCAACGTCTGATTGTATTATTGCGTGAGTTCCTACAAGAAGGTCGATTTCTCCGTTTTTAAGAGCCTGTTTCTTTGTTCTTTTCTGTGCTGCTGTGTCAGACCCAGTCAAAAGTTCTGTTCTTATTCCGCAGTTTTCAAATAAGCTTATAAATGTGCGGTAGTGCTGAGCGGCAAGAACTTCGGTGGGTGACATAAGAGCTGACTGGAATCCGTTTTTAGCCGCAGAATATACCAAGGCTGCGGCAACGGCAGTTTTACCCGAACCTACATCACCCTGAAGAAGCCTGTTCATCTGACCTGCACTCATCATATCGTTCATAGCTTCACAAACAGCTCTGCGCTGAGCGTTTGTCGGCTTAAAGGGAAGAAGTGAGAAGTATTCCTCGCTGTAATCTTTTTCAAGCACTACTCCTGTTTTCCTTTCGCCTCTTCCACGCATCTGGAGCAGACCGAGCTGTAAAATAAGCAGTTCTTCAAATATCAGCCTGCGGCGTGCTTCAACCAAATAGTCGGGATTTTTGGGGAAGTGTATGTTTTCTATGGCGGACTTCAAATCCATCAGACAAAAGCTCTCCCTGAGCGACAGAGGAATAGGGTCTATGATTTCGTTTTCGCAGCTTTTCAACGCTGTGCGTATAAGCTTTTCTATGGCTCTGGAATTGAGCCCTTGTGTTTGGGGATAGATGGGTCGTATTCTGTCAGAGTTTTCGGCAAACTCGATTTCAGGTGAGTTCATTTCCTTTTTGTAGAGGTTACCCGTAACTCTGCCGAAAAACAGATATTCCTCACCCATACGAAGTTTTTCAGCAGCATATTTGCTGTTGAAAATAGTGATGTTCATCACACTTTTTCCGTCCGTGACGGTCGTCTTGTAGAGAGTAAGCCCTCTTCTTATCATACTTGTCTTAACAGGTGTGCCGACAGTAGCTTTTATACAGCAGACTTCTCCTATGGGAGCATCTTCAATGGATGAAATCTTACTCCAATCCTCATAAACTCTCGGATAAAGACGCAAAAGGGCGTCGACATCAGAAACGCCAAGCCGCAATAGCATTGCGGAGCGCTTCTCGCCAACGCCTTTTAAATATTTTATATCAGTATCGAGTCTCATTTTATTCAACCGAAATGATGTAGTAGTATACGGGCTGACCGCCGTTGACAACCGAAATTTCAGCATCGAAGCCGTACTTGTCGGAAAGCCTTGCTGCAAGCTCTTCAGCTTCCTCTTCGGTGGTGCCGTTGCCGTATATTATGGTGATAAGCGAGGATACACCACGCTTAAACAGATGTCTGGTTACTCTGTAAGCCGCCTGTTGAGCACTGAATTCAACAGTGGTTATCTTGCCGTTTTCCATGCCGAGAATCTGTCCTTCTCTGACGGCCTGACCCTCTATAGAGCTGTCACGTGCAGCAAAAGTTATAAGTCCTGTTGAAACCTTTTCTGCGGCTTTCATCATGCTCATATGATTCTCATCGACAGAGAGGTCATCGTCGACATTGAGCATAGCGGCAATACCCTGAGGTATTGTCTTGGTGTGAAGCACACGCACATCACGGTCTGTGAGCGGGTCAACCTGCTCAGCAGCCATAATAATATTTTTATTATTGGGAAGAATGAAAACGTGCTCTGCCGGTGTCGCAAGTACAGCCTTGAGCAAATCGTCGGTGCTGGGGTTCATGGTCTGACCTCCGCTGACAATCTGGTCGACGCCGAGCTGAGTAAACAATTCCTGAATACCGTCGCCTGAAGCTACTGCAACATAACCGTAGGGTTTAGTGGGCTCTGCAGGCTTCTGCGGAGTCTGCTGCTCTTCGGGAGCGTTGCCCCACTGGGCATTCTGATGCTGCTGACGCATGTTTTCAATCTTTATGTTTACAAGCTGACCGTATTCGATGCCCTTCTGGATAGCGTTACCGGGCTCGTTTGTGTGGACGTGAACTTTGATTATCTTCTCATCGTCTACAACGACAACGCAATCGCCGATAGACTCAAGATATGCACGCAGCTCACGGGGGTCCTTGTCGTTTTCCCTGTCTGCGATGAACTCTGTGCAGTAGGCGAAATGTATGTCAGCTTCGACGTTTCCGGCGGCACTTTCTACAGCATTTACAGGTGCTTCACCGGGAGTATTGACTTTAACTTCCTTGCCGTTAAAAACAGCTGACATGGCTGTGAAAATGCTGACAAGACCCTGTCCGCCTGCATCAACAACTCCAACCTTTTTAAGTACGGGCAGAATATTGGGTGTGTCGGCAAGAGCGATTTCAGCGCCTCTCAAACCTTCATCAAAAACCTTGACAGCATCTGTTTCTCCCTCGTTTACACAGCGACGAGCATATTCTGAGGCAGTACGGATAACTGTAAGGATAGTACCCTCTGTCGGCTTCATGACAGCTTTGTATGCAGATGAACTACCTTTTTCGAGGGCCTTAGCGACAGCTTCACCGTCAGCAGTTTCAAGACCTTTAAGCCCTTTTGCAAAGCCACGGAAAATAAGAGAGAGTATAACGCCGGAGTTTCCTCTTGCACCTCTCAAAAGACCGGAAGCAATGCAATCTGCAACAGCAGATACGCTCTCGTCATCGCCTTTAAATGAAACCTCACGTGAGGCATTTGTTATAGTCATTGACATATTTGTACCTGTATCGCCATCAGGCACGGGGAAAACGTTGAGTGCGTCTATTTCTTTACGCAGTGATGCTATTGTTTCGGCGGCGCTTATGACCGCATTACGCAATAATGCTCCTGTTATTTCCAATTCTACTTCCTCCCAAAGCGGCGTTATTCGCCTTTCATACCGTCAACATAGACATTGACCTTGTGCACACCAAGTCCCGTTGCTTCTTCAACGGTGTATCTGACTTTGTTGACGATGCTCTGACAAATTGCAGAGATATTAAGCCCATAGGTCACGATGATGTGAAGGTCAACGATGAGACCGTCACCGTCTTTCTTAACGCTGATACCCTGGTCAACAAAATTGATGCCTTTGTTAAGGAAAGAACGGATACCCTGACGGGCGTTACTGTTAGCCATGCCTGCTACTCCAAAGCATGAGGATGCGGCATTACCTATTAAAGTGGCAAAAAACGGTTGGGAGATTTCAATGACACCGAGATGGTTTTCAAGTCTTATCACGGAAACTCCTCCTTTCACACTTCGCTTGCCGAAAAAATCGACAGCGAATATATTATACTATTAAAAGAGCTATAAATCAAGATTTTTTAAGAATCTTTCAAGAGCATTCTGCCAATGAGGCAGACGTTCAAAACCTGCCTTATCAAGACTTGCTTTTGAAAGACGTGAATTTTCGGGTCTTTTTGCCTTTGCGGGATATTCGTTCGTGCAACAGGGGACTATCTTTGTGGACTTGCCTGCCATTTCCATAATCTTGGCGGCAAACTGTGCCCACGTGCAGAAACCTTCATTGGAAGCATGATATATTCCGAATTTATCGGTTTTTACCATGTCGCAAAGGAGACGGGCCAGGTCGGGCGTATATGTCGGAGAGCCTGTCTGGTCGTTAACTACGGTCAACTCATCACGGCTTTCTGACAGTCTGAGCATAGTTTTTACAAAGTTGCCGCCGTTTTCTCCGAACACCCATGAGGTTCTGACTACAAAACTTTTCGGGCACAGCATAGCGGCTTCTTCGCCCTCAAGTTTGGTTAAACCGTAGATGCTTTGCGGCTTTTTTTTGTGGTCTGTTTCAAGCAGACACTCTCCCTCGCCGCCGAAAACGTAGTCTGAGCTTATATATATGAGCTTTGCATCGATGGCACAGCAGGCTTTTGCTATATTTCTTGTGCCTTCAACATTTATCAAACGGCACTTCTGAGGCTCGTCCTCCGCTTTATCGACAGCGGTGTAGGCTGCGCAGTGTATGACAGCCTGCGGTTTAAGTGCTGTGATGAATTGAAGAGTTTTTTGCTCGTCTGTTATATCAAAGTCCTCGATGTCTGCACCAACGGGAGTGTCACCGAGTTCATTGAGCCGTTTTATGACGTCGTAGCCGAGCTGTCCTTTTGCGCCCGTAACAAGAACTTTCATAGACAAAGATATCCCTTCTGTCGTCAGTTTTTAAGGCTCTGCAGCGGAGCGGGGATTCTGCCGCCCCTGGCAATCATCTTTGCGGGGGATGCGGTGTTGATAGACATGACGGGACCGGCGCCTAACAGACCGCCGAAATTAAGCTCATCACCGACGTCTTTTCCGATAGCGGGAATAAGACGCACGGCTGTGGTTTTTGAGTTCACCATGCCTATGGCTGCCTCGTCGGCAATAATTGCACTTATTACTTCGGATGTTGTACTGCCGGGTACAACTATCATGTCAAGACCAACGGAGCAAACTGCGGTCATAGCTTCAAGCTTTTCTATTTTAAGTATTCCCTCACGTGCAGCATCAATCATGCCTGCGTCTTCTGAAACGGGAATAAATGCGCCTGAGAGTCCTCCGACGTGAGAGGAGGCCATTGTGCCGCCTTTTTTGACAGCGTCGTTCAAGAGTGCGAGTGCGGCAGTTGTACCGTGAGCACCGCAGGTTTCAAGACCTATTTCCTCTAAGATGTGCGCTACCGAGTCACCGACAGCGGGAGTCGGAGCGAGTGAAAGGTCAACAATACCGAACGGGACATCCAGTCTGCGAGATGCTTCGGAGGCTATAAGCTGACCCAGACGTGTAATTTTGAAAGCGGTCTTTTTTATGACATCGGCAACATCCGTGAGGTTGCCGTCGGGAATCTTTTTGAGTGCACTGCGTACAACACCCGGTCCTGAAACACCGACATTAATAACACATTCAGGTTCGCCAGGACCGTGGAAAGCACCCGCCATAAACGGGTTGTCTTCAGGTGCATTGCAGAAAACAACAAGCTTAGCAGCACCGATACAGTTGTCATCCTTAGTAAGTTCTGCTGCTTCTTTTACTATGTCGCCCATCATTGCGACGGCATCCATGTTTATGCCGGTTTTTGTTGAGCCTATGTTTACGCTTGAACAGACGTGCTGAGTCTTAGCAAGAGCTTCCGGGATGCTTCTTATGAGCTGTTCGTCACCGGGGGCAAAGCCTTTTTGAACAAGGGCTGAGTAGCCGCCGATGAAGTTGACGCCTACTTCTCTTGCAGCTCTTTCGAGGGTTAATGCATATTTTACCGGGTCACCGCCTGAAGAAGCAAGAAGCATTGCAATTGGGGTGACGGCGATACGCTTGTTGATTATCGGCACACCGTATTCCTTCTCAATCTCATTACCTACGGCAACAAGGCGAGCGGCTTTGGTGGTTATCTTGTCATATATTTTTTGACATGAACGGTCGATATCGTCACAGCAGCAGTCGAGCAGGGAGATACCCATAGTTATCGTTCTTATGTCAAGATTTTCATCCTGAATCATCCTGATGGTTTCAAGGATGTCACGTGAATTAATCATGCTCAAAAGGTCCTTTCTTAAACGTGGTACATGGAGTCAAAAACATCTCCGTGCATGACATGGATTGACAGCCCGTGCTTTTCGCCGAGTTTTTTCATGATATCGGAGAAATCAGCAAGCGGGATAGAGCACTTATCCATATCAACGAGCATAATCATGCAGAACATATCCTGCAAAACTGACTGGGTAACTTCGGCTATATTTACGTTGAGCTCTGAGCACTTTCCGGAAACTTCGGCAAGGATACCCACGACGTCCCGACCGATAACAGTAATAACAGCTCTCATGTTTAATCACATCCTGTTTTTATTTTACGATATATCTTACCACAAAATGTCTTTTATAACAATAGTACACAGGAAATACAAGTTAAAAAATATTTTAAATTAGTCTGTTATACGGAGTAAAAATGTGGTATTATAGAGACAGCAAAACACTAAAAAAGGGGAAAATCAAATTATGGCTTATAAAATAATCGATATGCATACCCATACGGACAACTCTCCGGACGGTCATCACTCGGCGATGTATCTTTGCGAGCAGGCTGATATGGCGGGTCTGCGTGCGATAGCATTTACTGACCATGTAGAGGTCGATTTTTATAAGCAGGACAGTTATGACAGAGTGGCAAGGCAGTCGTTTTTTGAGGCATCTAAAGCCCGTTCGGCTTTTACGGGAAAGCTGCTTGTGTGTTTGGGCGTTGAATTGGGCCAGCCGATGTATGATGTAAAGACCGCTGAGGAAATAATTGCAGCACTGCCGTATGACATAGTCATAGGCTCGGTTCACAATCTCAACGGTGTCAAGGATTTCTGTTTTCTTGACTATGCAGAGCATGATGTTGATTCGTTACTCACTCAGTATTTTGACGAGCTGATAAAGCTTGCACAGTGGGGCAAGTTTGATACTCTTGCTCATGTGACATATCCTCTGCGTTATATCTGTGGTGAATACGGCATCCCCGTTGATATGAGCAAATATAAAGAGCAGATTGACGAGGCACTCATAGCACTTGTGAAGAATCAGAAAGCACTTGAGATAAATACTTCGGGACTTCGTCAGAAGATAGGCAGGACTATGCCCGAGGAGGATGTTGTACGTCGCTTTAAACAGCTTGGCGGTGAGATGGTCACCGTCGGCTCGGATGCTCACTATGCAAAGGATTTGGGAGCGGGAATCAGAGAGGGTATGGAGATTGCAAAACGCTGTGGGTTTGACAGCGTAACGTTGTTCCAGAACCGCACTCCTGTTCAGATACCGATAGAGTAGAATTAAAAAGAGGTGATTGTTTGAAACTTCAACTCAAAGCAAACGCAAAAATCAATCTGTTTCTTGATATTTTAGGTCGTCTGCCAAACGGTTACCATTCGCTTTTTATGATAATGCAGTCAGTGTCACTGTCGGATATTATCACCGTGGAAGAGAATTCCTGCGGTGAGATAAGGCTTAGTTGTTCTGAGTCAGCTTTGCCGACCGATGAAAAGAACATAGCCTATCGTGCAGCAAAGGCTTTTTTTGAGACCGCAGGTATAACTGACAAGGGCGTGGATATCCACATTGAAAAAAATATTCCGTTTGAAGCGGGACTTGCGGGCGGCAGTGCAGACGGTGCTGGTGTTATTGTTGCGCTTGACCGTCTGTTTAAGACGGGATTTTCACAGTTTGAGCTTTGCTCTATAGGACTTAAAATCGGCAGCGATGTGCCGTTTTGCATAATGGGCGGCACTATGCTTTCACAGCATACGGGCGGCGTGCTGTCTGAACTGCCTGCGTTAAAGGATTGTTTTGTGGTGCTTGCAAAGCCCGCAACAGGAGTTTCCACTGCGAGAGCCTATGCTGATTTTGACTCGGCGGGGTATATTTACAGACCAGACAGTATCAAGATGCTTTCAGCCGCTGCGAGTGCTGACTTTGATGGTATGTGCCGCTTTGCAGGTAACGTTTTTGAGCAGACCATCGAGGTGCCTGAGCGTGTTACAATAAAGCATATAATGAATGATTTTGACTGCTCGCTTTCACAGATGAGCGGTAGCGGCCCTACGATTTTCGGCTTGTTTAAAGATAAGGAAAAAGCGGTGGCCTGCTGCGAAAAACTTGAAAAACAGGGTCTTGTCAAGAGCGTACACCTATGTACTCCGGCAAAGACGGGTATTGAATTTATATAAAATATTGCGGCAGAGGTTTGTTCTCTGCCGTTTTTTAGGAGTAAAAACTATGACGATTAAAGAAAAGTTGGAGAAGCTTAAGGTTCCGTCACCTCTGGATATAAGCGGTGAAAGGGTTAAAGCGGTTGCAGAGTGGGAGAAAGTACGTCCTCTTGTTGAAGAGACGATGCTCAAATGTGAGTACGGATATATGCCTGAAAAACCCAAAAAAGTAACTTTTGATATAAAAGAAACAGATAACCGCCGTTGCTGTGCGGGTAAAGCTGTTCGAATAGACCTTGATATAGTTTCGGTTATAGGCGGAGAGAAATTTTCATTTCCCGTTACATATATTTATCCGAAGAAAGGTGATAAGTTTAAGACAGTTGTGCATATAAACTTCAGACCCAATATCCCCGATGAATATATGCCGACCGAGGAGATTATAGATAACGGTTTTGCCTGTGCATCATTCTGCTATAAAGATGTAACGAGTGATGATGAGGATTTCACAAACGGTCTGGCAGGTGTTATTTATAAGGATTCTGAGCGCAGCCTCTATTCTCCGGGCAAAATAGCC
This sequence comes from Clostridia bacterium, assembly GCA_017407995.1. Lineage (GTDB taxonomy): Bacteria > Bacillota > Clostridia > Oscillospirales > Acutalibacteraceae > CAG-177. The sequence goes on along the minus strand of JAFQVM010000030.1, from coordinate 17,814 downwards.
ATGTGGGCTTGGGCGGCTATGCGTGTTATGGATTTTCTGCAGACCCGTGATGAGGTAGATGAGGATAATATTGCAGTTGCGGGTCACTCCAGACTCGGCAAAACGGCGCTTTTGACAGCGGCTATGGACGATAGGTTTGCTGTTGCCCATTCAAATTGTGCAGGCTGTAGCGGCGATTCGCTTAACAGGGGAAAAACAGCAGGCAACGAAACAATAGAGCATATTGTTGAGAGATTTCCTTTTTGGTTCTGCGAAAATTACAAGAACTTCAAAAATAAAGATAATGAAACACCGTTTGACCAACACTTTTTGTTCTCACTTATCGCTCCGAGAAAGGTGCATATTGCCTCTGCCTCACAGGATATCTGGGCAGGACCTGAGTTGGAGTTTCTTTGCTGTGCTGCCTCATCGGAGGTATATGAGCTTTACGGTAAGAAGGGCTTTGTATATGAGGAGGACGACTTTTTGAAAGAGGGTAAGTATCTCAATGATGGCAATGTCGGACTTTGCTACCGTGAGGGCTGTCACTATTTTTCAAGAGACGACTGGCATGGACTGATGGATTTTATGAATAGATAAAACAGACAGCGGACGGCTTTGCCGTCCGCTGTCTGTTTTTTGGAGAATAACAATGAAAAAACTGGAAAAGTCACTGGTTGTAGAATTAATTTTTCTTGCCTGCACCGACTATTTCATAGTGCGGCTCTTTAGCCTGCGGAATCATACGGTATATTTTACCGTTATCATCGACGTCTACCATGCTTATCGGGATATCCGGCAAAAGGGTACGTAATGCTGAAATAAATTGAGTGCTTTGCTCTTTCGGAAAGCCAACTACAATGTCTGAAGCTCCTTTTTTCTTTGCGTGTACGGCAGCCACTATCGCAGGGCTGTCGTTGAAATATACGCTCATTTGTGCATCTTCTTCTCTTGCGCAGGCGTAGAGCTCCTCGAGGACTGAAGGGTTAGGCCCAAAGCCGTCTTTCTCGTGGAAAACGCTGAGAACTTCAAGTGCAACATCTTTTTCTTTTGCTAACAGGGCACCGGATTTGATTAGTCTTTCACATTCGCTTTGCGGAGTTACGCAAACAAGAACACAAGACTTATCTTTCATTTCGATAATGTTCCTTTCATAAAGTAATGAAATCTAAATGCTTATCCCCCTCTGCAATATAGTTATACCACCGGATTATGTACTGAATAGTAAAAATCCGTTAAATCAAAGTAAAGAAAATTTGTACAAAACGTGAATTCGCCATTCAAAAACTCTTGTTTTTTTAAAAAAATTAGGTATAGTTATATTTGATAGGTTAAAACGAACGGAGTGATATATGTGCAAAAAAGCGGATACTTTTTAGGTATAGACGGCGGCGGTACAAGGACTGTTGCTCTTTGTACTGATGCAAGCGGTACTGTTTTGGCAAAGGTTACGGGTGACAGTATCAATTTTTACTCCGAGGGAATGGAACAAGCGAGAGCCAATATGCGTGATGTTCTCAAAAAAATAGAGGAGCTTACGGGTATTTGCGAATATGAGAGTGTGTTTATCGGCTCATCTGCATTGAGCGGCAGAGCTGATGACGAGATGCTAAGTGACTTTGCCTTCGATATATTTAATGCTGAAAATATTGTTATGGACAGCGACCTTTCAGCGGCGCTGATGACTATGTATGATTCTGGCGAATGTGCGGCTGTAATCAGCGGAACAGGTTCAATGGCTGTGCTTAAAACTTCACAGGGTGAGATTAAAACTGCAGGCGGCTGGGGATATATACTTGGTGATGAGGGCAGTGCATATGCCATAGCTGTTGACGGAATACGAGCAGGAATAAGAGGCTTTGAGGGAAGCGGAGAAAAGACTGTTCTGACGGATGAACTTACTTCCTTTTTTAACGCAAGTGATATATATGACCTTATCGGCTTGTTTTATGACCCGCCGATGGAGCGCAAAAAAATAGCGGATTTTGCCCGTTGTGTGTGTGATGTTGCAGAGCATGACTGCGTTGCAAGAAATATAGTAAGTGCGCAGGCTCAATCGCTTTCAAGAACGGTTTTAGCCTTGCTTAAAGACCAGTCGAAGGATATAAAAATTGGTCTTTGGGGCGGCGTAGTATTGAATTCCCATGTTTTCAGGAACGATTTGATTGACATTTTGTGGGAACAGGACTATAAAAATATTTCTGTTTTACCGTTTTCTCCTGAGGTTGGTGCAGTGTTCGGAGCGGTATTGGCTTCGGGTAATGAGATTACGGAGTCCTTTAAAAACAACATCTCAAATATGGCAGGGAGATAAAATGAGCGCAGTAAACTTGTATTTTGATAAATTGACTGAGATTATGGCTGAGGTTGTCTCAACACAGAGCGAGGCTATGGATTCGGCAGCCGAAGCTGTGGCAAAAGCGCTTGAAAGCGGTAACAGAATACACGCTTTCGGAACGGGACATTCGCATATACTTGCAGAGGAAATCTTTTACAGAGCGGGTGGACTTGTAAATATAAATCCCATTCTTGACCCGCCGTTGATGCTTCACGAATCGGCATCAAAAAGCACGGAGCTTGAGCGTGAATTGGGTTACGGTCAGCGCCTTTTTGATTCCTATTCTCTCAAAAGCGGCGATGTTCTGTTTGTTTTCTCAAATTCGGGCAGAAACGGTGTTTCCATTGACCTTGCTGAGATTGCACGTTCTAACGGTCTTACGGTTATTGTCATAACCAATATGCGTCATACCATGTCTGGAGCATCAAGACATCCGAGCGGTAAGCGCCTTTATGAAATGGGCGATATAGTAATTGACAACTGTGGCTGCATCGGTGATGCGGCAGTAGAGTTTGATGGCGGCAGAATAAAGACATCTCCCACGTCAACGGCTGTTGGTGCTGCGATACTCAACGCAATTGAGGCGGGCGCAGTAGAAAATATGCTGGCAGACGGCTTTGAGCCTGAATTGTTCTGCAGCAGTAATGTCGACGGTGGAGATGAAATAAACGCCGCATTTATAGAAAAATACAGAGGGGAGATAAAAGCACTGTGATTTTTCCGATTGTTCAGCAGTCAAAGGCGACGGGCAGCTATGCGGTTGGTCCGAATGATGCCATATGTGTACGTGGAGCCATGGAGGAAATGTTTATTTCCCGTCTGCGTAGTGCAGGGCATAGCTGTGCTTCTGATGCAAAAATAAAAATAGAAACAAGGATAAAAAATAACCGCAGTCATACATATGTTGAGGAGAGCCGCAGGGTTACTGATGAAAAGTATTTTATTTCTTCATCCTTTGCCGGCGGTTCGCTGTGGATAAAGATTTCCGCAGGCGGAAAAAGGGGACTTTATCATGCCTGCAGCAATATAATAAAACAGCTTTCTGCAGGTGAAATAGCGATAGGCGAGATGTGCGACTATCCGCTGTTTGCCACACGTGGATATATTGAGGGCTTTTACGGCAATCCCTGGAACACGCAGGAACGGGCGGATATGCTGCGCCTTATGGCTTTTCACGGTATGAATACATATTATTACGCACCAAAGGATGACCCATACCACAGAGAAAAGTGGGATGAGCTTTATCCGGCCGATGAGCTGGCAGCACTTAAAAGGCTTATAGATTTGGCGGACAGGAACTGTGTTAGCTTTTTCTATTGTATAGCTCCCGGTCTTGGCATTAAGTATTCGAGTGATGAGAACTATGAGAAGCTTTTGAATAAACTGCTTACTCTCTATGATGCAGGTGCAAGGGGCTTTGGTCTTTTGCTTGATGATATACCGTCTGAGCTTTACTACGAGGAAGATAAAGAAGCTTTTGACGGTGAGGCTGTCAATGCACATATTTATCTTACTAACAGGCTTTATTCAGACCTCAAAAAGCTTGACCCGACGGTCACATTGACCCTTTGTCCGTTGGAGTATCACGGAAAAGGCGATGAATATTATATCTCAAAGCTCGGCCAGAACATTCCCGCCTCTGTACGGCTGTTTTGGACAGGCAAAAATATCTGCTCGCAGGAGCTTACAGAGCGTGAAGCGATGTTCTTCAGCGAATCGACCATGCACAGACCGCTTTATTGGGATAATTTCCCTGTAAACGATGCCGAAATGTATAATGAGATGCATTTGGGCTTTATAACAGGCAGAGACCGTGGACTTTACCGTTACAGCGCAGGATTAATTTCAAACTGCATGGAGTACTGTGAAAGTTCAAAAATTCCGTTGCTCACCATTGCAGACTACCTTTGGAATCCGGAGAAGTATGATGAGGAGGCTTCTTGGGAATATGCAATAAGAACAGTTACAGGTGAGGATGCCGATAAATTTATCTGGTTTGCTGACTATATGCTGACCTCCTGCCTTAAGGTTGAGAACTCGCCGAGGCTCAACGCAGTGCTTGAACGAGTGGAAACACTGTCGAGAGCAGGTGATTTTGCGGGTGCTGCTGCCGAATTGCGTGCATATATTATATGCGCACAGCAGTGTCTTAATATGATGCAGCGTAAAGATGAAAAGCTTTACAAAGAGGTAAAACGCTGGACAAGAAAGTTTAAAGTTGCAATAGACATTTTGATTCTGTGTGCAGAGCTTATTGAAACGCAAAGTGCTGAAAAAGCGTTGATGTTAAGAGATTCTTTGGCCGAATATCTTTCCATGCCCGAAACATTTGCGGATTTCTCTCTGCGTGACACGGCAGAAACAACACTAAGATTACTAAATATGTAAAGTTATATAGCTTTACATAAAAATATGCGGCGCAGATGACTCTGCGCCGTTTGTGATTGGTTTAAAATGTATAAATTTATAAAAAAACTAAAATTTTGGTGAGAAAAACAATACTTTTCTGCGACTATATGGTTGAAAGGCTGAATTTTGCCTCGAAAGGACTGGTCCTATATGTTGGATAACGGTGAAAGTAGCTACCGCCGTTTTCTTCAGGGCGACCAAAGCGCTTTTGATGAAATAATGGATGCTTATCGGGAAAAGTTGATATTTTTTATAATGGGTTATGTCGGAAACGCAGAGACAGCACAGGACATAGCTATGGATACGTTTGTCGAAATTTTGGTGCATCCGGGCAGATTTAAGTTTAAAAGTTCGCTTAAAACATACATATATTCAATCGCACGTCATAAAACCGTTGATTTTCTGCGCCGTAAGCGGGAGTTGCCGAGCGAAACTGAAATATATGAGCCGTATGAAAGTGATTTGTTGAGCGGAGTTATTCAGCAGGAGAACTCGGAGATGCTGTTGAATGCTATGGAAAAAATACCTGCTGATTACAGAAATGTGCTGTATCTTACTTTCTTTGAGGAGTGCAGCAACGATGAAATTGCGAAAATAATGCACAAAAGCAAAAAGCAGCTTGCCAATCTCACTTACAGAGCAAAGCAAGCGCTTAAAGCAGAGCTGGAGAAGGAGGGCTTTTGCTATGAAGAACAGTGAAGAGTTTAAAAGTGAAGTTTATATAAGAGCAGAAGCAAAGAAAAGACATATAAAGCTCCAAAAACGGCGGATAGCTGTTATTGTGCCATGTGTGGCAGTAGTTATTTTGACAGCGATACTCTCAGTTGGTTTCTTTGATTTACCGAGTCTACAAAAAACAGACAGCGATGCAGCAACTCCTGATGGAATCCATAGAAATAACATGGATAAAGATGAAATACAGGATGTTGCACAAACAGATGTAACTGCGAATGACTTTCGGGAGGAGGCTGCAGAAAATCAAGCACAGCTTCCAAATAGTCAGTCAGACGGTGCAGTTGTTCAGAATATTGAAACCTATGCGGAAACGTTAGACGGTGCACCGATAAAAACTACTGATTATTTGTGTATTCGAATGTTTGAATCGAATGCGAAAACAGATGAACCATATGTTTTTGCTCAAATTATAGACAGATGGTCGGAACTTGAGAACTATTTTGAAGAGAATAATCTTAGGGATAGAGACTCTTTTTATGATTTTTATGTTGACCCGTTTGACGGAATATTTTATATTGCAATACACACGAATGGTTATGGTTTTAAAACGGTGACTCAAACAGATAATGCACTTCAAATCATAGTGGAGAGAAATGAAAAGGATGTTTCCGACGGCAAAGCTTACCATATGATGCTTCCTCTTTATGAGAAAAATTACGATAAAACAAAACCCATTGAGATAATAAAAGAGTGACAGGAGGTTGTTTTATGAAGAAGATAATATCAGCGATAATTTGCATGCTTCTTGCACCGTGTATGTTGTTTGGTCTTTCGGCTTGTGATGGTAATTCTACAACTAAGGACACTCCAAAGAGTAGCGGAAAGACACAGAATTTGCTGAAAAATATAGAAAAAGAAGATGTTGTCACGAAGGCACCCGATGCTATATTTGCAGAAGCAGCGGCGAACTTTTCGGTGGAGTTATTCAAAAATGAACTCAAAACTGATAAAAACACGCTTGTATCGCCGCTTTCGGTGCTTACGGCGCTTGCAATTACACAAAACGGTGCTGATGAAAAAACGTTATCACAGATGGAGAAAGCGCTTGGAGGGCTTGCGTGTGATGAACTTAATGCCTATCTCGGAGCCTATCTTGATGCTGTTGCAGGCGAGGACAGCGAGCTGAAGTCTGCAAATTCACTTTGGCTTGGTGATGGCAGGATTACTGTGGAAAAGAGTTTTTTACAAAAGAGTGCCGATTTCTTTGATGCGGGAATATACAGTGCAGATTTTTCAAAGAGTAATACCGTCAAGGACATAAACTCATGGGTAAAAAAGAACACGGGCGGCATGATTGAAAAAATAATAGACAAAATTTCAAACGATAATATTATGTATATCATAAACGCCCTCAGCTTTGAAGCAAAGTGGTGGACTCCGTATACTGATAACTGTGTGCGAGATGGAAAATTCACAACATACAACGGCAAAAATAAAAACGTCTCCTATATGTATTCGTCGGAATACGGCTATATAAAAATGAGTAACGCCAAAGGCTTTTTGAAGTCCTATGAGGGTGACAGATTCAGATTTGCAGCTATTTTGCCCGATGAGGGTGTTGATATTAAAGATTTTGTCAAAAATCTTGACGGTAAAGAGTTCTTAACAGCCGTCAACTCTGCGGAGGACTGCAAAGTAATAACTCAGATGCCGAAGTTCAAGACGGAGTATTCAAATGAACTCAACGACACCCTTGTTGACATGGGAATGAAAGACGCCTTTAACGCACATAAAGCTGACTTTTCACGCTTGGGTACAGCGCAGGGTGAAATGCCGATATATATATCAAAGGTTATACACAAAACATTTATTGAGGTTGCTGAGAAGGGTACAAGGGCAGGTGCTGTTACCGCTGTTGCAGTGGATGCAATGTCAGCTCCGATGGACCCGCCACCTGAAGTTAGACTTACAAGACCGTTTGTTTATGCAATAATAGATACTCAGAGCGGACTTCCGTTGTTTATAGGCGCACAGATAGATTTTTAACGGTGATAGTATGAAGAAAATAATAATATCTGTTTTAGTTGTTTTAATTTTACTTTGGGGTATAGTTGCCGCTGTTGATTTTTCAAGAGTCAACGATTTTGAAAAGCCGATTTTTTGTGTGCCTACTCAAACTGCTGACGACGGCGGCTCAGGCCGTTATGTCGGGTTGGGATATTACTTCGATATAGAGGGCAGTTTTATGCCCGAAAACGATACGCATAGGGTGACATACTTCGACGCTTATCTTTTTGGTATAGATGTTTTACACGGTATTGCAGATTAAATCCCCTCCTATGTATAAAGAGAACAGCCGATGCAAAAAAGCAATGCATCGGCTGTTCTCTTTATAAAAGTTCAGCTATTATGGCGTTTGAAACCAAAAAACCTTCTCTTGTCAGAGCTATGCGGTCCGGCGTTACCTTCGTGAGTCCGTTTTTTTCAAACAATCGAGCTTTATCAAGCATGAATTCAGGTATACCGTGTCCGAATCTTTTTAAAACATCATCAAAAATTAATCCGTCCGTTAATCTGAGTCGCAACATCGCATATTCCTCAAAACTTCCACCGTCACCGTCATCAATGGGGTCGTTGCCGCTGATGAATTTCTCAATATCACGCTCATAATAAAATCTTTTTTTGTTCCAAAAAGAATGGGCAGACGGGCCTATGCCTAAATATTCGTCGCAGTTCCAATATTTTAGATTGTGGCGGCTTTCAAAACCCGCTTTTGCAAAGTTTGAAATTTCATACTGCATATATCCCGCTTTTTCAAGTTCATCACAGGCTGTGAAATAAAGGTTGCAAGCGGCATCTTCATTTGGCAAATTGAGAGAGTTTCGCATTTGATAAAACTTTGTGTTTTCTTCGATTTTTAAAAGATATGCACTGATGTGCTTTGCTTCTGTTTCGACGCAGAAATCAATACTCTTCTTAAGGGTGTCGGCAGTTTGGTCGGGTATGGCGAGCATAAGGTCGAGAGAAATATTTTGTATTCCTGCCGCCTGAGCCCTCTTTACTGCCTTTCCTACCATGGAAGTGTTGCTTAGTCTGCCGAGAGTCCGTCTCTCACTGTCATTTGCAGACTGCATTCCCATCGATATTCTGTTCACACCTGCCATGGCTAAAAGTTCAAAATCAAAATCATCTTTCTGAGCATCAAAGGGATTGCATTCAACGGTTATTTCACTGTCGTTTTCTATAGGAAATGAATCCTTAACGCTTTTGATAATTTCGCTAAGCGCTTGAGTTCCTAAAACTGATGGTGTGCCGCCACCTATATAAACAGAATTAAATGAATTATAGTATATTCGGGATAGGGACTTTATCTTGTTTATAAGTGCTGATAAATATTTTTCCTCGACACCTTGTGAAGCACGCAGTGAGTAGAAATCGCAGTATGGGCATTTACTGCGGCATATGGGTATGTGTAGATAAAGACCTGCATGGTATGTGTCCATAAAAACGCCCTTTCAAAGCATTAATGGTTGTGATAATTTAGATAATGATACCACATAAAAAAACAGGCGGCAACAGCGTGTTGCATTTTGCTTAAAAAAATAAATTGATATAAAAGTTTTTATATAGAAATTGTTGCAATTGACAAAATGGTATGATATAATTCAAAGGTAAATATTCTATGGGAGGTTATGTTTTGGCACAGGAAGAAAAAAATGTTGCTGTTGCACCATCGCTAACTGATGACGGGTCGTCTAGACAACAAAAATTTGTCACACAGGACAGACGTTATGTAGGCACCAAAGAAACGGTTGCCTATGTTGTGTACGATATGTCGCAGAGCTTCAATATCGACGGATATTCAGATCGTTTTGTAACCAGTATCTTGCAGATAAGCCTGCCTTTGCAGCGTATAGTAAAGCTTATTAACAGTATTTGGGATACAGTTAACGATATTTTTATTGGAGCGATAGTTGATAAAACCAGAACCCGTTGGGGTAAGTTCAAGCCTTATCTTGTCGCACTCGGCGTACCCGGAACAATAGGTACCTGTATTTATTGGATGTTGCCGTTGTTCTTTATGGGTACCGGCGGAAATGATATGGCAAAATTTATAACTTATTTTTTGCTGACGATTGTCCGTGAAGGAGCAGGAACTTTCAGAGATATCGCAAGAAAAGGTCTTCAAGCCACGATGACGCCACACCCGAATGACCGAACACGACTAATTACTACGGCGAGTTTGGTTTCCGGATTAGTCGGTGAAAAGCTGCCTTCTCAGATAATGAATGTTTTGCTCGACCTTATTGAGCGTAATGTTATTAATATTTCCTTGACCAATACATTTGTTGTAATGGGTATATTTACAGCAGTTGTTTCCGGTGCAGGTGCTCTTTGGTATTTCCTTATCTGTAAAGAGCGTGTTATGCAGTCGGTTGAGCGTCCGAGTATCAAGGCAAGTATTAAATCTGTTATAAGCAATAAGCCTATCTTACTTATGACCCTTTCTAAGATGCTCAGCGGACTTTCACTTGGCGGCAACAAATCGGATTATTTTATAGATGTTCTCCACTTTGCATCTCTTGGAATGATTACCGGTATACCTGGTGCTATCGTAAATCCGTTCAGCTATCTTGCGGTTCCGTGGTTCAGGAGACATTTCTCCAGCCGTTTCCTTTACATAATGGGCTCTTATTTGTTCGATATTCTTTTGGTCCCGGTATTCTTCTTTGGCGCTATCGGCGGAAAGAAGAACGGTATGTATAAGAGGATTGTACCAATGGGAATAGCTTTTGCTATTTGGGAAGTCATAGTTATGGTATTCTGGGGCGTTCGTTCAGTTATCCCGACAGAAATGTACAACGAAGCTATGGACTACTGCGAATGGAAGAACGGTTACCGTACAGAAGGTATGACCAGTGTTGCACAGGGACTTGCCGAGAAGCTTTCAAAAATCGTCAGCAGTTATATTTCGCTTTGGGTTAAACAGCTTATCGGTTATGATATTACAGCATATGTAAGAGGCTCTGCACAGTCTGATGACACTCAGTTCGGTCTGTTTGCAATGTGTACAATTATTCCCTTTGTAACAACCTCACTTGGAATTATCCCGATGCTCTTCTATGACCTTGGAGGCAAGAAGAAAGATAAGATGTATGAAGAATTGCTTGAGAGAAGATCTGCAATGTCTAAAGAGGCTACTGCCGGTGATATGGAAGCTCTTGACAGACTTGCAAAAATGCAGATGGAAATCGGCAATAAGAAACAAACACTCGATTAATTTAAAATTTAACAGGAGACACTTCAAAAAGTGTCTCCTGTTTTTTTATAAAATAAAACGCACCCGTTAAAGCGGGTGCGTTTTTATGATGTCATTTAGATTCCTGCTGCAGCTTTAAGCTCATCAACCTTATCTGTGTGTTCCCACGTGAGGTCAACATCTGTTCTGCCGACATGACCGAGAGCTGCTATTTGACGGTAAATAGGACGGCGCAGGTCAAGAGTTTCTATAATTGATGCGGGGCGAAGGTCAAAGACCTTGTTTGCGGCCTCTGCTATCTTTGAATCGGGGATGATTCCTGTACCGAAGCTGTCTACGAAAACAGAAACAGGTTCTTCAACGCCTATAGCATATGCTATCTCAACCTCGCATTTTTTTGCAAGACCTGCAGCGACTATGTTTTTAGCCATATATCTTGCAGCGTAAGCGGCTGAACGGTCAACCTTTGTCGGGTCTTTGCCGGAGAAAGCGCCGCCGCCGTGACGTGAGTATCCGCCGTATGTATCAACAATTATCTTTCTTCCTGTAAGACCGCTGTCACCCTGAGGTCCGCCTGTTACAAATCTGCCTGTGGGGTTAATGAAAATCTTTGTGTTTTCATCTATCATGTCAGCGGGGATTGTTGCACGAATGACCTTTTCTTCTATATCACGGCGTAATGTTTCGATATCGATGTCAGCGGAGTGCTGTGAGGATATAACAACAGCTTCGATTCTAACGGGTTTGTTGTTTTCATCATACTCAACAGTAACCTGAGATTTTCCGTCGGGTCTAAGGTAGGAGAGAGTGCCGTCTTTTCTGACCTGTGTGAGTTTTGCAGCAAGCTTATGGGCCATGGAAATCGGAAGCGGCATGAGTTCAGGTGTTTCGTCGCAAGCAAAGCCGAACATCATTCCCTGGTCGCCTGCGCCCTGACGGTCAACGCCCAAAGCGATGTCAGCAGACTGCTCATCAATGGTAGTCATAACAGCACATGTGTTGCCGTCAAAACCTTTTTCGGGACTGTCATAGCCGATATCGCAGATAACTTTGCGTGCAATGCTGGGGATATCGACATAGCAGTTTGTGCTGATTTCGCCCATTATCATTACCATACCGGTAGTGCAGCAGCATTCGCAAGCTACTCTGCCTGTTTTATCCTGCTCAAGAATAGCATCGAGTACAGCGTCAGATATCTGGTCACAGATTTTATCCGGATGTCCGCCGGTTACTGATTCAGATGTGAAAAAAAAGTTTGCCATTAGAAGTTCCTCCTTGATTTTTTCTTGCCACCCTACGTTAACAAGACAACAAAAAAGCGCTCGGCGAAACCGCTAAGCGCTTAAACAGCCTTATCTTTCGGTCTGCACCGCAGGATTTAGCACCTTGTATTTTACAGGTTGCCGGGCTTCACAGGGCCTGTTCCCTCAGCCACTCTTAATAAGGAAATATTCAATTCCGTAGGTTATTTTAACGCTGAAAAGCGTATATGTCAAGAGAAAAGGCGAAAGTTTAGGTTTTATTTAAAATCTTTTGATATTTTGGAGTATATTGCGTTTACGGGGATAAACAGAACAAAAGTCAAAACCGAGTTTAATACAGCCTTGATTAGGTTAAAAGGAATAAAAACAGGAATGAGCATACTGACTACTGTTTTAACACCTACTCCCATAAAAATGCCTGAAAAAACAATGTTTAGCGGAATCATGACCAGTATCATCAATATTGAGCCGACAGCAAGTCCCAAAATCATACCTTTTCTGCTTTTTATTATTTTGTATATCAGACCTGATGCGAGTACTAACATACCCGAAGCGCAAACGTGCATTATAAAACCTATTATACCGCTTGATGCGCTTACAGTCATAGCCTGAATGGCGGAGGTTATGACGAGGATTACCAGACCTGCAACAGGGCCAAAAAGCAGGGTTCCTATAAGTACGGGCACATCTGCTATATCGTACTCAAGAAACTGTGCTGCAGGCAGCAGCGGTGTTCTGATTATGTAGAGTGATACTACGGCGATGGCTACGAGCATAGCCATGATAACGGTTTTTTGAAGGCTTTGCTTTGTGTTGTTTTTCATATTTTTCTTCCTTTCGATATTTTTGCAATCGGGAAGATGAAAAAACAAAAAGCCCCGCCTTAAAAATAAAGCGGGGCAATTATGCGTTTTCGCATCCTCTTCCATCCGGACTGTACCGTCGGCTTCGGAATTTCACCGAATCAACCGTAAAAACGGCTCGCGGGCTTTACCGCCGGTGGGGAGTTTCACCCCGCCCCGAGTATTGCTGTATATATTTTTGCATGTAACTGCGCAAAAGTCAAGAGAAAGTGAATATATATTTGTAAATTTTTAGTTGGCGTGGTATAATTAAAGCATAAAAAATAACGGAGGCTGCATATGAATTTTACTCCTTTAAACAAGACAGGCGCAGTTGAAGGTTTTTGCCTTATTAAAACAATAGAAAAGAAATTGACATCACGTGGGGTACCGTTTCTTGACATAACTTTGACGGATTCCGACGGTGAAGTGGGTGCAAAGCTCTGGGACTATAAAGAGGAGCTCCACGGCGAGTTTGTGTCAAATGACCTTGTGAAGGTTAGGGGCACGATGACTCCGTTTAATGATACTCAGCAGTTGAGGATTGAGCGTATCCGTAAAGTTACAGCTGATGACAATGTACGAATAGAGGATTTTGTGCAGTCAGCGGGCTTTTCCGGCGAAACTATGTTTGATGAGCTCATGGCAGTTGCTGACGGGTTTAAGGATGAGGAGTTAAAGCTTCTTGTTAAAACACTTCTTAGTGAGTATAAAGATAAGCTTATATACTGGCCTGCTGCTTTCAGACTTCACCATGCCATAAGAGGAGGCCTGCTTTATCATACGCTCTCAATTCTGCGCATGGCACAGAGTGTTACTAAGATTTATCCGTTTATTGACAGCGACCTGCTGTTTACAGGTGTTATTCTGCACGACATAGCAAAAACTCAGGAGTTTGACGTCGCTCAGACGGGTATTGCTTCGGGTTATACTACTGATGGCAACCTTGTAGGCCACCTTGTGAGAGGTGCTATGGCTGTTGAGAAATGCGGCAGGGAACTTGGTATATCAGCGAATACACTTATGCTTGTGGAGCATATGATAATCTCTCACCACGGCGAACCGGAGTTTGGTGCAGCGGTGCGACCGATGTTCTTGGAGGCAGAAATTTTGTCCGAGCTTGATACGTTGGATGCAAAAATTTATGAAATAGAGCAGGCATGCCGTGGTGTAGAACCCGGTGAATTCACACAGCGTCAGTGGGCGCTTGATAACCGTAAGCTCTATAACCACAATAGGAATAAGGAAGAATTTAAAGCGGAATTATTATAATTACAGGAGGAATATATATGCGAAACCACGAAGTAACAAAAGTTCAGCCGCTCTTAAAAGAGGATGGTTCGCTTCGTGAGCCGGGCTGGTCACGCTCACTTATTCAACAATATGACCGCAAGGCGATTAAGGCTCCGAAGTTCCGTATAAAGGAATGGGATTACTATCTTATCCTTGCTGAAGATTTTGGCGTTGCTTTTACTCTTTCAGATGACGGCTACATAGGTCTGCAGTCAGCGACCCTGTTTGATTTTACTAAGCCCTGGGAGCATACAGAGACTATACTCAACGCATTTCCGATGGGTAAGATGAACTTTCCGTCCGATTCATCTGTGGGTGACGTAAAGTATCATGACAAGCGTCTCGATATGGAGTATCTTGTGACACCCGGTCAGCGCCGTATAACCTGTGAGTTTAAAAATTTCTGCGACGGCAAGACTCTCAAGGCGGATATAACACTTGAGCAGCCGGAGATGGATACAATGGTTATTGCCACTCCGTGGAAGGAGAAGAAGACGGCGTTTTATTATAACCAGAAGATAAACTGCATGAGAGCCAGCGGTACTGTCACTTTTGACGGTGTGGAGCACAAGTTCAATCCTGAAACGGACTTCGGAACACTTGACTGGGGTCGTGGAGTCTGGACGTATGACAACAGATGGTATTGGGGCTCAGGTAACGGCGTAGTAAACGGAAAGCCGTTCGGTTTCAATATCGGATATGGTTTCGGCGATACAACTGCTGCCACAGAGAATATTCTTTTCTATGACGGCAAGGCACATAAGCTTGATGATATCAAGTTCAACATTCCTGCTGACAGCTATACAAAGCCCTGGACGTTCACCTCCAGCGACGGCAGATTTGAAATGGATTTTGTTCCGATTATCGACCGTGCCGCAAAAATCGATGTAAAGTTTATAATCACAGACCAGCATCAGGTGTTTGGCCGCATGAGCGGTAAAGCTATTCTCGACGACGGCACAGTTCTTGAAATTAAGGATTTGCTTTGTTTTGCGGAGGATGTTCATAATAAGTATTAAAAAAGATAGGGCGCACCTGCGTGTGCGCCCGTATTTGTGTTCAAAAGAGATTTTACATTGTTAGGAGAAAAACATGGACTGGACAGAGATACAAATAATTGTTGATGCGAATGACATTGATGCCGCCGGCGATATTGCGCACATGGTGGTGCCGTACGGAATATATATTGAGGATTACCGCACCCTTGAACAGGAGGCTATGGAGATTGCCCATATCGACCTGATAGATGAGGACTTGCTTAAGAAAGACAGAACAAAGGGTATAGTTCACATCTACATTTCTCCGCAGGAGCATCCGCAGGAGGCAGTTGCATTTTTGAGTGAGCGCTATGCTGCTGTTGGAATTAAGAATGAGATAAATACAAGTGTTTGTAAGAATGCGGATTGGGAAAATAACTGGAAAAAGTATTTCAAGCCTATTCCTGTCGGTGAGAAGCTGCTTATCCGTCCTACGTGGGAGGAGGAATATGAAGCAAACGGCCGTGCAGTGTTGCACCTTGAGCCGGGACTTGCATTCGGCACAGGCAGCCATGAAACAACACGTCTGTGTCTTGAGGCTTTGGAAAGGCATGTTACAGGCGGTGAGCAAGTTCTTGATGTCGGTTGTGGCAGCGGAATTTTGTCAATAGCATCGCTTTTGCTCGGTGCTGAACACGCAACGGGTGTTGATATAGACAGAATGGCAGTAAAAACTGCTGTTGATAACGGGGTAACAAACGGATTTGGTGAAGATAAGGTTACTTTCCTGCATGGCAATCTGACAGATAAGGTTGACGGAAAGTTTGATGTTGTGGTAGCAAATATCGTTGCTGATATAATCATTATGTTCTGTCGTGATGTGCCGAAGTTTATGAAAGATGATGCTGTGTTTATAACCTCAGGAATAATCGATATCCGTGAGCAGGAGGTTGTGAATGCCTTTAATGAGAACGGTTTTGAGATAATTGCACGTCATGAAGAAGGCGGATGGCTGTGCTTTGAGTGCAAACGTAAGGAGGGCTTAGCATGACCTTTAGCGATATCAATATAAGAGACCCTTTTGTTTTGACAGATAATGGAAAATATTATCTCTACGGTACCCGTGGAGCTGAAGCGTGGGTAGGAGGAAGCGGTTTTGATGTCTATGTAAGCTCTGACCTTGAAAATTGGAGTGAGCCGCATGAGATTTTCAGAAAATCTGAAAATTTTTGGGCAGACAGAAACTTCTGGGCACCCGAAGTGCACAAATATAAGGATAAATATTACCTTCTGGCAAGCTTTAAGAGCGATGACAGGTGCCGTGGTACACAGATTTTGATTGCAGATTCTCCGCTCGGACCGTTTATCGAGCATAGTGATGGCCCTGTAACGCCTGAAGATTGGGAATGTCTTGACGGCACACTCTATGTTGACAAAAACGGCAGTCCGTATATGGTTTTTTGCCATGAATGGACTCAGGTGCATGACGGTCAGATGTGTGCTTTAAAACTTTCGGATGATTTGAGCCGTGCAGAAGGTGAAGCTTTTGTACTGTTTAGCGCATCACAGCCTTCATGGTCTCGCAAGGGACATGACCATTATGTAACCGATGGGCCTTTTATGTATCGCACGCAGTCCGGAAGACTTTTAATGATTTGGTCAAGTTTTACGGATGAGGGTTATTGCGAGGCAATCTCATACTCTGATAACGGAGAGATAACAGGTAATTGGCTGCATGAGGATGAGCTGCTGTTTAAGAAGGACGGCGGTCATGGAATGTTGTTCAATTCATATGACGGTGAGTTGAATTTTATCTTCCATACACCGAATGAAAACCCTCTTGAACGCCCCTGTATACGTCTCGTTGAGGAAAAAAGGGATACTCTTTGTGTAAAGTAAAAAAGCTTTACTTATCATAAAATCAAAAGATTATTTTTGATAAAACCATAAAAATCATATTAAATCCGTTGATATATAAGGATTTTGAGATTTAAAGCAATTTTTGCGCTTTGCCCCACCGAAAATTTTCTGTAAAGAATAACACTTTACAGAAGAAATAATCAAAAACGCAGGAGGACGCCGTATTTAATACGGCGTCCTCGAATATTATCGGGTAAAAATTTATTTCATACCCTGTTCGTAGGCTTCAATCATCTTCTTAACCATCTGTCCGCCAACTGAACCTGCCTCACGTGCAGTGAGGTCGCCGTTGTATCCCTGCTTGAGGTTTACGCCAACCTCAGAAGCAGCCTCCATCTTGAAGCGGTCAAGTGCCTCACGTGCCTCGGGTACAACACTCTTGTTTGAGCTCTTTGCCATCGTTTTTACACCCCTTACTTTTTAAAAATGTTTTATTTGCGTTTGCCTTATTATTGTTGCAATCCATTCGGGGTTTATTAATGTTAATTTTTTGATTATTATGAAAGTTTTGAATAAGAAAAGACGGCAGATTTCTCTGCCGTCTTGGGAAACTCCCTCAGTCACTTCGTGACAGCTCCCTCACGAGGGAGCCTTTTATTTTGTTTAGTGAGCAATGCCACACCAGCAAACCTTATTCATACCGAAAAGTTTCTGGAAGAAGAGAACAATTTTATAGAAGAAGCCTGCGATACCGCCCTGATGACACTGGCAAGTGCAGTAAGGTGTAAGGTCTGTGATTTCAACCTTGTCGGAGAGTTCATATCTGCCGGCATCGTAAGTCACGATACAGATATACTCGCATTTTTCGTCGGGAGTGAGTGTTGCATCTGTTGCGCCGTCAACCTTTTCAAGATATGTG
>JAFQVM010000029.1 GCA_017407995.1 Clostridia bacterium | reverse complement strand
TTCCTTGCTCCGTTTACGATGATCAAACCACCGTGGACAACCCCTTACATCATCTACGGATTTTTGTCCTCCGGATTTCGCGGAGCTGTGGTGGAAGGTTTGATTTTGCTGGTGGATGTCCTGATCTATGCCCCATTTGTGCGGTACCGGCGGAAACTTTGATCTCATCTCCCCTCTTTTTGAGTTTACATAAGTCTATTCCTTGTAAAAAAGTACCTAAGAAGCTACGTTTTAAGCTTCTAGGTACTTTTTTACTCACAAATGTCTTTTGGGGCCGCGCTACACCTGCAAAGTGGCCACACGCCTGATTTTTCTCTCTTGTAAATATCCGCGCGTCTCAAGCTCCTTCTCTAACATACCGTGCAAGAGTTCCGGGTTGATTTCCAGACTGGTCGAATCCTGAAACTCCACCACATATCCGCTTTTCGCCCCATTCTGCTCGCAGATCCGGTACTCATTTCGCCATTTCAATGCGCCCATTTCCTCTAAGGTGTTCATCATCCGGTAAACGGTAGCCATTCCGATTTTGGGATCTTGCTTGGCCGCCATGTAATAAATTTCTTTGCAGTTGTTGCAGCGCTCCTGCAAAATAATATCTACAAGAAGCTCTCTCTGCCTCGTGACGCGGCATCCCTTCTCGCGAAGCTGCTCAAGTATGGCATTTTTTAATTCTCTGTTTTCAATATTCTTTTTTTCCAACTTCATGCCTCGTTTCTATCATACACTTCCAATCTGCAGTTTGATTGGTTTACTGTTTGTTGGTTAGTTTCCGCTAATTAGCTTTGTCTAACTCCAAGTATACCATATATTTCTCATTTGTCACGAAAATTTTTCTCAAATTGTGTGATTTGCCAAAAATTACAACGAAGAGAGACTTTTAAGCAGGAAATCCCTAAACAGAAAAAGAGACCGTCGCACTAATTTCTTAATGCAACAGTCTCTCAATAGATTCAAATCAATTTGTTTACAATTAGTTTGCTCTTCCGAGATACTCTTCAGAACGTGTATCGATCTTAACTCTGTCACCGATATTAACGAATAACGGAACGTTGATCTGAGCGCCTGTCTCAACGATAGCCGGTTTTGTAGCACCTGTAGCTGTATCGCCTTTGAAGCCCGGCTCTGTATCTGTAATCTCAAGCTCTACGAATAACGGCGGCTCAACGGAGAATACTTTACCGTTGTAGGAGCATACCTTAACAACTTCGTTCTCTTTTACGAACTTTAATGCATCGCCAACAACATCTTTTGCAAGAGCGATCTGCTCGAATGTGTTCATATCCATGAAGTTGTCTAATTCACCGTCGTTGTATAAGAACTGCATATCTACACGGTCGATTCTTGCTGCCGGGAACTTCTCTGTCGGACGGAAAGTTTTCTCAACAACACCACCGTTGATTACGTTTTTAAGTTTTGTTCTAACGAAAGCAGCACCCTTACCCGGTTTTACGTGCTGGAATTCCATGATCTGCATTACCTGGCCTTCGATTTCCAGTGTTACGCCGTTTCTAAAATCACCTGCTGATACCATAAATGATATTCCTCCTTAAAAGCTATTTCTCTCATAAATAAATTTGGACGCTTATAGCTGATTCTATCTTATTCTATACTATAATCGGACTGTTTTCAACTATTTTTTGCAAAAAACACGCCACGAATCTCTTATTTTTTCTTATGTCTCCGATAGAACCATAAAACGATCGCTTCCAAATATCGTTTCAGTACAATTTGAATTTCTTCCTTCGGGTTGATCGGCTTTACAAGAATACTATAAAGTCCTGTTCTCCTTGCTCCCCAGACATCGGTGAACAACTGATCGCCGATGAACAGCGTGTTGGTTTCATTGGTCTTCATGATCGCCATTGCCTTTTTATAACCTTTTCTGGACGGTTTCGCACCTTTGAAAATATAAGGGCTGTCCACTTTTTGGGCAAACGGCGCCACCCGCGGCTCTTTGTTATTCGACAAAATACACGTGGAAAAACCAATGTGTTTCAGGCGGTCAAACAGTTCCAGTGAACGCTTATCTGCCGGCGCCCCATGCGGCACCAGTGTATTGTCCACATCAAAAATAATTCCGCGATAGCCGCTCTTATAAAGCTCCTCGAACGGAAGTCCGTACGTGCTGTCTACGTACTCATCCGGATAAAAAGTCTCTAACATACGAAACTCCTACTTGTTTTTCAAGAATGTCGCCAGCTCGTCCATAAATGCATTGACATCTTTGAACTCGCGGTACACGGAGGCAAAACGTACATATGCAACTTCGTCCACTTCCTTTAGCTTTTTCATCACCAGTTCACCGACCACAGACGCCGGAACCTCACGCTCTTCCATATTGAAAATCTGATTCTCAATCTGGTCGATCAACTCGCTGATCTTCTGGGAAGAAACCGGTCGTTTGTGACAGGAAAGGATAATTCCTTTCTCCATCTTGGAACGGTCGTACGTTTCCCTGGAGTTGTCTTTCTTGATGATCATCAGCGGCATCGTCTCCAGTTTTTCGTACGTGGTAAATCGCTTTCCACACTGTTCACACTGACGACGGCGACGAATGGAACTGTTGTCATCAGCCGGGCGGGAATCGATTACTTTCGTATCCTGGGCATTGCAATATGGACATTTCATAGGCATAGCCTCCTAACACACTTTTTTCTAGTTTACCATAGAAACTACCTGTATGGCAAGTTTTTTACAACGATACTACATCATGTGT
>JAFQVM010000028.1 GCA_017407995.1 Clostridia bacterium | reverse complement strand
GGTACAGCCGGTACCGCCGCAGACAAGAACGTGTGAACGATACATTTATTTCCCTCCTTGTTATTTGGCAATTGCGCCAACAGTAAACTCAGCGATTGTGTTGCCGTTTACGAGATGGTCGTTAACTATACGGGCAACCTTATCGGGAGTTACCTGGACATAAGTAACTTTTTCTTTACCGGGCTCAAGAACCTCAACGATAGGCTCATACTGGCACATACCGATACAGCCTGTCTGAGAAACTGTAACATGGCTAAGATTGCGACGTGCAATCTCCTCAACAAGAGCGTTGAGAACGGGCTTTGCACCGGCAGCTATACCGCAGGTAGCCATACCGACGAGCACACGTGTTACATCTTCGTTATCCTCACGGATATTCATTGTAGCCTTTGCCCTATCTCTTATTGCATTAAGTTCAGCAAGTGATTTCATCTATGTTCTTCCTTTCCCGGAGCGCTGAGCGCTGCCGTGTGAATTATTGCGCAGAATTCATTAGCTGCGCCGTGTTTTCTTCTATAAACTCCTTCATCCATAAAACAACATCAGGATGATTGAGCGGAACATCACCGAGAACATCTTTGACTTCCCTCGTATCAAGCACAAACTCCTCTGAATCCCTTGAACGGCGATAGATAAAATCTCTGTCGGTGTTCATGGAAATGAGTATAGTGATTGTCGACGTGACATCTCCCAGCGGGGTAAAATCGATGCTGTCCGTATGAAAAACGGCACAGGTCGAAGTACCCTTACCCTTTTCAGACTGGATAGTCAGTTTACCGCCGGTCTGCTCCGCAGCCAGACGAAAAAGCGGGATACCCATGCCCACCTTACGTGTTGTTCTGGTGGTAAAAAACGGGTCGGTAACGCTTTTTAACTGCTCCTCGTCCATCCCGCAGCCGTCATCCGATACGGTTACGGTCATCAGCTTTTGGGCGGTATCCTCTTTAACTTCAATAGTTATCAGCGATGCGCCTGCTGAAATCGAGTTCTGAGCAATGTCAAGTATGTTCAATGAAAGTTCACGCATAATGTTTATTCGTTAAGATATTTCTCAAGTATACCGGGCATATCGTCAGCTGTCAGCTTACCGTAAACCTCATCGTTTATGGTGATAACCGGAGCAAGACCGCAAGCGCCTATGCAACGGCAAGCCTCAAGTGAAAAGCGACCGTCAGGGGTACACTCACCTGATTCGATTCCGATAATCTCGCTGATTTTGTCAAGGACTGCCTGTGAACCCTTAACATAGCAAGCTGTTCCCAAACATACAGAAATATTGTATTTTCCCTTGGGTGAAAGTGCGAACTGTGCGTAGAAAGTTGATACGCCGTATACCTTCTCAAGCGGAATATCCATTCCCTCTGCTATCATTACCTGAACCTCGAAAGGCAGATAACCATAGATGAGCTGAGCCTCCTGCATAACGTGCATAAGCATGCTCTTGTCGTCCTTATTAGCTTCTATAACGGCTTTGAGCTGAGCTTCCTGCTCGGGAGTACCCGAAAAAGGTATCTTACTGATTTTTTTGACCATTTAAGCCTCTCCCTCCTTCAGTTTATGAGACGATACGTGAAAAAAGGTCAGTCTTTTTCACATTAGTATAGATTATATCACAGCGAAAAAATTTTTTCTACGGGTTTGAAAAATTTTTTGAAAAAAATATCGATAAAAATATATTAAATTTGTTCCAAGGCAGAGATTGGGGTGGGAAATAATAGTTTTTATATAAAAAAGCACAATCTGTTCAACTTTTAGTTAAACTGATTGTGCTTTAATCATCTGCAAGATTTATTACTGTTTTGCCTTTCTTTTCAGCAAGCTCTTTAAACTGTACAGCTCCGCCTGTTGAATATTTAACATAAGTAACTACAACATCCGACTGTTCTATCATCCAGCGATTGCGTTTGGCTATTGCATATTTGGGATGAACACTCGCTAAGCATTCGGGAAAAATTGTTTGAGAATAATCTATCCCGTTTTTTCCTTTTGGCATATAAGCAAGAACTACCGCATAGTTAATATGAGGATATTTGCATTTTAACTCCTTTAATGTATTCTTAACCATTAAGTCAAAATTACCGTGGTTGCCTATGTAGAAAAAAGTTGCTCCTTTTTTCTCTATCAGATGAATTAATACGGTTTCTAATTTTATTTGCACACTTTGAGAGGTGTTGCTGTGACCAAAAAAGGTTACTATCATAAGAATCTCTTTTCTTCAACTCTTTGCACTTATATAGGTGCATAATTATAATAACCCCACACTATAATATTGTCAAATACTTTTGTTCCCAAATGAGCGCAAAAGGGTGATGCGACAATGAATGCTGACATAGAAAAGAAAATAGGCGAAAATATCAGAGAGCTTCGTTTAAAAGCAAATTTAACACAAGATGTGCTTTCCGCAAGGTTACAGCTTGAAGGTTGCGACATAACAAGAAGCGCTGTTGCAAAAATAGAAGTCGGTCAAAGACATTTATATCCCGATGAAGTTATTTTAATAAAGAAAATTCTTAACACCACATATGATGAAATTTTTAAAATTGACTAAAAGGCAGAGCTTAAAAGCAGCTCTGCCTTTTATATATTTTCCTCAATAAAATTTACCTTTTAAGCATTTTCTTTTGCACAGCCAAAAGAAAAAGCTCAAACTAAAAAACTATTAAAAACAAAAAAAGCTCAAAATATAAAGCAGGCAGAGTCAACATTACCCCTCTGCCTGCTACATTTTTATTTCAAAATCAAAATACTGCTCTTGGAAGCTCACCAGTTTTTCAATCTCTTCCTTTGAAAAACTGCTGTGTTCAGGTGCAACCACCCATTTTTCTTCGCTGTCGTCATATCTGTGGATGATTGCAATAACCTTGCCTTCAAATTCCTTTATGGGCTTATCTATACCTATTATATATGCATCCTGCTCCTCGCCATCGGGAGCAATGATACCCTCTATATATCCGTAGTTTATCGGATAATATAAATCCTTGTGTTCGGGATGATATGTCCCCATCGGTCTGTCAACCGTCACTTTTACTTTTTTGCCGAGCATGTTATACTCCTCATTTTTTCGCTGTCTTCAAAAACTCTATCAGTGCACGAGCTGAGTTTTCGGGCAGGTCAAGCTCTGTGCTGCCTGCCGATATATTCTCAAGTATATGTGCGTCGGATGCTCTGATTATCCGCATATCCTTTAGTGCAGGATGCTCCTGCTTTAGCTTCTCCTCATCCGCAAACTTAGATATTTCTGCATTGGCAAACGACATATCGCTAGAAAATCCGCCGAGGTTTGCTATAAGACTGAATGCAGGTCGGTCAACGTGGGCCGGGTAGCACACACCGTCAAAATCTTTTATGACATCGCATACAGAACTTATGGAAATATAACTCGCAACAGAAAGCAGATTTTCACGCATAGACAATACACCGTCAAGGTGGTCCATGACTATCTGTTCACCAAAAAGGTCAAGTCTGTTTTTAACCTTGGGCATATTCGTGCTCACATAATCCGAAAAGGCGAGCGCATTGGGAAGCTCCGGAAACAGACACACAACATGAACTTCTTCGGATGTAGTCAGCTCCATTCCGGGCACAACTGTTATACCCGCTTCCTTTGCCGCATCAAGCGCCCCCGGACAGTTAAGCGACGAATTATGGTCTGTCAGCGCAATCAAATCAAGCCCCATAATCCTTGCAAGATTCACAAGGTTATAAGGCGTCATCTCATTGTCTCCGCAAGGCGAAAGGCATGAATGAATATGCAAATCACATAAAAGTTTCGGCATAGTTAAATCAACTTTGAGAGTTCTTTTGCAGTCTCGTATGAATTTTTTTCCGTTTGAAAAATCGCTACTCCATTTTGCTCAGCACGCATTTTTGCATCATCGTCGAGGGTTGCTGAATCTGTCAAAATTATGCAGGAGATATCGGCAAGCGCAGCAACTCCGATGGAGTTTATATTACCCATCACAGTCATCCACGCATCGCCTGAGCGAGCACGTGACATTACCCAGCTCAAAAGGTCACCGCAATATCCGCCGGTGACCTCACGGCTCAGCGCATCATCGTTCTCACACAGTACTTTAAGTCCAAGCGCATCTTTCAATTCGCCGACTGTCATTTTAAATCCCCTCCGTATTATTCTTCCTTTTCCGCATCCGTGTTTCTGAACGGTGCAGGGATAAACTCCTGCATGTCCGTTCCGCTAAGCTCATTTCTCAGCGAGAACACGCAGTCATGGAGTGTCGCATTGCCACGGACGATATCCTCAGCCAGTGCACGGCACGATGGTGCACCGCAAGTACCGCAATCAAGACCCGGCAAGCGTGATTGTATCTCCTTTATACGCTTCATCATTGCCATAGCATCCGAAACATTTTCAGCAAGCTTCAACACGGAAAGCCCCTCAAGCGGGCGTTGCCATTCCATCTCCTGAGGTACACCCTCATCCATAAGATGGTTGGCAGAGACGGGCAGATATCTTCTTAGTTGCTGAAGTCTCGCCTTGGCAACATACGGATTTTCCGCTGTCAGCGAACCGCCGACGCAACCGCCAGAACAGGCATTAAGCTCAATAAAGTCAAGGGTATCAAGTTTTTCGTCCTCAATCTCCTCAAGAACCTTTATAACATTCTCTATTCCGTCGGCTGCAAGATACCGCTCCTTCAAAAGCGCTGCTGCCTCGCCGCCACTTGATGCCCAGCTGACACCGATTATTCCCGAATTGCTTGAATCGTCAGGTGCGCCCAAATGATTCATCTGCTTTAACAGCACGGGATACAAATCCTTCATAGCGATAGCACCATCAACATTTGACTGCGGCAGACATATCGGCTGTTTGATAGCTGTTATCTTAGCGGGACACGGTGTGATAAAGAATACACCTATATCCTCAGACGGGAGTCCCGTTTTCTTTATAGCTTCCTCACGTGCAAGACGTGCCGCCTCCTCCATGGGAGAGTTGAGCGGTAACACGTGCGGAATAAGATTCGGGAAACATATCCTTATAAGCCTGCACACGGCAGGGCAAGCTGAAGATATCACGGGCTTTGGAATCTTATTTTCTTCAAGGTATCTGCGAGTGGCCTCAGAAACAAGCTCTGCACCTCTTGATACCTCAAACACCTCGTCAAAGCCGAGAAGCTTCAGTGCCGTAATTATGTATCCTATGTCGTCAAGATTATTAAACTGTCCGTAAAGGGCCGGAGCCGGCAGCGCTATTCTGTGCTTAAACTCAAGAATACGGTTCATCGAGTCTCGCTCAGCGTACTTCGCATGGTGCGGACACACTCTGATACACTCACCGCAGTCAATACACAGCTCCGATATTATATTCGCTTTGCCGTTACGCACACGTATAGCCTGCGTGGGGCATCGCTTTATACAGTTGGTACAGCCCATGCATTTTTCTTCATCAAGCCGTACCGAATGAAAAAAGCTGTTCATAATAAAAAGTTACCTCTTGTTGATTTTTTCTTTGCTAAACCAGCGCAAAGACAACTTTCGCTTACTGATTATACACCTTAAGTGTTATCGTGGTTCCTACACCCAATTCAGTCTGGATATCCATTTCATCAGTATATTTCTTTATATTCGGCAGACCCATACCGGCGCCGAAACCGAGACAGCGCACATTATCGGGTGCAGTTGAGTAGCCCTCCTGCATAGCGAGCTCCACGTTTTCTATACCGGGGCCGTGGTCGGCAAGCACCATCGATATGCATTCCGGTGAAATCTCGACATCTATTTCACCGCCGCCTGCGTGGATAACCATATTTATCTCGCCCTCATACATAGCGATTGAAACATTTCTTATCACAGCTGAGCTAAACCAAATCTCCTTGAGCACTCTCTTTACCTCGCCGGATGCCTCTCCCGCTCTTGTAAAATCATCGCCGCTGACCTCAAAATGAAGCTTTATCTCATCCATTTGCGTTGCAGCCTCCTCTCAGTCCGGCTTCGTAGAGCCTGCCGCATGAGGTAAACATCTCAAGCTTTGTCTTGAGAACAACTATATCAAGCTGCTTCGCAAGCGACACAATTGATGCATCAGGACACTTGCCTCTGACAAAAACGATAACCTTCATATCCATCATCTCAGCAGTACGTACGACCTGAGCATTAACAAGGCCCGTAAGCATAACAGCCTGCTCCTTAACAAAAGCAAGCACATCGCTCATCATATCGCTTCCGCAGGCGGTATGTACCTCTCTGTCCATATGCTCTTCGCCGCAGACAAGCTCGGCATCAAGAATTTTTTGCAGCTCTAAAACGGTCATGATATCCCATCCCTCTGTAAAAATCTTCAAAAACTGTTTTGCGTTTAGATTATTATGTTTATTATACTATATAAATTGCCTTTTTTCAACCATATGAATAAAGGACTATTGTGCTTATAAAAAAAGGGCCCTCCGCTTTTGCAGAGGGTCCTTAAATTAAGTTTTTTAATTACTTATTTTTTCTTGCTGCACGCTGAATTGCCTTGACAACTTCAACTATCGGGATGACAAGGAATGCAAGACCGATAGAGATAAGGTATGCCTTAAGGTCAAGGTGTGTAAACTCGAATGCGTTTGCAAGGAACGGAATTTCAATGATTGCAGTTGTAAGAATAAGTGATGCAACCATTGCACCGTAGAGAACGATGTTATGTGACTTCTGTCCAAATGCCATACCGAGAACAGAACCACGCTGTGAACGCATATTGAAAGAGTGGAAAATCTCACACATCGACATTGTGAGGAATGCCATTGTCATACCTTCGCCGCTCTCAACGGGATTGAAGAACGAGAAGGGAATTCCTGTTGCCATACACTCAAGATACTCACCAATAAAGAATGCGGCAAGGGTAAGAATCGTAACAAGTGCACCCTGATAGAAAACGTCAAAGCCCATACCGCCTGCGAAAACGCCCTCTTTGCTGTTACGGGGTTTGCGCTGCATGATATCTCTTTCGGGCTTTTCAAGACCGAGTGCGAGAGCAGGAATACTGTCTGTTACAAGGTTGATGAAAAGAAGGTGAACGGGCTTAAGAATTGTAAAGCCGAGGATTGTTGCTGTGAAGATTGAAAGAACCTCTGAAAGGTTTGAACCGAGAAGGAACTGAATAGCCTTTCTGATATTGTCATAGATTCTTCTACCCTCGGAAACTGCGGAAACGATTGTTGCAAAGTTATCGTCTGCAAGAACCATGTCTGCAACGTTCTTAGTAACGTCTGTACCTGTGATACCCATGCCGACACCGATATCTGCACTCTTGATTGACGGAGCATCGTTAACACCATCACCTGTCATAGCAGTTATCATGCCTCTTGCACGCCATGCGTTAACTATTCTTGTCTTATGCTCGGGCTGAACACGTGCATAAACTTTAAACTCTGTTACTCTCTCAGCAAAATCTTCATCGCTGATTTCATTAAGCTGTGCGCCCGTGATAGCACCGCTTGCATCCTCGATAATACCAAGCTCCATAGCGATTGCAACAGCAGTATCCTTATGGTCACCTGTAATCATAATCGGGGTGATGCCTGCTGAACGGCACTCCTCGATAGCAGCCTTAACCTCAGGACGGACAGGGTCAATCATGCCTGTAAGACCGACGAAAACGAGGTCGTTTTCAAGAGCTTCAGGAGCAAAGTCCGCAGGAGCGGAGTCATATTTTCTGAGAGAAACAGCAAGAACTCTGAGAGCCTTGTCAGCCATTCTCTTGTTATCTGCAAGGACAGCGGCCTTGATTTCCTCTGTGAAAGGAACAACTTCGCCGTTTACAAGGGCGGATGTGCACTTCTTGAGGATTTCGTCGGGAGCACCCTTTGTATACTGAATGATGCCGTTCTCTGTCTGATGTACGGTTGACATCATCTTTCTGCCTGAATCGAACGGAGCTTCGCCGATTCTGGGAGCAGTTGCAACAAGGTCATTTTTGTGCATACCAAGTGCATAAGCATAGTTGACAAGAGCTGCCTCTGTAGGCTCACCCGTGACCTCGCCTTTTTCATCGATTTCAGCGTCACAGCAAAGTGCCATTGCAGTTGCAATAAGCTTTTCGTCTTCGCCGTAGTGGTCAACAACGGTCATCTTATTCTGAGTAAGAGTACCTGTCTTATCCGAGCAGATAATCTGAGCGCAGCCGAGAGTTTCAACTGCAGTCAGCTTTCTGATGATAGCGTTCTTCTTCGACATGTTTGTAACACCGATTGAAAGAACGATTGTAACAACAGCTGCAAGACCTTCTGGGATAGCTGCAACGGCAAGCGAAACCGCTACCATGAAGCTTTCAAGGAATACATTGAAGCTAAGGCCTGTGCCGAAATATGCTGTGATAACCTGGAATGCAAGAAGAACAACGCAGATTCCGAGTACCAAATAGGTAAGAATTTTTGAAAGCTGTGCAAGCTTTATCTGAAGAGGAGTCTGGCCTTCCTCTGCCTGTGCAATAGCATCGGCGATTTTACCCATCTCAGTGTCCATACCTGTGCCGACAACAACAGCTTTACCTCTGCCGTAAACAACGGTTGAGCCCATGTAAGCCATGTTCTTTCTGTCACCAAGAGCAACTTCGCCGTTGTCGCCGCCGTTGAGGATTTCTATAATCTTGCCGACGGGAACTGATTCGCCCGTCAGAGCTGCCTCTTCAATCTTCATGCTGGCACACTCGAAAATACGGCAGTCAGCAGGAACAGCATCGCCCGCTTCAAGAACAACGACATCACCTACGACAAGGTCCTCACTGCGGACAGAAACAAGCTTTCCGTCACGGATAACCTTTGACGTTGCGGCACTCATCTCCTGAAGCGCTTCAATCGCAGCCTCCGCCTTGCTCTCCTGAACAACGCCAAGAACTGTATTGATGATAACAACAACAAGGATGATTACTGTGTCTGTGGGGAATACGAAATGGAAACTGCCTCCCTCAAACCATTCAGTAATTGCCGAAATAACTGCGGCAACAATAAGAATGATAATCATCGGGTCAGACAGCTGCTCAAGCACACGCTGGAACATTGTCTTTTTCTTGCCTTCCTTGAGCTTGTTCTTGCCGTTTTTAGCAAGACGCTCTTCCGCCTGAGCAGTGGTAAGACCGCTCTCGGAGCTTTCGACCGCAGAAAATACTTTCTCAGTCGGCTCAAGGTAAAATTTCATGAGCTTTCAAAACCTTTCTTTTCAAAGTTTTTGTTGGCGTTACCGCACTGCGGCGGTCCTATTATATATGAAAAAAGACCTACGGCAGGGAACTCTGCCAAAGGTCTTGCTTCAAACTGCGGTATAAAACCGAGAATGTCCGTTGCCAGCGTAAGCGAGTTTGTTGACAAACGGATGAAAAAGCTTTCAAAGCTACTCCCCAATGGTATTATATCACGTAACGCTTTCAATACAATTAATCATAACATTTTTATAGAAAAAGTCAAGGTTTTAGCCTTTTTTTCAAATGTAAATTTTTTTATTTAAGACAAAAGCCTCAAGAAGTCTCGTCTTTAACAAACAAAGACAAAAACTTTTGATTTTTTCATTGACAAAATTACAATCGGGATATATAATTACAAGCGTATTCTGGCAAATGTTTCTATGGACTCGCATGTTTTTGTAAGCCATATTGTCGTTTGATGGTTCACAAAAGCATGCGAGTTCTCTGCTTGTATAGAATGCAAAAATTATCTTACGGAGGTCCCATAATGAAGGGTACAGTCAAATGGTTTAATGCAGAAAAAGGGTTTGGATTTATCGCTAACGATGAGGGCGGCGACGATGTTTTCGTACATTTCTCCGCTATCGTAGCTGACGGCTACAGAACTCTCAACGAGGGTCAGAAGGTTAGCTTTGAAGTAGAGCCGGACCCCAAGGACTCCAGCAAACTCAGAGCTGTTAACGTAGTTGCTGAATAATCGTTTTGACATGTAAACGGGCTGCCTGCTTAAAGTAGGCAGCCCGTTTAAATTATATGTATATTCAATTCCTGTAAAAACAAAAATAAAAAAAGTTAAACCCGAATGTGTGCAGCATTCGGGTTTACTTTGGGGAAAGAGAAAATAAAAATGAAAAAAGAAGTTGACAATTATTAAAATCAGATTATGGAGGTCTGAATTGCCGTACCTTCTTGGTACGATTAAAGGATACTTTGCCCGTGTTGCAACAAGTATACATAAATATGAACAAATTGTAAACAATTCCAAATGTTTACATTAGTAAATCATTTTTAGGCAAAATTATTGAAATTTTTAAGTTGTACGACAATTTTTTCTTAACAAAAAATTATATATTTGCTTTTATTCTGTTGTATTATTTTCAATTACAGTATAAAATATAATCTAATCCTAAAAAACGAAAGGTTGGTAAAATGGATTACTCACTTACAAAACAGGCCGCTGCAGAACTGATAACAGCGAAACTCTCACACTTCTTCGGCATAACTCCGGATGAAGCTAACTACGAACAGTTCTACAAGGCCATAGCTATGATAACACGTGACATGCTCCGTCAGGGCCGCCGTGAATTTGAAAAGCGTTCAGACGAAGCCGGCTCAAAGCGTGTTTATTATATGTGCATGGAATTTTTGATGGGCCGTTCACTCAAGAACACCCTTTACAACTTAAATCTTACCTCTGTGATGAGCGAGGCTCTCAAGGAGTTTGGAATAAAGCTTGACAAGCTCTATGACTGCGAGCCGGATGCAGGCTTAGGTAACGGCGGACTCGGACGTCTTGCAGCTTGCTACCTTGATGCTCTTGCAACACAGGACTATCCGGGCATGGGATATTCAATTCTTTATGAATACGGTATATTCAAGCAGAAGATAGTCGACGGTTGGCAGACGGAGATGCCTGATTTCTGGCTTCCCGGCGGCGAGGTATGGCTTGTTCCTCACGAGGAGAGAAGCGTAGACGTAGCCTTTGAGGGCGAAATTCAGGACTTCTGGGATAACAACTATCACCACGTTGAGGTTGTAAACACTAAAAAAGTTCGTGCCGTCCCCTACGATATAATGGTAGCCGGTAAGGATGGCAAGGGTGTCAGCATCCTTCGTCTTTGGTCCGCAAAATCATCTGAAATTGACATGAACTCCTTTAACCAGGGCGATTATATGCGTGCTATGGAGCAAAATGCTATGGCTGAGGTTATAAGCAAGGTTCTCTATCCGTCAGACAACCATCCTGAGGGAAAGAGCCTCAGACTCCGCCAGCAGTATTTCCTGGTATCCGCATCTATACAGGATATCGTCAACCGCCATCTGAGAAATAACGGTTCTATGGAAACTCTCGGCGAAAAGGTTGCAATTCACATAAACGATACACACCCGACACTCGCTATTCCCGAACTCATGCGCATTCTGCTTGACGAATGCGGTTACGGTTGGGAGGATGCATGGTCTGTTATCACAAAGACCTTTGCATACACAAACCACACCGTCATGAGCGAAGCCCTTGAGTGCTGGGGCGAGGACCTCTTCCGCAGAATGCTGCCCAGAATTTATCAGATAGTCAAGGAAATCGACAACCGCTTCCGTCACGAAATATGGGAGTGCACAGGCGACGCCGGCAAGGTTGAGCGCATGGCAATCGTATCAAACGGCGTTATCCGCATGGCAAACCTCTGCGTTGCAGCCTGCCACAGCGTAAACGGTGTTTCCGCTCTCCACAGCGAAATACTTAAGGACAGCGTTTTCCACGATTTCTATACCATAATGCCTGACAAGTTCAAAAACGTCACAAACGGTATTGCGCACCGCCGCTGGCTGTGCCAGGCAAATCCGAGACTTACTGCTCTGCTCAACGAGCTTATCGGCGGTGACTTCGTCTACGATGCAGATGCACTCAAAAAGCTTGAAGCTTACAAAGACGACAAGCAGGTACTCGCAAAAATTGAGGAGATAAAAACTGCAAACAAAACTGATTTTGCCAAGAAGGTCAAAGCAAAGACAGGTATTGAGCTTGACCCCTCGTCTATTTTCGATGTTCAGGTTAAGCGCTTGCATGAGTATAAGAGACAGCACCTCAACGCATTCAACATCCTTGCAAAATACCTTGCTATTAAAGCTAATCCGTCAGGCAACTTTGTTCCTCACACATATATCTTTGGCGCAAAGGCAGCAAGCGGTTACTTCATGGCAAAGAAGATTATCAGCTTTATCTGTGCTTTGGCAGACCTCATCAACAATGACCCCGATGTAGCAGGCAGGCTCAAGGTCGTATATATGGAAGATTACAACGTCTCCATGGCTGAAAGTCTGATGCCCGCCGCCGATATCAGTGAGCAGATTTCTCTTGCAGGAACTGAGGCAAGCGGTACAGGTAACATGAAGCTTATGATGAACGGCGCTGTTACACTCGGTACTCTTGACGGTGCCAACGTTGAGATTCATGAGGCTGTCGGCAGCGACAACATCATAATCTTCGGTATGACAACACCCGAAGTCAACGAGCTTAAGCGTGTCGGATATGTTCCGATGAACTTCTACAACAATAACTCCGAGCTTCACAATGTTATAGACTTCATCAACCGTGGTATAAACGGCAAATCGTTCCCCGAAATCGGCAGTACAATAATGCACCACGACCCGTACATGGTCCTGGCTGACTTCGCAGACTACCGCAAGGCTCAGGGCAGAATCGACGAGTTGTGGGCTGACAGAGAACATTGGAACCGTATGTCACTTATGAACACCGCACGTTCGGGACGCTTTGCTGCAGACAGAGCCATTAACGAATATGCCGCAAACATTTGGGACACGAAACCCGCAAAATAATTAAACTTTAATAAACAAATCCCCTACGGAAAACAAACTCCGCAGGGGATTATTTTTTTGATATTTATTTTTTCTTTCCCAAAAAGGTTGACAAACGTAAACCTTAATGATAACATTGGGTAGACAATTGTCGACCTTTTTTGTATTAATAATTCGCTCTTTTTCTGCTTATAATGTAAGGCAGGCCTTTCAGCCTGCCTTATCCATAAAATTTATTTTTTAACAAAAGCTTTGTATATAGCGTTTATGGTTCTTGCATAGTTCTTCTCAGAAACAGCAAGAACAACATTTATCTCGCTCGAGCCCTGGTCTATCATCTTAATATTGATGTTCTCCTTAGCAAGCGAGCTGAAAATTGTGCTTGCTACACCGCAGGTAGCTTTCATCGACCTTCCGACGACCGCAATAAGAGCGATTGAATTTTCAACCGTGACACTGCTTGCGCCCGTAGCCTTTTTGATGTCATAAATTATGTCATCTATATCCTCAAAAATGCTTTCGTAGTTTACGACGATACTGAAGTTGTCAATTCCGGACGGGATGTGCTCAAAGCTGACCTTGT
Source organism: Clostridia bacterium (assembly GCA_017407995.1). Classification (GTDB taxonomy): domain Bacteria; phylum Bacillota; class Clostridia; order Oscillospirales; family Acutalibacteraceae; genus CAG-177. Next base: position 68,403 of record JAFQVM010000028.1, on the reverse strand, counting down.
GCTCCTCAAGCACCTCAAGCACACGGCGGATAGCACCGGGCTCGTTATTTATCATATATTTTTCAATATTGATTGAGGAGAATCCGTTGCGTCCCGCAACACCCGTTATAGTGTACTCTGCAGGCTCATCGGTATCGGCAAGAATGAGTGTTCCCTCATCCTCGGGAGCGTTTGTGTTCTTGATTCTGATGGGTATCTTCTTCTGCATAACAGGGAAGATTGCATCCTCATGGATAACTGTTGCACCCATGTACGACAGCTCACGAAGCTCTCTGTATGTTATGGACTTTATAACCTCAGGATTCTCTACAATGCGGGGGTCTGCAAGCAGGAAGCCTGAAACATCTGTCCAGTTCTCGTACAAATCAGCATCAACCGCAGCTGCAACAATAGAACCTGTTATATCTGAACCGCCTCTTGAGAATGTACGGATAGTATCATTCGGCATTGAACCGTAGAAGCCCGGAATAACTGCGTGCTCTGTGTAAGCAAGTCTCTCCCTGAGTGCAGGAATGGTTTTCTTAGCATCATATTTGCCCGCTTCGTCAAAGAAGATAACATCTGCAGCATCTATAAACTCAAAGCCCAACAGCTTTGCAACAATTTTGCCGTTCAAGAACTCGCCTCTTGAGGCCGCATAGTCACGTCCTGCACGGCCGACAAAATTATTATGTATTTTTTCAAACTCGCTTTCAAGCGACATATCAAGCCCAAGCTCGGAAATAATATCGTTATATCTCTTTTTGATATTCTCAAACAGTTCAGAGAAATCTACGCCTCTGGATGCGGCGTCATAGCAGGCATAGAACATATCGGTAACTTTTGTATCAGAGCTCGAACGCTTACCGGGAGCTGACGGTACAATATACCTTCTGCTACTGTCAGCATTTATTATTCCTGCAACCTTTATAAACTGTTTCGCCTCGGCGAGAGATGTTCCGCCGAACTTTACGACCTTTACCATGGCCAGAACCCCTTTTATTTTAAAGTCATAATTATTATACAAAAATATCCGCAAAATGCTACTCTAAAAAAGAAAAAAATTGCATTGTTTGGCATTTTTTAAGTTTTTATTACAAAAAAGCTTGTTTACCTGTGTTTTTTGTTTATAACATATATACCTTTGAGTGAAATATCAGCACAAAACCACGGAGGATTTATAATAATGAAAATGTTTTTACGGCGCTGTACCATATTGCTTATATGTATATCCATTATTCCAACTTGCATATCAGGCTGTTCAAACGGAAAGTCTGATGACGTTGCGCAGGAACTGAATTTTCAGCACGCAGCCCAGGACAGAGAAGTGGGCATCACCCAATCCATGATAACATATGAGGACAACTATGCCTATGGTATACACTACCCGACAATCGGCATAGCAGAAATTGACAATATAATTAAGAGTACCGTCAGGGGCTTTGCCGATGAGTTTATCTCGACCATCGGTGATTATAAGGCTCACAAAGATGATGAGCTTGCCATTCTGACCGCAGATTATAAGACGTATCTTATCTCAGACGGCAGCGACCACAAGTATGTAAGTCTTGTTTTTGAGAAAAAAACATCTGTACCGAAAAACAACATTCACACGGAAAATATACACACCATGTTTTTCGACCTCAACGAAAAAAAGGATTTACAATTTTCAGACATCTTTAAACCGAAAGCCGAAATTGAAATAAGCAAACAGGTCGTTAACTATTTCAAAAACAACCGCCTTTATTCCTCAATGACAGGCTCTGATAAATTTAAGCAAAACACATCCGAGGACATTGAGAATTTTCAAAGCTTCTCCTTTAACGGCGATAAAGTGATTTTTTACTTTGACGCAGGAACCCTGTTTGGCATAGAAGAAGGATGTGTAGAAGCCGCTCTTCAGGTAAAAAACTTAAAAGATATTATCTCAAAGGACATCTTTAATGCCGTTTTTCAAACAGAGGATATGCCTGAAAAGGAAGAAACAGAGACTCAACCGTCCGAAAGCACCGAAAACAACTATCCTGCTTCAATCCCATCAGGCTCAAAATATATCGCTTTCACCTTTGACGACGGACCGCACCGTGAGATAACACCGAGAATCCTTGATACACTTGAAAAAACAAACAGTCACGCCACTTTCTTCGTGTTGGGCACAAGAGTCGGCAGCTATGCGGATATAATAAAAAGGGCAAACTCTCTCGGCTGTGAAATCGGCAACCACTCATACAGCCATGCAAAATTGCGCAATCTGAGCATAGCAAAAAGAAAGAGTGAAATAAACCAGACAAACAAACTTATCAAAGAAATTACCGGCCGCACACCAACCCTTTTCCGTGTGCCCTATGGCGATTTCAAAGGCATTGAGAATGATATCGGGATGCCGCTTGTCCAATGGAGCATAGACACTAAGGATTGGAAATACAGCAACTGTACCGGTACACAGCGTGAAAGAGCTAAACAGAAAATTGTCGCCTCTGTTTTAGACAACGTCAATGGCGGTGAAATCGTCCTCATGCACGACCTCTATGACCTCACAGCCGAGACCTTTGAGGAGATATCAGAGGAGCTTATAAAAAGGGGCTTTGTTCTTGTCACGGTAAGCGAACTATATGAGATATACGGAATAGACCTTGAGCCCGGAATTGTTTACAGAACTCCGAAAAGAGACCAAACAACAAACAAAACACCGCAGTAACGAACGCTACTGCGGTGTTTTGTCCTTAAACCAAGACAACAACTTGTATAATTATGAACGCTTTAGCCCTTGGTCTTATAAATGTTGACGTTTCTGCAGAAATCTAAAAGTATATCAGCTTTCCATGCAAAAAGCAGTGAGCTCTTAATTATTTCTCTGTCTGAGGCTAACAAACAAAAGAGCAAGTATAACCACAAAAAAATAAACAGAGAATAATGCAACCGCATTACCTATTGACAAATATTTAATACCATTCTCAAAAAATGAATAAGGGCTAACCGAACTTGTATATATTACTTTGTTAATAATTGCAAAAATTACATTGTGAGGTGAATATTCGGTAGGCAGAACAATATAGTTAATTGCCACCACCCCTATTATTCCGAAAGTGCTTCCTTTAAAGACACTTGATATTAACATCGTAATAAGAGTGTAGAAAAATATAACAGCTACAACTGTCCCGAATAAAACAGCATTTTCTTTTAAAGAGAAGCTTTTTATTCCGTCAAAGGTCACTTCTCCAATATTACTGAGAAGTATATTGATTTTCTTCCACTCACTCGCAGTAATAATATAGCAAATGAGAGAGTATATCATAGTAAATGCAGTAATTACGGCAACCAATACAACTGACTTTGAAAGAAATATGCGAAGCAGAGAGTAATATGTACACTTCTGCTTAATCGTCCGGCTTTTTCCGTATTCTGCTCCTATATAGCATGATGAAATAATGGGAAAAACAATAATTGCTATTCCCAAAAGTACTCCCAGCGAATTATTGAGTGCCATCTGCGGATTGTAAGTTTTATATATCTCGGTAAGGCTGTCAGTAATTGCAGAGTAGTCGACATCCGCATCATCGTTTTCTTTTGCAAATTGTATAACTTCTTCTAAAGTGTTTCTGTCATAAATAATTTGGTCTTTTACATTTTGAAAACCATTATAAAAAAACGCAAGTGTTACTATCAGTAGTGCCAACAGACAGACGGCAACAATTCGTATGTGAAAAAACGTTTTAAATTCTGTTTTTAGACAATTCAACATTATTGTTCACCTCCTCCAATTACAGTGTATACTGCATCTTTTAAATTAGTCTCAATTGTTGAAAGTGAAATAATCGGTATATTATTTGCATTGGTCAACAATACTACATCCTCCGTTTTAACATCATTCCCAAAAACGTAAGTATATGAACCGTCATTATTTTTAGTTTCCTGCTGAACATTAAATTGAACTTTTTCCGTCAGTTTAGAAGGTATAGTAAGGGATACTTTGTATGGAAAATCTTTAAGGAACTCTTGCGTTTTTCCGGAGAACTTGGCAACCCCTTCATCTAAAATTACCAGTTTCTCTGAAAAATCTGCCATTTCAAAGTAGTCTTGCCCTGTTATAATAATGCATCCATTTTGTTCTTGTTTGTTTCTAAGAATACTCTCACGGACCAACTTCCATGATATGGGGTCCAAACCAATAGTCGGCTCATCCAAAAACAAGAAAGTTGGCTTTCTAATCAGGGCTATTGCAACACTAATTCTATGTTGTTGACCAAAAGAGCACTTCGAAGCAAGCTTTTTCAAAAGTGACCTGTCAATATTTAAATTTTCTAATATCCTCTTAACATGATTTTTATCTTTCAAAAAACCTGTGCAGAATAGATTAATATTTTCTTCACATGTCATCTGTCCATATAAACACGGGGTATCAAATACTGCGCCCGTATTGATAGTCTTGTTGTCCGAGTTTGATATATAAGATATATCTCCTCTGTCTATTTTTTCTAATTTCAAAGCGCTTCGAATTAAAGTTGTTTTTCCTGCACCGTTTTTCCCTGCCAAAAACAATACTTCATTTTCACAAGTAAAACTAAGTCCGTTCAAAACGCTTTTATTACCAAATTTCTTGTAAACATCATTAAATATTATCTTCGCCATCCATACGCCTCCATTGACTACCTTGTCTATTTCTGTGTCATCTATAGCTTAGAGATGCCCGTGAAAGCATTTTTAGCTTATTTCACTGATTCGTTTAATAAAATTAGCGACGAACAAAATTTCCATTGCCATAAACGTAAGCCATCATCGTATCATTACGGTAACTTCCTATCGTAACCCACTGCGTTGTCAAGCCAACGCCAAATCGCCATTTGAACACTGCGCATCCCGAACCGTTTCTGTCGGTCGTATTATACCAATCCCACTTTTTGCTGACATCTGTAAATTTGCAAGCAAACGCCAACTTGGAAGTTCTGTAGGTTAGGCTTTTTTCATTAATAAGTTTTTTGGTTGAAGGGTTATAAGAATAAGTATAATAACCGGTAATCTTACCTACCGTCCATGATTTAATAATACTATCGTGATAAGTAAAATCAGTCTGTTTCGTTACTGTTGCAGCAGAAACCGGGACAGCCAGCAAGCATGTCAACAACAGTAAAGCAAGTGCTAAAGACACTATTCTCTTCGCTTTCATTTGGGTCCTCCTTATATGTTTTTGCTTTCACGAGCATCTCTTTTTTCCAACACCTTATTCAGTGCATAAAAAATAATTACAAAACCGCATCAAAACTACTTGTATTGAGGGCGCTCTTCTTTGTAAATTAAAAACATCAACAACATCTTTTGTTAATATATATCTTTTCGTTGTGTATATTATTACCAATTTTATCAGCACACTTACAAAAAATTTAAATTTTCATGTAAGTTAGGTGTTTTTTATAAGCAAATATGACACTAAAATTAATCAATAATGTTTTTATCTGCACGGTCTTGTATATTACATCAAGATGCTCTATAAAACCACATACTCCCCGCTGCCGTAACGACAGTGGGGAGTATGTGGGGGTTTTTATGAAAACAAAAAACTATGTTTTGAATTAATCTTCGTCTTCGTTTGCCTTTGCCTCTTCGATAACTTTTTGAGCAACAACTGCCGGAGCATCCTCATAGCGAGCGAACTCGAATGTGAACCAGCCTCTGCCTGCTGTTACTGAACGCAGAACTGTTGCGAAATCACCCATCTCTGCCATAGGAACTTCAGCTACAAGCTCCTGGAGCTTCGGATTGGTCTCACAGGGACCCATGCCGAGAACACGACCACGGCGCTTTGTAACGTCGCCCATGATATCGCCGAGATTGTCACCGGGCATATAAGCCTTGAGAGAGCCATAGGGTTCAAGAAGCTTCGGATTAGCCTGAGGCATACCGTTCTTGTAAGCAACCTTTGCAGCAAGTTTAAATGCCATTTCGTTTGAGTCAACGGGGTGTGATGAGCCGTCATAAAGAGTAGCTCTCAAGCCGACAACGGGATATCCTGCAAGCGGACCCTTAAGGATAGCTTCACGAAGTCCCTTTTCAACTGCAGGGAAGAAGTTCTTCGGAACAGAACCGCCGACAACTCTCTCTGCGAACTCAAAGTCCTCTGTCGGGATGGGCTCGAACTCAACCCAGACGTCACCGAACTGTCCGCTACCGCCGGACTGCTTCTTATGTCTGCCCTGTACAGCAACTTTCTTACCGATAGTCTCTCTGTATGCTACCTTCGGAACTGTGAGGTCAACCTCAACGCCGAACTTATTCTTAAGCTTTGTCACAACAACATCAAGATGCTGCTCGCCAAGACCGGAGATAATCTGCTCTTTTGTTTCTGTGTTTGTATAGTAGCTGATTGTAAGGTCTTCCTCAGCGAGTCTGTTAAGACCTGCAGCAACCTTATCCTCTTCACCCTTCTTGCGGGCCTTTACAGCCATAGGAAGACAAGGAGTCGGGAAGTCTACGCCTGCCAATGTTACGGGGTTCTTCTGTGAGCAGATGGTATCACCTGTCTTAACGCCCGAAAGCTTTGTGACAACACCGATATCACCTGCGGGAATGCAGGTTGCATCTTCCTGCTTGCCGCCACGTACGATAACAATCTTGCCCATACGCTCGCTCTCCTCTGTGCGGGAGTTGTAAGCGGGAACATCGGGTGTTATCTTACCGGATACGACCTTGAAGAAAGACATCTTACCTACGAACGGGTCAGCAACCGTCTTAAAGCAGATAGCTGCAAGCGGACCGTTCTCGTCACAAGCAAGGTCGCCCTCGCCTGATTTTTCTGCTGCAGAAGGAGCAGAGTAAACGATTTCGTCAAGAATCATGTCAACTGCTTCGCATGTGTAACCTGCGCAAGCGTAAACAGGGATAACTGAACCGTCGCTGACTCCGGTGTTGAGAGCCTTGATAATCTCTTCTCTTGTGAAGCTCTCGCCCTCAAAGAATTTCTCCATCAGCTCGTCATCGCTGGAGGCAACAGCCTCAGTAAGTATATCAAGCATCTCATCAATCTGCGGGTCTGAAGGCATATCAACTTCCTTCTTGGCACCGCTGCTGTAGTCGAATGCTTTGCGGCTTGCAAGGTTTACGTATGCTGCAACCTTATCGCCTGCCATATAAGGAACGATAACCGGACAGATAGCTCCGCCGACTGCTTCCTTTATAGCGGCAAAGGTCTTGTAGAAGTTTGTGTTATCAGCATCACAGCGAGTAATGGCAAACATTCTTGAGATGCCTCTTGCGTTTGCAGCCTCAAGAGCCTTCTCAGCACCGACGTCAAAACCGGAACCTGCTGCTGTAACGATAAGTACGCTGTCCGCCGCACGGACACCTTCACTGACACCGCCTGCAAAGTCAAAGAGACCGGGAGTGTCGATAATATTTATCTTTGCGCCGTTCCACTCAACAGGTGCAACAGCGGTTGAAACCGTAGCCTTACGTCTCTTTTCCTCAGCGTCAAAGTCGAGAACGGTAGTACCGTCCGCAGTTCTGCCGAGTCTGTCAGTAGCCTTTGCGGTGTAGAGCATTGCTTCCGCAAGGGTTGTTTTTCCTCTTCCGCCGTGACCTGCCACAGCGATGTTTCTGATGTCTTTTGCATTATAGGCCTTCAAAGTATTTCCTCCTTGTGCTTCCACGCAAAAGGTAAAAACTGTGCGTTTTCACCCAAAGCGAAGTTTATATTAACTTTGTGTCTAAAAAAAATTCACAGCCAATGAAGAAATTATAGCATATAGCACAAATGATTTCAAATAAAATTTTTTCTTTGATTATTGTGTATTATGCACACAAATTTTCCTCAATTTGCCCTCTTAAGACAGGCTTCACCTCATAATATGTATAGTATTTTCGAAAAAATATATAACCAAATCAGATAAAACCAAAACGCCCGACTAACGTCAGGCGTCACGGTTGTTATTCTGCAGACAGATTTTTAAGCCTCTGAGCTGTCATCTGAAGCTGCTCTGAACTTTTAATCTCTATTCCGCTCTCCATTATAAGATTTTTAATTTCAATCGGAAGCGCTTCAAATTCCTTTTTCAGGTTTTCGTTTTCGATATAAAAATATCCCATTTCAACTCTCCTTTATTTAATGTATTGCGGTTTTTCCGCATACCAGTATTTTTTGCCGCATAACACAAAAAAATTCGCCGTCTTTAATTGACCTTTTAAACTGCGGCTGATATAATTTTTTTTGTATTTATAACCCTGATGTTTCGGAGGAACTGCGATGCAAAGAATAACAAGCTTTTCTGTCGACCATGATTTTATTGTTCCCGGAATATATGTTTCACGCATAGACGGCGATGTGACAACCTACGACCTGCGCACACGCAAGCCAAACTGCGGCGACTATATGGACAACTTAACAATGCACTCGGTCGAGCATATGCTGGCTACATTTTTGCGAAACTCTCAGCTCAAAGACGATATAATCTACTTCGGACCGATGGGCTGTCAGACAGGATTTTATCTGTTAGTGCGCAACGCAGACAACAACATCGTTTTGACAACGCTTATAGAGGCGCTCAAAAACACCGAGACGGCTCCCCAGATGTTCGGAGCCGAGCGCAAGGAATGCGGCAATTACAAAAATCTCAGTATAGAGGCAGCAAGAGCAGAAGCAAAAAAATTTCGTGCTGAGCTTGAGAGCCGTCAACAGACTTTTGAATATCCCACAGAGTAAAGGAGCTATAACAAATGACAGGAATTATAGGAGCTATGTCCATTGAGATTGAAAATCTCAATGCAGCTATGGAAAACAAAGAAATAAAAACAGTCAGCGGCATAGAGTTTACAAAAGGTACTCTCTGCGGCCAGGAGGTTGTGACCGCCGTTTGCGGTATAGGCAAGGTGTTTGCAGCCATGTGCGCACAGACCATGATTATGCTTTATTCACCTGACAGAATCATAAACACAGGCGTTGCAGGAAGCCTCAGTTCATCGCTCGGCATCGGAGATATCGCTGTGAGCGACTACGTTGTTCAGCACGACATGGACACAAGTCCGTTGGGGGACCCCGTAGGAATGATATCGAAAATAAATCTCGTTAATATTCCCGCAGACGAATCACTCGCTCAAAAAATCACTAATAGCGCTCAAAGTGTCGGTAATATAAAAAGTATAATCGGCACCATCGCATCAGGTGACTGTTTTGTAAATGACGCTGCACGAAAAAAATATATTTCAAGCACATTCGGTGCCGTCGCCTGTGAAATGGAAGGCGCAGCGATAGGCCACGTCTGTTATGTCAATAGCGTCCCGTTCTGCGTTATCCGTGCAATATCCGATAATGCGGACGGCAGCTCCCATATGGACTACGCAGAGTTTACAAAGCTGGCAGCAGAAAATTCCATATCGGTGCTTAAGAATTTGCTTTCAAGCGAAAAATAAAAAATCTTTAAAAAAATTCAATTTGGGGCTTGACTGACGTGTCTTTTTATGATATATTATTCGAGCGTCAAGACGCTGGTGTAGCTCAGTTGGTAGAGCAGCTGATTTGTAATCAGCAGGTCGGGGGTTCGAGTCCGTCCACCAGCTCCATCATCTTTTTTAGATGAAAATTGAATAAGGGAGAGTTCCCGAGTGGCCAAAGGGGGCAGACTGTAAATCTGTTGTCGACGACTTCGGTGGTTCGAATCCACCCTCTCCCACCAGAAAAAAGCATCGACTTTGTCGGTGCTTTTTTCAATGATCTTTGTGCAACAGATATTATGTGGTATAATATTTGCAATATGTCAAAAGAGGTGATATATTGACTTCCGAATATGATTTTAATAAAGCTGTTTTTCTTAAATTCGGCCCATATAAATACAAACCAATCTCTGCGTATTCTTTCAGGCAGTTACACCGTACTATAGTAGAATTTTACGATTATGACCTCCAACAGCGGTGTTGCGATTTAGCCGGCGTGGAATCGGTTGGATACGGACTTTCTTTTGCTTATTGTTGTGTGGATGAGCACGACGGATTACAATTTCATTTTCTTGGCGCATACAACCGTGACGGCAAAGGCAAATCAGATTGGTGGGTACCTGTTCCCGAGGGAAAAGAATTTGTTTTGTCTTATAGCGAAGCAAATGAGAAATTGGCTTCCCTTTCTAATGCTAGTTTAGAAGCAATGAAACTATGCTTTGAACGCTGTGAGCCCATCATGAAAAAGCACGAGAAAAACCCTACAATTATGTGCAAAGACTTTGACAAGTTTCGAAACATTGAATATCCTTTGGATGTTCAGATAAGTATCCCGATAAATGATGAAGAATCAGAAAAGGTGTGGTTTCGTCCTGTCAGAAAGAAATTACGCAACATGTACGAGGGAGTTTTGCTTGGCGATCCGCAGAAAAACACCACTCTCCACAAGGGGGATTTGTTGACAGTAAAGTTTGTTTACGCTGATAAATGGCGAGTTATTGATGTGATTCAATATATTCCTCCTCATTGGGTTGCCGTAGACCGAGGAAAAACCATAGGAGAAATCGGCTCGGAAAGTGGAATCATTATCCGAGACGAAGAGCTTTCAGGGCAAGCCCGGATAACACTGGAAGACTGCAAGACCCACTTTGCAATCACTTGCGGAATCTACGGAGGAATGGTGCATACCGTATTTTGCGAAAAAGAAGACTCACATACCATGTATAATGATATGAAAGATGACATTTTCTATTTCTTTGAAAACTATGATGAATATAATTTTGAAGAGATAGATGAATTTTTTGAAGATTTCGCAGACAACTATTAATTCGCAACCACAAAAAAACAACAAAATCAGGTGATCCTTATGGAACCAATCGAAATCATTGCACAGGCAATAGGCATTGTCGCAATGACATTCAACATCCTGTCATACCAACAAAAAACGCAAAAGAAAGTTATTATCTGTCAGCTTTTTGGCTGTACGCTTTTTGCCATAAACTTTTTAATGCTCGGAGCAATTGTAGGCGCAATGCTGAACATGGTCGGTGCCGTAAGAGCTGTTGTTTTTATGAACAAAGAGAAACTTCACTCCGATAACATCATTTGGCTTATCGGCTTTGTTTGTGTTTATATAGTTTCTTACATACTCACTTTTACCGTGTTCGGCAAAGAAGTCTCGCTTTTCAACTGCATCATAGAGCTTCTGCCTGTCATCGGTATGACGGCAACCACTGTCAGCCTGCGATACAAGGATGCCAAAACCATCCGCCGCTTCGGACTTATAAGTTCCCCGTCGTGGCTGATATATAATATCGTAAATTTTGCTATAGGAGCTATCATCTGTGAGGTCTTGTGCCTTGGCTCAATTATTATAGGTATTATACGCCTCGATATGACGAAAAAGAATCAATGATGTCACTCCCGAACCAAGTTGTTCGGGAGTTTACTTTTTACTTTATTTTGTTATAATAAAAACATGGTGGTGATACAATGCCGAATTTTTGGAGCTACATAAAAAACGAAAAATATGCAGTCGGCTGCACAGGACAGACTGTATATGTCTACGACTCAAACGGCAGCGAACTTGCAAAGTTTAAAGATTTGAAATACGCATACACACCCATGTTCTCGCCTGACGGCAAAACTCTCATTGTAAAATCAACGGAGGGCTGTTTGGCAGTCTATGATTTAGATGAATTGGAGCTGATTAAAAAGTTTCGCTTTTCAAAAGTTGCCGAAGCACAGGATGACGGATTTTGCTTTTCAAATGACGGACGTCTTTTCTACAACATAGAACGGCAAAACAACAGCTGTAACTCATGTATCTCTGTCTATGACACAACGGATTTCAAGTGTGTCGGACAATATTATGCAAACGATTCAAAATTCGAGCCGAGCCATATAGAATGCGACAATGACCGTCTGTTTGTTTTGGGCTTTACCAGAAACGACAAAGGTGTTTTTGATTGCGGCTTTGTTGCAATGTTTAACGGTGAAGAGCTTCAGGAGCTTCGCTATATAACCGAAACGGACTATAGATATTATTGGGACTATAAACGTTTGGAGCTCTCAGGTTTTACCGCAAAATCCATAGAGTGGTCAGAAATAAAAGAGCCTGACAAAAAGGCAAAACCGCTGTCCGAACTCTGGGAAAAGCAAGCTGCTGACAAACAAGTCTAATTCATTGAAAATTTTTCTTGACACAAATCAGCTTTCATAATAGAATGATATAAATTGAATACAACGAAAGGCATTGACGAGGAGGAGTACATTCTTTCTGATGCAAAGAGAGGGAGCGGTTGGTGTAAGCTCCTGTGAAGGAAGTATGGAAGGTAGCCTCTGAGCTGTGAACCGAACGGAGATTTATCTCTCAGTAGACTTCAACGGATTTTCCACCGTCATAAGGAAAGCGATATCGGATAGAAATATCCCGCATCGTACGAGTGCAGAGAATTCTCTCTGAATTTGGGTGGTACCACGGACAAAAATGTTCGTCCCAAGCGGCATAGTATTATGCTGCTTGGGACTTTTTTGTTGTATTCGGTTAATCTGAATTTGGAGGAATTTTTATGGAAAAACGTTACGACTTTTCCGCAATCGAAAAGCAGGTACAGGACTTTTGGGAGGATGAGCAGATTTTTCGTTTCGACGAAAATGCACCTGGCAAAATCTACTCTATTGACACTCCGCCACCGACAGTCAGCGGCAGTCTGCACATAGGTCACCTGTTCTCTTACACTCAGGCCGAGATGATAGCCCGATTCAGGAGAATGCAGGGCGAAAATGTTTTCTATCCGTTTGGCTTTGATGACAACGGACTGCCGACAGAAAGACTCGTTGAGCGTGAAGAGGGCATAAAAGCCAAGGATTTGCCACGCAGCGAGTTTATTTTAAAATGCCAGTCCACAACAGCAAAATACGAAAATGAATTCAAAGACTTTTGGAAATCGCTCGGATTCTCGGTTGACTGGTCAACAACCTATCAGACTATCAGTCCGGAAGTTCGCAAGATATCCCAATCGCTCTTTTTGGAGCTTGTAAAAAAAGGCAAAGCATACTCAAAAGAATCGCCTGTTTTGTGGTGTACCGAATGTCAGACCTCGATAGCGCAGGCAGAACTTGACACCGCCGATGTTGACAGCACATTTAACTACATTCCGTTTATATGTGACGGCAAGGTTTTGGAGGTTGCCACCACACGCCCTGAGCTTTTATACGGCTGTGTTTGTCTGTTTGTTAACCCTGAAGATGAGCGGTATACCGACTTCATCGGCAAGAAAGCGCTTGTTCCGCTCTATAATTACGAGATACCCATTCTGACCGACAGCAAGGCAGCAATTGACAAGGGTACGGGTGTTGTTATGTGCGCCACGTTCGGCGACAGCACCGATGCCGAGTGGTATGCTGAGCATAATCTGCCCTACCGCAAGGTTATAACTTCAAGCGGATATATAGCTGACGATGTTCCGTTTATCGGCGGACTCAAAGTGGAGGCGGCACGACGTGAAATTATAGAAAAACTGCGTGAAAACGGTCTTCTTTTAAAGTCCGAAAAGATAACTCATACTGTCGCCACCCACGAGCGCTGCGGAAAACCGATTGAAATTATACCGTCACGCCAGTGGTATATCGATGTTCTGAGCGAGAAAGAGCGTTTTCTCAAAGCTGCTGATGAAATCAATTGGTACCCCGCAAACATGAAAAACAGATACATCGCATGGGTTGAAAACCTCAAATGGGACTGGTGTATATCCCGACAGCGTTATTTCGGTGTTCCGTTCCCGCTGTGGTACTGCAAGGAGTGCGGAAAGCCTGTTTTCGCAACTGAAGAACAGTTACCCATTAACCCCATTGAAACTGCGTACACAGGAAAATGCGAATGCGGCTGCGAAGAGTTCACCCCAGAAACCGCCGTTTTTGACACATGGGCAACTTCGAGCATCACCCCGCAAATCAACGAGCGTCTTGGCTTCAAGCTCACGCCCATGAGCATGCGCACTCATGCTCATGAGATTATCAGAACATGGACTTTCTACACCATAGTTCGCTCTCTCTATCATACGGGTAATATACCGTGGAAAGACCTTATGATATGCGGCTTTGTTCTTGCCAAAAAAGGTGAAAAAATCAGCAAATCGAAGAGCAACAACGAGTATGAGCCACACCATCTTATCAGCACCTATTCCGCCGACGTTCTCAGATATTGGACAGCGGGAGCAAGGCTCGGTACAGATACATTCTTTGCAACTGACGAGCTGAACATCCCCAAGCGCTTTATCACCAAGCTGTATAACGCTTCCAAGTTCGCCATTTCGCACCTTGAGGATATGGACCGTTCAGCAGACTACAAGCTGCTGCCCGTTGACAAATGGATAATAGAGCGCACAAATGAGACCGTCAAGAAAGCTGCAAAGCTTCTCTATGACTATGAAATCGGCTCTGCACGCCACGAAATTGATGAGCTGTTCTGGAAAGATTTTTGCGACAACTACATCGAAATCGCAAAAGAGCGTCTGTATCAGCCCGATATTCACGGCGTCGAAGAGCGCAGAGGCGCACAGTTCGCAATTTATTACACGCTTCTCAATATTCTAAAGCTCTACTCCATCTATGTTCCGCATATTACGGAGTATATATATCAGGAGTTCTTCAAGGCATACGAAAGCGAAAAATCGATTCATCTGCTCAAGTGGGAAAAACCCGAAAACATTGACACCGCCATAATTGATTTCGGCGAAAAGCTGAAGGATGTTATCTCAGAAATGAGAAAGTACAAAACGGAGAACAACCTCTCCATGCGTGCTGAGATGGACTGTCTGAAAATTAATACCGACGGCTTCGGCGACTGGTTTAAGCAGACCGAGAAAGACCTGCAAGCCTGCAGCCATGCTAAAACAATAGAATTCATTTAAAACCTCTGCCCCGATAATATTGAATTTTGCTTTAAAGTTCTATATAATCGGGGTAGGATATTTTTGACAAGGAGAGTGAACAACTTGAAAAAACAGAATAAAATCACTCTCGCTGTGTGCGGCGGAGCTTTCGCCGCAAATTTGATTTTGTTTGCAATAAAGCTCTATGTTGGACTTTCTTCCAACAGCATAAGCATATATTCCGATGCGGTTAACAATCTTTTTGACAGCCTTGCAGGACTTGTTACATTTATCTGTATTGCTTGCATTGTTAAGTCCGCATCAAAATCCGACACGGTTATCCGAAAAGCGGAACAGCTTTTCTCTTTTATCATGTCAATAGTTGTTGTGCTCGTCGGCTTCTACTTTGCATACAGTTCTCTCGAACGGCTGATGTATCCGACACCTGTGTGGTATCTTACAAAGTTTCTTGTGCTGATAAGCCTTACTGCCGCAGTAAAACTTCTGATGTTCTTTATTTTCAGACGTGTTTCCAAAAAAGCTGACTCACCTGTAATTCGGGTGATGGCTTTTGACAGTCTGCTCGACTTCTTTATAACCTGTGCCACTATTCTGACTTTGACCCTGTCGCAGTATGTAAACTTTGCTCTGGACGCACTTTTCGGAATACTGATAAGCATTATAATCATTGTTTCGGCTGTGAAGATGATGATATCGGGAGCCGCTGCGCTGATAAACTTTGTAAGTACAGAAAAAAGGCTGTCAATCGAAAACATTATCAACAACTGCAGCGGTGTTGACAAATGCACTGATATCAGCTACATTGTACATGGAGATACCACCACTGCATATGCAAAAATCTCTTTTAAAAATGAGCTGTCCGAAAAACAGCTCCAAAATATAACGCAAGCGTTGTCGCTTGAGTGCAAGGAAAAAGAAAAAATTGAGCTTAACATAATAAGATAATCCGAAAGGAGGAGCGGTTTTATCCGCAACAAAAGAATGAAAGAGAAAAAAGGTAAGAGAGGAAAAAAAGCCCTCAAAGTTTTGGGTATTATTCTCGCTGTTATTGTTGTTTTTTGCGGTGTCACTACCGTAATCAGTGTTGTAGGCAACAAGGCAAACACCGAAAAAGCGCAGTCCTTTGAAGCCGTCCAAAAAGATGACACTCTCATCCCCGAAAAGGATAAAAACGGCTACTGGACTTTCACAACAGACAGGGATTTCAAAGTTCTGCAGTTTACGGACATACATATAGGCGGCGGTTGGATGTCGCACAAGAAGGATGCTATGGCGCTAAACGCCGTTGCCGCCATGATAACAGCAGAAAAGCCTGACCTCGTAATCATCACAGGCGATATCGCCTACCCCGTTCCTTTCCAGGCAGGCACATTCAACAACCTCTCATCTGCCAAGGTTTTCGCCTCACTTATGGAAAAACTCGGTGTTTATTGGACTGTCGCTTTGGGAAACCACGATGCTGAAGCTTACAGCTATTTCTCCCGTGACAAGGTATCCGATTTCTATGAGAACAGCGGTTTTAAACACTGTATATTCCAGTCGGGCCCCGACGATGTTGACGGCTACGGCAACCAGGTCATAAACGTCAAAAACAGCAAGGGTGTTATCACTCAGTCAATCTATGTTTTCGACAGTCACTCCTACACCGACGGCGACTATCTCGGCATCTTGTGGAAGTACGATAACATACACGAAAACCAGGTCCGGTGGTATAAAGACAACGTCAATATGCTCAACGAACAGAACACAGCTGTCTTAAAGCAGCTCGGCTCAAACGAGAAGTCCGACATCAAATCATCAGCTTTCTTCCATATTCCGCTCACAGAGCAGAGAGATGCCTGGTACGAATACATGGACAACGACTTTAAGGACACCGAGAATGTCAAACACATCTATGGTAAAGCGGGCGAAAGCGGAAAAATCGTTTTCAGCGGCATGGGCGAAGACAATCTTTTTGAAACCATGCTCGAACTCGGCTCAACCAAATCTGTTTTCTGCGGACACGACCACGACAACAACTTCTCTATAGACTACAAAGGTATCCGTCTTACATACAGTATGAGCATAGACTATCTCGCCTACTCGGGAATATATAAGCGAGGAGCACAGAGAGGCTGTACCGTTATCAACTACTCTCCCGACGGAAGCTTCGACTGCAAGGCAGAAAACTACTATCAGGATAAATATCAGAGTCTCTATGAAAAAGAGACCGTCACAATGCAGGAAGTTGTTCAACAAGAGACCTACGAACAGGATTAACAACCAAAAATTAACAGGGCTGTATCAAACCGATACAGCCCTGTTTTTATATTATTTAATCTCCGTCATCCTCGGATTTTTCGCCTCTGTGTTCACGCAAAATCTTCTCACGCTTTCTTCTGTTGCCGGCATCAACCAACAGTCCGAGTGCTACACTCACAGAGAACCCTATACCGAATCCAAGTGCCAGGTTGTCAAAAAGCAGTCCTAAACCTAAACCAACACCCGCACCAAGGCACATTCCTGTCGCCAACCAAGACGTTTCCGTACGCACCATTTCAAACTTCTGCATTGTCTCAGTCTCTTCAACAACGGAAAAGTATCCGTCATCAAGAGTTTTAGCAAAGGCATCACTTTGTGCATCAACCCATATTGAAACAAAGTATAAGTCATCGCTGTTTGCAAAGCCCCATCCCGTCAGCTCATCAACCGCATTGGCAGCTTCTTCGCTGTCCTTAAACTTATCTGACAGGAAATATGCTATCTCTGCCTCTCGGTTTACGGGTTTGCCCTTAAAATATATGTCGCCGACATACTCACCGTTTTCCCTGAGCGTCACTTCCCAAGCTGTATACCACAGACGGCTTTCTGCATCCGATTCACAGCCCGCAAGCATATCCGCATATGCCCTTTGGCGCTGAAAATCCATCTGTTCATATCGGCGTCTCTTGAGCTCGTCATCACCAAGTGCTTTTAATACAAGCTTTTTTGTTTTCAGCTCATATGGTTTCTTTTTGCCTTTACTCAAACAAGTCACCCCCGACACCACATTGCGGACAGCGCTCAGGCGGCTCATCGCCCTCCACCTCATAACCGCAAATCGAGCAGGTGAGAACCTTTATATTCTCGTCACGCTTTTGTTTGAACATCTCCTGCGGAGCTGAACACTTCGGACATTTTTCAGGTGCATTGCTGCCCTTGAAGCTCACTCCGCATACAGTACAGACCCAATCTTTTGTCTCAGGCGCACACTTTTCTTCGAATAAGTCGCCGCCGACACCACATTGCGGACAACGCTCAGGCGGCTCATCGCCCTCAAAAATATATCCGCAGATTGAGCACTCATAGCAATCTTTTTTATCCTGTTTTTTCTGACCCTGTGCGCTTTCAAAAAGCGCAGCCGGAGCCGAGCATTTTGGGCATTTCTCTTTAGGCAAGACGTCCGCCATATATCCGCACACAGTGCATCGCACACGCAAGCCGTTTTGATTTAGTCCCTCTTTGCTCACCGAATCCCTCCGTTTTTGTTATTTTATATTTTGCATTATTTTATCACTAACTCAAACGCAAAGTCAAGCCGACCTAAAACATTATCAAAACCGTTGCAGCAAAGGCCACAGCCGTGGATATCAGCGTTCTGACAGACGGTTTTTCACGTTTTATCAAACTTATCAGTGTTGAAAACACCATGACTCCGCCCGTGGTTATCGGGAACTGGACAGATGCAGGAAGTGAAGCCAGTGCAATGAGACAAAACAGGTTGCCCACACCGTTGCACACCGCACAACCCGACAGACTTCCGAGTTCTTTGAGTGAAACGAGAGCTATCTTTTTGTTTTTTACAAGCTGGAAAATCAGACACAGCAAAAATACGACTGCATTTATTGTCGCCATAAAGCTTCTGCTGTCAACCGCCAACTCCGTATTTGACTGGTGTATCTTCGACAACACACCAACCATACCGTTGAATATAAATACAGCAATATAGTATTTCAGGTTATTGCCCTTGGACTTTCCCTTTTCAAAGCTCATAGCCGTTGCCACACCTATAAGCAGCACACAAATCGCCTTAGGCAGGGTGAAAGCCTCATCGCAGAACACCACTCCGTATGTAAAAGGAAGAATCATTCCGCCGAGCATGGCGAAAATTGAGAACACAGACAGATTAGCCGTAGCAAATGACTTGAGAGCCGAATAGTTATATCCGAGCAGTACAGCGGCATAAAGTACCGCTATCAACAGAGAAAACCACGTTATCCTCAAGCGAAACCCGTTGAGTATAAGCATAACAACAAAGCTTATTCCGTTTGTGTATGTAGCAAAAGTGACCGTTGAGTCAATCCCATCGCTGCCGTTAAGACGGCGAAACTGCTGGTTGAATAGAAATTGCAGTGCAAAAAGAAGTGCCGCCGCAACAAGCAATCCGTACATTATATTACCTCTTTACTATTTATCGATTTTCTTTTTCAGTTCCTCATAAACGCTCTCGGGAAATTCAACCTCGCCCTTTGAATATGAAGGTATATACATATCCCCCGCTTTATCCTTAAAGCAGCAGGTCGTGTCGTTTCTGTAGCGGTCCCGCTCCTCTTTGCTGCGAAGATTCGGTATCTCCACAGGCACACCACCCTCCACAATAGAGGTGTAAGCAAACTGTCCCGGAAGGAACATATCCATAGCTTCATAGACATCGATTATGTCAGCATCTTCCCTGCCACGAAGCTTTTCGACAAAATTATACATAATATAATAATCGGAGCCGCCGTGCCCGAAATCTGCACTCTGTTCAGAAACCTCATGTGCGGGGTCATAGCATTCAATTATGTCTCTCTCATACTGACCGTCATATTCATCGGCATTGACATAAATTTTACCTACGCCGCCGACCTGTGCATCCTCCCTGGCTGATTCCATTCTTCCCTTTGAGCCGTAGACGCAATACCACACCGAGTTTTTATAAAGACCGCCGTGAACGCTCTTATAAATTCCGCCGTTTTCAAATTCAATCATCTCTATACCAAACTGTCCGCTTTTTCTGCCCATGCGACGACTTCTCGTTACCATACCGCTCTCATAACCCGTAACTTTTATCGGACGCAGACCTGTAATATGAACAATCGGGCCGATTGAATGAGTGCAATAGAAAGTCGATGGCATGTTGTTTCGCCAATGGTTCGGGTCAGCATCTGTAAGATTTGCCCATCCCGATTCACAGTTGTGAATATACTCGCCCTCGCCGTATTCAAACTCACCGATTTTTCCCTGACGGTAGAGTTTCTTCATCTCATAGGGCGCCGACATAAAACAGTAGTTTTCAGCATAGGCATAAACCTTTCCGCTCTCTTCAACAGCTTCTATAAGCTCAACGGCCTCTTTCATGTTAGCGCACGGCAAGACCTCGCTCAAAACATGCTTGCCCTCTTTTAAGCATCTTATTGCAAAGGGTGCGTGCTCATGGGCATAGTTTGCAAGAACAACCGCATCCATATCGTGCTTTATAAAATCCTCAAAATCTGTGTAATATGTAATGGAGTCATCGTTAAACTCCTTTTTCTTCTTTTCAAGACCCTCTGCCCATTTGTCGCAGATTGCAACAACCTGTGCGTTGCCTGCCTCAAGACAGTAGCGCACCATGCTTGCACCACGCTGAACACCTAATACACCGACTTTGATTTTGTTCACGTATATCTCTCCTTTTAGCGGCACCGCTCAAGCAGAACCACGCACTCTATTCGACATGTTTTCTCTTCCTGAGTCACTTACCAAACATATCTGCAATCTGTAGTTTGTGATTATCTAAGATTTTCGTAATACGCATTCAGCTTTTCGTGTGTAACGGGAATATTACAATCTTCCATTTCCTTGTAAATCATATCTGTAAGTTTTACAAGACTATCCCACAACTCACCTGAACTGTATTCGGTTACGAATGTACTCATGATTGCTGCTTTTTCTTTCTCCGGCAATCTGTCTATTTCGCAATTCAGAGCACTTTCCAATCTGTAACGGTCTCCCAGCAAATCGATGTATAGCTTTCTGACATATTCAAGCTCCCCAATTGCTCGGAAATAATTACCTCGATGAATCGCAACGGCAGCATGCATCAGGCGTGCCCAAACAGAATTACAGGTCAGTTCTATATCTTTCTTCTGCTTATCCCCGAATATTTTATCGTCCATCCATTCTCGGGACTGGACCATCTTTTCTTCAACAACACCGGATTTGTCATAAAGGACTTTAAACGCAGGTTTCAAAGCCGCAGCATGTTCATATCCGCCGTATCCGATATCAATTTCCAAAAGATTGGACAGCAGAAAAACCTGAAGATGTTTTGCTTCTTCCTGTGCAAAATATGCGAGGTCGTATTTTGCACTAATCTTTTGACGCATATACTCCATGACTTCAAGCATAGATTCATCGGAATCCAGCGCAATAACATAATCCAAATCAGAACGTTCGTCACGGTATCCTACGGCTCCCGAGCCAACCTGAACCAGAGAGACTATTTTGCTGCACTCCATGGCAGCAGACAGGATATAGTCAAATGCGTCCTGCCGGTCTCTTATATTGAAGATTTTGCTCATCTTTTAATCCACTCCTTTACCTGTTATTGCTATCGCCAAAAACTATTCCCGACGAAGCAGCACCACGCACTCCACATGATTCGTATGCGGAAACATATCCACGGGACATATTTTTTTGACATTATATCCCTTTTTGGTTATCAACTGCAAGTCTCTTGCCAAAGTTTCGGGGTTGCAAGATATATATACCACTCTTTCGGGAGCCGCTATTGCCAGCGATTCAATAAATTTTTTACTGCTGCCAGAACGTGGCGGGTCCATAAAAACAACATCAAAATGTTCGCCGTTTTCGGCAAACTCCTGCATAAAATCGCCTGCATCCGCACAGTAGAAACGTGCGTTTTTTGCATCATTGCGCTTTGCGTTGGAAATTGCATCCTTTACGGCATCGGGATTAAGTTCAACACCGATAACCTTGCCCGCTGTTTTTGCAGCAACAAGTCCGATTGTTCCGATTCCGCAGTATGCATCAAGGACGCTCGTGTTCTCATCAAGCTCTGCTAACTCCATCGCCTTGCCGTAAAGCTTTTCAGTCTGAATGGGGTTTATCTGATAAAAAGACTTTGGAGATATTCTGAAAACACATCCGCACAGAGTGTCTTCAATATATCCGTTGCCATAGAGCACTTCTTCTCTCTCGCCGAGAACAAGATTTGTGTCCTTGGGGTTGATGTTCAAAACAATGGTTGTTATTTCAGGGTGTTTTTCAAGCAGTGCGGCGGTAAACTTCTTTTTCATCGGAAACAAACCGCTCGCACCCACAAGCACAACCATAACCTCGCCGCTTGAAAAACCTCTTTTTACAAGCACGTGACGCAAAAAGCCCGTACCTTTGTCCTCGTCATAAGTCCAGATTTTAAACTTAGGGAGCATATTGCGGATATCAACAATAATCTCATCGGCAATTTTGTCCTCTGTCATACAGCTGTCAACCATAACGATTCTGTGACTGCCCGACTGATAGACGCCCGATATTATTTTTCCGCTCTTTGTTCTGCCGAAAGCCGCCTGAACCTTGTTGCGGTAGTGGTACGGGTTTTCCATGCCGATAATCTTATCAACTTTGCCGAATTTTTTGAGAAGTATCTCACACCGAGCCTGCTTCCACTTAAGCTGGCGGTCATAGTTCATATTCTGAAGCTGACATCCGCCACATTTTTTTGCAAGCGGACAAGCATCGGGGTTTGTTTTTAAGTTTGAGGTGTGTGACATATGCTTTCCTCACTTCATTTTCTTTCGGGCATCGGACGGTGCTTTGCCGTATACTCCAACACATCTATTTTTATAACGCTGACTACTCCGACCAGCTTATCATCAAAACTGAAGTCCTTGCCAGTCTGCGTTTTCATAAGCACAGACATGCCCTCTTTTTTCTCTTCAACATCGTCAAGGATTTGGGCAATACCTCTGCCCATAACAGAGGAATATGCCATTCCGTACTTGCAGGCAACCTCGCCCTCAAAGGGTTGAATGTCGCACTCCATTTCAAAGAAAACTTTCGGATTGGCACGCATTAAATCGAGCTTGCGACCCGCTCTTGCACCGTGAAGATACAGCGTGAGCTTGCCGTCCTCCAGCTTATGGCCGTAGTTCATCGGAACTACATACGCCTCATCGCCGTCAACCAACCCGATATGTACAATCTTAGCCTTGTTGAGAATTTTCTCTATCTCACTAATATCTGTTATCTCCCGTTCTCTGCGGGTCATTCCGTTGTTCATTTTGACATCCCTCTTTCGGTTGAATTTATTAAAATCTATCCTTAACATTACTTAGACAACCACGCTACGCTCTCCACATGCGCTGTTCTCGGGAACATATCCACAGGTGTAACCTCACGCACAAAGTATCCTAATTTTTCAAACTCCGCACAGTCACGTGCAAGAGTTGCAGGGTCGCACGAAACATAGACTATCCGTTCGGGCTTCATTCCGACGGCAGCCGAGATTGTTTCGGCTGAACAGCCCTTTCTCGGCGGGTCGAGTATTATAACATCGGGCTTTTTGCCTTGTTGTAGCAACATCTGTGCCGCTTCGCCTGCATCTGCACAAATAAACTCTGCATTTGTTATACCGTTCTCCTTTGCGTTGAGTTTTGCATCCTCAACAGCCTGCGGTACAGTTTCAACACCTATCAATTCGCCCACTTTGTCAGCCATTGAAAGTCCTATCGTACCCGCTCCGCAGTAGAGGTCGAGCATCAGAGTATCTTTCTTTGGTGCAGCATACTCAGCCGCTTTTTCATAGAGCCTCTGTGCCTGCGCACGGTTTACTTGATAGAAAGACAGCGGTGAGATTCTCACCTTTACTCCGCACAGTATATCGGTTATATATCCCTTGCCGTAAAGCGTTATACACTCCTTGCCGAGCACTACGTTGGTGTCCTCGCTGTTTACGTTGAGCACAACGCTTGTTATTGCAGGCACCGCCTTTAAAAGTTCTTCAATCAGCTCGTCCGTCTTGGGTAGCTTTTTGCCTGACGAAACAGGACAAACCATAATTTCTCCCGTTTCAAACGCTTTCCTTATATATATGTGTCGCAACAGACCTCTGCCGGACACTTCATCATAAACGGAGACATTGTGTTTTTCTATCCAATCGGCAAAGATGTTGAGTATCGTCTCAAACTCCTTGGGAGCCAAACTGCAATCACGGCTGTCTATAACCCTGTGACTACGCTGTGCGTAAAAGCCGATTTTTACCTCATTTCCCTCACGTCTTACGGGATACTGCGCTTTGTTTCTGTAACCCGTCATATTTTTTGAACCGATTATTGATTTGGGTTCAATATTAATGCCGCCTATACGCTTAAAAGCATCACGAACAGCCTCATATTTTAACTGCAGCTCAGCTTCATAGCTCATGTGTCTGAATGCACAGCCTCCGCAGGACGGAAAAGCTGCACAGTTATTCTGTACCCTGTCCGAAGACAGTGACAACACTTTTAAAGCCTTGCCTACGGCGTAGCTTTTCTTTACCTTTATTATGTGTACCAAAAGTCGGTCGCCCTTTGCACAAGCGGGTACAAACACCGCCATACCGTCGTGACGGCCTATTCCGCTGCCTGTAAGCGAGACCGAATCTATATACAGTTCAATTTCGTCATTTTTTTTCAACGCCAAAGCAATCACTCCAATTAAAATAAGTATATCATACAGTAAAAAATATGGCAACTTGTTGATTGCGTCATTTTTATATTTTTTATGTGTCCAAAAATATTGACAAGAATGTAATTGGAATTGTATAATTTAGTCAAAGCATGACCTAACCACGTATAACCCGAAAGGATTTGATAAAATGATTAGAGTAACAATTTGGAACGAGGGTCTTCACGAAAAATCCAGTCCTGAAATATCGGATATTTATCCCGAGGGTATTCACGGTCTTTTGAGCAAAGTTCTTTCAACGCAGGAAGACTTCGAAGTGCGTACGGCTACACTCTCTCAACGAAAGTTCGGATTGCCTGACGAGCTTCTCGAAAGCACGGATGTTCTCATCTGGTGGGGTCACATGGCTCATCAGATGGTTCCCGACAAGCTTGCAAGAAAAGTTCAGAACCGTGTTCTTCGTGGCATGGGCTTTATCGCTCTGCATTCCGCTCACTTTTCAAAACCGTTCAAGCTTCTCATGGGTACGTCCTGTTCTCTTAACTGGAGAGACGGAGACTTTGAGCGCCTTTGGGTAATCAATCCCGCACACCCGATAGCAAGAGGCATTGACCCTTACATAGAGATTCCCGTTGAAGAGATGTACGGTGAGCGTTTTGACATTCCCGAACCTGACGAGCTTGTTTTTGCAGGCTGGTTCTCAGGTGGCAACCTGTTCCGCTCAGGATGTTGCTGGCGCAGAGGTCTTGGCAAGGTCTTTTATTTCCAACCCGGTCATGAGGCAAATCCGACTTATCACATCCCGCAGATTCAACAGATAATCATAAACGCAGTCCGCTGGGCTGCCCCAACAAATGTTATTGACGAAATCGTCTGCCCGCATGAGCCTGTTTCTCCGGAGCAGGCAAGACAGGACAGAACTCAGGGAAAATAAAGAAAGAATTCCTTACCTTATATCTAAAATATTTTTAACCTGCATAAAAATGTATTGAGGGGGAATTTCTTTGAATCCGTTAATTTATTGGATTTTTCTTGGTCTTGGGATAATTGCAGCTCTTGTATTCTTATTCCTAAGAGTAACCCGTGGCGGTTTTCCGGGTCTTTTTTCAAAAGCAGTTGCCAGCTTCTTTTTTGTGGCAACAGGATTTGCCGGAGCGCTTGCCAATCCCGCAAATTCCGGTTTTGCAACGCTTATGTTATTGGGTCTTGTTCTCAGCGTAATCGGAGATATCTGGCTTGACCTGAAATGGATATATCCTAAAGATGATAACACCTTCCTGAAAGCGGGAATCGTATCTTTCTTCTTTGGTCAAATTGCTTTTTGCTGTGCACAGTTCATTTTCTTTGACGGCTGGACTCTGCCCAGGGTGCTTCTTCCTCTCGGTTTTGCAGTAGGCTGTACGGCAGCAATGTTTGTTCTTGAAAAACCGATGAAGTTTAACTTCGGAAAGAACAAGCCAATTCTTCTTATATACTCCCTTACAGTAACCATGAACGGTTGGTCAGCGCTGGCAGTTGCAAGATACGACGGATATGAAATGATTCACTGGATTTTGTTTGCAATAGCAGGCGCCCTTTTCATGATTTCCGACATGGAACTTTTGAAGATGTACTTCGGCAACGGCAACAACAAGGTTAGAATTATCATTAACCACACAGCGTATTATGCCGCACAGTTGCTGTTAGCGTCAACAATAATGTTTGTAAAATAACACCCGTCAAAAATTTTTGACCGCAGGGGAAAAGTTTTCCTCTGCGGTTATTTTTATAATATGGTTTTCATGTCTGACAAAAATTCAAAAGTATAGCAGGCGTTGCTTTTTACATCCTTATGCACCAAAACAGAAGGTATATCAACGCTGTTGGCGCCCTCTATATCTGCATAAGGGTTGTCTCCTACCATAAAGCAACACTCAGGATAGTCCGACAACTTTAACGCATGTTCAAAAATTTCTTTACGGGGTTTGTCGACCCCCAAAACGGCGGATACCGTAAACCCGTCAAAAAAATCTGCCAAGCCGAGTTTCTCCATCACACTTTCAAGCTCGGGATAGTTATTTGAAAGTATGTAATTTTTATACCCCTTTTCCCGGGCAAACAAAAGCATCTCTACGGCATCGGGATATATATGATAGTTTTTAATATCCGTTATCTCTGCTCTCATTCTGTCGGCAACCATTTGAGCCGTGACGTTATCCAACCCCAACAGAAGACAGATTTCCTTCATGCGGTCTAAAATGTTATCCCACCACTTCTCACCCTTGAGTTGGCTGTGGTCATCAAACGGGGTGTGCCATGTAAATCCCGTTTTCATATGCTCACGCACTTCGTCGAGCACTATACCTTTTTGGGGTGCTTCAGCGGTTATCAGGCGCAGCAATGAGCCGCTCCACAGGTGGTCGGAATATACGAGCGTACCGTCGAAATCCCAAAAAATTGCCTTTTTCATTATATATACCTCTTATATATACTTAGTCGACAGCAATTTTTACAACCACCTTGACAACATCCTTGCAGTCATCAAGCTTTATACCCGGCTTATGGGCGTCCTGCGGCATAAGAATTGTGAAATCGCCCGCACGAAGAGGTATCTCCATTGCGCCCTCTCCGCTGTAAAAGGCGATGTCCCCGCCCTTTGAGTACTCCTCACGCTCTTCGGTGAGAGTGTCCACAATCGCCCAATCGATTCTTTCACCGCCGCTGAGTACAGCCTGCAGGTCAATGTATTTCTTGTGCGCTTCAAATAGCATCTCATCATTATACTCTTTCGGCTCATAGCCCTGAACGTTTGCAAAAACTCTGTCACCGTCAAGGTCGTACCGACCCTGCACCATATCTGCTGTGGCTGTTTCAAAAAACTTTATCGCCAAATCCAAACCGTTTGCAACTTTCTCATAGCTTTTAAGGTTTTCTATTCTGTCTGTTATCATGTTCATCCCTCCTGAATCGTTTCCATTTTAGCACAAATAATAACGCTCTACAATTATTTTTTAAAAACCCTTGACAAATACTTTTCGGGGTGTTAGAATATCGCTACAACAAAGCAGAGTGTCGCATTTGCCATGCTCTCACCTCGAGGTTTTGTCCTACGCAGGTCAATACTAAACCGTTTTCGGTGTATTATTGATTTTTGAGCGAGGGCAAGCTGTGCCCTCGCTTTGATTTTTCCGGTACGACGTTAAACGTCACAATTTTTTGGAGGTGTTTTCCTATCAGTATTAAAGAACTGCAAATCAATGAAGAAATTATGGACAAAGAGGTCAGACTAATCAGCAACGACGGCGAACAGCTCGGCATAGTAACTTCTGCCCAGGCTCTTAAAATCGCTGCAGAAAAGAATCTCGACCTTGTCAAAATCGCTCCGCAGGCTAAGCCGCCCGTCTGTAAGATTATGGACTACGGCAAGTACCGCTTTGAGCAGTCCAAGAGAGAGAAGGAAGCCAAGAAAAATCAACGCATCGTTGAAATAAAGGAAATCCGCCTTTCACCCAACATTGATGTCCACGACTTTGATACAAAGGTAGGTCACGCCAAAAAATTCCTGACTGCGGGCAACAAAGTGAAAGTTTCAATCCGCTTCCGTGGACGTGAGATGACTCACACTGACCTCGGTCTGACCATTATGGCAGATTTCGCAGACAAGTGCGCAGAGATAGCTTCGGTTGAAAAACCCGCTAAACTTGAGGGCCGTCAGATGCTTATGTTCCTGGCCCCTAAAAGCTCGAAATAAATTTCCGGAATCAGTAATCGGAACCAAAAGTTGAAGGAGGAAAAGAATTATGCCCAAGATTAAAACTCACAGCGGTGCTAAAAAACGCTTTAAGCTGTCTAAAAACGGTAAGCCGATACGTGCACACGCAAACAAGTCTCACATTCTTACTAAGAAGAGCACAAAGCGCAAAAGGAATCTGCGCAAGACCGCTGTTGCGGATACCACAAACGTAAAGCAGATTAAACGCCTTGTTCCTTATAAATAAGAAACGGCTCACAACTCACTAATTATTCGGAGGTAGAAAAACATGGCACGTATCAAAGGTGCAACAATGACTCGCAAGAGAAGAAATAAAGTTCTTAAGCTTGCCAAGGGCTACTATGGCTCAAAGCACAGCCTTTTCAAGACTGCTAAGCAGGCAGTTATGAAGAGCGGCCAGTACGCTTATGTCGGCCGCAAGCAGAAAAAGCGTGATTTCCGTCGTCTGTGGATTACAAGAATCTCTGCTGCTGCAAAGCTCAACGGAATGAACTATTCCACATTTATCAACGGCCTTAAGAAGGCTAACATCGACCTCAACCGCAAGATGCTCGCTGAGATTGCTGTCAGCGACCCGGCTGCTTTCACCGCTCTTACTGAGCAGGCTAAGGCTGCCCTTAACGGCTGATTTTTCAAAAAGTTAACGGGGCTGCAAAAGGAGCAGCCCCGTATTGTTGTTTTCGGGAGTTAATATGGAGTTTGAGAAAATTTCCTCACGTTCAAACGAAAAGATAAAGCTGTTTCAGCATCTGTCACAGAGCGCCTCTTTCCGCAGGGAAACGGGGCTTTTTGCGCTTGAAGGCGCCCGTATATGCTCTGATGCAGCTATCACCGGTATCGAGATAAAAACCGCTTTTTTCACCGTCGAGGCTCTGCGCAAGTATCCCGAGTATGCTGATGCTGTCATAAAAAAAGCTGAACAGTGCTTTGAAATAACGCATGACCTTTGCGGACGCATATCCGACACCAGAGGCCCTCAGGGAATTTTCTGCATCTGTGTTCAGCGAAAAAACTTCGATGAGCAGAACCTTTGTGAAAACGGCACATATATTGCTCTTGACAACATGCAGGACCCCTCCAATCTCGGAGCTGTGCTGCGTACCGCAGAGGCGTTCGGACTTTCGGGCGTTCTGGTAGGCGGCGGATGCGACATTTATAACCCCAAGGCGCTGCGTGCTGCGATGGGGTCGTCGCTTCGCATCTCTGTGTTGACAACATCAAATTTGCCCTCACTATTGATTTTTGCCTCTAAAAAAGGTATGCTAACCGTAGCCTCTACGCCCGACAGTTCAGCTGTCTGCGTCAAGGATATGCCTAAAAGAGACGGTATTGTCTGCGTTATCGGCAACGAGGGCAGCGGTATTTCACAAGAGGTTAAAGACGTCTGTGACATGCAGATTACAATTCCCATGCGAGGCAGAGCGGAATCTCTCAATGCTGCTGCGGCAGCCGCAGTTCTCATGTGGGAGCTTACAAAATAAACATTGCGGAGGTCCGAATGGACAGCAAAAAACTCTACTGGCTTTGGCTTCAGGGCGCTCTCGGCCCCGGAGCGAGAACAGATGAGATTACCGCTGTGTTTCCATCGCCCGAAAAGATGTATCTTGCCGGTGAGATTGAATGGAAATTGAGCGGTGTACTCACCAAAAAACAGATAGAAAAGCTCTCAGCTTACTCTCCCAAACAGGCGCAGGGTATAGCTGAGCTTTGCAATAATAACGGTTGGCAGATAATAACACCCGATGATGCAACCTACCCTCGAAATCTGCGCAATATCCGCAATTTTCCGTTGGCGCTCTTTGTTCAAGGGGATATCTCAAAGGTTTGCAACAACGTATGTGTCGCTGTTGTCGGCACACGCAAAGCGTCGTTCCAGGGCAGCCACCTCGCTCACAGATATGCCGCAGCGCTCTCCCATGCCGGGATATGCGTTGTCAGCGGTGCGGCTTTGGGTATAGACAGTGCGGCCCATAACGGCTCACTTTCGGCAGACGGACCTACCGCTGCTGTACTCGGATGCGGTTTCGGTGTAAATTATCTTATGGAAAACCGCCACCTTCGGGACGACATTTCGAAAAGCGGTGCTTTGATAACAGAATTCCCTCCGGGAACCCCCGCTTCTCCAAAGACTTTTCCTGTAAGAAACCGCATAATATCGGGCTTAAGCGAAGCTACGATAGTTATTGAAGCAGGCATCAAAAGCGGCTCGCTGATAACCGCAAACTTCGCCATGGAACAGGGCCGAGATGTTTTTGCTCCGCCCGGTGATGTATTCAACTCCTCATATGCAGGCGCCAATCGGCTGATAAAAGACGGTGCACGTCCGCTTTTTTCAATATTTGACGTCATTGAAGAATACGCTCTGCGTTTTTCGGATAAAATCCGAAGTGAGGATGTTGAAAAGGCACTGCAATACTTAGGCGGAAAACGTGAGTTGTCACAGGAAGAAAAAGGCCGTCCGATTAAGACAGTTGTTCGGCAAATCAATCCACAGACAGACTCAGAAAACCACGGAGAGCCTAAGTTTGAAGTTGCAAAACTTATTTCCATTCCGACTGACCTGTCAGACAAAGCCAAAACTGTCTATGATTCTTTCGGCGAAGCACCTCTCTTCGCCGATGAAATAGCTAAAAATACCGGTCTTGCGCCGTGGGAGGTCATCAGCGCTCTGACTGAGCTTGAACTCGCTGACCTCGTCTGCCTGTGCGCAGGAAAGAGATATAAAAAAATATAAATCTACAGGAGCTGCACTATGTCAATTTTAGTTATCGTCGAGTCGCCTGCAAAGGCTAAAACAATAAAAAAATATCTCGGCTCAGGCTATGAGGTAATAGCCTCTATGGGTCATGTGCGTGACCTGCCTGCCGCTAAGCTCAGCGTCGATGTAAAGCATAATTTTACACCGAAATACGCTGTTATCAAGGGCAAGGAAAAGCTTGTGAAAGAGCTTAAAGAAGAGGTTGCAAACAGCGAAAAGGTATTTCTCGCAACCGACCCCGACCGTGAGGGAGAGGCTATATCCTGGCATCTTGCAACCCTGCTCGACCTTGATTTAAGCGAGAAAAACAGAGTAACATTTAATGAAATCACAAAGACAGGCGTCAAAAACGGTATGGATAACCCCCATGCCGTCGATATGAATCTTGTAAACGCTCAGCAGGCCCGCCGTATTCTTGACAGACTTGTCGGCTACCGTTTGAGTCCCTTTGTATCGCAGAAAATCCGCAGAGGTCTCTCTGCAGGCAGAGTACAGAGCGTTGCCGTACGTATGATTGTAGACCGTGAGAATGAGATAAAAGCTTTCGTGCCCGAAGAATATTGGTCAATCGATGCGAAGTTTACAGCTCCCTCACGCAAGGTTTTCTCCGCATCGTTCTACGGTGATGAAACAGGAAAAATGAAGATAGAAAACAAGGAGCAGGCAGACGCTATTCTTGCAAGACTTGACGGCGCATCATACAGTGTAAAAAGCCTGAAAAAGGGCACACGCAAGAAAAATCCCGCACCGCCCTTTACTACATCCACACTTCAGCAGGAAGCTTCACGCAAGCTCGGATTCCAGACCCAAAAGACTATGCGTACTGCTCAGGAGCTGTATGAGGGCGTTGACGTTGCCGGAATCGGCACAACCGGTCTTATAACCTACATGAGAACTGACTCGCTGAGAATCTCGGAGGAGGCTCGTGCTCAGGCGGCTGATGTTATCGGCTCAATGTTCGGCAGCGAATATCTGCCCGAAAAACCCCGCTACTACAAGACAAGAGCCAACGCTCAGGACGGTCACGAAGCTATCCGTCCCGCAACTCCCTCTCTTACACCCGACAGAGTAAAGGCTTCCCTTACCTCAGACCAGTACAAACTCTATAATCTTATTTGGAAACGCTTTATGGCAAGCCTTATGGCAAGTTGTGTTCAAGACACAACAAAACTTGAAATTGCCGGAGCAAATGAGTCAGATACACAAAACGGCAAATATTGCCTGTTTACCGCTGCCGGATATTCTGTCCGTTTTGACGGTTTCACAAAGCTCTATGAAATAAGCGACGAGAGCGACGAAAAAGGTGAATCTTCATTCCCTGAGCTCAAAGTCGGCGACAACACAAAACTCAAGGAGCTTACTCCCAACCAGCACTTCACTTCACCGCCTCCCCGTTTCACGGAGGCTTCTCTCGTCAAGGAATTTGAGGAAAAGGGTATCGGCAGACCCAGCACATACTCTACAATTATCACAACCATTGTTAAGCGTGGCTATGTAAAACGTGAATCAAAGCAGTTTGTTCCCACAGAACTCGGCGAGGCAACAACAAGCCTGCTTAAGGATAAATTCTCCCGTATCGTCAACGTCAAGTTTACCGCTCAAATGGAAGATATGCTTGATAAAATCGATGCCGGTGACGTTGACTATGTAAGCGTGCTTGACGGCTTCTACGGCGACTTTGAGAAAACACTCGAAAAGGCAAAGGCTGAGATGAAAGACGTCAAGATTCAGCTTGAAGAAGACACAACGGACATCCCGTGCGACAAGTGCGGACGCATGATGGTAATAAAAACCGGCCGTTACGGCAGATTCCTTGCATGTCCCGGATATCCGGAATGTAAGAATGCAAAACCGCTCGTTCTTGAAACTAATGCAACCTGTCCCAAGTGCGGAGCAAAGGTTATAGAGAGAAAGACCAAAAAAGGCTACACTTTCTACGGCTGCTCCAACTGGCCCGAGTGCGACTTCATGAGCTGGGATAAGCCCACAGGCGAGAACTGTCCGAACTGCGGCAAGTCCCTGTTCAAGAAAAAAGGCGGTATAGTTGTCTGCCTTAACGAGGGCTGCGGCTTTGAAAAAAAGGCAAGCAAAAAGGGAAAGAAAACCGATGAATAAGGTTATTGTTATAGGTGGTGGCTTCGCAGGCGTTGAAGCCGCACACCAGCTTTCAAAAGCGGGCATACCCGTCATTCTCTATGAGATGAAGCCGAAGAAGTTTTCTCCGGCCCACTCGATGTCCACCTTAGCGGAACCCGTATGTTCAAACTCATTTAAGGCTATCCGCACCGCTTCGGCTGCAGGTACGCTCAAGGCTGAAATGGAGCTTTTTGACTCAATTTGTGTCCGGTGTGCAAAGGCTACGGCTGTCCCCGCAGGCGGCGCTCTGGCTGTTGACAGAGAGAAATTCTCCGCCCTTGTGACGAAGAAGATAAAATCAGACCCATTGATTGAGCTTCGGCACGAGGAGATAACCGAGATTCCGCACGACTGCACCGTAATAGTCGCCGCAGGACCGCTCGCTTCCGATGCTCTTTCCGCTGAGATAGAAAAGCTCTGTCCCGGACATCTGAGCTTTTTTGATGCGGCGGCACCTATAGTCACCGCAGAAAGTCTTGACATGGACCACGCTTTCACGCAGTCACGCTATGAGCGAGGCGGCGACGATGACTATATAAACTGTCCTTTGAACAAAGAGGAATATGAATCCTTTTATGATGCGCTCATCAGTGCAGAGAGCGCTGAAACTCACACCTTTGACAAGCGCAAGGGTGTCTATGAGGGCTGTATGCCCATTGAGGTTATGGCTCTTCGAGGACGTGACACAATTCGTTTCGGTCCAATGAAGCCCGTTGGTCTCAGAGACCCTGCCACAGGACACAGACCCTGGGCTGTGCTCCAGCTTCGCAAGGAAAATGCTGACGGTACGATGTATAACCTCGTCGGATTTCAGACTAATCTTAAATTCGGCGAACAGAAACGGGTTTTCTCAATGATTCCCGCACTTAAAAATGCTGATTTTGTGCGCTACGGTGTCATGCACCGCAACACATTTATAAATTCTCCTAAGCTTTTAAATGCTGATTTTTCTCTTAAATCAGATAAAAACATATACTTTGCAGGTCAGATAACCGGCGTTGAGGGGTACATGGAGTCCGCTGCAGCAGGTATTCTTGCAGGCGCAAATGTGGCAAGGGCTATTAAAAACCTGCCGCCGATTGTATTGCCTCAGGAAACCATGATGGGCGCACTCTCACGCTATATCAGCGATGAAAGTGTTGAAAACTTTCAGCCCATGGGCGCAAACTTCGGAATTTTACCGCCGCTCGGTGAGCGCATACGCTCAAAACAGGAGCGCTATGAAGCTCTGTCACAAAGAGCTCTCACCTCGGCTAAAAAATATTTATCTATGGTAAACGGAGGAGAAAACAGATGAAAATTATAGTTGATGCTTTCGGTGGCGATAATGCACCGCTCGAAATTATCAAAGGTTGCCGTGCCGCTGCCGATGATTTCGGTGTAACTGTCATTCTTTCAGGTGACGAGGAGAAAATCAAAAGCTGTGCCAAGGAAAACAGCATAAGCCTTGACGGTTTGGAGATTATCCACGCCCCTGATGTTATAGCTATGGACGAAAATCCGTCAGAAGTAATTAAATCCAAGAAAAACAGCTCTATGGCAGTAGGCTTGCAGGCTTTGGCTGACGGCAAAGGCGATGCTTTTGTCAGCGCCGGCTCTACAGGAGCTCTTACTATGGGTGCTACCTTTATCGTAAAGCGTATAAAGGGCGTAAAGCGACCTGCTATAGGCAGTGTTCTCCCCTCTAATGACAAGCCGTTTTTACTGCTCGACTGCGGAGCCAATGCGGACTGTACCGCTGAGCATCTCAGGCAGTTTGCTATGATGGGCAACATCTATATGAACAAGTTCGCCAAGTGCGAAAAACCCCGTGTGGCACTCGCCAACATCGGAACAGAGGACTCAAAGGGCGACCGTCTGCGCCATGAAGCTTTTGATGTTCTCAAAAATTGCGACAACATAAACTTTATCGGCAACGTTGAAGCCCGTGACGTACCTTTCGGCTGCTGTGACGTCCTTGTTGCTGACGGCTTTACCGGCAACATCATGTTAAAGCTCTATGAGGGTGTTGCAGGCGCACTTATGGTAAACATAAAGAACATCTTTAAAAAGAATGCTTTGACCATGCTTTCAGCTATGATGGTCAAGGGCGGTCTTAAGGACTTTAAAAAGCGTATGGATTCCTCAGAGATGGGTGGCGCACCGTTGCTCGGCGTTAACGGTATCGTTATAAAAGCACACGGCTCCTCTAACGCAAAGGCTATCCGCAACGCTATAAACCAGGCTAAAATCTGCGCTGAAATGAATGTTGTAGGAACAATAGCAGAAAATGTCAAAAAAGATGCCGATATCGCAGAGTAATAATAATTAATCTTCGGAGATACCGAAATGGATAACAGAGAACTTGAAAAGAAAATAGGATATACTTTTAAGAACAAGCAACTGCTCTGTGAGGCTCTGACTCACTCGTCTTATGCCAACGAAAAGCAGGACGGTACCCGTTGCAATGAGCGACTTGAATTCTTGGGCGATTCCGTGCTCGGCTTTATTTCCGCCGAACACTTCTTTGAGCATTTCAAACATCTGCCTGAGGGTGAGCTTACTAAGCGCCGTGCATTTTTCGTGTGTGAGAAGTCCCTTTCCGGCTTTGCAAGAGAGCTTGAAATAGGTGAATACCTGCTCTTTGGCAAGGGCGAAATTCTTACCGGCGGTAAGGAGAGACCCTCTATTCTGGCGGATGCTTTTGAGGCTGTTCTCGCCGCAATATATCTTGACGGCGGAATCGAGCCTGCAAAAAAGTTCGTTCTTCGCTTTATCGACAAGGCGGACGTTGTAAAACCCGTCATAACTGACTATAAGACTACGTTGCAGGAGATAGTTCAGCGTAATCCCGAAGAGGCGGTTGAATATGTCCTTGTCGGTGAGAGCGGACCTGACCACAACAAGACCTTTGATGTGGAAGTTCACCTCAACAGCAACGTAATCGGCAGAGGCAGCGGTCGAAGCAAGAAGATTGCCGAGCAGGCGGCTGCAAAAGAAGCTCTTGAGCTTATGGGGCTCAAATCATGAAGCATATAAACGTATCGATTTTTGTTCCGCACGCAGGCTGTCCGCACCAATGCAGTTTTTGCAACCAGAAGAGCATTTCGGGCAAAAGCTCTCAGCCTACACCGCAGGACGTTGAAGATGCTGCAAAAACAGCCCTCAAATACTCGGCCGAACTCGCAAGCAACGGTGAGATAGCTTTTTTCGGTGGCAGTTTTACCGCCATTGACAGAGATTATATGATTTCTTTGCTTCAGGCCGCACAGCCGTTTATCGGCAACGGCGGATTTAAAGGCATTCGCATCTCAACCAGACCCGATGCGATAAACGATGAAATCTGCGATATATTAAAAAAATACAATGTAACCGCTGTGGAGCTCGGCGCACAAAGCACCGACGACAAGGTGCTATCCCTCAACCGCCGAGGTCACACGAGAGAAGATATAATAAAAGCATCAAATCTTCTCAAAAGCCGTGGCTTTGAGCTGGGGCTCCAGATGATGACGGGTCTCTACGGCTCAGACGATGATGAGAGCATATGCACAGCAAAAGATATAATCGCACTTAAACCCAAGACCGTGCGCATTTATCCAACCGTCGTTTTAAAGGACACCCCGCTCGCTGAGCTTTATCAGAGCGGTGAATACAATCCGCAGACGGTAGAGAGTGCCGCCAAACTCTGTGCAAAGCTTCTTTTGATGTTTGAAGAAGCGAATATAACAGTTATACGGCTCGGACTTCACTCAGGCGGCGACGTTGAAAGCGGATATATTGCCGGCGCATATCATCCCGCTTTCAGGGAGCTGTGCGAAAACCGGATATATTTTGATAAAATAACTACCGCTCTTTCGGACAAGCCACACGGAAAATATATAATATTTGTCCCGTCAACCGATATTTCAAAGGCGGCAGGACAGAGGAAAAGCAATATAACTGAACTTAAAAAGCTCGGATATGACTGTACAGTTAAGGCTGACAGCAGCCTTTCGGGAAGAGATATACTAATAGAAACAAACGGTTGATTTTTAGTGGTATTTTGAGTTAAAATATACTGGTAAATAAGTACATAAAAGGCAGGAGCTCACATGGTATTAAAAGCACTCGAATTGCAGGGCTTCAAATCCTTTCCGGACAAGACTTCGCTCGAATTCGGCAAAGGCATAACCGCTGTTATAGGCCCCAACGGCTCGGGAAAGAGTAATATCTCCGATGCTGTTCGTTGGGTTTTGGGCGAGCAGTCCTCAAAGAGCCTGCGAGGCTCAAGAATGGAGGACGTAATTTTTGGCGGAACATCTCTTCGCAAGCCCCAGGGCTTTGCGGAGGTCACTCTGCGTCTTGACAACTCCGACCGCACCTTAAACAACTGCGAAAAAGATGACGTCTCCGTCACCCGTCGCTACTACCGCTCAGGTGAGAGCGAGTACCTTTTAAACGGCGAAACGGTCAGACTTAAGGACATTCACGAGCTGTTTATGGACACCGGTCTCGGACGTGACGGCTATTCAATGGTCAGCCAGGGACGTATAGCTGACCTTATTGCATCACGCTCATCTCAAAGACGTGATATGCTTGAAGAGGCTGCAGGTATCTCCCATTTCCGCTACCGCCGTGCAGACGCTACCCGCAAGCTTGAACAGGCTGAAGAAAATCTTGTTCGTCTGCGTGATATTCTCTCCGAACTTGAGGGACGTGTAGGTCCGCTTAAAACTCAGAGTGAAAAGGCTCAGAAGTTCTTGACTCTTGCCGGCGAAAAGCGTGAGCTTGAAATCGGTCTTTGGCTGCGCACAATTGAGAAGTCCCGTGAAGGGCTTAAAACTCAGGAAGATAAAATCACCCTTGCTGCCGCTGAATATGAGCAGGCAGAGCGTGAACTGAGCGAAATAGCTCAACAGATTGAAGAGCTCATTGCCGCAGGCAGTGAGATAACTGTTAAGATAGAAGAAATCCGTCAGCAGTCCGCATCTTTTGAGGAGCAGGCAACCGCTATAGACGGACGAATCGCTGTTGAAAACAACAATATTCAGCATAACCTCGAAACAATTGACCGTATCACGAAAGATATGGAGGCAACAACTGCCACCGAACAGCATATTGACGAGCAGATAAATGAAGCCGTCAGCGAGATAGAGAAAATCCAAGCTGAAATCCGCTCAAATCAGGAGCAGTTGCTTTTGCTTCTTGACAACACAGGCAAGCTCAAAGAGGAAGAAGCCTCTCTTACTGAGCAGACAGATGCTGCTACCGCTGAGCTTGAAGAGGTGAATTCACGCCTTTCACAAGCTCAGATTGAAAAGACCACCGCTCGTTCCTCTGCTGACGAGATTACGGCAAGACTTGACACCGTCGATGAGGTTATAGCCTCTAGAGGCGGATTGCTTGAGGCTCTGCGTGAACAGAGTGCTGTATGTGAAAAGAATCTTCGTGACTGCGAAGAAAACATAGAATCCATCAACAACTCCATTGACGGCTATTCAATGTTAGTCCGTTCAAGGGCTGACAAGGCAGACAAAATGCGCCGTGAGCTTGATGCCGCAGCGCTTGACATTCACCAGAA
This sequence comes from Clostridia bacterium, assembly GCA_017407995.1. Taxonomy (GTDB): domain Bacteria; phylum Bacillota; class Clostridia; order Oscillospirales; family Acutalibacteraceae; genus CAG-177. Next base: position 29,758 of record JAFQVM010000028.1, on the reverse strand, counting down.
GCAGGCACGCATCAAGATGCTTGAGGACCTCGAAAAGAACATGGAGGGTTATTCGGGCAGCGTTAAAGCCGTTATGCGTGAGGCAAAGCGCGGAGTTCTTCCGGGTATTCACGGTCCCATATCTCAGCTCATAAATGTTGAGGCGAAATATGCCGTAGCTGTTGAAACCGCACTCGGTGCCGCTGTTCAGCACATTGTAACCAACGATGAAGGCAGTGCAAAGCGTGCTATCGGCTATCTTAAGGAGAGCCGTGCAGGACGTGCTACTTTCCTGCCGATGACCACTATAAAATCACGTCCGTTAAAAGAGGACGGCATTGATTCTTGTCCCGGATTTATCGACATGGCGGACAAGCTCCTCACTTGTGATGACAAGTATTCGGAGATAATCAAAAACCTTTTAAGCCACACCGCTGTCGCTGATAATATTGACAGTGCTATAGCTATTTCAAAGCGTTTCGGTCACCGTTTCAAGGTAGTTACCCTTGACGGTCAGGTCATGAACGCCGGCGGTTCAATGACCGGTGGTTCAAGAGGTCAGAACGCGGGCATCTTAAGCCGTGGTAACGATATTGAACAGCTCAAAAAGACCGTTTCAAAGCTTGAGGCGGATTACGAGACCCGCCAGGAACAGCATAAAAATATGCTCTCCGAGGTTTCGGCTGCGCAGGCTGACTATGACGGCATACTTGCCGAGCTTCAAAAGGCTCAGGAGGAGAAGATTCGCCGTGAGAGCGAGCTTCGCCTCATAAACGACAAAGTTGACACCGCTGTTTCAGCCCTCAACGACCTTGAAGCTGAAAAACGCAACTCTGCCGAGCGTACCGCAAAGCTTGAAGAGGAAGTCGCTCAGGCTCAAAAGAAGATTGACGAGCTGAACATCGAAGCTCAAAACATCAAAGATAAGCTCACCGACATCGAGGAGCGCCGTAATGAGCTTCTCTCCGGCAAAGAGAAAAATGCCGAGGAAGAATCCGTCATCAACGTTCAGATTGTTGAGCTTAAAAAAGATATTCAGGCAAAAGAGGAAAATATTGATAGTCTCCGCCGTCGTAAGAGCTCACACGAGGGTCATGCTGACGAGCTCAATGCGGAGATTGAAGCCATAAACGAGCAGATGGCAGAAACAAAACTGCTTATTGAACATCTTACCGCTGAAGCTGCAGCTCTGCGTGAGGATGCTGCAAAGTCCAAAGACGAAATTGCGGCTCTCGCCCAGAAGCGTAGCTCTGTTGAAGCAGACAGCACAAAGCTTCGCTCAACCGAGCGTGAAAAGAGCGCCCGCAGAGAACTTCTCTCAGGCGAGCGTGCAAGGCTTGAAGAGCGCCGTGACGTCATGCAACACGAGCTTGAAGATGCTCAGAACAAGCTCTTTGACGAATATCAGCTGACTCTCCGTGAAGCACAGGCTTTGGAAATCGTCATTGAGGATGCTTCAAAGGCACAGCGCACATTGAACGAAATCAAAGGTAAAATCCGTGCATTGGGCAACGTAAATGTCGGCGCAATTGAGGAATACAAGGAAGTCTCTGAGCGTTATGAGTTTATGAAAACCCAGATAGACGATATAGAAAACTCCCGTACTGAACTTATCAAAATGATAACCGAGCTTACGGGTAAGATGTCTGAGAGATTCAGAGAGCAGTTCAACAAGATAAACACTCTCTTTGGTCAGACCTTTGCTGAACTTTTCGGAGGCGGAAAAGCAGAGCTTATTCTTGAAAATCAGCTTGATGTGCTTGAGTGCGCAATTGACATTAAGGTTCAGCCCCCGGGCAAAAACGTTCAGAATATCGACCTGCTTTCGGGCGGTGAAAAAGGACTTTCAGCAATCGCACTGCTCTTTGCTATACTCAAGGTCACACCCGCTCCGTTCTGTATCTTCGACGAGGTTGAGGCGGCGCTTGACGATGTCAACGTCACCCGCTACGCACAGTATGTACGCAGGATGACAAGAAACACCCAGTTCATTCTCATCACGCACCGCCGAGGAACAATGGAAGAAGCAGATGTCCTCTACGGTGTCACCATGCAGGAAGACGGCGTTTCAAAACTGCTTGAGCTCAAAACTGCAGAGATGGCGAAAAAGCTTGGACTTACATAACAAAAAAAACAGCAGCGAAAATCGCTGCTGTTTTTTTTAACATATAAGTTTCAACTATAACAAAGACCACGCCCAATTGAGCGTGGTCTTTTGCTATATTCTAATCTTAAAACTTAAAATACTTCTCTCTCTGGCGCTTCATTCTGCCGCTGATGTGCTTCAAGTCCTCAGCTGCGCTCTCGTCGCCGCAGGCATATGCTTTCATCAGTCTGCCCTCTTCAAAGCAGAGCTCGTCATGAAGCGGGAAGTACTCCTGCATAAGGAAGCAAGCGTATCTCACAAAACGCATCTCGCCGACTATGCGGAATTCCTTGCTGATGCCGTCTACTGCTGCGCTGTAAAAATCTTTTATTGATGCTATGAGTGCCTCACGGGTATTTTCGGGAGAAAATACTATTGTTGAAGCAACATATGCATTCTCATTATGCTCGGTTGAGTTGTGGCTGTCAGTGCTGCCGACAATAGGATATCGTCTGCCCTTTGCTCTGTCCTCATAATAGCGGACGGTCTGCAATCCGTTTTGCTCAAAATAGTTCTCACCGCCGAGCACCTCAAACGCATCAAACGGCTGAGTTTCCATCATGTATTCAACAAAGGTTTCGGGCACCTGAAAAACGTTTGAAATCCAATACGGATGACAGAATATGCCAAGTCCGTTACCCTTTTTAATGTGGTTGAAAATCCACACACATGAAGCGTATGCAAAGCCCTCAACTCCTTCGGGAATATCGAGAGTTTTTTGAAGTTCACGTACCTCTTCACGGTACTCTTCGGGAGTCATGACCTCAGGACAAATGCCGTCCAATGAGCGCAGAGCCTTATCTTTGCCGACTTCTTCCGTCTGCTCGCCCTCTACAAGAGCGTTGACGCTGTAAGAGCCACCGAAGTTTACGATATGAACATCGTTTATCGCACCGGGAGCTTTGGGCATATGCACCTCTTCACCGGGGACAAGAGTGTACTCAATCGGAACATCTTTATATGCGTTCATGGCCTCAAGCGAAGGATAATACAGCTCGTGGTCGGTTATGGCAAGGAAGTCGTAGCCGTGACGGCGATAGTTTGCCGCAACGATTGCCGGTGCCTGCTTACCGTCTGAACGGAAAGTGTGCATATGCAAATCTCCCATAAACGGATAGCGACCCACAAGGTCCTCAAAAAGCGAATAGACACTCAATCGTACAATGCGTTTATCGTCTTTTAAAATCTTTATGAAGTGCTGCTGCTCGCCGTCGTATGTATGTGTAAAACGCAGACAGCCGTCCTCACAAGGGCTCAGCTTATACTCGACACAATTATTGCGCTCGGGATAATTTCTTATGTCGCCCTCGTCAAGTTGCTGAACGGTTACGGTATACTCATCCTCTGTGAAAGCTACGTGCGCTCCTAACGGTTTGATACATACCTCGACAGCCTTTCCGCAAGGAAAAACCTTTGGAAAAATATCATAGTCCAGAAGTTCATTTTTAATCATAGCAATACCTCATTTATTTATATGTTTTTTATAATCTTCATAAAACTTCACTGAATCGGGATGTCCTGCAAAGGACTGCGAATCTGCAGGGTTCATAAGCCCTAAATACTGATATCCGATAATCTTATCGGCAAAGGGAGCAACATTTTCAATCTGACGGCTTATACGCTCAATTGTTGCGGGAATCAGAGCACTTTTGTAGACCATGCCCTCAAAATCAAACAGCTCAATATCTGCCCACAGCTCGGAGCGACCTGCTTTGTCGTGCGCTTTTCTGAGCTTCTCAAAAAGCTTCGCACTTCTACCTACTTTCGTTTTCTTAACGCCGATTTCGTCCTGATAGGCGATAAAATCAACATCAAGCTCGGTAAGCGCTCTCACATAACGCTCGTTTGTAAGTGTCAGATTTGTGCCGTAGGGTGCGATGAGGGTCTTTTTATCGGGAGTTATTTCAGCACAGCGTGCGGAACAAAGGTTCACATACTTCATAAAATCCTTTGAAAAGCGCAAAATAATACAAGTCTCGTCCGGAAAATACCAGCCGTAAAAGCTTTTGTGGTGAGCATAAAGTGCTGTCAGCTCATCCATAGCCTTGAATGTACGGTCGATAATTTCGCTGCTCGTCATATTCTGGTGCGGTTTTGTCCAATCGCCATAGAAGCCGTTGCCGAGAAAAACCTTTACTCCACACTCATCCGCCTCGCTGAGCAACTCCTCAATCGGGTCTGCACATGGCATATCGGCAAACGGGAAAACCGAAGATTTAAAATAACATCTGTCATAGAGTGCTGTAGCCATGACTACTATATACTCCATGCCAAGCTCTGAAATCTCCCGTACCTTGCGCCGCCAATCCTCCGCTTTAAAGGTTTCCAAAGCAGGATTCCAGTATTTGCCCTCGGCGGTGTTGTGATGCCGAAACTCAAAAAATGTTCCGTCAAGTTTTCTTTTCATCGGGCACGTCCCTCCTTATGATTTTATTATATCACCGCTTTTATCCCGTAGCAAGAAAAACAAAATACAATTTACTTTTTGCTGCTGTGCTGATAAAATAAGAGTTAAACAAAGTCCCTTTAACGGAGGTTTTTATATGAAATTTTGTGATATGCCGTATGAGCGTATTGATATCGCCAAGGTCACCGCAGGCATAGATGCCGCCGCTCAAAAGCTTCGTGATGCAAAAGGCATCCCCGAAGCCTCTGCTGCAATATCGGAATATCAAAACATTCTTTCTCACACAAATTCAATGGCAACTATAGCCATGATTCGCCACACAATAGACACCGCTGACGAGTTTTACGACGGCGAAAACGATTTTTATGATGAGAATTCGCCCATTATAGAGGAGAGCGACCAGGAGTTTACAAAGGTTATGCTCGAAAGTCCGCTCAGGCCACAGCTTGAAGAAAAGTACGGAAAGCTGTTGTTTATAAACGCCGAGCTGTCAAACAAATGCTTTAAACCCGAAATAATTCCTGACCTGCAGGAGGAAAACCGCTTAGCCAGCGAATATCAAAAGCTGATAGCTTCCGCACAGATAGAATTTCAAGGGGAAAAATTAAGCCTCGCACAGCTGGCGCCATATAAAGAGAATGCCGACAGAGAAATTCGTCATGCGGCGTTTCTTGCCGAAAGCGGATTTTATATGAGCCACGCAGAAGAGCTTGACCGCATATTTGACTCGCTGGTTCGCTGCCGTACAAAAATCGCAAAAGAATTGGGCTTTGAATCGTTTACTCAGCTTGCATACTGCCGTCAGACACGAAACTGCTATAATGCTTCTGACGTTTCGCTTTTCCGCAGCCGCATAGAGCGTGATGTTGTACCCGTTGTATCAAGGCTTAAAGCGATGCAATCAAAACGTATCGACATTGAGGATATGAAAATTTACGATGAGCCTTTCGGATACCGTCAGGGTAACCCCGCACCCATGGGTTCAAGCGACGACATTCTCAATGCGGGCAAGACCATGTATGAACAGATGAGCGAGCAGACTGCCGAGTTTATAAACTTTATGTACGACAATGAACTGCTGGATGTTCTTTCAAAAAAGGGCAAGGCTGCAGGCGGCTACTGCACGGAGATTCTCGACTACAAATCCCCGTTTATTTTCTCAAACTTCAACGGCACATCAGGCGATGTCGATGTGCTTACCCACGAAGCAGGCCATGCCTTTGCATACTACAGCGTGCGTGACAAGATGGAGCTTGCCGAACAATTAAGTCCTACAATGGAGTCATGCGAAGTTCACTCGATGTCCATGGAATTTTTCGCATGGCCGTGGCACAAGCTGTTTTACGGCGATGACTCAGACCGTTCACGCTTTATGCACCTTGAAAGCGCTCTCGTATTCCTGCCCTATGGCTCGATGGTTGATGAGTTTCAGCACATAGTCTACGACGAGCCGAATCTCACACCTCAGGAACGTCACAGCCGTTGGCTGGAACTTGAAAAGAAGTACCGTCCGCACATGGATTTCGGCGATGTTCCGTTTTATTCGCAAGGCAGAGGCTGGCAACGTCAGCTTCACATATATCTCTATCCGTTCTACTATATAGATTACTGCCTTGCGCAGACCGCTGCCCTCGAATTCTGGGCGCTGTCACAGCAGGATTATAATGATGCATGGGAGCGCTATATGAAATTCGTTTCTCTCGGCGGACTCGAGAGCTTCACGGGTCTGTGCAAAGCTGCAGGAATAGACAATCCATTTGGCGGCGATGCGCTCAAAGGCATAGCGCAAGCGGCAAACGATTGGCTTGACCGACATTCTGATATAAATAGCTGAAAATAAAATTACCCGCTCACAAAAATCTGTGGGCGGGTAATCTGTTATCTATTAGTCCTTCATCAAATAATCATATAGCTTCTCGCAGTGCTTTTCCTTTGTAATAAAGAAATTATCAATTCGGTCTTTATATTTCTTATCTGTTTGGAATCCGCACTCAATACGGTCAATTGTGAACTTTGCGGCATCCTCTGCTGTTTTTGCAAAATCACCGAAACCGTCCTCGAACTTCAAGTCAAGGTCTCTGTAGAAGGTTACGGCTCCGCACTTAAACTCGTCGTAATCAGGTACAAAATACATCAACTGTCTGCCCTGATACAAAAAGTCGAAGTTAAAGCTTGAGAAGTCAGTTATAAACAAACTGTAATCCTCAAGAGCAACATTGGGCTCTGCCAACTTTATGCGCTCATTCAGGAACGGCTCAAAAAGATGCGCATAGCCTCTAAAATTAGGATGCGGCTTAAAGTCTATTGTAACATCATATTTTTCAAGTGCTGCAAGAAGGTCAGGGTTCGTTAAAAATGCAACGATTCCTTTATAATATGTGGACTTGCTCAAAACAGCATCATTATACACTCTTGCTCTGCGGACATACTTTCCTATAAGCTTATCACGCCAGCTGGGAGCATAGAGAATCTTGGGCTGAGGTGTTTTTGTTATGTCCGTATAGTCATATCTGGGCATACCCACAGGAATGAGCTCCTCTTTGTTATAGCCGTAATTGGAAACAAAACTCTCCAGCTCAAAGAAAGAGGAAACAACAATTCTGTCCACGAACACACGGTCCTTTGAGTACTTTGTAGGTGTTGTGGCATGTAGAATACCGTGCTGCAGATATACGACTTCAAAATCCATCAAGTCGAAAAACGCTCTTCTGTGCTTGGGTATAAGCGGAGTAAAGGACGAAGCCTCGCAGAAAGAGGTAAGTATCTTTTTGCTTGCCAGGTAAAGCAGCTTGTGCTTAAGCGATGCAAACTTTACAACATGCTTCTTTTCTTCCTTTGTGAAAAGACCGTCCATTCTCTTGGGGTCGCCGTCGAGAACGAAATATCTCTTGACTGAATCATTCTTGTTAAAATCATGCTTAAACTGATAATAGCCGTTATCCTTGACGGTATACAGGTTGTCATTATACAGCCATATATCATGCTTTTTAAGGTGTCTTACTCCTATATAGGTAAGACCCTCCTTGGGTGATGTAAGCAGAAGATGAATAATTCTCTTGAAATTCTTGAACTTATATTTTAAAGATGAGAGCTTATTTACTTTAAAAACATCGTCCTTAAGCTGGATACGGGTCTGATTCTTAAGGTAGATAAACCCGGGACTGTTGGGCTTTGTGGCAACAGCCGTACTAAACTCATATCTGCACGGATACTCTATGCCGTTTATCTTGCAAACAAAATTGAAGTCCACACTGCGGTCAAGCTCCAAAGTAAAGTCAAATGACCAGTTCCTTGCGCACTTGTGGTCGCAGTAGTAATAGCAGAACGAAGACGGGTAAAGTGAAAGCTCTTCGTTCTCCTTGCCGTCGGAAAATACTGCGTATGCTTCCGGCTTTTCGCTGAACAGGAAGAACGGCGTTCTGAGATAGCCTATAAATCTTACTTTGTCGCCTGTAAAATAAAATCTTCTGACAACAAAAGTGACGTTTGTCCTCTCCATAAGAACGTCGTCATTGAGCTTAAGCTGCTGAGCCTGCGGGAGAAACTCAATAGTCGACTTCTTGTTGGGTTTAAGGCTGTAAAAATATGCTCTGTAAAAATCGTCCATCGGGAACTTTGTGAACAGCGTTTCTTCGTCGACCTTTTCAAGCAACTTGGATATTCTGTTCATCGCCGCATCAAAGTCACTCTCGTTATAGTGATACGGGAAAAGAGCATTCTCCGACATACGGTAATTTAGGTTGTGCAAAAAGCTGCACTGCAAATATGCGGGAACTTGTTCGAACTGTGAAAAGAGAGTCTCAAAATATTTAATAAGCTTCTCAAAACAGTTGTATGCACTCGAAGATGAAGAAACAATGCTGTCTAAATGACGGTTATACATATACTCACCCTCGGCACAGAAACCGAGTTTGAGTCTCTTTGAAAGAATAGCATTGTTATAAACCTGGTCCTCCATGTATCCGACGGTTTCATCAAACAGCTGATTGTCCGCAAACATGTTTTTAACACAGACATTTATCGTTGTCTGAAGTGCAGACGGGAATTCATTGAGGTCGTATACACCGGTTTCCTTTAAAATCTTATAACGGAAATGATTCCATTTGTTCTTTACTCCGTTTGTGTACCGTGCGATTCTATATGTTACTAAGTCAACCTCATCATAACAAGTGTCAAAAAATTCTGTAACCTTTTCTATCGTCTCGGGAGTCAACATATCATCGTCATCGAGATAGAAGATATACTTACCCTCAGCATGAGCCAAGCCAAAGTTTCTTGCCGAACTAAGTCCTCCGTTGGGCTTGTCCAGAACAAAAACATTGTCATATGGCTCTGCAAGCTTTTCACAGGTTGTCAACGAATCATCGGTAGAACCGTCGTTGACGATTAAAACCTGAAGCTTCTCAAAAGGTATCGTTTGAGCAATGAGAGAATTAAATGCCATGTGTACCATATCTCCCCTGTTGTAAACAGGAATAATTACGGTAGCGATATAACTGACTTTTGTATCCATCGTTTGCATCACCTTAATAAATTTTTATATCGATATATTATATCACGAAAAAATTATAACGTCAAACATTGCTTTAGTAAAATCAACGCAAACACAAACCGTAAAATACATCTTTGCTAAGGACAAAAGATATGATATAATATTTTGTATCTTCAACAGGTAGGTAACAGCTATGAAGCTTTTTAAAAAGGCTAAAACAGCGGATGTCGTAACTCACTACGACGCTCTCATTGATGAGGGCAACGACCCCGTCTATGACCCTGAACCGCTAAAGGAATATATGGATAAGTGGGACGGCAAAGAGTTTATTGATGCTCTGGGTCTTACGAAAAATGAATCCGTGCTCGAAATAGGTGTTGGAACAGGCAGGCTCGCCGTACGCACAGCACCGCTTTGCAAAAGCCTTACGGGCATTGATATATCCGCAAAAACCGTAGAAGTTGCAAAAGGACATCTTGCTTGCTTTAGTAACGTAAATCTCATCTGCGCAGATTTTCTGCTCTGGCAGCCGGAACGCTCCTTTGACGTCATTTACTCGTCGCTTACCTTCATGCATTTTGAAGATAAGGCGAAAGCCATAGCCCACGCCACCGGACTTCTGTCAAAAGGCGGCAGGCTTGTAATTTCAATAGATAAAAATCAAGACAAATACATAGACGCCGGCTCTCGACGTGTTCGTATTTATCCCGATACACCTGAGAACATCGAATACTGCATGAAAAATGCGGGCCTGCAAATAAAAGCACGCTTTGAGCTGCCGTTTTCATATGTTATTATCGGTGAATAAATTCTACCCTCCCTTGAAAGGAAGTTTCTTATGACTAAAAAACAAAAAGCCGCCCTCGCTGTGGCGGCTCTTGAAAAAGAATATCCCGAAGCTCTGTGCTCCCTTACAGAGACCGAGCCGTACAGACTCCTTATCGCCGTACGCCTCTCTGCTCAATGCACAGATGCACGTGTAAACCTTGTAACGCCCGTTCTTTTTGAGCGTTTTCCCACTCTTGAGTCCTTAGCTCTTGCTCCCGTATCGGAGGTTGAGGAAATCATCCACTCCTGTGGCTTTTTCAGAGCTAAGGCACGGGATATTGTGGGTATGTGTCAAATGCTTATTGAAAAGTATGACAGCAAAGTGCCCGACAGTATCGATGAACTTTTAAAGCTTCCCGGTGTCGGCAGAAAGACTGCGAATCTCATCTGCGGAGACGTATACGGCAAGCCCGCAATTGTTGCCGACACGCATCTTATCAGAATCTCAAATCTGTTGGGGCTTGTCAACACAAAAGACCCAGCAAAGGTTGAAGCGGAGCTAAAAAAGATTATAGCGCCGGAAAAGAGCAACGATTTTTGCCACAGATGCGTACTTCACGGCAGAGCTGTCTGCGTTGCCCGCAGACCTGACTGCCTGCGCTGCGTTATGAAAGATTTTTGCTCCTACGGCTCAAAGCAGTAATGAAATTGCTGCGCTGACTCCCGCCCCTGCCAAAGCGGCTGCACAGAGCTTCAAAGCGGAAAGAAGCTTCTGTCTTTTAAGTTTGCTCGCAGGTGGTATTCCGGCGCTGTCAGCTATGAGTGAGGCTCTTTCTCTGAGCGTCCCTTCACTTGTTGCGGCATATTCAGGCTTGATAAAAAACAATACCTTTTCGAAATATTCGCACTTTGTCTGTGTGATTTCCACAACCTGTCGATTAACCCCTTTTATCATAATTTGTACCCCTTTTTTCTTGTAAAAATATATAATAATCTATTGATTATTTTGCCTTTATATTGCCTAAATATTAGTGATGTTAAAAAATTATACATTCTGTATTTTTCGACATTTTTCAGCTATGTGGAAAACTATGTGGAAAATGTTAATAACTTGCTTAAAACAGCTTGAAAACGCTACGAAACCGCTGTGTGGATAACTTTTTATGTCTTTTTTGGCATATACAAAGCGTTTTATCCGCTTTACATCAGATGTGAAAAACCGACACTCAACGACAGACAGCGAGCAATTTTTATCAAAAATGAGGTGCTTTTTTGGACTACAAAGATATTATTCAAACTGAAAAAGGTGCTCTTGTCACAGGACTGCGCTGTTTTTCTCTGCCGCTGATTTTAGACTGCGGTCAGGCATTCCGATGGACTGAACAAAACGGTGACTGGAGCGGCATTGCGCACGGCATAGAACTTACTCTGCACCAAACAGATGACAGCTTGCTGTTTTTAGGCAAAAGCACCGAGGAAGTAAGAGAAGTATGGATTGATTACTTTGACCTGAATCGTGACTATGTTGAAATCTGCAACAGACTCAGTTCAGACCCGCACCTCAAAGAGGCTTGCTCCGTGTATCACGGAATACGACTTTTAAAACAGGATGAATGGGAAGCGCTGTGCTCCTTTATCATATCTCAAAACAACAACATTCCCCGCATAAAAGGGATAATCTCCCGTCTGTGTGAGAATTTCGGCGAAAAGCTGCCGTGCGGCGGATACAGTTTTCCGTCGGCACAAACGATAGCCTCTCTCTCACCGGATGACCTTGCCCCTCTCAGGGCAGGATTCAGAAATAAATACATAATAGATGCTGCACAAAAAGTAGCATCGGGTGAGGTGAACATTGAGGCCCTCAAAGGTGCGCCCGCTCAGGAGATTCGTGACAGTCTTTTAAAAATCAAGGGCGTAGGCGCAAAGGTGGCCGAATGTACACTGCTGTTCGGCTTTGGCGACGTTGATGCCTTTCCCGTCGACGTCTGGGTGCGCAGGGTTGTAAGCGAGCTGTATCCCGACGGTCTGCCCGAATGTATGGAAGGAGTCAGCGGAATAGCGCAACAATATCTGTTCCACTGGCGAAGAAATCTTAGTGCATAAGAGAATCAGGTGATTTTATGACAAAGCTTCTAATTAAGCTGTTTATCAAGAACAGCGACAAGCCCGAAAATCCCGTCATACGTGCAAGATACGGTATGCTCAGCGGCATAGTCGGTATCGTCTGCAATATTTTGCTTACCGTGGCGAAATTCATAGTAGGAACGGTTACGGGAAGTATCGCCATAACAGCAGACGCCGTAAACAACCTATCCGATGCAGGCTCTTCGGCGGTAACGCTGTTCAGCTTCAAGCTCGCAAACAGACCCGCTGACGAGGAGCATCCGTTCGGGCACGGCAGAATTGAATACATCAGTGCTATGGCAGTAGCTTTCCTTGTTCTTATGATGGGAGTTGAACTTATCCGCTCATCAATTGATAAGATTATCAATCCTGAGCCTGTGCAGTTCAGCATCGCAGCACTTATCGTTTTGCTTCTGTCAATAGGCGCTAAGATATGGCTGGCACTCTTTAACCGCAGTATCGGCAAAAGGATAAACTCCCCTGCTGTGGGTGCCGTCATGATGGACAGTCTGAGCGACACCGCCGCTACTGCTGTTTCAATGGTCGCTCTCATTCTCTCAAAGTTCACTTCTTTCCCGCTCGACGGCTACATGGGAATCATTGTCGCCCTGTTTATTTTCTATACGGGAATCAGCATATTCAAAGATACTCTCGGTGTGTTGCTCGGCAAAGTCCCCGACCCCGCACTCGTAAAGAGCCTTGAAGAGGAGATTCTCTCCTATGACGGCATTGTCGGCGTTCACGACCTGATAGTACACGACTACGGCCCGAGCCGAGTTTTCGCCTCCGCACACGCAGAGGTGCCCGCCAGCGATGATATCATGGAATGCCACGATACCGTGGACCGCATTGAACGTGATATAAAACGCAAGTTTAAAATCGATATGGTAATACATATGGACCCAATTGTTGTCGATGATGAAGCTATAAACGAAATGCGTTTAAAGCTTGCTGGAATAGTCAAGAGCGTTGACCCCTCGTTCACCATGCACGATTTCAGAATGGTTGACGGACCTACACACACAAATCTGATTTTTGACCTTGTTATACCTCACAAATGTAAAATGAAAAAGATGGAGATATTTGACCTCGTCAACAGCCGTGTCAATGAACTCGGAGATAACTATTACACAGTAATAACCATCGAACACAGTTTCGTTGAGCAGACAGGGCTTGAAAAATAAAATCAGCAGCCTTGCAGAAAAATCTGCAAGGCTGCCTTTAATTTTTTATAACCGTCCGATTTTTTTGACCGCTGTTTCAAGCGCCCTGTTCAGCGGCTTAAAAAGCAGCAGCGCTGTTACAAAATTACCTGCGCAGTGCAGCAGGTCAAACGGTATTCCGTTTATCCAATAGGACACACCAAAGGCTACTCCACCTATGCACGCCTGCACTATGGCGCACAGCGCACCGAAAGCAAGACCGTATATTCCTGAAATTAATGCCCACAGCAACGGTGAGCGGTTTTTTCTGAAGAAAAAGGCTATGAGAACCAGCAGCGGCCAAACATAAACATAGTTTATGCTCCACAGCCCAAAGCCATAAATAAGCCATTCAGCAACGACGAATACCGCTGTCGGTATGAGTGCCTTAAAGCCGAAAACTGTAGTGTATACGATTAACAATATCGAAACGAGCTCTATGTTCGGCAAAAAGGCAAGTGCCACCTGCACAACAATAAGAAGCGCTCCAAGCAACGCAAAAACCGCCGAGTCAATCAGACCGTTACGAACGCCCGATTTAGTAATCGTAGCCTGTTTTGAGGGTGATTTCATACTTATCACCGTCCTTAATTGGCGTTGAATCAATGCCTGTTGTCATAGTTTCGCCGCCCTTTGTAAAACACCACCACTGCTCCTTTGAGCTGTCGGCAGTAACGCCGTCAATCGCAGTTACAAACAAACCGTAAGGACCGTCTTCTCCCTCGACGAGGTTCTTTTCCTCCAAAGCACCTCTGAGGTATTCGGCATCAGTTTTTATCTCGACTGTTTTTGAGTCTCCCTGTGCAAAGACAATCTCAACAGTTATCTCCTTGGAGCCCTGTTCTGCGTTGGGACCAAAGAAATGAAAAACTAAAGCTGATGCGGCAAGTAAAACTGCGAACAAAACACATACAATAGCTATAATTTTTTTATTGGACTTTTTTCCGCTCATAAAAATAACCTCCTTTCCTTTTTTTGAACATGGAACGCTCAGTACAAAGGCGGAGGAAAATACAATAAAAGCCATAGACCATCGAAAAATCGTGCAACCACAAAACACTCTGTGGTTTGCTTACTGCGTTGCAGGAACCTGCCAACCTCGGTCGAGTACACAAAGTACACTCCCTTGTTGTCAGAACCCTGCGCCTTGTCTTGCGCAATTTTTCTCGGTCTGCACCTCCTTAAAAGGGCAAAAGAGGCTTTCTTGTACGAACGCCAGGGTCTCGTGGCTCTTTGTACGAATCAGCAGGTAAGTCTTCCGGCTTTGGTATCAACACCCGCACACGCCTTCCCGATTTCTCAGTGACATAATGTGTGCGGACTTCTCCGTCACGGCGACGAGTTCGCACGGGATTTGCACCCGTTTCCTTATTAAGTCGCAGTCCGGCTCTGTAGCTGAACATTGACGCCTGATGTTCCCATATTCAATTGAGAAAAGTATATCACATAGTGTCGAAAAAAGAAAGCCTGTTTATTCCCAGGTTTTCCACACATCAGGACAGTAGCCGACCGTCGCCTGCTTGCCGTTTCTAACTATCGGTGTTTTAAAAAGCTCAGGATGTTCGAGCAGTTTTTCTTCCTTCGCTTCTGCCGAAGCGAGATACTTTATAAAATGCTCCTCATAAGCCTTTGTCTTCTCGTCAAAAAGCTTGTCCATACCGCCTACGGCATTTTTAACGCTGTTATATTCACCCTTGCTCATGCCGTACTTTGCAACGTCTATGAGCTGATACTTTATTCTGCGCTCCTTAAAATAGCGCTCTGCTTTCTTTGTATCAAAACACTTTGATTTGCCAAAAATCTGTATATTCAAGGTTAAGTCTCCTTTGCCGTCAAATATTTTTAACATTGATTATTATAAGATAAAATGTTAATATTGTAAACAGAAAGGGGTGCCCAAATGAAGATAAAACTGCCGACAAATGTGCAAAAAGCTATCTCGCTGCTCGAAGCTGCGGGCTTTGAAGCCTATGCCGTCGGCGGCTGCGTGCGGGATTCGCTCCTTGGCAAAACGCCCGATGACTGGGACATCACCACCTCTGCGACACCTGAGCAGATGAAGTCGGTTTTTTCAGGTTTTCACTGCATTGAAACAGGTATACAGCACGGCACGCTGACAGTAGTCATAGACTCATCTGCGCTTGAGATAACAACCTTTCGTCTTGACGGCGAATATGAAGACAACAGGCACCCGAAAACTGTCGAGTTCACCTGCGACCTTACCGCCGACCTTGCCCGACGTGACTTCACCGTAAACGCCATGGCATACAGTCCGTCATCAGGCATATCAGACCCCTTTGGCGGGAAAGAGGATTTAAAAAACAACGTTGTGTGCTGTGTAGGCGATGCAGACAGACGTTTCAACGAGGATGCTCTGCGAATTCTGCGTGGGCTTCGCTTCGCAAGCGTTCTTGACTTTACAATCGACCCCGAAACCGCCGATAGCATACACAAAAACAAAGATTTGCTTAAAAATATATCAGTTGAGCGGATTTCAAAAGAGCTGCTTAGACTCATCTGCGGAGCAGGTGCACACAGAGTGCTGTCCGATTTTTCGGACGTACTGTTCACCGTTTTACCGCAGCTTCAACCGATGTATAAAAACAGCCACGACAACCCGCACCACTGTTACGATATATATGAGCACACGCTTTTTTCGCTTGAAAGTATATCCCCTGACCCTGTTTTGCGTTTTGCAATGCTCTTGCACGACAGCGGAAAACCTGCGTCCAAAACTTTTGACGAAAAAGGAAGGGCCCATTTTTACGGCCATCAAAAGGTAAGCGCTGAAATTGCTGCAGACATTTTGGCACAACTGAAGTTACCGAACAAGTTTCGTGATGAGGTTTTGTTCCTTATTGATAACCATGACCGCTGGGAGCTTTACGAGAAGTCCGAACGAATGAAAAAATATCTTGCTCGGTTTGGCCTTGAAAGAACGATTAAGCTTCTTCAAGTCATGCGTGCAGATGTGCTTTCGCAGTCGCCCGAATACCATTTCAGGCTTGAATCGATAGCCGCCGCAGAACAGCTGGCAAAAGAACTCGCTGCACTTGAGCCGTGTCTGACGCTCAAAAGTCTTGCTGTCAACGGCCGCACGCTGATAAACCACGGTATACCCGAGGGCAAGGATTTAGGTGCTGTGCTCTCCGCATTGCTGGAAGAGGTAATTGACGAAAAAATCCCGAACGACAGTAACGCTCTTATAGTTCGGGCCAAAGAAATATTTGAACAAACAAAAAAGCAGAGTTGAAAAATCAACTCTGCTTTTAAATTATCTTATTCCGTACTTCTCAATGATATAATCCATATCCTTATCGCCTCTGCCGGAGAGATTGATAAGAATTGAGCCCTTGCCCATCTTCTCAGCAAGCTTCATTCCGTATGCTACTGCGTGTGAGCTTTCAATCGCAGGGATGATACCCTCAAGTTTTGAAAGAGTGAAGAATGCGTCAACAGTTTCATCGTCGTCTACCACGTCATACTTAACTCTGCCGATGTCGTGCAGGAAGGCGTGTTCGGGTCCCGATGACGGATAGTCAAGACCGCTCGCTACAGAATAAACCGGTGCGGGCTCGCCGTTTTCGTCCTTTAACATGATGCTGTTGAAGCCGTGCATAATACCCTCTTCGCCGTATTTAAGGCTCGCTGCATGGTCGCCGAGCGCAGGTCCTCTGCCGAGCGGCTCAACGCCGTAGATGTCAACAGGGTCATTTAAAAAGCCTGCAAAGAAGCCTGCAGCGTTTGAACCGCCGCCGACACAAGCGACAATAGCATCAGGCAGCTCGCCTGTCATCTCAAGAAACTGCTCTCTTGCCTCAATACCGACAACGCTCTGGAAATCACGCACCATCATCGGGAACGGATGAGGTCCGAGAACAGAGCCGATACAGTAAATGCTGTCCTTATACTCTTTTGCATAAGCTGCAAACGCTGCATCAACAGCCTCTTTGAGCGTTGCAAGACCGTGTGTCACTTCGACAACGTTGGCGCCGAGAATCTTCATCCTTGCGACGTTGGGAGCCTGCTTTTTGATATCAACAGAACCCATATAAATATCACATTCAAGACCAAAATAAGCCGCTGCAGTCGCAAGTGCAACACCGTGCTGACCCGCTCCTGTTTCAGCTATAACCTTTTTCTTGCCCATGTACTTTGCAAGAAGTGCCTCGCCCATACAGTGGTTGAGCTTATGTGCGCCTGTGTGGTTAAGGTCCTCACGCTTTACATAGAGCTGAACATTTCCAAGCTTCTCAGACAAACGTTCAAGATGAGAGATAGGTGTTGGTCTGCCCTGGAAATCCTTGCGGATTCTGCGAAGCTCACTGATAAACTTGCTGGACTTACAGATTGTGAAATATGCCTCTGTTATCTCCTCCATTGCTTTCTGCAAATCCTCAGAAATATATGAACCGCCGTACTTTCCGAAAAAGCCATTCTCATCGGGGTAGTTTTTAAAATAGGTGTCAAAATCGATATTATTAAAATTCATTACAGTTTCCTCCAAATATTTTGTTTGATATGAGTTTAAGTAATTACTTTGAGTTTCGCCATCGTTTTGTCAACAGTTTCATAATTATCACCTGCAAAAATAAAAGTCCTTGACAGAAATATTCTCTGTCAAGGACGAATAAACATTATCCGTGGTGCCACCTTGATTCACGGTAAAACCGTGCCCTTTGCGGGATACCGACATACCCCCGGCAACTGACGTATGCCCACACGTTGCAGAATACTTTGCGAATATCGCATTTGACTGCACCCTCAGCGGCCCATTTGATGACTTGTTTTTCGCCCGACTCTCAGCAACACGGACTCTCTGTGGAAGCATCATCACCTTTACTTCCGCCTCAACGGTTTAGCTATTAAATTATTTGGAATTATATCACTCAAAGGTTACATTGTCAACACTTTTGAAGAAAATCAAGTTATCCTATAACTGTCTGAGCCTTGTTGGAGTTGGGAACAAGACCGATATAACTCTTGCCTGCATTAAGCTGGAGTTCCTTGCCGTCTGCAGAATAGAGCTTGAGCATATCGGAAGCAGAGCCCTTTTCCCAGGTAATATTTTCATACGCACCGTTTGAAAGAAGTACGCCACTACCGCTTGTAAGATTCATATCAATACAGCCTGCATCGTCACCCATAGAGGATATTCCGCAATAGAGAATGATAACATTCTTTACTGCCATCTGCTTTCCGTCAGCATCCTTCATCGGAGACCCATTAATATTATTATAATACAGCGAATCGGAAGTGTTATAAGTAAATGTGTGGTTGCAATATTTTGAAAAAACGATATCAACCGTTTTACAGGCGCCTCCGTCAGGCGTGCGAACATCATCTGCAAACGCAAAGGGAGAAGAATACTTGCTGTCTATATCTTGTCTCAGATTGAGCTTTTCAAAACCTTTTTTAACAGCTTCGCCGGTTGTATAGCCTCTGTGCTCAATGGAAACATTGGTACGCTCAGTATCACGGAAGAAATACTTCTGAGTGTATGCCATTCCGTCAAGATGGTCTACATCACGGCCGTTAATAGCATTATAGGCATACTTACTGCCGCCCCAGTGTACAAATAATGCGTCAAGTCCTTCTGCTATCTCAACAAAATCGTGTCTTGCGCTGCGCAGCGAACCCACCTTATCTGGCATATCGTTTACATCCGCATACAGCCAGAGCATACGGGTAATTCCTGCCTCGGTTACACCTTCGACAACTATGTCAGGTGTGCAAAGACCCCACTGAGGACGTGCGGGAGCTGAGTTGTTTATCATCACCGCCACAGGACGCTTACCCTGTGCATCAAAACCGCTCATACCTGTCAACGGATTTATCGGACCTTTTTCTTCTTCCTGGGTTCCTGTTGCAGACGAACTGTTTGTGGTGGTCTCGTTGTTATCATTACCGTCGCCACCGCTATTACCGCCTGTAACCATAACAACAACAAATATCGCCGCTATGAGAAGAACCATTGCCGCAAGAACGATTATAAGCTTTTTACTGCCTTTTTTTGCCGCCATTTTTATTACACCTCGAATAAAAAAATTAACTTTTTTACAAAAATATTATACATAGTTAAAGACTTTATTTCAATAGCAATTTTTTGTTGACTTCTCTTTTTTATTTGCTATATAATATTAAATATACTTTTTATTTGTGCTATTTTAAGCGCTAATGAAACGGAGGATAAAGTTATGGCAAGAGTATTCAATTTTTCAGCAGGCCCGTCCATGCTGCCGGAAAGCGTTCTCAACCGTGCAGCTGCAGAGATGCTTGATTATCAGGGCAGCGGACAGTCCGTTATGGAGATGTCACACCGCTCAAAGATTTACGAGAGCATTATCTTCGGTGCTGAGGCCCTCTTCAGAGAGGTTCTTAACGTTCCCGAGAACTATAAAATCCTTTTCCTTCAAGGCGGCGCATCAACACAGTTTTCTGCTATTCCGCTGAATCTTCTCAACGGCTCCAAGAAAGCTGACTACGTTTTGACCGGACAGTTCTCAACAAAGGCATATAAGGAAGCCTGTAAGTACGGCGACATCAACGTTGTCGCATCCTCAAAGGATGAGACTTTCTCATATATCCCGAAGCTCACAAGAGCTGACTTCAACCCCGAAGCAGACTATGCTTACATCTGCATGAACAACACTATCTATGGCACAAAGTTCCCCTATATCCCCGATACAGGTGATGTTCCGCTGGTTGCAGACGTTTCATCCTGCTACCTTTCAGAGCCGTTGGATGTTTCAAAGTTCGGTATTATCTACGGCGGTGCTCAGAAGAACATCGGCCCCGCAGGCCTTACCGTTGTTATCGTTCGTGAGGACCTCATAGGCAATGCACGTGAGGATATCCCGACCATGCTCGACTACAAAGCAATGGCTGACAACGATTCAATGTATAACACTCCGCCTTGTTACTCCATCTACATGTGCAAGCTTGTACTTGAGTGGATAAAGAACCTCGGCGGTCTTGAGGAGATGAAGCTGAGAAACGAAGCTAAGGCTAAGATTCTCTATGACTACATCGACTCCAGCTCCCTTTTTAATAACCCCGTAAGACACGAAGACCGTTCTCTTATGAACGTCACATTCGTTACTCCTACCGATGAGCTCAATGCTAAGTTCGTAAGCGAAGCAACTGCAGCAGGTTTTGTCAACCTTAAGGGACACCGTTCTGTCGGCGGTATGCGTGCTTCTATTTACAACGCTATGCCCATCGAGGGTGTTGAACAGCTTGTCGAATTCATGAAAGAGTTCGAGAAGAACAACGGCTAACGCCACGAAAGGATGCTACATATGTTTGATATACTTACTTTAAATAAAATTGCAAAGTGCGGTACAGACCGCTTTGACGCTAAATATGCTTGCTCTGACAATGCTGAGAATCCCGCAGCAGTTATGGTACGCTCGGCTTCCATGCATGAGACAGAGTTTGGCTCAAACCTCCTTGCAATTGCAAGAGCAGGCGCAGGCGTTAACAATATTCCGATTGACAGATGCTCTGATGCAGGTATCGCAGTTTTCAACACTCCCGGCGCTAACGCTAACGCTGTTAAGGAGCTTGTTATCTGCGCAGCTCTGCTTGCTTCCAGAAAAATTACCGACGCTGTTGACTGGTGCAAGACCTTAAAGGGTGAAGGCGCTAACGTTTCAAAGCTTGTCGAAAAAGGCAAGAGCGCTTTTGCAGGCCCCGAAATCAAAGGCAAAACAATGGGTGTTGTCGGCCTTGGTGCTATCGGTGCACTTGTTGCTAACGCAGCTATCAGCATGGGTATGGATGTTATTGGTTATGACCCGTTCCTGTCGGTTAACGGTGCTCTGAGCCTTAACCCCGCAGTTAAGGTGACAGATGACATCGCAAATGTCTATGCTGCTGCAGACTATATCACCCTTCACCTTCCCTTTAATGACAAGACGAAGGACACCGTCAGCGCACAGACAATCGCAACCATGAAAGACGGCGTCAGAATTCTCAACTTCGCCCGTGGCGAGCTTGTAAACTCCGATGATATCATTGCAGCTCTTGAGTCCGGTAAGGTTGCCGCTTATGTAACCGACTTCCCGACAGATGCACAGATAGGTGTTGAAGGCGTTGTAGCTATCCCCCACCTTGGAGCTTCCACTCCCGAGAGTGAGGACAACTGCGCTGTTATGGCTGCTGACGAGCTTATCGCTTACCTTGAGCGTGGCGAGATAAAGAACTCCGTCAACCTTCCGAATGTTGCTCTTCCCGCAGCATTCGAAACACGTGTTTGCGTAATATTCAAGGAGACAGACGGTATCCAGAGCGAAATCATTGCAGCTCTCGGCAACACAGCATCTCTCGTATGCGCAACAAAGAAAGGCATGGGCTATCTTGCAGCAGATATATCAGGCCAGCCTGATGTTGATAAGCTTAACGCTATCGACGGTGTTGTAAGAGTAAGAGTTATCTAAAAATCTTATAAAATAATACAGGGCATCTATTGCGCAATAGATGCCCTGTTTCTTTTTATTTCACACTTTGATTTTTAACACTTCTCACAGTTTCCAGCACCCAAATTGCACAGGCCTGTTTATAATATGGCCATACGAAAAACGCAGGCACAATGAGCACGCACGACAGCAGCCACGGCAGAAAACTTAATTTAAACACCGCACAGGATATATATCTGCCCTGCATAATTCTTGCACTTGCACTTAAAGCTGAACGAACACGTGTTTGGGGTCTCAGGGCTACGATATACGGTGCGGCAGCATACCGCTGGACGGCACAAAACGCAAAACCCGCTCCTGCGAACATTAAAACCACGCTGCCGAAAAATACAATGGCGGCAAGAGCCAAGGATATGCCTGATGAAAACAACATATATATACCGCCTGCAGCAAGTGCAATACCGGGCAAGCAGAAAAGCGTATATATTGCTCCCTTGAGCAAAGCCAGCACCACCGACACAGAAAATGCGCTGACCGCTTTTTTATATCTATACCAACCAAAAACCTTGCGAAACCCGCTCTTTCTGCTCAGCGCTCCGTTCATAAACCACTCATGTATACCAACCACGGCAGGTGCAAAAACGAACGCTCCGAAAAAAAGGAGCAAAAAGCAGGCGGATATATTCATCAGCGGTACAAAAATTTCACCTGCTGCACCTACCGCCTGTTCAATCTCATTTGCAGAAAGCAGCAAACGTACATTGGCCGTCATGAATCCCCAAAGCAAAATCGCTGTACAGAAAACCAACGGAATCGCCGCTCCCGACAGCTGTCTGCCAACCATTGCCGCACGGCCGAAAACCTTAATTTCAGAACTTTTCACGCAAATCCCTCCCGACAAATATTATTGTGCAAAAAGCTCGTTTTAATACTGTTTCAACAAAAAACGGTTACTGTAAAAACAGTAACCGTTTTTATCAAAACACTCTACCCTGACACTCTGTACTCTGAAAATTCGCCTTGCTTCTCGTAACCGGCCTTTAAATAAAAAGCATTAGGTCCCTCTTCTTTGTCCGTATAAAGCACAGGAGTGCGTCCTTCATCCAGCATCATTGCAGATGCCAAGCTGACAAGCGTCAAGCCGTAACCTTCGCCTCTGTATTTCCGTTTGGTTATGACCGTGTCTATCAAAGCATATTTTTTTGATTTGTTTATCCGTAACATTGAAACAAATTTTTTCTCATCTTTCAAAAAGAATATAAACAGGTTTTTGATTTTTTTATTTGCTTTTATTTCCCGACGTGCTGCTTTACGAGCATCTTTTTTTGATATATCAAAATTTTCTGTATCTTTAAGTATCTGTCTGATAAATTCAGCCAAATCTTTAACACTTCTTCTTGACGGAACCGTCACTTCTCCTTTTGGGGCGACCTCATTTTTTTCAAAGCATGCATATGTGTTAAAAGTAAAGCGAAGACTGTATTCCAAACCCGTAAACTCATTAACCAAAGAAAGTATATCTTTACTCTTTTCTTGGACACAGATTCTTATTTTTTTCTTTCCCCCGTCAAGCAACTCTGATATCGCTTGCGCCGCTTCTTTTTTCGAGGTTTCTGTTATTTTATCATTTGTAAACACCCATATACCGGGATATCTTGCACTTCTTGCAATGATACAGGACTCATCATCTGTCCATATCACAGCTTCTTCATCTTCCCTGATTACATGAATCATACCAAAGATGTACTTATCCTTACCGTTAATAAGTTTGTCAATGACAGGGTCGTCGCCCTTAATCTTTCTCATAAAACTCCATCCTGTCTGTTCTGAGCTTTCCTTTGCTACTTCAATATATCACAAGTTCACCTTTAAATCAATTAACTGACGGTTGCAAAAAACTGTTGACGAACTTATTTAAATGTATTATAATCTATCCAAATAGGCATATTTTAAAAGCTTTGACGGAGACAGTAGACGTACAATGAAAAGCAAAGTGAGTCGGCGGCAGTGGAAAGCCGGCGTTTTCAGTACGGATGAACATCACTCCCGAGCAGCGAACCGAAAGATTCGGGTGACGATAGTCTAACCCTAACCGAGTAGAGTTCGACGGCACGTCCCACCGTTAAAGGGCGGCATTTATTAGAATGTAGTGGGTGGTTGCAAAGCGAGTCTTTGTCCTATTATGGACGAGGGCTTTTTTGTTTGCCCCAGAAAGGATGAAAAGATTATGTACGACAAGGTTTCAACAAACTTCGAATTTGTGGAACGAGAAAAAGCAGTTCTGGATTTCTGGAACAAAAACGACATCTTCCAAAAGAGTATGGACTCCCGTAAGGACGGCGAGACCTATACTTTCTATGACGGCCCTCCGACTGCAAACGGTAAGCCTCATATCGGTCATGTTCTTACCCGTGTTATCAAGGATATGATTCCCCGTTATAAAACAATGAAAGGCTATATGGTTCCCCGTAAAGCCGGTTGGGACACCCACGGTCTGCCCGTTGAGATTGAGGTTGAGAAGATTCTCGGCATCGAGGGCAAGCAGGGTATCGAAGAATACGGTCTTGAACCGTTTATCAACAAATGTAAAGAGAGCGTCTGGAAGTACAAAGGCATGTGGGAGGATTTCTCAGGCAAGGTTGGCTTCTGGGCTGACATGGATGACCCCTATGTCACATATCACGACTCCTTTATCGAGTCTGAGTGGTGGGCACTCAAGCAGATTTGGGATAAGGGTCTCCTCTACAAGGGCTTTAAAATTGTTCCCTATTGCCCCCGTTGCGGAACTCCGCTTTCTTCTCAGGAAGTTGCTCAGGGATATAAGGATGTTAAAGAGCGTTCTGCATTTGTAAAGTTTAAGGTAAAGGGCGAAGATGCCTACTTCCTCGCTTGGACAACTACACCTTGGACTCTCCCCTCAAACGTTGCGCTCTGCGTAAACCCCGATGAGGAATATGTTAAAATCAATGCTAATGACACTGTCTACTATATGGCAAAGGCTCTCGTTTCAGTTATTTTCCCCGACGGTGCTGAAGAACTCGAAAGCTTTATGGGTAAAGACCTTGAAGGCAGAGAGTACGAACCGTTGTTTGAATGTACTAAGTCAAAGGACGGCAAAAAGGGCTGGTATATCACCTGCGACCACTATGTAACTCTTACTGACGGTACAGGTATTGTTCACATCGCTCCCGCTTTCGGTGAGGACGATGCCAACGTCGGACGCAACTACGACCTTCCGTTCGTTCAGATGGTCGATGCTTCCGGTTGTATGACTGCAGAGACTCCATGGGCAGACAGATTCTGCAAGGATGTTGACAAAGATATTCTTATCGACCTTGAAACACGTGGACTTCTCTTCTCTGCTCCGCTGTTTGAGCATAGCTATCCGCACTGCTGGCGTTGCGACACTCCCCTTATCTACTACGCACGTGACTCTTGGTTCATTAAGATGACTGCTGTTCGTGACGACCTCGTCCGCAACAACAATACTGTCAACTGGATTCCTGAGAGCATCGGTAAGGGCCGTTTCGGCGACTGGATTGAAAACGTTCAGGATTGGAGCATCAGCCGTAACCGTTATTGGGGTACTCCTCTCAACATCTGGGAGTGTGAGTGCGGTCACAGACACTCAATCGGTTCTATTGAAGAGCTCAAAAGCATGTCCTCAAACTGCCCCGATGATATCGAGCTTCACCGCCCATATATCGATGCAGTAACCATTAAATGTGAAAAGTGCGGCGGCGAAATGCACAGAGTCCCCGAGGTTATCGACTGCTGGTTTGACTCAGGCGCAATGCCTTTTGCACAGCACCACTATCCGTTTGAAAATCACGACCTGTTTAAGCAGCAGTTCCCCGCAGAGTTCATCTCCGAGGCTGTTGACCAGACAAGAGGCTGGTTCTATTCGCTTCTTGCTATCTCAACGCTGCTCTTTAATGAGGCTCCTTATAAGAATGTTATCGTTCTCGGTCACGTTCAGGATGAGAACGGCCAGAAGATGTCCAAGTCAAAGGGCAACGCTGTTGACCCGTTCGATGCATTGAACGCCTACGGTGCTGACGCTGTCCGTTGGTACTTCTACACAAACTCCGCACCCTGGCTTCCCAACCGTTTCCACGGCAAGGCTGTTGTTGAGGGTCAGCGTAAGTTCATGGGCACACTTTGGAACATCTATGCTTTCTTCGTTCTCTATGCTAATATAGACGAGTTTGACGCTACAAAGCATCAGCTTGAAAAGCCTGAAAACCTGCCTACTATGGACAGATGGCTGCTCTCAAAGCTCAATACTCTTGTAACAACTGTTGACAACTACCTTGCAGACTACTGCATCCCCGAGGCTGCACGTGCTCTTCAAAGCTTTGTTGATGAGATGAGTAACTGGTATGTACGTCGCTGCCGTGAGCGTTTCTGGGCTCAGGGTCTTGAGCAGGATAAGATTAACGCTTATATGACCCTCTATACAGCTCTTGTAACTGTTTCAAAACTCGCAGCTCCGATGATTCCGTTTATGGCTGAGGATATCTACCGCAACCTTGTCTGCAACATCGACAAGAACGCTCCCGAAAGTGTACATCTTTGCGACTACCCTGTAGCAAACGAAGAATATATCGACAAGTCTCTTGAAGAGAACATGGAAGCAGCGCTCAATATTGTTGTTCTTGGCCGTGCAGCGAGAAACGGCGCCAACATCAAAAACCGTCAGCCTCTCGGCAAGATGTTCGTTCAGGCTGCAAACGCTCTCTCAGACGAGTTTGCTGAGATTATCGAGGATGAGCTCAATGTAAAGAAGCTTGAGTTTGTTGGCGAGGATGCGGACTTTGTCAGCTACAGCTTCAAGCCTCAACTTAAAACTGTTGGTCCGAAATACGGCAAATTCCTTGGCAAGATTAAGGAATACCTTGCAGCTATCGACGGCACCGCAGGCAAGAAAGAGCTTGATGAAAACGGCGCTTTGAAGTTCAGTGTTGACGGCAATGAAATTGAGCTTACTGTTGATGACCTTTTGATAGATTCCGTCCAGAAGGAAGGCAGCTTTGCTGTGTCTGATTACGGCGTAACAATCGCTATAGACACCAACCTTACTGATGAGCTCATCGAAGAAGGTTTCGTCCGTGAGATAATCTCTAAGATTCAGACCATGCGCAAAGAAGCAGGCTTCGATGTTATGGACAGGATTAAGGTTTACACTGATGATAATGAAAAGCTCAACGCTATTATGCTTCGCAACAAAGAAGAGATAAGCGGTGACGTTCTTGCAGATGATATCGTTTGCAATGAGGTTAAGGGCTACTCCAAGGAGTGGAACATTAACGGCGAAAAGATGACACTCGGTGTTGAGAAAAATTAAATATAATAAACCAAAACCCTCGGCTGAGCCGAGGGTTAATTTTTATAACCAAGAGACACTAAAAACTACACGCCGCAGGAAAACCCTGCGGCGTGTTTTCTATTTAAAAGAATCAGTATTTTCAAGCTTAATCATCTTTCAACAGCCATACAGCGTACAATAACTCGACTGCGGCCGCCATAAGTACACGTAAAGAGAGTTAAATCATACTCCCCGTCCGTTACTTCTTCTACTGAGTAAGGCGAAGCTACATAGACTTCCTCAACCTTGTAGCTTTTGGACACCCCGTCCATATCAGTAAATATCATCTTTGCGCCAATTTTAAGTTTAGATAACCTGCCAAAATGCCACAAATAATTGTGAGCTGCCAGAACCAGGTCATCGGTTTTCATAGAACCGTAATATCTGCACGGCGCAATTTTTAGTCGGGTGTAGTCCCATTCATCCATTATAGGCAGCTTCAATCCCAAATCGGGTATTGTAAGATAGCCTATATAGTCGTACCCATCTATCTTCGTTTTCGTCATTTCAGGATTATACGGGTCGGGTACTGTCTGCGTATTCTCCTCTATAGCCTCTATAACCTGCGGCAGAATTTGCTCAACAGATTCTTCAGCCTCTTTTGCTTCTCTCTGATTGTACAAAAACAGGGACAGTGCTCCAAAAACCAACACTATCCCCATTATTATGCAAACCAGTCCGACTTTTTTCTTCATGACTGATTGCCTTTCTTTTTTCCAAATCTCAGCGTAAAGCCGACTAATATCAGTGCCAAGCCCAACATCACCAATACCGGTACAGGCCAATTAAGCTGACCGGTCAAAGGCAGTTGAGGCTTTCCTGTCTGAGAACCCGAGCCGGATGTTGTTCCCTCTACAGAACCATCCGTTGACTCTTCAACAGAGTCGCCTGTTGTTCCTTCAGAAGAGTCCTCCGTTGTATCCGGAATTTTCTCAGGGTCGTCTACTTTAGGAGTTGCATATACATCATATAAATATGCTCCGTCCTGAACCATAGGTACAGAAACCAAAAACGGGTTTACCGGTAAATAACCCTCTGCGGCCTCTTTTTGCACAAGCAAATACAAGCCCACATCAAGGTCTTTGTATACGAGTCTACCCTCGCTATCTATATCCTCTGTGTTGCTATATGCACCGCTATCATCCGCATATTCCGCCAAGTCTTTTGCCAACTGCTCAGACTCAAGATTTTCCAACGATATGCCGCTGGCACGGAATTCATCTGTCAAAACAAAAATGAAATCTCCGTTATCTTCAGTAACATTTCCTACCTTATATAAGGTAAGACTGCCGCCCGTAAGTCTTTTATCGCCATCTTTTATAGCTACCGTTATTGAGCCTTTTCTGCTCAAATCAGGCACCTCGTGAGCAAAGGCAGTAGCAGTAGCGCTTAACATAAATATTAAAAGCGCCACCATAAGCAGAGAAGTGATTTTTTTAATTTGTTTCATTTTAACTTCACTCCTTATTCCTTCTGCGGAATCTAATCAACAGTAATATCATCAGTATAGCCAACAAAACTGTAGCCACCAGCGGTGCCACAAAAATAGGCTCAATACGAATCGCATCTGCCGTTATTCTGACTTCGCCACCACTTTGATTTGCCACTCTGTGTCCCCTTACCAGCAGCCTGTGCGAATTAATTCCGTACGGCGTGCAGGTAAGAAGAGTACAATAGTCCTTGTCCGCCTCTATTGTCAGTTCCTCAATTTCATCAGGCTCTACGATTAAAATCTGGTCAACCTCATATGTAAGCGTTTCGTCCAGTATATTCAGCATGAACAAGTCGCCTTTTTCAAGTCTATCTAAATCGGTAAACAGCTTTGCCCTGGGTAATCCCCTGTGTCCGGAAAGAACGCAGTGCGTTCCCTTTCCGCCTACCGGCAACGATGTACCGACAAGATGTCCTACTGCCTCTTGCAAAACAGAATCCTCTACGCCGTGATAAACCGGCAAGTTGCAGTTTATTGTCGGGATTTCTATGTAGCCCATTATACCTCTTCCGGTAACATTAAGCAACTGCTCATATTTCTTTAGTTCTTCTTCGGTAATATTAAAACGGGTTCCCGTTTCTAAAAATGTTTCATTATATGTGCGGGCTGATTCCAAAATCTTATCATATGTGTCGTTATCAAGCTTTGAGACGCTTGATTGATAGTCAACAATCGCTCGTGTCTGACGAAATGAGTTCCAATAATCGCTTACTGTTGGATACAACAGCAGAGAGAGCCCTATCAGAAACACCAAAACTAATAGTATTGTAGATAGGTTTTTCTTTTTCATAGGGTTCTCCTTGCTGTTTTAATATAACATTAGTTTAGCCGTTCAGGCTTAAACTTTCTCTTATTTCTCTGTGCTCATGCGCTTCTTTGTTACGATAAGAATGAATGCGCCAGCGATAAGAATTGTACCGAGGATGTAGAAGATGTATGTACCGATACCACCGGTTGAGGGAAGAAGAGCTCCCCTGCTGTTTGCAACTGCGACATCGTATACACCGCTTGCAGCTTTGATGCCATCTGCAGTATTTTCATATGTTACTGTGTCATCGCTGATAACAACTTCTATAGCATCCTTAAGCAGGTTGTAACCTGTAGGAGCTGCTGTCTCTTCAAGGTAATATGTACCATCGCCAAGACCTGCAAAAACTACTTCACCAAGGTCGTCTGTGGTGTACTCTGTGCCGCCCTGTGCTGCCCAGGTGATTGTATCGTTGGTGTTGACATAATAGAGCTTATTGTCACCGTCTTTTTTGTAAAGCTTGAACGTTGCTCCTGCAAGCTTCTTGCTCAAATTACCTGTAACATACTTGTCAACATCAATCTTTGCGCTGTAGAGAGTGATAATCTCAGC
>JAFQVM010000027.1 GCA_017407995.1 Clostridia bacterium | reverse complement strand
GAAACCCTACGACATCGAGACGTTCCTGAAAAAGCTCCGCCGCGATGGACGGTCTGACTCCTGCCTTGCACAATGCCGCGGAATGCTCTATCAGATCTTCAACAAGGCCGAGGCCAACGATCTGATCCGCAAGAACCCGGTTCGCTTCGCAGAGAAAATGCGAAAGACCGGCCCGGTACAGCGTAAGGAATGCTTTACCGCAGAGGAAGTCACCGCTCTCATGGAGCTGCTGCCCGACAACAGGATCGGATGGAGCATTCGGCTGCTTCTCGGCACCGGTATGCGGTCACAGGAGCTTCTCGCTCTGGAGCCGAGGCACATTGAACCGGACGGTTCCTGCATCCACATCCGTCAGGCCATCAACATGATCAAGGGCACGGCGGTGGTCGGTACGCCCAAGTCCAGAGACAGCTATCGCGATGTCCCTGTACCGGAGAGCATAAGAGAATATGCGATCAAGCTCCGCACCACGGAAGCCAAGTTCA
Organism: Clostridia bacterium; assembly: GCA_017407995.1. GTDB lineage: Bacteria > Bacillota > Clostridia > Oscillospirales > Acutalibacteraceae > CAG-177. Next base: position 6,410 of record JAFQVM010000027.1, on the reverse strand, counting down.
TTTGGGAAATGAAAAAGAAGGATGCACCCTGTAACCCTGCTACCTTCCGCAATCATTTCAAAAAGGCTCTGGAGGCGATCCCCGGTGTCCGTGTGCTGACGCCCCACAGCTGCCGCCATACTTATGTGTCTCAGATGCAGGCGCTGGGCGTTGACCTCGCCACCATTCAGAGTATCGTGGGTCACGCGGACATCGATATGACCCAGCACTATCTCCACGTGTAGGAGAGCATCCGACAGGACGTCATTGCAAGGTTCAGCAAGGCTTTCACCTCCGGAACCACAGACCCGGACAAACCCACAGACGGGGCTTGCAAGGTCGTACAATTCCCCAGAGTGGGATGAAAAAAGCGGCTCGTCAAAAACGAACCGCCGACCTCTTGAAACAGATTGGATTTTTTGGACATTTCGTAATTCTGGTCAAAACTCTGGTCAGAAAAGTACCGGGCAAAATAAAAGTACCGCAGAACAGCAAAAAGCCTTGAAAACCAATGGTTTTCAAGGCTTCGATGGTGGAGATAAGCGGGATCGAACCGCTGACCTCTTGAATGCCATGCAGATACCAAAACAAGGTTTTCTAATAAAATCAACAGGTTTATCAACGAACTTTAGGCGCTTTTTGGAGAGTTTTTGAGCTGATTGGCGCACGAAGTGGCGCACTTTTTAGCCCTCTTTTGCATCTTTATTTTGTGGGAAAAGGTTGCCTACAATACTTGAAACGGCATTGCTTTTTGCAATGAAATCGGGATGTGTATATTTGGCCGTGGTTTTTATATCTGTGTGTCCAAGCAACTCTTGCACGGTACGAATATCAGCAACCTCTAAAGCTTGAGTTGCAAAGGTGTGTCGGCAATTGTGAGTAGTAAGGATTTTTATATCACATCCTGTGTCTTTATTCATGTTTTCAAAGAAGGTTTGAAAAGCTCTGTTGAAGTTTCGAGGTTGCATGAGCCGACCACCAGTAGTGGAGAATACATAAAGTCCTTTTTTAGGAAGCATATCTACCATGTCTGAAACTATAGGCGGGTAGGGGATATCTCGCAAGCTGCTTTTTGTTTTCAGTTTAAACTCTCTTACGCAGGGAACCCCATCTTCAAGATATACGGCTCTTTGTATATGTGCTATTTGATTTTCTTTGTCAAGGTCAGACCACATCAATCCGAGCAATTCGCCACGTCTAAGCCCTGTAAACAGCAGGAAAACAATAGCTGTTGCAATCAATCGACCGCCGTCACGTCTGACAGGGCTATAATCATCCTGTTTATACGTTTGAGCATATTTATATATTTTTTGCACATCATCCCGGGAGAAAACCTCTCGAGGAGCCTCTTCTTTATCGGGAGCTTTAAGTTTCCTGGACGGGTCTTTTATAATTATTCCGTTCTCGATTGCCTCAGCCATAGAGGAGTGCAAAAGAGCTTTCATTTTGTCGCAGTATGACTTAGATACATTAGCGCAAAAATTATTGTAAAAGGCTTGTAATTCTATGGCGGTTACATCGTGAAGCTTCTTATTTCGTAGTGGTTTCGGTATATGGTTGATAAGTGTTTCCCACAACTTATATGATGTGGAGAGAATAGCACCTTTTTTGTAAGTCTCAAGCCACATGTCCAACCAATCACCAAATTTTATATCGGGAGATACCGAGAATTTCTCGGCACCTTGGTTACGAAGCCACGTTTGACCTTTTTCACGAGCTTCCGAATCTGTTTTGCCGTAAAATGATTTGCGAATTGTCTTGCCGGTTTCACTATCAACTCCGACAACGAGCCTGTACTGCCATGTACCGTTAGGACGTTGGTGATACGTTCCTTCTCCTGGACGGCGTATCTTTTGTCTCTTTTTTTTAGCCATAAAAAATCCGCTCCTTACTTGTGTTTTCACAGAGCGGGTGATATAATAAATATATCAACTCACTCTATTGCTGTGGTGTGTTTTGATGCTTGCCCGTTCCTGTTGCCGCAGGGGCGGGTTTTTGTTACTTTCGCATTTTTAAATTAAAACGAGCACCGTAGCTCATTTTTTCGCCATCTTCGTTTGTGCCACCACCGACAACTTCAAAACCAGAAAGAGTTTCTATTTTGTCATAATTTTCTACAAAGAACTTAGCTTCTTCTCTTGAGAGGTTGCCGATTTGTATTCCGTCAACATAAACACCTACCGCTGGCTCACCCTCAAACTCGTAGGTCTCCAGCGAAAGATAAGCGTTTCCACTTTCAAACGGGGCGTCTTGCTGCTTTATTTTTCTTAATATGGATTGTCTGTTTGTGCCATCGTCGTTTTTAAAGGTTACGCCGACAACTTTAACAGGATGAAAAATGTATGGCTCTGGTTGGGGCCGTTCTTTTGTAACAGCTGAATCAACCTGAACAGAAGTTGTTTCTTTATTTTTTTTCGGAATAGAGGAGTAGATAAACCCAACTCCCACGACTAAAAATAAAGCGCTGCCAACCAATAAAGCCAGCCTGTTATCTGTTTCGGAAAACATTCCTAAAAGTCCAGTAATACCGATAGCAGTTAAAACAAATCCGATGATGAGTTTTTTTGTTTTTTTCATAAACGCTCTCCTTTCCATTATTTACCTATATATTTTTTTCTATCACTTAGCTTAAAATTTTAAGCGAGGTGATAGTATGAACTACAAAGAATATCAAAAATCACGGGACTTATCGTGGCAAATACTTATTAACGAAAATGTCACGGAACTACCCGTAAGAGTAAGCACGTTGTGCGAGAACATGGGGATAACAATCCACTATTATGCCCCAAGAGACGATAACGACGGCTTCTCAACGATTATAAGTGGAGAGGCACATATATATGTGAATTACCATTCTTCACATCAGCGTCAACGCTTTACAGTAGCACATGAATTGGGACATATCTTGTTAGGCCACACAGGACAATATGAATTAACTAACCGTGAGCCGTCCCCATCAGACAATCCTATTGAACAAGCAGCAAATGTCTTTGCAAGCCGTTTGTTGGCTCCTGCTTGTGTGCTGTGGGGCTGTGGAGTGAAAACCGCATCTGATATAGCAGGATTGTGTGACATAAGTATACCGGCGGCAGAGTTCCGAATGAACCGAATGGAAGAATTATATCAACGCAATAAATTTTTACTTTCGCCATTAGAACGGCAGGTATACATACAATTTGAAGAATATATAAAGAATAATAAAATACTTTAATTACGAGCGGGCGGTTAAATTCCAAAGTCTTCGGGCTTATCGGTAATCTTGGCGGCCTGCTCATTTGCTTCTCGTAGATAATCTTCGGCTTCTTTGCCTTTTCTTATCTTGCCGTCACGACCTACAAGTTTGAGTTCTTGCTTTTCTGCAGGAACATCGAGAAGCTTATCAACAGCGGGTTGGAGTTCTGGCTTGTTGCGGTAAGCTGTAATTACTGCAGTTTCGTGGGTGGTTAGGGAGCCAAACGAAGGACTATCGTTTGTTGTGGCAGAGAGAGGGGATTGTGTTGAATCCCAACCCATTATATATTTTGATGAAACACCAACTGCCTGCGCAATAGACTGGATGGCATCAACTGGAATTTTTTTCGTTGTTCCGCTTACGTATCTTTGAATAGACGACTTAGCTATTCCTGTTCTCTTTTCCAACTCTACATAAGAAAGTCCAGATTTTTCAACACACATTTTGAGTCGAGATATTATATTGTTTACATCAGTCATTTTTTTCACCTCGCACTTGTAGAATAGCACAAACATCCCAATATTGCAATAGAATTTCAAAAAATATTTAAAAAAATCCCAAAAAAGGGTTGACAGATGCAAATGTGCATGCTAAAATTAAACCATCCCAAAACAGGGATGACAGGAGGTGAGATAATGGTCAACACCCAAAAGCTAAAAGCGGCGATTGTAGAGGCTGGTTACACCCAAGGGGATGTAGCACGAATGCTGGGCGTATCCGAAAACACGCTTTCCGCTAAACTCAACGGTAAAAAACGATTCTATATAGGTGAGGCGGCGAAACTTTGTGAAGTTTTGCACATTGATGATTGCACTGAGCGGTGCAAAATTTTTTTAAAATAGCATCCCAATTTAGGGATAAAAACTGAATAAAGCTGAGCAAGACAATGCTTGCTCAGTTGTGGAAATCAAGGTTGATTTGAGATGTCAGCACGCAAAACAAGTAGTGCATCTAAGTATTTTTCCGAAGTGTCTACGTCAGAGTCTTCAAAAGAGAAAGTTCCGTCTGCTGCTATCGTTGCATAGGGAGTAGAGTCATTAGGATGCGAACCTATGTCATCGATTAAAGTAGAGAGCAGTATTCGTTTTCCTGCGAACTTTGGGTCAACACTACCGCTTATCTTAACGCATACAGTGTACGGATAGCGATAATGCGCATATGAGGTATCGTCTTCATCTATTGCAGTTATTACCGCACTTGCACTAGTTATGGTTACGGCGACGTCCTCTTCAAAAAAGTAAGTGTCGCCAGACTCTTTGTCGTAAACGCTATACGAATATGTGCTTTCTATAACGAAAGGTATTTCCTGCGGAGCTTGAATCTCGTCGCCGACTTTAAACGTCTTTACGTTATTTTGTGCAGATATTTGCTCTCTTAACTCTGAAACCTCAACTTCGAGAGTGGAGACCCTTGTTTCAATTGTTTGGTCGACAGCGATGACGCCAAAGACTCCTAAAATTGCACTAAGGATTCCTGCTAAAACTTTTTTCATTGTTATCACGCTTTCTGTTTTTTTAGAAAGCATATCACAAAACTTGTATCGAATCAACGAAAACTTGTAAACAAGACAACCGTAATAAGGAGAGGTGAGAAAATGATGTCTAACCAAAAAATAAAAGAGCTTCAAGAATGGTACTCTCGAAACTCTCATGACATTAAATTGATACTAAGAATGACGGTCTTTGGAAGTTTAGGCGGTGTGTTGGGCGGATTACTCGCATCAGTAGTATGCTCTAACTTTTTTCAATAAGCCAGAAAAGCAAAGAGGCAAGAAAGCCCATAACGCCTCCACCAACGACACCGAAGAGAGCAACAAGCCAATCGTGTCGATTCTGTGCCTTGCGTAGATATTCTTCTTTCTGCTCTTTCATAATTTGAACATCTACTCCTGGCGGAACAAACTTACCGGTGGCAAGTTGGGGAATGCGTACATCTTTTAAACTTTCTAGTGCTTTTGGGTCTATTTCCATTTTAGCACCTCCTTTAAGGAGAATTATACCAACAAAATATAAACAAAACAAGAAAGGGAGAACACAAAATGTCAAACAGAATATTAGTACCTGAAGCAGCTCAAATGTTAGAAATGGGACATGAAGAACTGAGAGCGTGGTTACGCAGTAGAAACCCGCCGCCGTTTGGGTCCTATGTAAAAGAAGAAGGGAAGAAGCAGGGCAGATACATAATTTATCGCAGCAGGGTATTAGCATATTTAAGTGCGCAGGATATGCAGAGCGCTTAATAAGAAGGTGAGCAACAATGAAACAACTACTTTGCATAGCCCTCTGCACGGCGTTCCTTTTCGCAGGCATGGCAGAAGTAACACAGACAACTCCTACGGAGTGGAGTGTGGACGAGCCTCACATAACCGAACCTGCAGAACCCGTTTTGCAGTCGACTGCAAGATATGAGCTGACAGCCGAAGAGCGAGACCTTGTTGAACGTGTGGTAATGGCAGAAGCAGGCGGAGAATCACACGAGGGCAAAATGGCAGTAGCACAATGTATTCTCAACGCTTGCGAAAGAGACAGCAAACGTCCTTGCGAGATAGTGGTTGACTACCAATACTCAACGGATCGTCCCGAACCTACGGACGAAGTCAGAGCGGCTGTGTCGGATGTGTTTGACAAGGGCGAGACAGTAACAGAAGCGAAGATTCTTTTCTTCTACGCTCCGGCAAGAGTGAGTTCAGAGTTTCACGAATCACAAACATATGTAATGACCGTCGGCGGTCATAGATTTTTTGAGGAGAGATAGCATGATACTTATTTCAATTTTAGAAGTGCTTGCAGTATCAGCCGTCATAATCGGCTTTTGTTTCGAAGATAAGGTTATAGCCTTTGAAGAACGCATATCAGAAAAGATAAGAAAGAGAGTTTGTTATGAACTTCAACATCGGATATATGGAACAAAGAACAAGTGAGCAAGACTGCAGAACGTCTTTATATGAGGCGATAGCAGGAGACCCTCCTCCGAGAGTGGTTGAACAATGCGAGTATTGTAACCATGAGATTTTTGAGGGTGAAGAAATGGTTGATATTGGGTTATATTCCTACCACCATGAATGTTGTTTAAAAAAGATGGAAGAACGTCCGGGAGAAATCCTTGACGAACTCGGAATAGACATACAGATAGCATGAAAGGAGAAAAAATGAAGTTTCGAGATTTAAGAGCGGACGAAGTGGAGTGCCGCATAGGAACG
>JAFQVM010000026.1 GCA_017407995.1 Clostridia bacterium | reverse complement strand
CCGACAAAATTCATTGGAGATGAAAACGGTTGGCTTACAGGAGTTGAAGTCATAGATATGAAGCTCGGCGAACCGGATAGCAGCGGCAGAAGACGACCAGAGGCTGTACCCGGTTCTGAACATATCATCCCGATAGATACGGCTGTTATTTCTATCGGACAATCACCAAATCCGCTTATTAAAAAGACAACCAAAGGACTTGAAACAAACAAGCGTGGCTGTATTGTGGCAGATGAAAACGGTGCAACTTCAAAGCCTTTTGTATATGCCGGCGGCGATGTAGTAACAGGAGCTGCAACTGTTATCCTTGCAATGGGTGCAGGAAAAACGGCGGCAGAGGCAATTGATAAAGAATTAAAGAATAAAGGAGAGCAAATATGACTAATAAATATGAATCCCCCTTATCATCAAGATATGCATCACAGTATATGTTAAAGCTTTTTTCATCCGACACACGCTATCAGACCTGGCGCAAGCTCTGGGTGGCTTTGGCAAAGGCTGAAATGAATTTAGGTCTTCTTGTAACAAAAGATCAGGTTGCAGAAATGGAAGCTCATATAGAAGATATTGACTATTCTGTAGTACAGCAGAGAGAAAAAGAGGTTCGCCATGATGTTATGGCGCATGTATATGCTTTCGGAAAGGCAGCACCATCGGCTGCAGGTATTATGCACCTTGGTGCAACAAGTTGTTATGTAACTGATAATGCTGACCTTGTTATATACCGTGACGCTCTTTTGTATCTTCGTGGCGAGCTTTTGAAGGTTGTTGCCAATCTTGCAGATTTTGCTTATAAGTACAAAGCACTGCCTACGCTCGGTTACACACACTATCAACCGGCACAGCTTGTAACCATTGGCAAAAGAGCAACACTCTGGATGCAGGATTTTCTTTCTGACCTTTCTGAAATTGATTTTGCAATAGAAAATATCAAATTTTTAGGTTGCCGCGGAACCACCGGAACTGAAGCAAGCTTTGTGGATTTGTTTGATGGAGATTATTCAAAAATAGATGAAATGAATAAGCAAATTGCTGCAGACTTCGGATTTACCGAATGCTTTGACGTATGCGGTCAAACCTATCCCCGAAAGGTTGACTCAAGGATTCTGAATGCACTGTCAAGCGTTGCACAGAGCTGCTACCGTATGGCAAACGATATAAGACTTCTGCAGCACGACAGACAGCTTGAAGAACCCTTTGAAAAAAATCAAATCGGTTCGTCCGCTATGGCATATAAGCGTAATCCGATGAGGAGTGAGCGTATTTGTTCCATCGCACGTTACTTAATGGCAGATGCACTAAACGCTCCTATGACCGCATCAACTCAGTGGCTTGAGCGAACACTTGACGATTCGGCAAACAGACGAATTTCAATGCCGGAAGGCTTCCTTTGCGCAGATGCAATACTTCGCCTTAGCCAGAATGTTACAGACGGACTTTTAGTAAACGAAAAAATAGTTGAAAAAACAGTGAAAGAATATCTGCCGTTTATTGCGACTGAAAATCTTATGATGGAAGCAGTAAAAAAAGGCGGAGACAGACAAAAACT
>JAFQVM010000025.1 GCA_017407995.1 Clostridia bacterium | reverse complement strand
TTTTTTGTCAGTTATTATATCTTTCGTAGTAAAACAGATACTGCTGGGCGAGACCTGCGTAGCTTCCGAGAGAGTTGATATCAAGAGAGCCGCCGAAGTGCCGAGAGCAGTAAGTTCTCGGCGGTATTTTCGTGCTTATTCGATTTTTGAGAAAAGTATAGAAATATCAGACGGAATCTCCTTAACGGATACCGCTTGTTCTTTCCATTGCAAAGTAGTACCAAGCCAGTCAGATACTTTTTGCGATGAAAAAGGCAGGAACGGGTGTAACAGGTTAGCAATGTTAGCAATTAAATAAGTGCATACAGCAATAGTTTCTTTGCATTCATCAATGTTGTCAACCCTCGTTTTCCACGGTTGCTTTGCATCATAGTAAGTATTGCCGAAACGAACGCCTTCAAATATATCTTCAAGAGCTTCTCTGAAAGCGCCTTTTTCTATTTTAGATCCAACAGAATCATAAAGCTGCCTCAAACGTTCAATGATATCAGCATCCACTGTAACTTCGGATATCTCACCATTAAGGTATTTTACCGCAAAAGCAAGTGTTCGATTGACAAAGTTGCCCCATGCACCTACGAGCTCGGAGTTATTTTGTTTTTTGAATTCTCTCCATGAAAAATCGGTGTCTCTTTTTTCGGGACCGTTAGCGATAAAGAAATATCTTATAGAATCCGGATTATATTTATCCGCAAGATCCTTAGCCCAAACAGCCCAATTTTGACTGGTAGATATTTTTCTTCCCTCAAGAGTAATATATTCGCTTGAGATAATGTCATCCGGCAAACGTAGTCCGTCTCCGTGTGCTAACAAAAGCGAAGGTAAAATAATCGTGTGGAAAGGTATATTGTCCTTGCCGTGTACATAATAGTGACGACTTTCTGTTCCATATACGTCTTTGAAATCAATTCCCCGCTCTTTACACAGAACAGATGTGGCTGACAAGTAACCTAGGACATTCTCTGCCCATATATAGATTTTTTTATCCTCGTATCCGGGCTTAGGAACATCAATTCCCCAATCAAGGTCGCGTGTTATTGCACGGTCTCTGAGCCCTTCATCAATATATCTCTTTGTAAACGCAATAGCGTTTTTACGCCAATACGGATGGCCATCAAGAAAATCACAGAGTTCATTTTTAAGTTTTGATACTTGCAAAAACAATTGTGTTGTTTCCCCAAAGGATAGCGGTGCACCGCAATCAGCACATTTTGCATCAAGAACAGTATCTGAGTCTAACACTTCTCCGCAGGCATCACATTGATCCCCACGAGTTGCAGAACCGCACGTCGGACAAATGCCAACTACCAATCTATCCGTTAGTACCTTTTCACAAGCAGGACAGAAAGCTTGTTTTACCGTTCTTTCTTCCACATAATCACCATTATATAGTCTTTTGTGAAATTCCGAAACAAATTTTTTATGTCTTGGATCTGAAGTCTTAGTATACAGATCGTATGAAAAGCCAAGTTTCTCAAACACCTCGCAGAATTCACTGTGATAGTGTTCACTGATTACATCCGGTGTTGAATCCTCTTGCTTAGCTCTGATGGTAATCGGAGTACCGTGACAATCACTGCCGGACACATAAAACACAGGGTTCCCTTTTGCTCTGAAATAACGGGCCAGAACATCACCCGGAAGAAGGGCAGCTATGTGCCCGATGTGGAGTGAGCCATTTGCATATGGCCATGCTCCTCCTACAATAATGTTTTTCATTGTTCGTACCTCATTTCTTATAGTTGTAACACTTAGTTGCTGTGCAGATAAATCTGCAAAATAAAAACGCTCTCACCCCCATACATAGTACAAGGGACGAGAGCGAAAAAACTCACGTGTTACCACCCTAATTCACTTGTCTCTCACGATAACAAGCCTTATCAAGTTCGGATAGGAAATGATCTATCGAAACTTTATCGCTATTACGGGCGATCCCGGCGTAGCCTAACCCAAAAGCTCGGTACGCAGCTCGGAGACCATGTTCGGCAAAATTCGCTTTACCCATTCGCAGCACATCCGTAGATGATGGGTTTCTCTGAAAAGTTTCAGTTGCTTACTCTTTCTCGTCATTGCTATTTTCCGTCATTATACCAAAAACTCAAGAAAAAATCAATGGATTGAGTTAAAAAACAAAAATCAACTCTTATTTGGCGATTAAAAATCTTCCTTATGAGAAACATTCATTTTTTGTCTCAGTTATTATATCTTTCGTAATAGAAAAGATACTG
>JAFQVM010000002.1 GCA_017407995.1 Clostridia bacterium | reverse complement strand
TATGGTAGAACAGGCAGCTTATCTTCTCTCGAATACTCGCATTCGTGAATCTGTATATGCATATATCACACTGAGTTCACAATCAAGTCCGTCGCTGCGAGCGGCGAACTAAATTACTTCATGGCACACACCTCCCTATTTTCTCTGTCATCTATAATAACGATTAATCAGCAGTTAATTGGACAAATAATGATAAAAAACATAAAGCCGCCCCCCATGATGGGTGTTGTTTTCTTATGGAAAACTATAATTGCGCTCAATAACACACGTTAAGAACGCACATCAAATCGTAGTATCTGGCGTATGTATTTATCATTAAAAGATTGCGATAATTGTCGAAAAAAGTCGTATACACCCCTTGACTTTTTTGCCTAAAACTCATATTACTTAAGTAGAGAGTGTTATAATTCTCTTTCCTTCGGTTTTGGTCTTCGGCAAGCAAGGTGCTTGTTACGGAGTCAAAATATATTTTTAGTTACGAAGGAGGAATTCAAAAATTAACACTCTAGCACGGAAAGCACTCTGTCCAATGGCTTTACGGACAGACAGAAGATGTGGCGCAATAAGCTCGATACTGTTTCGGGTGAGTGCCAAGATCACTGAACACGCAGAACACAGAATGTAGTCCTGCAACCTTGACGCGCCAAGGAAAGCCCGCTGCACAGTGGCAGCAATAACATCTGCATAAGAAACGGCATATGAATTAAGGATCCCAACTATTACGAGAAGCACGTGGAATTGCCAAGACTTAAGTTTTGCAGACGAAAATTGCACCAAGTCCCATATGATCACAAAGCAGCAAAGTGCGGAACCACCGGTACGGGTGTGGACGAAAATTTGGATAGCATTATGCTTGCAGGCTTCGGTAGCCTGCTGACCAAAATCCTGTTTTCGTTCAGAAGTACCGAAGTTTATGGAATTTTAATCGTTATGAAAATTCCCACCGAACGGAGCCGTAGTTGGGGGCTTCGTAGCGGCTCATGGCCGTGAATTGGTGTCGTGCGTGGGGTATGTATATACCTCCACTCCCTTTTGGGGAGCATGCACTGAGGAGCGTCGCAAGATGACTCCATAGTACTCACCCTTATGGGATAACTAAATATGATTTTCGTTTTGCTATGATAGATGTTGTACCTTTCGAAATGATAAATGACGAGTTCCGCGTGGTGGTTGCCTGACCTACAACTATTGCGCATAAGCGGAACGGCTCATTTCGAAATGACAGATGACCTTTTATTTTGATATGAAATATGACCTTCTTTTCGATATCAAATGACTGTCACTTCGAAATGATGATGACTATCCTTTCGATAGGGCAACAGTTTCTTTAAGACCGCAGGTCATAAAGAAACTGTTGCCGGGCGAAGCCAAAAAAGTGGCTTGCGTCAGGGCATTTTGAGACCTTTTAAAAGCCCCCATGTGCAAAACAAGAATAAACACACCATAGATGCCAATGGGGATACTATGCCCTGACGTAAGCTCCTTTCAAAATGACATATGAGAATCTATAATTTCGAAATGATAAAAGATGACTTTCTCTTCGAAATGAGGCCTATAGACCAAACATAAAGTAACATAAAGTATCCCTTAAAATGTTGAAAGAAAACTGTCCCTTCGAAATGATAAATGACTATCTTTTCGAGTGAAGCGACAGCGACCTCAATCCTTTTGAAATGATATATGTACTATCATTTCGAAATGACCGCGAAAAATTTTGGTCACCACACCGCAGAGATGGAAACACGAATTTCCGTCCCTGCGGTCGTTTTATTTTCGTCAGCAAGCGGGAAAAAGCATGTTTTCTTGAAACGCAAGTGAAATTTCCCTACATTATATATGTAACCAAGCCGTAATTTTCGTTCCCACACTGCTAAAAGCAAGAAAAATTCAAAGAAGTCCC
>JAFQVM010000024.1 GCA_017407995.1 Clostridia bacterium | reverse complement strand
TGTGCACGAAATTGATATGAGTGGAGCGTTGACCTGTCAAAACACGTTTCAAGCCTCAACAGCAGTTACTGAGATATACCAGCCTAACACAAGTAAATGCTTGTCATTTATGAATGTATGTTATGGATGTTCAAACCTCGTAACAGCAACATTTGACATGAGTGGGGCAACGAATTCTGCCAACAATGCTTTTTATAATTGCACAAGCTTAAGGGAAGTTCATCTTAACAGCACAAAAAACATACCGGTACTGGCAGCGATGTTTCGCAACTGTTCTTCACTTGAAACGGTAACGGGACTCGATTTTAGCAGCACAACAGCATCGGGCAACACATCTAATGTTTTTGTTGGCGCAAGCAAGTTAAGAAATTGTGTTATTACGGGGAAATTTAAACTCTACGCCAATTTTGTCATGAACGAGTCAAACGATTTAACGGTCGAGACCATGATGAGCTTTATAAACGCTTTTGAGGATAACACAGGCGGAGCTACTTACACCGTCACATGGGGAGCTGTCAATCTTGCAAAGCTGACAGATGAACAGATAGCCATTGCGACAAGCAAGAACATAACACTTGCATAAAGGAGGATTAATTATGGATTGGACGTATAAAGAGAATTTCGACTTAATAGAAAATCTTAAGATTGTTAGCTGTATTAAGGATGGCAAATTAGTCCATTATCGTATTTATCCTGCTGAGGGTTATGTTTTGTGGATACCAACGCTTGACGAATACGAATATGACGATGAGGGCAATCTGATACTTGATGAGAACGGAGAGCCTGTTTTGATTAGGCGTTATTACACACAAGGCGGAGCGACAGCGCTTCCCACATATGATTTTGTGGCAAATCCTAATAAGTATCAAGCGGTAAGGATTGAGGAGGTAACAGCATGAAGATAGCAATATCAATAGGACATGGCAGAAACGCATCAGGCGGCTATGACAGCGGAGCAGTCGGCGGCGGTTATCATGAGTTCAAGCTTGCGAAAGAGATAGGCAAATATGCAGGTGAAGCCTTAGCTGTATATGACTGTGATGTCGATATCATCAACTACAACGGAGAAGCTTATCTGACAGACCGCATCAATTACATAAACAAGGGCGGTTATGATTTAGCTCTTGAGATACATCTTAACGCAAACGGCGGAACAGGCTCAGAGGTTTATTACAAGCACGGCAACACAGCCGGAAAGAAGCTTGCGGCGGCCATATCAAAGAGTATAGCGGACAACCTTGGTATTAAAAACAGGGGTGCTAAAATCAAGCTTTCAGGCAACGTCGATTACTTCGGCTTTGTCCGTTCTGTCAAATGTCAGTCGCTGTTAGTCGAGACCGTATTTATAGATACAGCAAGTGACCGAAACAAGGTTGTAACTGCCGCAGGTCAAAAGAAATGCGGACAAGCTATTGCAAGTGCTATAGCGAATTATTACGGCTTAAAGAAGCTGGCTGCATCACCGTCTCTTGTTACTTCAATCGGCGCAGGAAGCACCGTTAAGATAACGGGCAAATGTTACGCTACTGGACAAACAATCCCCGTGTGGGTTAAAGCACGCAATCACACGGTTAAATCTGTAAACGCAAACGGCAAGGTGCTTCTGAAAGAGATTAACAGCTATGTGTGGGCTGACGATTTACAGCTTGTAAAGTCAGCTAAAAAGGGAATTGTGGTAGGCTCTACCGTAACAATCAAAAGCGGTTCGGTTTACGGTGGACTGTCCACAGCAAGAGGCAAGGCAATACCGAAAGAACAGCTTGCGCCGAAAAAGCACAAAGTGACAAAGATACAGACAAATAACGGAGTGAGAGAAGCTCTGCTCGGTGACATCCTTTCATGGGTGGCTGTGTCGAGCTTGACGGAGGTGTAGCGTTGGAGATTCTTATAGCCTGCGGTGTGCCAACAGCCATTACGGGATTGTTTGTGTGGCTGTTAAAAAGACACATCGATAAAAAAGACGAAGCCCGTGCCCAACAGGACAGGGCACGGGAACAGTTTGAGCTTATGCTTGTCAAAGGCAACAATGCTGCAATAGCATTAGGCGAGGCCACCGCTAAAGCGGTGCAACGAATACCTGATGCACATTGCAATGGAGATATGCATGCTGCCCTTGAATACGCACAAGAAGTTAAACACGAACAAAAGGATTTCCTTTCCGAACAGGGAATTAAACATATTATTTATTAACGGAGGAGTTTAAAATGACAAAAATCAAAGACATTCTTACAAACCTCAGCGGAGTATCTGTCGGAACATGGGTTAGACTTGTGCTGATGATTGTATCACTTGTCAACTGCGCTCTCGGTGCTTTCGGTGTAACACCCATTACATTCGAAGAAAACGAGCTTTACGCTGTCATTAGTGTAGTGTTCGCAGTTGTCGCAGGCTTGGTATCGTTTTGGAAGAACAACAGCTTTACAAAAGCGGCACAGGCGGCAGACGAGTATTTACATAATCAGGGCTTTGCCAACGAGGATAAAGGTGATATAGAATGATTACAGGATTGATTTATAACATTCTAAATCTTGTCGGATTGTACGGCATAGGCTTGCTTGTGCAGATATCAAAGTTAATAGGATAAAAGATAACGGGCGGGGATTACTCCTCGCCCGTTTTTTGTTTAGTGGCGCACAACTGGCGCACGAATACATTTTTATCCAATTAGGTATATGGTAAATAAAAATAAAAAAGCTCAGAAACGTTGATATATAACGATTCTGAGCTTTGTACTTTGGTGGAGATAAGCGGGATCGAACCGCTGACCTCTTGAATGCCATTCAAGCGCTCTCCCAGCTGAGCTATACCCCCATATGAAATTGTCGGTCAAAAGACAATAGCTATTATATCAAAAGAATATGATTTGTCAATAGATTTTTTGATTTTAATTAGTCTTTGCAGCACTATGTCGGCGTATTCATAACTCTTCTTAAATAGTGAAAAAGTAACCGCTGTAATCTTAAAACAGATAACAGCGGTTTGATTTCTTTTTTTATATAGCCTTTATGCCGTTCTTTGCAAGAAGTTCGTTTGTGGAGCGTTGGTCGACCCAGAACACAACTTCCAAAGATGCAAGACCTGTAAGAATGTGCCAGAGTGAATGTCCGTGAACATTACCCAAAGCAAATTCTGTAATTTCGTTGTCGCCCCAAAGAGAGGTGATGATGAAAGCAACAAGGAAAGTGCAGATTGTAAAGATAAGAAGAGCACGTTCTGTTTTACTCATTTTCTTAAAGTTTGCAAACAGCAGATACAATATAGGTAACGCTGTTAAGAAGCACCCAAACTCGGCGAGTGAAAGACCGCCTGTTTTACCGTCCATGGGAGCTCCGCCACCGCCGATATAGAGCGGACGGTCATGCAGTACAAATACCTCATATGTAAGCACACCGATTACAACAAGCATAAGAGCTGTTTCACAGATGAGGAATATGTTTCTTTTTTTCTTCTCGTGAGCCTGCTGATAGAACTCGATAGCAAAGCAGCAAACACCAGACCAAGCGACAAGCTCAGTGAGCGACATATCAATATAGCTTGCAAACAACTTAGTGGTCAGCACACCAGGTTGGAATTCTCCGTAGTTTGCTGTATGCATTCCTACAGATGTGAAGGACATGAGTACATAAAGCAGAATAAAAGCGTACCAGTACCACTTTTTGTTCTTTTTTATGAGCAGAATGGCTATTGCGATAAAGCCTGCAAGAGTGTAAACCCAGTTAGTTTGCACAGCGGAGTACTGAGCGCAATATTCCGCAAGTGTGGTGGAGCCTTCAATAATAATGTCATTGAAAGATTCCCAATCAATGAAGTTAAAAGACAATTCGTACAACTCCTTTATGAAAATTTCAAAATAGCGATTATGCATTATAACAGTTTATTCAACTTTTTTCAATCTTTTTTGCAAGAATATACATTGTTTTATGAAAAGTTTATTTTTATAAAACTACTTGAAGCACAGACCGTAATTGTTTATACTATTAGATAAGGTGAAAGATATATTAACCAAAAAGGAGAATATTATGGAACAGATATTTACTCAAAACAAGCGTTTTATAGACGCCTACGGCAGAGAGCGAATTTTCTATGGAGTTAATATTGTCGACAAACGTGCAAGTAGCGAAGATAATAAATTTGCTTTTAAAATCGACGATGCTTTTCTTGAGGAACTTACCGGTAACGGAATGAACATAATACGTCTCGGTACTACGTGGAGCATCCTTGAGCCGGAGCCCGGTAAATATAATGATGAGTATCTTGATGACATGTTGCGAATTTTTGATTTGTGCGAGGCGCATGGTGTATATGTATTTTTTGATATGCATCAGGACTTGTATTCTCCAAAGTGCTATGGAGATGGTGCACCTGATTGGGCAACGATGACTGACGGCTATAAACCAAAGCCGATTAGATTTGTATGGGCTGAGGGATATTTTTGGCGCAGAGCTACCCACAGAGCTTTTGAGAACTTCTGGAATAATAAAGAATGCTGCGGTAAAGGCCTTATTGACCATTTTGTAGATTTGTGGAAGCATGTAGCGGTTCGCTTTGCAAACCATCCGGCGCTGTTCGGTTTTGATATGTTCAATGAACCTTTCATAGGTGCTGACGGACGCAAGCTGTTTGCAAGGCTGATTGGTAACGCTGTAAAGACGGTTCTTTTTGATAAGCGTGTCAGTTTTACAAATTTTGTCGGCGGTTTTATTAACAAAGAGAAGAGAGCAAAACTTAAGTTCTTGGACGATGTAACAGGTGAGGTTTTAGCAGACGTTACACGCAGTGCCGGTGAAAAGTACGTCAAGAAGTTTGACACTCAAAAATATTCACCTTTTGTCAACAAGGTTTCAGCGGCTATTCGAGAGCTTACTGATAAAGGTGTCCTTGTTATGGGAAACTGCTATTGGTCAAACACCTGTGTTCCGAGTTTTATTTCTCCAATTGAGGTGAATGGTGAAAGAGAGAGTAATTTCTGCTTCTCTCCTCACGGATATGACTTTATGGTCGACACACCGCAGTATAAGTATGCGAGCAATGATAGAATAAAAGGAATTTTTGATGAACACAAAAAAACACAGGAAAGGTTGAGTGTGCCTGTTCTTGTAGGAGAATGGGGAGGCTATGGAGATTCGGATGAAGACTGGCTGCCTCATATAGAGTTCATTGTTAATTTGTTTGAGAAAAATAAGTGGAGTCACGTCTATTGGTGCTATTTTGACGGTATGTTAAAAACTCCTCTTATGAAAGTTCTTAACCGTCCTTACCCTGTAGCTGTAGCAGGAAATATCTTGTCCTACGGTTTTGATTCAAAATCAAAAGTATTCACTCTCGCTTATGAGCAAAGTGCTGAGAGCTGCGAACCGACAGTTGTGTATGTACATAAAACACCGAAATCTGTAGATGGTGGAGAATATGAAAGCGAAGCAGTAGGAAATAACGGTTCTGCAAAGCTGATGTTTAAGAATGGTGCAGGAAACCATAAAATAAAAATTTCGTTCTAAAGTTAAAAACCACCTAAAACTTTTCGCTTTAGGTGGTTTTTAAAATAAATATTTTTGTTAAACTCTAAATTTTTCTTTATATGCATTGATGCATTTTTCGAGTACGCTAACAGCCTCATCTTTGCCTTTTAGCTCTTCTACAATGGTTTCCTTACCTTCAAGTGCTTTGTACACTTTGAAAAAGTGCATTATTTCATCTAAGATATGAGGCGGCAATTCCGATACATCGTTGTACATGTTGTATGTAGGGTCACGTTCGGGGATTGCAATTATTTTTTCATCAATGGATTTGCTGTCTATCATCTTGATTACACCTATTGGATAGCACTTGACAAGGGTCATAGGAAGAATGGCCTCGCTGCAAAGCACAAGAACGTCTAACGGGTCGTCATCATCGGCATAGGTCCTCGGGATGAAGCCATAGTTGGCAGGGTAGTGAGTTGAGGTATAGAGCACTCTGTCGAGCATCAGCATACCTGTTGCTTTATCCATTTCATACTTATTTTTTCCGCCTTTGGATATCTCGATGCAAGCAAAGAAGTTTTCTTTGCTGATTCGGTTAGCGGCTATATCATGCCAAATATTCATGTTGATTTTCCTTTCTGATATTTATTTTATTATACATTACATAAGACTTGTAAATCAATAGTTGCAATAGAATCTGCTTCAGGATATAAAAATAGTTTTTATTTCAATATATTTCGTATCTGCGATTGAAAAAATATAACTGTTACGATATAATCATAAACGGATTTAAAGTTTTGCTTTGGGAAGTGAGTAATCTGGAGAATATTGAAAAATACAATTTGGGAAAATTAAAAACAGATTTTCTCGGAGCTTTAACAGGCGCAGCGTGGATTTTTCCGTTAGCGTTAGCCTTTGGAGCCAACTCTCCGTTTGGTGCAGCAGCGGGACTTGTGGGCGCTGTTGTGTCGTGCGTTATAGGTGCGAGCAACCCGAGAAAAATACCTTCGCCCAATCCGGCAGTTTTTGTCGTTCTGTTTTATGCTGCTAATACGATAGGACTTTCAGGTGCAATGCTTTCGTGTATTATTGCCGGAGTTTTTTTAATGTTTACAGCCTCAATTCAGCTTAATAAATCTTTCTTTAAAATTTCTCAGGCTGCATTGGGCGGTATAACATTTGCCATTGCAGTGGTGTTGTGTATAACCCAGGTTAATTATTATTTTGGAATAGGTGTTCCGCAGGGTACGGCTTTTGATACCTTGGCATCATATAGGTCTTTCGGATTTCATCCGAATTGGAGAGGAATACTGTTCGGAACGATAACGCTTGTAACCATGATAACCTTTCCTATAAAATTCAAAAAATTGAGTAAACGACTTCCTGCGTCTGCAGTTAGCATAGTGGTAACTACACTGCTCAATTTGTTACTTAATCCCAATGCAGAAAAAACTGCAATTGAAGAGGTCGGCAGCTTTTCGAGATTTTTATTTCCGTCGATGGGTGAAATAAGTCTGTTTGAAGCAAACGGGACAGTGATGTTGCAGTCGTTGGTTTATGCTGTTGCGTTGGTTATGATTTATTTTACGGAAACACTTCTCAAGGAAAATAAGAATTCAACTATTCGCCACTCACTCGCATTCAAAGGGCTTAGCGCAGTTCTTTGTCCCGTATGCGAAGGCATGGTGGGAGGAGAAACTCAGTCATACGGAGCAACACGGCTTACCGGAGTGTTGTGCGGTGCTGTAATGATGATTTTTGCAGTTGTTGCGCATCCCTTTATCACCCGTGTGCCTACTGCAACCTTGGCAGTTATAATTATTTGTACCGCTTGGCAGAGTGTACAGTATAAGTCGATTAAAACGATTTTTACGAAACCCGGAGCAGTTATAAAAGTTTTAATGTTCCTTCTTATAGTAGCTGTCGGAGTTGTATGGGATATAATATATGTCATTGTTATAGTTTCAATCGTATGCTTTCTTAGATGCTTTAAGCTAAAGTTCGATAAAAAATCCGATACGGATTAACAAAAGCCGCTGCAGATTTTTCTGCAGCGGCTTTTGTTTAGAAGTTTGTATACATGAAGTACTTGTAACCGAAAGGTGAGGCGAAGAAGCCGTGAACACCTTTGTTTATCATATACAAGTCGGTATCAAAGTAAAGCGGGACAATGGCGCCTGTCTGCATAAGCATATCCTCGGCAATGTGCATAAGCTTGAAACGGGTTTCGGCATTGTCGCACCTTTTGATTTCATAAATCAGCCTGTCGTAAACCATCGACCATGTGCCGTTTTGTACCTTGTAGCCGATTCCGTAGGGATTCAAGTCAATGGAGTACATAGCGGTGTTTCCGTGTGTTCCACGTCCAAGCTGAGCATCGTTGTTACCTGAATTTGAGACCCACATATCGAGGAAACAAAGCGGGTCGTTGTAGTCGGCAACCCATGCGTTACGGGCGAGAGTATAATCTCCGCTTCTGCGAGTGTTTACAAATGTGCTCCACTCTTGGTTTGTCATTTCCACTTTTATTCCGTACTGTCCAAGTACGCTTTGGAGATACTCACCGATAGCCTTGTGCTTGTCATCGGTGTTATAAATATATTCGATAGTGGGTACGTTGGTAAACTTAGAGGTTTTGTCATCGAACTTATAGTACTTTTTGAGCAATGTAACAGCTTCGATGCAGTTGTCTTTATAGGCATCCTTAGAAACATTCCAATATCCGTCATAGTCCGGACTTGTTCCGGCATTTTTGTAGAATTCAGCCCCGTTAGGCTCTGTTATGCCTGCTGCGACAAAGCTTGATGCAGGTATCTGGTTACATTGAGCAATGTTTTTAACAATGTAGTTTCGGTCGATAAGCAAAGCAATAGCTCTGCGAATTTCATTTTGAGCGTTTTGAGCCGCTTTTCCTTTGAGCGTGTTGCCCTCGGGGAGAAGATTTTGGTTAATATTAAAGTTGATATAATACGTGCCAAGCTGATTGGCGATAACCAACTCATCGGAGTACTTGTTCTTTAATGACTTGATTTCATTAGTGGGAACATTTTCTATATATAACCAATCGTTGCTCTTAAAGTTTGCAAACATATTATTTGCATCATCGGAAAGGTAGAATTCAATTTTCTCCATAGTAACAGCGGAAGCGTTATGGTAGTTTGGATTCTTTTTGTAAACCATTTTGCTGTTGTGTTCCCACTCGGAGAGGAAATACGGGCCGTTACAGACATACTTTTTGGGGTCGGTTGCCCAAGACTCATCGGCGACGGCGGTAGAGTTAACAGGCATGAAAACAGGGAAGGAGAGAAGCTCGTTCCAATAATCAACCTTGTTTATTGTAACTACTGTTATAGTTTTGCCGTCATCGGATGCAGTGACGTTAAGCTTAGCACCGGGATAAAGTGGCTTTCCTTTGTCGTCCGTAGCAGCAACGTCCTCGTAACCGTCTATGATTTCAAACATGTAGGAGTAACCGCCACCTGTATCGGGAGAAGCAGCTCTGTTCCACGCAAAAACAAAATCATGAGCTGTCAGTTCAGAGCCGTCAGACCACTTGAGTCCGTCTTTCAGCTCGTATACATATGTGTATGTGCCGTCGCTATTTTTTGTAGGCTCCACAAGCTCTTTTGCACAGTCTGCATACAGCTCAATTTTACCCAAATCATTTTCACGATAGCTTGCGAGTCCTGAAAAGGCATGGATTATGAGAGTAGAGCCGTCAACAGTGCTGTTGAGAGCGGGGTCAATAGATTCAGGTTCAGAGGCAATAGAAACAGGGAGAGTTTTTGTTTCTACAATTTCGTTCTTGATACCGCAGGCCGCAAAAGAAAATGCCATAGCAAGCGATAAAACAAGTGCGATAAGCTTCTTCATGGTTTTACATCCTTTCTTATTTCAATACGGGTTACCGTAGTTTTTTGCTAACTGTTGATTTCCTCGACTTTATGGCATGCCACAAAATGTCCTTTGCTGACTTGCTTAAATTCAGGTGGTTCTAATGCGCATTGTTCTGTTGCATATTCGCATCTTGTCCTGAACGGACAACCTGACGGAGCGTTGAGAGGACTTGGAATGTCGCCTGACAGCATAATACGATTGTTTGTTCGGGCAAGTTTTGGGTCGGGAACGGGTACAGCAGAAAGCAGAGCTTTTGAGTACGGATGGAGTGGGCGCTCATATATTTCTGCAGCGTCTGCAAGCTCAACTATTTTGCCAAGATACATAACAGCGATTCTGTCGCTTATGTGTCGGACAACAAGCAGGTCGTGTGCAATAAACAGATAGGTGAGTCCAAGCTTTTGCTGGAGGTCTTCAAACATATTGATGACCTGTGCCTGAATAGAAACATCAAGTGCTGAAACGGGTTCATCACACACGATAAAATCCGGATTGACAGCAAGTGACCGTGCAATACCTATGCGCTGTCTTTGACCGCCTGAGAACTCATGAGCGTATCTTGAAGCGTGTTCACTGTTGAGTCCGACGTGGTTCATCAGCTCGAGTATGCGTTCACGACGTTCCTTTTTTGACGAGTACATTTTATTGATATCCAGAGGTTCGCCGATAATATCGGAAACAGTCATTCTCGGGTCAAGAGATGAGTAAGGGTCTTGAAACACCATGGTGGCCTTTTTTCTGAACTCTCTAATATCAGTTTTGTTTTTTATCTGTTTACCATTATACCATATTTCACCGTCGGTTGGTGTATAAAGATGAAGAATAGTTCGTCCGACTGTAGTTTTTCCGCATCCCGATTCGCCGACAAGTCCTAACGTTTCACCTTTGTTAATTGAAAATGAAACACCGTCAACAGCTTTAAGCGGTTTTGAGCGGAACATTCCGACATTTATATCAAAATATTTTTTGAGATTTTTAACTTCAATAAGCGGAGACTTGTTATGCACTGCTATCACCGCCTTGCAAAGCAGTCAAACTGTTTTTTACATTTATCCAGCAGCGTGCATGGTGATTATTATTGACTGCTATTGTGTCCGGCTTGTTTTTGATGCAGATTTTCATAGCAGCATTGCATCGTGGCGCAAACGCACAGCCCTTGGGCATATTGAGTAAATCGACAGGAGACCCGTTTATCGGTTCAAGGCGTTTGCCTGTGTTTTCTTTACCGGGAAGTGATTTGAGAAGACCCTTTGTGTATTCGTGGCAGGGGTTATAGAAGATTTCATCTGCAGTGCCTTGCTCGCAGATGGACCCTGCATACATCACGATAACCTCGTCACACATCTGAGCCACAACACCGAGGTCGTGTGTGATGAGTATTATTGCCATACCGAGTTCTTTCTGGAGAGATTTCATAAGCTCCAGAATCTGCGCCTGAATTGTTACGTCGAGAGCTGTGGTCGGTTCGTCTGCAATCAGAATATCGGGCTCACAAGCGAGGGCCATAGCAATCATGACTCTCTGTCGCATACCTCCCGAAAGCTCAAAGGGATACTGTTTCATGCGTTTTTCGGGCTCGTTGACGTTTACAAGCTTTAACATTTCTACAGCACGTGCGTGAGCTTGCTTTTTATCTCTGTCAGTGTGGAGTAAAATTGCCTCCATGAGCTGTTTGCCGATAGTATATGTCGGGTTTAATGAAGTCATAGGGTCTTGAAAAATAATACTTATTTTATTTCCTCTTACGGTTTTCATAACCTTTTCGTTGGCCCCTATGAGTTCTTGTCCGTCAAGCTTTATGCTGCCGGAAACGATTTTTCCGGCTTTTGAAAGAATCTGCATTATCGAATATGAGGTTACTGATTTTCCTGAACCTGATTCTCCGACAATCCCGAGTATCTTTCCTTTCTCGAGACTAAAAGACACTCCGTTTACCGCCTTTACCTCACCGGCATCGGTAAAAAAGGAGGTGTGCAGGTCTCTGACTTCTAATAATGCCATAATAATACCTCCTTATCAGTGCTTGAGTTTCGGGTCAAAAGCATCACGCAGGCCGTCGCCGAAAAGATTAAGAGAAAGCACTATCAAGCATATAACAATCGCAGGAATCACCAAGCGGTGAGGGTACGAGTAAATGCCGTTTAGTGCGTCTGAGGCGAGTGAGCCGAGCGACGGCATGGGAGCATTGACACCGAGGCCCATGAAAGAGAGAAAACTCTCAGTGAAAATGGCATTGGGTATCTGCAAGCAGGTTGAAATGATGACCACGCTTATACAGTTGGGGATGAGATGCTTTCTGATAATCCTGCTTGCCTTAGCACCGTTTGCTTTGGCGGAAAGGATATATTCCTGTTCTCTTAGCGAAAGAATCTGGCCACGTATAAGGCGGGACATACTTACCCAGTACAAAAGACCAAAAACGATAAGCATACTGATAATATTTCCGCCGATTGCTTGCAAAAAGGTGCCTTCAAGGTTGAGTGTCTGCTTGAGGACCACTGATAAGAGTATTATTACCAACATATCGGGTAATGAATAAATAATATCAACAATTCTCATTATTATCAAGTCAATTTTTTCGCCGAAGTATCCTGCGACGGAGCCTATTGTGACTCCGAGCAGAAGAACGATGATACTTGCGAAGAATCCGACAGCCAGAGAAATTCTTGTTCCGTATACTACTCTTATAAAATAGTCACGTCCGTGGTTGTCGGTGCCGAATATGTGTGGGAACACTTTTTCTCCGTTTTCTATTTTTTGTTGTTCGGTTTCTCCGTATTCAAAAGGTTTGAGATTGCTGTAGCTGCTGTCAACAAAGCCGCCTTGTGTAACGCCAAGCATTTCCTCATATTCATAGGGCCAGAAAAATGGTATCAGAATTGAACTTATAGTTATAACTATAATAAAAAATGCGCTTGTGGCAGCAACTTTGTTTTTAAGCAGACGTTTTACACCGTCTTTAAAAAAGGTAGAGGAAGGGCGCATCTTTGAAAGATATTCCTTGTCCTCAGGTGAAGCGGGGATAAAGTCATCCAGATTTACCTGCATGCTGAAAGGCTTATTTTTCATTTGTGCACCTCCTTATTCAAGTTCTATTCTCGGGTCTACAACTTTGTAAAGAATGTCGCTTATGAGATTCATAATAACAATCATAGCGGCAAGGAATATTGTAGTACCCATGATTAGGGTATAGTCACGATTGATGATGCTCTGTATGAATTGTCTGCCTATTCCGGGTACTGCAAAAATCTGTTCAACAACCATTGAGCCGCTGACGATGAAAGCGAGCATTGGTCCGAGGTAAGTTATAACGGGCAGCAAGGAGTTTTTGAGAGCGTGTCCGAATATGATTTTTGACCCCGAGACACCTTTTGCTCTTGCTGTTCTGATGTAGTCTTGGCTGAGCACATCGAGCATGGACGAGCGGGTTAGCCTTGTTATATAGGACATCGGATACAGCGCCAGAGTAATAACAGGCAATACCAGACCTTCGTTTGTAGTTCCGTTTGCAGGGAATACCGATAACGTGACGCAAAAGACAATCATTAACAGTGAGCCTACAATAAAGGACGGCATTGCAACAAAGGCGGTAGTTATCACCATTATGATGCGGTCTATAACAGAGTTGTGCTTAATGGCTGCCACAGCTCCTAAGACAATACCTGAAGCGGTGGCTATAAATGCAGTAATAAGACCTATTTTTGCAGAAGTTTTAAAGCCGTCCATAATGACGTCTATGACCATGCGTCCACGCATTTTCAGCGACGGTCCGAAATCAAATTCAGTAACAATATCTTTCAGGTATGTAAAGTACTGCTCTGCTAATGGTTTGTCGAGCCCGTACTTTGCTTCAAGAGCAGCAACTGCTGATTCGGACAGCGCTTTTTCGCCTGTGAAAGGACCTCCTGGCACTGCATGCATAACAAAGAATGTTATTGTGATAACTATGAATATAGTAAGCAGAGCCATGCCTATTCGTTTTAAGATATATAGCATTGTTTTTGAAGTCATTGTTATCCCACCTTTAATTGCGTTTTTACGCCAAATAAAGAAAATATTTGCAAAAAAATAGCGAAATGCATTAAAAATTACAGCAAAAGTAGAAATACACAAAATTATTTCTGCTTTTGCTGCGACTTATTTTAATATCCTGTGAAAATATACTTGATATTTTCTGTTTTATAAATCCTGTGCGTGATTGGTTAAAATGATTTGACCGTCATCTGAAAAAGTTGCAATAATTCCGTTTTCGTCTACTGTTGCAAAAATTGCAGCGTTGCATATTGTTGTAAGAGTCCATTTGACGTCCGGATATATTTTTCCCAGTTTGTTTGTTATTATAGCTATGTCGGGGTCGAGCTTCTTTGCAAAGCTCCATGAGGTAGAGCCGTAATAACCGTGATGACCTACTTTGAGTATGTCGACCTTGTCCAGCAGGGGGATTACAAGTTCTTCAGAACCGCTTGTCCTTGTTATATCGGCTGCAAGGAAAGCACTTCTTTCACCTTTTTCTACCAACACACCTACCGATGCGGCATTTTCACCTTGACCGTAGAGACTTTCGTCGGTTGCGGTATTGTAAAGAGTTAGCTTGAAGTCTCCAAACATAATCTCGCCGGGTATCTTATCAGTCACTTTGATACCGTCCTTTACGAACGCAGCTACAGTGTTTTCGTATATTTTCTGTATACCCCAGCCGTCTATTTCGTAGTCGTGAGCTATGTTGGGGTCAGTAGGCTTTAAGTAGGCTGTTTTTGCGCTTATGTCAGAGTCGTTTATGATTGCTTCAAAAGCACCTATGTGGTCATAGTGGTTATGGGTGCCCAATACGAAATCAAGAACTACTTGACCGTTTTTGTCGGCGGCAACTTTTTTAAGGTATTTTATTACTTCGGCTTCGTTGCCGTCATATGCAACAAAGCGTCTGGGATTGTTATCGCCTTCTCCGGAGTCGATAAGCGCAAACTTGCCGTTGCTCTCAAGAAGAATAGCATCTGAATTGTTGACGTTTAAGAAGTGGATTCTGTCATCACCGTTTGAAAGGGAAAAATCTTCAGTTTCTACAACGTATTCTCCCACATAGTGGTTACACATCATGACGCAGATGATATCGAGTAAAAATACGGATATCATTACGGTCATAACTACCCATGTGGCAATTTTTTTAGCTAACTGGTTCTTTGTCATTTTTTCCTCCAAAAGCGAATCAGCAAATATCATATCTAAAATAGTATATCATTTTTGTCTGTCTGTGTCTATTAAAAAATCTTGTTTTTAGTTTGAGTATAAAAAGGGCTGTCGTTGTATTTTGGAGAAAAATGTGATACTATAAATATATAAGTTATTTGTCTTTTTCTGCTTTGGGTACCCATATGGCCTCGAACAGAAGCGCACCGAGCAACAGTACACCAAGACTCGGCTTTATGCATCCGAGTAAGTCGGCGCCAAGAGCGTATGCAGCATAGTAGTCAAACCCTCGTCCTGCGCATATAAAAGCGCAGACGGCAAGAGTATAAAGAATAATTACAAGAAATCCCGCTGATTTTATAATGAATTTTGATATGGGATTTATGCTCTTTAACTCTTTTGCAAATTTTTTTGTTATGTTCAGCATCATAAAACCTCCTGCTGCAATTTTATACTAAGTGTGCTGCGGTTTACAATGCAAAAATTATTCCAATAGATTTAATTAGGAAATTTTAGAAAAATGTCTCAAATACAAGTTTAGGCTCAAGCCGGAAAGGGTGTTGACAGATATGGCTCTCGGAATATCGACCGCCTGTTTTTATCCTGTCCCTACAGAGGAAGCTTTGCTTGAAGTGGCAAAGACCGGGGCAAAGGTGACAGAGGTGTTTTTTAATTCTCCGTCAGAACTTGAGCAGAGCTTTTTAAAAGAACTCTTTAAAATAAAGGAAGAAAACGGAATCAGAGTAAAATCGTTGCATCCATTTTCTTCATTTGCAGAAGGGTATAAGCTTTTCAGTCACTATGAGCGTAGGTTTAGGGATTACAGGGAGTTTTATAAAAGATATTATGAGGCGGCAGCATATTTGGGAGCTGATGTGGTAGTGCTGCACGGTGCAAAACTTCCTTTCGAATTTACAGATATGTATATTCAGCGTTTTGGTATTATGGTTGAGGATGCGGAGCAGTTTGGCGTAAAATTAGCACAGGAAAACGTTGTTCATTATTATGGGCAAAATCCTGAAATGATGGATGCCATCAGGGGTGCACTCGGCGAAAAATTTCATATGGTTTTTGATATAAAACAGTCGGTAAGAGCAGGTTGTTCGCTGTATGATTTTATTGATGAATTTGCAAAAAACATCTGTCATATTCATATAAGCGACTATCGCAGTGACCATGATTGTATACCTCCGGGTGAGGGCGAATTTGATTTTAAAAAATTTTTTGAAACGATGAGAGAAAAAGGGTATAACGGTGACTACACTATTGAGTTGTACCGTTCGGGATTCAAGGATATAGACCAGCTTATAAAATCGTTTGACAGTATTAAAGATTTTGCTTGACTTTGTTTGTAAATTATGCGATAAATATTTTAGAGAAATAAATATAAGGAGTGTTTCTTATGAAATGTCCGTTTTGCGGTTTTGAAGAGAGTAAGGTTATCGATTCACGTCCTACTGATGAGGGCGAGAGAATCCGCCGACGCAGAGAGTGCATGAGTTGCACGAAACGTTTTACAACCTATGAGATAATTGAAAATGTTCCTATAGTTGTTGTTAAGAAGGACAAGTCCAGAGAGGTTTTCAACCGCAACAAGCTTTTCAATAGTATGCTTAAAGCTTGCGAAAAGAGACCTGTTTATATGGAGCAGCTTGAAACAGCTGTAAATGAGATTGAGGCTATACTGCAAAACTCACTTGACAGAGAAGTCACAACTGTCTACATAGGCGAGCTTGCAATGGATAGACTTAAGGCGATTGATGAAGTTGCATATGTTCGCTTTGCTTCAGTTTACAGGCAGTTCAAAGATATTAATACATTCATGGACGAGCTTGGAAAGTTGCTTAAAGAGTCTGAGAATAGTGGCTTAAAATAAAAAGTTACACCCCGAAGAACACGTGTTCTTCGGGGTGTTGTTTATTTAGATGTAACGAACTTTTTGTATTTTTTCATCACCGATAAGCAGGATATAACACCGAGTGTGCCGAGAATCAGCCAAAATATTACAGTTGCTGTCCAGCCGAGTTTTTCAGAAACTGCGCCGAAGCCGTAGGTGGACAATGCGCAACCGATATATGTAGTTGCATTAAAAATACCGCCCATGGTAGAGGCCTTGCCGTATTTAGCAAACCGTACGGGAATCAGTGTTATAAACATATGGTTTATGGCAACAATGAGCGAGGTAAACAGTGCAAAGAGTATGACGCATATTACAATGCTGTATTTACCTACAAATACAAGACCTGCGAGGGGTATTAGAGAGAGCGCAAAGCAGAAAGCCGTGACTGCCATTTCGTTATCTTTAAAAACCTTTTCAAAGAGCTTGGTTGAAAACCATGCACCGCTTAAATTTACTATCGGAAGAAGAGTTGAAAGCAATACGGAGAAAAATACGGGTACTTCATATTCTTCTGTTATAAGTGTTGGCACCCATGAAGTCACGCCGTCTTTTAGCATACCGTGTATCAGTATTCCCAGACAGATTATTGCAGCTCCTGAACTGATTATAAGCTTACCCATAGGCGACTTGTCAGCCTTGTTTTCATTCACAGCGGATTTTTCAATAACCTTTTTATATCCGAGAAGCTTATTTGCCCTTATTGATACAGTTATCCATACAGCAAGAACGCAAAGTATTATTACAGCAGGAACGATAAAGGCAAAGCGCCACGAGGCAAAACGTATGCAAAGGGTTGATATTATATATGAAAGGAAACTGCCAACAGGGAAGGATGCCGCTATGTACAGACAGGCTTTTTGCCGATGCTCTGGTACTATAACGTTTGATATTATAAACAGTATCGGTGTCCACAGCATGGACTGAGAAATACCGTTGAATCCCCAAACGATTGACATAAGCACATGGCTTGAAGTACACATAGGCATGAGCAGATTGGCACAGGAAGTGCAGATAAGACCTGTGGTTATCATCTTATATGGCGAAATCTTGTCGCCGAGGATACCGCTGATTATCTGACCGAAGCCGTAGCAGAAGAAGTAGACGGTACCTATGAGTCCTGCTTGCGACTTAGGAAAAACACCGTCTGCGACAATAGCTGTCAGCGCAGCGCTGTAATTTATGCGTCCGAGATAGGATGCACAGTATACAATCCAACAGGCGACAAACAGGGTGGCACTCAAACGCAAAACATTTTTAGGTTTTTCAATAGTTGTTTGCATAATAAATCCTCCGATGGATTTAATAATTGAAATTATATCACCGCACCTTGTTTTGTCAATGATTTTTGTTGAGTTTAAATGTGTTATGTGCTATACTTTAAAAAGTTGAGTGAAAGACAAATTCCGAAAGGATAGTTTAAAATGAAGTCTATAAAGGAAATATACAGGATTGGACGTGGCCCTTCAAGCTCTCATACAATGGGACCTGAAGCTGCGGCAAGAATGTTTTTGCTGGAGTTTCCATCTTGTGAAAAATATAAAGTTATTCTGTATGGTTCGCTTGCGAAAACAGGTGTCGGTCACGGTACGGACAGAGTGTTGCGTGAGGTTTTTGCACCGAGAGATGTGGAGATAGTCCTTGATGAACATTTTGCGGACATCGGGCATCCGAATACGATGGATATCTTTGCTCTTAACGGTGATGAGGTGGTTGGCAAGCGCAGAGTTTACAGCGTTGGCGGCGGAGCAATAAAGGTCGAGGGCAGGGAGGATGCAGAACCTCCTGAAGTATATTCGTTTAAAGATTTTGCACAGATAAAGGAATACTGTGCAAAAGAAAATATAAGAATACCCGATATGGTTGAAAGATTTGAGGGAGCGGGAATCTGGCACTATCTTGACCATGTTTGGGACACGATGAGCTCTTGCATAAAGCGAGGCATAGCAGCATCGGGCGAATTGCCCGGAGGGCTTGGAATTATGCGAAAAGCAGGAGTGCTTTTTAATCGCCGTCATATGGATGAGAGTCCTGAGACAAGAGAAAACCGTCTTGTCTGCTCTTATGCTTATGCTGTCAGTGAAGAGAATGCTTCATGCGGAGAAATAGTTACAGCACCAACTTGCGGGGCCTGCGGAGTTCTTCCGGCAGTTCTGCGCTACACAGCGGACCGTCGAGGCTTATCGGATAACGATATTCTCAGAGCAATTGCAACAGCAGGTGTTATCGGTAATGTAATAAAAACAAACGCTTCCATAAGCGGAGCGGAGTGCGGCTGTCAGGCAGAGATAGGCTCGGCGTGTTCAATGGCAGCAGCGGCGCTTGCGGAACTCTATGGTATGGACATAGACCAGATAGAGTATGCTGCCGAAGTAGCAATGGAACATCATCTCGGGCTTACTTGTGACCCTGTATTGGGTCTTGTACAGGTCCCGTGCATTGAGCGAAATGCAGTTGCGGCGATGCGTGCAATAAATGCCGTAAGCCTTGCAAACTTCCTGACACACACAAGAAAGATATCTTTCGACTTGATAGTTGAAACGATGTACCAGACAGGAAGGGATTTATCAAAAATATATCGTGAAACCAGTGAGGGTGGATTAGCGAAGCTTTATAAGCCTGAACTTAACAAAAAGAGTAAAACGGAGGAATAAAAAATGAGCAAACAGCGCAGAACACCTGAAAAGGGCGATATCACAGCAACAATTAAAACTACTATGGGTGACATAAAAGTTATCCTTTTTCCCGATGCCGCACCTAAGGCAGTTGAGAATTTTACAACCCATGCAAAAAACGGGTATTATAACGGCATAATTTTCCATAGAGTAATTCCTGATTTTATGATTCAGGGCGGCGACCCTTTAGGTAAAGGTATCGGTGGTGAGAGCATTTGGGGCAGGTCATTTGAGGACGAGTTCAGTCCTGACTATCACAATTTAAGAGGCGCACTCTCTATGGCAAATGCAGGTCCTAATACAAACGGCAGCCAGTTCTTTATTGTACAGGCAAAGTCTGTTGATGAGCGTTTTATCCCGCAGATGGAGCGCTTGCCTGAGATGTTCACTGCTGAGTCGGTAGAGGACTATAAGGAAGTCGGCGGCACACCGTGGCTTGATTTCCGTCATACAGTATTCGGTCAGACGGTTGAGGGAATGGACGTTGTTGATGCAATAGCAGCAGTTAAACGCAATGCTTCTGATAAGCCCCTTGAGGATGTGTCTATAATATCAATAGATATAGAAGAAGTTTGATTGATTTAAATTTCTCTTTACTTTCAGAATTTAGTGTGCTAAAATATCTTGGCAAGGAGGGATACTGTTGAACGGTAAATTAAAAGACAGCAATGTAGATTTTCTCTTTAAGGCGGTTCTTGCACTTGAATCGTTGGAGGAGTGCTATGATTTTTTTGAGGACTTGTGTACTGTGACCGAGCTAAAGGCTCTTTCGCAGCGTATAGTTGTTGCGAAGATGCTCAGCGAGAAGCAGGTTTACAGCGAAATCGTCAATAAGACAGGAGCAAGTACAGCAACAATAAGCCGAGTCAACCGCTCCCTTAATTATGGCTGTGACGGATATGAGAAGATATTTGAGAGAATTGACAAAGCTGAGGCAGCCGATAAGGAAGACTAAATTATGAGCGCATATTCTTTTTTTGCAAAGTATTATGACGAGCTGACACAGAATGTGGAGTATACTCAGAGAGCAGATTATTTTTCTGCTCTCTTGCTTTCTTGTGGCGTTGAGGGCGGTACGGTGCTTGACCTTGCCTGCGGAACAGGTAGCCTCAGTATAGAACTTGCAAAATACGGCTATGATATTATAGGTGTTGATGCGAGTGAAGATATGTTGTGCCAAGCTCAAAACAAGGCTTTTGAAAACGGCGTCAGAGCAATGTTCCTGTGCCAGACTATGCAGGAACTCGACCTCTACGGGACTGTTGATGCGGCTGTCTGTTCGCTTGACAGCATCAATCACCTTATAGACGAGGAAGATGTCTGTCAGACGTTTGAGCGTCTTAAGCTTTTTGTAGCGCCAAACGGAGTGCTTATTTTTGATGTGAACACTGTTTATAAACACGAAAAAGTGCTTGGCGACAATACATTTGTATATGAGTATCCAGATGTATTTTGCGTATGGCAGAACAGCTTTAGCGAAGAGGATAGTATAGTCGACATTACGCTGGACTTTTTTGAGGAAAAATCGGGGTTCTATAAACGACATACGGAAAGTTTTAGTGAGCGGGCGTATGATATAG
Organism: Clostridia bacterium; assembly: GCA_017407995.1. Classification (GTDB taxonomy): domain Bacteria; phylum Bacillota; class Clostridia; order Oscillospirales; family Acutalibacteraceae; genus CAG-177. The sequence goes on along the minus strand of JAFQVM010000024.1, from coordinate 1,529 downwards.
ATTTTTTGAAAGTTGTTCTTGATAAAGCAGGTTTTGATGTTGAGAATGTTTTTGATGATATGACCCGTGAACCGTTGAAAGAAGACTCACAGCGGGCTGTTATAGTAGCACGCAGACGTTGATTGGAAGGATTGATAATATGGGAAAGCTCGTGCGTTGCATATCGTCTGACGGTACTCTTACCGTTATGGCGGCAGATACAACTGATATAGTAAATACTGCACAGGAGATTCATAAAACCTCAGCGGTAGTTTCTGCAGCTCTTGGCAGACTTCTTACCGCAGCATGCTTTATGGGTAGTGTGCTTAAGGGCAAGGATGACTCTGTTACTGTAAGACTTAACGGTGGCGGACCTGCCGGTACGGTTCTTGCAGTGTCAGACAGCAGAGGAAATGTCCGTGGCTATGCAGTTAATCCTGTTGTTGAGATTCCGCTCAATAACAAGGGCAAGCTTGATGTTGCGGGTGCAGTCGGTACGGACGGTGCTTTGACGGTTATAAAGGATTTGGGACTCAAAGACCCATATGTAGGACAAATACCTATAGCAAGCGGTGAGATAGCAGAGGATATAACGAGCTATTTTGCCACCAGCGAGCAGATACCAACAGTCTGCGCTCTCGGCGTACTTGTCAACCCAGACCTTACAATCCGCAAGGCAGGCGGATTTATAATTCAGCTTCTTCCTACAGCAGACGATTCGATTATTGACCTTGTTGAAAAATGCATTGAAGGTGTTGAGCCTATTACAAAAATGCTTGATAGAGGAATGACTCCAGAGGAAATATGCCATGCGGTTTTAAGGGACTTTGAACTTGAGGTTCTTGATACGGCGGAGCCTGAGTATCTCTGTAACTGTTCAAGGGACAGAGTCTCAAAGGCGCTTATCAGCATGGGGCTTGAGGAGCTTCGGGATATAATGAAAGATGAAAAGACAGAAGTATGCTGCCAGTTCTGCGATAAGAAATATGTCTTCACATCTGCGGATATAGAAGAGCTGATTAAACACAGCTGTGAAAAATAAAAAAACTTAAAAAAGTTTGCAAAAAAGTGTTGACATAAAGTTAATTTTATAGTATATTAAACTGCGTCGCCGAACGGAAGAACGGCGACAAGATGGGAGCATAGCTCAGCTGGGAGAGCACTTGCCTTACAAGCAAGGGGTCACAGGTTCGAGCCCTGTTGTTCCCACCAAATGGCCCGGTAGTTCAGCTGGTTAGAACGCTAGCCTGTCACGCTAGAGGTCGACGGTTCGAGCCCGTTCCGGGTCGCCATTCTTCCGAAATCCGGCTGCAAAGCCGGATTTCAAAATGCCTCTGTAGCTCAGTTGGTAGAGCAGCGGACTGAAAATCCGCGTGTCGCTGGTTCGATTCCGGCCGGAGGCACCACAAGTTGCGGATGTAGCTCATCTGGTAGAGCGCCACCTTGCCAAGGTGGAGGTAGCGAGTTCGAGCCTCGTCATCCGCTCCATTTTTTTAATACTGTTTCCGGTATTTTTTCAGCATCGCTGAATACAATTTAACATGGCGCCA
>JAFQVM010000001.1 GCA_017407995.1 Clostridia bacterium | reverse complement strand
TCGAAATTATAGATTATCATATGTCATTTCAAAAGGAGCTTACGTCAGGGCATAGTATCCCCATTGGCATTTATAGTGCGTTTAATCTTGTTTTGTACCTGGGGGCTTTTTCAAGGTCTCAAAAAGCCCTGACGTAAGCCACTTTCTTGGCTTCGCCCGGCAACAGTTTCTTTATGACCTGCGGTCCTAAAGAAACTGTTGCCCTATCGAAAGGATAGTCATATATCATATCGAAAAGACAGTTATTTGTCATTTCGAAACGAGCCGTTCCGCTTATACTTTGATGATTGTAGGTCAAGCAACCACCACGCGGAACTCATCATTTATCATTTCGAAAGGTACAACATAGATCATATCAAAACGAAAATCATATTTAGTTTCCCATAAGGGTGAGTACTATGGAGTCGCCTTGCGGCGCTCCTCAGTGCATGCTCCCCAAAAGGGAGTGGAGGTACATCCATACCTCGCGCACGTCACCAATTCACGGCCATAGGCCGCTACGAAGCCCCCAACTACGGCTCCGTTCGGTGGGAGTTTTCATAACGATTAAAACTCCATAAACTTCGGTACTTCTGTACGAAAACAAGATTTTGGTCAGCAGACTACCGAAGCCTGCAAGCATAATGCTGTCCGATTTTCGTACACACCCGTACCGGTGGTTCCGCACGTTGCTGCTTTGTGACGGTAAGGGACTAGTTGCAATTTTCGTCTGCAAATTTGTATCCCGGCAATTCCCCGCGCTTCTCGTAATAGTTGGGATCTCTAATTCATATGCCGGTTTTATGCAGATTTTATTGCTGTCACTGTGCAGCAGGCTTCCCTTGGTGCGTCAAGGTTGCAGAACTACATTCTGTGTCCTGCCTGTTCAGTGATCTTGGCACGCACCCGAAACAGTATCGAGCCTATTGCGCCACATCTTCTGTCTGTCCGTAAAGCCATTGGACAGAATGCTTGACCTGCGAGAGTGTTAATTTTTGAATTCCTCCTTCGTAACTGAAAATATATTTTGACTCCGTAACAAGCGCCTTGCCTGCCGGAGATCAAAAACGAAGGAAAGAGAATAATACCCTCTACTTAAGTAATATGAGTTTTTGCCTAAAAAGTCAAGGGGTACCCACAAAAAATTTAAGACGGCAGAAAAATCTACCGCCTTAAAGGTCATATGCTTGCTCTCTGATAGGCAAGCAGTTATGCTTAATCACTTTGCTTTTTCACATCGTACTTGTATTCACTCAGCACGATAGATATCATTATGAGCACATCATTTATTTGTCCGTCACTAAGGCCAGCCGTTGGAACAGAATGATGAACTTTATTTACATCATCCAATAAAGAAGAAAAATAAGCATTATGGCACCGCTCAGAAAGAATCTTGTACAACTTATACAGTGTAAGGTTTCCATTGCCGGAACTCTTTTCACCGATAGCGGCTGCCATCTCCGCTACAGAAGGTCTGCCGTCCATTCCTTGGTTGAATCGCTTTTCTCCAAACAACTCTTCTTTCTTTACAACAGATTGTTTTCTGTTAATCTCTTCAAAATTAATTGTTAGTCCAAG
>JAFQVM010000004.1 GCA_017407995.1 Clostridia bacterium | reverse complement strand
GTAGCCTCAATTCTCTCATCGTTGCCGAAGAACTCACGAATCTCTTCATCAGTACCCAGACCGAGGGCTCTGATAAAGGTTGTGATGAGAATCTTTCTGTTCTTATCTATTCTTACATAGTAGACATCGTTGATATCTGTCTCATACTCAAGCCATGCGCCCCTGTTGGGGTTGATTGTGCTGGAGAAAAGCTCGATACCGGTCTTATCGTGAGTCATGTCAAAATAAACACCGGGAGAACGTACAAGCTGGGAAACTATGACCCTCTCAGCGCCATTGATAACAAAGGTTCCGCTCTCAGTCATCACGGGGAACTCACCCATGAAAACTTCGGACTCCTTAATAGCACCCGTCTCCTTGTTGAGCAAACGGACTGTAACACGCATAGGTGCTGCATAGGTAGCGTCACGCTCCTTGCACTCCTGTACAGTGTACTTCGTCTTCTCATCAATGCGATAGTCGATAAAGGTCAGGACCCAGTTGCCTGTATAGTCGGTTATCTCCGCAATGTCACGGAAAACCTCCTTGAGTCCTACATCAAGGAACCATTTGTACGAATTCTTCTGTACCTCGATAAGGTTGGGCATATCCATTACTTCAGATATCTGCCCAAAGCTCATGCGTGTGGTCGAGCCTTTTTTGACGGGTTTAACATTTAGCATAGGCCAATTCACTCCGTTCTTTTTTTCTTCCGTTTTGGTTGTATGGCAAGCTTTGCTATAAGCTCAAAGCATTGAGAATCATCATAATGAAGCTTGCTTTTTACATTATAGAATGCTATAATAAGCCCATTGCAAAAAATGCCGGGCACACAACGCTCCATTATAATTGTGCAGTTTTATATTTTACGCTTTTAGGCAGGATTTGTCAAGCATATTTTTTTATTTTTCGGACATGTTTTTTACTAAAAATATCACTACCATCAGAAAGGACTAAAAATGACAGGAATTGTAGACGTAGGCGGCGGTATGCGTGCCGTTTTTTCCGCAGGTGTATATGATTGTATGATGGACAACAGCTTTATGCCCGATTACTGCTTAGGCGTTTCCGCAGGCAGTGCCAATATGACCTCCTTTCTCTCAGGTCAGCGAGGCAGGGTTCTGAGATTCTACACAAAATACTCCTTCCGCAAAGAATATATGAGTATGGATAACTTTATAAAAAAGGGTTCATATGTAAACCTTGATTATATATACTCCACCCTTTCCAACTCCGACGGTGAGGACCCGCTCGATGTTGAGGCGCTGCATAAGGCAAAGTCTGACTTTCACATAGTTGCAACACGTGCGAATGACGGAAAAACCGTGTACTTCTCAAAGGACACAATAGTAAAAGATGATTTATCCGTCATTAAAGCTTCGTGCTGTCTGCCTGTTTTCTGCAAAGCTATTAATATAAATGGTATAGACTACTATGACGGCGGCGTGTCAGACCCAATTCCGTTTGAGCGTGCATTCCAAGACGGATGTGACAAGGTCATTGTCATACTGACCAGACCCGTCGACTACCGCAAGACACAGGAACGCTTTTTACCGTTCATTAAAGCCGTTATGAGAAAACACCCAAGCATCTATGACCTTATAAGCATAAGACACGACCTATATAACAAAGCCGTTGAAAAGGCCATAGAATATGAAAAGCAGGGCAAGGTTGTAATCATAGCTCCCGAAAATTGTCACGGCGTTGATACGCTTAAGAAAGAGCCTGAAGCGCTTGAAAAACTCTATCAAGAGGGTTACAAGCAAACGCAGAAGTGTTTGGAAAGATTATAAAAACAGAGCGAACAATAGTTTTCTTTCTATTGTTCGCTTTATTTTCTTTATAAAGATTTAATAATATGATTTCTTGAAACCTTTGCCACTTTTTGTTATTATTAAAGTGTCGAAAAAACAAAGGAGGACAAATCATGAAAAAATTCTTAAGCGCAGCTCTTGCAGCAATAATCCTTATGGTTTCAGTTCTTTCGCTGAATGTTTTTGCTGCAGAATCCACCAAAACCGAAGCCCTTCTCGCAAAGCTCAACGAGGCTAAGGAAGTCTCTGTAACGCTCACAGCAGGCGACCTTAATTTCCTCGGCAAAGCCACCGGTGCAACAGACACAATCTATATTAAGGGTGGCAATGTAGCTTACGAGTATAAGACAAACTTCGTCACAGCAAGAATTGTTCTTGACAACAACGCTCTCTACGGCTTCATTCCTGCATTCCCCATTTTCTATGTTAAGCTGGACACCCCTTCGCTCTCCAATCTTGACGTTTGGGGTTTGATTGAAGGCGCTACAAATGTTACTTTGAGTGTCCTGCAGTATGTAAAGAGCTATAACGAAACTGTAAAAGGAAAAACTTACTATGTTGAGGAGTTCAACGACAGAGCTCAGGTTACAAGCAAGTTCTACTATGACGGAGATGACCTCAAAATCCTCAAGGTTACAGATGCCAAGACCCTCTCTGTTCAGAACACATATTTTGAGAAGATATCCTTTACTGTTGACGACAGCGTTTTCAAGCGTCCCGTATTGGCTCTCAATCTTACTCCGTTTTTTAAGGCTTTCTTCCTTTCAATGATTGTGCCCAAATAATTAATGATATGCCGACGGCTGCTTCACTTTGTGGGGTGGTCGTCATTTTTTATGCATAGCCTTTATTTCCCTTGACGATTACCGTGGCTGTGATATAATAATTACTATCATTTTAAAAAGATGGGATGGAGCTAATTTATGGATAAATTTGCAAGATTCAGATTTCAGCCTTGTATTCCGTTGGGTGAAGACGGACGCTGTGTTACGGCATCCCCAAAGCACATAAATCTTTCAAGGGAAGCCGCAACAGAAGGCATGGTTCTTCTTAAAAACGAAAACAACGCTTTGCCTATTCAAAAAGGAGAAAAAGTTGCCCTTTTCGGTAAGGCCACCATTGAATACATAAAGGGCGGCGGTGGCAGCGGCGACGTCCACACCCCATATATTCACAACATATTTGACGGCTTTAAAGAGAAAGAGCGTGACGGAAAAGTTTCCGTTTATATGCCTCTCATAGATTTCTATAAGGAATATGTTGAAGCTGAAAGCGTACACATTCCTACTCAGGAACAGATAAACGCAACTTGGGATATTGTCAACGCAATGGAATTTTGCACAAAGCGTGACGATATGACATATGACACCTTCGCAAGCATGCACGTCAAAGAGCCCGCTGTACCCGACGAATTAATTAATTCCGCAGCGGATTGGGCTGACACGGCAGTTATCACAATAAGCCGCTTCTCAGCAGAGGGTGTTGACCGCAGACCCATCAGCGGCGACTACTATCTTTCAGACATAGAAAAAGACCTTATCGACAAAGCAGGCAAGCTTTTCAAAAAGGTTATCATCGTAATAAACTCAGGCGCAACAATAGACTGCGAATACTTTGCCAACAAAGAAGAAGTATCGGCAGTGCTTTTCGGCTGGCAAGGCGGACTTGAAGGCGGTACAGCTATTGCCGACGTTCTCTGCGGTGACGTAAACCCCTCAGGCAAGCTTGTTGACACCATTGCAAAGTCATATGATTATTTCCCCTGCAAGGATGATTTTTGGGAGTGCTTTGACCATCTCGACTACTCCGATGACATATATGTCGGATACCGCTACTTCGAAACCATACCGGGAGCAAAGGACTATGTCCGCTATCCGTTCGGATTCGGTCTTTCATACACAAGCTTTTCTATCAGCGGTAAAGTCTGCTGTGAGAGTGACGGTAAGATAATAGCTGTTGCAACCGTTAAAAATATCGGCGATGTTGCAGGCAAAGAGGTTGTTCAGCTTTATTACAGCGCTCCGCAGGGCAAGCTCGGCAAGCCCGCAAGAGAGCTTGCCGCTTTCAAAAAGACTGCTCTGCTCGCACCCGGCGAAGCTGAAACAGTTGTTTTGAGCTTCAACATAAACGACATGGCAAGCTTCGATGACCTTGGCAAAATCAAAAAATCCGCTTACGTTCTTGAAGCAGGCAGCTATGAGTTCTATCTCGGAACATCCGTAAGAAATGCAGAAAAGCTTAACTACGAATATAAGGTTGAAAAAGACACCGTAACAGAGCAACTCTCAAGTTGGTGCAAACCGTTCAAGCTCGAAAAGCGTATGCTCGCAGACGGAAGCTTTGAGAATCTTCCCATGGGAGAAGAGAGCCACTACTGCGGCACAAATGCTCCGTCAGGTGCAAAGGCTCCTGAAGAGATTGTCAAGTTCGACAACATAGGAACAGACATAACAATGGATGAGTTCGTTGCACAATTTACCCTCGATGAGCTTATGGACTTCGTAGGCGGTCACGCTCCCACGGGTGTTGCCAACACAGGCTGTTTCGGCGGTTTATCACGTCTGTCTGTACCCGCTTTCCCCACCGCAGACGGTCCCGCAGGCTTAAGACTTGAACCCGAAACAGGTATCCCCACCACTGCTTGGCCGTGTGCTACTTTGCTTGCGTGCTGCTGGAATCCCGAACTTGTTTACAAGGTCGGTGCCGCAGGCGGTGCAGAGGTTAGAGAAAACAACATTGCCATCTGGCTAACTCCCGCTCTCAACATACACAGAGACCCTCTTTGCGGCAGAAACTTTGAATATTACTCCGAAGACCCGCTGGTAGCAGGCAAAAGCGCTGCTGCCGCCATCAAGGGTATTCAGTCACAAAAAGTTGCTGTATCAATGAAGCACTTTGCCTGCAACAACAAAGAGGCAAACCGCTTTGGCTGTGACTCCAGACTCTCCGAAAGAGCGCTGCGTGAAATCTATCTCAAGGGATTTGAAATCGCCGTTAAAGAAGCTGACCCGTGGACTGTTATGTCGTCATACAACCTTATCAATGGTCAGCACACCTCTGAAAGCTATGAACTGCTTACCGCCATTCTCAGAGACGAATGGGGATTTAATGGAATGACAGTTACTGACTGGGGTGTTAAAAATGACCCCGTTCAGGAAGTCAAATCAGGCAGCGATATGAAGATGCATATGGGTTATCCCGCAGACCTCAAAGAGGCTTATGACAAGGGAGACCTGACAAGAGCTGACCTTGAGGCTTGCGTAAAACGTATACTTGAAATGTTTTTAAAATTGGTATAATAACAAAACACTGCAGACGAAACTCCGTCTGCAGTGTTTTTATTTATCTTACTCAACGTAATCCTTAAGTTTCTTACTTCTTGTCGGGTGACGGAGCTTGCGCAGAGCTTTCGCCTCTATCTGACGGATACGCTCACGGGTAACGTTAAACTCCTTACCAACTTCCTCAAGAGTATGCGGATGTCCGTCAACAAGACCGAATCTCATTGAAAGTACTTTCTCCTCACGGGGAGTGAGTGTCTTAAGGACATGGGCAAGCTCCTCTTTAAGAAGCGTTGCAGATGCTGCATCTGCCGGAGCGGGAGCATCATCATCGGGGATGAAGTCACCAAGATGGCTATCCTCTTCCTCACCTATCGGTGTTTCAAGCGAAACAGGCTCCTGTGCCACACGCAGAATCTCTCGAACCTTCTCAACAGGCATCTCCAAAACGTCGGCAATTTCCTCTGCCGTCGGGTCTCTGCCGTTCTTATGAAGAAGCTGGCTGTTCGTCTTTTTAACCTTATTTATAGTCTCGACCATGTGAACGGGAATTCTTATCGTTCTTGCCTGGTCAGCAATGGCACGTGTTATCGCCTGACGAATCCACCATGTAGCATAAGTTGAAAACTTAAAGCCCTTTGTATAATCGAACTTATCTACAGCCTTGATAAGACCGAGGTTGCCCTCCTGAATAAGGTCAAGGAACTGCATTCCTCTGCCGACGTAGCGCTTGGCAATGCTGACTACCAGTCTAAGGTTTGCTTCTGTAAGTCTGCGCTTTGCTGCAGGGTCGTTATCTCCTATTCTTATTGCGAGCTCGATTTCCTCTTCGGGAGTCAGCAACGGAACTTTACCAATCTCCTTGAGGTAGACCTTGACAGGGTCGTCAATGGTCGCACTCTTTTCGTCAACCACCGCAGTATCAGTACTGCTCTTGGGTGTCTCTCCCAAATCAAAGTTGACATCGTCCACATCCAACAGTGACAAGTCATCAATTATCTCGATACTCTGTGCCTCGATAGTCTCATAGAGCTTGTCCAGCTCCTCGATATCCAGGTCCATATCGACTATGACTGCGTCTATCTCCTGGGTGGTCAGTTTTCCGGCTGCCTTGCCCTTGTCAAGCAGAGCTTTCACCGCCGGTCTTTTTTCGATAGCATCCATTACTTCTATCTCCTTCTCTTTATGTTAAAAACGGTAATTTTCAAAACTATCCTTTATCTGTGTTTTGCCTGAAAAGCTTCGCAAAATCATCGTTGCTGAGTTCCGATGCTTTTATGTCCCCCGGTCTATTTTTTTCCATTTTGAGTATCTTTATACAATCCAGACACTCTTCAACCGTGTTTCGCATCTGCGATGACTGCCTGAAAAGCCTCGTAACCTCGTCCATTTCATCGGGTGTGAACGCTGACGAAAGGAAAAACGGTTCAGCACTGTTACCCTGTGATACCCGCTCAAGCACAACGGTGAATATGCGTTTGTTAAGCGCTGTTATAAAGTCATCAACCGCTATCTCATTCTTTATTTTAGGATAAAAATCAGGGTTTCGCATCAGCGAAGCTATTATAGTCTCTTCCGCTTTTGCAGCTCGAAGATTGCTCGTCCGCTCTGTATTCTTTGACAAAGAGCCTTCCATAAGCTTCTTCTGTTGCTCACGTTCACGCTCAGCCTTGCGGCGTCGTACATAATTGTCCCGCCTGTACTTGACTTGCGTCATCACCGCAGTCTTGTCCACATCCAGCTCACGTGAAAGACGTGAAGCGTATATGTCAACCTCAATCGGACTGCTCAGCTCCGCCAAGATATCAGCCACGTGGGAAAGAAACTTGAGCTTGCCGTCATCAGACGATAAATCCAAACCGTCTCTGGCACGCAAGATACGATATTCCGTATCGTTTGCCGCTCCTTCTATTATATCACGAAATCGCTGTGGCCCGTACTTTTTAATTATCTCATCAGGGTCCTTGCCGCCGCTCAAACGTAAAACTCTGACCTCAAGTCCCGTAGACGAGAATATCCCGATAGCTCGTTCCGTAGCCTTTTGACCTGCTTCATCCGAGTCGTACGATATCAAAACCTCTTTGGCATATCGTGAAAGCAGATTCGCCTGCTCCTTCGTAAGCGCCGTTCCAAGGCACGCTATCGCATTGGTAAAGCCTGCCTGATGAAGAGCTATAACATCCATATACCCTTCGGCAACTATCAGCTTTCCATCGTTGCCGTTTTTGGCAAAGTTCAGAGCAAATACTCCGTTGCTCTTTTTATACACAAGCGTATCTGATGTATTTATGTACTTGGGCTTCGAGTCGTCCATAACTCTGCCGCCAAATGCTATAACATTTCCACGCAGGTCAATTATCGGAAACATTATGCGGTTTCTAAAGTTGTCATAATATCTGACTCGTCCGTTTTTATCGCTGCGACGAAGTAAGTTAGCACTTTCCAGCAGAACATCATCAAACCCCATCTTATTGAGGTGGTTCTTCAGCTCCTGCCAATCATTAGGCGCATATCCCAAACCGAAATGGCGTATGGTTTCAACCTTAAGACCACGGTTGAGAAAATAGTCGAGAGCTTCCCGTCCACGTTCGCTGAAAAGCTGTGCATGGAAAAACTTTGCAGCTGCTCTGTTGGCTTCAAGAACTTTGGTGCGCTGTTTTGCCATGCTGTCATCAAAGCCGTCCTCCGGCAAGGACATCCCCGCCCGCTCGGCAAGCATCTTGACCGCTTCAAGATAATCAAGATTTTCAATACGGCGCATAAACGTCACTATGTCCCCGCCTGCTCCGCAGCCAAAACAATAAAAGCTCTCTGTTTCAGGATAGACGGTAAAAGACGGAGTCTTTTCATTGTGAAACGGACAAAGGCCAACTAAATTCTTGCCTCTGCGGCGAAGATTGACATACGGCGAAATTACGCTCTCAATATCCACTCGTGAGCGCAGGTCCTCAAGAAAAGTGTCGCTTAATCTCATCCGTTTCACCGCCTTTCGCCACACAAAAAATGTCTTTCATTTATCTTATACGCAGAAAATCTCTTTTTCCCTGCAAAAATCTAAAATTTTTTTGAAATTTTTAGATTTATTTATTTTCCGCAATCTGCGGCTAAATTTTTTCATCTTTGTAGCAGGTTGTGTAAAATCGTACAGGGCAAGGCGTGAGGTTCTGAATACGCAGGAGCGTACTCCGTGTACGTGACTGCGTGGTCAGGTTCTCACAACACAGCCATGTGCGCATTTTTCCGCAATCTGCGGCTAATCGATGTCAGCGAAACGTTCCCCGATATGCTCACTATGCAACGTCCCGTTGCTAAGGTCAACAAGCCGAGCTTCAAAAATAGGCTCAAGTTCTGCTCGGATACGAAAATCTACGATGACTGTGTCCTCAAAAACAGTGTTCTCTATGATTCCGCCCTGCTCAGGGATAAGCGAAGTTAAACGACCGTAAAAAGTGTAGTCACTGCGAACTCGCACTATTGAGCACAGCGCTCTTGTGACTATACCACCCGCATCAAGCGCCAATTTCGCAGAATGTGAATACGCTCGGACAAGTCCGCCCCCGCCTAAGAGAATACCGCCGAAATATCGGGTTACAACAATGGCACAATCGGTAACACCCTCTTTTTGCATAACACTCAGAACAGGCATGCCCGCTGTGCCTTGCGGTTCACCGTCATCAGAAAAGCGACAGAGATTGCCCTCCCGCAAAATATATGCAGGAACATTATGAGTAGCGTCCCAGTGCTGTGATTTTATGGAATCGATAAACTCAGCCGCTTGCTCCGGTGTCTGCACAGGTGAAATATAGCCGATAAAACGTGAACGCTTCTCAACAAACTCGGCACTCGCTGCCTGACGTATAGTTTTGTATTCCATTAAATCACCGCCTTGGTTAGAGAGTGTTTATGTCTTGTGCGTGAAATCATTTCTATAGTTTTTACGGAGTTTGCGTGTAGTTGGGCTTTTGGCGGATGCGCCACGTATTAAATACGTAAGACGTTCGCCAAAAGTCCAAATACACGTGAAATACGTAAAAAGGAAAAAGCGGTGCGGATATTTCTTTATATCTGCACCGCTTGCTCGTCTTAAGCTAATTATTTCTGGTCGTTTGCCATGTTGAAACGCTTCTTGAAACGGTCAACACGTCCGCCTGTATCAACAAGCTTCTGCTTGCCTGTGAAGAACGGATGGCACTTTGAGCAAATATCAACACGAAGATCGCTCTTTGTTGAAGAGGTAGCTATAACCTCACCACATGCGCAACGAATCTCTGTAGGCTCATACTTCGGATGAATTCCTTCCTTCATTTCTGTCACCTCTTTCGGTAATCCTTATCTGCATCCAACTTGATTCCTAAGTCTATAGCAAACGAAATTCTATCACACACTCGCAAAAAAAGCAAGTGTTTTTTTATATTTTTTATATGTTACTCAACTTCTATCGTTTTACCAAGCGAAAATGAGTAAATTAGAGTCGATTTAACAGGCATATTTAAGCACTCCTGCAGTGCTCTGCGGTATATTCTCAGCTGCCCCGAATAACGCTCCAAAAGCTCCTGTTCGGTAACATTTGAATCCGTCTTGTAATCGACTATCACTATCTCGCCGTTTTCAACAAAAGCACAGTCAGCAATACCTTGGACAACTGTTTTTTCGTTTCCAAGCTCCGTCGGAAGTTCAGGTGAGAACACAGATGCAGGCACGAAAACCGTAAACTTTTTCTCACGCATCACATTTGGGGATTCAAATATCCGTTTTGCAAGCGGTGAATTAAAAAATCTCTCAACCGTCCTGACATTTACCGCCTCTCCCTCAAGCTCGCTTAAAAAGCCCATATTTACAAGCCTGTCACGCTCTGCACGGACATCAGTCTTAGCAGCAGCATAGTCCGAAAACTGCATAAATTTATGCGTGGCCGTTCCCCTTTGAGCAGGGGTAAGTCCACCTGAACCCATGAAAGCAGGACGTGAAGATGCAAAATACTCTCTGTTTATCCCCGACACGGAATTATCCGATGCCGCACGCTTTGCAGGCACCGTGGCTAGTGCCGCACGTGTATCAACAAAGTCAAGATTCTCCCTTATCCTGTCAAGCAATTCTATGTTTATATCGGTTTGTTCATCATCAACATCATCAAAATCATATGTTTCAGGCGGTGTGGTAACAACAGTTTTAAGCTTAAAAGTATCTTTCTTTGAAAAGAAAGCGTGCGAACCGACACCCGCCATTTTTCTCAGTTCCTCCGCATCGGGATGGCGAAGCAACGAGGCAAGCACCCAATCCGAAAAGCTACCCATGCTCAAAGCTGCAAAAGGACTTATCTTTTCGCCTGAGCCTGCGCTTGCGGCAAGAGATGCCAACTTCTTTTCAGGATTTTCAAGCGATGTTATCATCACAAGATTTTCCTTTGCTCTCGTCAGCGCAACATACAGCACTCGCATCTCCTCAGAGCGTCCCATTCGTTCGGACATAATCTTAGCAGCCTGTCTGCTTGCAGTGTCATAAAGGCTTATACCGTCTGCTGCACGGCGTTTGATTCCTATGCCCGCCACCGAATTGACAATCACAGATGCGTTATTCTCACGCTCATTAAATTTGTGCTGCATATCAGCCAATATACATACGGGAAACTCAAGTCCCTTACTCTGATGCACAGTCATAATACGCACAACATTGGCATCCTCGGACGGCTTTGCAGCAGACGCAAGGTCACCCTCTGTGCGTGCAATTTTATCTATAAACCTTATAAAACCGCTGAGCCCCATATTGCCCGCAGCTTCATATTTGTTGGCATAGTCTGACAAAAGACCGAGATTGAGCTTTCTACGCTCACCGTCGGACATAGCTCCAGCTATAGCCATATAGCCCGTTTCATCTATAACTCGATGAACAAGCTCATCTGCGCTGAGAGTTAGCGATAAACGGCGCAGTGAGTTTAGCTTTTCAAGAAAAGCTGATGCTTTTTCATCACCCTGAGCCGCCGCAGCCGCTACACAGCGATAAAGAGGCTCACGTCCGTTTTCTTTCGTCTCCTCCTTGCGGTTAGCACGAAACAGTGCAAGTTCATCTGCCGTGAATCCGAAAACAGGAGAAAGCATAACAGCGGCAAGCGGAATATCCTGAACAGGATTGTCAAGTACCCGCAAAAGTGAGAGCGCAAAGCTTATCTCCGCAGCTTCAAAAAATCCGCCTGTTTCAGGAGAAAAAACAGGTATGCCTGCCTGAGATAACGCACGTGCAAACACAGATGCGGTATTCTTTGTTGAACGCAGTAGAATACAGAAATCGCCATAGGACGCAGGTTTCAGCTCACCGTTTTTAGTAACCTGCAACCCTGCATCAATTTGATTTTTTATATACTGAGCCGTATATGCCGCCTGTGCTTCAAGAGCTGAGTTTTCACAATCGGAAACGTCCACTATATGAAGCTCAGCATCGGGTATATTTCTATTAGGATACTTAGCGCCTGCATAAAGTGCCTCATCATCATTATAATCAAGCTCGCCCGCCGACGGGCTCATAATCTGACGGAATATGAAATTTACCGCCGTAGTAACGCCCTCTCGGCTCCTGAAGTTTTTGCCTAATATTATCCTTGCAGGATAGTTGCCGCCCGCATAGTCGACCATGGATGCTCGACGACGAAGAAAAATTTCAGGCATCGCCTGACGAAACCTATATATGCTCTGTTTGACATCGCCAACCATAAAAAGATTGCTTTCATCTTTTGAAACAGCCTTAAATATCATGTCCTGCGCTTCGTTTATATCTTGATACTCATCAACAAGTATCTCCGCATAGCAGGCTGAAAGTTCTTTTGCAAGAGCAGTTTTTTGAATTTCACCGTTCTTACGCTCCACCAACAAATCAAGCGCCCAATGGAGAATATCCGAAAAGTCCGCAGAATTAATCTGTCGCTTCATCTCGGAGTATTCTTGTGCAAACTCTTTGACAAGTCCCACCAACATATCAGCGGGCTTACGAAGTTTTTCAACGTCCTGTGCGTGCTCCTCTGCGGTGACACACATTATACCTACCGCTTTTTTTATGAGCTTTTTAAGCTTGTCACGCACCGTCTTTACAAGGTTTTTAACCTCGCTGTCATAGCCCCTAGGCGTTGAACCGAATTTCATAAACATGGGCGACGAAAGGCTTTCAAGTGCTGTATCCCAATCGCCGCAAAGTCCCGTCTTTATCTGCTCGTACATCCTTATATCAGACGTTATGGCAGGCGCATATGCCTTCTCAACCTGTTCATCCTCTGCCATGCGCTCAAGCAGATTTTCGCTCTCAGAGATGCAATAATCAAGCATATCAGAAAGATAAGAAAGTATGACTTTACCAAATACGCTTTCATTTATATCTGTTGTTCTGTACTCCGCAGTCAAACTGTCCAACCACTCGTTGGGGAAAGGATAGGCAGTTGATATTTCGTAGAGCTTTCGCAAAAGTGCACTCAAGCTTTCATCGCTGCTACCCGTTGATACAAGGTCGGAAAGGTCATAAAAAACCTCGTCGCCTTGCTCGTATGCACGTTCAAGCACACGTTCGGCTGCATCTCGCTTCATTATAGATGCTGTCTCATTATCGAGCACCGAATAATCAGGTGAAATGCCCAGCGCATGGAAATTCTCACGAACAAGGTCGTTACAAAAACTGTCGATAGTTGAAATCTGCGCAAACGAAAGCATCATATATTGGCGGCGCAGATGGCTGTTTGGCGGGTCCTCTGCAAGCTTTTTGAGTATAGCCACACCTATTCGCTCACGCATCTGCGCTGTAGCCGCCTTTGTAAATGTGACGATGAGCAAGTTATCGGTAGAACATGGGTTTTCACTGTCTGTCAGCCTGCGTATTACTCGCTCGACAAGCACTGCCGTCTTTCCCGAACCCGCAGCCGCAGACACAAGCACTGTGCCCTTTCTCGAATTCATGGCATCCTGCTGTTCGGGTGTCCATTCTCTCACGCTCACTCTTCATCACCGCCTATCTGTGCATCCTCGTCTATCTCTCGCAAGGGCATATCATCCTCATGGGTGCAGATATCCCAATACTCACATTTTGAGCAGATATCCTTATACCTTTTTCCCTCTGCAGGCAAAGCCGAGATGTTGCCTTTATGCAGTTCTTCACCCATATCTATAAGCAAAGAGTCCACCCTGCCCCACAGCTTAGACAGCTCTTCAAGACGGATAACACTGCCCTTGACCTCGCCGTTTTTATCTATTTTAGCAGGGATAAACACGCCCTCACCGCTGTTTTCCATAGCGAGAACCACTCCTGAATTTTCAAGCAGAAGTCCCTGCATTCTGCAATCCTTTTGTTTGGCTTTTTCCGGTGACACATCTGCATCACGTGAAATAGTCGCAGCGGGAGCCTTGGCAGGCATATACAACACACCCGCAGGCAGACTCTCGCCGTAACGGTGCACTCCGTTTTTTATAATGGTGAAAAGATATATGAGCATCTGCATATTAAGCCCGCTCAAAACATCGGCAACCGCAAAAGGTTTGCCCGACGACTTGTAATCTATAACTCTGATATACTTTTGACCATCAACTACAGCGCTGTCAACACGGTCGACCTTGCCCGAAAAACGCACACTGCCACCCGACGGCATCTTGAGTGTATAAGGCGCAATCTCCCCGTCATAAGCTATGCCGAGTTCTACGTCCACAGGTCTGAAATCGCTGCACATGAACTCAGCCGCTAACCGTGCAACAACCTCATCAACACTGCGTGCAAGACGCTCATAAAGATATATAAACCTTTCACTGCGCTTTGAACGGTCAAGATATTTTGAGAGATACTCGTCCATTATCTCTTTAACCTTTGCAAGACGTTCCTGCTTTGACAAAGCACTCAGTTGTTCAGGCGTATAGCTTGAGAGCATCTTTTCAAGCACAAGATGGATAACCGTACCCTTTTGAAGAGGGTCAAATGTTGCCGGTTTACGCTCTCTGAGGTCTATACCGTAACGGCAAAAATATGAAAACGGACAACGGTAAAAAGTTTCCGCACGTGAGGGCGAAAGATTAAGATTCTCACCGAAAAGTGCCCTCGCCGTATCGCCTGACTCTATTTTGAAAGTCTTTTGACCGGCTACGCTGTCAAGCGCTTTTAGTCTGCCGGAATATTCTGAATCCAAGCTGAAATACTCCCGAAGCGAGTCATACAACTCACCGCCTGAACGCATGAGAGTTGCTGTCAGCTCAAATGCCGGCGCCTTGCCCTCAACAAGTTCGAGTTTATCGACAGAGAGTGTATCTACCCGCTCGCAAGAAGGGAAATGCTCCCTGACAAAAGTAACTATCTCAGACTCGGTAAGTTCAGAGCCGTCTGCCCCCTTTGACGGGTAGCTGATTATAATCTTCTCGGATGCTCCGCAACACGCATTATAGGCGATAAAGCGTTCCTCTGCCACGCTCTCCTCACCAAAGGTTGCTGTTTCAAGTCCTGCTTTGGCAAGACTTTCCCTATCCCTTACATTGAGCATACCGTCCTGTGACGGAGAAAGCGGAAACGCTCCCGCATTGGCTCCGAGTATAAAAACCACCTTAGGCGAAACAGGTCTTATACGATGTGCTCCGCCCACTGTTATCTCATTAAGTCCCTGCGGAATTTCTCCCAATGTGCAGGTTGAAAGCATAAGGTCAAACATTGAACAAAATTGTTCTGCAGAAACGGGGCTATCGCCCAAAGCGTTCGCCGCAGTATCGAGCAACTCACAAAGCATATCCCAAATTCGCTCGGTTTCAAGCGCTATTGCAAGCTCTCCCGACTCCTCAAGCTCTATTGCCAGATTCTTTAAATTTTCAGCGGTATTAAGGTCACACAACAACTCAAAAACACTTTTCGCCGCACCTCTACCCGTTGCATTTTTCATGGCATTTCGAAAAGCCAACAACGGTTCAACTGCTTTTTTTCGCAGCTCATTCAACTGCTCAAGACGTTCCTCTTGACCCTGCGTCGGCTCGCCGAAACCATCAGGATTGGAAGTCCAATCTTCAAGCCAGCGTCCGCCGTTTATCTGCCAAAGATACGTATAATTCTCAAGCTCCGATACCTGCTGAGTGTCAAGAGAGCACAGCCCTGTTTTAAGACAGCGCAGTACGCTATCTGTTTCAAATCCCTTATCGGCTATGCGCAATGCTCCACGCACTAAAGTTATAAGCGGTTGATTGATTATAGGCTGACGTTTATCCTCAAAGGCGGGGACTTCACACTTGACAAGCGCCGATTTCATCGGCTGTGCATAAGTCTGCTCATCACGCATTATGACAGCAATATCACGACTTTGATACTCACCCGTCCTGAGCATACGCTTTATTTTAGCGGCGACATATGCACACTCATCTCGCATATCAGGAGCAGCACACAAAGTGATGCTGCTGCAATCGCCCGAAAACACCTGCGCTGTAGGACTTAAGAAATCATTTTCCAGAGCGCACAAGGCCTCATCTCTGCCGTCAGTACTGCGTTCAAGAATGACAGGTTTTGCAACAGGCACATTCTGCATTGCCGCCTGCTTTTGAAGCTTCTTAGCTGTCTTTTTTGTATGGTAAAATATATCGTCTGTGCCTTTGTCCGTAAGGTCGGGAGCAGTGATACTGACATATACGTCATCTGCTTGTGAGAGAATTTGACCTATAACCTCAAGCTCCTGCGCAGTAAAGCCTCTGAACGCATCTATAAAAACTGTCTTGTTATTAAACCATCCGCTGCCCGAAAGTCTTTGAGCAAGTGCTGTCAACAGCGCACTTTCGTCAAAATAGCCGTCCGAGATATATGACTGATACACGGACAACACCAATGATATATCACCAAGCTTGCTTTTGAGTAAGCCGTCCTCCATATGGTTCATAGCATTCTCAATATCACCAACCGAAACGGCACACTGACAAAACTCCTCAGAAAGTGCGAGCATCTCACGCACAACGGACGGACTGTTTGCACTTTTGGAATAGACCTTGAGCTTGTCCGCACACTGGCCGAGTGCTCTGCCCATGAGCAGAATTTTGCCCGCCTCATTGAGATGTTTACCCTTATCCCAACCGAGCGTATTGAACACAGCGGTAGCAAGACGTGTGAAGCTTAAAACCTCCACGTTGCCTGCCTTCGATGCTCCGAGTTTTTCGAGCATCATACGCTCCGTCGCAAACGAATACTGCTCCGGCACGATGAGAATTATATTCTCACCACTACCAGAGTTGACAAGTTCTTCTATACGGTTATGAATATATGTTGTTTTTCCGCCGAGGGCTCGTGACAGTATCATCCGCAGCATATGCTCACCCCGAAATTATAATCTTTAAATATTATATCACATATAATCTTGCTGTGCATAAAAATATTGTAATTAATATAAAAGTTTGATATATTTATTTTGGATAGAGTGGCGAGCATCAAATATTATGAAAGGCGGTGAACGGCGGGTATTCCGCCGCTTATATGAGAATTTCAACACAGACCGACCCCATTTACCCTAATTTCGGAATTGATGAGGGTACAAAAATCTTTGCAGAAGCAGGCTTTGACGCTTTGGACTTTTCAATGTTCTGGATGGTGCGTAAAAAGCCGAGTATATACGACGGTATGAGTGAAGATGAAATCGTTAACAGACTTCTTGCCGCCTCTGCAAAATACAACATACCCTTTAACCAGGCTCATGCTCCGTTTCCGAGTTACCGTTTCGGCGAGGATGAATACAATAAAATGGCGCTCGAAAAAATCAAAATGGCCGTACGTATTGCGGGAAAGATAGGCGCTCAGCAAATTATCGTTCACCCAATCGCCTGTCCCGACGGCGTTGACCAGAAACAATTTAACATTGATTTTTACAATCAGCTCAAACCCATTTGTGAAGAATATAAAACAAAGGTTGCACTTGAAAATATGTTTGCCTATGACCCTCACAGAAAGGTAAAAAAAGCAAATGTGTGCAGCTTTGGCGAAGATTTGGCTGAGTATTTTGATGCCCTTGACCCGAAATACTTTACCGTCTGCCTTGACATAGGTCACTGCGGACTTGTTGGCGACGATGCCGCACACGCAATACGTGTTCTCGGGCACGACAGGCTTACCGCTTTACACGTCCACGACAATAACTACATTGAAGATATGCACATGCCTCCGCTGACAGTTGACCTTGACTGGGAGGAAATCGCAAAGGCTCTGCACGACATCAACTACTCAGGCGACCTCACACTTGAAGATGACGGCTTTGTAAGCGATTTACCCAAGCGAGCTCTTGTAAATGCTACAAGACTTACATACGACCTTGCAGCCGAATTAAGAGATATGATTGGTCTGTAAAAACATCAATAAAAAGCAGCCGGAAAGCTTGAAGCTTTCCGGCTGTTAAACTTTTTACTTACAGAGAAAACGTATCAGTCAGCCAATCGACACACATTTTTATCCACTGGGATGCGTGCTTATTCTCGACAACTGATTCAGGTGCTGCGCATACGTGTGGAGTACACAGCGAGAAGCCGTGCCAACCGTGTTCGAAAATATGCATCTCAAACGGCACCTTATGCTCTGCAAGTGCAGCGGCATACTTTATCGAGTTTATTATGGGGACTACATTATCACGTGAGCTTGCAAAGATAAATGTAGGCGGTGTTTTTTCATCAACCTCTTTATCAAGTCCCGGTACGTGAAATGCAAGTATATCGCTTATCTCCTCGATTATGCACGGATATCCGAGCAAGCATGCTGACGGTCTGACTCTGCCCATTGTTGAGAGAGCTGCCGCAAGATGTCCGCCTGCCGAAAATCCGATTACTGCGACCTTATCCTTTAAAACATTCCACTCGTCAGCACGGTCATATATCATTTCGAGTGCCGTTTCCGCATCGTGCAAAGGCATCTCAAAATTCTTATCTGCACCTACTGTATAACGCAACACAAACGTATTGTAGCCTTGAGCTGCAAATGCCATCGCAATAGGCTCCGCTTCTCTGTCTGAACACATACTGTATCCGCCACCGGGTATGACAAGCACCGCAGGGCGCTTTGCCATATTGGGCATCTCTTTTGAAGAATCGAGAATATATGTCGTCAATGTAACATCGGGATTACTGTTAAGATTTATCTTTTCACTAAGCATTTAAATCACCCTTAATATGTTACTTTTACCGTCTTTATCTCGAACGGACGGAAACTGAGAGTTACATTATTGATATCCTCTATGCTCTCAAGCTCTTCCTCAAGCATATTTGTAATTGACGCTGACTTTGCGCCGTCAAAGAACTTGACATCGCTTGAAGTATAGGTTCCCTCTGCCTCATACATACGTACGATAAATGCACGCTCGCAGTCCTCACAAGGCTTGATTGTTTCAACAATTATATTGTCCTGAGCGACATTGATAAGAGTCTTAGCATCGTACTTACCTTCACTTGCAACAACAGGAACGTTCAGCTCGTAAGCAGGCTGAATGACTGACTTTGTATCAAATCCGCAGTCATGAGGAAGGAATGAGTAGACACATCTGTGCTGTCCTCTGTCACCCTTAAAGTCAGGACGAAGTCCGCCCTTATGGAGTGAAAGTCTCATCTGACCGCCGTTTACGGAGATACCGTACTTACAGTCGTTGAGTATCGCTACGCCGAAACGTGTTTCGGAAAGGTCGGTATACTTGTGGTTGAGAACCTCAAACTTTGCCTTTTCAACGCTGGTATTGCGTGTTGTAGTTCTCTGTGCATTACCAAACTGAACCTCGAAACGTGCAAAGTCCTGCATAACATTTGTGTCAAATGCAGTCTTTAAGAAACGGTGGTTATCCTGCCAATCCATAAGAGTATCAAAGCGAACTTCTGCGCTGTCAGCAAAATAGAACACATCCTGAGTTATTGTGGACTTCTTGCTTATCTTATATTTATTGCGGATTATAGCTGCAACCGCACCGCAGGAGATTATCTCGCTGCTGACAAGCTCAGAAGTATCGGCATACTTCATCTCGATATCAGCATCGATATCCCAGTTATCCCATGCGTTGGGAAGGTCCTCAGCCATGAGGAATGTATTAAATGCATAGCCATCGCCGCAAATCTCACGGTTTGCACGCTTATCAACAAAT
This sequence comes from Clostridia bacterium, assembly GCA_017407995.1. GTDB lineage: Bacteria > Bacillota > Clostridia > Oscillospirales > Acutalibacteraceae > CAG-177. The sequence goes on along the minus strand of JAFQVM010000004.1, from coordinate 59,867 downwards.
GACTTGATTCTGCCCTTATCATCAAAGCGAATCTCTGCAAACGGAGTTGATACGCCATTCATATCGGCTGTAACCTTGCTGTCGTCCTGAGGCTCGCCGTCAACCATGTTAAGTGTAACGCTTGAGAATGCAGGAATCTTAACACCGGCGATAAGAAGTTTCTTATTACCGTCAAGGTCTGTATAAATCTGCTGAGGATATCCACCCTCTGCGATTTTGCCGTTATAATCAATAATTGTTACATCGCTACGGTCAAATGAAAGAGTGTTTGTAAGTGTCAATGCATCGCTGCCGTCACCCTCAGTAAGCTCAGCGATAAGACTGTCAGCCTTATTTATAAGCTCCGTTGTCTGAGCACGGGACTCCTCATGCGCTCTGGGTATACAGGTTCCGGGAAGAATATCGTGGAACTGATTTAAAAGAAGCGTTTCATAAAGCGGCTGAACATCTGCATTGAGCGCCTCTTTATCAGCCTTTACAGCCTCGCCGACAGTGAAAATCTCAAGGTCACGAAGTTTAAGCTCTGCCTTACGGTTGTTGCGCTTGATTATATGCTGATTGGTAAGAGTACCTCTGTGAAGCTCAAGATAGAGTTCACCCGAATATGTATCAGGTTCAACTGCCGCTGCTTCAATCTTCTTCATGTAGTCGCCTACGAGAACATGCTCGGACTTCGGTACACCGCTGACATCGCCGCAACGACGTGCTGCCTCAATCATCTCGAACTGCGGTCCGCCGCCGCCGTCACCGTAACCGTAGGAAATAATGCGCTTATCCGTCACACGCTTATCCTTTATGCATACATCCTTTTTGTCCTTACTGCCTGCAACATATGTAATTAAATCCTCTGCATCAGGCCAGATATGTGTACGGTTAAAGTGAGTAAATACTTTTGTTCCGTCTATACCTTTCCAATAGAAAGTATCAATTGGGAAGGTGTTTGTGTCGTTCCAGTCAATCTTTGTTGTTAAGAAATAGTCAACTCCGCAACCTTTCATTATCTGCGGAATGGCTGCGCTGTAACCAAATGTGTCGGGCAACCAGAAGCAATTTGATGTATAGTCAAAATACTTTCTTGTAAAGCGCTGTCCCCACAGGAACTGACGTACCATTGATTCGCCCGAAGTTATATTGCAGTCGCACTCAACCCATACACCGCCGTTGGGCTCGTATCTGCCCTCTTTGACCTTTTGCTGAATTCTCTTGAACAGCTCAGGATAATAACGACGGATAAAGTCGCTGTGACACGAAGAACTCTGAATAAATTTATATTCGGGATACTGCTCCATAAGTGCAAGCGCATTTGAATATGTACGGGCACACTTTTTGATTGTCTCGCCAACGTGCCAGAGCCATGCCGTATCCATGTGAGAGTGGCCGATAAGTCCCGCTTTAGGTGCATCCTCACCGTTCTTAACTGCAAGCATCTTCTTAAGATGCGGCTTTGCATCCTCAAGAGCTGCTAAAAAGTCCTCACGGTCTACATCATCAATTGACTGGTAGATGGTCTTGAAAACGTCTGAAAGTGCGTTTACAACCGCTGCTCTGCGGAAGGAATCCTCAGGCAGGTTCTCAGCAAGCTGATTTGCTGTTCTCAAGTCAAAATAGAAGTCCTGAACATCGTAGTTTTTCACGCAGATGTCAAAGCCCTCATACTTATAGTCATAATCAAGCAGCGGATTGTCATCAAGCGGTGCACAGCCCTTATATGAGTGGCCTGCATAATACTCAATAGCTATATCAATCTTTTCGCCTGCTTTTGCGTTCTTTTTAATAAGGTCACAATAGTGGTTGCCGTGACCTGTGAATACTATCTTTGTGCAGAAAGTACCGAACGGCACACCGTCTACCCAGAGCATAGCCTCGTAGCCCATTTTGTGCGGGCGCATAAAGATATCCTTGCCGTCAAGCTCATCGGGAACGATGTACTCTGTCTTAAACCAGCAATAACCGCTCTCCTCACCCCACTGATAGCCCTTTTCGATGGAGTCAAAAAGACTGTCATTAGGGATAGAATGGAACTGCTCCGTTGTTGCGAACGCTTTAACGTTATCCGCCTCGCCGACCTTATCAAAAATCAGCGGCTCAATAATCTCTTCAAATCTTTTGAGCTTGCTGAGCATTCTGTCGGTCTGTTTTAAATCTAACATAGCTCTCTCTCCAAAAAATTTATTTTTTCCGTTTAACACGGATTGTTTACATCATTTTTTATTCGCAGGGCAGACTTTCATGCATATTCCGCATACTGCTCCTCTGCCGATATTTTTAAACTCACGTTTCATATATTCACTGCACTTTTCGGGGTCAAAAACCTCACTTCGCTCTATTCCCGCATACCATGGTGTTCCCTTTATCGCACCTGACGGGCAGTGCTTTACACACAAATCACAGCCTGTACAGGGTGACGGCAAAATATCAGGCTCGTTCAAAAGCGGCATATCCGTCATAACAGTGCCGAGCCTCACACGTGCGCCAAACTCACGGTGCAAAAACAACGAGTTTTTTCCGATTGAGCCAAGACCCGCCAAGCGTGCAGCTTTTTTGTGCGAGTACCGCCCGCTGTAATTCCAGCCTTTATCATTAATGGACTGCGATGCGGCAACCGTTATATACTTATACCCCCGTTGCTGCAAAAAAAGTCCGCATTCAAGCTCCAACCTGTCGATAAAAGCGTTTACAGCCCTGTAATGGCTGAAATATGTATGAGTAGGTGCACCGTCGATTTCATCGACTATGGCATCCGACAGCCGTACAGCTATAGATACGGCGGTTTTACAATCACCGAAATCGCCGTCATCTATATACGCTACACCTACATCGCTTGCGCCCCTGGAACGCAGATATTCTATAAGTTCATCGTTAATGTTCATATATCAAATATATTCAGACCGGTTTTGTCACAAATCCGTCTGTTCATCTCTCCATCAAATGTTTTTACGAACATCTCACAAGTCACACTGATTACAGCCTCATTGAGATGGCCGCCGAATGTTCTGCACTCCTCGTTTGAAACAACAGCATGAAGATGGATATACGGTTTGCCGTCCTTTTGGCTGACGTTCCCGAGCAGCGACAGCAATTCCATAGGCTCCTCAAACGTCTTTTGGCGATACTGATGTTCACAGATATTGTAAAACCCCATGACCGCTCTGTCAACAGCTCCGATAGCAGAAATCTCCGCAAAAGTGATATTTTCTTTCTCGCAAAGGGCTGTAAGAGACTTTATTATCTCGTCACCTATTTCAAGCCTGACAACATAATCGCTGCCTACTTTCTTATACTTCATAAAAACACTTACCCTTTATCAAATTTTATACCTGCCGTCTCACGTATACGCTTCATTGTACGGCTGACAGCAAGCGCTGTTTCGTTAAGCTCATTGTACCGCTCAGCACTGTCCTTTGGGTTTGTTATCAGCTCGTAAAACCCTCTCGCCTCGTTACCCATAAGAACATCCTTAGGGGTATCACCGCAAAGCGTTTTTGAAGCTCCATCGTTAAACCTCACAGTTACCCCTGTAAGTTTTGAGATAGACTCAATGGTTATCGTTCCCTTTTCGCCGACTATCTGCGACCCCGCATAGTCCTGTCCCGTCTTTGAACACGTCAGCGTAACAAGCACATCGCCGCAGGTCATCACCGCACTTGTTGCGCCGTCAGCACCGCTTGAAAGAAATGTTGAGGAGGCAACAATATTTTGAGGCTCGCCAAACAGTTCAACCGTCGGATAAACGCAGTAAACACCCAAATCCATAAGACTGCCTGTTGCCATCTTAGGATTAAAGATATTAGGCAGCTCGCCTCGCATAAACGCAGGATATTTAGATGAAAACTGAGAAAAGTCAAAATGCGCACTACGCACTTTGCCTATCTCTTCAATTGCACTGTGCAAAAGTTCACGCACGGGACAATACATATACATTATTGCCTCAACATATATAAGTCCTTTAGCCTGCGCAAGCGCTATGAGTTCCTGCGCCTCGTCAGGTATAACTGTCAACGGCTTTTCGCATATAACATGCTTGCCCGCTTCGAGCATCTTTTTGCTTTGGCTGTAGTGCAGCGAGTTTGGACTTGCAATATAAACACAGTCAACATCAGAAGCCGCAAGCTCCTCTAAAGAGGTAAAAACAGTTTTAATTCCATTGCGTTGTGCCAACTCCAGACCACGCTCGTAAGAACGTGAATATACTGCCGACAGGCAAAACTCAGGTACATACTTTGTTCCGTCGATAAAGCTCTGTACTATCCATCCTGTTCCTACAACGGCATACTTTAACATTTTTCGTCACCCTATCCGATTTTCCTCGCCATAACCATGCCTAAATTCTTTATGACGAAAACTTTATGAAGCCCGTTCTTCATATAAAACTTTTGAGCACTGGTATTGCCCGCTCCCACAATAAGCATCATACCCTTGACACCCTCTTCTTTAAGATGTGTCAAAAGAGTCTGCATCATTCGTGTGCCTATACCCATATGCTGATAACCGGGTTTGATATCGGTATGCATATGTGCCGGATACTTATGCTTAAAGAACATAGGAGCTACCATTGAACACCATGACTCACGCTCATCTTCCTTGGCACAACCCTTTACTCTCGGAAGATACTTAGCCTTAAAAATACGCTTATATCTATTGTAGTCAGGCGCACAGAATATATAGCCTATCGCCTTGTCGATATCCCTGTCAACAGCGATAAAACAGTGTGAACCCTCCTGCTCAATATAATAGTCGCAGAATGTGGAGAGCAGATAGCGTGTTACTAAAGGCTCTCTCGCATTTGAGCCCGCTGTGTCAAGACAGACGTTCTGCACATCCTCCTTGTATTTTTCTTCATAAGGTATTATCTCAACGTTCATGGTTTGCTCCTTTCAATTAATTAAATTTTTATATTAATACTGTTTTTGCCTGAATCAAGGTCAAATTGCTTTGAACCAAACTTAAACTTCGCTTCACAAGGTACATCGACCTCAAAATCTATACCGTCATCACTCTTCTCAAAGGAAACGGATATCTTTCCTCTAACGGTCGTTATGCTGCCGGAAGCCCGACCAAGCTTTTCGGGAATGTGAGGTGCTATGACGACATCTTCAAAGCCCGCAGAATCCTTGCTCTGTCCGATACCGAGAATAAACGTGAACAGGTATCTTGTAACAGCACCGAACATCGGGTGGCTGTGCGAACGCTCACCGTCCCAATTTTCCCAAAGCGTTGTTGCTCCGTGCTTCATCATATTATAGAACGAAGCTTCACCCTTAGATGTAAGAAGTGAGAAAGCAGTATCATCTTCGCCACGCTCGAACAGAATTCTTGTAAGGATATCTGTGCCGAAAATCCCTGTGTCATACTCGCCTCTTGAAGCATACTTTTTAGCCGTATTCTCAAAAGTTCTCTCGTCGCCCATTCCAATATCCAACGCAAAGCTGTTTGCACCCTGAACATCACCTATAAATGAATGTGTCTGAGGGCTGTAATATGCCACTTCAACGGCTCGCTTTGCCTTTGCTATAAACTCATCAAGATACTGTGTGCGCTCACTCTCACCCAACACAGCAGCTATCTCTTGCGCCATATACATAAACTTTATATATAGGCAGGTATTGACATACGGCTCACTTATCTGTATCCACTCAGGCGGACACCAATCACCGAGGCACCATCCGCCCTCTTCCTCACGGCAGACAAGCCCGTTCTCTGTTCTGCTCTGCATATAATCAAAATATTTGAGCATCTTCGGCAAGAATTCACGAAGTATCGCTTTGTCGCCGTAGGTCTTATAGAACATATACGGCACAACAACTATCGCTCCGCCCCAGCCGGCAGGACCACCGCCGCCGCCTGCAAAGGGTGCTGTGTGCTGAATATGACCGTTGTTTATATCCTGACAGTCAGAAATGTCCCAAAGCCACTTTTCAAAGAACTTCTTTGAGTCCGTCAACAGCATAACAGCCTCACAGCAGAGCTGGCCGTCACCCGTATAACCCAGACGCTCTATATGCGGACAGTCAGACGGTACGCCTGCGTGCATATTGCTCAGCTGTGTTCTGATATAAGCATCATAAATCCAATTTAAAATTTCGTTGTCGCTCTCAAACTCCGATGTCACGGGGACATCTGCATTAACAACGTCACAGCGTATAGGTTCGGCATTGTTTGAAAGCTCGAAATAACGAAAACCATGCCACGTAAACCAAGGCTCATAAGGCTCGTCAGCTTTAGCGTTTTTAAATGTTTCCTGCTGAATCTGGTGCTCCCAACCGCAAGAATCAAAATTCAAGCTACAATCTTCGTTTATCTCTTCCGAATAGCGCACGTGAATCTCTTCGCCGTCGCACTTTGCTGCAACAACTGCATAACCTGATATGTTTTCGCCTGCATCGTAGATTGAATACTCGCCGAAATCCTTGATTTTCTTCGGAATCACACTGCGGACAGCTCTGTCTGCAGGGCAGGTCTGTATGTAAAACTCACAATCGTGTGAAGGCGCTATCACAACAGGCTCATAGTCAGAAAAGTCTTCATCCGCCGAAACTTCATTGCTCAAAGAGAGGTCGTGAATCTCGCCAAGATAAAGATTGTTGAAAACTATACGGCTCTGTTTCCACTTGAGATTTTCATCTGAAACAACCGTCTGTGTTTCACCGTTTTCGAGAGTCAAATCTATTTTATAGCAGAGTTTTACATCTCCGAAATCTGACTTACCCTCTGCACCTCTCTTATTCTGAGCAAACCAGCCCGTACCGAGTACTGCGTGCAGAACATTCTCTCCCTCACGCAGAAGATTGGTTATATCATATTTCATGCAATATGTTCTGTATGACAAGGTGTCCAATATAGGATATTCAAACTGAGACAAATCACGCTCGCAATACTGGCTGTTTGCGGGCACAAGCTTATCATCCGACACCTCTTTTCCGTTTATCCACAGACGGAAAAATCCCAGACCGCATATAACTATTTCTGCTTTTTTTACATTCTTTGCCGAAAACTTACCTGCAATGACAGGTGCCGTACATTCACCTGACGGCGCCACCCATTTGGCTTTACCGAACATCTGAGAAAAAATCATTACATAACACCCCTTTACTCTATTCCAAGGAGCTCTTCAAGCTCCGATTTTCTGTTTTCAAGGCTCTCCCACTCAGACATAAGCTGCATCTGCTCGGAGTTTAGCGAGTCAATAAGCCCCGTCAACTCCATAACACGCTCATAATCTGCCGACGTTTCAGGTCTGGAGAGCTCCTCATTGGCGTTTGTTATCTCTACATCTATATCGTTTATGCGCTCTTCGCTACGCTTTATGGCGGTAGTCACCTTGCGAAGCTCCGACTCCTGCTCCTTGCGACGTTTGTAGTCCTCGCCGCCCTTGCCGACCGTTTTGGTCTTGACTTTAACCTGAACACTCGCAGTAAGGCGCTCGGCATAGGCATCGTAACCGCCATCAAAGGCTTGAGTGCCTTGCATACCGATACACAACACACGTGAAGAAAGCTTATTGATAAAATATCGGTCATGCGAAACCACAAGCATTGTTCCGCCAAATTGCATCAGCGCCTCCTCAAGCGCCTCTCGTGACGGAATATCAAGATGGTTAGTAGGCTCGTCGAGCAACAGGAAGTTTGCACCTGACAGCATAAGCTTCAATATCGAAAGACGTGCTTTCTCACCGCCGCTTAAGTATTCTATTCTTTTATAGACGTCATCACCGCTGAAAAGAAACTGTCCGAGCAATGTGCGCACCCTTGTTTCTGTGAAATCACGGTGAGCATCCCAGATTTCATCTATAGCAGTCTTTGAATAGTCGAGTGATGACAAAGTCTGGTCAAAATATCCCGGCTTTACTCCCGCTCCGAAGCCAAAGGTGCCCGAATCGGCATCTTCAAAGCCCATCAATATCTTCAAAAGAGTTGTCTTTCCGCATCCGTTTGCTCCAAGCAAAAAGGCTCTGTCACCCTTACGAATACCGAACTCAACCCCTTTAAACAGATGATTTTCACCAAAGGACTTTGACAGTCCAAAAACATTAAGCACTTCGTTTCCCGTTGAAGAAACCTCACCAAAAGAAAAGCCGAGAGTTTTATTCTCGTTCTGCGGTGCTGTGACCTCAGCAAGCTTTTTATCGAGCATTTTTTGCTTACTCTCGGCAGTTATGTAGTGCCGCCAACGCTTTTGCTGCTCAATTATACCCTCCAGACGGTGTACCTCATCCATCTGACGTTCATAGTGCCTGCGTTCTATCTCATCACGTTCTGTTTTCTGCTCCAAAAAACGTGAATATCCACCGTTCCAAACAGTAAGTCGCTCATGGTCAAGGTGCATCGTCTTTGTTGTTACGTTGTCAAGAAAATATCGGTCATGCGAAATTATTATCGCACTGCCCTTAAAATCTTTTAAAAAGTTCTCAAGCCACTCAAGGCTTAAAAGGTCGATATGGTTAGTCGGCTCATCGAGCAAAATCAAATCAGGCTCGCTCAAAAGAAGCTTTCCCAAAGCCAGCTTTGAACGCTGACCGCCACTGAGCTTTGAACACTCCAGAGAAAAATCCTCCTGTGCAAAGCCAAGACCTGTCAGCATAGAGCGTGTTCGGCTTTTATAAGTAAGTCCGCCACCGTTTTCGAACTCCGCCTGCAAGCGTTGCTGTTGTGCGATAAGTGAGTCGATATCCCCTGCACCGCTGTTCATCATATCAGAAAGCTCTTCTATACGTCGCTCAGCCTCAGCCAGAGATTCAAACACACTCTCTGCCTCGTCATAAACCGTTTTTGTGCTGTTGGCACAGGCATGCTGTTCAAGGTAGCCGATATTGATATTCTTGCCCTTGAAAATCTCACCGTCGGACGGCTCAAGCTCGCCGATTATGAGCTTGAACAGCGTTGTTTTACCCGATGCATTTGAACCGATGAAGCCTATTTTCTCACGCTCACCGACTTCAAAGTTTACCGAATCAAACAAGACACGCTCGCCAAACTCCATTTTTAAATTTTGTACACTTAAAACTGCCATTTTTGTTTTCCGTTTCGATTAATTTATACCGTAGTTTCCAAAATACTCAAAGTTCCGCTTAAGGTATAGGAGCCACAACCTGCAGGAACAAATATACTGTCGCCTTTCTTTATGTCAAGCTTTTCACCTTTACACAAAAGCTCTCCCTGACCATCAAGAACAAGTATCGATACAAAGGAGTTATCATCAGCAAAACCGTCAACCGAACCGTTAACCTCAAACACGCTCTCGGTAAAAAACGGGCATGAAACAAGCTGAGTTTTTCCGTCTGTAACCGTTGGTGTACAAGGGTTTTTGTACTCTTCAAGCTTTGTGACATTTACGGCATCCTCAACATGAAGCTCACGAGGCTTTCCGTCAAGACCCATACGACCATAATCATATATTCTGTAAGTGGTATCTGAGTTCTGTTGAACTTCGGCAAGTAAAATGCCTTTACAGATAGCATGAAGAGTTCCTGCCTCAATAAAGAAGAAATCGCCCTTTTTAACCGGCACTTTCTGAACATAGTCCATCAAAGTATCACTCTTTATCGCCTGTTCAAACTGCTCTTTTGTTATCTTCTCTTTAAAACCAAGCAAAAGGTATGCACCCGGCTCGCAATCGAGAATATACCACGACTCCGTCTTACCAGCACCCGCACCTTTCTCAGCACAGTATGCATCATCTGGATGTACCTGAACAGACAAATCCGCCGCCGCATCAATAAATTTTATAAGAACAGGGAAATCTGAAAATCCCTCGCAGTTCTTACCACCTATTTCAGGGTGCTCAAGATACACTTCTCGAAGTGTCTTCCCCGCAAGTTCGCCGTTTTCAACAACTCCCGTTCCGTTTTTATGGCATGACATAACCCATGCTTCAGCAGCGTTGCGCTTTTCAGTTTCAACACTATACTCGTCTATCAATCTGCGTCCGCCCCAAACTGTCTCCGAAACAAAGGGCTTTAATTTTAGAGGATAAAGGTTCAAAAAAATCTTCCTTTCTATATAAAAGTTGTCTGTTAAAACTCGTATTTCCAAAAAATCTCAGTATACTGAATTATTTTATCATATTTGTCCCATAATTGCTATACAATTAACACAAGGAGGATAAAAAAATGGATACCGCCTTTAAATATTTTCTTGCCGGGATGCTTAAAAAGAATGAAGATGAGCCTTCACGTGAGGAAAAACTGCTCGAGGACATACGTGCTCTTAAACGTGAAATGGATGCCGCATACCAAAGATTTGAATACGGAGATGACGAATATCTCGTTGAAGCAGCCATCTATGAACTCGAAGCCCTAAAACGACGTTATCACAGGCTCTTAAAAATGGCCAAGGAAGAAAACATTGAAAGCAGCGATTTAACCGTATGCTATGAACCCGAAAGGAGGTACTTCGGATAATGGGAACAGGGCTTAAAGTGGCGCTGATTGCCGCCGCATGTATAGCCACTCTTGCAATCGTTGCCACTGCCGTTACCGCAAAAAAAGGATTCTCAGCTCTGATAAAGTCTATCCTACAGGGCGTAGTAGCCATTTTTGCAGTAAACCTCGTCGGAATGGCAACCGGCACAAGTCTCGCCGTTAACTGGTACTCCTTGTGTGCGGGTGCAGCACTCGGTGCGCCCGGTGTCATATCTATGCTGTTGTTAAACGTGATTTTCAGAACATAAAAATTTAATTCGTTTAAAAACTGCGCATTGAACTACAGTTCGTGCGCATATTTTTATCTCAAATATATTATTACATTATATATATCAAACCGAACAGGTCTTTTTAAAAAAATAAAATATTTTTCGGTTTACTATTGATTTTTTTTAACTCTTCGTATATAATAACTTCTGCTGAATGACAGACAAGCAAATATGGACGTTTAGCTCAGCTGGTAGAGCATTCGCTTGACGTGCGAAGGGTCAGCGGTTCAAGTCCGTTAACGTCCACCACTAAAAAAGCCTTGAAATCCTTGATATATAAGGACTTCAAGGCTTTTTATTTTTGTGCTTAATTGGATGAAATTTGCATTTGTACACCACTTGTGCGCCTATCAAATAAAAAAATGCAAGTCAAATGCAGGTCAAAATAGAGAAACAGTCAGAAGTAAAATCATATGAGTTTTACAGCTTTCTTGCCTTAAAAACTATAGACAGCGGAAAGTGTTTTGCCTTGAAATCGGCGTAGTAGCCTGAATTGAAACCTGAAGATTTTTCTAAAATCGTTTCGCTTGTTTCTTCAACTACCCTTTCAACAGCAAAACCTGCATTAGCAAGGGCATTTATATAAGTTGAAACCTTACGGTTTTGCAGAGTGAGAGGGTTACCGGATTTTTCAAAGGTGTAATAATCTTCTTCAAGATAGTTACCGCTGAAAATTATGCGTTCTTCGGTGGTAACTGTTCTGTTGCCTCCTGAAATCGCAACACTTTCCAAATCAACACAATGAAGAAACGGATGGTCCCAAGAAAAGATATATACACCACCCTGTTTCAGATATTGTGCAGCATTTCCGATTGTTTTCTCAAGGTCGATAGTCCAGCCGATTGCATAAACAGAATAAACAACATCAAAATAATTTTGAGGAATATTTCTGTTTTCCTCCATGGGCTGATGAAAAAGTGTGCAGGAATATCCGCTTTCATTGAGCAGAGTTTTTGCTGCTTGAAGCTGCTGCTCGGAAATGTCAAGACCGAAAAGTTCTTTCGCACCATGTTCGGCGCACCACTTCAAAGAATGGCCGCTGCCACAGCCCATTTCAAGAACGGATTTCCCATTTAGGTCGGGGAAAAGGTGCAGTTCATCTTCCGTCGGAATTGAACAGCCGAGTATCGGCAAGGCGGTTACGCCGAAGAAATCTTCAGCTAAGGCATTCCAGCTATTTTCGTTTTGTTTCAATATATCGTTTTTCATATTTACACCTCTGCCAAAACAAAATTATTTACTTGCTTTTAACGTAACTGTTACTCCCCAATGCTTCAACTCCTCAACAAAAGAAAATCCTGCTTCAAGCAATGCTTCTTTTTCGTGTTGTACCGTCAAAGGAGTATCATAATGATAAAATTCATTATCCTTAATTCGTTGAAGCTTTTTCAGACGTATCAAATCTTCCCTGTATGTTCTTTCATCTTCATCCGATAAAGCAAAATAGTCTGTCAAGATAAAATATCCGCCGTTTTTTAATGACTTATGTAATTTCGTGTAAAGAGATATTTTTTCTTCTTTTGTGAAATGATGAAGTGACTCCACCGATACCGCCGCATCAAAAACACTTTCGCCAAGCGGAACATCAAAATATGAGCCTAAAATCAATGTTAAATCTTTATCGGGAAACTTTTTTCTTAATGCGTTAAGCATACTTTCCGTCAGGTCAATTCCTGTTACTTTTGCACAAGGGTTTAGCGAAAAATAGTGTTCCAACTCCAATCCAGTACCGCATCCTAAATCAAGAATTTTAGCACCTGTGCCCTTTGGTAAGAAGTCGGCAGTATATGGATAAAACTCCTCTGCCGATTCAATGTAAGTCAGCATATGCTCGTCATAGCCGTCTACACGTGCATCGAAAAAGGCTGACATTTTTTCTAAATTACTCACTTGTGTCCTCCATAAATTTCTTTAAAAATTTATCCACCTGCTGTTGTGTTCTAAACGCAACGGTTTTATGTTTATATTTTTCTTTAATCTCGGCGTAACGCTGACGTCTTTCTTTGTTTCTGCAACCGAACAGTGTAAACCTCACAAACCACCAACTCATATCATTTTTATATCCGTTTTGTCTTCTTTCTTTGGTTCTTTTTAGTGCTCTCAAAAAACACGTTAATCTTGGCAAAAGCATTAGAACAATCAAATCAGCAGATTCAAGACGCTCGTCCATAAACAGATAATCATAATAACCGTCTATTATCCAGTCATCTCTTTTCATAAAGTCAGCTACCTGCGGCAGCACCCTCGCATCATCAATCGGCTTCCATTCCTTTGTAAATTTTACCGAGTCTAAATGGAGAACGGGAATTGATTTATTTTCAGAGATATAGTTTGAGAGATATGTTTTACCGCTGCCTGCATAGCCTAAAATTGCGATTTTCATACTTTTCTACACCTCAAGATATTTATTAATCGCTGTATACTCACGCAGATACAAGCTCATGACATCTTCTCTTTTTGAAGCGTAGTCTCCGAAAAGTTCGATAGCCTTGCTGATTTCTACCCACGTTGGAGTGATACCGTGTTCAATTTCGATATCCGTCAGAGCTTGCTCACCTTTGCCGATTACTTCGCAAACAAAATAATTGCTTACATACATAGTTTCAAAACAATACTCATTGACTACAAGAAATCTTTTTACAGGCTTAACTATATATCCCGTTTCTTCAAGCAGTTCCCTTTTGCAACATTCCTCAAGAGTTTCGCCCTCTTCGAGCCCGCCTCCCGGACTCATATAAACTCCGGTGTTTATTTCATATGACAGCAATATTTTATCACCGTCAATTACTATACCTCTGCTTGCCTCTCGCACCCTTTCAGGCGGATTTGAATAGGTTTTGCTGTATTGGTTGATTGTTTCACAGTTACTCATTTTTAAATCCTTTTCATCAATTTAAAATATTCGCCATCTTCATCTGCGCCGTCAAAGAGCACTTCGTTAAAGCCGAATTTCTTATACAGATGCAGGGCGCTTGCGTTATCCTTATCAACACCGATTGTCATTTCCGAATACCCCATGTTTTTTACTTTCTCAATAAGAAAGGTCAATATTTCGCTGCCGATTCCACGGTTTCTGTATTCCTTTTTAACAATCATTCTTGAAACATATATACGTCTGTTTGGTACTGTGTAATCAGGGTCACCGGCGTCTTTAACCAATGCACCCTCGCCGATAAACTCGTCGTTTATTTTATAGATAAAAACAAGACGGTTGCCTGACACTATCTCGTCATACCATTTATCAGCAAGCTTCTGTTTTTTCATGTCCCATATATTTGAACACTTGTGATACTCCTCCGCTTTCAGCGGTTCAATTGTTGTTTTCATTTTGTCACCAACTTAAACCTTTTCCGCAAACCTTTTATACTCTCTGTTGACTGTACGGTAAGACATATTTGCAATCTCTTTGAGAGAATATGTTTCCATCATATGTCTTACAAAACGGCAGCCGAGAAAATATCCAACATCCGAATGACCTTTATAAGAACACCAATCGCCGAAAAAATCCTGCGTACTGATTCCTTTATTCAGACGGTACAAATACTCTCTCTTAATTTCATCTTTATTTTCCGTACACCAACTGAGCCAACCGTCGACATTCTGATGGTAAAAGTTATCATCGCCGCACAAAATATGCTCGCAGACCATCGCAACACCTTCATAATAAAGCTGTTGAACGGATTTTCTTCTTTTGGTATACTCGGGGAAATATGACTTTCTCTCTAATTTATGCCACAGATGACCGATTTCATGGAAAATCAGAGCTCGCATATTTATTTCATCGTCCCAATTGAGCTCAATGATTTTTTCAATGCCTAACAGCACTGTGTCTTTTCCGTCTAGCGTTGTCGCCCAACCTGCACCGTTGCAAAGTCCGAGATAAAGAATGATGTTAATATAGGGTTCTTCGTCAAAAAGTTTTGTGAGATTAGCATTAAGGGTATCAACAACAATCTGAAATTTTTTGCTTACGAAATCAATTTTTTCTTCATTCAATGCAGATTCAAGAACAGGAATAACATCTTTTTTGAAATCATATTCTTTTGCATCTTTTTCACATTTTGACGGCAATTCTGTTGATATTTCGCTTGCATATTTTCTCCATACGGTCATATCAAAACCGTTGTGGAACAGTGCTTTTATTTCATTGCAAGTGTTGACAATTTTCATTTTATCACCTTATGTTTTTTAAGTACTCATCAGCATCTTCTCGTGATTTAAAAATAATTACTTGTTTATTTGCTTTATATTTTTCAATCAATTCGTATATTCTCGGTAAGGATTTTTCTGCAAAACCTTTAATGAAGCTTTCAAATTCAGGATTCAATTCTTTTTCTATCCACGGCAAATCATAACGACCTTTGCCAAGGCGTTCGGTTGCACCTTGCAAGCAAATCTCTGTTGGCAAATCGAAAAGAAAAACAGTATCACATTGCTCAAGCCGAGCTTCAATTGTTCTGTTATAATTTCCGTCAATTATCCATTCAGGCATCAAAAATATTTCCGACATACACTCATCAAAATTTTCCCTTGAAATGTGGGTTTTGTCAGGTTTATGCCAGATAGCGTCCAGATAAAACAATGGCAATCCGGTACATTTATTCAATTTTTCAGCGAATGTTGTTTTGCCAGAACCGGGACAACCTATTATAATAACCTTTTTCATATTTTTCTCGCTTTAACTACTATATGATTTCATCGTACATAACCTTAACTATCTTTGTGCTGTTTAGGCAAACATCAGTGTTGTTGCTATGGTAATAAGCAACAAGAAAACCGCCTTTACACTCTATAATTGCAGGATAACAATAACCGTTGTCGGGGTCATCTTCAAGATAAAAGAGATTCTCTTTTTCAAATGTTGCTCCCCCGTCTGTGCTGATAGCTATGGTATATGGAGTTCTGCCCCAAGGCTCGCTATCCTTTCTTAGAATATGTTCAGGTATTGGGTTAAACACCGCCACCGTGTATCTGTCGCAATCCCTGACAAGCATCGGCGAACACGCAGATGAGAAAAACAGATTCGGTTCGGGAGTTGTCCAACTCATGCCGCCATCGGTTGAAAAGGTTTCGTACTGAAAACCAAGACTCGTTCTGATGTAACACCACAGTCTGCCGTCGGGAAACTCATATATTCCCGGTTCTTCATATCCGTCAGGGTTGCTCTTGAACGGACAGCTAAACTCTGTCTGTGTCTTTTGCCATGTAACACCGTCATCATTTGAAATAAAGAAGCATATCTCACCCGGCATAAAATCTTTGTGCTCTGTGAACACCGTATGCCTTGCAGCTGCAAAAATAATCCGTCCGCTTTTAAGCTTTACAACTCTATCATTATTTAAAACATAATAGTCCTGCACCGAGAGACAGTCCATACAGCTTAACGGCTCGCTCCAACTTTTGCCCTCATCGGCAGAACGAGTTAATACTATTTTATCTGTACCGTCTGCATTCTTCACTATGTAAAATGCGCCGATATCCCCGTTGTTCATACGCAAGAACGACAAGCACATTATATTCTTTGAATTTTGGGGCTTCTCAAAAAGCACTCTCTTGTCGCCCCAACTTTCACCCTCATCTTTAGAAAACACAGCAGAAATCTGCGCATTCGCATCATCATCCCAATCATCGCCGAGAAATTCTGTATAACCGAACATAATCGCTCCGTCTTGAAGTCTGATAAATGCTCCCTCACCGTTCCTGGGATTATCCTGTGTCGTGCCAATAAAAAGTACCTGTCTGCCAATCTTTTTCATGCCAAATTCCCCTTGTTTAAATCAAAAAGCATCCCCTGAAACGGAGATGCTCTGTCAGACGCAAATTAAAAAACCAAATCAATCGCAAACGGACAAAATGCCTCTCCTTATTATACAGTTATTTCTTCTTGTCATTTCGCCCACCTGCCTTTCATCTTTTTTATCATTGTATCAACACGCTCTTTGAAAGTCAACAGCTAAATTGCCGTATTTTGGTTTATAAAATATTTATTAAATAAAAACCTAATTTAACATTATAATTGACAAAATTCTTGCTTTTTGTTATACTCCTATTGACAAAATATGCGCATTTTATTTCCAACAAACTATTAAAAATGCTGTATTTTGTATAAAAAACAAAAGGAGAAAGAAAATGAAAAAGTCAATTATCGTTTCGTTGTCAGTGATTTTGTGTCTGTGCATGCTGCTCTTCACGGGCTGTAAACCAAAAACTCCCGACAACGACACAACCGCTGCTCCTGACAGCACTGCCGCTCTCGATGCAGTTGCTACCCCTCAGGAAGAAATTTCAAGCGAAGTTTCTACAGAGCCGTCTACCGAAAAATCCACAGAGCCGTCTACCGAGAAAAAGACGTCATCTGTTAACAACGGTTCTCAGTCAAGCGCTATCAACAAAAAGCCCGAAAAGGTAACCGAACCGAAAGTTGATACTTCAAAGAAGCTCAACTCCTATGCATGGAACGGCAACGGAACCTATAAGTGCGGTAAAGGTGACGGATATCTCGTTCCCGGTATGTACTACATTCAGAAAACCGCCTCAAAATGTACAGTAAGCATAACTAACGGCAAAAAGGATGCTGACGGTAAAGCAATTGGCATTGAAGATGTAGATGTTCCGTACAACATCTTTGTAACTCTCAAAGCCGGCTACACAATAAAGATTAACGGCGGAAGAATTATCCACTCATCAACGGCTGTCGTTCCCGGTGCCAACAACTCAAAGGGTCTTTACAGCGAAGGTTCATACCGTGTAGGAACAGATATTCCCGCAGGCGAATACCTTGTTTATTCAACATCAGGTTCTGAAACCGCTTTGTGTGTTGCTTACCAAAACGCCGACCCATTCTCCGAAGATGCTGATATGCGTGGTGTCGAAGCTCTTAATCCTATGTACTTCACAATAAGAGTCGGAGACATTATTGAAATTGAAAACGGCAACATCATGCTTGCTCCTAAGGGTGCCGTCGCAAGACCTGACAGCAACGGTGCTTATGATGATACCTGCATGTACAAAGTCGGCAAGGATATTAACCCCGGCAAATATAAGTTTGTACCCGACTCAGCAGACGCTGAATACGCTTTCATAGTATACAAGAATTCATTCTATGAGGACAGCGACATGGTTGTCAAAGAAAACCTTAAAGCAAAGGGAACTATAGAAATCACTCTGGCAAACGGTCAGTACGTTGATTTCTACGGTGCAAAGCTTGTTCCTGTTGTTGAAGGTGAAGAAGACAACAAAACCGATGACCCTGTAACAGATGCTCCGTCCGAGGAAGCTCCTCCTCCGGAGTCAGAGTCTCAAGAACAGCAGCAATAAGATACTCAGCCGTCCGCTATGAGCGGACGGCTTTTTCAATGCACAAAATTGACTTATTTATAAATTATTGTTATACTAATTATATCAACTAAGGAAAGGGAAAGAATATGAAAAAATTAATTATCTCTTTATTGGCATTGACCCTTTGTGTATGTTTACTTTTTGTAGGCTGCAAAGGCAAAGATGATGCCGATACCACCACAACAACCGAAAACACAAGTGCTGCAACTCAGGCAGTTGAAACAACTACAGACCCCGCAACCGAAGCTTCTACTGAGGAATCCACTTCAGAAGAGTCAACTGCCGCTCCTGTTACCCAAGTGCCTGTCACTAACAAACAGCCCGTAAAGGTAACAGAACCCAAGGTTGAAACCAACAAAAAGATTGATTCCTATTCATGGAATGCCGACGGAACATACAAATGCGGCAACGGCGACGGATATCTCGTTCCCGGCGAATATTACATAGTGAGAACAGGCGCTTCCGTCTGCACCGTAACAATTACTAACGGCAAAGGCAAGGGAATGACAAGAGACATTGAAAATGATACTCTTGCTACTCTTAAAAACGGATACACAGTAGCTATTAAAGGCGGAAAGATTATCCACGTTTCAAAAGCTACTCCAGGCGCTGACCACAACGGTTCCTACGTCACGGGAATATACAAGGTCGGAAGAGACATCCCCGCAGGCGAGTATATCGCAAGAAGAAATCCCTCTGCTCCATACGCCGCAGGACTTACCTTCCGCAAAAGCACAGATTACTTCTCAGGTGAATCACTCGATATGAGAACAGTTGACGCTCCTACATATATCACCCTCGTTGCAGGCGAATATGTCGAAGTTGCACAGGGTAGCCTTAAACCCGCAACTAACCAGTCAATCGCTAAAGAGAACTCTGACGGCTCTTACTCCTCCGGTATGTACAAGGTTGGCGTTGACATTGCCCCAGGAAAATATATGCTCACACCACTCACTTCAAACGCTATGTATAACATATATAAAGATTCTCTCTATAATTCAGATTCACTTTTAAAAAGTGCCACGGGTCTTAAAAATACTGTTGAAGTTAAACTTGAAAAAGGACAGTATATAGAATTCACAGGTGCTAAAATCACTTTAGCGGTAGATGGTCTTGAACCTGAATCGGAAGAAAGCTCCGCCGCTGCAAACGAATAAACATTTTCACGCCTTGCTTATGATGCAAGGCGTGATTTATTTTGTAAATTAATAACGACGGAAAGTCGAATCTTCGCTCTCCGCCGCTATTGTACTTTTTAATTCCTTTTGTCTTTAACTACTTTGTTTCATCCATTGTAGTCTCAAGTACATCGTTTTCTCTGAAGAGCAATGAAATGCACCATACTCCTGCAAGGGCTATCACAGTGTAAATTATACGGCTGACTATTGAGCCCTGTCCGCCGCAAATCCATGCAACTATATCAAACTTGAAAAGTCCGATACTGCCCCAGTTCAGCGCACCGATTATAATGAGAATAAGCGATATTCTGTCAAGCATTTTTTTCACTCCTTAATTTTCGGTTCGTAGTTAGTATGAATGTTTTTTTGTTTTCTATTCAATCATTTAAAATCATTTTTTACCAAAGCTTCCTTATTTTTAGACACAAAACAAATTTTGACATTTTTGTAACACTAATAAAAAAAATCTAAACCCTATTTTTATTTTTTCCCGTTTTTTATTTTATTCACCCCTCTTTTTTGTTTTTATCGAATAAAAATTCGTTTTTTCCAATGTTATAATTTTTATAGAATAAAAAAGGAGGCAACGTTATGAAAATGAAATCTCTAAAGCGGTTAATCGGAGTTTTCCTGATTTTCGCACTGGTTTTTTCTGTCACAGCGCCGTGTGCTGTCGGTCTTACAAAACAAAATCAGACCGAGTATCCGTATGTCTTTGTTCACGGTCTTTTCGGTTGGGGACGTGATGAGGGAATCAACGACGTTGTACCATACTGGGGTGCCTCCTCTTGCGACCTGATAGCTGAGCTCAACGCTCAGGGACTCGAATGCTACGACGCCTCTGTCGGTCCGATGTCAAGCACATGGGACAGAGCCTGTGAGCTGTACGCCCAAATTACGGGAACTAAAGTGGACTACGGCGCCGCACATGCTGCCGAACACAACCACGACCGATACGGCCGTGACTACTCCGAACCTATGATTAAAGGTTGGGGACAAACCGACAAAAACGGAAACATCAAAAAAATAAATCTGGTAGGACACAGCTTTGGCGGTGCCACGATAAGATTGCTTACATCCCTTTTAGCTTACGGTAGCACCGAAGAACAAGCAGCATCCTCCCCTGACGATATTTCACCGCTTTTTTCGGGCGGAAAAGGAAACTGGGTACACTCCGTCACCACCATATGTGCTCCGCACAACGGTACTACCTTAGCCTACGTGCTTGACGAACTAAACCTTACCACCTTTGCAGAGGTTGCTGTCCTCATGTATGCCGGAGTGATGGGTCGCTCTTTCCTAAACGGTTTTGTTGATTTCCACCTTGAGCAGTTCGGTTTAACCTTTATTCCAAATATTCGCAACAAAGCCGAAGAAAGCTTCGTAAAATCATTTTTGCTCGCAATGATGGAGAATGACAAATCAACTGAAGATTTGTATCCTGAAGGCGCAGAAAAAATAAACGATATGATAGAAATAGTCGATGATGTCTACTACTTCTCCTATGCATATCAAAGCACACGAAAATCTTTAATAAGCGAAAGACAAGTCCCAATAGCAAAAACATTTGTTGTGCTGCGTCCGTTTGCAAGAATGATGGGTATGTACGATACAAACAAAGTTTCTGACTATCCCATCGATGAAAGCTGGCTTCCAAATGACGGACTGGTAAACGTCGTATCAGCTCTCCATCCCGAGGATGAACCGTTTGAAAGCTACAATAAAGACACCTCCTGTAAAACAGGCGTATGGTATGTAATGCCGGTAAGAAAAGGTCACCACGGTTCACCTATCGGACTCAGCGAGTCCAAATCTTATACCCTTGATTTTTATGATGAATTTACAGACATTATAAACTCACTTGCAAAAACCAACTAAACCAAATCAAAAAAACATTCCTGCGGAATGAGTCCGCAGGAATGTTTTTTTGCTGTGTCCGAATGAATAATACATCAAATATTCGCTGTTTTTGAATAAAAAAACTGTAAAGAAAAAAGCTTGTCAATGTGGATAACTCTGTGGAAAATGTTGATAACTCGTAATTTTAATTCTAATTTGTCATCAAAACGTAAAGATTTCAGCTTTACAAGTATTTTTAGTTGTTTTTTAGAAATATGCTATTCATTGAATATTAACAATCGCTTGTATTTCTAAAAGGCAATAAAACGTCATATACAAATAAGCGGCGGCATATAATTTGACAGGTCAAAGAAAGGTGGTGGGCGGTCAAAAATGCCGTCACAAAAAAATATCAGAAGAAAAAAATCAAAACAAAAAATGTTTAAAACCGTCAGCGCATCGGGACTTCCGCTCGGAATATCCGTGCTGACCGTTACTTTTATTTTAACAGCTGGTTTTCTTCTCTACGGCTTGGGCAGTGCCAGAATAGCTCTTATAGGCGCAGGACTTGCCATGCCCGAAGGAAGCATAAGTTTTTCAAAAAAATTGTTTCTTAACAGCTCCGAACAATACACAGAAGAACAGACTGAAAAAACAATTTCCATAAACTCACCGCAGGTAGATGCATCAAAAAATGACACCGATAAAAAAAATGAAAGCGAAAAAACTCAGGACATTACAAAAACGCCATCTGACATTGCAGCTCTTATTGCAAAATGCACTGAAGATTACGCCAAGGATAAAAAGGACGGCAACATAGTCGAAACTACCTATGGAAAAAGCAATGCTACAAGCGTTTTTAAAAACGTGCTTGTAAAAAACACTACTGCCACAAAATCTATAAACATAGAAAAAGTCTTGAAAGAAAAAACAGACCTGAAAATAACCGACAAAAATCAACCCGCTGTCCTTATTTTTCACACTCATACCTCTGAGGGATATGAGATACTCGACCGTAATTTCTACGCTCAAGGGTACACCGGTCGCAGCAATGACGAAAAAAGAAACGTTGTGCGTGTCGGAACTGAGATAGCTTCACAGCTTGAAGCGGCAGGTTATAAAGTAATACACGACAAAGAGATACATGATTCAAAATATACAGGTGCTTACTCCCATTCGAGAAAAACCGTTGAGGAATATCTGAAAAAATATCCCTCTATACAGGTAGTGCTGGACGTCCACAGAGATGCCATACATCTCGATAACGGAAACAAAATCAAACCCGTTGCAAATATAAACGGCAAGAAAGCAGCTCAAATAATGATAATAACAGGCGCAGAAGAAGGAAAAGTAACCGACTTTCCCGATTGGGAATACAACCTGCGCTTCACCTTGAAATTACAGCAAACCGCTGAAACTATGTATCCCGGGCTTATGAGACCCGTTCTTTTTTCACAGAGAAAATACAATATGGACCTGTCACACTGCAATGTTTTACTTGAAATGGGCAGCGATGCAAATACGCTTGATGAGGCCGCTTACTCCGGTAGACTTATAGGCAAAGCACTTGCTGCCATGATGGACGAATATGTTGAGGAATAAATCCTTAAAACAAACACCAAAATATATACAGATACAGAAAATCAAAGCTGTATCTGTAAAGAGGTGTTTATAATATGAAAAAAGACAGGCTCCCCGTTCAAAAAAGTTCAATGTATAAAATAATACGCTCATATATTATATGCTCGATATGTGTGCTGTGTATCATTGCCTTGCTTGCAGGAATTGTGTCCGCCGATATCAACACAAAACAGTTGAGTCTCGGACAAGATGACACTACCCTCGCTTTAGCTCACAGAGAACAGAAATTAGAAGTGGAAATAAACAAAGAAAAAGCGGCGGCTATCGAACTGCCGTCGCTTGAATCGGTTGATTTTTTTCTCAGCTTCTCTCCCGTATACTGGCTTGCAGAAAGCATTGGAGAGCTTTTTGAATAGCTTATTTCTGCAGTTTTTCCATGTCATCCTTTATCGGAGTGACGTAAACCGTGTTATACACATGATAAATAACCTTACCGGGTTTTGCACCTACAGGCTTTTTGAGATTCTTAGCCGCCGTATAGTCAACCGGCACATTTGCAGACTCACGTGCCCTGCTGTGATATGCAGCAATTCGTGCCGCCTCAAGTATTGTGTTATCGGGAATCTCCTCCCCGCCCCCACAAACTATAACGTGCGAACCGGGTATCTTCTGCGTATGCAGCCAGAGGTCTCCTTTGGCTGCTGTTTTTAATGAAAGCTGGTCGTTTTGAACGTTGTTCCTTCCAACAAGTATCCTGAAACCGTCCGATGAACGGTACTCAATCGGGTCTATTGCCTTTTGGATATTCTTTTTGTTGGGCAGATTTTTGCGTTTGAGATACCCCGAACGTGCAAGCTCGGCTCGAATCTCATTTATCTCACCAAAGCCCGATGCTCGGCTCAAAGAGTCAATAACACTGTCTATATACTGAAGCTCCTCCTCGCCCTGCTCAATAAGCGTTGCAAGCATCTGTTCGGCAGTCTTTGCCTTGCGGTACTCTTTGTAATACTTCTGAGCATTGGCAGACGGTGAAAGAGCCGGGTCGGCAGGGATTCTCAGAACCTTATTATTGTCATAATAATTGTCAAGTTCATAAAAAAGTGAGCCTTTTTTGAGCGTGTGCTGATACGCAGTTATAAGCTCGGCATTAATCCGCAGACTTTCCTTATCCGCACAGGCGGCAAGCTCTGCACGTTGATTGTTTAACCTGCGACTTATCCTCGAAAGTACGCTGTTCAAAAGTTTTTGCAAGTCCGCTGAACGCTGACGGGTTCTGTCAATCCTGTCACGCTCGGAATAAAACTCCTCGAGCAGCCCCGAAAAGCTTTCAAGCTCCGACTGCTCATATATACAACCATATTGAGTTATAGGCATAAATGAAAAGTCAAACGGTTTCGCACTCTCATCCTTTAAAATAAAAGGTTTCGCAGTTTTTTGCTCAAGCTTTTCCTTTATTTCACAAAGCAAGTCGGCAGCTCGTACCTTTTGTCTCTCATCTGCACAGCCGACCTGCACATCTCCGCCGCTCTTTTCCGCAATCTCTCGACAAATAAGCGGAGATGCCCCCTCAACCGTACTAAGCAGAGCTGAGGACAACATTTTCGACGTAAAGCTAAACACCTTGTCAGATACATTTTGAGCCTCATTTTCAAGCAAGCTGAGCTTGTCTTGTGCAGGAGGGTCAAGGTATTCGAAGCCAGGCAGAATCTGACGTACAGATGACTGCGTAAGGTCAATTCTCTTTACCGCATCTATAATTCGTCTGTCCTGTCCTATAAGAATCAAATTGCTGTGCTTTGCCATTATCTCCGCACAAATGGACAGTTCTACACGGTCACCCAATTCATTTGTTGCCGAAAAGTCTATAAACAGCACTCTGTCAAGCCCCATCTGACGTACATCAGTTATAACAGCACTCGTCAAGTGCTTGCGCATGAGCATACAAAACATCGGCGGTGTTGACGGATTTTCGGGTGTATTCTTTATCAAATGAACACGTGGGCTGTTTGCCGATGCCGACAAAAACAGCTTCTTCGGACCATTTCGGTCACGCAGATGCAGCACCAGCTCATCCTTTGAGGGCTGGTGCACCTTTTCAACTCGACAACCCACAATCTCACGTTGCAGCTCCGAGACTAAAAAATGTAATGTAAATCCATCAAGCGGCATACATAAAACTCCAAAAATCAAATAAATCGAACAGGAGAAATCTCAGTCAATTTTATAACTTCAACATCCTTAATCTGTTCTTTCAACAAGTTAAAAAGTGTATCTGTCACAGGAACTTCGGTTTCAAAGTGACCTGCAACAACAAGCGTTATACCCACAGCAGCTGCTTCTAACAGCTCGTGGTGTCTGGCTTCGCCTGTAACAAATGCCTGACAGCCGGCTACCTTTGCATCAGAGAAAAACTCTCCGCCTGCTCCTCCGCATACGGCTGCCCTCTTAATTTTTTCGCCTCCGTCGGCAAAAAACACATGGCTGTTAAGTTTATCTGAAACGTATTTTGCAAAATCCTCGGCAGACATCTCTTCAAGTTCGCCTGCTCTGAGTAACGGTGTCTGCGCCTGAGGTGTCGGTATTGTCTGCACATTTGAAAGTCCAAGGCGAGCTGCCAGAACATCGTTAACACCGCCATGCGCACAATCAAGACATGTGTGCGCACAGATTGCAGATATGCCGTGCTTTGCAAGTAAATATACAGGATTATCAGGCTCTATATTTTTTAACGGATGAAAAATTACGGGATGATGGCTGACTATCAGCTCTGCTCCATGCTGATGAGCCTGTTCAACTATTTCGGCTGTGATGTCGAGAGAAACAGCAATCTTGCTGACCGCAAAATCTCTCTTACCAACAAGCAACCCTGCATTATCCCATGGCTCACTCTGCTCAAACGGACAAAATCCGTCAAGCACGTCAAAAACCGCTCCGACAGTTGTCATAAAAAGCTCACTCTCTCTCTAAAAACCTTTCAATACCGTTACACGCAGCCTCACAATACTCTGCCTCATCTTCTTTTATACCCGCCGCTCGCAACGAATCAGCTCTCTTCTTTATTCGAACGTATTGCTTTTTTACAAATCGTTGCGAAAGGTCATCTGTTCTGTCAAGCTCGCCGTAAAACTCATAGCCCGCAGGATATTTTTTCTTACATCCCGTAAACTCAGCGCATATAGATATATATACCCTGCCCTCATCTTCACAGGCGCTCTCTTTTAAAATTTCAAAACCATTCTCACACAAAAACGCTCGAACATCTTCGGCATGGGTCATGGGTTGAAGTATAAGACGTATACCGCTGTCTTTAAGCCACTGCGCCCGCTCAAGAATCTGAGCCGTCAGCGTACCACCCATTCCCGCAATAATTATATCCTGCACCTCATTGGGTTTCACAGCATCCAATCCGTCGGACAGACGAAGCTCAATTTTATCCGAAATGTTATATCTCTCAACAGTTTCACGTGCATTCTCAAGCGGCATCTGTCGCAAATCGCAGGCAATCGCTCGAGGTATCTTACCACTCATAACAAGATATGACGGAAGATAGGCGTGGTCGGTCCCGATATCGGCAACAACCACGCCTGAACGTACCATATTCGCCGCCATCATAAGGCGGTTTGAAACAGTAATCACTTATTCTCGGCAAGATAAGCGTTGATATCAGCAACCAGCTTATCTGCATCTACTCCGTGAACACGGCATGCCTGCTCAATGCTCTCGCCTCTTGCAGACGGACATCCAAGGCAGTGCATTCCCATTGCAAGGAAAAATTTTGCAGTACCACGGTCAGCATCAAGTATATCACCTATAAGCATATCTTTTGTAATTTCAGTCATTTAAAACAATCCTTTCGTGCACGTATTGACAGTTTGAATCTGTACTTTTTAAGTTTACCACAAAATTAAACTCATATCAATATCCTATTTCAAAACAAAACGGGTGCGAAAAATTTTCCACACCCGTTTTAACATTTATTCTGTTTCTTCCTCATTGAGCTTTACAGACTCAATAATATATTTTGGTCTGCCTTTTGTTTCAAGATATATCTTGCCGATATACTCACCGATAACCCCGAGCATGAACAGCTGCATTCCGCCTATCGCCCAAACAGAAGCTCCGATGCTTGCCCAGCCCGCCACTGCATGGCCCGTAATCTTGCTGATAAGACAGTAAATCAACATAGCAACGCTGACAAGCAATGCTACAATTCCGAGTGCTGTTGCCACTTTGAGCGGACGTACGCTAAACGACGTTATTCCCTCAAAAGCAAACGAGAGCATCTTTTTTAGCGGATATTTTGACTCACCCGCAAACCTCTCTTTTCGCTCATATTCAACAGTCGAGCTCTTATAACCTATCTGCGGAACTATGCCACGCAAAAACAAGTTAACCTCACTAAACTCCGAAAGCCCTTCAAGAGCTCGTTTGCTCATAAGCCTGTAATCCGCATGATTATAGACAATATCTACACCCATTATCTTCATGAACTTATAAAACGACTCAGCTGTGAATCTCTTAAAGAAAGTGTCTGTCTTGCGGGAACTGCGAACGCCGTAGACAACATCATCTCCCGATAAAAAATTGTCCACCATCTTTTCAATAACGTCTACATCATCCTGCAAGTCTGCATCAAGACTTATTACAGCATCGGCATGCTCCTTAGCTGTCATTAATCCCGCAAGCAATGCATTCTGATGTCCCCTGTTGCGTGACAGGTTTATGCCTGCAAAAATTGAGTCGGCATCGCACAGCTCGCTGATTATATCCCATGTGCTGTCCTTTGACCCATCATTGACAAAGGCTATCTTGCTCTTTTTCGATATCTTTCCACGTTCCATCATTGAGAGCATTATATTTTTAAGTTGCGATGAAGTCTCACTCAAGACCTCCTGCTCATTATAACAAGGTATTACAAGCCAAATGCTTTTCATTGTAATATTTCCTCCGCAAAACCAAAATCCGGTAAGTGTAATATATCACTTTTATATTTAGCTGTCAACAAACTCAGGTGCGTGCCGTCATTTCAAAAATTCTGTTTTCTAAGAAAAATGTTGAATTTTTTGCTCTTTTATGATTTAATATAGTTTGTATTAAAAATTTATTTTTATGAGGGATTTTATGACAAAAGAAAGAAGTAGTTTTACTGGGCGCATAGGTTTTGTGCTCGCCGCCGCAGGCTCCGCAGTCGGACTCGGAAACCTCTGGCGTTTTCCTTATCTCGCCGCTAAATACGGCGGAGGTATCTTTTTGCTCGTTTACATTATTCTTGCAGTAACTTTCGGCTTCGCACTGATGGTTACCGAAATCGCAATCGGAAGAAAAACAGGCCTTTCTTGCATAGGTGCTTACAAAAAGCTCGATAAACGTTTTGGCTTTCTCGGTTGGCTTGCCGGTATTGTTCCGGTTATAATCGTTCCGTATTACTGCGTTATCGGCGGTTGGGTTATAAAGTACTTCGCCGAGTTTGTAAGCGGAAACGGTTCCGCTGTAGCTGCTGACTCCGAAAACTTCTTCGGTAACTTCATAGGTATGCAAGGCGGCTTGTTTGATAACCCGATGCTTTGGTTTGTGCTTTTCGTTCTCCTCACCGCTGCAGTTGTTATCTTCGGTGTTGAGAAAGGCATCGAGAAAGTCAGCAAGATAATGATGCCCGCTCTTGTTATACTTTGCATTGTTGTTGCAGGCTTTGCACTGACAACCGACGGTGCGTTACAGGGTCTTAAATATTATTTACTGCCCGACTTTTCAAAGTTCTCATCCTCTACAGTGCTTGGCGCATTAGGCCAGCTCTTCTACTCAATGTCACTTGCCATGGGCATCATGATTACCTACGGCTCATATATGAAGAAAGAGGACAGCATCGAAAAAAGTGTGCATCAGATTGAGATTTTTGACACTGCCGTGGCTTTGCTTGCCGGACTCATGATTATACCTGCTGTTGTCGCTTTCAACGGCGGTGACCCGAGCAAGATAAACGCAGGCCCCGGTCTGATGTTCGTAACTCTTCCTCGTGTGTTTGAGTCCATGCCATTTGGTAACGTTATCGGCACATTGTTCTTCATTCTTGTTTTCTTCGCAGCGCTCACCTCTTCCATCTCGCTCATGGAAACCGTTGTTTCTATGGTTCAGGATAAGCTGCACTGGGGAAGAAAGCTGACAACCGTCGTTGTTACCGTCGGGATTCTCCTTATCGGTTCACTTTCCGTTTTCGGCTACGGCCCGCTCGCAGATTTCAAGATTTTAGGCATGCAGATGCTCGATTTCTTCGACTTCATTTCAAACTCAGTACTCATGCCCATAGGCGCTTTCATCACCTGTATCCTTGTAGGTCACGTCGTCGGTACAAAGGTTATCGCCGAGGAAGTAGGTCTCAACGGAAAATTTGCAGGCGAAAAGATGCACCGTGTTATGATTCGCTGGATTGCTCCCATTTTCCTTGTTGCTATCCTTGCAGCACAGGTTCTCACAGCAGCAGGAATTATAACTATCTGATTTATAGTAAAAAAAACCGCCCGAAGGAAAAACCTTCGGGCGGTTTTTTATTTGAAATATCCAACAACATATGATATATTTCTATATAAATAAGGAGCGTGTAAGAAATGAAAAACCAACTTGTAAATGCAATAAAACTAAATACTGAGGCTCTTTTCACAAATGCTGATATTATGCTGAAAACCTGTGACATGAATTTTATTCTTTGCGGCATGCCTATTTGGAAGCATGCATATCACATGCTGCACTCGTTAGACCAGTGGTTCATCAATCCAAAAGAATATACACATCCCGATTTTCATGTGCCTGGACTTAACTCATTAGACGAAGAAAGCGAAAAAACTTTATCAAAAGAAGAACTGTTGCAATATCTTGAAAATATCAAAACAAAAATTGGAGATTACTTAGATACACTCTCGGATGATATGCTGTATGTTGTTCCAACTGGCTGTAAAACAAACAGATTGGGTTTGATTCTTTCTCAATTCCGTCATTTCTATGCACACCTGGGTAATATAAACGCAACAACAATAATTGAAACTAACCAATGGCCTCGGGTCGTGGGTATAACAGGAAAAAGTGGAAAATCAACAGAAGGGCTTTACGAATAACACAAAAAAAGCAGAGCTGAAATCAGCTCTGCTTTTTTAATATTCAAACTCTATGTCGCTGTCTGCAAGAAAAATCCCTTTCTCGTCCTTTGCTGAGAGAATCGGATTTTCAACACCCCAATCAATCGCCAGCTCAGGGTCATCAAAACGGATGCTGCGGTCATTCTCAGGACAATAATACTCGTCCACCTTATATAAAACTTCAACATCATCGGTAAGAGTTAAAAAACCATGCAGGAATCCTTTGGGAATTAAAAACATTTTCTTGTTTTCTCCGCTTAGCTCAACAGATGTCCACTGCATATATGTAGGAGAGCCCTTGCGGATATCAACCGCCACATCCAATATCGTTCCCCTAAGGCAGGTAAGCAACTTTGTCTGAGATGTCTCCCCTGTCTGACAGTGAAGCCCCCTGAGGGTGCCTTTCTGTGCGGAGTATGAGCGGTTATCCTGAACAAAGTCAATGTCTATTCCGAGCTGCTCTAACTTCTGTTTTGAGTAACTCTCATAAAACCAACCACGCACATCTCCAAAAACATCCGGCTCAATTACAACTGCATCCTTAAGCTTTGTTTCAATCTTCTTCATGAATTTTGTCACTTCCATACAACTGCGAGGCATGCCTCGCATGCCCCGCAGATATTCTTTGTTGTTTTTCTTTTAATCGGCGCTCTCCTCAGTGCCCCAGCGAGGTCTCTTGCCTATACCGCTGACATCGTTGCCCGAATAAAGAATCTTGCCCTCGGCAACACGCTGAAGATGCTCACCGTAAGATGACTTGCCATACTTTGTTGCTGACTCAAGCAAAGCTCTCTTGCTTATCCAGCGCATATTATAGGCTATCTCCTCAGGTGCTGAAATCTTTATTCCCTGAAGACGCTCAACCGTCTTTATGAAATTCGCAGCGTCAAGCAATGAATCGACTGTTCCTGTATCAAGCCACGCAAAACCTCTGCCCATAAGACGAATATCAAGGTCGCCGTTTTTAAGATATATCTTATTAATATCTGTTATTTCAAGCTCGCCTCGCTTCGAGGGCTTGAGTGATTTTGCATACTCGACTACTCTGTTATCGTAAAAATAAAGTCCCGTTACAGCATAATTCGACTTTGGATGCTTCGGCTTCTCTACTATCGAAACAGGTACTCCGTCATCATCAAATTCAACAACGCCGAAACTCTGCGGATTCTCAACAGAGTATCCGAATATGGTAGCTCCGGTCTCTTTCTTAGCAGCCTCTCTTAACAGATGTCCAAAACCGTTGCCGTAGAAAAGATTGTCACCCAAAACCATGGCAACATTGTCGTCTCCGATGAATTCCTCACCGATTATGAACGCCTGTGCCAGACCCTCGGGCTTGGGTTGAACAGCATAAGACAGCTTCAAACCAAACTGGCTTCCGTTACCCAAAAGCTGCTCAAATTTCGGAGTATCCTCAACTGTTGAAATTATAAGTATCTCCCTTATTCCTGCAAGCATAAGAGTAGACAGCGGATAGTATATCATCGGCTTGTCATACACCGGCAAAAGCTGTTTACTGGTAACCATCGTCAGCGGATACAGCCTTGTTCCCGAGCCACCTGCCAATATAATACCTTTCACATATTTCACTCCCTGAATAAGTTGTTTTCTTTATTAACTTCAACCTCTCGGGCCGTGTGGAAAAACCACACATGGTATTATTGCACAAAAAAGCCCTTCATTTTCATTTTCTCTCTATTTATAATATCACTAAGCGTACAATAAGTCAATTATAACTTGCACAATTTATATTATCCAATAATCAGCTGATACCCAATAACCACAACCATTAGTATTTTCCATACTATTTTGCAGTCGTATCTTATATTTTTAGTGAAAACTCTTTTTTCTTAAAAATATGACTAAGAAAAGTCATTTTATTACAAGGGGATTCGTTTGTGTTGAAAAATGAGTGCTTGTATGGTATAATAAATAAAATTTTTCAAAGGCGGTAACGGCTATGTTTGATAACATCGGCATTAAAATCAAAAGTGCTGCAAAGGCATTTGCTTGGATAGGTATTATAGCATCAAGTATTGCAGGCTTTTTTGTTATGTTTTCTAATGGAGACACGCCATTGCCAGGAATTTTGATTATCATAATTGGTTGTTTAGGTTCTTGGTTGTCTGCACTAACCTTATATGGTTTTGGTCAGTTAATTGAAAATAGTGATATTCTAGTTGAGCAAGGCAAAATAAAACAAAATGATACTTATGCTGTGAATAACGCTGCCAAACATCAGTGGAGATGCAACGGTTGCGGTAATATGATAAGTGAAGATATTTGTCCCATTTGTAATAAAGACAAGATTGACACTCTTAACAAATGGAAAAAGGATGCTCTTATTACAGAGCAAGAGTATAATAAAAAGATGGAGGAATTAAATAATGAACAACATTAAAAATAATCCATTAAAATACATAAAACTATTTTCTATTATCTTCTTGGTTTCTAGCCTTGTATTACGAATAATTCTCACTTTTCTCCAATCAGGTGAAATTAACTTTCAATTTATTATTCCAACATTTTTGGTAACACTATTATCTTACATTCCGTTTATTTTGTTTATGGTTTATATCTTTACTTGTTATAGCAAAAATAAGAACCACATATTATTGACAATAAGTTATATCATATTGGCACTTATTAATCTTTCTTCGGTAATTTCAAATTTTTCTTCAATAGCTTCATTAAAATACTTATTATATAACCCTTCAAATCAAATAATATACTATTTCACACGGCAAATATTAAGCGTTGTATTCAGTATTATAGTGCTTGCTTTTACCATATTCTATGTCGCTGATTGCATTTCTAAATTCAAACACTTAAAAACATCTCAAAAGTTGATAACATTGCAGTTGATTTTAACTGCAATAAATAATCTTGCATCAACAATATTAATCGTCATTATGGGTAACACACCGCCCTTTACAATTATTTTTTCTTTTTTAACGGGCTTAATGGGTCTGTTATCGCCACTTTCGTATTACATCTTTTGGAAATACGGTGTATCAGCAACATCTGCAACACCAACAGAGAATGCCTTGTATGCTATCAAAAAACAATTTGATAGTGGCATTATAACAGAAGAAGAATACAATCAAAAGAAAACCGAGATACTCAATAATTTCTAACAGGTACAAAAAAAGGCCACTAACTTCGTAATGGAGTTAGTGGTTTATTGTTTTAGTTTTAAAATTCAACTAAACTTTCCACTATCTCTTTTTGGGCTGTGTTTTGGTTGACAGATGCTCCCGCAAATAATATAATTTTATAGTAAAAATCACTCTCAAAAGGTGCGGATTTATCAATGAAAAAACAATTTGACATTATAATCGTCGGCGCCAGCGCTTCAGGTCTGGCGGCTGCCATAAACGCAAAAAAAATCGCACCCAAAAGCAGCATCGCCATGCTCGAACGTCTGCCGAGAGTAGGAAAGAAAATCCTTGCAACAGGTAACGGAAGATGCAATCTTTCAAATATCGGCGCTGCTGACCATCCATACACAAACAAGGATTTTGCATCCACTGCTTTAAGTAAATACAATGTAGACAAAACACTCGAATTTTTTAAATCTATCGGACTGCTGACCTACACCGACTCAAGCGGTCGTATTTACCCATTAAGCAACACCGCTTCGGGCGTTCTCGATTCACTTCGGTTTGCGGCAGAAAACTGCGGAATAGAAATCTTCTGCGACACCAAAGTTCAAAAAATCAAACCCACAACCGGCGGGTTCGCTATAAATGACGAGTTCTTGTGTAAAAAGCTTTTGATTGCTGCAGGCGGCTGTGCCGCACCTACCCAGGGCTCAGACGGCAGTGGCTATGAGCTTCTGAAATTATTGGGACATCATGTAACCAAGCTTTTCCCCTCTCTTGTTCAGCTTACATCGCCTGACAAACGTATGCGTTCACTCAAGGGCGTGCGTGTTCACGATGCGATTATTGAAATTGACGGTGTTCAATCCAGAGGCGAAGTGCTTTTCACAGACTACGGCTTGTCCGGAATAGCAACGATGGAGATAAGCTCTGTCGCTGCACGAAAATGCGAAAGCAGCAAAACCGTCTTGGCAACGCTTGATTTACTGCCGACAATGACTGAAAATGAAATCACTGATTTTCTTTCAAACTTTTCGACAAAGTGCGAAAATATGCTCAATGGCTTATTGCCAAAGGCTGTAGGTGCCGCCGTACTGCGTGAAGCAGGAATCGACTCTGCTGTTTCATCAGACAAACTAAGTAAAAATGACTTTTGCAAAATTTCACGTGTGATTAAACACTTTGAAGTTGTAATTAACGGCACAAAAGGCTTTGACAGCGCACAGGTTACCTCAGGCGGTGCGGATGTGCGTGAGTTTGAAGCAGACACACTAAAGTCAAAGATAGTTCCATCGCTATGGTGTTCCGGAGAGATTCTCGACATCGACGGCGGATGCGGCGGATTTAATCTTCAATGGGCATGGTCGTCCGGCCTGCTCGCAGGAGAGAAAATGGCAAAAGAATTAACTTACGGAGAAAAATATGCTTAAAATTAACCAGATAAAACTTCCGCTGACTGCGGATGAAAGCGATTTAAGACGTGCTGCCGGTAAAGCTTTACGCCTTGACGAAAATAGAATACACTCCCTTAGAATCACAAAAAAGGCTGTGGATTCACGCAAGAAAGACAATATTTTCTTTGTATATAACGTAGAAGTTGACGTTGACGGTGATGAGCAGGCTGTTTTGAAGCGTTGCGGGTCTGAAGTCGATATTGTAAAGCCTTTAGACTTTACAGAACCCGAACTCAAACGTACAAGCGAACTGCGACCCGTAATCGTCGGTTTTGGTCCCGCAGGCATGTTCGCAGGGCTTGTCCTTGCACGTGCAGGGCTTAAACCGCTTATAATTGAACGTGGTGCACGCATTGAAGAAAGACAAAACGACGTTCAAAACTTCTGGATAAACCGTCGTTTAAATCCCGAATCCAATGTACAATACGGTGAGGGCGGTGCAGGAACTTTTTCTGACGGTAAACTGACTACAGGTATAAAAGACCCGCTATGCAGAATTGTTATTGACGAGTTGGCTTCTCACGGTGCCCCCGAAGAAATACGCTGGTCCGCTAAACCGCACATCGGGACAGACAGACTTGCACAGGTCGTGCGCAATATTCGTGAAGAGATACTCTCTCTGGGCGGTGAAATTCGTTTCAACTGCAAAATGACAGATGTCATCGTAGCCAACAGCTATATTCACGGTATAAAACTTATTTCCGACGGTCATGAAGAAGATTTCCAAACGGACACTGTTCTTCTCTGCACAGGACATTCTGCACGTGACACTGTTGCTACACTCTATGAACATGGAGTTAAAATGATGCAAAAGCCGTTCTCTGTAGGTGCAAGAATAGAGCACCCCAGAGAATTCATAGACAAAGCGCAATATGGCAGCTTTGCAGGACATCCCGCTCTCGGTGCTGCTGACTACAAGCTCGCCTGTCACCCTGAGCACGGCAGAGGTGCTTACACATTCTGCATGTGCCCCGGTGGTACTGTCGTTAACGCTGCATCCGAAGAGGGCGGTATAGTCGTAAACGGCATGAGCGAATACGGCAGAGATGCCGAAAACTCAAACAGTGCACTGCTTGTAGGAATTGAGCCCGAAAACTTCGGAAGTGACCACCCGCTTGCAGGCATTGAGCTGCAACGCAAAATCGAGAGAGCCGCTTTTGCGGCAGGTGGCGGTGACTACACAGCCCCCGCTCAGCTCGTAGGCGATTTTCTTGCCGACAGACCCTCCGTTAAGCTCGGAGCCGTAAAGCCGAGTTGTCCTACAGGTGTTGCGCTGGGCGACATAAGAAAGATTTTGCCAAAGAAAGTTACTGACACATACGCTCAGGCGCTTTTAAAGATGGACAAGATGCTCTGCGGTTTTGCTATGCCCGAAGCCGTGTTTACTGCTCCCGAAACCCGCAGTTCATCGCCTGTTCGTATTCTCAGAGATGAGATATACCAATCAAATATCCGTGGTCTCTACCCTTGTGGCGAGGGTGCAGGATATGCAGGAGGCATTGTCTCCGCTGCCGTTGACGGTATGCGCTGTGCATATGCCGTTATGGCGGATGAGAACGACGAGTGGTAAACTCACTTACCTGCTCTGTTTTTCATCAGCAGATATGCCGCTAT
This sequence comes from Clostridia bacterium, assembly GCA_017407995.1. Taxonomy (GTDB): domain Bacteria; phylum Bacillota; class Clostridia; order Oscillospirales; family Acutalibacteraceae; genus CAG-177. Next base: position 23,946 of record JAFQVM010000004.1, on the reverse strand, counting down.
ATAAATACAGACAAGCAGCAGAGTAAAATTATATCCGCTAAACTTTAGTACCGCTATCCCACCAAGGGTTAGCGGTATTAGTGTTATCAGTGACACAACATTGATTATCTTTTCTGTGCGCTGTTCATCAAACCTGATGAGCAGCGCATTTTTTAACGCCCGTCCTCCGTCAAGAGGCTCAACAGGAATCAGGTTGAAAAGTCCGGTACACAAATTAAGTGCCGCAGAAGTTAAAAGCCACGGCGCTATTATAAATTTCGATACAACAAAAAGTATAAGTGCCAATAAAAAGTTTATCAACGGCCCTGCCAACGCTGTTATAGCCTCGTGTAGATATGAAAGCTCAGCAGAGCTTTTATCTATCCGCATACCAAAAGCTCCGAGTGTTACACGTTCAGGCGGTGCAGAAAGCGCAAAAAGACACAGCAGATGTCCTAACTCATGCAACACACAGCACACAAGTGCAGACACCGCTGCGCCGCTTTTATCGAGCAACAGCATCAAGGTTACTGCTGCAGCAAATGGGAAACCTATGCGAAATACCGTTTTTCCTATCCTTAACTGCATCAGACCTCCATACCATAGAGCAACCATTCGGGGTTGAGCCGTTTGCCGCCTATACGCACTTCAAAGTGCAAGTGCGGACCTGTTGACATACCCGTCGAGCCGACAAGCGCTATAGTTTCACCCTGACGTATAACCGCTCCCTGTGTTGCCAAAATCTCAGAGCAATGACAGTAAAAAGTTTCAAGTCCGCCCGAATGGGATAGGCGTATATACTTACCTGCCACATCATTTTCTCCAACCTCTGCCACAACTCCATAAAAGGCGGCAGCTATGGGGCTCCCCTGTTCGCAGGCGATATCAAGACCCGTATGAAGTGAAAGTTCGCCTGTAAACGGGTCTTCTCTGTACCCAAAAGGTGAACTGATTCTACCCTCAACAGGCATTACTGCGCTGACGGTAGTATAATACGGTGAAAAGCTGACCTTATCTGTGTTTAAGCTCCCCTTTTGTGCGTTACCCATTCCGTTTAAGGTGGTTTCAACCGATGATTCGGTTTCTTCTGCCGCTTCCGTAGTTTCTTCAATAACCGTCACAGGCTCAAAAAGCTCAGCCGCTGTATCCTTTATCTGCGCCCACACGTCCTTTATATTCATATCCCTTTCCATCATCCTGTTATAGCCTGCCTTAAGCTGATTGAAGCTTTCAGGCATCACTTTTCCCATCAGCAGCACCATACCGAGCGCCAGTGCACAGGCTATTGTCTGAATAACAGTTATTTTTACAAATGCGTCGCTCTTGCGCTCTTTTTTATTTTGCCCCGATGAATATCCGTTGCGAGCCCGATATTCTTCACGTGTCTTTCGTTCTCGCTCAAAGCTTATATCCTCGTCCATCTTGAGCACCACCCTCGCTTTACAATATAATAAATATTATGAAAGCAAGAAAAAATATATGATAAAACGCCGTCACGATAACGTGACGGCGCTATGTATTTTTTTATTAAACTTCTGTATATCCTGCGATAAACGCTTTGGTGCGCTCGGATTTGGGATGGTCAAAAACCTCTTCAGGTGTGCCCTCCTCCTCGATAACTCCGTTGTCCATGAAAATGATTCTGTCCGCAGCCTCACGGGCAAATGCCATCTCATGAGTGACGATAACCATTGTCATCTTCTCCGCCGCAAGACTCTTGATAACCTTGAGTATCTCGCCTGTAAGCTCAGGGTCAAGTGCACTGGTAGGCTCGTCAAAGAAGAGTATCTTCGGATTGAGTGCCATTGCACGTGCTATAGATACACGCTGCTGCTGTCCGCCTGAAAGCTGGCAGGGGTAGTTATTAGCCTTGTTCTCAAGTCCGACCTTTTTAAGCAGTGACATTCCAAGCTCATCTATCTCTTTATAAATAGCCTTATGATTCTCTTTAAAATCGGGACGGCTCTTTGCATGAGCTTTTACCGCAAGGGTTACATTCTCCAATGCGGTATACTGCGGAAAAAGATTGAAAGACTGGAAAACCAAACCTATCTTAAGCTGATTTTCAAGCTTCTGCTGAGCTGTGAGCTTTTCATCGCTGTCACCATCAAAAATCGCACTGCCGTCAACGGTTATAAGTCCGCTATCCGCCGTTTCGAGCATATTGATACAGCGCAGAAGCGTCGTCTTACCGCTGCCCGATGAGCCGATTATCGCAAGTACGTTCTTCTCCTCAAGAGAAAAGCTGATGCCTTTTAAAACTTCTGTTTTACCAAAAGATTTTTTAAGGTCTTTAACTTCAAGTATAGCCATGTTTAACCTCTGTAATAATCAAGTTTCTTTTCAAGTTTGCCGAACAGCAGGGTCAGAACTCCGCAGAAAATCAGATAGAATATTGCGGTATAGAACAACGGCCAAAGCAGTCCGTACACGCTGACTATATCCTGCGCCGCCATTATCAACTCACCAACCGCTATAACTCTTGCAAGTGAAGTATCCTTAACAAGCGTTATTATCTCGTTGCTCATGGGTGCAACAATACGCTTGATAACCTGAAAGAGTATAACCTTGAAGAAGGTCTGCGTCTTTGTAAGTCCCAAAACCTGTCCCGCCTCGTACTGACCTACCGGTATGCTCTCAATACCGCCACGGTAAATCTCCGAGAAATATGCGGCATAGTTGATTATAAACGCTATGATAACCGCCGCCATACGGGACTTGAACGGCATACCGAAAAGCAATCCCGGCACATAGAACACTACCATAACCTGAAGCATAAGCGGCGTTCCACGTATCACCCACACAAATGCTCTGGTAATCAACCTGATAGGTTTAAAACGGCTCATTGAACCAAAAGCTATCGGCAAACCGAGCGGTATAGCCGCCGCAAGAGTTGCAAAAAACAAGATAAGTGTATATTTAAAGCCATCTAACAGCTGCAGATTAACACCTATAAAATCGATGGACATATTTTCATTCCTCTGTGAACTTAATTTTAAAAGACAACTCAAGTCCCGCCGCTCTCACGGCAGGACTTGTAATAGTTTTAATCAGTTTTATTACTGAGCGATAATACGGCCTGTAAGATTATATTTATCTGCAAGCTTATCAAGTGTGCCGTCATCATAGAGTTCCTTGATAGCTGCGTTAATCTTTGCTGTAAGTTCTGTTTCGCCCTTTCTGATACCAATTGCATACTCTTCAGGCTCGCCAAGAGCTATGTTGCTGAGTATCATAAGGTCATCATAGCTTGTACCCTCACCAATTGTACCTGCTGCTGTAACTGCATCAACAACTGCAATATCAGCTGTCTTGCCCTTTACTTCTGTGAATGTCTTTACCTGTGTATCAACAGGAGTGTATTTCTGGCTTAAGCCTGCATCTGCCTTAACAACGACCTCACCTGCTGAACCGGCTTCAGCAACAACAATAGCACCTGCCATAGAAGCAAGGTCCTTATACTTATCAGCATCAGCCTTGCGGATAACTGCTGTCTGAGTGTTCTTCATATAAGAGCTGGAAACATCCATCTCAGCCAGAAGTTCGTCACGAACTGTCATTCCGTTCCAGATAACGTCAATGTTCTTAGACTTAAGCTCCTGAACCTTGCTGTTCCAATCTATCTTCTGGAAAACAGGCTTTACTTTAAGCTTTGCACAAACTGCCTCGGCAAACTCTGTCTCAAAACCTGTAAGCTTTCCATCTGCACCCTCATAGTTCATGGGCTGGAAGTATGTAATACCTATTACAAGCTCGCCCTTGTCCTCTATGTAAGCCCAATCTGTCTTCTCGTTTCCTGTGCATCCTGTAAAGCCGAATGCAAGAACCATCATAAGCACTGCAAGAACGAGTGCTGCTACTCTTTTTTTCATTGTTTAACCCTCCGTTGATTTTTAGTGTGATTGTATACTATCACATTACCATGCTAAAGTCAATAGATATTTTCGGCATTCATAAGCTCGATTTTCTTCTTGTACTCGTCGAGTTTCTTCCGTTCAATATCGTTCTGAACGGTGCCTTCAAGAGCGTTAGCCAAAAGGCTTCGTGGGGTTATGGCATCGGGGTCACGGTCGGAGAGTTTTTCGCCGCTGTTCTTGTCACTATGATTAGTGCTTTGACCACCTTTTCTTCCGTCAGATTTGGCGTGTTTATTATATATCGGAGCATTTCGTCTATCATCGCTTCTGTCTCCAACATTGAAAGCATCCCGACTATATCTCCGCCTGATATATTCACGTTTTCCATTTCTTCCATCAAGAACATCATCTTGTCCTCTTTTGTGATATTCATCATAAAGCCTCCTTATAGTATCGAGCTTTTTGCCACCCTTTGAAATAACCTCAAATTCGCCAAAACTTAACCACCTAACACAATATTGATTGTCAATGTTTAGTTTTGTGTTGAAGATAGATACAAACACATACAATGGGAATTCTGTGGAGTTGTTATATCGTTGCGTTAAAGCATCATGAATTCTCCATTGTTCCGTTTTGGTTATTTTTATTCTATTATATCTGTCAAGGGGGTGCTCGTCAACGTTATAGTTTGAAACGGTTTTACGTTTACCTCTCTCGCTATACCTGATGTCATCGTTGGTTGGGTCAAACCTCTTTGAGAGCGGAATGACATTGCCGTTGTCATCGTAAATTACGGAATCAGCGGATTTGATTTGGTTAGGGGAAAAGTAAACATAGATATCTGCGGTTTCGTTCATCTCTACATCGCTGTTCATACCGCCATTGTCAAGAATATTCTTAAAAACAACACTGTCATATCCCCGTTCTTTTGCGAATTTGGCGATTTCACGGGTGGTATAAATGCCTTCCGTTTGAATTCTCAACATCTGATTGGCTTTGTTCAGCATAAAATTATGCAATTCCGCTTTGGTCATTCCCTGCGAAAAAACATTTTTCATTATGCCGCCGTCTTCGAGTTCTTCCCCCGTTCTTTTGTCAATCAAGTAATAGAATTCATCGTTCTCACCCACCTCTGTGTTTTCTTTTTGATAATATACGCTTTCGTGCCAATTGCGAATATCTCTCCACAATTGACCTTTACCGTCAATCACAAGAGGATTTTCGGATTTAGCATACATTGAATAGTTGCCCTTTGAGCTGAGATATTTCAATTCATTCCTTGCTTCTGTTTCGTCTAACAAATCAAGAGAATACCCGTCAAGCATATCTCTGACCACATACCCTTCGGAAACATCCAAAAATCTTATCTCGTTGAGAAGCCTGATATTTTTTTCAAGCTCTGCGATTTCTTTGCCGTTTTCAGCAAACACATCGGTGTGATGCAGAAGCATATAGATAGGTGTTGAAAGATTTTGGTATTCATATCTCTTCAATTTGTTGTTTAATGCAAAAAGCTGTTGATATATTTTGCCGTCATCTTTGTATTGATTAACAATTGATGAAACATTTTTTTGCAGTGCATCTATACCATCGTTGACTGTTGAGATAAGCTCATTTGAATATTTGGTGTCGATGTATGTGTATTTTCTGTAATCCAATGCACCCTTGTAATATTCGTCACTCAAAGCATTAAGCTCATCGGTAACTTTTTCAAGCTTCATGCCGTCAATGTCTTTGTTGTACGATGCAGAAACCTTTCTTGTTCCGCCAACTCCTGAGTATGTAGATGCAATTTTGTTATTGCTTGTGAGGAATATCGACCTCTTATCATCCATTCTTGAAAGGTCAAATTCAGTGAATCCGAATGACTGTGTGCCGTGATAAAGCATAGGTGAATTATATCCTGCATTCTTTGCAGCTTCATCAACCATTCTCTGTGCAGTTTCCGTATCGCCGCTTTCAACTGCAGTCATATAGTCTGCATCTCTGTCGGAAAATTTTCCTTGACTTTTTGCGGTGGAATCGGATATACTGTAGTTAGAAGAGATTTCGTTGATATTGCCCTCGTATTGTACTTGGGGAATGCCTTGCGAAGTCTCTTCTTTTTTTGTAAGAAGAAGTCTTCCTTCGTTTTCTGCATTGCTGATATATTTTTCAATGCTTTTTCTGCCATATACCGATGTAACTATGTGTGCATCAAGAAACTTTCTGTTGTTTTGAGTCTTCGTGTTTATTGCAACTATTGAAAGCAAAGATTTTCCCTTTTTGTCAACACCTTGAAGAACAAGCTCAATCTTTCCTTGCCTCTTTGACATCATAATGGCTTTTGGAGATTCAAAGGAAGTAAGAGCTGATTCCAAACCATTAACACCAAGGTCGTGATAGTTTATGCCATCTCCGTGATATTTTCCCGTATCCTTGCTATGCATTGAAAGATATGCATCTCTGTAGTTCATTGCTATGGGGTAATCATTAACAATAACATTTTTGCCTTTTAACAATTCTCGGAATGCATTTGAAAATCTTCCCACATAAACATATCGTTGGTCAAAGGACTCGGCAGCTTCATAAGCTTCATTAAGCTGTTCGGTCAAGGTCTTGCCCTCGGTATTAAAGCTGTTTGGAGTGTTATCTCTGTCACAGTACCTCACATCAAGATTCGATGTGGGGTTTTTGTCAGCGGATTCTGCACTCTGATAATTCTCCGTAGCATCCATCAAAGCTTCGACAAAGAGTTCGTGAAGTCTCTCTGTAGCATCAACCATCTCCGCCACAATTTGACCTTCGGTAGAGTCGGGCTTGAGACCTTCGTATGCCTGCTTAATTTTAGCTACAAGCTCATTAAGGAAGCTCTTAATATATAAAAATTTTTTTTGGAAAAAGTTGTTGACTTTTTTTGAAGATATGTGTATAATATCATCTCGCAGGCAAACAATATGCTTGTTGTCAGAGTCACCGGCATTGGGGAATGGTGTAACGGTAGCACGACAGACTCTGACTCTGTTTGTTGGGGTTCGAATCCCTATTCCCCAGCCAAATAAAAGAAAAAGCACATCTGTAAGGATGTGCTTTTTCTTTTATTCCGATTATATTTTATAGGGATTCGAACAAGGAGGGAGAAAGCCAAACGGCTTTCGGAAGAAAACAGTCCGGTGGACTGTTTTCGCCGACGTGGGCAACGAGCGAAGCGAGGCGATAGGTGCGACAGCACCGGAAAAATCCCTATTCCCCAGCCAAAAAAGCACTGACCTTTACGGTCGGTGCTTTTGTTTTTTTATTTTATGAACAGTGCTATTGTTGACAATTTTTTATTTTTTAATAATCAATATAAAAAACTTTTCTCTGTTTTCGGCTTGCTTGGTTTATAGAAAACATCTGATTTTTATTGATAATATTTACCATTATATGATATAGTAATATAAACAAATATTTAAAGAGAGGGTGCGCTAAGATGAAGCTTTTGGAAATTGACCCTTATTTAGCACCTTTTGAAAAGGATATCGATTTAAGAACGCAGCTTTTTCTATCTAAAAGAAAGGCTCTTTTAGGCAACTGCAAAAAGATTAAGAATTTTGCCAACGGTCACAAGTATTTCGGTTTTCACCGCACACGCACCGGTTGGGTATACAGAGAATGGGCACCTGCCGCTGACCAAATGTACCTCACAGGTGATTTTAACAACTGGGATATCGAAAGTTGTCCCATGACCAAACTTGAAAACGGCATTTTCGAAGTACACCTCAAAGGTAAAAACGCCCTTAAAATCGGCGAAAAGGTACAAGCTATTGTTATAAACTCAGGTCGGATACTGCGTCGTATTCCGCTTTACGCCACACACGTTGTTCAAGACCCGCAGACATATTTATGGTGCGCCGAAATTGAGGACACATATGAGAAATTTCCTTGGACAGATAATGCCTTTGTGCCTGAAAAAACACCATTTATTTATGAGTGTCATATCGGTATGGCGCAGGAAAAGAATGCCGTTGGTACATATCGTGAGTTTATAGATAATGTTCTGCCAAGAATTAAAGAGCTGGGATATAACACAATACAGATAATGGCTATCATGGAGCATCCCTATTACGGCTCTTTCGGTTATCAGGTTTCTAACTTTTTTGCCGCATCTTCACGCTACGGCAGCAGCCGAGACTTAAAAGAGCTTATAAATACTGCACATAAAAACGGTATTGCCGTTTTGCTGGACGTTGTCCATTCTCACGCAGTAAAAAACACCAATGAAGGTCTAAATGAGTTTGACGGTACTGTATACCAATTTTTCCATGAGGGAGAAAAAGGAAATCACAGTGCATGGGGAACTAAACTTTTTAATTACTCCAAAAACGAGGTATTGCATTTTTTACTTTCAAACCTCAAGTATTGGATGGAGGTTTTCCATTTTGACGGCTTTCGCTTTGACGGCGTAACCTCTATGCTCTATCACGACCACGGATTGGAAAGTTCATTTACAAATTATAACATGTACTTTTCAATGAACACCGATACGGATGCTGTCACATATTTGCAGTTGGCAAATGAATTGATTCATGAGATAAATCCTCACGCAATTACAATTGCAGAGGACATGTCCGGTATGCCGGGTATGTGTATTCCCATACGAGATGGAGGTATCGGTTTTGATTACCGTCTATCCATGGGTGTGCCTGATTTGTGGATTAAAACCATAAAAGAATACACTGACGATAAATGGGATATAGGCAAGCTGTGGTATGAGCTTACCTCATGCCGAACACAGGAGAAAAATATCGGATACTGCGAGTCTCATGACCAGGCTTTGGTTGGAGATAAAACTATAATGTTCAGACTTTGCGATGCTGATATGTATACCGGAATGAACAAATTCGGCAACAATTCCGTAGTAGACAGAGGTATCGCTCTTCATAAGATGATACGCCTTATCACCGCATCCTTGGCCGGCAAAGGATATCTTAATTTTATGGGCAACGAATTCGGTCACCCCGAATGGATAGATTTTCCACGTGAAGGCAACGGCTGGAGCTATCACTACTGCCGCAGACAATGGAGTCTGGTAGATAATCCAAACCTAAGGTACAGAGAACTCAATGATTTTGATAAAGCTATGATAAAGCTGCTCAAGGAAAATGATTTGCTCAATTTGACAGCCGAAAACAGATGGCTTCATCAAGAGGATAAAATCCTTATATATACTAAGGAAGATACTGTATTTATTTTTAATTTCCATCCAACAAAATCTTTTGACGGATATTTTATCCCCGTAGGTAAAGAGGGTACTTATAATGTTGTACTTTCTTCGGATGACGGCGAATTCGGCGGTCTTTCCCGTGTTGACACCTCTGTTCAATATAAAACTTTTACCACTCCTGCAGGATGGATAGGATTTAAATGCTATCTGCCAAACAGAACCGCTATTGTTTTGAAAAGAGTAAAGCAAAAAAACAGATAACAGGATTTATAAACAACTTAAGTAAACATAAAAACACCCGCTCGGATAAATCCGAACGGGTGTTTCATTTTTATTAAGTTAATTAATATTAAAGTCCAATAATTTCGCCGATGGCTGAAATTATCACGCCTATATAGCCGATAAAATCCTTAATATAAAACTTCGAATCAGGATTTACTCTTGCAGGAAACTGCTTATCAGTTGCGCCCAAAGCTTTTGCTATAAACTTCGGAATATCCTTGTTGTCTACAGCCTGCTCATCCTCGATAAAATCGTCTGTACCGTAAACACATACAGGAACATCTGTTGCACTGTGGCTGCCCTGTGTATAGACATATTTACCGTCTTTGAGTGTTATATTTCCTGTCTCATGGTCCGCTGACACAATGACTATTGTATCGCCATCCTCTTTCGCAAATTCTACAGCTGCTTCAATAGTCTTGTCAAACTCAAGCATAGCTTCGGTCATGTTTTTAGGGTCCTGATTGTGTGAGTGCTTATCAACATGAGCGCCCTCAACCATAAGGAAGAATCCATCTTTATTATCAAGTCTCTCGATAGCTTCGGTTGTAAGTTCAGACAATGTCGGACAGTTGTCATCATTTGATGTCTTCCACAGGTCTGTATCAAACTGACCCATGCTCTTCTGACCGTCCTTAAGTGCATTGAGCTCATTCCAGTCATTAATCAGAACATACTCTGTACCCTTAAGATATTTATCCGTAATGATTCCGCTGGAGCTGGTCCAGATAAGGTCTATACCTGACTTCACCTGCTGCTGTGACATGTCCAGATAATTTCTTCTGTCTGCCGTGTGTGCGGTGAATGCTCCGGGAGTTGCACCGACATTGGAGTCAGATGTGACAACGCCGGTCTTCATTCCAAGCTCCATAGCAAGCTCACAGAGATTCTTTGGCGCCCTGATTGCTAACGGGTCATACACATAAACACCGACACCTCGGTTATATGTTCTGACACCCGTTGCAAGAGCTGTGCCGCCTGCAGCACTATCTGTCACCTTACTCGTAAAAGAACGTGTGTGAGAATAGCCGTAATATTCAAAACCGTTCTCTACAAACAGTTCATCTTCGCCGCTTACCTGCTTGCAAAGCTCCCAATGGTTATATCCCATACCGTCACCGATAAGAAGAATAACATTTTTAGCCTGCTCCACTTCGCCCGTCTGAGCATTTACTACGCCTATGCTCAGCATGCTGAAAACGAGAGCAAGAACTGCAAGCATGGAAACTACTTTCCTTACCTTTTTATTGGACATAAAAAATCCTCCTTTTTATTTGTCGCAGTTATAATTTTCTGTTATAATAAATTATAACACTTTTTCAAAAATCATCAACCGTATTTTTTATATTTTTCACTTTTGCAACTTGAATTTGCGCAAAAGCAAGTTCAAGTTGGTAGATATAAAAGTCGTTTTATATTATAATTAAAGCAGACCGAAAGGAGTGGTACAATGAGTTTTGCAGAAAAATTAAAAACCGTACGCAAAGAAAAAAACATCACTCAGGAACAACTTGCTGATATTTTAAATGTTTCAAGACAGGCTGTTTCAAAATGGGAATCGGGAAACGGATACCCGGAAACAGAAAAACTTCTTTTAATAGCAAAAGAACTGAACGTATCCTTAGACTATCTGATGCTCGATGAGGCTTTCCCAGAAAAAGATGATGACACAGAAAACAAAATCACATCTGCTCACTGCAGCAATATCGCTATTACGGCTTTCGACAAAGAGTCCGTCATAATGTGCCAATCGGTGAAATCATCAAAAATAGTCGCTCCCGGAAAAAATGAACCAAAATACATCCTGCTCGGAATCGACAGAGTCACTTTTTGGGGTGAACACACAACAATACTCGGGTGGTATGAAACCTCCGAAATGATACAACAGGAAATTGCCTGCATAACACAAGCAATCAAAAACGGAGAAAAAACATACACATTAAAATATGCCGCAGACATTGAGTTTGTAGGAATTTTCGGTCAAGCTAAACTAAAAAAATAATCAAAGCCCACTGCTCTTGCAGTGGGCTTTTTGTTTGGTTGATGTTTTATTTCTTCAATGCTGAAACCGCATCTGTTATTGTCTTTTCGCTTGCCTCTTTGCCGTATTTATCAATCTCCGCCTTATCTTTAGCTGCGTGGGTCAGGCAACCTGCTCCGCCGATACATCCGCCGGAGCACGCCATGCCCTCAATAAAGTTTCCGGGGCATACATTTCTGCTCGCCTTTAGCAGGGTCGTGCGGCACTCCTCTATGCCGTCGCAAGCAATGGGTTTATAATCGAAATCTTCAAATCCGTGTTCTTTTATTCCCTGTCGAACTGCATCTGAAAGTCCGCAGCTGCGTGCAAAGATTCTGCCATAATATGAAGCGTTATTAAGAATTTCCTCCTCAAGCTCCGTTATCTCGATACCTTTACCGTCAAACAGAGCCTGAAGCTCCTCAAAGGTTATTACGCTGTCAACAAACGGACGCACGGATTCAAGCTGAATCTCCATCTTCTTGGCTGTGCAAGGTCCAATAAATACCACTTTGCAGTTGGGTTCTTTCTCTTTCAAATGTTTTGATATAGCAGCCATTGGTGAAAGATTATGAGATATGTTATCTGCCATCTGCGGAAACTGCTTTTTAACATAGTCAACAAACGCAGGACAGCATGAGCTCGCCAAAAAGCCTTTTTCGACCAGCTCTTTTGACTCATCATATGCCACGATATCAGCACCTAACGCCGCCTCTGCAACATCATAAAAGCCAAGTTCCTTTATTCCGCTTATAACCTGACCGAGCTTAGCATAAGTAAACTGGCTCGAAATCGACGGCGCAACCACCGCATAAACCTTATATTTTGTATTGTTTTCGCTGTTTTTTATCATTTCGATAACATCTAAAATAAATGATTTATCCATGATAGCTCCCCATGGACACTGATACACACATGCACCGCAGGCAATACATTTGTTATTATCTATATCTGCTGCCTTGTCCTCGTCCATAGATATCGCCTTTATCTTGCAAGCCTTCTCACACGGACGTTTATTATTAGCTATGGCGCTGTATGGACACACCTTGGCACACATTCCGCATTCAACGCATTTTGTTTTATCGATATGCGCTTTTTGATGTCTGTCAAAAGTTATTGCACCTTGACGGCACACATCCTCACAGCGGTGAGCAAGACAGCCTCTGCAGGCATTTGTAACCTCATAACCGCCCATGGGACACTCGTCGCAGGCCGTTTTTATAACCTCGATAACATTCGGATTATTCCTATCGCCACCCATCGCAAGCTTCACTCGCTCAGACAGAATCGCCCGCTCCTTATATACACAACAACGTATTGTGGGCTTAGGTCCCGGAGCTATAATTTTAGGTATATCGATGAGATTATCAAGCAAGGTACCGTTAAAAGCCTCCTTTGCAACCTCTCGCAAGACCTTATATTTAAGATACTGCACTTTAGTATCAAATTTTCTCAACTTCTTAATCCCTTCCATCAGTATCATCCCTTCAAAACATAAAACACTCAACGTGCAAGAACTATTATACATTCAAAACTATTCTTTTTGTTGTTTGCAGAGAACTTATACTCCTTATGTTTATGGAAACAAAGGGACATATTGAGATTAACTTTTGAGAGATTTTTCTGCAGTGTTCATATTGCTCTAAAATGGAAATTTTTAAAAAAAATCACGCTTTGATTAAATCTCAAAGCGTGATTTACTTTCACTTCTCTTTTTGATTTTTTATAACTTTCAAGCGGGAGAAATCTTCTCTCTCCTTTTCTTCAAGTGCCTCAGTTATATACTTAATCGTTGCGGTAAACTGAGGAATCATTATATTGCTCAAAGCATTCGCTCGCTTCTGAGTTTTCTTTATAGCATCCGCAAGTCGGTAGACATTGTTTTCAATTTCCGCAAGCTGTGCCGTCATACGCTTAACCTCAATAAAGCTGAGATATGCTTCGTCGAGCATAGAGTTAGTGGAGTTGAGTCCGTAATGCATTCCAGGCTTTTCATCACCGAGGGTTACCAACGGTAATTCAACTCCCATAACACTTCTGAGGTCTATATTCAAAGAATTGTCAACAGGTATAGCTTGGGCAAATTCAGCGCACATTCCAAGCGTAACATTCGCTCGCTGAAGTGCCAGATATGCCTTTGAATATGTCTCATCTATATTCTTTTGAATCTGTCCCGCTCTGTCTATGAGCTGCATCATTTCACGCACAAGTATATTCCGCTTACGGTCAAGCAAATCATAACCGAGTTTTGCCAAATCAAGCGATTTTTTCGTGCTTATTAAATTGCTTTTGGTCGGAAAAACCTGCGCCATCGATGCCGCTCCTTTCGTGAATTTTTATTATTTTTAAGCTTTTGGCTTATAGTGCTTTTCAAGAACATCCTCATCAACACGGTCAAGCTCAGACTTAGGAAGCATCGACAAAAGCTCCCAGCCAAGGTCAAGTGTCTGTTCGATAGTTCTGTTCTCAGTATAGCCCTGATTGATAAACTTCTCCTCAAACTCACGGCCAAGTTCCATGAGCAACTTATCAGCGCTCGAAAGCTCGTCTTCACCTATAACAGAGGCAAGCGCTTTGGCATCCTGCACCTTTGCATATGAAGCGAAAAGCTGATTCGAAAGCATACTGTGGTCATCTCTCGTATAACCTGCGCCGATACCGTCTTTCATCAGACGTGAAAGCGACGGCAATACACTTACAGGCGGATATATTCCCTTATAGTCGAGACCTCTGTCAAGAACTATCTGGCCCTCAGTGATATAACCCGTAAGGTCAGGAATCGGATGGGTTATGTCATCGTTGGGCATGGTAAGTATCGGTATCTGTGTAACAGAACCCTTTGCGCCCTCGATTATTCCCGCACGCTCATAGAGCGATGCGAGGTCTGAGTAAAGATAGCCCGGGAAGCCCTTTCTTCCGGGAATTTCTCCCTTTGATGAACTGAACTCACGCAGTGCCTCGGCATAAGAAGTCATGTCTGTTAAGATGACAAGAATCTGCTTGCCAAGTTCAAAGGCAAGATACTCGGCCGCCGTCAGCGCACAGCGAGGTGTTATGATACGCTCAATAATCGGGTCATTTGAAAGGTTCAAAAACATCGTAACCCTGTTCATAACATTGGCGTTCTCGAATGAGCGGCGGAAGTACTCCGCAACATCATTTTTAACACCCATTGCCGCAAAGACTATAGCAAAATCATCACCGTCTGCAACATTCGCCTGGCGGACTATCTGCACAGCAAGCTCATTGTGCTTCATGCCTGAGCCTGAAAAAATCGGCAGCTTCTGTCCCCTTATAAGAGTGGCAAGGGCATCAATTGAAGATATGCCTGTATTAATATAGTTTCTCGGATATACACGTGAAACGGGATTTATAGGTGAGCCATTGACATCACGGCTGCACTCAGGATAGATATCTCCTAATCCGTCTATCGGTCTGCCAAGACCGTCAAACACTCTGCCGAGTATCTCAGGTGAAAGCTTCATCTCCATGGGTCTGCCTGACATCACAGTTGTGCTGTTTTTCATCGAGATACCACGTGTGCCCTCAAAAACCTGGATAACTACCCGCTCACCGTCTATTTTAACAATACGTCCGGCTCTGGTCGTGCCGTCATCAAGACGCAGCTCGATCATCTCCTCGTACCCCGCATTCTTTACGCCGTCAAGCACGACAAGAGAGCCGTTTATCTGATTTAAACCGATGTGTTCAAGTATCATAACTTATCATTCCTTTGTTTCTCGGTTTCAAAATATCCATTACAAGCCGTTAAGGCTTCGAAAATTTGCACAGCCTGTCATCTGAGCAACGGGTCGAGAGCTTTGTCTATATCTCTCTTATAATCGTCGAACATCTCCAACGCATTGTTGGGCACATCATACTTCACCTTAACAAGCTTATCGAAAAGTCCGAGCCCCGTAATCTTTGAAATCGGCACCTGTTTTGCAACAACGTCACGGCACTTATGATAAAGATAGAGAATAACTTCCATCATCTTCATCTGCTTTTGCAGAGGTACATAAGTGTCCTCCTTATGGAAGGCGTTCTGCTGTAAAAATCCGACTCTGATAACCCTTGCAACCTCGATAATCAGCTTTTGGTCATCGGGTAAAACGTCAGCACCTATGAGCTTTACTATCTCCATGAGGCTGCTCTCTTCAAGCAAAAGTGAACATATCTCGTCACGGTACTTTAAAAACTCCGAACCTACATTTTCATAATACCAATCGGACAAATCATTTATATACTCTGAATAGCTTGTATTCCAGTTGATTGCAGGATAGTGTCTTGCATAGGCAAGCGACTTATCAAGCGCCCAGAAACAGCGGGTAAAACGCTTTGTGTTCTGTGTTACAGGCTCCGAAAAGTCTGAACCTTGCGGTGATACCGCTCCGATTATGGTTATTGAGCCCTCGTTACCGCTGAGAGACTCGACATAACCCGCTCTCTCATAAAACTCCGAAAGACGTGACGGCAGGTATGCAGGGAAGCCCTCATCTGCAGGCATCTCCTCAAGACGGCCTGAAATCTCTCTGAGTGCCTCTGCCCATCTTGATGTTGAGTCCGCCATTATTGCGGTATGATAACCCATATCACGGTAATACTCAGCAAGTGTTATGCCTGTATAAATCGAAGCTTCACGTGCGGCAACGGGCATATTCGATGTGTTAGCAATAAGGACTGTTCTGTCTGTCAACGGTCTGCCTGTGCGGGGGTCTGAAATCTCACCAAACTCCGTCAGTGCCTGAGTCATCTCGTTTCCACGCTCGCCACAACCGACATATATGATAATATCTGCATCGCACCACTTTGCAAGCTGATGCTGTGTCATCGTTTTTCCTGTTCCGAAGCCTCCGGGAATAGCCGCAGCTCCACCCTTTGCAACAGGGAAAAGTGTGTCAACAACACGCTGTCCTGTTATAAGAGGTCGCTGTGAAGGCAGTCTCTTTTTAACAGGGCGTGGTATACGAATAGGCCAGCGCTGACAGAGTGTCAGCTCATGAACATTGCCCTTTTTATCTTTAATTTTTACTATCGTATCGTTTATTTTATATTTGCCGTCGGGTGCTGTTTCCACAACCTCACCCTCAAGTGACGGCGGCACAAGAAATCTGTGCGCCACAACGGGAGTTTCCGGACATTCACCATAGATATCACCGCCATGCAGAACGTCGCCCTGCTTTACGGTTACGACTACCTCCCACTCCTTCTCCTCATTAAGAGCAGACTCTGAACATCCGCAGGCTATAAAGGCGCCGTGGTGCTCAGCTATGGCGGAAAGCGGTCTCTCTATACCGTCAAATATGTTTCTTATTATTCCGGGTCCCAGAGTTGCGCACATAGCTCCGCCTGTTGCATACACAGGCTCACCGGGTTTAAGACCGGTGGTTTCCTCATAGACCTGGATTGTTGTTTCATCTTTGTCAAGGCGAATTACTTCACCGACGAGACGCTTCTCGCCGACATAGACCATCTCCATCATGCTGAGTCCTGTTTCGCCCTTTATTGTAACGACAGGTCCGTTTATTCCATATATAATATTTTCGGACAAGCCGCTCACCTCCGTTTTAGGCAGGGGTACTCCCTGCGACAAAATACATTTTTATGCCATATCATTATAGAACTACTGACATTCCCGAATTACTTAAAAACCATTCTCTCTGGCTCTCCAGACGGGTTTCAAGCGTATCGTCTGCCACAAGCGCACCTTTCTGCGCCTTGCAACGGCAACCGCCGATAACAATGGTTTCATCCACTTCAACAGTACATTCTCTGCCGAAAGCTTCAATTATAGCAGAAGTGAATTTTTCATCATCTTTTTTTACATATATAACAACTTCGCCGTCGGGAAAAATCTTTGCTAAGTTTGCGACACTCTTTTTAAGAAAGCCCTCATAGGCTTCGCTCTTTGTAAAGGTTAACAGCTTGTCACATGCCGATTCAAACACTTTTTCGGTTATCTCGGCTCGCTTGGCAGTCAGCTCAGAACGTTTTTCAACAGTGCTGTGTGCAATGGTGCGGTTTAGCTCCTGCTCATTCAGCAAAATCTCACGTTCTACCATGGCCTGCGCCTGCGCTCTTGCCTTGTCTCCCGCCTTTTTCAAACCGACGTTGAGCATCTCTGTATTTTTATGGTTCAACTCATCATGCCTGTCCTGTGCGGACTTGCTTATAGCATCGAAAAACTTTGCTACTCTTTCTTCTTGATTGAGCATCGGTTACACCTCAAATCTTTATGCCGATAGCATCTCGTACATATCTTGTAATTGAATCGCTGTTGCTCTGCGAGCCGTGGCGGTCAGGTATCTCAACTACAAGCGGTTTATCATGCGTCTTTTTTATCTCAAAGATAAAATACTTGCACAAATCGCAAAGCGGCTGTGTCACAAGCACCATGCCGATGTTTTCATCCTCAAGACAAGTATTGAGTACCCGCTCAACACCCTCTGCATCGTGGACAATCTCACCCTCAATACCCGCCAGACGCATGCCGACAAGCGTATCAACATTGTCGCTTATCAAATAAAAACGCATCTTTCTTCGTTCCTTCCGATTAAATCAGACCTTGTTAAGAATAAGTATGGAGATAACGACACCGTAAAGTGCTATAGACTCGCCGAGAGCAACGAAAATAAGTGCTTTACCAAAAGCTTTGGGGTCTTCACTTGTTGCTGCGATAGCCGCAGGTGCGCCTGCTGCAACGGCGATACCGCCACCGATACCTGCAAGACCTGTAACAAGACCTGCTGCAAGAAGTCCGAGACCTTTGGAAGTGCCGTCTGCAGGAGCCGCTGTTTCTTCGGCAGCTTCTGCTGCTGTTTCAACTGCTGCTGCGTCTGCAGGAGCTGCATCTTCAGCCTCAACTGCGGATGCTCCCATTGCACAACCTGCTACAAGCAAAATTGCAACAAGAAAAGTTGCAAGATTTGTTCTCATTGATTTTCTGACGGGTTGACCCTCAGAATGTTTCTTCATTGTGTAAACAACGGATGCAAGGATAACCGCTACAGGGATAACAGCCATTAAAGAATAAAGAAAAGTAGTCATTTTTTGTTCCTCCGAAATTAGTTTTTATTAAATAAAGCTTTAGCTTTTGTCTTTACCGTATCTTTCGACTTCTGAAGTCTTACAGGCTCAAACGCACGTCCGCCGCCGTCATAGAATCTGCTGAACATCTCATAAAACTCAAGTCGCAGCCCCTGAATACCTGTCAGCAAGCCCTCAAGAGCTATGACAACGATATTGCCTATGATTATAACAGGGATATTCTCTCCTTCACTTCCGAGTGTGAAAACAACCATCATCATACTCGCATGTACTATGACGAATGCGCCGACACGCAGGAACGAAACTGTGTTACTGAAGTATGAAAGAATGTACTCTATCAACTCAAAGATGTTCTGGAGCACAAAGTCCATCACACTCTCAGGCTTCCAATTGGGGTGCTTGTCTATAATTCCTATTGGTATCTCTTTGATAAACAGAAGCACTGCGCACACGCCCATTACACCGAAAATCACAGCGTTTGGAAGTATTGTTCTGCCGGTCATAAACGACACGCAGAACGCAACACCCGCAAGGTACATAAACACACCCACAAGACCGTTGTTGCTGAATATCGCCTCGCCTATCTTCTTATGTTTTAAGCACGAGTAGATATTCAGAAGCATAGCCAAAACCACAAGCACAATACCTATGCCTATTGCAAAAAGCAAGACTGTATTTATCGATTCCATAACACTCAGCGGTTTTGATTCCCAGCCCAGAGCGTGATACACAGGGTCGAGCATATGCTCATAGCCGAACACCGAACCGAACACAAAGCCGAACACGGCACTCGAAAGTCCGCATGGAATGATTATTCTGGCAAGTGCCAACTTCTTGACTTTCCAACCGATTATACCCAACAAGAACAGCACAAGTCCCTGACCGAGGTCGCCGAACATTATGCCAAACAGTATGGTATAAGTTATAGCCACAAAACCCGTAACATCCACATCCGAATATGAAGGCAAACCGTACATATCAACGAAGTACTCGTAGGGTTTAAATATACCAGGATTTTTAAGCTTTACAGGCGGAGTCTGTTTTGAATCAGGCTCGTTTACCTCAACCTCAACATCCGTTATATCCTCAGCCGTCTTTTCAAAAGTGGCCACGTGATTTGCAGGCACCCATCCGACATAAAAGAAGTACTTGTTATGGCAAGCTGCATATCTTCTCAAATCAAACACTGTGTTCAAATCTACAAGCCTTGTGTAAATCTCGTTACACTGGCTGCGATTTTCACGCCATATGCTTGCAGCCTGCTCATCGAGCTCCTTAATACCGTTCTCTATTATCTCTATATTATTTTCGAGTTGCTCTATAATTTCCTCGGCAGTACCTACAGCCCCCGGTATATGCAAACGCTCAAAATAAAGACTTGCAAATATTCCGTCTACCTCGTCTATCCGCTCGTTTGGCGCACAGTAGAGACCCCAATAATCCGTTTCATCACTTGAGCACGGAATGAAAAGCACATACGGATTGTCGTTATACGACATTAGCCTTTCATAGTTCTCTATCGGCATATGACCAAAGCGGGTCTTGGTAAACTCGCAGTCGAATATCTCTTCAAAGCTCACATCAAAATTCGTAAAGTGCGCAAATTGGTCTATTCCGCTGCGGCACTGTCTAAGCTGCTCTTCAAGCTCCTTGCGCTCATCGTGTATGGCCGAAAGGCGCTTATCAAGTGCGTCTATATATTCCTTTGTCTGCTCGTCCGGCACTATATCACGCAAATCCGTTCCCACAATGCTCGGATTGGGCGCAGAGTCATTCTCACGAATAAGCTCCTCTATCTTCTGAATTGTCGGTGCGTACGGGTTTTCCTCATTCAAAGAGGTATACCCCATTGTAGCCGACATGTGCTGCAACGCCTGCTCCGGCTGGAAATTGCCGTCCACACAGCAGGTCGAGAGAAAATTGCTGAGCTGCGACAGAGGTCCTGTCACTTTCACAAATTTCATCTTCTCTATTGCCAAAGGTTACCACCATCCTTTATATCTCAAAGCGCTGAGGATTAATCCCCTGCGCCGATAAGAAGTCTGCTTATCTCTTCTGCCGGTATATTGTATCTTATACCTTCAATTATATGGGTTATATTCTGAACCTCGTTCTCAGCAAGCTTTACGTAGCAAAGCATCACAACGCTCGGCTTTGACGAGAAACGAAGCTTGTTTTTACAATAATCATATTTCAGTCTGCCGGCTATATCCTCAACAGATTCACCGTTTCTTTGACTGAACGCCTCATACGGGGTCCCCTTTAATGCTTTAAGTGCCGCATCGGCACTCTCCGCCGAGAGAATACGTCCAAGTGTCTTTTCAGACATGGCGCCGTTTGGCATCAGCATCGTATGCAAAACCGTCTGCGGCATATCCGTCAAACGCTTAAGTCTGTAAATAGAAACTATATTCTCTAAATCTACGATAAACGCTATCGTCTCCAGAAGTTCTTTTCGTGTCGCACCCTTATAACTCGCCTTAACAAGCTCCACACCGTGAGAATAAAAATACTTGTTCAGTGCCAGCTCCATGCCGAAGTAATCAGGACTTCCACCCTCGCCTCGTGAGGCGAAAGGTTCAAGTATAGCCTTGTACTGCGAACCCTCAACCACACTCATCAGCGTATCAAAGTCGTTAACCGCTCTTATTTTTTGAGCATCTATATCTGAATGTCTCAAGAAAAAGTCAGGCACGTTTTTTGAAATATCATCCGGATGGGCTCGGTTGATTCTGCGTATTGCATATAAGAGCAAGTCTATATCGCTGCTCATTACAAACCGCTCATAAAATTTATCGCCGATAAACTTTTCATATCTGCAAAGAGATGCAAATCTCATTGATAAAAGGTCGTGCACAAGTATTTCAAGCTGACGTCTGTGCAGCGCTCCCATGGATACCCCTTCAAACACTACAGAGTACGCTGTTTGTGCTTTGAGATATGCCGCAACTTCGCCCACGCTACGACAAGCCAAAAGCTCATTGTAGTTCTGCGCTGTCAAACGTTGGCCGTACATAGCTCTCGCTTTTGCCAAAACCGAGTTTGATGCAGATGTCGCCCTCACAAAGCACACTCCCTTTCATTCAAAAATCCGTATTTCCTTAATCCGCAATTGCCCTTGCAGCCAAAGATTCTGCCCACTCTTCGCCTTTTTGCTCATACAAATCATTAAGATGCTCTGAAATCTCAGTCGCTCTACGGTCAAGCTCACGCAGCTCTTCGTTTATCTTCTTTCTGTTTGCTCGCTCATTTTCCTCAATGACTTTTCTCGCACGCTCCTGATGCTCCTGCTGCATCTTTTCAGCCTCGATTGATATCTCAGCGTCAATCTTCTCAATATATTCCCTATCCTCTTTGGTTCGCTCTCTGGCTCGCTTGTCCATATCAACTATGGTTCTTACGATGCTATCCAAAACGGTTACACCTCTTTTACACCTGAAATAGAATTAATATTTTCACACTAAATTATATCACCAAACACCAAAAACACAATATGCAAAACCTATAAACAATGAATTATTATTTTAAAATATTTTGTCACCGTACGGTTAAAATAAAAGCGGCAGGCACCGCTTTACAGCAATGCCTGCCCTTTACAACTGACTAACATATAAAATTCATAGATTTCAACATAACCAACAGCATAGTGCCATACAGTCCGATGAGGTTTATGATATTATAAATAACTCCTATTATCATAATATCTCCTCTCCCAAAAGGCTCTCCTCCTGAGCAAGACCGCACTCCTTCAAATAAACATCTGCCGCCTGCGCTGCAGATGTGAAAGAGTTGTTCTTCCAATAGTTCACAACTCCTACGACCCATGCAAAAATTATGCTGATTACAATATACAGCTTATCGTTATCAAGCTCAATCGGCGGCTTGCCTACAGCCGTCAGCGCAAGGTTTATCATCGACACCGCCATGAGCACCAATCTTACCCATGTGCCTACCGATACGCTGCTGAGATTTGTCAGAATGTCTTTGACTTTTTCCATTTTAAATTCCTCCGTTAATGATTATCGACACCAGCGCAGCTGCTGCTGCGCCGACAATTCCGTAAATAAGTTTGTCCCACATTTTACCCGGACGTGTTTTAAGTGTCTCAATCGACTCTCTCAGTCTGCCGAGTTCAACAAGAACATTGTCTATTTTGGTCGTTACCTCACTTTGAGTCTTATCAATACGATTCGTCTTGTGATATAAGTTCCTTATATCCTCCTCGCATTTGCTGATTCGCACCTCAAGGGATTCGAAATCCATATTACACCTCCGTGAGGCCGGATAACGCCACCCAGCTCGATATTTCACTGAGCAGTGCTTCTCTTACTCCGTTATTTGTCTGTATTTTGCTCACCGTGTGTTTTTTGGGTGCAAGCTGTTCTTTCGGTATAATCTTACCTCGTGCAGTTGTTAATCCGCCGTAAACAGAACCGCTTTTTATTGTGACGGCAGAGCCTACCACAATCCCATTTTTAGCTGACTTTACAAGCTGTAAATCATCAGCCCACACATAACTGTTAATCTCTTTAAGAAGCACTTTGCCGCTTACGGTTACTGATTTAACCGTGTGATTGCGCAGTTTGACCCATGCAGGGATTGTTTGTCCCGTGGCGTAACTTTTACCCGTTATCTTAACCGTGTCCCCTGCACCGATTTTCTCAACATCAGAGGATGTTGCAGATAATTTTTTCAGTCCGTAAAAGTTTGCTACAGCACTTGCAATAGCCTGTCCGCATTTCTTCTGTCCTGCGACAGTTACTACCTTTTTCCGGTCACTTGCTGTATTAATAAACACGGTCTCAATAAGAAGCGATTGACAATTGACGCAACGGACAAAGCCGAAATAGTCTACACCACCGCTAAGCTTGATTTTTGCTCCTCTGTTTTTAGTGCTGAGGTTGCTCGCTATACTCTTTGAGATTGCAGACGCAAGCGTATTTCCGTTTTTGTTGCCGTGTTTGTAATAGACTTCTGAACCTGTGCTGCCACTTGAAGTGCTGGAGTTCAGATGTACTTCAAGAGCCAAGTCATATCCGCCTTTATTTATGTAGTTGATACGGTCCGTCAGATAAGCATCTGCGTTATAGTTGATGATATCGACATCACAACCATATACAGCTAAGGCTTCACCTGCATATTTGCCTATCTCTTTTGCAAGATTAAACTCGTGATATCCGCCGCCGACTGCTCCGCTGTCGTATCCGCCTGTCTTTGATTTGCCGTGACCGATTGATATTGCTATTTTCAAGCAGTTACCTCCTCAAAATAAACCCCGACAAGCTGAGAAGGCAGATACTGAAATATTGTTCCGCTTCCTGTATCATCACGAGTGCAGAGGTAGATTTTATCATCTTCCTTGTAGTAAAGGTCTTTGTAATACCTCATGCCGACCGCCGCAGTTATGGGACTATCGAGCGTTCCGTCCTCACCTACTGTCACCGCTTCCCAATGTGCAGGCGTGACATCAGGGGTCCATGTGGGATTTGCCGTTATTGCGTTATAACAGCGGTAAAGCTTACCTTGATATCGGCAACGCTCTCCCTGTACATAATCTCTAAAGCCCGACCAAACCG
>JAFQVM010000023.1 GCA_017407995.1 Clostridia bacterium | reverse complement strand
CCTGTAGCGTCCTGTGTGAGCGTCTGGTCAATTCTGAGTCCTATCTCGCTGCCGACGGTCATATCGCCGCTGAGCAGATGGCTTTTGATAAGTTTTTGTCCGATTGTGTAGCCCACGTTTCATACCTCCGTTAATGATAATAATTTTACTCATAAATTTTATTTCAAAAACCCTTTTTTGTCAAGGTGAAGTGAGCAATGTTAGAGACTCATACAAAATATATTGATAATAAAACTCATAATTGGATATTGCCCCAAAAGGCAAAGCGTGGTATAATATAACAATATAATGGATATATCTGTCCAAGCTATCGCAAAATCTCGTATGTGAGGGATAAAAAGCTTTTGTGTTAATTGAAGTTTTTTGGGGCATAATACTCGTTGAATAAGCCGTAGGAGGTTGTTTGATGAGTAGCAAGAAAAGCGACAGATATGAAGACAGCATAACTGACCCTGTCAAGGTTTCACCGCCGGAGGGTGAGGAGAACGATTCTCAGTCAGATGGTACTGACAGAGAGATTAAGCAGATAGTTGAAACCGGCTCAATAACGGTTGATAAACGCGGTCACTATATCCATTGTTTAACGATTATCGGTCAGATTGAAGGTCACTATATTCTGCCGCCGCAGAATAAGACTACAAAATATGAGCATGTCATACCTCAGCTTGTTGCGATTGAAGAGAGCAGGGATGTTGAGGGGCTCTTGATAATTCTCAACACCGTTGGCGGCGATATCGAGGCAGGTCTGGCGATAGCTGAGCTGATAGCGGGAATGAAAACACCAACAGTTTCTCTTGTGCTGGGCGGCGGACATTCAATAGGAGTGCCTTTAGCGGCATCCTCTGCATATTCGTTTATAGCGCCGAGCGCTACTATGACGGTGCATCCTGTTCGCATGACGGGACTTGTGCTTGGAGTTCCGCAGACGATGTCATATTTTGAGCAGATGCAGGAGCGGATAGTGCGTTTTGTTGCTGACAATTCAAACATTTCTGCAGACCGTTTTCGTGAGCTTATGCTTGCGACGGGCGAGCTTGTAATGGACGTCGGTACGGTGCTTGACGGTGAAGCGGCAGTTAATGAGGGTTTGATAGATTCACTCGGTTCGCTTTCCGACGCACTTGATAAGCTGTGCGATATGATTGAGGAAAACAATAGTGATTCCAACGGAAATGAGGACGATAGCTGATGCTTTACACGATTATTTCTCTTGGTGATGTGCTCCCGCAGCCACAGGAGCGGGCATATGAAACAGTAGAGTATAAAAACGGCTATGTGACGTGTGAAAACACGCCTTCGGGTAAAGTGGTTGAAAGGCTGATTTCAACCGACCCGTTTGACTACCTGAAAAAGGAATTTATGCCGGGCACACCGTATGGTAACCGGACATTTTAAATATCGAAAGGGTTTTTGATATGGAAATAATTAAAGCTATTATATTGGGATTTGTGCAGGGCATAACAGAGTTTTTGCCGATATCATCAAGCGGACATCTGTCTGTTTTTCAGCACTTTTTCGGAACGGTAGGAGGGAACAGCTCCCTTCTGTTCACCGTTCTGTTACATATGGGAACATTGCTTGCGGTGTTTTTCGTCTATTACAAGACCATCTGGGGTCTTATAGTTGAAGCCGTAAGCCTTGTTAAGGATATCTTTACAGGCAAGTTCAAGTGGAAAGATATGAATGAGAACAGACGTATGCTCTTTATGTTTGTGCTTTCATGCTTGCCGTTGCTTCTGCTTTTGATACCTGTGGGCAACGATATGAAAATCATGGATGTACTCGGCTCTCTTGCTGACGATGATGACATTATTGTTGAGGGTATATGCTTCCTGTTTACTGCAACACTCCTTCTTGTAGGCTCTTGGAGAGCTAAGAACACCGAGGCAAGACCGCAGATAGGTACGAAGTCTGCACTTGCAGTTGGTTTAGCACAGGCTGTTGCAGCGGGATTCCCCGGAATATCCCGTTCGGGCTCAACAATTTCAACAGGAATGCTCTGCGGAGTTTCAAAGGAATATATGGTCCGCTATTCGTTTATTCTCGGTATCCCTGCAATTATTGCGGCAAATATTATGGAGATTAAAGATGCTGTTGAGATTGGCGAGCAGGTTGACATTTTACCTGTTATAGTGGGCGTTGCAACGGCTGCAATAGTCGGTTTTGCAGCAATAAAAGCACTTGAGTGGCTTGTAAAGATAGATAAGTTTAAGGTTTTCGGCTATTACTGCCTTGTCCTCGGAGTTGTTGTTCTGGGAGCGGGTATAGCTGAAAAGTTAGGTGTGTTTTAATTATATTGATTGTGTAAGGTGTAGAAAATGCAAGAGAAAATATTTAGTACCAAAACAAAAATTAATCTCGATGAATATATAAAGTTTAACCGTACCATACAGAGAAAGATTAATAAAACTTATTTGCGTTTGCTTATATCAGTTGCAATTATTCTTGTTGCAGCCGTAGTATGTTTTTTGCTTGATGTTAAGCATATAGCTATAGCGTTTGCGCTTGCAGCGGTTGTTTTGGCTATTCAGATTCCGTTAAATATGAAGAAGTCTGAGAAAGAGATATATAATTCTAACAAGGTTATACAGGAGATAGAGTCTGAAATCTCATTTTATGAAGATTGTTTTGAGCAGACAAACTCTTTGGGAACTTCAAAGATTACATATGATAAGATTTACCGAATATTAGAGAATGATACAAACCTATATATAATGATTTCAAAGAATCAAGGTTATATAATTATAAAGGAAAACTGTTCTCAAGAACTTATAGATTTTATAAAGAATCTTACACCCAAAAAAAAATAAATTGTATCGTTATAGATTGCAAGAACCAAAGGAGGGCCTGAATGGCTACAAAGAAACCGGCGGCAAAGGGAACGGCTGCCAAAAAGAAAACGGGAACACAACAGAAAAGCACCGCTTCATCGAGAGCGGCGCAGTTTGACAAAAAAGAATATACGTCTGAACAGCTTGCGGCACGCCGTCAGAAAGTGGCTATTGCCTTGATGGCGGTATCGGTATTTTTGCTTTGCGTAGCGTTTATTGAGGGCGAAAGCCTGTGGCTCGCACTGCATAACGGTATGTTCGGGCTTTTCGGAACGTCTACATATATTTGGCCGATAATGCTGATTTATATTTCGATAATGTTTGCTATGGACAAGCCGTTAGGCTCAATGACATCTAACCTTATCGGCGTTAGTGCTTTTGTGTTGCTTATATGTTCTGCGATACATCTGTTTTCAAATGCAGGGGATTATCTGTCTGCGGAAACGATAGGAACTCAGATAAAAACAGCGTGGAATGATGCGGACTTGTTTCCTAACAGCGGAGCAGTCGGAGCGCTTATAGGAGGCTGTTTAGCTAAGCTTGCCGGAAAGACGGGAGCGGCTATAGTCAATGTAATTTTACTTGTAGTTCTTGCGATGTTTCTGACAGGTACAACTCTTGCACGTATAGGCAAGCTTATATCTGTGCCTGCAAAGCGAGTCAGCGAGATAACAGACGAGAAGTTTGAGCAGGGAGTTGCCCGTGCGAAAGAGCGTGAGGAGCGCAGAGCTGAAAAACGTGAGCAGGAATATATTAACAATAAGGTAAAACAGAAGGTGTCTCCCAAAAAAGAGTCTTCTATCAATGACAGGCCGTTTTTCGTGCCTTCAATGCCTACTGATACGGCAGAGGATGACGGTGTAATTATAGGGTTTGGGGAAGACATGCCAAAAGAAAAGCAGCCGCAAAAAGAAGCTGCGAAAGCTGTACAGCCTATAGACGATATAATAAACCAGGTCAACGCAGGACAGGACAAGCCGGTGGCTGATAAGCCTGAGCCTGAGCTTCCGCCTGTTAAAAAGCCGGACGTTGTACCGGAAACTGTTACAGGCGAGCCGGAGGAAGAAAACAGTTTGGATGAAGCATCCAAAAAGTCTTACCGCTTACCGCCTCTTGATTGTCTGGCAACTCCGACGGCGTCTAATGATGACAACTATTCCGACGAGCTTAAATCAAATGCACAGAAGCTTTTAGATACACTTGACAGCTTCAACGTCCATGCGAAGATAACAGAAATAAGCCGTGGACCGTCAGTTACACGCTACGAGCTTCAGCCGGATGCGGGTGTAAGAATAAATAAGATTACAAACCTTTCCGACGATATTGCCCTGCGCCTTGCGGCACCTGGCATAAGAATAGAGGCACCGATTCCGAACAAAGCGGCGATAGGCATAGAGGTTCCCAACAGACTGCGTTCGATGGTCTATATGCGTGAGATAATCGATACACCGCAGTTCAAGGGTGCAAAGAGCAAACTGAATGTAGCACTCGGTAAGGATATAGCGGGTAATATTATCTGTACCGATATTGCCAAGATGCCCCACTTGCTTATAGCGGGCACCACAGGTTCGGGTAAATCGGTGTGTATCAACACTATGATAGTCAGCATTCTTTATAATGCAACACCTGACGAAGTCAAGCTTTTGATGATTGACCCCAAGCAGGTTGAGTTCACCGTTTATAACGGAATAGCGCATTTGGCGGTACCTGTTGTTTCAGACCCGAGAAAGGCATCTGGCGCACTGGGCTGGGCTGTCAACGAGATGCAGAACAGATATAAGATGTTTGCTGAGAAGAACGTCAGGGATATCAAGGGATACAATAAGCTTGCTGAGAAGGATGAAACTATCCGTCCCATGCACCATATAGTTATATTTATCGACGAGTTGTCAGACCTTATGATGGTTGCTCCCAACGAGGTTGAGGATGCGATTTGTCGTCTTGCACAGATGGCACGTGCTGCGGGTATGCATCTTGTTATTGCTACACAGCGTCCGTCTGTTGATGTTATCACAGGTATAATTAAAGCAAATATACCCAGCCGTATAGCACTTTCAGTGTCCTCTCAGGTCGACTCCCGTACTATACTTGATATGTCGGGAGCTGAGAAGCTTCTGGGTAACGGCGATATGCTGTTTAACCCCATAGGCACTTCTAAGCCTACACGTGTTCAGGGCTGCTTTATATCTGACGAAGAGGTAGAAGAGGTTGTAAACTTTATCAAGTCTCAGGCTGAGAGTGAGTATGATGAGGAGATTATGACCGAGATTGAGCGTCAGGCAGCCATGGCAGGCAGCAAAAAGGGAGCCGCAGCGGGAGCTGACGGTGATTCTGAAGAAGTTGGGGATGAGATGTTCCCCAACGCTGTTGAGATTGTGCTTGATGCTAATATGGCATCTACGACATTACTTCAACGCAAACTGAAACTCGGCTATGCCAGAGCAGCAAGACTTATGGACGAGCTTGAGTCAAAGGGAATTATCGGACCGTTCGAGGGCAGTAAGCCCAGAAAGGTTTTAATAACAAAACAGCAGTGGATGGAGAAATGTGCGCTTTCATCTTCTCTGTCGGAGGATGAGTAATGAGCGATTTTCTGCCCATAAACAGAAAAGATATGCAGAGCCGTGGATGGGACGAGGTTGATTTTGTCTATGTCAGCGGTGATGCGTATGTTGACCACCCGAGCTTCGGTGCAGCGATAATAACCAGAGTTCTTGAAGCGGCGGGTTATAAGGTCGGCTTTCTTTCTCAGCCCGATTGGCACAGTGCTGAAGATTTCAAGCGTTTCGGCAGGCCCCGATTGGGATTTATGGTAAGCTCAGGCAATATAGATTCAATGGTTGCGCACTATACTGTAGCCAAAAAACGCAGGAGTACAGATGCATATACTGCCGGCGGTAAAATGGGGCTTCGTCCCGACAGAGCGGTTATAGTTTACTGCAACAGGATAAGGGAAGCTTACGGTGATATTCCGATTGTTATCGGTGGCCTTGAAGCATCGCTTAGACGTTTTGCCCACTATGACTATTGGGACGACAAGATAAGGCGCTCTATTCTGTTTGATTCGGGCGCAGACCTTCTTTCCTACGGAATGGGTGAAAAGCAGACCGTTGAGATTGCCAACAGATTAAACAGCGGCGAAAAGATATCCGAGATGCACGATATTCTCGGTACCTGCTATGCCGTTGATACAAAGGATACACCATTTGGCGGAACTGAGTGTCCGTCGTTTGAAAACTGTCAGAATAATAAGCGTGAGTACGCTATTGCATGCAGAATACAGCAGGATGAGCATGACTTTGTACGAGGTAAGATGGTAAAACAGCGCCACGGCACAAAGATGCTTGTGCAGAATAAGCCAATGCCTCCTCTGACTACAGAGGAGCTTGACCGTGTGTACGAACTTCCCTTTATGAGGACGTATCATCCGTCCTACGAAAAGCTCGGCGGTGTACCTGGAATTGAAGAGGTTGAGTTTTCCATAACCCATAACCGTGGGTGTTTCGGAGCGTGCAACTTCTGTTCTCTCGCATTTCATCAAGGAAGATTTATAACTGCCAGAAGTAAAGAGTCTATAGTCAAAGAGGCTAAGAAGCTGACAGAGAATCCCCGCTTTAAGGGATATATACATGATGTCGGCGGTCCGACTGCGAATTTCAGAGCGCCGTCATGCAGCGGACAGCTTGAACGAGGTCTTTGTAAGGGCAAAAAATGTCTTGCACCAAAGCCTTGTCCACGTATTGAAGCGAACCATGAGGAGTATCTTGATATTCTCAGAACGCTTCGGGAGCTGCCGAAGGTCAAGCGTGTATTCATCCGTTCGGGAATACGTTATGACTATCTGCTTGAGGATAAGGATGAGAGCTTTTTTGAAGAGCTTGTAAAATATCACGTCAGCGGTCAGCTTAAAGTTGCTCCGGAGCACTGTTCTGCCGCTGTGCTCGACTATATGGGCAAGCCTCATATTGAGGCATATCTAAGGTTTGCACGCAGATATTTTGCGCTTAGCAAGCAGGCCGGTAAGGAGCAGTATCTTGTGCCTTATCTGATGTCATCACATCCTGGCAGCACTCTGAAGGATGCTGTGGAGCTGGCGCAATTTTTGAAAAGAGAGAATATCCGTCCGGAGCAGGTTCAGGATTTTTATCCGACTCCGGGAACGGTTTCGACTTGTATGTTCTATACAGGACTCGACCCGTATACACTTAAAGAGGTGTTCGTTGCAAAGAATCCGCATGAAAAGGCGATGCAGCGTGCATTGTTGCAGTACTTCAACCCGAAGAACAGAGATTTGGTTGAAGAGGCACTTAAACGAGCGGGCAGAACCGACCTTATCGGAATGGGTAAAAACTGTTTGATAAAGCCGAGACAGCCGAAAAATAATTATAAGGGGAACAGCTCCAATGCAGGACAAAAGTACAACAAACGTAAACCAAGATAAGAAAAAGAAGATAATCACACTTGTTATAGCGGCGCTGGTGATAGTCCTGATAACAGCCGCACCGTATATGAACCTGCCGTTTGACGTTCCCACATGGGGAGAACTGCTGTCTGGCGGCGAAACAGCGGTTGAGGATGCATCTGCAGCCGAACAACCGCTCACGGTACATATGATAGATGTCGGTCAGGGTGACAGCATACTTGTGAAGTTTGAATCTCACGCTATGCTGATTGATGCAGGTGAGCGTGGAAACGACGAAACAATAATAAACTATCTCAAAGCGATTGGCGTTGAAAAGCTTGAGTATGTAGTGGCAACGCATCCTCATTCCGACCACATAGGAAGTATGCCTAAGGTGATTGAGGCATTTGAGGTTGAGAAAGTTATAATGCCGAAACTTCCCAATAAGCTTGTGCCAACCACAAGTATATATAAACAGTTGATAAAGGCGGTCAAAGCAAGCGGCGCAAAGACGATTTCCGCAAAGCCTCAGGCTGAATATATGCTGGGTGATGCTAAGATAACGATTCTCGGACCGGTCGGCACACCTGAAGATTTGAACGATGCTTCTGTTGTAATGCGTCTTGATTACGGCAGTAATTCTTTCCTGTTTACAGGCGATGCTGAAGCAGCATCCGAAAGGCGTATCCTTGACAGCGGAGCTGATGTTGAAGCAGATGTTTTGAAGATGGGACATCACGGCAGCAGCACTTCAACCTGTGCGGAATTTTTCAAAGCAGTTTCGCCGTCGCTGGCTCTGATATCCTGCGGAAAGGACAATGACTACGGTCATCCGCATAGGGAGACAGTTGAGCTGCTTGACAAATCAGGTGTGGATTATGAGCGCACAGACCTTAAGGGCACTATAATTGTCGGGTCAGACGGAAAGAATCTGAAAACAGCTTTTGCAGATTCAGAAAGATAGGAATGTTAGTTTATGGGATATTATATTGTGGATAGAATTGAAAACGGTTTTGCTGTCTGTGAGGATGGCGATACAATGGTAAATATATCACTGTCATTTCTGCCTGAGGGTTTGCATGAGGGAAGTGTGCTTAGAAAGCAGGCTGACGGCACATACGTGCAGGATTTTGATGAGGAAAACCGTCTGCGTGAAGAGGCTGTTGCCATGACAGACGATTTGTTTGACGAATAAAATAAAAAGTGCCGCCGCAAGAAATTTCTTGCGGCGGCTTTTTGTATGCTGTCTATTTTTTGATTTCTTTCATCATTTCGACGTAGCCTTTAACGAGTGTAGAAGCTACGGTGCGTCCGAATGAGATGGTTTCCTGATAGTGGTCTCCGAAGGTGTCTGAGTCATCAAAGAAAATCATACAGTAGTCGTTGTCAGTTACGACGTAACCGCAGGCATCGTTAGCCTCACCGAAAACAAAGACTTCAGTTTCATCTCCGCAGTAGTCGCTGACAATCTCGTTAATTGACGGATATCCGAAATCTACTCCTGAGAAAGAGTTTTCGCCAAGGCACTCGCCGTTGCCTGTTACGATTTCGGGATTGATTTCACCGGGCAACAGAGCAATTTTGATATTCTTGCCGATTTCGAGATAGCCAATTTCAGTTACCGAATAGAGTGTTTTGTTTTTATCATAGAAAATCTCATTGTTTACGAGCTTGCACTTGCCGACAGCCTCAATCACGGGATTTGTTATCTCGACGATAACTTCCTTGTGTATGATGTTGAGAATAGGCTCAACTTTCGTTTCTTCAACGGGCTGCCAGTCTTCGTACCAGACGCTGATGTTTTCAAGTCTTTCTGCTTTTTCTTCAGCTGTAAGTTCTGTATTCTCGTTGATGAGCTTGATGTTATCCTGATAGAACTTATCATTAGTCAGCCAATCGCCGGCAGCTTTTATGTCGTCGATGCTCATGTCCATAGCAACGACCATGCGTCCAAGCTCATGACCATAGCGGGTGGCTTCTTCGCTTCTGCGAACAGTATCAACACCGTCGTTTGTGACGCCTCTTGCAGAGTAGATACCTGCGAGCGCACCGTTTATGAACATAAAGTTTGTGTTGTTGTTTTCGTTACTGCTGATGATTTCTTCCATATAGTAGGTGTAGTCAGCGGAAAGCTCTTTGCCGCTGCTCTTATCTGTCTTAAGACCGGTGATATACGGGTGTGCAGACATGTTTACTATATAGGTTTCCTTTGAATTCTCATCATCGGGGTCAAAGCGAAGTCTTGTGAGGTTTGAAACAGCTTCATAGACACCTCTGTCATCGCTTAAGTAATCGTCGGAAAGCTCCATTGTAGCTTCATAGAGCTCGCCCGGCTCCATATTTTTGCAAGCTTCCACGATAGTATCAACGGTGGTATCATACAGAAACTCCATATATTTCGGGTCAGTGCCTGATGAGTACTTACCGAATCCTGTAAGAGAAACGGCAATGTTTTTGCCCATTTTGAGGAAGAAGGGATTCCAAAGACCCTGAGTGTCTATACAGCTGTGGCAGTGTGTTGCGAAAACGTTGACGGAAATGATACCGCTGTCTTTAAGCTCTTTTTCAACACGTTCACGTATCTGCTTTACGTCTGCGTTTGCAAGTCCGATACACTCTATTGTAGAGAAAGCTGCCTTGCCACGTCCGTCGTCGATAACAATGGTACGTACTTTCATGTCATCAAGTACGGTTTCAACTGTGTTTGACGGGAAATTCTGAAGCAGGTAACCTGCGAGATAGTAATTTCCGTTGAGGACATCGTCGGGGACAAGGCTTGCCTGGCTGTATCCGAGATGCCACTTGGCATTGTCAGCAGCCTCGGTTGCAAAGGTTTTGCTGCCTTTGTAGAAGTTTTTACTTTCGGGCTTGTAGTCTTCGAGTTTTGTAAGCCCGCTGGGCATGGGAATCAGGTCTGCTATGAACTGTATTATTTTAGTGAAGAGCAGTTCAAGATATTTCATGCCTACCGCAGTCTTTTCTTTGGTTGTTTCAAGCTTTCCGAGTACGGATATAAGACCTATAAGAGAGGTAAGGTTGTAATCTTTACCGTCAATAGTTATGATGGTCGGGTCAAGGGTCAAAAGATTACCTACGCTGTCTGTTACGTTGTTGTTGATATCCTTGACTTCTTGCGGCATATAGGTTTCGTAAAGGTAGTATGCGTATTTTGCGGCATCCATGAGCTTTTTGGGCAACTCGGCAAGAGTTATACCGTCGTCAGAGGGTTGTGCGGTTTCAGCTGAGGCTGAAGATGCAAAAGCACATGAGAAAATCATAGTCAGCGCAAGAATAAACGCAAGAGATGATTTAAAGGTCTTTTTCATCTTTTTTGCTCCTTTATATTATTTTAATTTGTAAACTATAGGTGAGGACAAAATACCTGCGGTGCACAGGAAGTATTCATAGCTCCACCAGCATTCTTTCGTACGCCAGGCGTCAGGTCCTATCCAATGGAAGTTTGCATCGGAAAGGTGAACTGTGCCAAATGAATTCTTGCGGTTTGTGTAGAGCTTGACATCAAGACGGTGGCTGCCTGCGGTAACATTCTTTATTTCGAGATTGTAAGGTGAGAAAATGATTTCTCCCTTGCTCTCGCCGTCGAGGAACACCTCTGTCAATGCGCCTTCGTAGTGCGGCACGTTGACTAACAGATTTCCGCCCTCGCTGGTAATATCCATGTGATATGTTATGTTTCCGCCGTAGAAGGGGAGCCCCTGCGGTACAATATTGCCGAAAGCGAGCTTGTCGGGTTTTGAGATAATTTTCTTTATTTTTCCTCTGACTTCGACACCGAAATCACCGAGCAGATAACACCACTCAACATTTGTTCTGCGTCCGAAAGGCAGAGTGATGTCGAGTATATTTTCACCTTTCCTTATCTGAGGCAGTTTGACGGTCATTATGGATTTGTCGACATACCAGCCGATAATATCATTTGAAACCTTTTCGCCGTTGAGGGTAATTTCTGCTTTTTCTGCATCTTCAAGAGCGAGCATAGCGCCTGTGTAGTC
This sequence comes from Clostridia bacterium, assembly GCA_017407995.1. Classification (GTDB taxonomy): domain Bacteria; phylum Bacillota; class Clostridia; order Oscillospirales; family Acutalibacteraceae; genus CAG-177. The sequence continues at coordinate 106,527 of JAFQVM010000023.1, read as the reverse complement.
TATGTCACTGTTGATTGCAAAACGTAGTGAAACTGTGTGCTCAGGGATGGCCTCGTCAATAACCCACGGCTGAACGACTGCGCCGCCTCTCTTAGACCAGCCGAGCTTCTCACGGCAGATGTTGTCGGCTCTGAGAAGTTCCTCTTCATAGTCGGAAAATTCATCTTTATCAAGAGCGAATTTAGCCATGTCGAGAAGCATTACGTTCGGCTCATCGAGAGTGTAGTCAACTTCTGCAGGAAGTGATATCTGTAATTTCTGGCTTTCGCAATAGGCAGTCAGACAGCAGTCTCCGGGACCTTTGTAAAGTCGGAGGAGTAAGCTGTCATAGTCATACAGTTCAGCTTTAATTACGGTTTTGCCGTTTATGTATTCGAAGTTGATAGGCTCTATTTCGCCGTTCATGGTGTTGTAGATAACAGGAGAGAACTCGCCCTCGAGAGTTATTACGATATCCTTGCTGTTGGTAACGAACTTGTTGTACGGCTCGTGCGAGTTTGCGACAAAGAGCCAAAGGCTGTCGCCGTCGTCACGTACCTGGTGTACAAGACCATCGGGCATATATCCGTCATCGAGGCGGATACACAATGTGCGGTATGCATCAAGTTCTTTTAAAATATCGGCACGGGTGAATGGGATAAGTGTGTTCTTTTTGCACAAATCTTTTCCACGTTCGCAGGGAATGGCGTTTTCGAGTGCGGGAGCGCTGCCCATGAATATAAGCTTTCCGCCGTCTGCGCTGAATTTTTGGAGTCTGTCAATAGTTGAGGAGCGCAGAGTTTCGCAGTCGGGTACGATTATGACATCATAATTCATCTTGCCAACTTTGAGTGGATTAGAGCCTTCTTCGCACTGGATTGGCAGCAGCGATTCGCTGATGAAATCGAAATCAACTGAACCGAAAAGCAACCATTCTGTAAGGTTTTTGAACTTTTCGTCAAGCTCACGGCGCATAAGACCCGATTTGTCGTTGGGTCCCCAGTGCAGCCAGTAGCTTTCAATCGGGTGAATAACGCCTACACGCACAACAGGAGTACCTCTTGTCAGTGCGGTATTAACTCTTGCAAAGTGGTCCTCTATGCATGAATATTTTTTATACCAGGGGGACTGATAGTTGATAGAAGCGGGGTAGTCACGTTTCGCTTCGCCTTTCATGGAGACCCATGAGAGATGCTGAACTCGTACCGTTACACCCAGAGCTGCCTGCCAGTCACCGTTTAGTTTGTGACCACGGAAGTCAAAGTTCCAGTCAGTAACGCCGTATAGCTCGGAAAGAACACCCTCACAGCCGAATTGGTGTGCTGCGGACTGCGCTTGCTTTGCGGTGGTATATTCCTTGTTTGAGCAGAGCATATCTATACCGGGCAAGTCAAAACCTCTGTATGAACGCATAGCCTCGCCGAGTGCTGCAGCCTGACTGTCAAGCGACGGCTCTTCCATCATATGGCCGGTCAGAGCTATTCCATTTTTGCGGCACCACTCACCGCAGGTATCGGCGAACGCATCGGAAAATCTCTCTGCTATGTGGTCGTGATATTGGTATCTCGCAACGGAGATTTTGCCGTCGGGAAGGTCCCAGAAAATCTCAGGCAGACTATCCATGATATCCTGCGAGTATGTATCTTTGTATGTGTCAGGGAAATCGTCAGTCCACGGCATGATGATGTCTTCAAGGTCAGTAGAGTTGTCTAATCTGTCCTTGCGTGTGAACTGCGGCTCATCGGTGAAGATAGCGGGGACAGTTTCGCCGAACTCATCACCGACGTGCTCCTTATATTTTTCGTGTGTAACTTCTATGAAACGCTCAATAGCTTTTTTATCAAGAGTGTTTACATAGCTCTGGTTGTTGTACCACGGGTTAGCACCGTGTATCTCAAGGTATGCGTACCATTTGGTGCCCTGAGCAGGAGTGCCTTCGTCAGTCAGTTTATATGAGGCAAGATAGCCATCGCTGTCGAGCGTGACGTCATAGCAGGCGATAAGTTTGCCGTTTTCGCTGCGTGCTCCACGGGACGATGAGTCGTCGGTAAAGCCGACAGTACCGTTATACGGTCTGGTGGTGAAAAGCAGATGTCTTGCACGGTACTGTTCATCTTTTGTTACAATACCGCCGGCGGCACCTGAGGGCCACCTGTCCTCGTCGTAGAGCCATGCGAGCATTTTTTCGTCTTTTGCTTTGTCAACGCAGTTTTTAATAAGACGCATGAACTCATCGCTGAGATATTCGGTTTCAAGACCAGTACGCACGTGCATATGGAATCCGCCTAATCCCATCTCCTTGAAAACTTCAATCTGTCTTAGAAGCTCATCCTTGGTAAGGGCGCAGTTCCATGCCCAGAACGGAGCGCCACGGTATTCGGATGTTGGATTCTTGAATAAGGAATCCGGCAATGAACTCAAGTAATTTTGCTTATAAAGCATAGATACTCCTCCAAGAAAAAGTTTTATAAACTGACAAAAAGAAATACAACATAATTATAGCATAAAACCTATAAATTAAGTTGCCAAAAATTGGGGGCGTTTGCTGTATAATTTGACGGAAAAAATAAAACCCATAAAAAAATTGTCGCAATGTGTTTACAACAATAAAAACCTGTGATAAAATTAATCAAACCTTAAAAAGCGGAGCTCAGACGCCGACAAGGTGATGCGAAAAGCGGAATAGTGTATTTGTATTTTGCCTTGCCTAGCTCTGCGGCGAGGTTTTTTTATGGTAAGCTGCATTAATATGTGGCAAAAAAGAGGTATTATATTTTTTGGAGGTTGAAAAAACAATGTCAAAGAAAAAAGTTGATTTCAGCAAAGGCATCTACGATGCCCGTGAACTCGGCGCACCAAGAATGTTGGTTTTGGGTTTGCAGCATATGTTTGCAATGTTCGGTGCTACAGTTCTTGTTCCTGCGCTCACAGGCTTGAGCGTATCTGCAACACTTCTGTTTGCGGGCTTGGGTACACTTCTGTTCCATCTGCTTACAAAGGGTAAGGTTCCTGCATTCCTCGGCTCATCTTTCGCTTTCATCGGCGGATATGCAGCAATCACAACAATCGGTGCAGACGAAGCAGGCAATCCCATTTCGGATTATTCACTTCTTCCCTATGCTTGCGTAGGCGTTGCTTGTGCAGGACTTCTTTATCTTGTACTTGCAGGTCTTATTAAAGCTTTCGGCGCAAAGAAAGTTATGCGTTTCTTCCCGCCCATCGTAACAGGTCCTATCATTATAGCAATCGGTTTGACACTTTCATCCTCTGCAATCAGCAACTGTTCAGCAAACTGGCTTGTAGCAGTTATTGCAATAGCAATTGTTATAGTATGTAACATCTGGGGCAAGGGCATGATAAAAATCATTCCCATTATGCTCGGTGTTCTCGGTTCGTCACTTATAGCTGTTATTCTTCACTTCACAGGCGCTATGCAGACTCTTGACCCCGCAAAGCTCGAGGCTTTCAAGGACGCTGCATGGATAGGTCTTCCTTTTAAAATGGAAGATACAGTATTCGGTCTCTTTAGTGGCAATGTTGACAAGTCTTTCCTTGTAACAGCAATCATCACAATTATGCCTATCGCCCTTGCAACAATGGTTGAGCATATCGGCGATATCAGCGCTATTTCATCAACCTGTAAGAAAAATTATATTGCAGACCCCGGTCTCCACAGAACACTTCTTGGTGACGGTCTTGCAACAAGCCTTGCATCACTTTTTGGTGCACCTGCAAACACAACATACGGCGAGAATACAGGCGTTCTTTCACTTTCAAAGGTCTATGACCCCAGAGTTATCAGAATTGCGGCTATCTTTGCTATCCTGTTTTCATTCTCACCCAAGTTTGCAGCTCTTGTAAGCCTCATGCCCACAGCAACAATCGGCGGTGTTTCGCTTGTCCTCTACGGTATGATTTCAGCAGTCGGTGTGCGTAATGTTGTTGAAAATAAGGTTGACTTTGAGAAGAGCAGAAATGTTATCATTGCAGCTATCATTCTTGTTCTTTCAATCGGCGTTAACTATGCAGGCGCAATCCAGATTCCGATTGGCAATATTACAATCAGCCTTTCCGGTCTTGCTATCGGTGCACTTGTAGGTATAATCCTCAACGCTATTCTTCCCGGTAAGGACTATGAGTTCGGTTCAGACGCGAAGGGCGATACAGCGGTAAATTTCAAAGTCTGATAAGTTAATAAATAAAAAATACGGAGCAGATTTAATCTGCTCCGTATTTTTAGTTTTCTTCAATTTTAAGAGTCTGTTCAAGTATGCGCTTGTAAAGGAGATTCTGCTGATTTGCCAGAGTTTCCGAATCGATTTCAGCATCAAGCGGAATTTTTGTTATCGCTTTTTGTTTTTCTACCTGAACGGCGCTCAACATATCTTTTATGAGTTTATCTTCTTTTTTCATTCTATGTTCACTCCTTGCTTTTCGAGTTCTTTGCGGAATGCCAAACGGGCTTTTGACAGCTTTGACCTTGCAGCAGATGCTGATATACCGTATGCCTTGCCGATGTCAGAGGATGAAAGTCCCATGTTTTTTAGCAGCAGCACATCTCTGTCCTCAAAGTCCAACGCTTTGAGTGCTTCTCCTACAGCTATCTGCTGAGTAGTTTGATGACTGTATGTATACCCGAACAACATACTCGCTTCAAGTCTGCTTTCTTTTGGCCGTGCTTGCTTTCGACGCAGATAGTCATTCTTGACGTTTACTGCACAGCGGAAAACGAAAGCACGAGTGTTTGAAAAGGGCAGACTGTCCTTTTCTTTCATGAACCGCCAAACACCCAAAAAGGTCTGCTGAGTCAGGTCCTCGGCGGTGTCTATGTCAAAACACAGCGAGAAATAGGAGTAAACATCCTTAAAAAAATCATTATAAACTTTGTCAAAAATATTTTTTGAAGTCATTACTTTACGTCTTTTTCTTTCTCTAAAAGCTTATTGTATTCTTCCAAGCTCTGAACTTTGTTTCCTACAATTGCGTTTGTGCGTACATATGCCATGGCATCGTCGCCACATACGACTTTGTTTCCTGCGACAAGTTTAACGTTCTTTTCAGCGAGGATATCGGAAGTGACATCATCTTCAAGAATTATTTTGTTTCCTGCAACAAAGGTTATACCGTTATCAACGTATTGAAGGGATTTTGCATCAATTGATGTCTTGTTTGGATAAAGCTTCACATCGCCGGAAAGGTCTACATAATGGGTGATACCGTTACACGCAATTATGTTTACTCTGTCTTTACAGGCTTTGTCAAAAATAACGATTCCGTTTATCATGAGCTGTATGTCTTTGTCGGGTGCAATGTTTTTGATTATATTTATACCGTTTATGAGATGTACACCCGGGTCGTTAATGCTTTCGATAACGGCTGAACCGTTTGAAGTGTGGACTTCAGCATCTTTGTCAAGCTTTATTGTGGAAGCGACATTTTTGATAGTGATTTTTGCGAAAGCTGTAGCGGCTTTTTCGTCCATATCCTTAGGAATGATAAGAGTGGCGACGTTTTCGATTTTTTTGATTGAACTTAAAGAGTCTCCTACTGCATAGGGACGAAGGTCGAATACTGCTACGTTTGAAATAGTTTTTCTTTTAAATTTTTTACCGAACATAATTAAAACCTCTTTCTTTTTGTTTTTTTGGACCCCTTCAACTATAAAGACGCACAAAAAACAAAAGTGTCCAAAAAAATCAGAAAAATTTTAAAAGTTTTAGATTTTTAAAAGTTCATACAGAAAACATACGCTTTTTTCCATGTCGTCAACCTTGATATATTCGCTTGTTGTATGCACATCACGCATGCCTGTACCTATGTTGACGGCATTGATACCGTGTGTTGCAAGGTTTGAGGCATCGCATCCGCCGAGAGTTTTTTCGAGATACGGGGTGACTCCGATACGTTCATATGCTGAAAATATATCTTTTATAAACTGGGAATCGGGGTCTACGCTGAAAGCTTCCGAGTGCCTTTCACTCTCACAGGTGTAGGTAGCTCCGTAGCGGTTGCACGCTTCTTCAATTGCTTCTATGGCTGTCTTTATGTGTTGCTGAACTCTGCCTTCATCATATGAGCGAAACTCCATGTTGAAGTCGGCACGAGGAGCTACAATATTTGTGGCACCGGGTGATAAGAAGTTGCTGACGTTCATAACGCTTATGTCGTCAACGTGACCTACGGGGATGTTGTCAACTGCACGTGCAGCAGCTTTGAGCGCATGTATTCCGTTTTCAGGACATATTCCCGCATGTGCGGCTTTGCCGAAAAAGTGAAATGACATAACGATGTTTGCTGCCGCTGTGTTTACTATTTCACCGATTTCCTCTCCGTCAAGCACAAGCGCATTTTTGCTTTTAACGTTGCTGTAATCCGCAAACTTTGAGCCGAGAAGTCCGACCTCTTCGCATAGGGTGAACATAATCTCTATGGGCCTGTGCGGCGTATTGCTTTCTTTGAGTCTGCGCACAGCCTCGGTTATCTCTGCGATACCTGACTTGTCATCTGCACCGAGAATTGTATCACCCTCAGAGCGGATAATACCGTTTTCTTCAATAGGCTTTATACCGCAGCCGGGCTTGACTGTGTCCATGTGACAGCAGAGCAGAATGCTTTCGCCTTCGCCGGGCAGATATCCGTGTATATTAAATCCGTTTGATTGGCACAGGTGTCCCATTTCGCTGCGCTCAACTTGAAAACCGATGTCAATGAGGTCTTTTTCAAGTGCTTCGCAGAATTCACGCTCGTTACCGCTTTCGCTGCCGACGGACACATAATCAATAAAAGTATTTATAAGTCTTTGAGTGCTCATGGATGCCTCCGTAAATATAATAAAAAGGATATGTTTCAATGATATCACAAAAAAGATTCTTTAACAACCGGATAAAGCTCCATTAATTGGTTGATATTTTTGCTGCAAGAAGTTATAATTATACTGTATATATTTGGATAAGAAAGGATTAAGGCGATGAAATCAATAGTTGATTTTGCAGCAGACATTGCTAAAAAAGCGGCGAACAGCGTAAAGCTTAACTTTCCGGTAGATTCAAAATATGATAACGGTGTAGCATTGACTCCTCCCATGGGATGGTCGAGCTGGAATACTTTCAGAAATAAGATAGACGAAAATCTTATACTTGAAACAGCACGTGCGATGCGTGATTCGGGTCTTGCAGATGCAGGATACTGTTATGTCAATCTTGACGACTGCTGGCAGTCCTCCATAAGGGACGATAACGGCAGACTGCAGGGTGACCTTATTAATTTTCCGAGCGGGATACCTGCTCTTGTAAAGGCTGTAAATGATATGGGCTTAAAGCTCGGTATTTATACCTCGAACGGTACACTTACCTGTGAGGATTTGCCTTCGAGCATGGGTTATGAGGCTGTTGATGCCAAAACTTTTGCCGAGTGGGGAGCGGAGTATTTTAAGTATGATTTCTGTCATAATATACCGCTTCCGATGAGAGCGCCTTATATTGAGTATCTTTCAATAGGACTTGAAGGTGGCAAGTTTGAGAGAACGTATACTGCTCAAGTTGCACAGCTTTACGGAGAAGCCGAGGTGCTTGAAGATGAACGTCTTTCAACGGGCAAATTTATAGGCGGACTTTCAGCTAATGCGGGTTATGCTGTGTTTAATGTTGAGGTTGAAGAGGATAGCGAATATGTTATCACTCTCGGAATCCGCAAGAAGAGCAACAGTTACAAATATCTTGAACTGCTTATAAACGGCGATGATTTGTATACAACAAAGATTCCGCCGAGCAGAGGCTTTACTGCTGATGGCAGACATCAGATAAAAGTCAAACTCAATGCGGGCTCAAATACTATTAAATTGTATAATCCCGTAGCATCGAGACAGGACAGTGCAGCCATACAGTACACGAGAATGGGTGAGGAGCTGAAAAAAGCTACCCGTGAGTACGCAGAGAAAACAGGCAATCCCGAACGGCCGATAGTATATTCTATCTGCGAGTGGGGTAAGAACCTACCGTGGAAATGGGGCCGCAAGGCGGGCAATCTCTGGCGCACAACACCCGATATCCGTCCGAATTGGGCTTCGGTTGTGAGCATATATGAGGTCAATGTCAAGCTCTTTAAGTATGCATCTGTCGGCGCATGGAATGACCCCGATATGCTTGAAGTGGGTAACGGTGAACTTACTGCCGATGAGAATATCAGTCACTTTACACTCTGGAGCTTTATGGCAGCACCGCTGATTCTTGGCAACGATATCCGACGTTTTATCCGTGAGGACGGCTCTGTTGATACAGATAGCGATGTCTTGAAAATTCTGACAAATAAGGATGTCATAGCCATTGACCAGGACCCGCTTGGTCAGCAGTGCAGGCGAATCAAGACAAATATAGTTGCGGATACGCTTGTAAAGCCGCTTGCAAACGGAGATGTAGCGGTATGCTTCTTTAACAAGGGTAACGAGTGCAGACTGTTTGAACACAGCATGAACGACATAGTGTGCCGCTCTTATGTAACAAATCCCGTTGCGGGAAGATATGAAGCTTTTGACCTTTGGAGCAAAGAGACTATTGAGGTTGCCTCAACGCTTTCGGCATATGTTCCTCCTCACGGAGTCAGAGCATTTAGAATAAAAGCTATAACAGAATGATTTTGGAGAGATAAATATGGGACTTTTTAGGAAAAAATTCAAGGGTGAAGATTATAAAATTCCGCAGCTCGATTTAAGCGTTAAGCCGCAGGGTCTGGATGAGAAATACGCTTATCTCTATGAGCCGACTGTCGTTGACAATACTAAGGATTACCTTGGACATCCTGATTCAATTCTTCTTAAAAACGGCGATGTGTTAACGGTTTACCCTGAAGGACACGGTAAGGGGGCTGTTCTTAACAGAATAAGTACCGACGGTGGAAAGAGCTATACTTCTCAGATTGAGAATCCGCCTGAAACTTGGAAAAAATCACTTGAAACTCCTACTGTATATCGTCTTGAGTTTGAGGATGAAAATACACCTGACAGACTTATTCTCATCTGTGGCAACGCAAAGTGGCCTGGCTTGAGCACTCCGGGAGGGTTCAATTGTTCCCTGTCATATGATGAGGGTAAAACATGGAGCGAGTTTAAGACTTTTTATTCTAAGGCAGACGGCTATAATTATATCCCGATAGTTTCAATGGCATCGCTTACAAGACTAAAGGAAAACGGAAAGTTTGTAGACAAGTGGATGGGCTTCTTCCATGACCGCAAGTTCCACAACTTTAAAACCATTTTGACATTTGATGAAAACGGCGAGATGCAGTGGAGCAAGCCTGAAAAGTATTTTGCCCAGCACAGAAAAATTGAAAAGCGTTCAAATATGTGTGAGGTTGAGGTTGTTCGCTCCGATTGCGGTAAAGGCGATGAGCTCTGCCTTATCAGCCGTTCAAATACCAAAAAGGAAAACTCCTTGCTTTCATTTTCACGTGACGAGGGAAAGACTTGGTCAAAGCCTGTACATGCACCGTCATCAATCAACGGTGAGCGTCATAAGGCTGATTATACGAAGGACGGCAGACTGTTTATCACTTTCCGTTCGATAGAGCGTGACCCGAAGAAGATAAAGGAGAACTATGATATTTCTCCGAATTGGATGAGTGAGGGCTATGTTGCATGGGTTGGAACATATGAAGACTTGAAAAACGGCACTCAGGGTCAGTATAGACTTAAGATTGCTCATACATATCTTAAGGGTCAGACAGCGCCTGTTAAAAGGGCAAATGCAGATACAGGCTATTGCGGAAACGTGGTACTTGATGACGGTACAGTTGTCACATCTTCATACGGTCAGTTCGGCGAGAAGAAGGCAGACGGAACTTTTAAAACCTATATTATTTCCAAGCGCATCAATCTTGATGACACAGACGAGCTTGTAAAATTTATTAAATAATTCGAACAGCACTCCGATATATTTATATTGGGGTGCTGTTTTTGAGGTAAGATAAAAATATTTAAAAATTTTGATGTTTACTTTTAAAATAATAATTGATATGATATAAAAGATGTTGCGCTGATTATACAAAAAACGAGTGTATCAGAGAACAATCAACAAATGCATCAAAAAGAGGACTGACTTATGACAATAACGAATATCCTTTCGCTTGCCGGAGGAATAGGCCTTTTCCTTTTCGGAATCCGCATCATGGGTGACGGACTTGAGAACGCAGCAGGCTCAAAGCTTAAGCGTCTGCTTGAGGTTTTAACAAGTAACAGATTGCTTGCTGTTTTGGTAGGCTTTGTTGTCACGGCTGTTATTCAATCATCGTCTGCTACAACGGTTATGGTTGTAGGTTTTGTCAATGCGGGAATAATGAATCTTTTGCAAGCAGTTGGAGTAATTATGGGTGCCAATATTGGTACAACAGTTACTTCCGTGCTTATTGCTTTGAATTTCTCTGAGATAGCACCTGTTGCAGTTTTGATAGGTGTAGTCTTGCTCATGGCAACCAAAAAGACCTTGTCAAAAAATATTGGTAATATTCTTATCGGATTCGGACTTCTCTTTGTCGGTATGAGCATGATGTCCTCGGCTATGAAACCGCTCAGAGACTTTCAACCGTTCCAGGATTTCATTATCAAAGCTACAAATCCGTTAGCGGGAATATTGATAGGTATGGTTATGACTGCACTTATTCAAAGCTCATCTGCCTCTATCGGTATTCTTCAGGCGCTTGCTATGCAGGGCCTTGTCCCGCTGAAGTTTTCTATATTTGTCCTCTTCGGTCAGAATATCGGAACGTGTGTCACAGCACTTATTTCAACTGCAGGTACAAAGAAGAACTCAAAGCGTGCGGCTATAATACATTTGCTGTTTAACGTTCTTGGTACAGGAATATTTGTGCTCATAGCTTTACTCACGCCATATGTTTCATGGATAGAGGGTATGACGGATGACCCTGTTTCGCAGATAGCCATATCACATATTATATTTAACGTTGTTTCAACCATTGTAATGCTTCCGTTTGCAAATCTTCTTGTTAAGCTCTCTTGCAAGATTATCCCCGGTTCGGACGAGCATGAGAGTGAGATGCACTTGAAATTTATCGATGACCGTCTGCTTAACACACCGCCGTTTGCAGTTATGCAGGTAGGCAATGAGGTTGCTCGTATGGCTCAGATAGCAAGGGACAACTTCTGTACCAGTGCCCGTGCGCTAATCAACAGAAACGATAAGGGACTTGATGAAGTTTTTGAAAACGAGGATGTTATCAACTTCCTTAACCACAATATAACTTCTTATCTTGTAAAACTCAATGCTCTTGAAATATCGGACAAGGACTCTGCGTATATTGCAAACGTGTTCCATGTCATCAATGATATTGAGCGTATAGGCGACCATGCGATAAACCTTGCAGAAGCGGCCAAGCGCAATCTTGTTGACGGATTAACTATATCGGAGGTAGCCAGTGAGGAACTCAAGGATTTGTTTAATAATGTAATAACTCTTGTGGACAGGTCCATTCATGCGTTCAACAATCATGAAATAAGCGAAGATGAAAAAAGAGAGCTGTCCGAGCTTGAGGAGCATATAGACGACTTGGCGGATGAGTGCCAGGATGCTCATATCTTCCGTCTTAATCGCAAGGAGTGCAACACCGAATCAGGTATGCTCTATATGAATACGATTATAGACTTCGAGCGTGTCGGCGACCATGCAATAAACATCGCATTTCTTACAAAATAAAAAATTTTTTGAAATTTAAAAATATGCTTGATTTTTGTGCAGGGATGTTGTACAATACAAACAGAACATTTGTACGGCAGATTAGAAAGGAATGATTGTGCTATGGCAGATAAACAAAAAGCTCTTGAAACCGCACTCGCTCAGATTGAGAAAGCATACGGAAAAGGCTCGATAATGAGACTTGGTCAAAATACAGGGATGAACGTTGAAGCTATTTCCACGGGTTCTGTAACTCTTGATGCAGCAACCGGTATCGGCGGACTTCCCAGAGGCAGAATAATTGAGATTTACGGTCCTGAATCTTCTGGTAAAACAACTCTTGCACTGCATGTTGTTGCCGAGGCACAGAAGCTTGGCGGCGAGGCAGCGTTTATCGACGCTGAGCACGCTCTCGACCCCATATACGCTGCAAATCTCGGTGTCGATGTTGATTCTTTGCTTGTCTCTCAGCCGGATAACGGTGAGCAAGCACTTGAGATAACAGAGGCACTTACTCGTTCGGGCGCTATTGACGTTATAGTTGTTGACTCCGTTGCGGCACTTGTTCCCCGTTCTGAGATTGAGGGCGATATGGGTGATTCTCACGTGGGTCTGCATGCAAGACTTATGTCTCAGGCATTGAGAAAGCTTGCAGGTGCAATATCCAAGTCTAATGCTATTATAATCTTTATAAATCAGCTTCGTGAGAAGGTCGGCGTTATGTACGGCAATCCCGAGGTAACAACGGGCGGCCGTGCGCTAAAGTTCTATGCATCTATTCGTATAGATGTGCGTAAAATTGAGCAGCTCAAAGGTCCCGGCAATGAGTTTATCGGCTCAAGGACAAGGGCTAAGATAGTTAAGAATAAGGTAGCACCGCCGTTTAAAGAGGCTGAGTTTGATATCATGTATGGTAGGGGTATCGCTAAAGAGGGCGAGATACTCGACCTTGCGGTTAAATATGATATTATCAACAAGAGCGGCGCATGGTTCTCATATAATGAAAACCGTCTGGGTCAGGGCAGAGATAATGTTAAGGCATATATCTGTCAGAACCCCGACTTTATGGCAGAGATTGAGGGTCAGGTTCGTGCAAGGCTCGCTGAGGAGAGCAACGCTGCAAGACTTGCACGTCCGAGTGCACCCGTAGCAGCTCCGGTGGCTGAGCCGGTTGAGGCTCCCAAGAGAGCGACAAGCAGAGCAGGTGCTAAAGCAAAGCTTGATATAGTTGTAGATGACGATTGATTATGAAAATCACAGCACAAAAAGGTAGAGGTAATAAAGTACATATATTAATCGATGGCGAATATAAAATGACTGTGACTTCGGACTTTTGGATTTCGCAGGATATTCGTTCTGATGATGAAATTGACGATGAGGAGTTTGCTGCTTTTCAAAAAGCGGCAAGCTCCGACCGTGCGTTTAATGCGGCTGTTAATATACTTTCGCACCGTGACCATTCTTCAAAGGAGCTTATACGCAAGGTATCACGCAAGTGTGACAGTGATGCGGCGCATGAAGCAGTAGAGCGGTTGGAGAATATGGGTTATCTCGATGATGAGCGGTATGCTCAAAGTCTTGCACAGGAGCTTTTTGAGAGAAAGGGCATGGGCTTGCGCAGAATTGAGCAGGAGCTTTGCAGGCGTGGCGTATCACGTGAGACCGCACGTGAGTGTGTGGAAAATATCGAGTGTGACAATGTTTCAAGGATTGTTGACTTACTGCAGACGAAATTTGCGGGACGGTTTGAGGATGAAAAGGGTAGAAAGCGAACCTTTGCTGCCTTGACCCGTCTGGGATACGGCTATTCTGATATAATGTCCGCTATGCGACGTTTAGGCGAAGATAGCTTTGAGGACGATTATTCCTAATTGTCAATATAATTTGTTTCTTTTAGTGTATAATCAATCTATTAGTTGTCCGAAAGGATTGAGCAGTTATGAAAAAGAGAGTGTTATTTGTATCTTTGGGCTGTCCCAAAAATCAAGTTGACGGCGAGGTTATGCTTGCGAAGCTTGAGGATGCAGGCTTTGAGATAGCTGAAGACTTTGAACGTATAGATGCGGTTTTGGTCAATACTTGTGCATTTATTGACAGTGCCAAGCAGGAGGCAATAGATACAATTCTTGAAATGGTCGGATTAAAGCAGGACGGTCTTGTAGGTGCAGTTATAGTTACCGGCTGTTTGTCTGAGCGATACGGCGAGGAGATTCTCAATGAGATTCCTGATGTTGATGCCGTTGTCGGGATAGGCGCTAACGCCGATATCGTGCAGATAGTTTCGGATGCACTTGAAGGAAAAAAGACCAATGTTTTTCCGCCTAAGGAGCAGCTTCCGCTCTGTGGCAGAAGAGTGCTTACGACCCCTGATTATTGGGCATACTTGAAGATAGCTGAGGGTTGCTCGAACTGTTGTACTTACTGTGCAATTCCCTCTATAAGGGGCGGATTCCGCAGCCGTACTAAGGAGGATATTCTCGACGAGGCACAGACTCTTGCTGCTCAAGGCGTAAAAGAGCTTATACTTGTAGCCCAGGACGTAACGGGTTACGGAATTGACCTTTACGGTGAATATAAACTTGCTGAGCTTTTGAACGGGCTTTGCGAGATTGATGGTATAGAGTGGATTCGTTTGCTCTATTGTTATCCCGATAAAGTGACAGATGAATTGATAGAAGTTATGGCATCTCAGCCTAAGGTGCTTCATTACATAGACCTGCCGCTCCAGCATGCAGACAATAAAATTCTCAGTGCCATGAACCGTCATTGCACACGTGAGCAGGCAACTGAGGTTATTGAAAAACTCAGAGAGCGTATGCCTGATATAGTTATTCGCACAACATTTATAGCGGGCTTTCCCGGCGAGGGCGAAGATGAGTTTGAGGCTCTTGCAGAGTTTGTCAATGCCATGGAGTTTGACAGGATGGGCTGTTTTGAGTATTCCCCGCAGGAGGGTACTCCCGCAGCCGATATGGATGACCAGGTCGATGACGACGTAAAGGCTCGTCGAGTTGAAGTCATAATGCAGGACCAGTACGAAATAAACATGGTTAAGAACGATGAACTTGTGGGTAAAACGCTTCGAGTTCTCGTTGAGGACTATGATTCTTATACTGATAGCTATGTGGGCCGTTCGTATATGGATGCTCCGGATATTGACGGTAAGGTGGTTTTTACATCACGTCGTGACTTGAATAACGGTGAGTTTGTTGATGTCGAGATAATCGGTGTTAACGAATATGACCTTATTGGCCGAGTAGGAAAGAAATAATTTTGATGTCGAGAAAGGGCTTATTTTATGAATTTGCCAAATAAATTAACCGTAGTAAGAATGATTCTTGCACCAATATATCTTTTGCTGATGATTATAGAGTTTCCGTTTCATTATTTGGTGGCTCTAATAGTTTTTGCAGTAGCAGCCATAACTGATTCGCTGGACGGAAAGATTGCAAGAAAGAACAATCAGATAACAACTTTCGGAAAACTTGTTGACCCGATTGCTGATAAGATGCTTACAACTGCGGCACTTCTTGCATTTATGCAGGAGGGCTGGTGCAGTATATGGATAGTTATGATAGTTCTTACTCGTGAGTTTGCGGTAACATCTGTGCGTCTTATAGCATCCATTCAAGGCGTGGCGATTCCCGCAAATTATTGGGGCAAGGCAAAGACTGTCAGCCAGATGGTTTTTACAATACTTATAATGTTTATGGCGCAGCTTGATGAGAGCTTTTCGCTGTTTGCAAATTTCGGATGGTTTACTTTGGCGAGAGTTTCGAATATTCTGTTGTGGATAACAGCGATATTAACGGTTGTGTCGGGTATCACTTATCTTATAAACGGCAAAAAATTTATTGACTTTTCAAAGTAGTCTGAATATAATACTTTATGAGCTGAATATTTCAAATGCGCTTAGCGGGAGAAGTAACCGATTGAAGAAGCAGCAGAGAGGGAGCGGGCAGCTGAAAACGTTCCTTGCGGAATCTGCGGTGAAATGCACCCGTCAGCACACAGGGGGAAATAACAGTATCTCTGTGCGGATGGCTTCGTTAAAGGCCTTGGCGTGCATCGACACGCAAGAGATATAAACAGGAGTGGAACCGCGTATTACGCCTCCGTTGCCGAAAGGCAGCGGAGGTTTTTTATTATTCTATAGAAAGGAACTTGCGTATGTTCAACCGTTTGAGAGAAGATATACAGACTTGTAAACAGCGTGACCCGGCAGCGAGGAGTGCGCTTGAGATACTTTTGCTCTATCCCGGGCTCAAGGCGATTCGTATGCATAGAAGGGCTAATTGGTGCTACAGACACAAGCTGTTTTTTCTTGCACGCTGGATTTCGCAGCGTGCAGTAAAAAAGACAGGGATAGAGATTCATCCTGCGGCACAGATAGGCAGACGCTTTTTTATAGACCACGGCACGGGTGTTGTTATCGGAGAAACTACCGTCATAGGTGATGACGTCACTATCTATCAGGGAGTTACTCTTGGCGGTACTGGTAAGGATACAGGAAAGCGACATCCGACTATCGGCAACAAGGTTATGATAGGTTCCGGAGCTAAGGTGCTTGGTCCGTTTAAGGTAGGCGATAATACAAACATAGCGGCAGGCGCTGTTGTGCTTGAGGAGATTCCGCCTAACTGTACGGCTGTCGGCGTTCCTGCAAGAATTGTACGCCGTGACGGTATAAGAGTGGATGAGCTTGACCAGGTTCATATTCCCGACCCTGTGTCGCAGGAGCTTTGCAAGTTAGAATATAAAATTTCAGTTCTTCAGCAAAAACTTGAAGAATATGAGAAGACTATAAATTAAAGGAAAGGAAAAATGAAGATGAAAGTTTATAATACGCTTACAAGACAGAAAGAGGAATTGGTGCCCATCACTCCCGGCGAGATTAAGATGTATGCTTGCGGACCTACTGTGTATAACTTTATTCATATAGGTAACGCAAGACCTCTTTGCATATTTGATATACTCCGCCGTTATCTTGAGTACAGAAATTATAAAGTGACTTTTGTTCAGAACTTTACCGATATCGATGATAAAATCATCAAGAGAGCTAATGAGGAAAATATAGGTTTCTCAGAGGTTTCGGAGAAGTATATTAAAGAGTTCTGGACAGATGCAAAGGGACTCAATGTCAATGAGGCTACAGTTCATCCGAAGGCAACTGAGAATATTGATAATATTATAAATATAATTTCTACTCTTATAGAAAAGGGCTATGCATATGAGTCTCAGGGCGATGTGTATTTCAGCACAAAGAAGTTTGACGAGTATGGCAAGCTTTCACATCAGCCGCTCGAGGACCTTGAGGCAGGAGCGAGAATAATGGTAGGCGAGGTCAAGCGTGAGCCTATGGATTTTGCTGTCTGGAAAGCTGCAAAGCCCGGCGAGCCGTCATGGGATTCTCCGTGGGGCAAGGGCAGACCCGGATGGCATATAGAGTGCTCGGCTATGGTTTGCAGATATCTTGGTGAAACTATTGATATCCATTGCGGCGGTCAGGATTTGATATTCCCGCACCATGAAAATGAGATTGCACAGAGCGAATGCTTTACAGGCAAGCCCTTTGCAAATTATTGGATGCACAACGGCTATATCAATGTTGACAATGTTAAGATGTCAAAGTCACTCGGCAACTTCTTTACTGTAAGAGACGTTGCAGAGAAGTACGGCTATGAGCCGATTCGCTATCTGCTTATCTCTTCACAGTACAGAAGTCCGATAAACTACAGCGCAGAGATAATCGAGCAGTGTTCTTCAGCGCTTGCAAGACTTTACACCTGCCGTGATTCAATTGATTTTGAACTCAAAAACGCAGCAGATGATGCACATGATTCAGATGCAGCGGTTATCGAGGGCTTCGGAAAATACCGTGAGCAGTTTATAACTGCCATGGACGATGACCTCAATACAGCAGATGCAATTGCAGCAATATTTGAACTTGTTCGTGATATAAATACAAATGTAGTCGGCAAAGGTGCATCTAAGAAGCTTTGCGAGGCTGCGGCTGAAATTTTTGATGAGCTTACAGGAGTCCTCGGCTTGGTATATAACCGCAAGGCTGAAGAGCTTGACAGCGATATTGAAAAGCTTATAGAAGCACGTACTCAGGCAAGAAAAGACAAGAATTGGGCTGAGGCTGACCGTATAAGAGATGAACTTAAGGCTATGGGCATCGTACTTGAGGATACAGCGCAGGGTGTCAAGTGGCACAGAGAGTAGACAAAAAGACGCATTTAATGTATAATATTTGAGAAAAATAAACAGTGGCGGAGGTAAAAAGCAGTGAACGATTTAAAAACCCGTTGGTTTGATGAAGTTGACAGAAGTTGTCCCCATTCGGAGTATCCTCGTCCCCAGATGGAGAGAAAGGATTGGATGTGCTTAAACGGCCCGTGCGAGTATGAGATAACATCCGTAGGAGCGGGACGTCCTGAAAAATTCAGCGGCAAGATTATTCTTCCGTTCGCTATTGAGAGTCAGCTTTCGGGTGTACAGCGTACTTTCGAGCCCGATGAGCGTCTTTGGTACAGAAAGACTTTTACTCTTGACAGTAGCTTTGACGCTAAGCGTTGTATTCTGCATTTCGGTGCAGTTGACTGGCAGTGTGAGGTGTTTGTAAACGGTAAGTCTGTCGGTACGCATACAGGTGGATACTGTCCGTTCTCTTTTGATATAACAGACTGTCTTGCTGACGGCGAAAACGAGCTTGTTGTCAAGGTCTATGACCCGACGGATAAGGGCTGGCAGCAGAGAGGTAAGCAGGTTTTAAAATCAAAGGGATTTTGGTATACCGCAACTTCTGGTATATGGCAGACTGTATGGCTTGAGCCTGTAGCTCAGAGCCATATAACCTCTATTCGTCTTACCCCTGATATAGACAGTGAAACTCTTAACCTTGTTTGCAAGGGTGAGAGTCTTGACGGTTGCACTATTGAAGCCAAGGTCATGGATGGTGAAACGGAAGTTTTCAACGGCGAGATAGCTGTTGAAAGTGTTATTCCCGTGCCGTCAGCAAAGCTTTGGAGCCCTGAATCACCGTTCCTTTATGACTTGTATATCACTGTTAAAAAAGATGGCGAAGTGGTCGATAGCGTCAAGAGCTATTTCGGCATGAGAAAGTTCAGCATCGGCAAGGATGAAAAGGGTATTGCCCGTTTGCTGCTTAATAATGAGCCTTACTTCCAGCGTGGTCTGCTCGACCAGGGTTATTGGAGTGACGGCGGTCTTACACCTACAAATGATGAGGCTATGATTTTTGATATTTCTGAGATGAAGCGTTTAGGCTTTAATATGCTCAGAAAGCATATTAAGGTTGAGCCTCTGCGCTGGTACTATCACTGTGACAGACTCGGAATGATAGTCTGGCAGGATATGATGAGCGGCGGCGAGCATATTGATAATGTGCTTGTAGGTGCACTTCCGAATCTTAATATAACGGTTAAAGATAATAAGTATACTTGGTTTAGCCGTGGTGAGAAACAGTGGAGAGACGACTTTGAGCGTGAGCTCTATGAGATGATAGATAATCTTTATAACTGCGTATCAATCGGCTGTTGGGTTCCTTTCAACGAGGGTTGGGGTCAGTTTGATGCAAAGAGAATAGGCGACAATGTCAAAGCATACGATCCCAGCAGATGGGTTGACCACGCCAGCGGATGGCATGACCAGAAAGGCTGTGATTTCAAGAGTGAGCACAGATACATTCTTCCCGTTTACTTCCCGAAAACAAACGGCAGACCGTTTGTTTTAAGTGAGTATGGCGGATACAGCATGATTCTTGACAATCACGTCTGGAACAAGCTTAAGAGCTTTGGCTATATAATGTTTAAGTCTAAGGAGAAGCTTTCTGCTGCATATAAAAAGCTGCATGAGAAGCAGGTCATCCCGCTTATAAAAAAAGGCTTGTGTGCCACTGTATACACTCAGGTCAGCGACGTTGAGTTTGAGGTAAACGGTATATACACTTATGACAGAAAAGTTCTCAAGCTTGATGAAGATGTAGTTAAGGAGATAAACTCGAAGCTCACATATTGATGTTCGGGGAAGTGGTAGTTTGATAAGGAAGATACTTTTAAAACTGAAGAAGATGCTCGGAAGAATGAAGCGCACGTTGCTTTATTACTATATTTGGCCATATTTTTATAAAAAGGAAGCTAAAAAACCTATTGATGAGAAAAAGGTTTTGCTTGTTGCAGGCAACTTTGATAGACTTCCTGATAATCTTTTGTGTATCAAAGCCGAGCTTGAAAAACGAGGCTTTAACTGTGTGGAAGTTTATCCTGTTAAGGGCGGCGGCTTTCTCGAAGGTTTTAAAAGAAATAATTGGTTTCAAAAGGAGTATGCAACCTCGGCATATGTTTTCTTAGAGGATTTCTTTTTTCCTCTGTATGCAAATCAGCCGAGGGAGGGTACCCGTGTAGTTCAGCTTTGGCATGCGTGCGGGGCGTTTAAGAAATGGGGCTATTCAACGGTTGACCTTGCTTGGGGGTCGGATAGAGCAACTATGGACAGATATCCGATTCACAATACATATACCGATGTTAGTGTTTCGTCGGACAAAATCATTCCCTATTATGCAGAAGCTTTTAACTGCTCTGAGAGTATAATAAAGCCGCTCGGCGTGCCGAGGACGGATGTTTATTTTGATAATGAGTTTGTGTCTTCGTGCAGAGATGAGCTTCTCAAGATGTTCCCTGAGATAGGTGAGCGTAAAATCATTCTTTATGCGCCGACCTTTAGGGGCAATTCAACAATCGAGTCTTATATGGATTTAAAGCTTGATATAGCTGCGATGATGGATGCTTTGTCAGAGGATTATGTTCTTGTGTATAAGCTTCATCCACAGACGGCAAAGGCTTTCTCGCTAAGCGAAGAGGAGAAAGAAAAGTATAAAAACTTTGTTTTTGATATATCGACAAGCATGCGAGTAGACGTGGCTCTTTGTGCTGCTGATGTGCTTATAAGCGATTATTCGTCTGTAATATTTGAGTATTCTCTTATGTCGAGACCTATGATATTTTTTGCATATGACCTTGAAGAATACGATGCTACAAGAAGCTTTTACAATAAGTATGAGGATTTTGTTCCGGGTCCGATAGTCCGTGATACAGACGGAATAATTGAAAGCGTAAAGAAGGCTGAGACCGACTTTGATGTAAAGCAGGTTGAGGCTTTCAGAGAGTACTATATGAGTGCTTGCGACGGCCATTCAACACAGAGAATAGCTGATGAGATTATCGGATAGTGGGGTATACCTATGAGAGGAAAGTTTATAGTAATAGAGGGACTTGACGGTTCAGGTAAGGGGACGCAGGCAGCTTTGCTGATAAAATATCTTGCATCAAAGGGCCGCAAGGTGTTTCAGACAGCAGAGCCGACGGAGTCGGTTACAGGCGGTCTTATCAGAGATGTTCTCAGCGGAGCGAGACAGCGTACATCGTCAGAGCTTGCAGCTCTGTTTATGGCGGACAGAGTTGCACATAACGTAAATCCCGTCAATGGAATCGAAAAGACTCTTGAAGCCGGCATAGATGTTATCTGCGACAGGTATTATTACTCGTCTATAGCTTATCAAGCTGTCGGAGAGGACAAGCAGTGGGTAGTTGATATGAATATCAATTGTCCGTCTATCAGAAAGCCTGATGTCTGTATCTTTTTTGATGTTGACCCCGAGAGCTGTCGAAAACGTCTGGAGAGCGGCAGAGTGTATCTTGAGATATTTGAGCGTGACATAGAACAGGTGCAGGCAATCAGAGCACGATACCATGAAGCGTTCGATTTGCTTAAGGATAGTGACAATATAGTTGTTGTGGATGCGGCGAGAGCACCCCAAGAGGTTGCGGCAGACGTCGAAAAAATAGTTGATAAACTGTTTGAATAAGAATAATTTTAATAAAAAAACAGCAGGTAAAATTTGGAATTTCCAGGTTTTACCTGCTGTTTTTGTCTTTACTACATTTTGGGGGTTGTGTATTTAAAAAATCGCCTATATTGTGGTCTTTTTTTTGAAAAAATTACTTAAAAACAGCGTTTTCTATTGCATTTTATACTATATATGGTATAATAAACTATAATTATATGTCATATTATGTAGATTTGTATCTTTTTTTAGGAAAACCTATTAAAAGTAATAAAAAAAACAAAAATTTTTTGGTTTTTATGTCGTGAATAGAATTAAAAAATAAACTTTTTGGTGTTGATTTTTGGGCTTTGGGAGGTGCAAAAAATGATTGATATCCACTGTCATATTTTTCCTAATGTTGATGACGGTTCAGGTAATACAAATGACTCAATAGAGATGGCGGTGCTCGCTGCTCAGGCGGGGACTAAGGGTATCGTAGTCACACCGCACTGTAACATTCCCGAGTCGTATAAAAATCATTGGACTGCGGATTTGAAAAGCGGCTTTGAGGCTCTTCAGGCTGAGATAGCACGCCGCAACATTCCCATAACGCTTTATCCGGGACAAGAGATATTTTTGTCGGCAGGTTTTATGGAGCTGCTCAATGAAGGAAGATTGATACCGATAAACTGGTCAAAGTACCTGCTTGTGGAATTTGATGCGCATGAGAGTGCGCCTGTAGCCTACAGAAAGCTGCAACAGATTATAACGGAAGGGTACATACCGATTGTCGCACATCCGGAACGCTATGAGTTTGTACATGAGCAGAGCGATTCGATATACCGCATTAAGGATATCGGCGGTTTAATTCAGATAAACAGAGGCAGTCTCAACGGCAGTTTCGGATATAGAGCGATGAATACCGCCATGGAGATAGTAGGTACATATCAGGCTGATTTTGTAGCCAGCGATGCTCATAGCCAGTACAGCAGAACTCCGTATCTTGCAGATGCACATGAGCTCATTTGTGAAAAGTACTCGGCAGACTATGCGGACTTGTTATTAAAAATCAACCCGCAGAGAGTGCTGGAGAATAAAAACGTATACAATTTCTGATATGTTCCATCAGCTTAGAAGGAGAACTCTTTAAGATGAAAGTACTTCGATTAGTAACGGCGATTTCGTTTGTCGTAACCCTGTGTATTTTCTTTGTGTTTTATGTAGTTACAAAAAATAATACCGATACAACAATTCCGACTATTAAGATTTCTGGGGAAGAGATTGAGGTCAAGGTCAATGCAACGGATGCGGAGCTTTTAAAAGGAGTGACCGCTTTTGATGAAAAGGATGGCGACATCACATCGAGCGTTGTGGTTGAATCAATTTCAAAGTTTATCGGCGATGGCTTGTGTACAGTGACCTACGCTGTTGCTGACAGCGACAATAACGTTGCAAAGAATACTCGTACAATCCGATATACGGATTACACACCGCCGAGATTTACCATGAGCTATCCGCTTGTGTTTTCGTTGGACGACTCTGTGGATGTCCGCAGCATAGTTGGAGCGACAGATTCAATTGACGGTGATATCAGTGATAAGGTCGTTGTTACCGCAACCAATTTTACTGATAATACTGTTGGCGTGTTCGCTCTGTCACTTCAGGCGACCAACAGCAAGGGCGATATTATCGAGCTTGAGCTTCCTGTATATGTTGAGGATAAGAGTCTGCTGGCGCCGATAATTGAGCTCAATGAATATATGATATACATCAAAAAAGGTGAAAAGCCTAATTTCAGAACGTATATTTCTACTGTTACAGCAAACAACAGTCGTCTGAGCAACGATGAAGTCAAGATTTCGACTGATTTTGACAGCCAGACTCCTGGAGTATACAGTGTTCACTATTATGCTTCAAATTCGTTAGGCGACACAGGTCACACGATATTGACCGTTATTGTGGAGGAGTAAACAGCTTTGGAGAAACAGAATTCACAAATCAAATTGACATTTGAATTGCATAGCCTGTTTCGTGATGTCCTGCGAAATTTCTGGGCAATTATTTGCGCTGCGTTGATTGCGTTGATGGGCTTGTATATTGTAGAGCACAGCATCTATAAACCTGAGTATACAAGTAGCTCCACTTTGGTTGTGCGTGCAAAGTCAGGCACATCGGGCGCATATACAAGCTTTTCTGCCGCTATGGAGATGGCTAGTATATTTACAGAGGTTTTTGAGCAGCCGTCTGTAAGACAGCTCGCCGCAGAGAATCTCGGAGAAGAAAAGTTTAACGGAACGGTATCGGCGTCTGTCCATGAGGGTACTAACCTGATGACACTGTCAGTTACAGCTGATGACCCCGAGCTTGCATACAAGCTGCTTTCCTCTATATTGGAGGTATATCCAAACGTTTCAGATGCGGTGTTTTCCAACTCAGTAATTGATATTATGGTTTCACCGCAGATGCCGACCTCTCCGTCCAACAGAATTTCAAAGACGAGCCGTAAACAGATTGCTGTTTTGGCGGCGGCGGCAATGGGTATGTTGATTGTTTTGCTGTCACTGCTCAGGGATACGGTAAAGAACGAGAGCTCGTTCAAGGAAAAGATAGACTCCAAGTTGATAGGCACTATTGCCCATGAGGGTGCCCACTTGTCGCTGCGTGAACAGCTTCGGCGAAAAAAGCGAGCTTTGCTTATCAACGATGCATTTTCAAGCCTGCGATTTTATGAGGACTATCAGAAAATCGTAACGAAGCTCGAGTATATGCACAAGAATAACGACAGTAAGGTTTTTACTATTACAAGCGTTGCAGAAAATGAAGGTAAATCTACCGCAGTTGCAAACATTGCAATTGCACTGGCAGGCAGAGGATACCGTGTTATGCTGGTGGACCTGGATGTACGCAAGCCTGCTATATATAAGATTTTTGAATATCAGATACCTTTTAAGGTTGAGTTCAGCGATGTTCTTTCGGGTAAAGTGCCTGCAAGGCAGTATAAGTTTCTCAGATATAAAAAGAGTAACTTGCTTATCGCTATGAACAAGAAGTCACGTATGGATTCGGTTGAATGGATAGGTTCACCGCTGGTAAAAAACTGTATATCCGTCATGCGTGACAAGATGGATTTCGTAATTATCGATACTCCGCCTGTATCAGCTTCTGCTGATGCTATGAGCTTGGTAAACATTTCGGACAAGACCATGCTTGTTGTCAGAACGGACTATGTTTCGTCGGCGGATATCAATGATACAATTCTTACGCTGTCGAATGTTGGCGGACGGTTTGCGGGCTGCATACTTAACGATGTTTACAGACCGTTTACCATGTTTGGTCAAATTGGCGCAGATGAAAGCGGCTCTTACACTCATAAGTACAGTTCGTACAAGCGGTATGCAGGATACGGCAAGAAGATGTTGTCTGAGTACCTGTTTGATATGGACGTAACCTCTGACAAACCGGAGAATTCTAAGCAGAACGGGCAGGATTAATATATGAGCGTTAGCGAAGTAAAAAAGAATACTGCCTCGGCAGAAAGAGACATTAACATATATCTGAGTGATATATGGCGTGGCTTTGTAAAGTTCTGGTGGATAGGCGTTATTTGTGCAGTGCTGTTTGGCGGAGTAATGTTTTACAGCAGCTATGTAAAATATACTCCTGAGTATAAAACTTCAGCCACTTTTACCGTGCATACTGAGAATTCAACTCTTTCCGGTGAAAACGGAGTTTCGGCATATTCGTTTTATTATGACCGAGGCACGGCTGACCAGTTGGCAACCATATTCCCGTATGTTCTTCAAAGCAACATGCTTCAAAAGCAGGTGTGTGAGGATTTGAATCTGCCGAAGATGCCGGCATCGGTTTCGGCCTCATGTGTAACGGGAACGAATATGATTACGCTTACGACCACGGGAAGTGACCCGAAGCAGACTTATGATGTGTTGCTTTCCGTTATCGATAACTATTCTTCTGTTACGGAGTATATCATCGGACCGACGAGGCTTGTAATGATTTCACCTCCGGAGATGCCGGAGGAGCCGTCAAACAGATTTGACTGGGCTTCTTCAACGCTAAAGGGTGTGTTGTTTGGTGTTCTTCTGTGCGCCGCATGGATTGTACTGTATGCAGTACTGCGCCGAACGGTACGCACTAAGGAGGATATCAGCAGGGACCTCAACCAGAACTGTATCGGCGTTCTTCCTCAGGTTGTGTTCAAGAAATACAAGCAGAAGGTAAATTCCGATATTCTTATTACCAACCCCTTGATAGGAAACTCCTTTAAGGAATCCCTTCGTTTGCTCAGAGGCTCGATTCAGAATAATTTGCAGCCGACTGAAAAGGTGGTCATGATAACGAGCACCGCACCGGGCGAGGGCAAATCGATTACAACGTTAAACCTTGCTGCGATGTTTGCAAAGAACGAAAGCAAGATATTGGTCATTGACGGCGACCTTCGTGACTCGGGAATTTCCAAAATGCTTGTAAAGAGTAAAATGCGGGTAAGAACCATAGCGGAGTCAAACAACGGACTTTATTCACTTAAAAAGGTCAAGGCATTAGGTGTTGATATTCTTACGTTTAATGCACCTGCACAGCAGCTGTGGAAGGTAATGCGTACAGCGAATTTCAAAAAGCTTGTTGACTCGTTGCGTGAAGAATATGACCTTATATTAATAGATACACCGCCCTGCGGTATTATTTCGGATGCTGCTATCATAGCCGGTGCTGCAGATGCGGCGCTGTACGTAATAAGACAGGATATAGTTTTAACGTCGAGCATCCGAGCGGGAATAAATACATTGATTTCAACAGATGTAAAGTTTTTGGGATGCATCCTCAACGGCGCTACCGGTGGTTTAGGCGGATATGGAAACTACTACGGCTATGAAGGCTACAGAAAGTATTACCGATACGGCTACCACTACGGCAGCTACGGTTACGGATACGGCAAAAAGAAGAAATCGGAGAAAGAAAGGCGAAGATGAAAAAGCCCAGTGAATACAGAAAATTGCTGAAAAGCCTCGGTACGGAGTGGAAATGGCTTTTAAAGTATGTTGTGCGTTATAAGCTTGAGATTTTTCTCTATGTGGTTATCGGTATAGCCGGTACTGTTATGGGGTTAGGCTCAAGTGTTGCATCGAAGTATCTTATAGATGCTGTTGTGACTCATAACAACGATACAATCGCTGTCAGCGCAGCCCTTGTTATCGGCATGGCACTCACTCAGATTTTTATCAATGCGGGTACATCAAGGATAACTTCCCTTGTGGGTACAAGGATAAAAAATGAGGTGCGAAGTAATATATACGAGCATATTGTTCTGTCCCGTTGGGAGGATATTAATAAATACCATTCGGGCGAGCTTATCAACAGGCTTGAGGGCGATGTCAGCACAGTTTCAAACAGTATAATTACGTTTGTCCCCAGCGTATTTACACGTGTTACACAGTTTGTCGGCTGTTTAGCGATTGTTCTTTATTATGACCCGACCATGGCGATATTTGCATTTTTAAGTTCACCGTTTCTCTTCTTCTCATCTAAAATTACTACCAAGATGATGAGAAAGTATAACAAGGAAAGCAGGGAGATGAACGGCAAGATTCTCTCGTTCAGCGAAGAGTCTATGCAGAACCTGCAGACCATAAAGGCTTTTGACCTGACACGAAAGTATACTGACAATTTCAAGACTCTTCTGGGTGCTTACCGTAAGATGAGACTTGACCATGATAAGTTTTCAATCATCATGACCCTGTGTCTGTCTGTTATAGGACTATTTGTTTCGTATGCGTGTTACGGTTGGGGAGTGTTGCGTCTTTGGCAGGGCGTTATCACTTATGGAACAATGACCCTTTTCCTGCAAATCTCAGGAAAGCTGACTACATCGTTTTCTGCTCTTGTGTCTTTGGCGCCAAGTGCAATTTCCATTGCAACATCTGCCGGACGTATCATGGAGTTTACGGATTTGCCTATCGAATGTGATGCTGATAAGGAACTTGCAGAAAGTATGATGCCTGCGGCTTGCGAAAAGGGAGTCGGAGTAGAAGCAAGCGATTTAACTTATACATACAACGACAGCGAACAGTCTGTTCTGAATAATATTAGCTTTTCGGCCTTGCCGGGCGAAACGATTGCTTTTGTCGGCCCGTCGGGTGAAGGAAAGACTACTATTCTGCGCTTGATTCTCGGCCTTGTCGAGCCGGATTGCGGAAAGATTGAAATGAGCGTTGAGGGCGGCTCGACCATACAAGTTTCGGACAGTACCCGCAGATTTTGCTCATATGTTCCCCAAGGCAACGCAGTTTTTTCGGGTACAATCGCTGATAACCTCAGGATAGTAAACTCGCAGGCTACTGACGAAGAGCTTATCGAGGCGCTGAAAATCGCAGATGCCTGGAACTTTGTTGAAGCGCTTCCTAATGGGCTTGATACGATAGTTGGTGAGCGTGGAGTTAATTTCTCAGAAGGCCAGATTCAGCGAATATCTATTGCCAGAGCGGTTCTTAGAAAAGCGCCTGTTCTTGTGATGGACGAGGCAACCTCTGCGCTTGATGCGCAGACTGAGGAACGGGTTCTCGGCAACTTGATGGCATCCTATCCGAACCGCACTTGCATTATAACTACTCACCGTCCGAGTATGCTGCAGTACTGTCAAAGGGTATACAGACTCAGCGAAAACGGAGTTTTAAGTTTAGATACGTCAAACGAACAAACAAGGAGGTAAGAATGATTTATAAACTGAAAGACGGATTTCTTGTCCGAAAAATCGGTGAACAAATCATGGCTGTTCCTGTTGGCCAGCAGACGTCCCAGATACACGGGATGATTGCTTTGAGTGAAAGCGGTGAGCTTTTGTGGCGAGCACTTGAAAAAGGTGCCGACGAAGAAGCTCTTGCAGATATATTAACGGAGACCTATGAGGTTGAACGTTCTACGGCGTTAGCTGATATCAGAAAGTTTCTTGATGGGCTTCGTGAGCAGGGAGCGTTAGCATGAGAGATTGTGAAACCTTTTCTCCTGACTACTTTGGTCAGTTAAGGCAGTGGGCAAAGGCTAACACCGTTCCTCTCAACGCAACCTTTGAGCTGACCCCGTTATGCAATTTCAATTGTGTTATGTGCTATGTGCATTTGACAAAAGAACAGGCACAGGCGCAAGGACGTATTCTCAGCGCAGATGAATGGATTGAAATTGCAGGCAAGACTAAGGAAATGGGTACACTGAACCTTTGCCTGACCGGCGGTGAACCGCTTGTCCGTCCGGACTTTTGGGAGATATACTCTCAACTGAATAAAATGGGATTTCTGATAACGGTTTTATCAAACGGCTCCCTTATTGATGAGGATACCATGGCGAAGTTCGCAAAATACGGTATGCCTTATTCAATGAAACTGACGATGTATGGTGCAAGCGATGAAACATATCAGCGAACCTGCCACTCAACCGATGGCTTTACGAGGTTTTCTAAAGCAGTCGATTTGCTCAAAGAGGCAAAGGTGCCGTTGAAAATGACCTCTACCATAGTGCGTGAAAACGCCTGTGACTTGCAGGAGATTTATCGCTTTGCACGTGAGCGTGGAATCCCAATGCAGCATACAATTTCGGTTGTGAAATCATCAAGAGGTTCAATCAATACGGTAGAAACGTCGAGGTTTGCTTTGGATGATTTTCCGGACGAGCTGTCGATTGAGGCTCTTGAAAAGAGCAAGTTTCCACCGCTTGATTCGCCGTTTGCTTGGTGTACAAGCAAGGAAATGTCCTTTTGGATGACGTGGAATGGACATCTTCAGCTTTGTTCAATGCTCAGCAAGCCTTATGTAAAGTATTCCGGTAATTTGTCTGAAGATTGGGCGAAGCTGCAGCAAGAGTTAAAAGAAGTTAAAAGTCCGTCAGAGTGCAGCGACTGTCAGTGGAGCAGCTTTTGCCAGCGCTGTCCCGGAATACTGTGCGCCGAAAGCGGCGACCCTGAAGATATAGACGAGGGTCTTTGCGATATGGCAAAGCGCCTTTTCGAACTATATAACATGAAATTACACCAGGAGGGTAAAAATGAAGAAGACATATGTTGTCCCTGAGAGCAAACTTTACGCTATTAATATAAGCGAAAATATTGCCGGCTCAGACGTTCTTGACAGCGGTGATGATATGATATCCACAAACGCTGTTATCACCTTTACCTACGGAAGCGACCCCTGCCGAGGCTATTATACCGACGATACAACAGCTCCGGTTACAGTAACGGGTGATGCTTTTGCACCCTATTATAATGAGCTTCGTGAATACGGTAAAAAGAACTTGTTGGTTTATTTCAACTGTTTCTCATATGCAGGATGATTAGATTAGCAGATTTAAATATCGACTGGACACCCGAAGATTCTGAATTTGTGTCAGCCTTTTGTGTGCAGGATGAGACTGATGCAGACTGTGTTATGTCACTGTCACAGGAAAATCAGATACTCGAGTGTCATGGTATCCAATTCATTGAAAGGCCATGGGAGCATCTTCTCAGCAGGGGAAAAGAGTTCCTTTGTGCAAATAAAGATTGGACGAAAGCAACCGTTTATTGCAAGCAGTATACAGACCCGATTTACACTCTGCCTTTAGCGGCAATTTGTTCTCGCTTTACTGCTTTTGATACGGTGCTGCTTCATGGTTCGTTTGTAGACTATTGTGGAAACGGTATAGTTTTCACGGGATATTCAGGCATCGGAAAAACAACACAGGCTCAGTTGTGGCAGCAATATTTCGGTGCGGAAATTGTGAATGGCGATAAGGTGTTTATTCGCAATTTTGAGAAAGAAACTTTTGCTTATGGGTTGCCGTGGAAGGGCTCATCGCCGTACTGCCTTAATAAAAAGGTTCCCCTGAAAGCAATAATTGCACTGCGCCAGTCGCAGGAGAACAGCATAAAAAGGTTGAATAGTGTAGAGTGTCTGGAATATTTTATGCCTCACATCTTTCTTCCTCATTGGGATAAGGACTGTTTGAGCCGTGCACTTGATATCTTTGATGAAATATCTAAGCGAGTACCGATTTGGCTGTTGGAGTGCCGTCTTGACGAAGATGCAGTAAAAATGACCCGTGATACGGTGTTGAGGTAGTTTGATGGACAAAGTTTTTTATTCAACCGCTGAAATATCAGATGTTTTACAGGATGTTATTGAAAACGGCGGGCATGTGCCTATTTATGTTTCAGGGCACAGCATGAACCCTTTTTTGAAAAACGGCATTGATATGGTTTGGCTTCGTGCCTGCGAGCCGTCAGATTTTAAGTGTGGTCAGATTTTGCTTTTTAAAAGAAAAGACGGAAGTTTAATTCTGCATAGAATACGCAAAGTTCTGCCGAACAATAAACTTTTAATGAATGGTGACGCACAGACCTGGTGTGAGGAAATAAGCCAGGAACAGGCAATGGCGGTAGCATATAAATTCAGCAGGAACGAGAAGGATATATTTTCAGATTCCTTAAAATTTAAAACTTTGAACTTTTTCTGGTATCCTACAAGAGCAATTCGCCCGATTATATTCAGGCTTATAAATGTGTTCAAATAATTTTGTGTTATTAAAAAGATATATTAAACGAAGAGGGGTGTGGCATGGACTGCTTGATAGATACGATGATGCAGCTTATCAAGAGTGAGATAAGCAAAGCACCGATTGATAAGTCCTGTGTGCAAAACCTCTCGGATGATTTTTTAAGAAAATTATATACCCTTTCGAAAACCCATGACACGGCACATTTGATAGGCGATGTACTTGACAAAAACAATATTTTACCTGAGAGTGCGATTGCCGATGATTTTCGTGAACAGGTTTTTACAGCGGTGTACCGTTACGAGAGAATTAAATATACCTATCAGCAGATTTGCGATACTCTTGAGTCAGCAGAAATTCAATTTATTCCCTTGAAGGGCATTGTTATACAAGATTACTATCCCGAGCCGTGGATGAGGACGAGCTGTGATATTGATATCCTGGTTCACAGAGAAGACTTGGATAGAGCTGCGACAGTTATTGTAAAGAATTTGCAGTATCGAAAAGAATTTGCAGGTTCGCATGACGTGTCGCTGATTTCTACAAACGGCATTTGTCTTGAACTACATTTCGATTTGTTGGAAGATAACCGTGCGAACTCATCAAACAGTGTATTGCAAAATGTCTGGGAACATGCTTGTTTGAGAGATGGTTATAAATATCTTTACGATATGGATGACTCAATGTTTTACTTTTATCATATTGCCCATATGGCAAAGCATTTTGAAAGCGGCGGATGCGGAATTCGACCTTTTTTGGACTTGTGGCTTATGAATTCAAGCGGCAGATATTCAGGGGAAGATACCGTGAAACTCTTAAAACAGGGAGACTTGTTTGTGTTTTCAAATGCAGTGCAGGGTTTAAGTGAGGTTTGGTTTTTCGGCAAGGAGCATGACTCCACCACTTTGCAGATGCAAGAATATATCTTGGAGGGCGGAGTGTACGGAAATCAGAAAAACAAGACCTCAATCCGTCAACTTCGTTCAGGTGGCAAGCTGAATTATGTGCTTTCAAGGGTTTTCTTACCTTACGACCAACTGAAATATCAGTACCCGATTTTACAAAAACACCGATGGCTGACCCCATTTTGTGAATTTTACCGATGGATTGAACTCGTTTTCGGTAGAAAGGCCAAGAACCGTAAAAGAGGCTTAAAGGCAATAAAAAAAGTTTCTGACGAGCAGGTAGAGCAGGTAGCCGAGTTGCTGAGCAATATCGGTTTGTAGATAGAACATGGTCCACAAAATACATTATTAAGAGGTAAAGAGAGATGAACGAACAAAAGAAGAATTCAATTATCCGTGGTTATAAGTTGCTGCACTGCATATTGACCATAGTGCTGTTTGCTGTAGCTTTCAATATCTTTTATGGGTACAAATATGACATAGTAGACCATACGAAGAGATACTGGATAGTTGTTGCGATTTATACGGTTATGTACCTGTTTTCACGCCGTACATATAACGCATATGATGTTGATTTATCAAAAGTCGGTCTTTTGATATACTCTCAAACTATGTCTCAGTTGGTTACTTGCGGCATAGTATATGCTATCCTTTTTGTAGATTTTACAGGACTTGTTTATCCTATACCGATTCTTAATCCGCTGCCTCTTATAGGGTTGCTTGTTGTTCAATTTGTTTTTAACTGTGCGTGGAGTTTTAGCGCAAAATGGCTTTATTCTAAGATGTTCAGCGCAAAAAGAACTGTAGTTGTATACCGCAACGAAGCGGACTACCGTCGTTTGCAGGAAGTATACCGCTATGAGAAAGATTTCAAGGTAGAAAAAGTAGTAAAAGGTCCCACGGATGTATATGAGCTTCTTGAAGAGATAAAGGGATACGAGGCTGTGTTTGTTGCAGGAATAAATGCAACAATGCGCAACGGTGTATCTAAGTATTGTATTGAACATAATGTGCCGTGTTATATTGCTCCCCATGTTGGAGATATAATCATGATGGGCGCAAAACATATAGAGCATTTCAGCGTGCCGATTTTCCGAATGGAACGTTCAGCACCGAAAATCGAGTATGAAATTGTCAAGCGTGGTGTGGATATCGCTTGTTCACTTTTAGGTATTATAGTAACAAGTCCGTTTATGCTTATAACCGCTCTTGCAATAAGACTTTATGACGGCGGCCCGGCACTTTATAAGCAGGTGCGTTTGACCAAGGATGGTCGTGAATTTAAGATTCTCAAGTTCCGCAGTATGAGAACTAATGCGGAGAGTGACGGAGTCGCAAGACTGGCTACTGATAATGATGACAGAATTACACCTGTCGGTAAGATTATCCGTGCCTGCCGTTTGGATGAGCTGCCTCAGCTTATCAACATTTTAAAGGGCGATATGTCTTTTGTAGGACCCCGTCCGGAGCGTCCGGAAATTGCAAAGCAGTACGAGGAAAAGCTTCACTCATTCCCACTGCGTTTGCAGGTAAGAGCGGGTCTCACAGGTCTTGCTCAGGTCTACGGAAAATATAACACAGACCCGTATGACAAGCTTCAGATGGATTTGATGTATGTCAATAATATGTCACCCTTTGAAGATTTAAAATTAATATTCGCAACGATTAAGATTCTCTTTATGAGAGAGAGCACAAGCGGAGTTGAAGAGGGACAGATGACTGCTATTTCTGAAAGGGAAATGGAAGAGACCATGGAGCAGTTGTCGCTGTTTTAAATAATAAAGAAGAGGGAGAGCGTTATGAGCAAGGAGCCAATACGAGTTCTTCAGGTTATCGGTCGAATGGACCGAGGCGGAATAGAAACAATGATAATGAATCTCTATCGTAATATCGACAGGGAAAAGGTGCAGTTTGACTTTCTTGCGCACTACGGCCGTGAGGCGGCGTATAACGATGAGATTCGTGCGTTAGGCGGTCGAATTTATGAAATGCCTGCACTTAAGGATGAAACAAACGTCTATTATTGGAGAATTTTTGACTATATCAAGGCGCTTAAAAAGTTTTTTAAAGAGCACAAAGAGTATAAGGTTGTTCATTGTCACATGACAAATACGGCTTCTATCTATATGCCCATCGCAAAGAAGAACGGTGTAACCTGCTGTATATCTCATAGCCATAATACAAGAGGTAAGGCTGGTTTATTAGGTGTAGTTACCGATATTCTCCAGAAACCTATTTACAAACATGCAACCGATATGTTTGCCTGTTCTGAGGCGGCAAAAAAGTGGTTTTATCCTGAGGAAATGGTTAAAAGCGGAAAAGTAAAAGTGGTTCCCAATGCTGTTGATGCAGATAAGTTTAGATACAATCCTGAAAAGCGGACTGAGATGCGTGAACAGCTTGATTTAGGCGACAATCTTGTTGTCTGTTGTGTAGCACGTTTCAGACCGGAGAAGAATCAAACCTTTCTTATAGATGTGCTTCGTGAAATGCTTAAGGTTCGTGATGATGTTGTGTTTGTTTTTGCCGGTGACGGTCCTTGTGAGGAAGAAGTCAAGGCAAAAGCTAAAGAGTACGGTATTGAAGAGCATACGAGATTTTTGGGGATGCGTCCCGATGTTCCGGACATTCTTCAAGCTGCAGATGCCTTTGCATTAGCTTCTCTGTGGGAGGGTCTGCCTGTCACGGGCATAGAAGCTCAGGCAAGCGGTTTGCATTGTGTTGTATCAGACGGTGTTACTGATGAAATGAATGCAATTGACATGGTAGAATACATTTCGCTCAAAGCACCTATTGACACTTGGAGCAAACGTCTTATTGCCGCTGCAAGTCAGCCGAGAAAAGATACGTATGAAGAAATTAAAGCTGCGGGCTATGATATACATACAACAGCGCCCTGGCTTCAGGAGTTTTATTTAAACAAGCATGGGGAAAGTAAAGAGTAAAGGGGATAAAACCGTGAAACGTCTTTTGTATATTGCGTTTAACAATTTTTCAAATTTACATTTTGGACCGACAGCCAAGGTGTTGTCTCAATGTCGAGCCTTTGAATCTCACGGATACGATGTTGAACTGATTGGACGTATGGGAACTCAAACCGTTATTATAGAGGGTGCTGAAAAATACAGTGAGATTTCCTCACACAAGGCTTTAATCAATCACACCCGTGCCCGCAATTTAATAGATAAACACAATCAGATAAATGATATCAAGAAATATATAAAGAACAAAAGTTATGATGCATGTTATATTAGATATGACTTTTCTGACTCTGATTTTATCGGGTTGCTTAAGGATATAAAAAAGGTTTGCCCGAAAATCGGATTGGAGCTGCCTACATATCCTTATGACGATGAAAACAAATATGGTTTAATGTCAAAAACGAGGCTGGCTGTAGACAAGATTTACCGCAAACAGCTTCATAAGTATGTTGATTTTATTGTTACCTTTTACGGCGGACACGATAAAATATTCGGTGTACCCGTAACAGTTATCCCAAATGGATTTGATTTCAGCAGAATGAATCTTGTTGAAAGCGAACTGCCGAGTGACGGTGTTCATATTATTGCTGTTTCTGCTATGCGTGAGTGGCATGGCTACGAGCGTATTATTGAAGGTATGAATAATTATTACAAAGACGGTGAAGCCGACAAACAGAATTTCATTCTCCACTTAGTAGGTGATGGTAGAGAGTACGGTAAGTACAAGGGTCTTGTGGAGCAGTATCGGCTTGAAAAGCATGTCATTATGGAAGGTGCTATGTACGGTGAAGCTTTGGATGCACTTTATGAGAAGTGTGCATTGGGTATAGATTCACTTGCACGCCACCGCAGCGGAATAGATGTATTAAGCTCACTTAAAAGCCGTGAGTACGGTGCAAAAGGTATTCCTATGATTAACTCATGCAAGATTGATATTATTGAAGATGATTTTAATTATCTTCTGAGAGTTCCTGCAGACGAAACGCCTGTTGATATGAACTCTGTTGAGTCATTTTATAATGCCTGCTATGGTGCAGGAAAGAGCAGATTAGAAATCGGCGAAGAAATCCGTTCATACATAAAACAGCGCAGCGGAATGAAAGAGACTTTGGTTAAAGTAGTTGAAAGGTTTTAACGATGATTACTCGTGAAAAGCTATTTGTTTTTATTCTTGACATAATTTTTGGTGTAGCTATTTGTTTTCTGCCTGATACTATTTTAGGTTCTGCTTGTATTTACATGGCAGATTTTATGGTAATTTCAATAGTAGTAATGCAGATAATTAAGGGATTCCCGGACCTCATGCTGTTTTTGTTTAATATTACCTACTTTCTGTTTATGCTAAGTGGCGGTACGGCGACTATGCTTATGGGCGGCGTTATAGAGGATTATTTGGTTCAAAACACCAAAGTTACAAACGAAGCATGTCTTATGGCTTTGCTTGGCATTGCTGTTATAAACACAACATATGTGTTTTTTGAAGGATTGAATGTTACAGTTGTTATTAGGGAAAGCCCTCTTGAAAACAAAACTACTGCTGAACCAACAGGGTTACAGCGCCTTGGTGTTGCTGTTATTTTTTTTGTTACTGCTTTTTGTAAGCTTTTAATGGCGATTGAAACATTTTTTTATTCTCAAGACAATGGATATATTGCGCTTTATACAAAACAAACGTCTATTCTTCCTTCTTTTATTGGTTATATAGGTGCACTATTCTATTTTGCATTAATGTTGTTTTTTGCTTGCAATTTTAGTAAAAAAGCTACTTTTTCTGCTTTTGCAGTGGTTGGTATAATTGAACTGTTAATTTTAATAGCAGGCGATAGAGGTGAGGCTGTTTGTGCGGTCTTTGTTTTGATAGTGTATACAATTTTTCGTGTAAAAAAAGAACCAACTTTTCTTCGCTCATGGAAGATAGTATTAATCATAATAATTTTTCTTCTGCCGACAGGTGTGTATTTCTTACAGGTTATTAAATATACAAGAATAGGTGAAGAACTGACGCTTGGTTATTGGGATACAATATTGGATTTCTTTATTTCTCAGGGTGTGTCTCTTGAGATATTGGGGTATAGTGTTACTTTAAAAGAAAGAATTGCCGAGATGGCAGGCAACAATTTTGTTTTCGGACATTTAAAAGAGTATCTTACACAGAATGTTGTTTCTAGAACGCTGTTTGGTTTTGAGTATATTATAGGAAATACAACCGAAGCAGCAATGACGGGAACATCTTACGGTTCAACTATGTCATACTTGCGTTTTAAAGATAGCTACTTAAGCGGCATGGGCTGTGGAAGTGTTTTCCTTTCCGAATTATACCATGATTATTCATGGGCAGGTATAATAATTGGTTCATTCTTTTTAGGAATGCTTTTGCTTAAACTTAAGAATATGAATGTAAAGGGATGGATACAGTATGCGGTTTCTCTTAACTGTGTTCGTGCGGTTCTTACGACTCCAAGAACCGGATACTTTAAATGGTTGACGGAAACATTTGCCTTTCCCAATTTACTGCTTCTGTTATTAATTGTTTTTATAGGTATAGTGTCAAAAAAACAGGTTGTACGTTACAAGGAGGGACTTTAGTGGGGAGAGCGTTAATACTTTTTGCCAAAGGTTTTCCGTATAACACAAGCGAACCGTTTTTAGAAAATGAATACCCGCTTTATAAGGATTACTTTGATAAAGTTTTAATAATAACAGGCTGCAGAAAGAATGAGAAACCGACTCGTAAGATTAAAGCTTCTACAATAGAGATTATTTCGGACTATACCTTATCAAAAGATTTGCGTTCTATTGTTGAAGCATTGCCTTTTGTTTTGACAGATAAAATGTTTTACAAAGAGTTGAAAAAACTGCTTTTTTCAGGCTCTTTTTCACTAAAAAAACTTTATGCAATGGTGGTTATGGCTTTTTGTGGAAACCATAGAGCCAAGCAAGTACTGCGATGGATAAAACAGAACCCTGAATATGAGGTTGATTTAATTTACAGCTACTGGATGAATATTCCGGCATATGCGGCAGTCAGACTAAACAATAAGCTAAAAAACAGGTGCTATACTGTTTCCCGTGTGCACGGTTTTGACCTCTATTCTGAGAGAACATCAACAGGATATCTCCCGTTTCAGGAGCAGCTTTACCACAGCTTGAGCGAAGTTGCCAGCATATCAAAAAACGGAAGGGATTACCTGGAAGAAAAATACGGTGCATACGATAAAGTAACAGTTCATCGACTCGGCGCTTTAGATAGAGGTTGTCATAATCCAAGAGAATCCAGAGAGATTTTTAAGATTGTGTCATGTGCAAGAGTTATACCGCTTAAACGGCTTAACAGAATTGCAGATGCACTAAGTAAAATAACAGATAGACAGATTCATTGGACTCACCTTGGAGGCGGAGCGGGCTTAGAGTCGTTAAAGAAATACGCTCAAGAAAAGCTTCCTGAAAATGTGTCTGTGTCATTTCCCGGTACTGTTCCGAACACACAGATTTATGATACTTACGGTGAGACTCCATTTCATGCATTTTTAAATGTAAGCGAGACCGAGGGTATTCCTGTTTCGGTTATGGAGGCTATGAGTTTTGATATTCCCATAATCGCAACTGCGGTTGGTGGTACACCGGAGTTAGTTGATGAAGGGATAAACGGATTTTTACTTTCAGCAGATTTTGAGGATGAGCAGTTGGTTACTGCTATTCGTGCGTTAATGGATATGCCTGAAAGTGAATATGTAGCTTT
Organism: Clostridia bacterium; assembly: GCA_017407995.1. GTDB lineage: Bacteria > Bacillota > Clostridia > Oscillospirales > Acutalibacteraceae > CAG-177. The sequence continues at coordinate 67,861 of JAFQVM010000023.1, read as the reverse complement.
TAGACAAGAAGCACGAAATAAATTTGAAAGAGAATATAATGCAATTCCAAACTATAAAAAGTTTATTGAAAGTATAGCCGATAGGAGAAAGTGACTATGAAACATATCGGAACCATAACAACCCACGCTGCACTTAATTACGGCGCAGTATTGCAAGCATATGCATTACGCAAATATGTGGAAGAGCAAGGATATGATTGCAATGTGATTAATTATATTCCGGGGCATGTTGACAAAAGTTACAAGTTAATATCAATTCCCAAAAGTCCTAAAGGACTAGTTTTGAGCACTTTTCAGGCAATAAATTATTCACAGCGAAAGAAGAGAAAGAAGCGTTTTGAAAGTTTTCGTGAAGAATTTATAAAAGTGTCCGGAGAACGGATAAAGACACATGGAGATTTGGTTGATACCGTAAATAAATATGATCTGATTATTTGTGGAAGTGACCAGATATGGAGTCCGGTTCTTCATGATTTTGATGAGGGCTATTTTCTTTCGTTCCCAGAGGTGAAAATACGAAGGGTTTCATATGCAGCAAGCTTTGGCCAGGATGTTGTTGATGAGAAATTTATTCCTGAACTTAAAAGACGGCTTACATGTTTCACTGATTTTGCCTGCCGGGAATATACAGCACAGAAACTTGTAAAACGATTAACAGACAAAGATGCTGAGATGGTACTTGACCCGGTGTTTTTACTTGATAATGTAGAGTGGGAAAAGATTATGGACCCGAGAAAAACGAGTGAGCCGTATAATCTTATCTATTTTCTCTCTAACCCGGGACAGTCACCTTTCGCTATTAAGAAGTATGCCGAATCAAATAATTCAGAGGTAATATCGATAGGCTTTTCACCAAGAGATTTTAAATATGGGATAAATTGCAACTACTCGCTTGGTCCTCGTGAATTTTTGAGTGCTATAGCTTCTGCTGATTTTGTATTAACGAATTCTTTTCATTGCACTGCTTTTGCAATTTTGATGAAAAAGAATTTCTATACACGTATAAGCAGCTCTAAAGATTCTAGAAATAATCGCATGATATCACTTTTGACAGATTTGGGTCTTGAAGATAGGTTATATGTTGACAAGGATGCGGATAAGCTTGATTTTAACAAATCCATTGACTATGAAAAGGTACAAATCAAGCTAAATGAACGTATTGATGCTTCAAAGAGATATATTGACCGAATATTATCAGAAGTTGCTAATAGTTGAGGTGATAGCTTTGAAAATCACAATGGGAGATTGTGTTGCTTGCGGTGCGTGCGTGAGTGTATGCCCTTGCAAATCTATTACAATTGAAAAAGATGAAAACGGATTCTATATGCCGGTTATAGATGCAGCAACTTGTGTAGAGTGTGGAATTTGTCAGCAGAGCTGTCCCGTTAATGACCGCTCTGAAGGTATTAGTTGGGAGCTGGGTACATATTATGCACTTTGGGCGAAGGATGGACAGCAACGCTTTGCTGGGTCTTCTGGCGGAGCTTTCGGATTGCTTGCTGACGAAGTCTTGGCTCAAGGCGGCGTGGTGTTTGGTGCTGCATATTCTGATGATATGAAATTTGTTTATCAGACAAGTACCGACGATGTAGAACTTAATAAATTAAAAAAGTCCAAGTATGTTGAAAGTTATACAGGTGATGTTTTTACTAAAGTAAAAGCAGCCCTTGAAACGGGAAGAAAAGTGCTTTATTGCGGAACATCCTGTCAGATTGACGGCTTAAAAAAATATCTGAAAAAGGATTATAACAATCTGCTTACATGTGATTTTCTGTGTCACGGAGTTCCTGCTGCCGGAGTGTATGAAAAGTATATTAACAATCTTGAAGAGAGATATGGAAAGCCTACGTCGGTTGATTTTCGCTCAAAGGCTTACGGCTGGAAAGCCTATTGTTCAAAGGTGACTTTTGCTTCGGGAAAGGTATATCTAAAAACAAGATTTCAAGACCCGTACTTGCGTATGTTCTTTGAAAATAATGTATTACGTGAGGCCTGCTACAGCTGTAAAAGATTGAATACAAGTAACGCTGATATTACCTTGGGCGATTTTTGGCGAGTAGCCGATATGGATATACCTGATACAAATGAGGGCATATCTTTGGTGGGAGTTCATACACAAGCAGGAAAAAATGCAATAGCACAACTTGTCGAGAATTCAGATTGTTATGCAAAAGAATTACCGCAGACTGCATACACATATGCATATAATAGAAAGACAAGTAAGCCTGATGATAGGGATGCAGAGCTTGAAAAGATAGTGAAACAAAAAAATCTATTTAAGCTTTCTGTATCATTAGAAACAAAGTTAAGAGGATATGTTTATTGGATAAGGTCTATAGTACAAAAGGTTTTGATGAAATAAAAGTTTTCTTAAGAAAAGGGGATAGGGTGATAGCATGAACATAGCAGTTGCAGGTACCGGTTATGTAGGACTTTCGATAGCGACATTGCTCGCACAGCATCATCATGTGACAGCGGTAGATATCATTTCCGAAAAGGTAGAAATGATTAATAACCGTCAGTCTCCCATACAGGATGAGTATATTGAAAAATACATGGCAGAAAAGGAGCTTGACTTAATAGCCACCTTGGATGCTGAATCCGCCTATAAATATGCAGATTTTGTTGTTATTGCAGCTCCTACAAATTATGACAGTAAGAAAAACTATTTTGACACATCTGCTGTAGAGTCTGTTATTGAGCTTGTGATGCAGGTCAACCCCAATGCGGTTATGGTTATAAAATCCACTATTCCCGTTGGTTTTACGGAGCATGTTCGTGAAAAGTTTGGCAGTACGAATATACTGTTTAGTCCGGAGTTTTTGCGTGAGAGCAAGGCGCTCTATGATAATCTTTATCCAAGCCGTATTATCGTCGGCACAGATTTAGAGGATTTGCGTCTTGTAGAAGCTGCTCATAAGTTTGCCGAGCTTTTGCAGGAGGGCGCATTAAAAGAGGACATTGATACCTTGTTTATGGGCTTTACTGAGGCGGAGGCGGTCAAGCTTTTTGCCAATACATATCTTGCGCTTCGAGTGAGCTATTTTAATGAGCTTGATACATATGCGGAAATTAAGGGTCTTGATACAAGGGCTATAATAGATGGCGTTTGCCTTGACCCACGAATTGGAGCACATTATAATAACCCGTCTTTTGGTTACGGCGGATACTGTTTACCTAAGGATACAAAACAGCTTCTGGCTAATTATTCTGATGTGCCTGAAAATCTTATAAAGGCGATAGTGGACTCCAACAGAACTCGAAAGGACTTCATTGCCGACCGTGTGTTGCAGAAGGCGGGGTACTACGGATACGGCGAGAATAATGAATATGACCCTACATCTGAAAAGCAAGTAGTTGTAGGAGTTTACCGTTTGACTATGAAGTCGGGAAGCGATAATTTCCGTCAAAGCTCTATTCAAGGAGTTATGAAGCGCATCAAAGCAAAAGGTGCAAGTGTGGTCATATATGAGCCGTCGTTAGAAAACGGAAGCACATTTTTTGGTAGCCCTGTTGTCAATGACCTTGATGATTTTAAAAGTATGAGTGATGCGATTATCGCAAACCGTTTTGACAGCTGTTTAGATGACGTTATAGATAAAGTTTATACACGTGACCTTTTCAGAAGGGATTAAGGAAGTTAATTGTTATGGAACGAGGCAGAAACAAAAAAAGTAAAAAGCTGATAATAGCTTTAGCTATTATCATACCGATTTTACTTGTTGTTATTGGGTTAGTTGCATTTTGTACTCCGTTGTTGGTTACATATTATAAGAACGCATATGAGGGACGTGATACCGCTGAGCGTTCTGAGGTTTATGAGATGCCGGAGACACAGGATGAGCTATGGAATACGGATATCACTTCAGAAGATGAGGATAGTTATTTATATGAGTTGCAGGGAACATCTTCCGAGACTTTACCGGGTAACAGATTTGACCACAGCATTTCCTTTGGAGATTCTTCCAATGCGATAAGTGTTTACGGTAAAACTCCTATCTATAAGGTTCCGCAACGAGATTCCGATGTTTTTAATATCCTTGTTTTGGGTACGGATTCAAGAAACGTAACAAAAGAGCGTGGCAGAAGCGATTCCATGATTGTTATGTCTTATAACAAGAAAACAGGAAAATGCAAGATGGTATCGTTAATGAGAGACTTACTTGTTCCTATTGAGGGTCATGACTGGAACAGACTTAATGCGGCGTATTCATATGATGGAGTAGGACTTGCGGTAAATACGGTAAATCAGATTTTTGGTTTGGATATTCAGCATTTTGCGGTTATAGATTTTAACGGAACAAGGAATTTTATAGATTATTTAGGCGGAGTTGACATATCACTTACTCAGGCTGAAGCAAATCATTATAACGGCAACGGTTATTTGGGTAGAAAAGACTTTAAAGCAGGTCCTTGCCATATGGATGGAGCGATGGCACTGTATTACATGCGTACCCGTTATGTTGACAGCGATTTTGGAAGAACTGAGCGACAGAGAAAGGTTATAACAACTCTTGCTAAAAAAATAATAGCAGAGAAATCGGTTGAAGATATTTATGAGCTGACTGATTATGCATGTAAGCTTGTTAAGACAAATATACCGGTAACAACACTTGCATCATTCTTTGGTTCAATAGCGATGCAGGGAGAAAACTTTTCGCTGGAGTCCCAGAATATTCCTTACAGCGATGCGTTCTCGTATAAGACATATAACGGAATGTCGATTATTTCAATTGATATCGATGCTACTGCAAAAAGGATGAATAAGTTTTTGTACGAGGAATAGAAAAACCAATATAAACGAAAAAGAGACTGCTTTTAAGCAGTCTCTTTAAATCTTTTCGGTTTTAATCAGACAGCACGTGTAACTTTGCCGGAACGAAGGCAACGAGTACATGCATAAACCCTCTTAGGAGAACCGTTGACAATAGCCTTGACTCTCTTGATGTTGGGCTTCCAAGTTCTGTTGGAACGTCTGTGTGAGTGAGAAACTTTAATGCCGAAAGACACATCTTTACCGCAATATTCGCATTTTGCCATGTGTCGCACCTCCTTTTTAATCGCTAACAGATGATATGATAACAGATTAAGCAAAGAAAAGCAAGTATTTTTTACTTTTTTTGCTGTGTAATAGGTAAAAAACTTGAAAAAATTTTTTGTGTCTGCTATAATATTAAAGCTCTTGGGATGCAGAGCTTGAAAATGCGGATATGGCGGAATTGGCAGACGCGTCAGATTTAGGATCTGGTGGTAACCCCGTGCAGGTTCGACCCCTGTTATCCGCACCACGACGACTGGACTTAAGCAATTAAGTCCGGTTCGTTCTTTTTTAGAACAAAAACGCTCGTTCTTAACGATTATTATTCCAAAGAAGCACTAAAACGGCTCTTTTTAGCTGTTTTGGTGCTTTTTTGTTTGTATTTCAGCCACTGGTTAAGGGTGGACAATTTTGACACAAAACAAGCAAATCGTATGATTTGCTTTTAGTTTTTTCATATCGTATGATTTGCTTTTCAGTGAAAGGTAATCGTATGATTTGCTTATTTATCATCAAGATTGTAAAAATCTGCTTTTTCGCATCATTTTTCCTTATGTATGCAATTTTATGTGAATTTTATATTGACATTTTTGTCGAAAAATATTATTATTTATACGAACATTTGTTCTTACCAGTGTAACCATATCGTGAAAAAGGAGGAGTAAATATGGCATCAAATTACACTGCACAGAATTTATATTTCGGCTACAATTGCGGCAAGGATTCATATGAAATATATGAAGCACAAGCGGCTGCGATAAAATGGATTTTTCATCTGTATCTGAACAACAACAGCTTATCGGATATTTCCGAATCCTTGCAGGAATTAAAAATATGTTCGCCCCGCAACAAACTTGTATGGGGAAAGCAGATTATTTCCAACATACTTTCTAACCCTGTGTATGTCGGGACGGATGATTATCCGCAGATCATTTCAAAAGAGGATTTTGAAGCTGTGCAGGAAATCAAGGCTAAAAACACCAAGTGTCGCAAGAAATAATTGGGCATAACGCAGAAAAATAAAAAAGGGACTTCCTTTTTAAAAAATCTATGGTAATACATAGAAAATAAAAGGAGACCCCCCTTATGAAAGTTGAATTTATCCCGGCAAATAAACAAATTTTATTTAAACGGCAGTTAATTAAAAAGGTGGCAGCGTATTGCCGTGTCAGTACTGATCAGGAAATACAGCTCCGCAGTCTGGAAACCCAGCAGGAGTATTATGAGAATCTTATAAAAAGCAAACCCGGTTGGCAGTTTGTCGGCATATATGCCGATACAGCCTCGGGTCTTAACAATAAGAAAATGCTTGGGTTTCAAGAATTGATGCAAGATTGCCGCAACGGTAAAATTGATTTGATTCTTATAAAATCAATCAGCAGACTTGGCAGAAATACAGTACAATTTCTAAAGTCCTGTGATGAACTTAAAGCATTAAAGGTAGAAGTGTTTTTTGAGGTTGAAAATATTTATATCAGCGATTTGAATGCAACGGTATTGATGACGGTGCAAGAGTCAATGTTTCAGCACGAAAGCGAAGAAAAAAGCTATAACACCCGTTGGGGTATCCGTGCACGTTTTGCAGAAGGTACTTCAAAATTCGCTGATGCAGAGTGTTACGGTTACCGCAAAAACTGCAACGGTAAATTAGAGGTTTATGAACCCGAAGCCGAGGTTATACGAAACATATACAGTTGGCGTGAGCAGGGCGTAACTCTGCGAGGCATATCGAAAAAGTTATCGGAACACGGAATCAAATCACCCCGAGGCAAAGATGTCTGGGGCATAGAAACAATACGCCTGATTCTGAACAACGAAAAGTACCGCGGTGAAGTATTGCTTCAAAAGACATTTGTTGATGAACTCTTCACGAAAAAACGCCGCCAGAACAAAGGCGAGTATCCGCAGTATTTGATAGAAAATCATCATGAGGCAATTGTTCAGGCAATTGCTGATGAACCAAAAACCAGCCAAAAATGATGCGAAAATGATACGTTTATCGTCTTGTGGATAACAATAAAGAATAATACAATATAACAAAAAGGAGGTGCTAACAATGAATGAAGCAAAATTATCTTTGGATGTAGAATTTTCAGATGAATATTTAGAAGCTAAAAAGGATGTTTATACTGCATTGAAATCTATCAGCAAGCTTACACCCTGGCAAAAAGAGAAACTCTTTCAAGAACTGATGATTGAAGGTATGTTTTATTCAGCCGAAAGCTTGAAATGAATTGTTTGGCAATACAACCAAAAACACCGCTGCAAAGTTTGCAACGGTATTTTCTGTTGTGGTTGTATTAATCTTTTATGCGGTCGGTTAACACCTCAAGCATAATTCTTCCGCCGAGGCTGAAAGCATGAATAAAAATATCTCGCTCGATTATGCTGTTCATCTCATTGAGACAATCATCATATTTTTCCAAAGTGAGTTTTTGACTTTCCGTGAGGGTGCTACATAGCTCATCACGGTTTCGTCCCATTAAGCTGAGTAACCGCTGTGTTTCTTTGTGTCCCTCGGTGCTTTGCTCCTGCGGATTCAGATTTCCGTACCACATTTCTTCAAGTATACTTCTCATAGTTCACCTCCTAGCAGTACGGTACTATACCGTCACTCCGCTCGGAAGTCCAGATAACAAATTGTTAATAAAAAATATTGGCTCGAGTTTTAAAAATAGATAATTGATAAATTCTTATTGTTGAAAAAAACGAGTTTTTATGATATAATTACTAACCAATAATATCAATTATGTCCGTTTTATGGGATAATAAAAAATATATAATACACCTAAACACAAAAAAGTTAGGAGTTATTTTTATGGTAAAACCTTTAACAGCGATATCTTTATTTACTGGTGCAGGTGGTATGGATATTGGCTTTGAGAGAGCAGGTATTAATATCGTTTTTGCAAATGAATTAATGAAAGAAGCTGCTGAAACCTATAGAGCTAATAGAAAAACAGATGTAATGGTTAATGCTAATATTCTCGATATTTTATCTACACTTGATTCATACCAAGGAACTGATATTGTTTTTGGCGGTCCTCCATGTCAAGGTTTTTCTGTTGCAGGTAAAATGGACCCACAAGACACAAGAAGTAATTTGATTTTTACATTTTTAAATGTTGTAGAAAAAGTTAATCCAAAAGTTTTTGTTATGGAAAACGTTAAAGCCCTAGCTACTTTAGAAAAATGGGAGCCGGTTAGGCGAAAGTATTTTGAAAAAGCAGAAGAATTAGGCTATGTTTGTCATCCATTTGTGTTAAATGCAACTCACTATGGAGTATCGCAAAAAAGAGAACGAGTGTTTTTTATTGGAATTAAAAATACCATTTCTTTTAATAAGGATGAGATGCAGAGATTAATTGAAACTCAAAAAGAACCTGCATTAACAATACGGGAACTGCTAAGATCATTAGGTCCTGCGGGAACAGAAAAAAACCCTAACACATGTACTGCGAAAATCACATTTACAACCCGTCCGATTATGCGAAAATCCCCATATTCTGGAATGTATTTTAATGGTCAAGGAAGACCAATCGATATTGATGGGTATTCAAACACTTTGCCAGCTTCTATGGGAGGAAACAAAACTCCTTTTGTTGATGATGATTATTTGTACGGTTCGGCAGTTGAAAATTGGGTTGTTCAGTATCATAAGGGATTATTAGATGGAACCATTAATCCAGAGTTCAAACAAGCACCTTCGCGTTTAAGAAGAATTAGTATCAGTGAAGCAAAGAGGATACAATCCTTTCCCGATGACTATATTTTTTGTGGTAACAAAGGAAAAATATACACTCAAATTGGTAATGCTGTCCCTTGTAAGTTAGCTGAAGTAATTGCAAATGCTGTTGTGAAATATTTAAATGAATCATAAAATACGGAGCATCAACCTAAAGCGTTGATGCTCCGTACTTTATTAACTATGTAATGCGTGCCAGAGACGTTTTACAGTTTCGGATGTGTTAATTTCATTTATATAGTTATTAAGATCCATATAAAAAGCCATACGACCTTCATCTGTCATTCTTTGCAAAGTATTCGCATACCATTCAAAAATATTCCAATAGTAATACACTATATCTTGGTATTTGAAATGTCCCATATATCCACAAAGTCCACTAGGTTCCATATCATCAGGACAATCTTCTGGTCGACAAACAACTATAACTTCGTGAATATTTGTGCCATTGTTATCATTGTATACAGATATACAATCGTATGAATCGCGAATCCGTGCAATATCAAATTTTTTTACAGTTACCTCATATACTTTCAGTATTTTTTCGAGATTTTCTTCGTTAACATCTCCTGGCTTTTTACTGGTAGTACTAGTGACAGAGGCTCTATCTTCTTCTCCGGTAACAGTAACACTAGAAAAAATATATCTATGATAGTTTTTTAAAAGAAATGCAGAAATCTTTTGAGGCGTATTACCTGAATCAGGTGTTTCCACAGTTAATCGATAACATAAATTGTAAAGATGATTAGGATCAGAAGTGCGCTCAATGGTAACGGAAAGTTCTCCTACACGGATCGTTTCGGCAATTAATCGTTTCATCAACGAAATTCCTAAACTATTTATTCTTACATCTTTACCTTCATCGGGAGTTTCAAGGTAATTAACTAAATTTACGACCTGTTCTGCAACGTATGCAGGTCGACGTTGAGCTGCCCAGGTAATATCAAGACCAACGGTAGCTTTTGCGACATTTAGTGGTCCAGATTTTCTGTGCGGAATATTCTTCTCTATCAAGAACTCTTTGATAGGTCCTTCGTATATGGCTCTGGGACTACAATCATACAACCCGGTTGATGCTTTGAAACTTGGATCTAATTTCATAGCAACCAAAACAACTAGTAAAATTTCTCTAAATCCCCACGCTGAAGTTGCAAAAAGTTGATCTAATTCATTTTTATAATCATCTTCATTAATTACAATATGTTCGTTTGTTGCAGATTCAAAAAAATCTTCTAGAATATTCGTTACCCTGGTATTTCTATCGTCAACAGGCATATATATTTCCTCCTATAATAATTATTTGGGAATGTTTTTTTGTTTGGTTCTCAATAGTATCATCAGTTTTTTCAGGTGTTGCAAAAAGCATTTGTTCTAAAATCGTTCCTATACAGAGCATGAGGTTCGGAAGATTTTTTAAAACAATTTTTTGTGTGTTATTCGAACTATTGATATTTTACAATTTGATTATATCAAGCTAAACATTTTTTTACAATAAAAAAACACAAATTTCTACATTTTAGAAAATATACTTAATGTTATTTCAATAAAATCGGACTTGTGTTTATTAACAATGCGCAAGATTATATTAATGCAAAAGCTTTCTGTGGAATGTATTGAAAAAAATCATATCACAGGTTATAATAAGAAAAAACACGTTTCGGGAGGGATATTATGGATAATAGCATGGTTTATTTTGAGGAAAATTATATATTCAGAAACAATAAATCTATCACTTCCAATAACGATATTGCGTTAACAGAATTTGTTGCGAATGCATGGGATGCAGGTGCTCATAACGTGAGCATTACTATTCCTTATAAAGAAGACGAAGAGATCATTGTAGAAGATGATGGCACTGGAATGACAGATGAAGAATTTCGCAGTAGGTGGATGACGCTCAATTACGATCGGCAAAAGCGTCAAGGTAAGGAAGTGTCTTTTCCGCCCGAAGTAGATATGACAAAAAGAATTGCTTACGGACGTAATGGTATTGGTCGTCATGGAATGTTATGCTTTTCAAACAGCTACATCGTTGAAACTTGGAAAGACGGTCAATGCAACATTTATGATATTGCCGTTTCTCACGGAGATGCTCCGTTTAAAATTTTCAGGCATACAACTGAACCCAGAACTGGTCATGGAACTAAAATACGAGCTTCCGTTAAAAGGCATTTACCTGATGCGGATGCTATGACTGACATTCTTTCTGCGAGATTTTTATACGATCCCAAATTTGTTGTGAAAATAAATGGGAATAAAATTGATTTATCACAACATCGAGGAGTTGTTTCTAAAAAAGAATTTACGACAGATACAAAAGCCACATTATCTATGATTGTTATTGATTCCGAAAAAACAGCGGCTAAATCACAACAACATGGCATTGCGTTTTGGATATCAGGTCGACTCGTTGGTCAACCCTCGTGGACATATGGCAAAACTACTTTTTTAGATGGTCGTTTCAAAGCTGCAAAACGGTATACGATAATTATTAAGACGGATGATCTTATAGATGAAGTTCTTCCTGATTGGAGCGGCTTTGTTGATTCTTCTAATATGTCAAGCGTTTATCAGTGTATCAAGCGAGAAGTTGATATTTTTATTAAGACTGTCATGAAGGAACACATCAGTGAGGTTCGACTTGATGTTATTCGTGATGCCAGAGATGAATTGGAAACACTTAATATTACAGGACAGCGAAATGTTTCAGCGTTTATTGAAAAGGTGACTGAAGATAATCCAGTGATATCGCCAGAATATCTGCATAGTGCGGTTGGAGCCGTGATTTCAATCGAAAAGGCTAAAAAAGGTGAAATACTTTTAAGCCAATTGGCACAAATGTCTGCTGATCAAATTGACAAGCTGGCGGATATTCTGAACACCTGGGATGTAGACGATATTGCTACTGTAATTGGAGAAATAGATAAGCGAATTGTTGTTGTAGAAGCTATTGAAAGAATTTACAACGATAAGAATACGGAAGAACTTCATACACTTCATCCGCTAGTTTTGAATTCAAGATGGTTGTTCGGTGCACAGTACGACTCCCCAATGTTCGTTTCAAATTCAGCTTTGACAACTGTAGTGAAAGAGCTTTTCAAAGAGGAGGATTATGATTTAGAAATGATTGAAAATCCGAGACGTAGACCTGATATTGTTTGTCTCAAAAAGTATTCAATAAAAGCAGTTTGTACAGATAGGGTTGATCATGCTTCTGGTGATATAATGAAACCCGATCAGATACTAATCATTGAAGTTAAACGAGGCGGGTTTGAAATAACCAGTGACGAAGTTTCGCAGGTTGAATATTATGTTCGCCAGATTCGTAAATCCGCAGTTCTTCATAGTTCTGCAACAATAGATGCTTATGTTGTTGGAACAAAACTCGGTGATATTGACCCGGAAAAAGAAACATCCAGTGGCAGGATTCATGCTGTGACATATGGGCATCTTGTTGAAACCGCAACCGGAAAACTTTTTAGACTGCGTCAAAGACTACAGGAGCATTACAATGCATTAGATCAAGAAAGCATTGTTGAACAAGCACTCAAAGAAGCAAAACAACTTAAGATGGATGTATAAAAATGCAGCGAATAGTATGATTTGACTGTAAAAATCACTCCGCGGTACATATTTTTGAGTTTTTGGAAAATATCGAAAATATGGTAAAACTCGAAAATGAAAGCGGTAAAAAGTGCAGAAATGAAAAAAACTGTTTTTGCAACGCCGTGGAAAAAGTTGTGGCATTTTTGAGGCACAAAAACACCTCCGTGGAAAAAACAGGTTCATTTTCAAGGCGCAAAAATACCTCCGTGGAAAAAACCGCAACATTTTTGATGTGAGAAAACAGCTACGTGGAAAAAATCGGTGTTTTTTTTAGGTGTAAAGAACAGCTACGTGGAAAAAAGTTCGGGAAAATTAAAGAAAAATGGCATATGTGGAAAAAATACAAAAATTGTATTAAAATCGTCTACCTTTGCCAAAATGAGTATTCATAGGGGACTTGCCTATGAACACTCATTTTTTTATATCTTTATATTTAAGTATGTAACCCACTATGACACTTTCTGCTTTTTCAGCAAAGACGTCTAATGGGTTGATTTTTTGCGCAGTATAATGTTATAATTATCAATAATAAGGATGTGATTTTTTGAAGAAGTTCCTGAAAGTTATTATTCCTATCCTGATTGTTATTGCTGTTGGAGCTTATGCTATCAATTGGGCATTCTTTGATATTCAAAGAATAGACGGGCAAGAACTGTTACATGAAGTAGTTTCACCTGATGGTAAATATACGGTTTCTGCATACTTAAACAATGGCGGTGCAACAACAGATTATGCCGTATTATGTTCGGTCAAAAACAACGATACCGATAAAGAAAAGAATATATACTGGAATTATCACTGTACCGAAGCTGTAATTGAATGGAATAATGAAGACACCGTAACAATAAATGGTATTAAGTTAAATGTAACCACAGATACATATGATTACAGAAATGACTAATCATCACTATAGGGAAGAGTTATAATATAATCCCTAATGAACATCCGCACCAAAATTTTAAAAGCCTTGACAGTCAACTTTTTTCGCTGATTGTTGAGGCTTTTTGTTTTATACAAAACCGTTGCACCCTGACCAAACGGATTCAAGTGCAACGGCTTAATATGTATAAAAGTCAATTGTTTGAACAATAGTCCTTCCCTTTTTCAAAAAGCTCTGTTCGGTTTGTTATTTCGAGCTTTCTGAAAATTCCTGATGTATGTTTTTTGATTGTGCTTTCGGTAACAAATAATGTTTGAGCTATATCCTTTCTCTTTTTGTTTTCAAGAATAAAGCGCAAAACTTCTTTTTCTCTTTGAGAAAGCGTTTCAACAGCTTTCCAGTTATTCAGAATGTTGTCTATCTGTTCACTGCTGAAAAATTTGACAGTTTCGTAAGATACAATATTTTCATCTTGTTTGGGTGGAATGACTACGGATGAATCAGAGATTTTCTGAGTATCGGCAAGTCCATAATCCTGTAAAATACCATACAGAAAAAGAATTAGTCCTTCAGTTACGATATAAGAAATAGAGAGAAATTCAAAGCTTGAATTAATCATGTTTTCGACAAGCCATATTGCGATATTACCGATAACAACGAATGCCAAAAATATGGAATGTTTACTTGAAACAACGGTTTTCTTTATTGCGGTATAGATAATAATTCCGACCATTGCGGCAAAATATGCAAACAGAAAAACTTTATATACCGGATGAAGTGGGCCATATTCTTTGATAAGCATGGGTATCCCGTCAACAAAGCCAAGCGAAACAGTTTTATAATATATCGGAAGAAAGCCTCCGCTTGCAGCAATTAACAGCATAATGGTATTTATTCCGATAAGAATTTTCGGCAAATGTTTTGGATAACGGAATCTTGACAGGTTCATAATCATCATCAGCAAAAAGAACGGAAGAAAGACGTTGCCGAGATACGCAATTCTGTTTGCCCAAAGAGCGGCACTAAGAGTTTTGGATACGGACAAAAGGAGATATCCGATATCACAAATTGCAACCGAAACAAACAGCAACATCAGCCATATATCTCGCTTACGGTCAACATAAAAATAAGCGCCAATCATCAGTAACGCAACGACAGAAAATATACCGTAAATAACAGACATATTATCCCTCCTTATCTGATGAGTTAAGCTCTATGCCGTTTCGTATGCAAAAGAAATAAAACTTTCCGAGCGTGTAAAGCTGAGGTGTGCGGTTTTCCCTTTCATAACGGCTGACTGTTGCATAGGATATGCCGATTTGCTCTGCAAATTCTGTCTGACCTAACTGCAGAAATTTTTTTCACAAAAAACACCGATATCTATGTATTATAATATATCACAATTGATATTTAGTGTCAAATTACTGCATTGTTTTCATCTTTGTGCAGTTGTTACAATTCGAGGTGTCTGTTTTTGACACGGTAGCCCTGAAGGTAGACCTTTCTTACTAAAAGTAGCCTTCAGGGCTACTTATTTTTTCTTTCATCTACTATTAAAATTAAATTAAATATAGGAGTAAAGGAGGTTTTCTATGCTTAAAGCAGTTACTAAAAGGTTTGCCGACAAGTCAACTATAAAGCAGTTTGAGTTTGAGTTTTACTGCGATTGCTGTGGCAAACCGATAAAAACAGATGTGCTTGAATTCGTTTCGGGATTCAGAGACAAGAAATTTTTAAGCAGTGATGAACGAGAAGCAAGGGCGATTATTTATGCAAGTGACCATGGAAAGGCTTATGAGCGTGCAAACAACGAAGCCCGTCTCGAACTGAACAAGTGTGAGATATGCGGCAATATGGTTTGTGAGGATTGCACGGTTTACGGCGAAAACCTTAATGGCGGATTCTGCTGTAAAGAGTGCTTAAGTAAATAATTTTTTAAAGGAGAAATTTAACATGGGACTTTTTGACAAAAAATATTGTGATATCTGCGGAGAAAAGATAGGACTTTTAGGAAACAGAAAACTTGAAGACGGCAATATGTGCAAGGACTGTGCTAAAAAACTTTCACCGTTTTTCAGTGACAGAAGAAGTTCAACTGTTGAAGAAATCAAACAGCAGCTTGCTTACAGAGAGCAAAACAAACAGGTTTTAGCAGGTTTTTCACCGACGTTCAATTTCGGTGAGGATGACAAGGTTTATATTGACCCGATGAAACAAAGCTTTGTTGTTTCAAGCCGTAATCCTGGAAGTTGGAGTGAAGAAAATCCCGACGTAATGCCGATTTCGAGCGTTATGAGTTGTAATCTTAGAATTGAAGAGGACAAGGATGAAATTTATACAGAGGGTAAGGACGGAGAGCAGGTGAGCTACAATCCTCCGAGATACAAATTCTATTATGATTTCTATCTTGATATCAACGTTAACAATCCTTATTTTGACGAAATCAAGGTTAAACTCAACAATTCACAGGTTGACGGCATAGGAACAATGGAATATAACCGCTATCAGCAGATGGCTCAGCAGGTTATTAACAACCTTACGCAGGGCAACAACACAATGCCGAATATGGGTATGAATAACGGAATGCCCATGAATCAGGGTTATGCACCTGCGAATGCTGTGCCTTATCAAAACCCCAATCCTGTTAATCCTGCTTTTGGTATGGCAAACCCCAATATGTATCAGAATGCGCAGGCACAACAGAATCCCTATGTACAACAGAATACATATGCACAGCAACAGGCTAATCCTTATGCACAGCAGAATCCTTATGTACAGCAGCAGGCTAACCCTTATGTTCAGCAGAATACTTATGCACAACAGCAAGCTAATCCTTATGTTCAGCAACCTGTACAGCCGCCTGTTGCGCAGGGTTGGGTATGCCCCGCTTGCAACGCAACAAATGAGAGTGGTGCATTTTGTGCTTGTTGCGGTACACCGAGAAACGGTTGATTGATATGAGTAATAAAATAAAAATTGCAATAATAGCTGTATTTATTGCCGTTCTTGTCGCCTGTGCGGCAGGCATAATTTATTATGTAAAAAACAAGATGATTGTTTATGACAAGGACGGAATGATTTATAAAAGCACTGAAATTCACGAACAAGGAGATGATGACCTTGTCAACAATACTTGAACAAAAATGTCCGAACTGCGGCGGTGCGGTGGAATTTAATACCGGTGCACAGCGGCTTAAATGTCCTTACTGCGATGCGGAGTTTGATATCGCTGCTGCGCCTGAAGGCAATTCAAATGAAGTTGAACAGATTAATTGGAATTCACAGGGTGCGCAATGGGGTGCAGGTGAAACAGAAGGTATGAGTGTTTATGCCTGTAATTCTTGCGGTGGCGAGATTGTTGCTGATGCGACAACGGGTGCGACAAGCTGTCCGTATTGCGGAAATCAGGTTGTTATGAAAGGGCAATTCTCTGGTGCGTTGAAGCCTGATTTGGTTATTCCCTTTAAGCTTGATAAAAAGGCAGCAAAGGAAGCGCTAAAAAAGCATATTTCAGGTAAAAAGTTTGTGCCCAAATCATTTCTTGCCGACAATCGTCTTGAAGAAATCAAGGGTGTTTATGTTCCGCATTGGCTTTTCACTTGCGACGCAATAGGCAATGCAAACTATAAGGCCACAAAGGTGAAAAAGTGGTCTGATGATAATTACGAATATACCGAAACGTCGTATTTTGATGTCTATAGAAGCGGAAACATCGGTTTTGACAACATTCCTGTTGACGGCTCAACAAAGATGTCTGATGACCTTATGGAATCTGTTGAACCATTTGATTTATCACAGGCAGTCGATTTTAACACGGCATATCTTGCAGGCTATCTTGCCGATAAATACGATGTAACCGCAGAGGAAAGCATGCCCAGAGCAAACGAGCGTATAAGGCAAAGTATTGACGATGCTTTCAAGGATACCGTAAAGGGATATGATGATGTTGAATCGCAGAATGTCAGCATGAATGTTGCAAACGGCATTTACAAATATGCTCTTTATCCTGTGTGGTTGCTTAACACTTCGTGGAACAATGAAAAATTCACCTTTGCAATGAACGGACAAACAGGCAAATTTGTCGGCAATATTCCGACAGATAAAAAGGCCGTTACGAAGGCTTCGCTATTACTCGGTGCAGGAATAGGCGCTGTTATCTATGGCCTTATGTGGCTGATTGAGCTGCTTTAAGGAGGTGCGGAATATGAAGAAATTATTATCAATAACTTTAGCTTTGTTTATCTGCTTTTCAATGTTCATAAACGCATCTGCCGCAACAGACAACTATATCATAGATTATGCGGAAAAACTTGCATCAAGTGAAATTGAGGAGCTTGAAGCTTATGCCGCAAGACTTGAAAACAAATACGGTGTTTGCGTTATGTTCTGCATCACAGATGGTACAGGCGATGTATCTGCAGATGAGTTTTCGCAGGCAACTTACTCTGAATATACCGACAATGAAAACGGAATCATAATCGTCCATGATGATGGGAATAAAACATATTCAGTGTTTAGTTCGGGCAATGCAGGTGAAGTCTTAACCGATGCCGCTGTTGACAGTATGCGTGATGCTTATGATATGAACGAAAGCTACTACGGCGGAATTTATGCCTGCTATGAGCTTGCGGAAGAATATCTTGAAAACGGCTACTCGGGCGGATATGTTTACGATGAAGAGCCTGTGAAAGGCGAGAATTCGACCGAAGAAGGTAATGAAAAAGACGGCGTTTCAATTATATGGTTGCCCATTTCGCTGATTATAGGTCTTGTTGTCGGATTTCTAATTGTTAACGGCATAGCCTCAAAAAACAAGTCAGTAAAAATGCAGAAAAACGCAACGGTTTATACACGACCGGGCAGTATGGTAATTACAGGCAGTGCGGATAATTTCCTTTATAAAAACCTCGACCGTACTGAAAAGCCAAAACAGACAGAAAAGAATTAAGGAGGTATTACCAATGGGATTATTTGATTCACTCAAAAGACAGGCAGAATCCACACTTAAACGAGAGGTTTCGCAGGGTATCAACAAAGCGGTAAGCAATGCCGCTCAATCTGTTGGCAAGGGAAGAAACCACACCGAAACCTTTACTTTTGCTTCACTTCCGACCAATGTTGCAGAGCTTCAGGCTCTTCCCGAAGCAAGCCTTGATTCAGCCTTCAAAACGACAGCATTAACGCTTGCCGCACTTTGCAACTATGAGCACAACCCTGACGCAACAATTGAAATGCTTAACTTCCTAAAGGGTCCCGCAGAGATCAGCGGTTTTGAAAAGCAGTTTATCAAAGA
Source organism: Clostridia bacterium (assembly GCA_017407995.1). Lineage (GTDB taxonomy): Bacteria > Bacillota > Clostridia > Oscillospirales > Acutalibacteraceae > CAG-177. Next base: position 49,299 of record JAFQVM010000023.1, on the reverse strand, counting down.
GCATCTCGGCTCTGAGGGCTATAAGGCACGCTCATATTTTGAGGGTGCAACACCTGAAAACAGCTATAAGCCTGATACACCCTATAAAATAACGGTAATTGAAAATCCGTATTCATTTGATAATGAAAATTGGGCAACGCTTTATGTCAAAAGTGGCGGCGCTGACAATCCGAGACCTATGAAGCTTCGCAAAAAGCCGTCAACGGGTCAGTGGTTTTTGGTTGAAATCCAATGCCTTTCGGATATCCGTGTTCCCGTAGAAGAAGACCCCTGGGCATAACAAATAAAAAGGAGAATTGGTATGAAAAAACTATTTGCATTACTTCTTGCGTTTTTAATGGTGTTTTCGCTCGCTGCGTGCGGCGATAAAAATCCCGATAAGCCCGACAATACAAAAACGCCGTCAGGCAACATATCCGCTGAAATAAAAACAACACTTTTCACACTTGGATATGACGACGGGGTATGGAACAACATCGAAGATGACCTTAAAAACGAAGAGGATTACTGTTCCGCTACACTTCAGATACTCGACCCCGATGACCCGGAATATTATCTTATAGAAGCAGAAATTGAAGTATCACTTGAAGACCCTTATGACTTCCGTGAAGACCTTGTTTACTACGGCTTTAATCAGTATGAGTACAAGGAGAATAAAGCTTATAAAACCGTAAAAATCGGCGGTGTTGACCTGCTCAAATATGATGACGGCGATGATACGCTTGTTTACTTCAACCGTATTGAAGGTGCAGGCGCAACCGTAAAGATTGAGTTTGATGCGGAGGATATAACGGATAGCCGTATTACATCCCTGCTTGATGGTCTCACAATTAATCTTACCGACACAGGCAATGAGGATGGTCCTTGGGAGTGGGAAGGAAAAGCGTTCTCTGCTGATGATGCAAGTGTAAATGCAGGTTCATTTACTATAAAATCGGAGTTTGTTCCCTTTGAAGCTCCCGTTACAACCTTTGAAACCTTCGACCATTCCGTTGCCGCAATCGGTGACAGAGTATATGTTCTTGTTGACGGCGAACTCAGCGAATGTCACTATGACGGTGCATGCCTTGCCTTTGTTGATAAAATCGAGCTTCCCGAAGATGATTACGACAGAATTGAAGCAACTGCAGACGGTACGCTCTGGGTCAGCGGTTCTATGAACGACATTCTATGCATCAAAAATGGCAGTGTGGTTGCAACTTATGAGGATATTGATTCTCTTGCAATTCATCCATCAGGTGCTTGGGGCGTTAATTATTTCACATCAAATGAGTGTGCAATCGTTACATTCAGCGGAAATACATACACCTCAACTCCCGTAACCTTCAAAGAAGCAGATACAATAATGCATCTCTGTGTTGATGAAAACAATATTTATGTCTGTGCAAATGCCGCAGATGACAGCGGACACAAGGTCTTTATTTATAACAAAGCAGGCGTTCTTCAGAAAACACTCTGCGATGCCGAAGGCGAAGGACTCGGAAGCGTCACGTTTATGACACAGACCGCAAACGGTTATATCGGTTTTGACGGTAATATGAGAGATGTTCTTCTCTGGGATAACAACGGAAAGTTTATAGCCGAAATTTCCGATGGCGACCTGTTCAGCACAAATTATCCCTGGTTCTGTGATTCTGCTGTTCTTGACGATGGCAGCATTATTACAATAATGACAGAGGAACGTGAAGACAAATCTGCAACAGAACTGGTGGCATTTATTGTTAAAGGATTTTGATTTTAATGAATAAAGCTAAAAGAATTATATGTATATTATTGACTTTGTGTTTCCTTATTGCTTTAACCTCTTGCGGAGAAGATTCTCCGCAGGAGATTAATCCGAGCGAATTGTCAACAACGCAGATTGATGAAAAGGAAACAAGTGAAGAAATAGATATACTTTCACTGAACAAAGAGTATATTTCCCATCATGAATGGTACGGGGACACTTCGACAATGCTTGTGCGAAGTGAATATACGGATGTTACGCTTGATAAATCAATAGAGAAAAAATATCCCGAACTTGCAAAAACTCTTTCGGAAACTTCGGTTATGAGAAAGAGAGCTATGGAGGAAGAAAAGGATAATTTTATCGTTACTGCAACTGAGGAGTTTGAGAGAGACAGAGAATCTTTTTCAACCTATGTTTCAACGCTTGATGTTCAGGTAAGGCGTGCCGACAGTGTTGCCGTCAGCATTCTTGAGGATTATAATTTAGAAACAGACAGAGCCTTCAACAGCCTTAATTATGATACCCAAAGCGGTAAAGAACTTGTTCTTTCAGATGTTGTGAAGGATGTCTCAAAAATTCCCGCAACTGTTGAAAAAGTGATTATGAGTCGTATTGGACAGGAAGAGCCTTTCGGTGAAACCTCTATTCCTGATTATTTCAAAAATACTCCCAAAGACAGTATTACTTGGGTGCTTGATTATAACGGTGTAACTTTCTATTTCAAGCCCGGAGATATTGCTCCTACCAATTTCGGCATTCAGACCGCAACTGTAACCTTTGTGGAATATCCCGATTTGTTCAACGAAAAATATACAGCAGTGCCCGATTCTTATATAGTCAGTTTGCCTTTGATGTCATCCTTTTTTACCGATTTGACAGGCGACAATAGAAGCGAAGAGATTATTGTTTCGGGTAACTATGACCAAGACGAAGGATATTATTACACACTCGGTATATGTTCGGGAAGCTCAGATTATGAGGTCGATTGGTTTGCATATGATTTGAAACCGTATTATATCAAAACTGCAGACGGGGACAGCTTCCTCTATATTTTCAGCGACACAAGTGAGGAAAAAGACCAACAGATGACACTGAGCGTATTCAGTCTTAAAAACGGTGAAATAAAACAGGTCAGCGAAATGAATATGGGAATGCTTTGCAGAGACAACAATGTTTTTGCGCTTCCCACAGACCCCGATAATCTTCTGCTTTGTGTTCCTGGCAACAACTCTACAGACTTGTGCTACACAGTTGAAAAGAACGGTTTGCCAAAAACAAAAGATTAAAATTCAAACTATGAAGACGCATCAGTCTTTATGAGAAAAGGGATTGTGTGTTCAACTCTGTAGTTTAGGGGTTCTCATTCCTGATACCAGCAGAAAAAATAATAATCAGGTGCAGCAGGAGTTAAATCCCGTTGCACCTGATTGTTTTTTTGAACGTTTCTGTTGTAAAAACCAATTCATTGTTAACCATCTCGCTTACCCGTGTTTAAACATTCGATTGTGGCTATAAAATAATGCGCAGAATTGCTGATATATAAGGGATTAAGCGTCATTGGATAACATTCGATAATACCTGCTAACAATACGAATCCCGTGCAGGTTCGACCCCTGTTATCCGCACCAAAATTTCAAAAGCCTTAACAGTCAACGTTTTTCGCTGATTGTTGAGGCTTTTTGTTTTATACAAAAACGATGATGAAAACTGCGTCATTAACACTTTTCTAACATCTGTTAGATGTTTATGTTGGTTCGCATTTTTAAAACGGCTACACTTAATAGTATAATTCACTTTAATACAAAGTTTACCGGAGCTTTTAGAGGGAGTTTATAATTTCCTGAAGTATTTTCTTTTCCTCTTCGTAATACACTAAAAAACATTTTAAAACTTCGTTAAGCGAGGCTTTGTCATGATACATTTCATATTTCAAAGCTGTGTAGAATAACATTTTTGATAAGGATGCATTTTTTTTCATTCTTGAAACTAATGAACTGCTCAAACTAAAATGTTCATGTATGGATAATATTGTTTCAGCATGTTCAAATAAAGTTCTGAAACTTCTCATATCTAAGGAAAGCTCTTTTGCGATAGCAGTCTTTATGTCATTCAACAAATAGTTATAAGCATTTATACCTGTTTTTGAGTTTCTTGGATTTAAATATCTTTTTGCTAATTTTTTTAATTTTTTTACATCGAGAGAATTAAAATCAAAGTTTTTTCTTACATTAAATGTATAGATTTGTCCGATAGGAAAATCTTTACATTCTTTATAAGCTTGAAAAAGTTGATTTTCACATATCTCTTGAGTTGTATAATGTCCGTCTGCATTATATGCAATTGTATATATTTTCCCTGACTCGTTAAAGCCATAAATTAAAAGGTTATGACTATAATCAAACTTTTTATAAGACAGTCGGTTGGGAATATATTTTTCATTGATTTGAACGTGGACATACCGTCCTCTGGAGAGTTGTTTTTTTATTATATTAATAATATTTTTCTTTTTGTAGAAAATAATAATTTTTGATTTAAAACATTTCCAATAAAGTTGAAAAGGATTATTGTAAGTCAAATATTTCTTATATTTTAATATCATAAATTTTTCAATAATCCATTTGTTTGAGAAGCTTTCGTGTTTTTCTAAAATGCTTAACGAGAAGGCAGAGTCATGATTATCTTTTATCCTGGGATTGATGCAAAGTGGTAACTCTACTGACATATTGGCCTCCTTTTAAAGCTGTTCCTATACTCTTACGAAACTGCTTTTATTATATTGTCGATAAGCAAAAAAATAATTATTTGTTTAATATTTATTCGCTATTTTTTTAGAAACTACTTAAAAAAAGCTTCTATGTTTACTTCTAATATATCATATAAAAAATTAAATAGCAACCACTTTTCAACGTACTAGGTATTGTGTACGAAGACGATAAATTACACATGATTGTTCTTGAAAAGAGTTTTTAGAAAACGCTGATAGTTTAAATATATTTATTGTAGATATGAGATGAGGGAGAGATGCGACCTTGGCTTCCTGCCATATTTTTGTAATGGCGTAGAGCAATTTTTTCTAACACTTCGCCAAAGTTTTGCATTTTGTAAATAATTAAAGAAATACAAAAAATAACGCTCAAAATTATTGATATATAGAGGTTAATATTTTTGTGCGTTTTTATCAGAAACAAATTGATATTTATAATAAAGTGTGGTATTATTTAGCGGGATACATTATTACATGCTATATATAGGTGATAATCCATGAAAAAAGCAATTGCTTTATTATTTGCAACGCTGATTTTTGTTGCAGCATTAACTTCTTGTTCGGTCGATAAAAAGGATAATACTAATGAAGACTCAGTACCGAGTATCGGGGTTTTTACGTATTCGAAAAATAAATCCAAACTAAATTATCTTAACAGTGATTTAGAGAAACTGTATTCAACCGATATGGACATTTCATTTCTTGGTTCATATTCAAATCCTGCAGTATATACAGGTGACAAAGTATATGCAGTTTCAGAGTCTTACGGGGACAAAATTAAGTCATCAAACGAAAAAGTTATTATGGTTAATTTGAAGACCAACGAGGTTAAAACCCTTGAGCTTTCATTCCCATCAATATACGCAATGTATGCACAGGGGAATAGTGTTTATACAATTACGGGACTAAATCACGTGTCGACATTGACCCGTCTTGATGTAGAAACAGGAGAAAAGAAGACATTTGAGCTTGACGGTTTTGGCATGAGCTATGTTTATGCCTGTGGTGATACGGTGTATCTTGTTGCGTCGGATTTTGATAGCGACAACAGTTATGCTACATTATATCTGTTGGATGAAGAGACTTTGACGGTCAAAAAGAGTTATGATGTTTTAGAATATCTTTTTAATGTTAATGATATGCTGGAACTTGAAGGGAAACTGTATATAGCTCCGTTGTCAAAGCTTAATGCAAACAATGAAGAGGTTTTCATAAGCGATTTAATATGCTTAGATTTGGCAACAGGGGAGATTGAAGTTTTAAAGATGGGTGCGAAGTACCCATGTCAAAAAATTATAAAGTATAAAAACGAGTTGGTTTTATCCAATACAAATCCAATATCAATGGAAGGTCAGGGGCTGACGTTTTTTGACCTTGACACTAAAGAGATAAGAACGCAGGAGCTTGATGAGCCGGCTGTGCATATTCAAATCAGCGGAGATTATCTTTATTGGCTTTCGATGGATAAAATAGCGGTTTATGATTTGTCGAAACCTAAATTGACAAAAGCGAAAGAGATTGACAGTGTTATAGACGGAATGTACGTATCAACGTTCTTTGCTTTTTAAAAAGTGCTTATAAACAAGGACCTTCGTTTAACCGAAGGTCCTTGTTTCTTTTTGATTTATCTGTTAAGGATGAGCTTTGTAAGGTCAACGGGATTGACGATTTTGCCGTCCTTGTAAACACGCATATTACCTGAGGCGATTTCGTCTATAAGGATAACCTCATCGTTGTTGTAGCCGAACTCGAACTTGATATCCCACAAGTCAAGACCGATTGACTTAAGGTCGTCAGCAACAATCTTTGTAATTTTGAGAGTCTGCTCTTTCATGCTTTCAAACATCTCTGGAGTCATGATGCCGAGAGCAGCAAGGCCTTCGCCTGTTACAAGGGGGTCGCCAAGAGCGTCGTTTTTAAAGGTGCATTCAACGTATCCGCCTTCAAGAACAGTACCGTCTTCTATGTATTCGCCATATCTGCGGATAAAGCTGCCTGTTGCAACAAGGCGGCAGATAACCTCAAGACCGTGACCGAAAACTTTACCGGGCAGAACTTCCATAGTAGCGTCATCGAGGTTAGCGCTGACGTAGTGAGTTTTAATACCGGCTTTTTTGAGAAGCTCAAAGTAGTGGATAGATGTTTCAAGGTTTGCCTTGCCGATACCTTCGATGGTGAGGCCAACACTGTTTTCGCCTGGGTCAAAAACGCCGTCTTTGCCTGTGCAGTCATCCTTGAACTTAAGCATTACATTGCCGTTGTCGAGTGAATAAACGTCTTTTGTCTTTCCTTCGTAAACTTTTTTCATGTTTTAACACTCCTTTTGATTTGAAAAGCACTTTTACTTTATCACAAAATTAGTGATTTGTATAGCGGTTTTTAGAAAGAAAACAGCAACTTTTTCATTTTTTCCATGTGTTACAAAAATTGAAAAAAAATAGAGAAAGTTGCTGTGTATTTTATTGTTGTAAAAAACTTTTTATTAGTATATACAAGATATACATTTTCACAAAACCGTGTTATACTTATTAAAATCCTTGTTTGGAGATAGAGCTATGGGAAATTTGATAAACTTAAATAAAGATTGGAAGTTTCATCTCGGAGATGTAGCAGATGCTGATTACATGGGCTATGACGATAGCGCATGGCGCTGTGTCACAATTCCTCATGACTGGTCTGTAGAGCATCCGTTTGACAAAAGTTATGCCAGCGGCACAGGATATCTGCCTGGCGGTACAGCGTGGTACCGCAAGCATTTTATTTTGTCTGATGATGTTAGCGTGAAGCGAGTGCGTGTTACTTTCGGTGGCGTGTATAAGCATTCCAGAGTATGGATAAACAGTAACTATCTCGGTGGCAGAGCGTACGGCTATTCCACTTTTACTTTTGATATAACCGATTTTGTGCGTGCAGGCGAAAACGTAATTTGTGTTCGTGTTGAACATGAAGAGGTTGCCGACTCAAGATGGTTTACAGGCAGCGGAATTTACAGGGATGTCACTTTGGAGATATCTGACCTTTGCTGTTTTAAGAAAGATGGAGTTTTTGTTTGCACAAAGAGCGTTAAAGACGGTACTGCCCAGCTTCAGATTTCTTATCAGACTATAGACTGCGACGGTGCTGAGTTTTATGTTGAAGATAAAAACGGAGCTCCTGTTGCATCTTGTAAGGGGGCAGGAGCTACCGATGAGGTTACAGTAGAGGTACTTGATGCTGACCTCTGGTCGCCTGACAATCCTGCTCTGTATAATCTTCGCTGCTGCGCCTTAAAGGGTGGCGAAACAGTTGACGAGATAACCATACCGTTTGGAATCCGTACTGCAGTTTTCGACCCCAACAAGGGTTTTTATCTCAATGGTGTAAACATGAAACTTAAAGGTGTTTGTGTGCATCATGATGCAGGAGCCCTGGGTGCGGCAGTACCTGCATGTGTGTGGGAAAGACGCTTGAAAAAGTTTAAGGATGCGGGATGTAACGCTTTGCGTACAGCGCATAATCCGCCGTCAGAAGATTTGCTGTATCTTTGTGACAAGCTTGGCTTGCTTGTTATGGACGAGGCTTTTGATGAGTGGGAGGGCGCTAAAAACAAGTGGTGGCAGGGTCATAATGTCTATCCGCCGAAGCGATTTGGATATGCAGAAGATTTTCCGTTTTGGCACAAAGCTGACCTTGAAGCTATGGTTCTGCGTGACAGAAACCATCCGAGCGTAATTCTCTGGTCAATCGGCAATGAGATTGATTATCCCAATGACCCGTATGTAACACCTCTTTTTGACGAGGTTTTGGGCAACAACGATGCAAATAAGCCTGCACAGGAGCGTAGGTATGATGATAAAAAGCCGGATGCAAGACGGCTTACAACTGTTGCGAAAGAGCTTGTTGAGATAGTACATAATGCAGACTCAACCCGACCTGTACTCTCTGCGCTTTCATTTCCGGAGCTGTCGACACGCACAGGCTTTGCCGATGCGCTTGATGTATCGGGATATAATTACAGAGAGCATTTTTATGAGGAGGACCACAAGCGTTTCCCTGACAGGGTTATCTTTGGAAGCGAGAACAGTCACGACCCGTTAGCGTGGTATGCTGTTCGGGATAACGAATATATCTGCGGACAGTTTTTGTGGACAGGCATTGACTTTTTAGGCGAATGCAGAGGCTGGCCGACGAGAATATCTCAGGCGGGCATGCTCGACCTTTGCGGATACGAAAAGCCTTTGTACTATTGCAGAAAGGCTCTATGGACTGATACACCGTTTGTTAAAATAGCTGTATCAAAGGGCGATAAAGAGCATACGAGTGTGTGGACGGATTCTTTTGTGTACTCAGGTGAGAACGGTGAAACAATGTCTGTGAGTTGTTATACGAATGCCGAGCGGGCAGAACTTTTCTTAAATGGCAAGTCGCTTGGTGAAAAAGAGATAACTGATGCTGACGGCTGCAGGGTGACATGGGAGCTTCCGTTTGAAGAGGGTGTTCTTACCGCTAAAGTATTAGGTGCTGAGGATGAATTGTGCTCTTCGGGTGCAGCCCAAGAAATTCTTTTGCAAGCGAGTGGGCAAAATGTTATTCAGGCTGAAGTAACATTGTTGGATAAAGACGGGCATATCGCCGGCGCTGACGACAAGGTGATATATTATCAGCTTGTCGGTGACGGAGAAATTCTCGGAATAGAAAACGGAAAACCCGATGACCTGACCTGCTATGCAGAAAAATATCGCTCAACCTACAGAGGCAGAGCAATAGTATACATAAGAGCAGGGGAGACGGACAGCGGTATAACGTTGCACGCATATACAAAGGATGGCTTGAGTGCAGAGATATCTATAGGATAAAAAAACGAACCTTTGGTTGATATCGACCAAAGGTTCGTTCTCTTACGGCATATAAGGATTATCGCTGTATTCATAATCTTCGGGCATTATGAAAGGTCTGAAATAGTTTATTGTATAGTCAATTGCCCATTGACCTTTTTTACCTTCCCAGTAGCTTGAATGAGGCTCAATAGAGAGCATACCATCGTAGTTTTTGGTGTAAAGGATATCCATAACGGTTTTCCAGTCTGTCTGGTCAAGTCCTGCGGGAGCATCATCGTAGTGCTCGCCGTCTATGTAGACAGAGCCTTTGAGATGGAAGTGATATATTCTGTCACCGAAATCGAGCATTTCCTTGAGATAGTTGCCGCCTCTGCGAAGACAGTGCGAAGCATCGTATTTAAGACCTAACTCGGGTACAGCCGAAAGAACGGGCTCCCATACTTTCGGTTCGATGACGAAGTTTGCCCAGTCGCAGTTATATGAAGCTATTTTTACATTCTTGTCTTTTGCAAAGTCTACAAGCGTTTTGAAGTAGTTAATTGCAATTTCACAGTTTTCAAAGAAGCTTTTGCTGTCGGTGTAGTTAATACCGCAGTTGTAAACAGGACAGCCGATTATTGATGCAGCAGTAATAAGGTTTTTGTCGTGCTGAAGAGCTTCGGGGATTACATCTCCGTTGTCGTCTATTCTATCCATACCCCAGCGTCCTATTGAGCCGACAGCCACACCATACTTTTCGCTGTAGCCTTTAATAGCTTGGGCCTGAGCGAGAAATTCATTTGAATCATATTTGTCATTTACGCAGAATTCAACTGCCTCAAGCCCCTTGTCGTGAACGTATTTGATACAGCCTTCACTCCAACCGTTAATAATACCGAGCTTCATAACATCAGTCCTTTTTGTTGTTTTTAACAGTTACATAATACCTTTTTATTAATGAAAAATCAATAATATAAATGTATTTATATACATTGACAGCACTTTTAAAAAAGTGCATAATTAAAAAAGCAACCTATGTTCAGCATAAGGAATGGTGACAATGAAAAACAATCACAGTTTTTATGATATATTTTATCAGCAGGGCGAAAATCCAGTGTTTTGTTACAGAAGCGGAAATCTTGTATATGAGGAGACGCTTTTTCAGGGAGCCTTACTGTCTTGCGGTTATAACGCTGCAGGATACCCTTTGAATGTGCTTACTAATTTTCCGACACGACTTGACAAGAGGCACTATATGGAGCCATTTGCATTTAATGTTGAGATAGACGGTCAGAGTGTAGATTTTGACCTTGAATTCGTTGATTTTATTGTTGAGAGGGAAAAGACCTGCGTAAAGACCGTACTGGTCTTAGAGAGCAGAATAAAGCCTGTTCGTATTAAAGTACATACCATTCTTGACGGTACACAGATGTTTACACGTTATCTTGAGATAGAAAACCTTTCTGACGGTTATTTAAATGTCAGCAGGTTGAGTGTTTTAAGCGGCGGTTTGGAAACGATGGAAGCCGATAGGCTGACATACTCTAATAAAGTAGAGGACTTTTACTCAATAGGGTACTTTGATAGTGACAGTTGGGGACATGAGGGCAAGTTTGCGTGGCATCCGTTAAGTGCCGAGGTCACTTGTGTTGACAGTCGATATAACCGAGACCGTTTCCGTCATCCTCTTGTGTTTATCCGCAACAATGTTATGGGCAAAATTTGGTTTGCACAGATAGAGTGGAGTGGCGGCTGCCGTTTTACGGTGGACTACAATGCACAGCCTGAACGTGACACAACACACCTTTCTTTTAAGGCTGAGATAGCCGCACACAATCCTATGTATGTTTTGGGGCCACATGAGAGTCTTACAAGTCCTGGAGTACATATGGGTCTTGTGCAAGGTGATATAGATGATGCTGTCAACGAGATGCATGCTCATATAAGAAAGACAGTGCTTAATTCACCTGAGATTGATAATTCTATTAATCTTGTCGGCTGCGGAATGGGTGCCGAACACGATATGAGTGTCGAAACGAGCAAAGCGTTTATAAATCAGTTCGCACAGATGGGTGGCGAGGTGTTTATCGTTGATGCAGGCTGGGAGTGTCCGCCTGACCGTGAAACTGAGTGGGGAGATTTTACAGGAACCAACATTCCAAGCCCCGAACGTTATCCTAACGGAATAGGCGAAATTTCTGAATATTGCCACGCTAACGACATGAAGTTTGGTCTGTGGGCAGATATCGAGAGTCTTGGTAAGCTCAGCGGTGCTTACAGTGAGCACCCCGAGTGGCGTGCGCCGAATGTTTTTGGGGACAGTACACGAAGACTTATTGATTTTACAAATCCTCAGGCTGCAAAGTGGGCAGAGGATGAGCTTGCGAGGATAATAAGCGAATATAAGCTGGACTTGCTGCGTGTTGACAATAATGTCGATTATACCGAGTACTATAATATGCGTGATGCAGGCAGCAGACGCAAGGAATGTCTGTCTGTTCGCCATTTTAAAGCAGTATGTAAGATGTATAGTAATCTGAAAAAGCGTTTTCCGAATGTTATTTTTGAGAATTGTGCAGGCGGCGGGGGACGTAGTGACCTCGCAATAATGAAGGCATTTCATCATACATGGGTGTCCGACTGTCAGTGTGCACCTACATCTGTAATGATAACAAATGGTATGACAATGGCATTGCCACCGGAGCGAGTTGACCGCTTGTTTGCAGGTATGAACTGTCATAAGTTTGGTTCACTCGATGCACAGATGCGTAATACGATGTTAGGTCATATGTCGCTTAATGTTATAGCTCCTGCAGCGGCAACGGTAAACACAGCTCAAATGGAGTTTGTACGTCACAGCGTATCTGTGTATAAGGATTTTATCCGACCGTTCCTTCCAAACTGTAAGATTTTCCACCATACTCCCGAAACGAAGAAAACCCTGGAGGACGGCTTTACTGTTTTAGAAATAGCATCGCCCGACGGTGACAGAGGTGCAATGACTGTATTTTCAATGGCACAAACGCAAAAAAGTGAAGTGAAAGTCAGACTAAAAGGTGTGGATGTGTCTAAAAGTTACAAAGTCACCCTTGATAATGACAGGAGCAGCTTTGTGCTTTCGGGCAGAGAGCTTCGCCAAAACGGAATAATTGTTGATATTCCGTCATCAATGTCATCAGAGCTCATACTATATGAGGTCATAAAATAACAAGCGCCCTGCAGTTTAACTGCAGGGCACTATTTTATTTAACTTCGTGAGCAAACGGTATAGAATCGCTTGCACCGTATCTGCTGACGGTTATTGCGGCTACTTTTGTAGCGTATTTTACAGCGTCGGGAAGACTGTCCTCTAAAGCAAGTCTGCAGCAAAGGGCACCTATAAAGCTGTCACCTGCGGAAGTTGTGTCAACAGCCTTGGATTTTTCTGCGGGCTGAAAGTGAATTTTGCCATCCGTATTATATGCACATCCCTTTGCACCGAGTGTGATTATAACAGTTTCTATGCCTTTTTGCTTAAGAGCGTTGATAGCCGATTCTGTACTTTCGTTGTCTGTTACTTCAATGCCTGTTGCCAACTGTGCCTCATGCTCGTTGGGGATTATAATATCTATAAATTTGTAGATTTCTTCAGGCAAGTCTTTATACGGAGCGGGGTTGAGGACAACTTTTGTACCAGCATTCTTTGCGATTTGAGCGGCACGCAAAACGGTTTCTACGGGTATTTCAAGCTGCATAATCAGATAATCTGCAGCTTTTATAAGGTCAGCATTTTCCTCAATGAGTTTGGGTGTCATTAAATCATTGGCGCCTGCATTGAGTATTATGAAGTTGTCACTTCCGACAACTGTGATGCTTGCAGTACCTGTTGAAACATCAGTTGACTTGATACCTTCAAAAATCACTCCGTATTTTTCGAAGTCTTTGAGAAGCTTTTCGCCGTACGCATCATTTCCCACGGCTCCGAGGAATTTTATATTACCGCCAAGCTTTGCGACAGCAACGGCCTGATTAGCGCCCTTGCCGCCTGAATTCAATGAAAAGTCGTGACCCACAACAGTTTCGCCGAGTTTGGGCATACGGTCGGTATGGATTGTTAAATCCATATTTGCGCTTCCGATAACAAGAATATTTTTGCTCATAAGCTGCCTCCTTGTTTTATATCAGTTGTTTCAAAGTTTTTTCAACGCAGTCCGAAATCTTTACTGTGTCGACACCGAATATAGAGGTGTGAATTTTATCATTGACGGGCTTAGTCCAAACATCGTCTATATTTTTAATACCGTTTCGCATTCCCATAATTGAGCCGACGGTTGCACCGTTGCAGTCGGTGTCAAAGCCTGTCTGAACAGCTATACACAGCGATTCTCCGAAATCACCGTTTCCGTATAGTAGAGCAGCGGCTACTATCATAGCATTAGAGATTGTGTGACACCAGCCGTAACCCGAATGTTCATCGAACTTGGAGTGTATCTTTTTGCGGCAATCATCGAGGGAAACACCGTTTTTATAGTCGTTTAAGACATTTATAATTGCCTCATGCAGTCTTGAGGTGTGGGGAATTTGAGCCAAACCGCCTAATATTATATCTTCAATATTGTCAGTCACTGCGGCGCAGGCAATCATCGCAGAAACAAACATTTCACCGTAGATGCCGTTTTTGACGTGTGAGATAGAGGCATCTCTGAAAGCCATCTCGGCAGCGAGTTCGGGCTTGCCTGGATTGATATATCCGAAGTAATCTCCTCTTATTTGTGCACCTATCCACTCACGGTAGGGATTTTTATAAATGGCAGATTTTGGAGGCTCATATCCGTTTAGGAAATTGAGAAAAGCAACTTTCTCCGCAGTAAAGTATGACTCTATAGATTGATATTTAATCCAAGCTTTTGAAACATTTTTAGGAGAAAAATCTCTGCCGTAGTCTTCGATAATCTTTTGCGCTAAGACGACATAGTTTGTGTCGTCGTCAACCGGCATACCGTCAACAGTATCGGCATATGCCTTGTTGCGCAGATGAAAGCTGTATTTATCGCACATCTCCTCAGTTATATCGGTGCTTAGAACATATCTGTGCATGGGGTAGTTTCCCGTTTCTTTGAGCAAAGGTATAAGCTCGTTTGTCCTGATGCCTTCGAGAGGTTTACCCAAAAGACATCCGCATACTCTGCCCATCCACGCACCGTGTATCTTGTTCTTGAGCGAGGAGGCATCAAAGCCGTTCTCTTTAAACGAATGGAACTTTCTTAATTCTTTTATCTCCTCTAAGGTTGAAGGCTCGATATATTTGTATTCAGGGTTTTTCTTTGCATTCAGAACGACATCGTAAAGAACATTACTTAGATTTGTTTTTGTTTCACCCTTTGCGAGCATTGAGACACAAGTAAAAACATCCTTGTATTTTTCAATATCCAGCCCTTCGTCGAGAGCTTGCTGAAACTCGACCATCAAATCTGATGAATATGGTTCCCAGAAATCGTTACTTTCAAAGTCGGGTTTGATTTTTATGTGCGTTGTATTGTTTACAGTCATATAACGAACCTCCTTTTCTAAAATATATCACATCTGTATTAAATCAGCAAGTTTACTGATATTATAAATTTTGCATTTTGAGTATACAAAAGCGAAAGCCGCAATCCATTAAAGGATTTGCGGCTTTCTTAGGTAGAGAAAGATTAGTCTGCGTTATTTTCAACAAATGCTGCAAGTCTTCCGACGGTGTCGCAGTCTTTGAAATTGGAAGGAGTAAGTCTTACTCCAAACTCATCAAAAATATCATCACCGAAGCAAACCAAATCGAAGGAGGACATTCCGAGGTCGTATTTTATGCTTGTTTCTGCTGTAATCGGCTCATCGGGCTCAACATATTCAAGAAGTATATTAATTATCTTTTCCATTTTTATTTCACCTTATCTTCCTTTATTTTTTCAAGAATTTCAGAAACCTTTATATCGGGATTTTCCAAACCGAGAAGGAGTGTATCAGGAATTTTATCATAGAAATGAAGAAGTTCTTCGCCGGGATTGTTGACTATTCTGTATTCGAAGTTAAAGTCAAGACCGTTGTCATAGCTTCTGTGCATTACTGTGAGGTAAAGCGGCTGAACGGAAGCGTCGTTGTTGTACCAGAAGCCACGGCTTGTTTTCTTCATTTCCTCACCGTAGTAAGGCATCGGGAAGTGAGGATGATATGAGAAAGTTATGCATTCATATGTATAACGGTTTGACTTTTTCATTCCCAAATGGCGAAGCAAAACAGCTTTCATCGGGCTTATGTTTGAGTGTTCAAAGACCTCATTCTGTGATTTCTCAATAACTCTTACAGCCTCTGTGAAGGTCATTTCGGGCTCAACGATATTTCGCATTGAGAAGAAGTGCATTCTTACACCGCCTGACTTTTTCTCGAGGAGTGTAGCACGTCTGTTGACCATGACCTTGTATGAAATATCTTTTTCGTTATTGTTGAAAGATGAAAGTGCGCTGCGCATACCCATCATAAGAACGCAGGGGACCGAAAGTCCACGCTCAGCGGCCATGTGTAGGATTTTCTGAGATGTCTCAGCATCAAGGCTGAATTTGAGGGTTCTTGAAGACGGATTATCACCGTCAAGAACTTCTGCTGCACGAAGATTGGGCTTGCTTTTCTCTATTCTCTGTTGAATCAAGCGGCTTGGACGGACATAGTCGGTATATATTGGTTCACCGTCTTTTATGACAGACTCTTTCCAATATTTGGAATCTTTCTTTTCCTGTTCGGATTTGGAATACTCCAATTCCTTTTCGACCATGTCAATATAGCTTCTCATCGGCTTCGGATATTTCGTGCCGTATTTTTTGTGAAGATAAATTGAAAGTGCATCTGCAAGGAAAGCTTTTGATGAAAAACCGTCGAATGCGAGATGATGCAGTTTCATGTAAATACCGTGATAATCGTTTTCAAGATGGATTATCTTGATTTCGTTTACCGGTTTATCAAACATGTCAATCATGGAGTGTGAACGCTCTTTGATAAACTCCTGAGCATCATCCCAAGACATGTGAGATAAATCTTCTTCAAGAATTTCAATTCCTGACTCATCGGCGAGATACTGAACAACCTTGCCAAAAGGACGTTTAGTAAAACGCAAACTCATGGTGTCACATCTGTCAATTGCCTCGTAAAGGGCTTCTTTCATCAGCTCGGTGTCAAATTCGCCCTGCCAATAATAGCCTGTTACGATGTTGAGAACAGGGGAGTCGCTACCGTGGTGATTAGCAACAAACCACATGAGCTTTTGAGCGGGAATCATAGGGTAAGCGTCCACCTTTTTACCGTTGGGAAGTTTAACTTTCATTGTTTCGTCCTCCGCTTTTTCATTTTTATTTTCGTTATTTAAAAGGTTACAGAACCTCTCTTTATTTTACCTGTTGTAGTCTTGGTGAACGGAATTTCTCTGAGGATAAGTTTGGTGATTTCTCTTTCGGGCTTTTCACCTTCGTTAGCTTCACGTACTTTGCCTTTAAGGTATTTTTTAATATCCTCTATTCCGATAGCTTTTGCATATTCCAAGTCGGGGTAAACTTCAGCTATTATTCTGTCATCATCAGCATAGACAACGATTTCCTTGATAACCTTTTCGTCAGCAAACTTCTTTTCAAGCTCTTCGGGAGAAATGTTTTCTCCGTTTGAGAGAATGATGAGATTCTTGATTCGGCCGGTAACATAGAGGTGTTCGCCGTCTTTGCTGAATCTGCCGAGGTCACCTGTTCTGAGGTATCCGTCACGAGTGAAAGCAGAAGCTGTCTCTTCAGGCATTTTGTAGTAACCCATCATAACTGACTTACCCTTAACCTGAATTTCACCGTCAACGATTCTTACGTCGAAGATGCTCTTCATAATCTTACCGCTTGAATACTTGTGCTTGTTGCTGTTATCACCGGTTGTGATTTTAGGGCTTGTCTCACTCATGCCGTAACCTTGACGGAGAATGATGCCGTGCTTTTCATATTCATCAATAAGACTGGGGGCAACGTATGCGCCACCGACAGCAAGCCAGCTGATATTCTTGCCGAAAACCTTTTCGGCAGCTTCTCTTGGGGTGAGCTGGGGGAACTTCTTGTGAAGCAAGTTGACTTTTCTGATGAGAGTTTCTGCAATCATAGGAACCATTCTTATTGTTGTGGGCTGGAAGATGGTGAGATTCTTGGCTATGTTGCTCATGTCGCCGTTGAGGCAAACGGTGAAACCTTCAAGAAGAGATTTGAAATAGTCACTTGTGAAGCAGAAAATGTGATGCATGGGAAGAATTGAAAGAAGAACTTCATCACCCTGCTCAAATTCTGTATAAGTGATGTTAGCGATAAGGTTTGCAGAGGAGAGCATAACGCCCTTTCTCTTACCTGTTGTGCCTGATGTGTAGATGATTGTTGCGCAATCCTCGGGATTTAGCTCGATTTCCGAAAGTGATGCGTATTCGGAGTCGTTACCGTATTTTTCATAAATATTAGCAAACCAGTCGGAGTTGCCCATATTTACGAGAACCTTGAGCTTGCCATATTCATCAGCAATTTTCTTTGCACGGTCCTCATAGTCGTTTTCATAGAAGAGAGCTTCGATGTCTCCGCTCTCAAAAAGCTCAACAGCTTCCTCAACAGAGGTGTTGGGAGCAAAGGGAACGAAAACGTTTCCGCTGATAAGAGTGCCTGTAATAACTGATATGTATTCGTATGTTGTTTTACCGATAATGGCAATGTGCATTCTGGTTGGGCAGACGGAACGAATATATCTGCAAAGAGCAAGACTGTTTTCTCTGAGAGTGTTAAAGCTTTTCTCAACAATCTCTTCGCCGTCCATGTACTTGATAAAAGTTTTTTCGCCAAAAGTCTCTGCACTGTTGTCAATAAGATCTCTGACGGTGTGGATTTTTGTGTAGCGTTCAAAATTTGCAAAATTGTCGTTCATAAAAACCTCACTAAATGTATATTTTTGTTGAAATCAGGATATTTCATGTTGCATTATAGCGTATAAAAATAAACTTTTTCTTAACAAAGTAAAAAATTAGCAGAACAAACATAAATTTAATATTTATGATTACTAAACTATGAAATAATCCCTTGAAAAGCAAGGTTTTGAATGGTATATTTAATCAAACAGGAAAAAGGAGGTGGAGAGATGCTTGCAATAATTGCTTTTCTCAGCGATATTCCGATGTACATTGCTGAAATTATTTCAAAGCTCACAGGCGCTGATATGTCAGGTTTCATTACAAAGTTTAGCGATATATTTGCTAAGATTATAGAGGCTTTTGAGACAATTCTCGGCTAATTGGAGAAAAAACCTCCTGCAGGTGACTGCAGGAGGTTTTTAATTTATTGTCGTTTTTTAAAACTCGCTTTTATTCCTGTAGTTGCAGCACCTGCAAGAATGACGGTAACGGCAACCGCACAAGTCAGAACGAGCCTGTTACGCTTTTTGGAAGCGGGGTTTTCTTTATCGACGGTTTGAATTGATAAGTCGTATTTTGAAACGTTTTGAGACTTTTGTTTTTCGTCTGAATTGTTGACGTTTACCACGTCTTTTTGTGTTGCATATGTGTTACCTGAGTCATGAGAATTTTCGTTGTTTATGTGTTGTGTGGGAGTAACATTCTCTCCATTGGTTTCGCCGTTGTCAAGAGTGGTTTCATTCTTTGGATTTGAGTAGAGTTCAGTTGTTTTCTTCGTTATATCGAAGTCCGGCAAAGTGAAATTATATGATGGTTTGCCTGTGCTTTCTGCAGGCTTGGTAGTTGTTTCGGGCATTACCGTATTTATTTTGAAAGACTTTGAAGGAACACCTTCATTATCAATAGCCTTGACATAAATTTTCGGAGTATCGGGCATATGATTTTTGAACAGTATAGAAGTTTCGCATCTCATGCAAGAAAAATCAATTCTGTTGCTGACCTTCACATCATAGTATGATGTGTCAAAATCGGCACGGCTGTTTGTGTGAATTCTTATGACAGGAGAGTTTTCGATGTATATCTCAAAGCCGAAAGGTCCGTCAGCAAGGATTTGTTCACCGTCAAGCTCTGAGGCAAGGGCGAGATATATTTCAGAGCTGTCGGGAAAGGGTTTGTAGTAAGTTACAAAGACATGAATCCCGCAGCCGCTGTTGCCGTTTTCACATTGGACTTGAAGATTGGAGTCCTCAAGTTCATCGGGAGTTATCGAGCCATCAAGTTTAACTGAAGCAAATGCCGTGGGCAGGAATAACGCCGAAAATATAAATATAAACAAAAATATGGGAACGATTCTTTTCAAAACTGCATCACCGAAAAATATAGATAATGAGTGGATTATATCATTTGAGGAGTATACATTCAACTATAAACATGAAAAAAGCAGAAAGAATATGAAAAATGTAGTAAAATGTCGCATTTAAAACGAACATTTTCAAAGTATAGCAGTAACATATATAAAAGCCGCTCTTAAAGGGCGGCTTTTATATATGTGGCAAAACTTTAGAGGTTTAATATATTGGATATGGGATAGCTTTGCAAAAAATTATCTACGGAGGTAACTATGACTAACGAAGATATGAATTCTTTGATGGAACGATATAAAAAACAGCTTATTGAATTTGAAAAGCGTACTTCCTTTCCTCGCATGTCATCCGACGAGCAGGACGGTACATCGAATATAGTAAATATAACTCAAAACAATGTTCAGTTAAACCAGTCACCGACAACGCAAAACGAGTCAAATTCGGTTGAAATCAGGGATACAGAGCCGTTGGCACAGCCGGCAAACTCGGCTTTGTTTGAGATGCCGGAAACGCCTCAGCAGCGGTTTGATGTGACACAGCAGCCTGTGAACCGACAGGCGGAAACACAGGGTCAAGTGACAGGACCACGCCTTCAACCTGAGATTCCACGCCGCACGCAGAATATGACGGAGGTTCCTCAGCGGCCGATAGTTCCGCAGGCACCGATTACGCAATTTACTGAGCAGAGAGCGGACAGCACAAATCAAATGGACGCCGTGCCGCAGATGACTGCAACTCAGCGTTCGGGAACAGTAGAAAACGAGATACACCGTCCGGAGTTTCTGAATGTTCCTGAGCTGTCAAGCTCAAGAATGCGGACAGCCGATAATACAGGCGAAATAATTGCCGGTCAGAATCTTTCGAGGCACAACACACCGGAGGCGTCTGAGCGATACAGGGAGTACACAAGGAACTTCAATAAAAAGGGACTTCTTCGTGTTGAGACCTTTGCATCAACGGGACTTTATCCCGTCAGCAACAGTCGAGTGGTAGTCTATAAAAACATAGACGGACAGAACTACTATATATACGACTTGTTTACGGATGCCAGCGGTATTCTCAATAATTTGGAGCTTCCCGCACCTGACAAGAGTTTGTCGTTAAGTCCCGACGATAACGGAGTAATTCCATATGCAACATATAACGTTTATGTTGAGCACCCGAATTTCACACCGATGAATTTTGAAAATGTGCCTGTCTTTGACGGTGTAGTGTCTATCCAGTCTGTTGAAATGATACCCACAGTCAATGGCGGTACGCAGCCGAACCCGGTTCGTGTTGTAGAACTCGAGCCACGGCTTTGAGGAGGGGTATAAGTGGCAGAACTTCCGGTAATTCCGCAAAACATAACCGTGCATCTTGGCAGACCGAACGAGAATGCAAGAAATGTGACAATTCCCTTTGCGACTTATATAAAGAACGTTGCATCGAGCGAAATTTATCCTACATGGCCGGAGAATGCAATAAGGGCAAATATATATGCACAGACGAGTTTTGCACTCAACCGTATATATACTGAGCATTACAGGAGCAGGGGATATAATTTTGATATCACAAATTCGACGGCATATGACCAGGCATATGTAGACGGCAGAGATATATTTTCAAATATAAGCAGATTGGTCGATGAACTTTTCGACAACTATGTTACGAAAGGTACACAGATTCAGCCATATTTCACTCAGTACTGTTCCGGTAGGGGAGTTACCTGTGACGGACTTTCGCAGTGGGGAACGGTAACGCTTGCCAATCAGGGCTATACGCCGTACAGGATGCTTCAGTATTATTACGGCAATGATGTCAATATAAAAACGGCACCTGTACGGAATGTGCAGGAATCATATCCTGGCAGAGCGTTGCGTGTGGGCAGTGTCGGTGAGAATACCCGTATAATACAGCGTCAGTTGAACAGGATTGCTCAAAACTATCCGGCGATTCCGAGGATACCCAATCCCAACGGAGTTTTTGACTCCGCAACACGTGAGGCAGTAAAGACGTTTCAGAGAATTTTCAACTTGACGGTTGACGGTATAGTCGGCAAGGCAACGTGGTATAGAATTAAGCAGATATATTCAGGTATATTGCGTCTTGGAGAGCTTTACAGCGAGGGACTACAGTACAGTGATGTTGAGAGGCAGTTTAAGACTGTTATTCGTCAGGGCGACAGAGGGTTGGATGTAGCATTGATTCAATATTATTTGAATTTTATCGGCAACTACAACAGAAATGTTTCTGTACCTGAAGTCGACAGAATATTCGGTCCTGCGACCTACAACAGCGTTCTGAGCTTTCAACGTGCGTACGGTCTTGCACAGGACGGTATAGTCGGCAGAGACACTTGGAATGCGTTGCAGAATGTTTATAACAGCATATTGAACTCATTCCCGGGCGAATTTGCTGTTTATGAGCAGTATCGAAACCTTTTCTATCCGGGCTATAACCTTGTCAACGGCAGTACTGGCAGCGCTGTAAGACAGCTTCAGGAGTTTTTGAGAGTATTGTCAAGAAGGGCATCGTCAGTTCCTCTTATTACTGCGGACGGCATTTACGGAGCGAGAACAGGCGAGGCAGTAAATGCTGCACAGCGATATTTTGGATTGCCTGTAGTGCCGTATGTCGGTCAGGCGTTGTGGAACGCTCTTGCAGAGAACTACTATTACAATTCATAGCGCATAAAGCGGAAAATTTTGCGGATAATGTATGGTGTTGGCAGTTGCCACATCATACATTATTTTTTGCTTAAAGGCGGGGATAGAATGGATGAAAAGCAAAAGTTTGGCAATCAGTACATGGAAAATGTTGTTCTGGTAAATAACAGATTGCGAGTGTCGGAGAGCTTTGACCTTGTAAGCCGTCAGATAAGAATAGGCTCAAGAAATGCGATGCTTTATTTTATTGACGGATTTGTGAAAGATGATGTCATGGAAAAAATCATGACTTTCATGATGGGTGCTACGGATGAAAAATTAAGTGCATTGAAAAATACAAGAGAGTTTGCAAACTCCTTTGTTCCGTATGTTGAGACGGAGGTTGTAAGCGACCTTGACAGCTTTGAGACCTACGTGTTTTCCGGAGCGCTCGGAATGCTTGTTGAGGGATATAACGATGCAATAATAATAGATGCACGTACGTATCCCGTGCGTTCTGTGGGAGAGCCGGAGAATGACAAGGTCTTGAGGGGCTCGCACGACGGATTTGTTGAGACGTTGATTTTCAACACGGCGCTTATACGCAGACGAGTGAGAAACACGAATCTGACGATGTATATTACACAGATAGGAAAAAAGTCAAAAACTGATGTAGTTGTCTGTTACCTTGATGGAGTAGCTGATGCCAATGAGGTGAAAAAGCTCAAGAAAAAGCTGTCTGAAATAGATGTAAATGCGTTGTCAATGGCGCATGAGAGCTTAGCTGAATGTCTTATACCCAAGCAGCGGTTTAACCCATTTCCGAAGGTGAGATATACCGAGCGACCTGACAGTGCTGCTGCGTGTATTTACGAGGGAAGCATACTTGTAATAACGGATAACTCTCCTTCGGTTATGATAATACCGACAGGAATCTTCGACTTTTTGCAAGATACAAACGATTATTATTTTCCGAGCCTTATAGGCACCTATCTTAGATTTGTACGAATAGTGGTGTTTTTTCTTACACTTATGCTCACACCGGTATGGTATCTGCTTATTGAAAACCCTGAATTTATACCACCGCAATTGGATTTTATACGGATAGAAGACCCGACACTTGTGCCGGTAATAGTTCAGCTTTTGATAATAGAGGTCGTAATTGATGCGCTTAAACTCGCATCATTGAATACACCGAATGCATTGAGCAACTCATTTAGCGTTATAGGAGCATTGGTGCTTGGCGAATTTGCGATTTCAGCTAAGTGGTTCGTGGCGGAAGTTGTGCTGTATATGGCATTTGTTGCGATAACGAACTTTGCTCAGCCAAGCTATGAACTCGGATATGCTTTCAAGCTGTGCAGAATGTTGTTGCTTGTACTGACAGCTCTGTTTAATATATGGGGCTTTATCGCCGGTATAGTTACTATTGTGCTGCTGGTTGCATTTAATAAAACAGTCACAGGCCGTTGCTATCTCTATCCGCTTATTCCGTTTAACTTCAAAGCGTTGACGTCACTTCTTATCAGAAAGCCTATACAGCTGAGTAAAAACTAAAAGGAAAAAGCAGAGTTATTTTAAACTCTGCTTTTATTTTTTATTTTGGTGTTTTATTGACTTTAATTAGTTGCTAAAGTAGAATAGATATATTAGGGAGATGCAGCGATGAAAGAGAAAATAGGACTTGTTGAATATACGAAAACGCAGGACATGCTAAATTGTATCACGCACGCAGTCGGTGCCGTTATTGGAGTGGTTGTGCTGGTAGCGAGTGTTATAAAAACAGTTGAAGTCGGCTCACCTCGCAAGATAGCTTCTGCAGTTATCTTCGGACTTTCGTTTGTGCTTGTGTATACTGCGTCGGCAGTATATCACGGCTTGCCGCCTGGGGAGCGTAAGCGCACCGCACGTCTTATTGACCACTCTGTTTTGCCTGTGCTCATAGCGGGAACTTCTGCTCCGAGTGCGCTTGTGCCGCTTTATAATCACAATATGACGTGTTGTATTATTGTGCTTGTGCTTTCATGGGGAAGCGTTATATTCGGTGTTGTATCAAAGCTGTTTTTCTTTGAAAAGACACGTACCGCAACCGTTGTGGTATATATAGTTTCGTGTATCATAATGCTGTGCTGTTCTGTAGGTGTTATTGATAATGTGAATCTTCATGCACTCAACCTGCTTATTTTGGGTTCTGTTGTATATCTCATAGGCGGAATTTTTTGTGCTATCGGCAGAAAAAGACCATATTTTCACGTTGTCTTTCACATAATTGTTCTCATAGCCAGCATGATTCATGCATGGACTCTTTATACATATGTTTTTGCCGCATAAAAAGCCTTGAAGAGGACTCAAAGCTTTGATAGTATTATATAGAACAAATAATATACAGGAGGATTTTTTAAATGCCCCGAAAGAATGATTTTCATGGTTCAAGTGTAGTTATGGGTGAATACCTTACACGTGTAGCAGTAAGACAGACAAGGGATAAGAATCCCGAAAAGGTGGAGGCACTTTTGGCTCTGCCTGAGACGCAACTTTCGTGCGAACAAGAGAAGCGCCTGCCGAAGTTCCTGACTGCGGATATGATAACATGTGTCGCTGAGGAGAACGGTGTGCTGTGGCTCGGCACAAAAGAGGGACTCTGGCGTATAAACGAGGCTGAGGCAGATGAGCTCGACAGAGTACAGTGCTTCCGTGCGCAAGCATATATGCTTGATAACGAGGTTGAGGTTATTGAGCCGGACGGAGACAACGGTGTCTGGGTGCTGACAAAGACAAGTGTTTCGCATATTGCTATGCGTGCGATGTCAGTCGAGCACAAGGCAAACCTGCTTTCTGAGGTAAACTATCAGTATACACAGCGCCGTGGTATGCTCAGCGGCGGCAGATGGGATGAAAAGAACCAACGTTGGGTCGGCACGGAGTCCGATAACGACGGACTTTGGACATCTCTTGTCGCTATGGGCGATATTTGCCGTTACGCAGTTATGAAGAATGATCCTAAATATTCAGCTGAAGAAGTGGAGCACGCACGCAAGGTTGCGACACGCTGGGTTGAGGCGATATTGCTTCTCGAATATATACCTTCATGGAAGGGCCGTGTACCCTCATTTGTGCGCTACAATGAGCCCGGTACAAACAGAGCTTCCAAGGTGTATTTGAAGCAGGGCAAGGAGGCGAAAATCAATCTTCCTGATGTGAGTCCCGCAGGCTTCAATTTTGCGCCGCTCGGTCCCGTCAATCCCGATGACTGGGCAGCAGAGGATGCTATGCCTGAGATAGTTTTCCGCAATGTCGAGGGCTATATAGCCCGTTCATACCATGTCAACGACCCTGAGAATGACCCTCTGCCGTTGTGGGACGGTGTGTTCTTTAAGAAGGTCTATAATGCTGACGGCAAGCTTATTTCTGTACGCATACCGTCAAGCAGTGATAAGGGTGATGACCTTCCTGCACTTTTGAGTGTTGACAGTTCAATGGAGATACCTGAGCGTCTGCGCCGTCTTTATACAAGCGAAGTCAATCCCAAGACAGGCAAGAATTGGGGCGACGATGATATAATCTATAAGTGCGACACTTCGAACGATGAGCTTGTCGGACACTATGCTATCTGGCAGCTTGCGTATGATATTCTGGGTGAGGATGACCCTGAACTCAGAGAGATAATTGCAACGATTGCAGAGCGTCATGCTCAGCACTTTGCTGACAATGATTATGCTCATACCGACGCAGGCGGACAGCCGACCTCATGGGCGAGAATGACCAGAGAGTATTACATGAATAAGGACTGTGAGGCTTTCTGCGATGCACCTTTGGGCACAATGATTCTTCTGCAGCTTTATAAGGTTGCACACCATGTAACGGGCAATGAGCGTTGGAATGAGGAGTACCGCAAGCTTGCGCTTGAAGAGCCTTATCGCTATGCTGACCTTGCATGCGAGCATTATGAGCGTTATGAGCGCCAGGTAAAGGATTTCTTCAAGAAGCCTGAACTTGACTCTGAAACTTTGTTCCCGTTTGTTGTAAAGAGCATGAATTATTCCGACACACGTATGGCAGCTGTTGCTTACTATACGATGTCACAGCTTGAAACAGACCCTGTTCTTTTGGAGAAGTATCAGCGTGGTGCTGACTGCTGGTGGAGACTTGAGAGATACGGCCGTGATGTTGAGTGGTCGCTTGTCTATCAGCTTATGTATCCGGATGAAGAGAAATTTGATGCTTTCGGACGTGCGTGCAAGGATGTTCTGAAGTGGCAGGTCAGCCGTTACCCGATAAACTCCCGTGAGCTGTTTATAGATAACACCACAAGACCTGATGCTTACGAAGAGGATGAAATGCTCTGGTATAAGGATACAGAGACACCTATTCCGTATGCAGTTGCAATGGATGAAAGAGGAGCAACAGGAACAGATTTCTTCTATGCCAGACAGGGCTATAACGGCTCACGCCATCTCTGCGAGTCGTATAATCTGATATGGCCATATTGGATGGGCAGATATCACTCTTTGCTCAAGGAAGAGGGCAAACCCGGTGACATGACTCTTGATGAGCTTATGGAAGTTTTGAGCCAAGACTAATTAAGTTAAAAACTCCTGCAAGAATAATCTTGCAGGAGTTTTTTTAGTTGTCCATTATCATTGGAGTATATTTCTCTATAAGTTCTTTTGCAACCTCAAGAGTATCCTCGTTTGAGGGTTCTTCAGGTTTGTAGTGTGACAGCCAGTTTTTCTCGAACTTCTCAACGTTGCGGTAGAACGGGGTGCCGGCGTAATCTTCACGGTCATTGTGCTTGCGTTTTGTAGTTGTGGTTTTACATTTGCGTTTTTTGAAGTCAGCAGCGAGCTGCTCAAAGAATGAGTACCAGCGGGGCAGATAGAAAGTTTTAATAAGACCGCTCCACTCTTTCCAAGCGTAGTCATAGAGCTGAGAATTTCTTATCGGACCCCAGATGGTGAGCAAACAAAGCTCGTTGATTTCAAAGTTCTGCCTATCTTTATCTGAGCATGCACATTCACGGGCTTGTTTAAGATGTGTTGAAAGACAGAGCTCAGGTCTTGTTGCGAGCAATCTGTCAACATCTTCAAGGAGTTTAACAAAGAGGTTTACGTTGCGTTCAAACTTTCTTATATCCTTTTGATTAAAGCCGTCCATACTGCGAAGATACAGTTCTTTTGCAAAGTTACTCAGAACCTGGCGTGTTATATCACATACATCAAAACGGTATCCGTCAGTATCGGCATCAATTGCCGATATAAGTTTATGTAATGCCTTGAGTAATATTTTGTTGTCGTATCTCAGCTCGAAGAAATCGTTTGGTGCAGTGTGACGAAGCTCTGTAGCGGGTCTTGCGCAGATTATAGAGCCAGTCTCTCTGCCGACACATTTTTCGCTGTAGCAACTGTCACGCAGGAGCTTTACAGCCTCAAAGAGACAATCTTCATCGCTGCCGTAGCGACGGTGTGCATAGTCTTTAAGCCAAGCATCAAGCTCAGGCTTGTCGTTTCTTGTAAGCATATCCGAAGCAAGGTCATAGTAGAGCGGGTTCTGGAAAATACCCTCCATAAACAGACCTGTTCCGACAGCGTTTTCATATTTTTCCTTTTTCTGCGAGAAGGGGTTGTCTGCAAGGGCTTGAATTGAGCCGTGCAGCGAGTTCCTGTCGCCGAAGTTGTGGAGCGTTCCCGACACGAAGTTGTAACCCCAAAAACCGTCTGTTTTAGCACATTTGCTGCCGTCAATATCGAGGATGAGAAGCTTATCTTTGTCAACAGATTTTACAATCTGCTCACGCAGAGACCAGGCCTGCATAACCCATACAGCCTGACTGTCAAAGCTTGTGTACATATCGGATATAGCCTTGCCGACGTTGTTGAGATATTTGTCACCTTTTATCGGCGGCTCATTCTCATGGAACGGGTCGCAAGCGTAGTAGTGATGAGCACCGAAGAGCTGACGCTGTTTTTCGAGCAGTGCAAGACCGAACTTGCGGAAGTTTACATCAAGTGGGTCTATCTGATATGTAACGTAGAAGCCGCACCATGCGGGCAGGGGATACATACGGGTTTTTGGCATGAACCGTTTGAAGTTTTTCGGAACTTGTCCCGCAAAACCTTGCTGAATCGGAGTCATACCGAGTTCAAGCTCACGGTCTATTATCTTTTTTCCAAGCTCCAACTTTTTGTCGATATAGTTTTTGTCGGTAAGAGAGAAGTAGCTGTCAATGTTTGTCATCATCTGCCAAGGCCAGTAAGCAGGACCTGAGATGTATTCCAATGCCTCGTTGTCTGTGTAACCGAGGTCTTTGAGCGTATAGAAAAGCACTGCCTCATAACCTACAACGGACAGCGGCATATTGATTCCACGCATCGCCATGAAATCGATTTCTCTTTCCCATCTGTCCCAGTCCCACCAGCAGGCTGAGTATCCGAGAGTGCAATAATTCATGTACGCACGCTTTTCCTGCTCGATTATATGGACTGTTTTGTCCTTTGGCAGGGGAGCCTCAGTTGCATTTATATATTCATTTCCGCAATGGGAGAGGTTAACACCGCAGTTATCTTTAAGATAGCGGTAGTATGCCATAGCAAGGCTTATTTTACAGTCTCCACGCAGAACTATTTTGTCGTTTAAAGCCTCAATTTCATAGACACCTTTGCCGTCACGGCGGTCTATGATTTCAAGTTCAAACCTGTCAGCGATTTCGGGTGTGTTTCTTTTGATGAGATTGAGCATATGTATCCTCCTTGGTTTGGATAGCGAGTACAATAATTAATTATATCAAAAAATACAATATAAATCAAATATGAGGGAAAAATGAATGTTCAGTCGAATTTTATAATACCGTAACCGGAAATGCTGCTGAATGTATTTCCTAAGCTGTCCACATCAGTTTCCATAGCCTTGCAGTATACAAAACGTTTTTCTTCGCCGTTTCTTGTCTGCCAGCTTTTAAGGGTGACTTGTGTTTTGAACAGTGAGATTACTTTTTCATTGTCGCCTATGGCGTTTGATACTAATTCAAAGTCTGTTTCGGGAATGGAAAAAGTTTGAATAAAAGCCGCTTCGCCGCAGCTTTTAGGCTGCGGTGCAAAGCGGCTGTTTTTCATTATCCAGGAGGCGAGTTTTTCCCGCAACTCGTTCTCACTTATAAGAGCAAAGCTGTCGCCCATAGACGGACGCCCTCCTTTTAACGGTTATTTTTTGATTTGAGAGTAAATCTCCTGAGTTATCTGCTGCATTTCGTCCATTTTACGCTCGATATCTTCAACGAGTTTGAACTGTGTACGGCAGCGGTCAAGGTTGTGGTCGCTGTATGCTACACGGAAATATGTATCACCGTTGAGATAGTCGCCGAGGAAACGCATTCCGCATTCAAGGGTCATGAGCTTTGCGGAGAAGGGGAGATATTCAACCTCAGTTTCAGTGAGGCTTGCGCCGGCAGTCTCGAGGTATCCTGCTACATATTCCCTGTAAAGCGGGAGGCTCAAAGAAACTTTAGAGAGGTCTTTTTCATCCTCTGCTGCGGTGTTTGCGCCGAAACGGATGCTGTCACCAAAATCGTAGAGAGAAAGACCCGGCATAACGGTGTCAAGGTCAATAACGCAGATTCCTTCATCTGTTTCGTTGTCAAGCATAACGTTGTTAAGCTTTGTGTCGTTATGTGTAACTCTCAACGGAAGCTTACCATCTTTAAGCATATTGACAAGAATACCCGTATCGTCTTTTCTGCTGAGAACGAAATCAATCTCTTGTGTTACGCCTGCTGCACGGCCTGCGATATCATTTTCGACGGCCTTTTCAAAATCTGCAAAGCGTGAAACCGTGTTGTGGAAATTCGGTATTGTTTCATGAAGAGTTTCGCTGGGATAGTCAGCGAGCAAGCATTGAAACTTACCGAAGGCTTTGGCAGCATTTGCAAAAGTTTTCGGGTCGTCGATGGTCTGACAGGAGTGAGCGTTCGTTATAAAATTATATATACGCCAGCAGTTACCGTCAGCATCCTTGTAGTAGGGCTGGTTATCTTTGGTAAAATAGACATTAAGGCTTTCACGTTCAGGGTCGCCACCATTGTCTATAACTATTTTTCTTAAGTATGTTGTTACGCCTACAATGTTTTCCATAAGCTCGTCGGGGTTTTTGAAAACATTTGTGTTGATGAGCTGAAGAAGATAGGATTTGGTTTTTCCGGACCCCTCTTTGAAGTTTATTATGTAGGTGTTGTTGATGTGTCCGTCGTTAGACAGCTTGTAACCGATGTATTCACCGGGAAGATTAAAATTAGCTATGATTTCTTCAAGCTTGAATGGAGTTTGTGCTTGCATAAAAATCACCTTTCATCAATAATAATTCGTCCAAATGCTGCAGGGTTATGAAAACCCAATGCCTCGGAATCCACTGGGAACAAGGCTCCGTAATGAGGTGTGGGAGAGTCGTCGGCGCACTTGTAGAAGTTGCCTCGTATTTCTCCGCTGCTCACACGGTAATCAATGTTGTAAAGTTCTGATATAAGAGATTGCGGTATGAACAGCGCCGCTTGCCAGCTCTTGTTTTCTTCGTCAACTTGAGCTGAAACAACAGGCTCAATGTCGGTTAATTCTTTGATGAAAACCCTGTTGTTTCGCTCTTTTCCGAACTGTGAAAGAAAAGCGCCGTTCGGGTTTATTTCAAAGTTTATATATTCATCTCTGCCTGAAACAGGAGCCAAGAAAACTTCCAGACAACTATCGGTGTATACGGGGTCGTCACGGTGCGTGTAACGTTTAAGAACAGGTGACTCAAAAGAGCGCAGAAAGGCATAAAAGCCCTCATCCTTAACGGCGAAAAACCTCACGTATGTTTCGGGACGTGAATAGTTCTCCTTTTCCCAGTGAAAGTTCTCAATGTGTGCCTGAGGCACAGAGCATATTTTCGGAACAGAGTCAAAAATAAAAGTTTGATAGCTGTTCAATCTTATTCTCCTTAGGGCTTTATTGAAATGACGAAATTATGCCCGAAGACACAATTTCGTCATTTTTAATCTTAAAGGCTTTCGGCGATAGCTTTGGTATCTCTTGCTATGAGAAGCTCCTCGTTGGTGGGGAGAACAAAAACCTTAACCTTTGAATCAGCAGTTGAAAGTTCGCCCTCTTTGCCTCTGCGAAGCTCAAGGTTCTTTTCGCTGTCGATTTTAACACCGAGATATGAAAGGTTTTTGCAGACATCCTCACGAAGGTCGACTGTGTTTTCACCTATACCGCCTGTGAAAACGATAGCATCAACACCGTCCATAGCAGCAACATAGCTACCGATGAGTTTTCTTATCTGATAGCGCTGAATGCTTCTTGCGAGAGCAGCTCTCTCGTTGCCCTCTGCTTCAGCAGCAGAAACGTCTCTGTCGTCGCTGGAGATGCCGGAGATACCGAGGACACCTGACTTCTTGTTAAGAATGTCAGAAGTCTGAGCGGGAGTCCAGCCCTCTTTCTCCTGAAGATATGTGATAACAGAGGGGTCAACAGCACCGCAGCGAGTACCCATGATGAAACCGTCAAGGGGAGTAAGACCCATGCTGGTGTCGATAACCTTACCGTCCTTTATAGCGGTGATTGATGAGCCGTTGCCGAGGTGGCAGGTGATAAGTTTAATATCTTTAAGGTCAACACCCATAACTTCAGCACAGCGAGCGCTTACGAAACGGTGAGATGTGCCGTGGAAGCCGTAGCGGCGAACCTTGTACTTCTCGTAGTACTCATAAGGGACAGGGAAGATATATGCCTCGGGGGGCATTGTGGAATGGAAAGCGTTGTCAAAAACAACAACTTCGGGTACATCCTTACCAAAGACCTCAATACATGCACGGATACCCTGAATATGAGCAGGGTTGTGAAGGGGAGCGAGGTCGCAAAGGCTCTCGATACCTTCGATAACTTCGTCAGTTACGAGAACGCTCTCTTTGAATAAAGAACCGCCCTGAACTATACGGTGACCTACTGCTGCAATTTCTGAGAGGTCGTCAATGACCTTGCAGTCACCTTCGGTAAGAACTTTCTTAACCTCAAGGAAAGCAGCTGTGTGGTTTACAAGGTTTACGTTGTAATCGAATTTTCTGCCGTCAGCGGTTGAGCCGCCGATTTTACCGTCAATACCGATACGCTCGCAGTTACCTTTTGCAAGCATTTTTTCACCGTTCATGTCGATGAGCTGATACTTTAAGGATGAACTTCCGGCGTTAATAACAAGAATTTTCAAGAGAATAGCCTCCAAAAATAATATTTGCTTGAAACAAGCGCTTTACTGATATATTATATATATTGTATAAAGATTTTTCAAGCTATTATTTTCCTCAAGATGAGTTTTTGAGGATTTTTTTAAACTTTTGTGATAAAATAGGCGAAACGGAGGGATAAAGGATGAAAACAGCGGGTATAATTGCGGAATATAATCCGTTTCACAACGGGCACGCACATCATATTCAAAAAACAAGAGATGCCGGCGCTCAGGCAGTGGTTTGTGTAATGAGCGGCTGCTTTGTTCAGCGAGGGGAGCCTGCCGTCATGCTGCCGAAAGCACGTGCCGAAATGGCATTGAAAAATGGTGCAGACCTCGTGATTTCTCTACCGCTTCCGTGGTCTTGTGCAGGTGCGCAGACGTTCGCACACGGTGCAGTTTCGCTGTTTGATGCTTTGGGATGTGTTGATATGCTCAGCTTCGGCAGCGAGTGCGGTGATATAAAAGTTTTAAAACAAGCCGCAAGTGCTGTTGACGATTACGCCGTACGTGAGAATTTAAAGTCCAATCTTCTGTTGGGAATGAATTTTGCCTCCGCACGTCAGAGCGCAATTGAAGATATCAGTCCGGAGGTTGCGCATATTCTTTCAAATCCTAATGACACTCTCGCTGTTGAATATATTCGTGAACTAATGCTTTCAAATTCATCCATAGAGCCTTTCGCTGTTTCTCGCAAGGGTGTGGAACATGACAGCGAAAAGGTTTCAGAAAGCTATGCCAGTGCTTCGCTTATACGCAGTATACTCAAGGATGACAAGGATGCTTCAAAGCTTATACCTCAAACCGCAGCGGATATTTTGAAATCGGAGGTTTCAAAGGGTCAAGCACCTGCCGATATCTCACGGCTTGAAACAGCTATATTGGCTAAGCTCAGAACTATGAGCGCAGAGGATATCGCCAAATCTCCCGATGTGTCCGAGGGTCTTGAAAACAGGATATATTCTGCGGTACGAGAAGCGACAAGCCTTGAAGAGTTGTATTCACTTGCGAAAACTAAACGCTATTCGCATGCACGCATAAGACGTGTTGTGATGAATACTTTTCTCGGCGTTACGTCAAAGGACTGTGAAGGCGAGCCTCCCTATATAAGAGTTCTCGGCTTTACACCGACAGGTCGGGAACTTCTCAAGACAATGAAGGACAGCGCATCTTTACCGATTGTGATGAGAGCGGCTGATGTTTCAAAGCTCGGCGAGCGGGCAAAACGCATCTTCTCGCTTGAGGCCGCAGTAGCGGACATATTTGCTCTTGCGTTACCCAAACCGCTGCCTTGTGGCATGGAGTATACCGGCGAAATTATAATGGCCGATTGACAAAAAAAGAGAAGAGAACGGAAAGTTCTCTTCTCTTTTTTTATTTGTTTTCGTATTTCTTAATCATCATCTTAGCAGCTTTGTATATATCACCGCATCCTAATGTAATAATGAGGTCTCCCTCCTCAGCATTTTCTACAACATAGTTTGCGACCTCTTCAAAGGTGTTAAACCAAACGCTGCCGGGAATTTCTTCCGCAAGCTGAGAGGTGTAAATTTCATAAGTGTTTCTTTCACGAGAGCCCATAATCTCGGTCATTACAACCCTGTCAGGAATTTGCAGAACTTCTACAAAGTCGTCAAACAGCATCGCCGTGCGAGAATATGTGAACGGTTGAAATACAGCCCAAACTTTTTTAAAGCCCATACCCATAGCGGCGTTGAGAGTAACTTCAAGCTCTTTGGGGTGGTGTGCGTAGTCGTCGGCTATGGTTATACCGTTTATCTTTTTGAGAATTTCAAACCGCCTGCCTGCACCTCTGAACTGCTCTGCGGAATAAATGATTTTTTTCATTTCTATTCCCGCATTGTCAGCAGCGGCGATTGCGGCGAGTGTGTTGTATATATTGTGTCTGCCAGGCACGCCGAGAGTAATGCGACCTGCTTTTTCACCGTATTTGATTATGTCAAAGCTTGCAAATTCGTTTTCAACAGTGATGTTGTCTGCTCTGAAGTCGTTACCTTCTTCAAGACCGAAGGTAATAAACTTTTTGCCTGTGATATTCTTTACTGCACGCAGAGTGTTTTCATCGTCACCGTTGTATATTATCTCCTTGCGTGTCATTGAGGCAAACTTTGTAAAGGATGCGATGAGGTTATCAAGTGTTTTGAAATAGTCCAAATGGTCCTCGTCTATGTTGAGTATAACGCTGACGTCGGGGGAGAGCGATAAAAATGTGTCAACGAATTCACACGCCTCACAGAGCATGTTGTTGCTTTTTCCTGCAACACCGTTAGTGCCTGTGAGAGGCAGCCTGCCGCCGA
Organism: Clostridia bacterium; assembly: GCA_017407995.1. GTDB lineage: Bacteria > Bacillota > Clostridia > Oscillospirales > Acutalibacteraceae > CAG-177. The sequence continues at coordinate 14,536 of JAFQVM010000023.1, read as the reverse complement.
TAACAGCAGTCGGGTCAGCGCCTGACTGTATAAATATCTGTGTGAGCATAGATGTGACGGTGGTTTTGCCGTGAGTACCGCAGACGCAAATGCAGTTGTCAAACATACGGGTTACAGCGCCCAGCAGGTCTTTGCGTTCAAAGGTCGGTATGCCTGATGCTTTTGCAGCACAGAGCTCCGGATTATCCGGGAGTATAGCGGCGGTGTAAACAATCATCTCAGCGCCTTCGATGTTTTCAGCTCTCTGCTCAAGAACGACGGGTATACCGAGGGAGCGTACACGGTTTAACGTATCGCTCTCGTTATTGTCCGAGCCTGATATGTCATATCCTTTTGAGTGAAGTATCTCAACAAGCGGACACATTCCGGAACCGCCAATGCCAATGAAGTGTATTCGTTTAACTTCTTCGAGAACCTCATCTATTCTTTTCAAAACAGTCACCCCGTTTTTAAGTTATAAATCGTGTATCTAATATTATATTGCAAACGCAAGAAAAAATAAACAGTTTTTTTATAAACATTTTTTTAACCCATAAGCTTTTCATTTCATACAATACAGATGAGGGGATGTTTCTTTCTTCTCGCAGAGGAGATTTAATTATATGTTTATTTTAAGAAGCATTTGCCGGAAAGGAATGAAACGCATGATGAACATAAAGAAACTTCTTGTGGTCGGTGGCGACAAACGCCAGCTTTATATGGCAGACAGCCTGATGCACAAGGGTTTTGATGTTGAGCTTTACGGTTTTTCTCCCCTTGACGGCTTTGAACATATGAGCTATGTAGGGGATAAGAGTTTTGAATCGGCAGCAGCGGGCGCAAATGCGGTTATTTTGCCTTTGCCCGTCAGCCGAGACGGCATAACGGTAACTTCTCAGGGCGGCGGAAGAACAGTCACGCTTGAGGAACTCTCTGACATTTTGGAGCGGGGACAGACTGTTTTTGCAGGGATGATGAGTAATAGTTGGAAGTCGAACTTTTTTAAAAAGGGCATACGGGTTTTTGACTACTTTGAGCGGGAGGAGCTTGTTGTTAATAATGCTATTCCGACGGCTCAGGGTGTGATAAAGATAGCTATAGACAATCTTGAAATAACGCTCCACAGCTCAAGTTTTGCGATAACGGGCTATGGAAGAACGGCAAAAGTTCTTGCACGGATACTTAAAGCGATGGGTGCTAATGTTACTGTTGCGGCAAGAAAGTGCAGTGACCTTGCGTGGGCACGCAGCGAGGGCTTTGAGGGTGTTCATATAAAGGATTTGCCTTTATGTGCCGATAAATTTGATGTGCTTGTGAATACAGTGCCTACACTTGTTGTGGATGACTCTATTCTTGCAAAACTAAAAAAGGGTTGTTTGATAATTGAAATTGCATCAGCACCTTACGGGATAGATTTCGCAAGGGCTAAGGAGTTAGGACTTGAAGTTATAGTAGCTGGTTCATTGCCCGGAAAAACAGCTCCTAAAACGGCGGGAGAAATTATCAGCGATGCCATATCCAACATAATAAAGGAGGGGAGCTGATGGAAAAGTTTATTGCTGGATTTGCGATGTGCGGTTCTTTCTGCACGTTTTCAAAAGCGTTAAAGCAGATGAAAGAGCTGAAAGAAAAGGGCTTGGACATTGTACCTATAATGTCTGAGAACGCTTATTCTACAGACACCCGATTCGGGGAAGCCGCCGCTTTTGTTGAAGATATAGAGAACATCTGTCAAAAGCGGATTATACACACAATACCGCAAGCTGAGCCGATAGGTCCTAAAAAGATGCTTGATATTCTTATAATAGAGCCGTGTACGGGCAATACGCTTGCGAAGCTTGCCAACGGTATAACGGATACGTCTGTAACGCTTGCGGCGAAGGCACATATAAGAAACGGCAGACCTGTACTTTTGGCGGTATCTACAAACGATGCACTCGGAGCAGCGGCGGCTAATATAGGCAGACTGATGAACTCTAAAAACATCTATTTTGTTCCAATGTGTCAGGATGACTTCGTTAATAAACCCAATTCCATTGTTGCGGATTTTTCAAAAACATACGATGCGGCGGTTGCGGCATTAAAGGGTGTCCAGCTTCAGCCGATTTTAATATAAAAAGAGAAATATAACTTTAGGGCGAACGCAGTTCGTCCTTTTTTTGATATAACACGACAATAAAAGAAAATATTCTACAATATTTGTTAGTTGGGCTTTTATATAAATTTTATTAAGAAATATAAATTTTTATTTATTTTTTCCAAAAGTATTGCTTTTAAAAAAATAAAATGTTAAAATTTCCATGTTATACGTTCTTTTATATTGATTTTGTATTTAATATAATGTTAAAAACAGTCCATTTTGGAATGTTAACATTCTTATGTTAAGTTCCTTAATTATATAAAGAACAAAAAAACAGGAGGACAAACATATGAAAGCAACAAAAAAAGTGTTAGCGGCAGTAATGGTTTGTGTTATGCTGTTCTGCATTATGCCAATGAGCATATTTGCAGCGACAAATGAAAGCGAACTTTGGATTGCTGCTAAAAAAATCGACTTAACCGAAGAGAGCTATTGGCTCAATGACGGAAAGGGCGGTATTACCGAAACCGGAGCGAGTGCTTCTAAGTATAACGTTAAGGTTACCCCTGAAGTTTTGGCTACAGAAGGAACCGATTACGTTCCTGTAAAGATTACGCTTAAGGATGCATCCATAAGCAAGTGGTATACTTATTCTGAATATACTTGGTCAAGCGAAAGAACTCTTGGCTGTATATATTATCTCAATAAAAGTAGCAGCAGCAAGGCTGAATTGGTGCTTGAGGGTAAGAATTCTATTGAGCTTAAAGCGTTAAATGTAGCTGGCGTTTATGGAATATCATTTATAACAGGAAACGGCAGCCTTGACATTACTACCACACCCGGCGTTTCTTCCACTAAAGGTATTGTTGGTTACTGGTCGGGCTATGGCTATACCAGCGTTAAAATTTGTGATAATGCAACTGTTAATGTATCTGCAAACATAGGCATTACCGTGCCGGATTCATACTACAGCGGTAACGGACTTAAGCTTTCGGGTAATGCAAAAGTTAATGTTACAGCAACAGGTACTGCTATAAATGGTAACTTGACTGTTGCGGATGAAGCAAAAGTTAAGGTGAGCGGTTCAACCGGAATTTCCGGAGATATAGTTATTACAGGCGGAACTGTTGAAGCTATCGGTACAAGCCGTGCAGTTTCGTGCCAAGATATTAAAGCAGAGGCGCAGGAAGACGGCGAACCAAACTATGAGTATCCTGTTATAAGGGTAAACAAGAAAGCAAAGGCTTTTGGTGCACTGAGATGGTCCGAGAAGAATCCTCTCTATGATTATAGTTATGTTAAAATCACCGCACCGTCACACTTTGAATATTTTATAAAAGAAACAGCTTCAGAAATTCTTCAGTTTATCGGAACAGAAATGCTTGGTCCTATTATTATATGGATAATACAGCAGTTTTTATAATGTTATAGTTTGACAGGAGGAAAAACGCAATGAAAGTAACTAAAAAAATATTAGCAGCACTTCTTGCTTGTATTATGCTGTTTTGTGTTATACCAACAAGCATTTTTGCAGAAGATAGCATACTTGCAGGCGCACCCAACGGTATCTGGGTAGCAGGTAAAGAGATTGACAGTACAAAGGAGTCATATTGGCTCAATGATAATCAGGGCGGAATTACTCAGACCGGCGCAAGCGAGTCTAAGTATAATGTAAAGTATACTCCTGCAACTGAAGAGAGCAAAGCAACACTTACTTTGAATAATGCAAATCTTAGTCAGGATATAAAGTGGGATGCTGAATTTTACGGAGCAGCAAGTTCTAATTCAACATTGAATTCAGCTGTTATTTATGCACCGAAGAATGTAGCTTTGGTCATTAATCTTGAGGGTGAAAATACCGTTAAGTCTGAAGCTAAGCTGAAATATAATGAAAACTATAGGATGCGTTATTATACATACGGTATTACAAAAATCAGCGGGATAACAGGAAACGGAAGCCTTGAGGTTGACGTTGCCGCTAATAAAATCAGCGAACTTGCTGAACGTGCCGGATATGAAGATACAGCAGTCGGAATTTATGGTTCAAATTTGTCTATTAACGATAAAGCTAATGTTAAGAGCACAGTAAAAATGAATAGCGACTGTGAAGGTATGCGTGCTGTTATGGCATATGCGATTCAAAGTGAAACTTTAATGTCCATTTGGGAAAATGCCGTTGTTGTCGCTAATGCAAGCAGAACTAATGCTGCCAATACGAGAGATTATGTTTTAGGTATTGGTGCAACGTTAACTGTTTCTGATAAAGCTACTGTTGTTGCTGACGCAGAGAGAGCGGTTACAAACATCACTGTTAGTGGCGGTACCATAGAACTTATCAACAGAGGTTCAACAATAGCGAACGCTATCAATTTGAATGGAGATGCAAAATCTGTAAAGGTTAATACTCAGCCCACAGCAGAAGGCGCAGTTGAGTGGGATAAAGAGACTAATATCAGAACTTACAAGTATGTCAAGATTGAGCATTACGGCAAGTTTATGGCAACAATCAGAAGTATTGGCAGGAAAATTGCTGATATTATCAAAACAATCAAGGAAATCCTTGCATTTTTGAAAAAAATGACTCCGGTAGTTGTTGAATCCTTTAGCAAGTTCCCGGGTATATTCACGATTATTCAGGAGAATTTTAACGATATGATTAATGCATATCTTAAAGATTTTGGTATAGCAAAGTCATAACAAAAAGCAGAGAGTTTTTGAAATTATAGAAATATTGTTTTTGGTATGAAAATTAACAGGAGGAACACAAATGAAGACAGCTAAGAAAATTTTGACATTAGCTTTAGCGCTTGTTATAGTGGCATCGACAGTAGTTATTCCGTCAGTGCCTACTGCATCAGCAGCTCCTTCTATAACAGCAGCAGATGTTACTGAATGGCCTACAGTTACACAAACAGGTGATGTTTATGCAGGTCAGAGCATTACAGATAAACTGACCCTTTCAGGCGGTAAGATTGAGAAAGGCGGCGAAGAACTTACCGGAACTTGGAGTATTAGCTATAATTTAAGCACAAGCAAAGCAGGAACTTTCCCTGTAACATTTTCTTTTACATATGTTTATTACGGAAGCCGTTATGGTTATACTTTAACAGCTCCTATAGAGAAAGCATCGTATACTGTAAAAAAGATTACTCTTGAACTTTATGACGAGCTCACAGCTACTTCGTTGAAATCCGGAGATAAGCTTGGCGAGTCAATATTGGTAGGCGGAACAGTAAAAAGTGGTTTGGGACTGGCTAATTATGGTTGGGCTTGGTCAAATGCAGACCAAGTAGTGACGGAAAGTGGTTATTATGAGGCATATTGCAAAGCTTCAAGTGATGTTTATGAAACTTTAACCGTTCAAGTTTATGTTACCGTCAGTGAGTCTGTTTCACATTCTAAGATTGAAGTAGCACCTTCTATTGCTGATTTTGAGTATGACCCGGCCATAAAATGGGAAAATATTGAGATTGACAACGGTAAGGTAGTAGATGCAGATACCGGAAAAGAAATTCCTGGAAAATATGTTTTTGATTCATACATGTCCGGTATCCCCAGTGCCACTACCCATAATGTAAAGCTTCGTTTTGTTCCGGATGACCCGAACTCTGCTACTTCATTCAGAACAGAGATTAAAGTAAAAGTTTCACAGGCAGTTTGCCGTTTCGTAGATGAAAACGGAAACGAGACTATTCCTGAAATAACTCTCGGAAATATGGTTGCTAACAATAACCAATCCATTAGAAACAGCGTAGTTTCCGGTCAGTTAAAGACATATCCTGAAAGCGCTGAAATTAAGTTTTACAATATTTATGGTACCTATCCGTTTGTCAATAAAGCAGGAACTACTCAGGAGGTTCAGGTTTTAATTTCTTGCCCCGGAGCTTATACATATAATTGCAAGAGCTCTATTGTAACTATTAAGGTTAATATAGTTCGCACTGAATATACCGGAAACCTCATATTATCAACAAGTGGCAATACCGTTACAATGAAAATAGGAGAAGGTAATTCCTCTACTAACAACTTCCAAAACCTTGACGGATATTATCATATCTATGTTAATGGCGAGCATTACACAACAACTAATTCAATGCCTTACACCTTTACTACCATAAAGAGTGGAAAATATGATTTCAAGGTTGTTTATGAGCCCAAGGATGAAAACTACCTTGCTACTATTAAGAACGAAATGACAGGTTCGGTAGAATTAAGTCTCGGTTGGATGTTTAATGCTAAAGGTGCAACGAATTCTTATGGCGGCAGAGATGTTTATATGTCTAATGTAAAGCAGGGTACAGAAATAACTGTTACAGCTGCTCCGTCTCAGAATAAGAACGAAAAGTTTGCAAAGTGGAAGGTTGTTGAGGGAGAGCTTCCTAAGGGAACAGATCTTTCTGATGAGACAATCACTGTTGTTATGCCTGACAGCAATTTGAAAATTGAAGCAACTTACAGATTCTCTTTCTGGCTCTTCCTTAAAAATATATTTACCGCTATCTTTAGCATGGGTAAAAAATAAAAATAGCAATTAGAAAGGCAGCTCTGCACATTAGTGCAGGGCTGTCTTTTAGATTTTGCATGATGTATATTCTTGTATAAAACTAATAATAAGAACTCAAGATATTTTTATAAGACCGGCTTTGTAAGTTGTCACTCTTGAAAAAATTATATTTTATGGTATAATAATTTTGAATATTATAGTCGGGTAGTTTGTCCTCAAGCTTCTGTCGAACAGACTTCTAAAGTAACGGCAAACATTCATAGGGAGATTTTATTTATGATAGATTTTCGTCCTCCTGTTATTGAGGACAGGCAGTGGGTGGAGCCGCTGCTCAGAAAGTCAAAAAAGTACGGCTGTGAGTATAGTTTCGGAGATGTGTTTATCTGGCAGTCGGTATATGATATACGAATTGCATTCCACAAAGGCTTTTTTGTTTCACTAAACGGTGGAGAGTATCAAAGCTATTGCTGTCCTGTTGGGGAGGGCGATGTGGAAGAGGTCATAAGAGACCTTATAGAGGATGCAAATGAGCGTGGAATTAAGTTTAAAATGTTTGGACTCGTTTCTGATTGCGTTGTACAGATAGACAAGCTGTTTCCCGGCAGATTTGAGTTTGAGCCTATAAGAGACAGTTTTGATTATATATATTCTACACGTGACCTTATAGAGCTTTCGGGGAAGAAATATCACCCGAAGCGTAATCACATAGCAGCTTTCATGCGTAATAATGACTGGAGTTATGAGCCGATAACAAAGGACAATATAGCGGAGTGTGCATTGATGAATGCTGAATGGGAGCGTCGAAACCGTGAAAAAGACCCTGATAGTATAGATGAGGAGCTTATAGCTATAAACCAAAGCTTTGAAAACTTTTTTGAGCTCGGTTTTGTAGGCGGTCTGCTTCGTGTGTCGGGCGAGGTTGTGGCGTTCACTTTTGGCGAAGAGATGAACGAGGATATGTTTTGCACCCATGTCGAGAAAGCGTATGCTGATGTGAGAGGTGCATATCCGATGATAAACAGGGAGTTTGCGGCACGTGAGCTTTCAGGGTATAAATATGTTAACCGTGAGGATGATACGGGGTCAGAAGGTTTGCGTCGTGCCAAGCTCTCATATTATCCTGAAATATTGCTTGAAAAATTTGTTGCGAGGTTAAAGTAATATGACGATAGGCTTTGCGGAGCAAAGTGAAAAGGAGATTCTTGCTGAGCTGTGGAAAATCTGTTTTGGAGATGAAGACGAGTATATATCCGGATTTTTCGAAAACAGATTTAATCCAAAAGAGACGCTTGTTATACGAGAAGACAAAACGGTGTGCTCGATGCTTTTTTTGTTGCCGGGCGAAGTGAAGGCGGACGGCGAGGTGTTTTCAGCGGCTTATTTGTATGGAGCATGTACACATCCCGATTATCGCAGCAATGGTTATATGGGGGAACTGCTTGATGCAGCTAAAGAGCATTGCAGTAAACAAGGTATTGATTTTATATGTCTTGTACCGGCACAGGAGAGCTTGTTTTCATATTATGCAAAGCATGGATATAAAAATGCTTTTGAGGAGAAGACCCTTTTTCTCAGCCACCGTCAGTTGAGGTTTGTTGCTGATGAAGAAGCGAAAATCGGTGAGTTAACTGCCGATGAAATGTTCAAGGTTCGTTCAGCGGCTTTGTCCTCATGTGATTGTTTTGCGTGGGGCAAGGAGGCACTCAAGTATGCCATACTTGAAAACCGTTTGGGTGACGGAAAAGATGTTGCGTGTTTTGAGGACGGACGTTGTGTGGCATATGCATTGTTTTATGAGGAGAATGAAAAACTCATTGTAAGAGAGTGTGCAGCACGCAGGGGAGCTTTTGGTGCCTTGGCGAAAGCATTGCTTGACAGTACAAGTTGTGATGTGTTCTTCTTCAGGCTACCATTGATGTTTCCGCTGTCGGCTGATGAATTTAAAACGAGATATAATGCTATGATGTTGCCGCTTAACTCTGTGGCACGTGCAGGCATGGAAAATATGCAAAACGCTTATATGGGTTTAACGCTTGGTTAAAGCTTTTGAAAGGAGATTTGTTATGATATATGTTTTCTTTGCAAACGGTTTTGAGGAAGTAGAGGCTTTAGCTGTTGTAGATGTACTTCGCAGAGCGGAGATACCGACTGTTTGTGTCGGAGTTGGCTCCGATGTTATAACAGGTGCGCATGGGATTTCCGTTATTTGCGACACAGTGGATTCTGCTGTGTCAGTTGATGATGCAGTTGATGCAGTTGTTCTTCCGGGCGGTATGCCGGGAACACTTAATCTTGAAAAATCTCCTGTTGTGAGTTTGTTTGTTGATAAAATGGCTCAGCAGGACAAGCTTATTTGCGCTATTTGCGCCGCACCGTCAATTCTTGGACACAAGGGTCTTCTAAAAGGCAAAAAGGCTACTTGTTTCCCGGGGTTTGAAGGTGAGCTTGAGGGCGCAGAGGTTTCTGCTGATTTTGTAGTTGAAGATGGGAATATTATAACTGCAAAGGGTATGGGCAGTGCTGTTAAATTCGGTATAGCGATAGGTGCACGCTTTGTAGGAGAAGAAAAAATGAAAAAGATAGAGGAGTCTCTTCAATGTTCGTAAACGGAGATATTCGGCAGGTAAAAATGAATATCAGAAACTCCTGTAGGGAGATTCGCCGTCAGATGGCAGGTGAGGAGAAGGAGCGTGCTGACAGGCAGATTTTCAATAGAGTAATAAATCTGTGGAAGTACAGGGAATGTCAGACTCTTCTTGTTTACGTTTCGAGCGATATTGAGGTTGATACCCGCAGACTGATTGAGGATGCATTAAAGCGAGGCAAGCGTGTAGCAGTTCCGAGATGTGTTGAGGGTACCCGTGAGATGGAGTTTTATTATATAACTTCATTTGATGACCTTGAAAAGGGGACCTTTGGTATTCTTGAGCCGATAAGGGAAAAGTGTGAAAAGTTTGAGGACTATAGCAACGGACTGTGCATTATTCCTGCGCTTACCTTTGATGAGCAAGGATACCGTCTTGGTTTTGGAAAGGGCTATTATGACCGTTTTCTCTCTGCTTTTAAAGGGGAGACAGCGGGTTTGTGTTACGAACGCTGCATGAATAAAGAGCTGCCACGAGGCAGGTTTGACAGGCGAGCGGACGTAGTTGTTACAGATAAAAGAGTGATTTCACAGGGCTGACAGAGAGGAGCTACATATGAAGTTTTTTGTTAAGCTTGATAAAGAGCCGGATATAAGGCCGGGTGGAAGTGTGCCCAGCAGAAAAGAAAAGGTGAAAAATTTTGTTGTTCATATAGATGAGAATGAAATAGCTACACCTCAGGATGATACTCCTGTATATAAGGGTGAGGTGTATTTTTCAAATCATCCTACACAAAAGAGCAGAAAACCTGCTTCTGCAAGGGCTAATACTGCGGTTAAAAGTAAAAATACCGGCTCGAATTCTTCGGACACAATAGTACTTGTGGCTTTTGTCCTTGTTATATGTACGGTAGCTTTGTGCCTTTCGCTTATTGCTATTTCGTGTCTTAACGATGCTTTGGCTATAAACCGTGGTACGGAGATAGTAACCGTTAACATACCTGAGGGTGCTACTACCAATGAAATAATAGATATTTTGCATGATAATGACCTTGTAAAGAATAAGGTATTTTGCAAGGTGTTTTATAAAGTTGCGGCAGCAGCAAAGGGAACGGGGATGCCTTCCGGACTCAATTCCTTTAAACAGATAACATACAGAATAGGCGTTCTTTTTAAGGGTCCACCGGAGCCAAACTATATAAGCGGAGTTTATTATCTCCAACCCAATATGGGTTTAGAGGGCATGTTGTATGAGTTCAGAGCAGTTCAGGCAGGTCCAAGGACTGTTACACTTGTGTTCCCTGAGGGTTGGTCAATACCTCAGATTGCCGAACGACTTGATGAATATGGAGTTTGTGATTCGGAATATTTTTATAAGGCTATCAGCGAGTCTGAATTTGATTTTCCATTCCTTTCCGGAGTATCCGGCTCGGATAACAGAACTTATAGGCTTGAGGGTTATTTGTTCCCGTCGACATATGATTTCTTTGAGGGTGAAAGTGCAAATATGGCCATCAGACGTCTGCTTGAGGCGTTTGATAATGCTTGGACTGACGAGTTTGATGCACGTGCAAAGGAACTTGGATATACAGTTGATGAGATAATGACGATTGCGTCTATAATTCAGCGTGAGGCTGCTGATGACACCCAGATGGGCTTGGTTTCATCGGTTATTCATAACAGACTCAAGAATCCTGCAGGCAGCAACGGCAGACTTGAGTGTGACTCAACCCGTGATTATGTAAAGCGATATATCACTCCGATAACGGATATCAATCTTGTAAACAAGTATTCTGATGCATACAATACCTATTCTGCACAGGGACTGCCTCCCGGACCTATATGCAACCCTGGTGAGGATGCTATAAAGGCAGCGCTTTATCCTTCTGATACTAGCTATTATTATTTCTGCCATGACAAGTTTGGAAATATCTATATGGCTAAGACTAAGGGGGAGCATGATTCAAACGTGCTTAAGGCATTCAGCCAGAACTAATAATTCTAATTTAGGGCGACAGGATTTTATTCCCGTCGCCTAAAAAATGGGGAATCAATCAGTGGAAAAAATAAAAAAACCTGAGTTGCTTGCACCTGCTGGCGACTTTGAACGCTTGAAAGCTGCAGTGTATTACGGTGCAGATGCAGTTTATATGGGAGGCACACGTTTTGGAATGCGTGCGGCGCCGCCGAATTTTGATGATGATACATTGTCAAAGGCGGTAGAGTTTGCCCATTCAAATGGTGTCAAAGTGTACCTTACTTGCAACATTATACCTAATACACAAGAGCTGACAGAGCTTCCGAGCTTTCTTGAGAATGCGGCTGCATCGGGCGTGGATGCTTTTATAATAACGGACCTCGGTGTTTTGTCATATGCAAAGAGGTATGCACCTGATGTGGAAATACATATTTCCACACAGACGGGAGTTGCCAACAGCGAATCGGCAAAGATGCTCTATGACCTTGGCGCAAAGCGAATTGTCAGTGCCCGAGAGCTCTCAATGAAAGAGGTTGCCGACTTGAAAAAGGGTATGCCTCAGGACATGGAGCTTGAATGTTTTGTTCACGGTGCTATGTGTGTGTCATATTCGGGCAGATGCTTGATTTCAAACTATCTCACAGGCAGACATTCCAATAAGGGCGATTGTTCTCAGCCGTGCCGATGGCAGTATCATCTTGTGGAAAAGACGAGGCCTGATGAATATATACCCGTTGAGGAGACGAAGAGCGGTACATATATTATGAACTCCAAGGATATGTGCATGATAGAACATATTCCTCAGCTTATTGATGCGGGTGTCACGAGCTTTAAGATTGAAGGCAGGGCAAAGACGGAGTATTATACGGCTGTTGTAACTAATGCATATCGCTGCGCTATTGACGAGTATATGAAGAATCCGTCAGCAGATTTTAAGCCATCTGATTGGATTGTGCAGGAGCCTTATAAAATAAGTCACAGGGGCTATTGCACCGGCTTTTACTTCGGTTCACCCATGCAGGATGCGCAGGTTTATTATGATGGCGGATATATCCGTGAGTGGGAAGTAGCTGCTGTTGTAAAGGAATGTAAGGATGGCAGAGTGACCGTCAACCAGCGCAACCGTTTCTTCCAGGGCGATACCCTTGAGATTATAAATCGAGGTAAAGAACCGACCGAGATAGTTGTCAAAAACCTAAAAAATGAGTATGGCGAGACGGTCGATGTTGCACCCAATCCGATGTCCGATTTTTCGTTTGATTGCGATATAGATATTCCATTAGGCGCCTTTGTCAGACGAGTAATAGATAAATAAGATAACAGGTCTGTGATAAGTATTCACAGACCTGTTGTATTTTCACCGCTAAAACAGCCAAAGCTAAATAAAAATGTTTTGGAGTGATAGCCTTGGGTAAGCGAGCGGTAAGTGTGTTTTTTGTATTTTGTTTGCTTATGGGCATAGTGAGTTTGCGAATAGTCAGCCTCACAACCGGTGAATATGCGGCAGACGCATCGTTGAATAATACTAAAAGTATAGAGGTGTCAGACGAGCGTGCACCAATATATGATTGTAACGGCAGACTTATAACTAACACACAGCCGCTGTATTTTGCCGCAGTAAAACCGACTGCAAAGGCTCTTTCTGCACTGTCTGATGTACTTGATTCGGGAGAGCTTGAGACGGTAAAGGAAAAAATCAGTAAGGGATATCCTGCTGTTGTGTTGGTAGACACACCTAATATTAATTGTGAAGATATTCAAATAATAGAGACTGTAAGCCGCTACAGCTACAATCAGCCCGCAGCCCATCTTATAGGCTATACGAGTTCAGATGGTGAGGGTGTAGCAGGTCTTGAAAAAAGTTTTGACAAGCTGTTGTCTGCTAATCGCCGTTGTTTGAGTGCTGTTTTTGCATCAGATGCACAGGGTAGGACTCTCAGCGGAGCGCAAATAACACAACGTATTGACAGCGACTATAAATCTGCCGGTGTCTATCTGACGATTGATTTAGAAATACAGAAGATAGTTGAAGCATGTATGGACTCGTCCGGTGTAGGCATAGGGTCTGTAGTGGTCTTAGACCATGAAACGGGTGCAATACGTGCTATGGCAAGCAGACCCGTTTATGACCCGTCAAACGTAGCCGGAAGTCTTAACGCTGAAAATTCGCCGTTTGTAAACAGAGCGTTGTGTGCGTTTGCGGTAGGCTCAGTTTTTAAGCCTGCAATAGCGGCGGCTGCGCTTGAGCAGGGCTTGAGCTACAATATAACTTATGATTGCACAGGCAGCATAGAGGTTGGCGGGGTAGAGTTTGGCTGTTATGAGCATCGTGCGCACGGTACAGTGGATATGAGGGGCGCAATTGAAAAATCATGCAACTCTTATTTTATATATCTTGCGCAGAAAATGGATAAAGAGTCGCTTGTAAGTACTTTGTCGGCGCTGGGATTCGGCAGAGGGACAGAGCTGTGCAGCGGCATAGAAGCCTCACCCGGAAATCTGCCGCAGGCGGATAGCTTGGATTCACCGGCAGCGGTAGCTAACTTGTCATTCGGACAGGGCAGTTTATTGGCAACTCCGCTGCAAATAGGCGCTTATATGAATACAATAGCATCGGAAGGTGTGTATAAGGAGCCTTTCTTGATAGAAAAGACGGTTGACGCAGAGCGAGAAAACTTTGCTCACGAAGAACGTGCGGGGGAGCAAGTGCTGTCACAGGAAACGTCGGAAATGCTATCAGTATTTCTTAAAAGTGCGGTAGAGAATGGTAACGGCAACGGAGCAAAACCTGATGCTTGTACCGCAGCGGGGAAGACTGCAACAGCGCAGACAGGTACGTTTGAAAACGGAGTAGAACTGTATAACACGTGGTTTGCGGGATGGTTTCCGACAGATAAACCGAGGTATGTGGTAGTGGTGATGAAAGAGCGTGGTTCTGGCGGTGCCTCGGACTGTGCGCCGGTGTTTAAGAAGATAGCGGATTCCCTGAAAACCAGTGGATTTTTAGAGGAATAAATTAATAAAAAATAAGTAAAAAACTTTAAAAAAAGTATTGACATAAAGGTATGCGTTTGCTATAATAATCAACGTTCCGAGCGAGAGTGGCGGAATCGGCAGACGCGCACGTTTGAGGGGCGTGTGGTAATCCCGTACGGGTTCAAGTCCCGTCTCTCGCACCATGGCGGGTCCAAACGGACCCGCCAAACTTATCGGTGAAAAGAGTGTTTAGCTCCACCCTCGGCGGTCCTTACCGTGTAAAAATAAAGGACAAAACAAAATATGCGGATGTGGCGGAATTGGCAGACGCGCTAGATTCAGGTTCTAGTGAAAGCAATTTCATGTGGGTTCAACTCCCGTCATCCGCACCATGTGAAAATACCCCCGATTTTCGGGGGTATTTTTGCGTGGTAT
>JAFQVM010000003.1 GCA_017407995.1 Clostridia bacterium | reverse complement strand
CTTTGAATAATGCGCTATGCCCGTTACGCCGGCAGCCGGCTCGGATCCGGCAGCCTCACGGCACACGGAAAGCTCCGCTTAATGCTGCTCGGTTCCCCGCCTGACATGGTTCACGGGTTTCCGTTGCGCGAGACCGGATCGTCATCACTGCTTACCGGGGTCAGACGACACAGCACACACCCTCGGTCGGGAATTCATCCCTGCTGTAGCGGATTGCAGGCAACAGGGCACCGCTGGCTCCCCGACTAGTGCAGCCTTGTCAAAAGCCACGTTGGTATTTTACTACAAACTTATCATATAATCAACGATATTTTTTCTTTACAAGATAAAATTATGTGGTATAATAATTTGGCCGCTGAAAGTGCGGCAGCAAGTCAATATTTGGGCCTATAGCTCAGCTGGGAGTCCACCCGTGCAAGTTCTATGCCCCACAATCTCAGATGCGAACGCTCCGGCAGGCGGATGTATCGCATCCCCTCAAAAATTTCATATTCGGGCGCGTAGCTCAGCTGGGAGAGCGTACGGTTCGCATCCGTAAGGTCGAGGGTTCGATCCCCTTCGTGTCCACCATTATAAGTTCGCTTTATTTGCTGATTATGCAAGTTTTGCGAACTTTTTTCACATTTCGGCATGGGATGCGAACCGTCCGCCTGCACAGCATTTTCACGCTGAATTTGTATTGAAATTCTGGAATTCCTCAAAGGAAACATTAAACTCAACATGGATTTTGTAGTCCTTATAAACATGCACCGACTTAACAAAATAAGCAATAAACATTTTCTTTGATTCTAAAGAGCATCTGTCATAGGCGTCGGCCCATGATAATAGTCCGGAAAACTCTTTGCTTTCTGCTTCAGAGTTTGTCTTTACCCTTTCAAACTCTTCAAGTGCGCTCCGCTCTGCTGCCGCCAAACTTTCAACTTCTGACTTTGTATGCTCCATTAGTTCGTTAAGAATATCAGCATTAAAGCTGCTTTTTCCTCTGATGATTTTCAGTATTTCTGACTGATAATCCATCAATTCAGTTTCCTTTTCTTTAAGCTGTCTGCCTATTGTTTTATATCTTGCACAGGCAAGCTCAATGTTTTTCTCATGTTGTGTTTTAATAAGGTCTAAACAGGGAGCATTTTTAATTCTTTCAAGCTGCATACGCACCACTTTGTCGAGAACCGAGTCAAGTTTGACCACCCCATAGCCGGATTGCCCATTACATTCTCCAGGATGCCTCACCTTGTAATGGCATTGATACCTTGGTCTTAGCTCATGAATTATTACCCCATCTTTGTTAGTTTTCTTCCGGCCGCTTGTTGTCAATGTCAGTCTGTTTCCGCAGTGACCGCAATAAACTTTTCCTGAAAATAATGCTTTACCTTTTAAGTTCAAGGGCACATCGCTGTGTTGATTCGTTCTGCCCTGCATTATCAACTGGGCCTGCTGAAATATCTCCGTCTCAACAATTTTTAGTTCTTGGATCTCTTCAGACCGTGCATCTCCGTTTTGCAGCACTCCAATGTATATTGGG
>JAFQVM010000022.1 GCA_017407995.1 Clostridia bacterium | reverse complement strand
CAGTCATTTTTCATTGTTAAACCTCCAAAAATTGTTGACTTTCAATCACCGGAGGCTTGCGGAGAAGTATTTGCAAACCTCACGGTTTACATTACTATCTCCAAAGTGTTGTTCATTTTCAAACAGCATTCTCCAAAAAATTTATTCAGGCACAGCCTGTGAATTCAGTATAGCATACGCATAGACAAATAACAAGGGCAGGCTAACACCCCTTTTTTGTGCGTTGCATATAGCCACTAACAGGAGGCAAAGTGAATCTTAACCCAAATACCGATAATTTCAGCCTAAAGATAGCGAATTTGAGTTTGACGAAAGACTTTGCTCTCGAGTACATCGAAACAAAATCAAAAATCAACCATTTCAAGCTTTCAAAATGGCATGATATAAAAATCGGTGTGTATATCTAAAAATGACTCCCTTTACCAGAAATGGTAGAGGGAGTTCTTTTTGTGTGGGGGTGGTTGATAATGATTTTTCATTATGCTATAATCAACATATAGAATTGGCATAGGTCTGAACTTTGAATATGCTGACGATATACATTATGAATTTCTTATTGATAACTGGAACTTATTTATCGGTAATGTTTTGAAGCAAGAACCAACATCCAATTATATCCCTTCCCTGAAGCAATATTTTCAATCACCATCCTCACTTATAGATTTTGGGATTGCTTTATGGAACAACAAGATAGGGTTTAAGAAAATTTCTTATTAGGAGATAGGAATGATGAAAGATAAAGAAAAAGATGTGATCTCCCAAATGGTTGAAGGGATAATTGGAACTGAACCCGACAAAAATGCTGCACCCGAAGAAAAGGAAAAATACAAACAAGCGAAAGCTAACCTATCAGGGAGAGCTTTAGAATATTTTATGTTTATGGATGACGAAGAAGGGACTTCAACACCTAATGATGAGCCAACGGCAAGTAATATTATCATTTTCCCTGATTTTCAAAAACTCAAAGATAACGTAGAGCGTATGAGAACGGAATTATCTATGCTCTTATTGGAGCGTGATGAACTTCAATTTGTTATTTGCAAGAACATTGAAACTGCCTATTACCTTAAACTTGGAGCCTTAGAGCATAAAGTGTATGAAGCTCAATGTGCTGCATTACGGTTAAAACGAAAAATTGAGCTTATTCAGGCTCGTATCAACCGTCAGGAAAAAGTTATTATTTCTCAAATTGAGTCTATTCTTGATAATGAATTTGAAGAATACCAAGCAAAACTCAATGAGCAGATTGACAAGATGAACGAGGCTCTCAAGAGAAGCACAGCAGAGTGTTTAACAGACCAAGAAAATGCAGAGTTAAAGAAATTGTATCGAAAGGTTGTTAAGAAACTCCACCCTGACGTTAATCCAAATGTTTCCGATGCAGAGATAAGGTTGCTCGATAATGCTATGAACGCTTATAAAAATGGCGACCTTGCAGCATTAAGGATTATAGAAGAAATGGTCAGTGATCATACCTTGCCGGAGCATACACAAGATGCTATGAGTATGCTCACCGAAGAAAACGAGCGTCTTGAAAAGATGTTATCTTCTATACGAGATAATATTTCTGAAATCAAATCCCGTTATCCATATTCCGTTAAAAATATAGTGGAAGATCCTGAAAAAGAAGCAGAACGGAAAGCGGAGCTTGAGTCGATATTGGCTCAATACAAAGAAATGATAGAGATATATAAAAGTAGATTGTCGGAAATGTTGAGGTGATTAAATGGCTGATTTAGTTAAAACTGATGGCAATAGTTTGGTAGGTCTTTTACACGGAAAAGGTGGCGAATTAGTAATACCTAAGCCTTTTGAAAAAGATATTTTTCTCTTTGACACTTATATTGCCGGAACTACTCACATTGAAGGTATTGAGGAGTTAGAACCACGCCTGAACATTGATGATAAACTTGATTTTTTTAGAGAGCCTGATAATCAGTACGATAAAGAAGCAATAATGATAAAGACTGTGAATGGCGTAAATATTGGATATGTTCCGAAGCAGGATAATGTAATTTTTGCACGACTGATGGATGCTGGCAAACTCTTGTTTGGCCGCATCTCATATAAAGAGAAAAAAGGCAAATGGGTAAAGATAAAGATAAAAGTGTATTTACACGAATAAGGAGATGTTTTTATGGATTTAGAGAAAATCTTAAAGGAAATTACTTCAGGACTAACGGGTGATAGTGCAAAGGATATGCAGTATCTTATAGTTGTGCATTAAATAAGAAAATTATTTTTTAACCAAAAAATTATTTTGTGATTGATAAGTTTCACCACTTCGATAGCAGCCACACCGACAGCAATTAAGGAATCTAAGTAAAAATAATCATATATAAATGAATCCCCGCCGATTTCTCAGCGGGGATTTTGTTGTTTTGCGCTTTCTTTTTTACAGTATAAGATACAGATTGTTCCGACATTCAAAAACGACCCTACATCTTAAATTTGTAAAACTGGCAAAAATCACACCACAAAACTCTTGCATAAATATGTCGGGAGAGCTTGCTGCTCTTCATAAATCACCTCAAGTTAAAACTCAACCTTACTGATAGCTTTAACATTTTTGCTGTCAGTTCCGACAAAAACAACATATGACTTATCAAGCTTCCAATCGCCGTTTTCAGGGTCATAGAATTTAATATCATCAAGTTCAACAGAAATTTCAGCTACTGCCGTCTCTCCCGTTTTGACGGTTACACGTTTAAAGCCTTTAAGTAATTTAACAGGTCTGTCCTCTTCCTTGTTTTCACTTGAAACATACACCTGAACGACCTCATCGCCGTCAGCATCGCCGATATTTTTAACAGTTGCGGTAACTTCCAGTACATTTTCTTTTTTGTATACCGAACAATCACTGATTTCGAAATCAGTATAGGAGAGTCCATAGCCAAACGGATACTGCGGTTCAATACTTTTTTTATCAAACAGAGTATAGCCATGATAATATCCGTAATCAATTTCCCGCTCTTTATCTGCAATATGCAAAAACGGTGGGTAGTCGGTATCGTTGAAAGCTATTGTAAACGGCAATTTGCCGCCAGGATTTACATCACCGCTTAAAACATCTGCAAGCGCATTACCGCCTTCGAGACCGCTGTAAAACGAAAACAATATCGAATCGGCTAAATCAGTCCACTCTTTAATCACATAGGCGCTTCCGCCCATAATATTAACAATAAGTTTTTTTCCTGTTTTTGACAGAGCTTTGATTAATTCCACATCTTCTCTCGGAATTCTTAAATCTGCTCTGTCTCCGCCCGAACCCTTGGGTTTCTTTTTTACATTACCTAAATTAACAAGAAACTCGCCTTCCTGAAGCCAGTCACTGCCAACACATGCGACTATATATTCACAGTCTTTAACTGCCTGCATTGCCTTAACAGTATCACAGCCGTTATAAACCGTCACATTGCTTTGTCCAAAACGGTTTTTAATTCCCTCATAGGCAGTAACGGTATAGGGACTATAAACATTGCTGCTGCCGTGGTCGCCTACATTTACCTTATCAGCATATCTGCCGACAACTGCTATTTTCTTGCCGCTTTCAACAGGCAATGTCTTGTTTTCATTTTTTAGAAGAACCGTTCCTTTTCCCGCAACATAACGAGCTAATTGTGTATGCTCTTTTGAGAGAATTACAGATTTGGACCTGCTTTTATATTCGGGCAAAGTTTTGATAAGAGCTTTAAGAATTCTAAGTGCACTCAAATCAATATCCTCTTGTGTGAGCTCTCCCTTTTTAAGTTTATAGTTAAGAAGAGCATAGCGGAAATAATAAGGCATTTCCATATCCATACCGGCTTTAACACTTCTTGCGGCATCATAAATACCGTAAAGAAAGTCAGAAAGAGCAAAGCCCTCAAAGCCCCATTTGTCTCTTAAAATATCAGTTAAAAGCTCCTTGTTTTCGCAGCAGTAGGTACCGTTGACCTTGTTATATGCACCCATTATAGACATAGCACCTGCATCGATACATTTTTTAAAGTGCGGAAGATAAACCTCGTGAAGGGTTCTTTCATCTGCCTTTGCATCAACACTGAAGCGTAAATCCTCAATACTGTTAAGCGCATAGTGCTTGGGACAGGCTATAATACCGCTTTCCTGCATTGCTTTTGTCAGGGCAACGCCCATCTTGCCGAGTAAGAACGGGTCTTCACCATAGCTTTCCTGTGCTCTGCCCCACATTGGGTTTCTAAGAAGATTTATGCAAACACCACCAAAAAGATTGGCGTTCAAAGCACTCGCTTCTCTTGCAAAAACCTTGCCTACTTCATATTCCAATTCATCATCAAAGGTGGCTCCACGAAGCATCGAAACAGGAAAACATGTGCATTTTTTCATAACGATTCCTCTGGGTCCGTCGGTGAAAAGCACAGGAGGAATACCAAGCCTTTTACAACCGCCTGCAGGATATGCTTCGCCGTTATAATATCTGCCCTTGGTGAGAGTATTTTTAATCGTTACTCCCATTGCATGACCCTGCATAAGACGAATCTTCTCCTTGAGCGTCATTTCTGTCAGCAGTTCTTTAGCAACCTTGTTCAGATTTTCGACCGTGGGATTCTTTTTATAAATTTCAGTTGCTTGATTAAAATTCATTGCTCCGCCCTCCTACGCCATGGTTTTAAGCATATTTTCGGTTATTTCGTATTTAGTTTCATTGCCTTTGATATAATTATCAAGTTGTTCAATCATGTAATAAGCCATTCTCGCCGTTTCGTTTCCCAAGCTACCTGCAATATGAGGTGTGATTACCGCATTCGGACACCAAAAGAGCGGGCTTATGTATGGGAAGTTCTCACATTTAAGAACATCAATGACCGCCGTTCTTGACGGATGTAACACAAGGCTTTTTGCAAGTGCAAATTCATCGACCTGGTCGCCTCTGCCTGTATTTATAAAGGTGCTGTGCTTCTTCATAAGTTTAAAATATTTACCGCCAAAAATATTTTTAAGCTCTCTTTTATTTGCAAGGTGATTACTGACAACATCGCATTCCTTGAAAACAGTTTCCAGGTCGGCTAATGTAACATTAAGTTCTTTTGCCTTTTCCTCGCTTACAAACGGGTCATAAGCAAAGACCGTAATATCATATTCTTTGAGCTTTTCTGCGACCATTGAACCGATAGTTCCCAGACCGATTAGACCGACCTTTGAGCCAAATGCACCCACACAATTCTTGGTGTGGACAAACGAATACGGAAGAGCCGTTTTATATCTTTTGGCACCTTGAAAATACCCTTTTAAAGCTAAAACAATTTGCGAAACGGTATACTCGGCTACAGGAACTGCATTTGCGGCAAATCCACTGAAGATGCGAACACCGCAATTAAAAAACGGCTGCGCAAAATATTGCACGGTGCCAGCAGCATAAAACAAAACCTTTAAGTTAGGCATATACCGTTTTATCTCTTCTTCATTAAATTCAGGCATTCCCCATGTGGCAAAAGCTATTTCGCAGTCGCTCAAAAAGCCTGCATGCTTTGAGATATTGCTTTTATCGATTCTCTCGGAAAGCTCACCGTACTCGCTTAATTTTTCAAGAACAGGTTTCGTATAAACTTTTGAGAATTTCCCGGCATTCGAACTCAACAATGCGATTTTAATTTTAATCACCCTCAATAGCTTTTGAGTTTTTTAACATCTTTTATGAAATTCTTTTCTTTGGAGCCCTTCGTAAATTCAACAATCACAAGACCTTTAAAGTCCATTTGTAAAAGCTTTTTGAGTAACTTATCGAGATAATTTTTATCCTTCTTTCTAAACCTCTGTTCACGCTTCAAATCACGGTAACTCACGTGAACATTTTCGATAAAATCAAAAGTTCTTTCAATTCTGTCAATATCATAATTGAACCTGAAATATCTCGATTGAAAATACGTTCTGAAATTGTCTTTATTCAATTGGTTTTTCAGTTTTATTATTGCATCGGTATTGTTATTAAAGGTATTGTCGTGACATTCGGGACAGACAAAAAGCTTATATTTTTCCGCCGTTTCGCAAATGCTTTTCAAATCTGCGAAAAGCACTTCGTATTCCTCTTCGCTCGTTTTCTCACTGTCTTTTTCGCCAAGCCAAACTCTTACAGAGGCTGCCCCCAGAATCTGAGCAATTTTACAAATCTGTTCCCACAGCACTCCATCACAAGAACCCACCCTGTAATAACTGCCGTATGAGCTTATTTTAATACCGTTAAATTCACAAAGCTCTTTTGCCTTTTGAGCATCCTCGGCAGTTTTAACATGAACATCGGCTCCCCATTCTATATAGTCTACTCCTGCTTTTTTTGCTATTTCAACTATTTCTAAAACGGTTTTATTTCTAAATGTAACACTTGCTAAACCTATTTTAAAGCTATTCATCCTGTACCTCGTTATATTATGCGTTCCTGAAGTTCTTGTTTGCCACTCTTTCAGTCTAATCTGCTAAGCATATTCTCCTCGGTTACGATTATTTAACCGTATTTAAAAGGTCATTCTTCAGAAACAGTTTTGCAGTAATCGTCTGTCGTAATAACATACGGTCGGTATTCTTTTCCTTATCTCAGAGAGAGTTCCGTCGCATCCTTCCATAGGATGAAATGCTATGTGGTTCGGGATGATTCTATTGTTTATATGTAACGGTGATTCAATAACTGTTTGCATATCACACACCCTTTTCCACAAATTTTATATATAAAAATTATATCAAAAACATGTATTATACGCAACGCTTTTGTTTATGCACGGCTATTTCTATATATTGTAAAATTTGCAGGAGTGTTTTATAATTGCCTAAAAGGTAGAAATTTTATGAAGAAAAAACCTAATGTTTTATTTGTAGTTACAGATGACCAACGCTGGGACACTATCCACGCTTTAGGGAACAAAGAAATAATCACCCCTAATCTCGATAAACTTGTAAGCAGGGGTACAGCCTTTGTTGAGTATACATTTCTGATGATTATCAACGGTGTAATAGGAACAGCCTTATATATATCAATGCTCGGAGAAACTCCCGAAATAACAACCTATCTTATTTTTTCGGTTTATTCTTTTATCTGTATTGTATTTGCCTTCTTTCAGGCGAAAAAACTTTATGACAGTCAGCAGACAGAGGTGAAAAAATGAAAATAGAACTTATCGGAAAACCCAAAACAATAATGTCAAATCCGCACAGCCGTCACGGATATTTTGCCTGGCCTACCGTTTCGCTTTTGCAGGACGGAAAAATTGCCGTAGGAGCATCCGGGTTCAGATTTGAACACGTTTGCCCTTTCGGTAAAGCTGTAATCTCCTACAGCTTTGACGGCGGTGAAACTTACACTTTGCCCGCACCTGTGATTGACACACCTCTTGACGACAGAGATGCGGGTATCTGCACTTTTGGTGAAAGAGGAGTTATTTTCACTTCATTCAACAACTCCGCAGAAATGCAAAGGCAGCACAACAAAGAAAATGAATATGTCCAGAGCTACATAAACACAATTACAAAAGATGATGAAAAAAAATATCTCGGCTCAACGTTCCGTATAAGCTACGACTGCGGAATTACTTTCGGTCAGATTTACCGTTCACCCGTCACATCTCCCCATGGACCCACAGAGCTTAAAGACGGAACTGTTCTTTGGGCAGGAACAAGGTTTGACAATATTTTTAGCGGTGTTGAGGTGCGTCGCCTTGATACAGAAAGCGGTGAAACTGAGCTTGTAGGAAGAATAACAGCATCGGATAAAAACATTGTGCTCAATGAACCTCATTTGATTGAACTGCCTGATGGCAGACTTCTCTGCCATATCAGAGGCGAAAACGCAGAACTTTTTAACGAGGGTGACGAAACGCTGTTCACCGTTTTTCAGAGTGTATCCGAAGACAAAGGCAAAACCTGGTCAAAACCCGAGATGCTTCTTGACGAAACAGGTGGGGCACCGCCTCATCTTATTATGCTCAGCTCGGGGGTTCTCCTTTCCACCTACGGCAGAAGAAAGCTACCCTACGGAATTATGGCGATGATGAGCCTTGACGGCGGAAAGAGTTGGAAAAAGGATATTCGTATTTATGAAAATCTTGTCAGCGATGATTTGGGCTATCCCACAACTATTGAGCTGTCATACGGAACGCTGATAACCGTCTTTTATGCAAAAACCGCTGAGGATATGCCCTGCGAAATCATGCAGCAAAAGTGGAGGATTGCAGATATAGTTTAAACTACAAACCACATTAAGTCGCCCGAGTTTTATGCTCGGACGGCTTTTTCTTTTTGGTTAGATTAAAACAGTTGTGCGGAGGTTTAAGATTTCTTTCAGCGGGAATTGTTTATCGAAATTTTCAGTCTTTGCCCAAGCAACAAAGCACCCCAAAATCAGCTTCTTGCAGAGAAAGAACGATGAACACAACTATTGAAAATATCATGGTGATATGATAAAATCAACACAAAAATATCAGATTGGTGTTGAAAATGGAAAAGGTAAAATATGTTGACACATCAATAGGCACCGTCGGTGATGAGCAGGCAGAAAGCTTTCACGGAGGCGGCAAGACTTATCCCGGAGCATGTCTGCCGGGCGGAATGGTGCAGTTGTCACCGGACACTGTGACTGGCGGCGACAATGGTACGGGCTACAATTACTGTCACAGCACCATTGAGGGATTCAGCTTCAATCATCTCAGTGGCATCGGCTGGTATGGAGACTTGGGCAACATTCAAATTATGCCCGTCACGCATGTTGAAGATTTAAGAAGCGGCAGTAATCAAGAGGTGCCTTTTCTCAAGGGTACAAGAGGATGGAAATCAGAATTTTTTCATGAAAACGAGGCAACAAAAGCAGGCTATTACTCTGTAAAATTAGACAGATACAATATCCTTGCCGAAGCAACTGCGTCTGTGCGCACAGGTTTTCTGAGATTCACCTATCCCGAAAACGAAACTGCAAATCTTATACTGAATTTCTCCCGAAGAATAGGTGGCAAAGCTGATTTTGAGGAGATTGAAATTGTAAATGACAGAAAAATAGAGGGTCACATAAAGTGTACCCCCAAGGGTGGTGGCTTCGGCAGAGGCGACGGCAAAATAGACTATGACTTGTATTTTGTGTGTGAATTTTCAGCTCCGTCTGAAAACTTTCAATTCTTTGAGAATGAAGAATACAAGTCACCTGATTTAAAACATTTTTGTGGCGAGGACGTTGGTCTGATTGCCCGTTTCGGCAAACTCCAATCACCTCTTGTCGTCCGTTGCGGCATATCATACGTGGACATAAACGGTGCAAGGAACAATCTTGCCGTAGAGGCTAACACCTTTGATTTTGATTGCGTTAAGAACAAAGCTGTCGAAGCATGGCAGAAGGCATTCAGCGGAGTACAGGTTGAGGGCACTGATGAAACAGATTTGACCCTTTTCTACACCTGCCTTTACCATGTGTTACTTGACCCCCGCACCTCAATGGATTGTGACGGAAGATATACGTTAAATAACAAAGTTTTTGATACTTCAAGCTATACCCACCGCACCGTTTTCAGCGGTTGGGATGTTTACAGAAGCGAGTTTCCGCTACTTTCAATCATTAACCCTGAAACAGTAAAAGACACCGTCAGCTCTCTTGTCAGAATTGCAGAAGAAAGATGCTCTTCTCTCCCACGTTGGGAGCTTCTGGGAATTGGTGCAAACTGCATGGTCGGCGACCCGGGTGCGATTGTCGTCTGCGATGCAGCCATCAAGGGCATTAAACCCTACGACCTTGAAAAGGCTTACGAGATAATCAAGGCATCTGCCCTTTGTAAAAAGGAGCTTTACGGCAAGCCATTTTATTCATTCAGACCTGATTGCAGTCAGTATCTTGAAAATTGCTATGTGCCAAAAAAGCTCAGCGATACCCTTGAATATCTGCTGGCGGACTACACCACTGCCAAACTTGCTGAAAAATTGGGCAACCATGATGATGCAAAATTTTTCATGAACCGTGCAATGCGGTATAAAGAAAACTACTGCAAAACCCTCAGATTTATGGCTCCAAGAGGCAAACGAGGCTTTTTCCTGTTTGAGAGAAGCCGCTATGATGACAACGGCTGCGTTGAAAGCAATATTTTTCAGCAGAGTTGGTTTACGCCTTATGATGTGGAAGGCTTAAGTGAACTTTTCGGCAAAGAGCGCACCATAAAACTTCTTGAAAAGTTTTTCAAAAAGGCTGATTTTTCTAAGCTGTGGAACGAGGATTACAACCACTCCAACGAGCCGTGTCACAATATAACACACTATTTCAGCGTGTTGGGACTCCCTCACAGAACACAGTACTGGACAAGGCGTGTGCAGAAAGAAGCTTACCGCACAGGGGCTTTCGGATTTTGCGGTAACGAGGATGTAGGACAGCTTTCGGCATGGTATGTGCTTTCTGCGCTCGGTTTCGCCCAGATTTGCCCTGCCGACGAAAAATACTGGCTCAACACACCTCTTTTCAAAAAGGCAACGGTAAAACTCGACAAGACATATCACAGTTGCAGTGTTTCTGAGGAACTAACAATAGAGTGCGATAAAAATCCTCTTGCGAGTCCCTACATAAAAGAAGTTTATCTTAACGGCGAAAGGATAAACAGAAATTACCTCACATATCAGGAAATAACAGCAGGCGGCATCATAAGCTTCAAGCTGACCGAGAACGTGTAAAATAAGAACCTCAATACGCTTTAACTACCGTGAAAAGGCCTGCTGTTTTGGTTGTAAAAATATTTACATTGTTCTATAATAATTTTATGGGTTATTATTTTATAAGGAAAGATGCATATGAAGACTACTGAAAAAGTTTTAAAAGGTGAAAAACACGAACTTGAAAGATTCAAAAAAATGCAAAACCGCAGTTCGGGAAGCAAATATTTTCTGATTTTGCTTATCCTTATTGCTGTTGTTAACATTCTCGATGAGGTCACAAGCAACCTGACCGTTACGGTACAGTCTTCATTTGTGACGGAATTCTTTGTAAACAATCCCTTTATGGGGAAATATTATACATATCAGGACGGTCTTGCGTTTCATTCGGGAATCGGCGTTTTCACTTATGTTTTAGGGCTGTTCACCCCATTTTATAAAGCTCTCGCTGACAAATGGGGAAGAAAACCGCTATTTGTTATTTCAACACTTGGCATGGCAACAGGTCTTCTGGTAATTCATCTGTCATCAAGTTACATAATGTTTCTTGTCGGCTTTGCAATCATAAGCTTTTTTATGGGTCACGATATTCAGATTATCTACATCCTTGAAGAAGCTCCAGACAAGCATCGTGCAAAGATATACAGCTTTCTTAAAAGCTTCGGCATTTTAGGTGTTGTCCTGATTCCGACACTGCGTGATATACTTATGGGTAACGACGCAACAAAATGGCGTGAGATTTTTCTTGTTCCCGCTCTTATCGGTTTTGCAGCGACTGCACTTGTTATTATTTTAGCTAAGGACACAAAGGTTTTTATTAATGAGAGAATAGCATATCTTTCACGTCCTTATGAAGAAAGGCAGGCGGAAAAGGCTCTTAAAAAACAACAGAAACAAGCGCAGAGAAATCAATCCGGCGTGTTCAACGGCGTAAAATATATTTTTGCAAACAAGGACACAAAAATGCTCATTATTGCACACATCATTTTTGATTCCGCAATGCCGGCAATCGCACTGTATTTTGAGTCGTCGATGCACCAAGCGGGAATGAGCACAAGCGAAATCACAAAGGCTCTGTTTATGGTGCCTGTGATTTATGCCACAATCACCTTCCTTTCGGGATTTATAGCCGATAAGGCAGGCAGAAAAACGACAGTTACTGCATTTTCTGTAACCTGTGTGGCGGGATATATTCTTTT
This sequence comes from Clostridia bacterium, assembly GCA_017407995.1. Taxonomy (GTDB): domain Bacteria; phylum Bacillota; class Clostridia; order Oscillospirales; family Acutalibacteraceae; genus CAG-177. The sequence goes on along the minus strand of JAFQVM010000022.1, from coordinate 58,828 downwards.
TGTAGCCGGAATTCTCAATGGCTGGAATCCGTACCTTGTGGGTGCGTTTGCAGGTCTTTACCAAGGTTCATATTGGATTGGCAGAGATTATATGAACGTTATGATGACCGAAAAAGTGCCTACGGATATTCGGGCATCGGTTGTGGGCGCAGAGGGACTTCTGGTTATTATCGGACTTGTTGTCGGCTATGCAAGTATAATTGTCGGTATGACTCTTATGCGGATTTGGTGGGCGTGTCTGGCAATCGCTATCCCTGCTGTTGCAATTGCCGCAATTCTCTTTACACTTAAGGTAAAAGAGACAAAGGGCGCAAATCTTGATGAAATAAAATAAAACATCTATTTAAATAACACCCTCTATCGGTTTGCCGACAGAGGGTGTTTTCTCATAGCCAACAAATAACAATGTACTTGAAAAGAAAGGCAAAAAGCAGTATAATTAGAAAAAATATTTATAGTTTGGAGAAAAATATGGCTCTTCCCTTTTTCATTAAAAAGTACGTCGACCAAATTAAAACGATATCGCCCAAATACGATGTCATCTATACTGTATCCAAGGACGACCCGATTGTCTTTGAGGACAGTACAAATGTTAATCTTTCAATAGCCATGATTGCGGACTCACATCTGCCCAACAGAGAGAGTGCCGAGTTGAATCTCAGCAACGCTTTTGAGGACCTATCCAACTCTCAGGAGAAGTTTGATGCTTTTATGATGGCAGGAGACCTTGTCGATTACGGCACCAACAACGAGTACAAGAGATTTTTCAGAGCTTTTGACAATCAAAAAGCTGTTTCCAATATATTTGTCACGCTCGGAAATCACGATGCCCGATTCTTTTACAGAAAGAACATAAAAATCGTGATGAAAAAGGTCGAAGAGTACCTCAAAATCAAAACAGAGGGAAGAAGCTACTACTCTTACGATGTAAACGGTTACACCATTATCGTTCTGTGCACCGAAAAAAGAGTTCTCGAAAAGGCACACATATCCAAAGAGCAGATTGCTTTTCTTGACAAAGAACTGCAGCGGGGAACAAAAGACGGAAAGCCCGTTTTTGTTATGTGTCATCAGCCGTTCGCCGAAACCCACGGACTTCCCGAGGTTTGGAAGACAGGCGACATGGGTGAGCAAAACGATGAAGTAAGAGCCGTTATGGAAAAGTACAAAAACGTATTCTTTATCAACGGACATCTTCACGGCGGCATATTCGAAAAGATTGCCGAAACACTCAACGAAGAAAACGGAGTTTATTCAATAAGTATCCCCGGTTACAGAAAGCCGAACAATTTCGGAATAAAGGACTGCGGTGTCGGCTACTACTGCGAGGTCTATGACGACAGAGTAGTATTCAAAGCCCGCAACTTCCTCAAGGGCGAGTATATTTCGGGCGATTATACAAGACTTGAGTATAAGTTAATATAAGTTGATTGTGTGAATTTATTTATACATAAAGAAAGTTCCCTGCAACCGTACAAACCGGTTGCAGGGATATTTTTTCTTATAAAATATTATTATTCTCCTCCGACACACTTCCCACACAGTGAGTTTCTACCGTATACGGCGCATCGAAAGTATTGTCTGCTATTTCCGCCTCTTTGACATATTCCAGCCGGATAGCGTGCTTTCCCCTGACGGGCTGTTCAAAGCTGTTGCCTTTAAGTATCAGCTTGCCGTGAACGAACTCTTTTGAGTCCTGATTCATAACCTTTGGAGTATAGCGGATAACAGGTGAGCTTTTCCATGTTTTTGCGTAATCGCAACTTATAACCTTGTTGTTACGGAATATGATTTCCTTTGTGTAGCCCGACTCAAACCAGAAGTTGCAGTCATCCTCAATCAGCAGAGCGGGTCCCCAGAGTTTATAAAAGCGATTATTTTCAATGATTACCTTGCCTCTTGTGGTGCAGAGAATTCCTCTGCCAGATGTCGGTCCGAAGTCGCAGTTTTTCACATACAGATTAGGAGTCCACGTGGCGTTCTCCACCACGTCTTTGCCGACTTTCAAATTATGAGGAAGCGGTCTGTCGAGATACAGCTTTATATCCGTATCACTGAGCTTTTCAAAACGTACGACCTTTGTGCTGTCGTACGGAATAAGTGTATCCCACTTTATATACTCCAACTCGTCGCCTGCCTCAAAGGCCTGAAATCCCCATGATTCAGCGTGCATAAAGCGGACAACAATGCTGTTCTCCCGCTTTTTCCTCTTAACTATACGCAGGTGTGTTCCGTGTACGTTTATGTAATCATCCTGAGCACCCCGTGCCTTGCAACTGTCGACTACAAGATTGCCTTTGCAGCCCGAAAACTGAAAAAAGTCCGCCGTGCTCGCAATTGTTCTGCCCTCTTTTGGTGTAAGGTCGCAATTTATGTACGACACATTCTCACAAAACTGAGAGACCATGCCCAATCCGTGCATAAACTTGATTCTCAGATTCTCAAACCGCAGATTCTTACACCGTTCAAATAAACTGCCCGTCTGGTCTCTGACGATATTTCTGGTCTGAACTATACTCCCCGCAGGAAAAGCTACTTCTTTATTCTTCAGCTGCACACGCAGCGTAGTTTCATCCAATTGCTCAATCTTTTTAAAAGTGAGATTATCTCTTTTGAAGTCGCTGCACATCTCTGTTTTGGGGTCAAAGACCTTTATGTACCTGCGGTTGCCTATATAATTGTCCTCCCAATATGGCTTTCCATTGAGGTCGGGTTCCCCCTGCCAGACAAGGTTATTTCCCTTAACACGGAAACGACAGTCCGAATTGACTTTTATAACGCAATTTCCGCCGTCATTTGAAAGAATAGTGAACTCCGTCATAGTAGGACAGGCATAGTCAACGGTCAGGTTTTTGACCGTGATATTTTCGCATCTGTCAAACAGCATAGGCGTCATTTTTCCGTGTACAAGCACTGTCGCTCCGTTGCCGTCAACAGTTATGTTCTTCTTTTCTTTAAGATAGATGGCTGTGCGGCGCAAGCCCTTAGGATTTTCATGCTTTTTTGCCGTATTTGAGCAGTAGTATCCCGCAAGCTCAAAGGAATCCTCCTGCCGCACATGGTAGGTTTTATCCTTTTCAAGGACAACCTCTGCCCCATTTTCAAGATTCAAAAACAGTTCACTCAGTTCGTTCATTGTGTGATACCATTGCCTTTTCAACGAAATAACCCTAACAAGAGGTTAAACGACTGGAGTCGCTGTTTCTTTATATATTCTTTCAATCTCGTCAAACCTTGCAAAGTTTTGGGCTTCCTCTATAAGCGTACGTGCATTTTCATAGGGCAGCGTTGCCGCTTTGTAAACAGCCTGTGCATCCGCATAATCTTTAAGCGCACGTCTTACCTTCAAAGCCTGCGCCAATGTATGCGAGGGCTGCTCCTGAATCTTATCATACTCTTTTTCATCGGGCTTTACGATATTCTCTGCGCCGTATTTGCGAATAACTTTCTGTGCAGCCGCCTTAGTCCTTGCAAGCGCCATTGCATCCGCCCTGATTTCCTTTTCTTCCTTCGTTGAATGAGGCAAATCCTTAGCCGTCTGCAACTCTGCCTTGCCGTCATATTCATAAATAAGACCGTTAGCAACTGTTCGTCTGGCAGCTTCCAGTTTGAGCATATAGCGTTTAGTGTTAAACTTGTTAAGCTCATCAACAACAATCGGCAGACTTTCAAGGTCGCTGTTAAACTCTCTGACAGCCTTGATTTGAGCCTTCGCTGCTTTTATTGCCTGACGGCGCAGTTCTTTCTCTTCATCGGTAGACTTGGGCAAGGAACGAGCCGCTTTAAGGGCTGTTTTATCAACTGTCTTTTTATCTGCGCCTTCCATTGCCCTCGCTTCGTTGATAATATCCATCGTCTCGTGAAGCTGGGCATCATCGAGATTTCCGTCTGCAAAGTCGGAGAACATAGCCCTGATTTTCAGCACCTTGACATAGCCTTTGTGCTTACTCTCCGTAAGGTCATAGAAAAGATACGGTATAAGGTTCAGGCAAGCACCTATAATTGAGCATATGATAAGAACTTCAAAGAGATTGTTTCTAAGCGCATCGTTATGCAGAACAGAGTAATCCTCTTTTATTCCGTTTATCTCATATATGTACGGAATAATCATGCCCGTAAAGAAGCCGATAGGCGTACCTATAAGGCCCACTGTACCGAACAAGCCGTCAACACGAACACCCGTTTTCCACTGGTGATAGTCACGCATATCCGCCTTGATGTTCGGGAAATAGATATTGCCGAACGTGTTTAAAAACGTATTTATGTAAAATATTACGCAAAGCACTACAATATTCTGATAAAACGGATAAAGGAACGAGAGCAAAATAATATTGCATATGTTGTGCACAATCAGCAAATTTCTCTTGCCGAGCTTTTTAATCAAAAACGGTGTAACCATCATGGACCAAAGTCCCGCATTGCCCATGATAGTGTTAACCAGACCGAGGTAATCATCCTTTGCGCCGTTATACGCATAAACAAAAGTCCAGCTAAGGATAACTCCGCATGCAGATTCAAGGAAAACTATCCAGTTTGCGCTGTTGACTATCCAAAAATACTTGTTCTTTGCCACCTCACGCAAAGCATCCCATGTTCGGACATATTCCTTACGCTTTTTGGGCAAAATTATGCGTTCCTTAAGTTTCCTGAAAAATATCAAGCTGATTACCAATCCTATAACCGTAAAGGCGGGATAAATCAGTCTGTATGTCCATATATTGTCAATGCCGTAAGTGCGTCCCGCAATTGTCGGAACAACTAAGTTGGTCACGGACGGTGCAAGGGAGTATATAATCTGGGTTATGCTCATAACATTCGCTCTCTCCTGAGCGTTGGGTGTTATGACCTGCTGAAAATACTCAAAGCCCTCATTGTAAAAACACAGAAAAAACTGCAGTATCATATAGAAAAACCAAACAACAACGGCCTTGGTTATATAATTCCAGTCCTCATACGGAAGCCAGACAAAGACTGTCGAAATCGCAAAAATAGGAACTATGCTGCGTATTATAAAGGGAAGAAACTTTCCGCCCTTCATGTTATGGTTATCAAAATACCAGCCTCTGAAAAATGCAATTGGAATACCGACAAGGTTTGCAACCGTCAGCATTATCTGCAGGTCAACAGGTTTTAACCCGATGCTCGCACCCACAAGAAAGTTTGATGCACTCAAAGCTATCTCGCTTGCAAGCAGTGATGTCCAATGCCGTCCAAAACCTGCGGCACTGATATTAGCGACCTCTCTATAGGGTATATAGTTACCCTGTGAGGGAGAGTCCCAATACTTTTTTGCTGTGGAAACAAATCCGGAAACCTTTTCTTTTATTTTTGCCATAGATGCTTCCTCCGTTAATAAATTTTCACTATAACAAATATATCATATTATGTTTTTGTTGTAAATGCAGAAACACCTCTTTGACAGTTTAAAATTTTCTCAATCTGTTGAAAACAAAAACAAAAAGCATTACAATATAATAAAATATATATTTTTTAGGAGGTTTGTCATGAGTCCAGAAATTTCCAGAACTTATGTCCCCTTCAAGGATTGGAAGGAAAAATCAAAACAGACTGAATACACAGAAAATACTCCTCTCCTTGATTCTGACGGCACTTTGCTTGCAAAGGGCTGGGCAAGGCACAATGTTTTTGATTACAACAGAGACTATGTAAAAACAGGCATTATGAGCAGAAAAGAGTGGGACTTCTATCAGGTTTCCGATGGCAAGTATCTGCTTCAGCTCAGTTTCGCCAACATATCCATAGGCGGTTATGTTGCTGCCAAGTTTCTCGACCTTAGAAGCGGTGATGTCATCGCCGATGCTATGCAGCTTTTCCTCGGCGGAAAAAACAAGCACGTTCCGCCACCCAAGGGCGATGTTCCCAACCGTTTTAAAGACAAGATTGGTTCTGCGGAATTTGATTTTGACACCAAGGAGACTTCCAGAACACTTTGGTTTAAAATGCCTTTAAAAGGTAAGACCGTTGAATGTAAATTCGATGTAGATATCATGCCCGGTCTTGAAAACATAACCACAGTTTTACCGTTTGACAGTGACAAAACAAAGTATTTTATGACTACAAAGCAGAACTGTATGCCGTGCGAAGGTACTTTCAGCTACGGCGACTATGTATATGAATTTTCAAAAGAAGATTCATTCTGCACCCTCGACTGGGGACGTGTAAACACCCCGCACCGCATGGTATGGTACTGGGGAAACGGCTCTACATATCTCACCGACGCCAACGGCGAAAAGCATCTTTTCGGTTTTGAAATCACTTGGGCAATAGGCAATGAGAGCAACGCTACCGAAACCTGCCTGTTCTACGACGGCAAAGCCCACAAAATAGGCGCCGTTGACGTTGAAGTGTTCCCGAAACCCGACAAATATATGGAGCCTTGGAAATTCATCTCTGAGGACGGCAGATTCAACCTGACCATGAGCCCCACCTTTGACCATCATACAGACTTGAATGCAGGTGTCGCAAGAATGCATTCTCACCAAGTTCATGGTCTTTGGAACGGCGATGTCACCCTTGACGACGGCACAAAGCTTGAAATTAAAGACATGTATGCTTTCTGCGAGTACGTTGAAAACAAGTGGTAAAAGTCTATAAAAGCATCACAGGCGTTACACATAGTGCAGCGCCTGTGTTTTATATTAAAGTCAATTTGACAAAGCTGTTTGTTTTTGCTAAAATTTTTGATGTTGTGTATTTTTTGGAAATATCCAAACAGCAAAACACAGTAGATTTAGGGATAAAGAGAAAATATAATGATTGGGGAAGAGAAATATGGATTTTAAAAAATTTATTGACGGAGCTTTGAACAAGCCTGAAAAAGATGACACAATTGAGTACTACAACCTAAAAGCCAGAGTTTCTGGCAACGTTTTAACGAATGCCCAACAAAACATTCCTGCAGGCGGCTACAACTACGAGGCTGATATTACAAAGTTCTGGCAGGAGTTTCAGTCTTTAAAACAGGAGTGCGATTACAGACTTTCATTCAACACACTCATGCTCCGTGTTTTAACCGAGGGCTTAAAGGCTGCGCCCAGACTCAACGCACATATGGAGTATAATCACAAGGCATCGTGCGGAAGACTCATTATAAAAAAACACGTTGATATAGCTGTACCTGTCCTTATGGAAAGCGGCGAAACATTCCCAATCAAGATAAGAAATGTTGAACAAATGACCCTTAAAGATATTTCCGAAGAAATGGACAGACTTTTAACCACTCTCAAAACAACTGATGTCGACCGAGTTCTTTTTGATATAATTCTTCAGAGAATTATCGGATTCATTCTCAAAGGTAAATTTGCTACAACAGCTCAGCAAATTGCAACAGGATACGTCGGAAAATACAAAGTAGCAAAACTTTCGGGTCTCTTTAAGCACGCTCCCCGTGACGCCACATCTTTACAGATGAACGAGCTCAACGAAGGTACTGTATGCTTGACAAACTTAGGCTCGCTTTACAGCGGTCTCAACGGCAATGTTACATATGCACCGATTCTTTATCCCCAGGTTTTCATAATGGCAATCGGCGCCATTCAGGACAAGGAATACGCATTCAGAAACGAAAAGGGCGAAGTTGACCTCGCCACAAAAAAGGTTCTGCCCATAAACATCATGTTTGACCACAGAATCGGTGGCTTTGCTGACACCGTACCGTTTATTAAAAAGCTTGACGAAATTTTCTCAAATCCCGAAATTATCAGAACTTGGTAAAACAAAAAAGCAGCGAGGATTAAAACCTCGCTGCTTTTTATTAAAGTATTGAAAAGTTAATAACCAGTGCTGCAAATACTATCGAGACCATCGAAAGCAATTTGATAAGTATGTTTATTGCCGGTCCCGAGGTATCCTTAAACGGGTCACCTACCGTATCACCGACAACCGCCGCCTTATGGCAGTCGGAACCCTTGCCTCCGTGAACACCGCTTTCAATATATTTCTTCGCATTGTCCCAAGCTCCGCCGGAGTTGGACATAAATATCGCCATCAAAAATCCTGATGCCGTAGCGCCTGCAAGCATACCGACTACACCCGAACATCCCAGAATAAGTCCGACAACTATAGGAACCACCACTGCGACAACAGTCGGCATTATCATCTCACGAAGGCTCGCTTTTGTACAAAGGTCTACGCAGCTTGCATAGTCCGCTTCTGCTTTGCCTTCCATAAGACCTGCTATCTCTTTGAACTGACGTCGGACTTCCTTTACTACGCTCTGTGCTGCACGGCCAACGGAATTCATGGTAAGAGCCGCAAAAACAAACGGTAAACATGCTCCTATAAACAGACCTATAAGCACCGTTGGATTAGTTATGTTAAGGTTTGCAATTTTTTCAGCTCCGCCCTCTATCGAGGAAACCTTATCAATGTAAGATGCCATAAGTGCAAGAGCTGTAAGTGCTGCTGAACCTATTGCAAAGCCCTTACCTGTCGCTGCTGTTGTATTACCGAGGGAGTCGAGAGCATCCGTTCTCTCCCTTACCTTCTTATCAAGACCTGCCATCTCAGCTATACCGCCTGCATTATCTGCAACAGGGCCGTAAGCATCTGTAGCAAGAGTTATTCCAAGCGTTGAGAGCATACCAACCGCCGCAAGCGCTATGCCGTAAAGACCCATAGAAGAGCTTTGTGCACCGCCTGAAACAAAGTATGCAACCAGCACGCACACCGCAACGATTATAATTGGCATAAGAGTGGAAAGCATTCCGACAGACAGACCACCGATAATAATTGTTGCTGTTCCTGTCTCGGAAGTCGCTGCAAGATTGCGAGTCGGCTTATAGCTGTCAGAGGTGAAATATTCGGTTGACTGTCCGATAAGAACACCTGACACAAGGCCTGCTAAAATCGCAAAGTATATTGTCCAATTTTCTTTACCTAAAACAAAGTAAACAGCAGGAAATGCTACAATCGCAATAATAATTGCTGAGAAATTTGTTCCTCTAGACAGCGCACTGAGAAGCTGCTTCTGACTTGCACCCTCCTTTGTTTTTACAAGGAAAGTACCAAAAATCGAGCAGATAACACCTATTGCCGCAAGCAGCATAGGAAGTGCCATTGCATTAATATTATGAAAAGCGGTAACACCGAGCGCACTCGCTGAAATAACTGAGCCTACATAAGATTCATACAAGTCAGCACCCATTCCCGCAACATCGCCGACATTATCGCCGACGTTGTCCGCTATAACTGCAGGGTTACGGGGGTCATCCTCAGGAATACCTGCCTCAACCTTACCTACAAGGTCAGCGCCAACATCTGCGGCCTTGGTAAAGATACCTCCGCCTACACGGGCAAACAGCGCCATGGAGGAAGCACCCATGCCGAAAGTAAGCATGGCGCTTGTTATATCCTGCGGTTCAAGATGGAAAACAAATTTAAGCAAGAAGAACCATATCGATATATCGAGAAGTCCGAGACCTACTACAGTAAATCCCATAACGCTTCCTGCCGAAAATGCCACTCTGAGTCCTCTGTTAAGACCCTCTCTGCAAGCATTTGCCGTTCTGGCGTTTGAATATGTAGCTATCTTCATTCCGACAAAACCTGAAAGTGCAGAGAAAAAGCCACCCGTCAAAAAAGCAAACGGCACATAGGGCGTAAGAAAACCTGCAATAGCCATCACACCGAGTATTACAAACATTACTCCAAAGAAAATAAATACTATTTTATACTGACGTTTAAGATATGCGTTAGCACCCTGACGAATTGAGGCTGATATCTTTTTCATAAGGTCCGTTCCCTCAGAGAACCTAAGCACCTTACGTGCGGTAAGAACCGCAAACACCAGCGCAAGTGCCGCACCTATAAACGTGAAAAGCACCAAATACTTGTCCATTTCTAAAATCAGCTCCTGAATTATTTTAGATTAGTAGATTATACTCCATTAATAATTAAATTTCAAGTGTATTTTTATACTATTGTGCAAGTTGTCAGCATAAAACTTTCAAAAATCATGTTGAATGTTTTGTTTAGACAAAGTATAATGAAATATCATAAACAAAAATTTGCATTTTGAGGTTTAGCGTATGAGCAAAAAATACTTTGACCACATCATCCACGGAGGTGACTATAATCCCGACCAGTGGATAAAGACTCCCGAAATCTGGGACGAGGATATGCGTCTTATGAAGCTGGCGCATATCAACAGTGCCACAATAAACATATTTTCCTGGTCTCTGCTTGAACCCGAGGAGGGTGTGTATAACTTTGAGTGGCTTGACAACATCATGGACAAGCTCCACACAAACGGTATATCCGTTATTCTTGCCACCCCTTCAGGTGCAAGACCTCCATGGCTTGCACAAAAGTATCCCGAAGTGCTCAGGGTCGAAGAAAACGGTATACGAAATGAGTTCGGTGTACGTCACAATCACTGTCTCACCTCTCCTGTATACAGAGAAAAAGTGCGTAAAATCAACCGTATGATTGCCCAGAGATACAAAGACCACCCTGCACTGAAAATGTGGCATATCTCAAACGAATACAGCGGTGAGTGCCATTGCGAGCTTTGTCAGGAGGCCTTCAGAGATTGGCTTAAGGAATACTATCACAATGACCTTGAAGAGCTTAATGACAAATGGTGGAACGGCTTCTGGAGTCACAGGATAACCGATTGGAGTCAGATAAACTCTCCGAAGTACAGGGGTGAAAATCATGTTTCTGCAATGAAACTCTGTTGGAACAGGTTCGTTTCAGACAGCCATATCTCTTTCTATGAAAATGAGATTGCTCCCCTGCGTGAAATAACTCCCGATATTCCCATTACCACAAACTTCATGCGTATGTATGACGGAATCGATTATCAGAAATTTGCTAAACATTTAGACCTCGTTTCCTGGGACAACTATCCCGGTTGGGACAAAGGCAGAAATCCCGAAGAGGCGCTTCAGACAGCTTTTGTCCACGATGCTTTCCGCTCTATGAGAAACGGCCAGCCGTTCTTTATGATGGAAAGTACTCCATCGCTTGTCAACTGGCACGACGTCAACAAGCTTCCCAAGCCCGGTATGCAGGAGCTGTCTGCCATACAGGCGATAGCTCACGGCGCTGACAGCGTCCAATACTTCCAGTGGAGAAAAAGCCGGGGCGGCCATGAAAAATTTCATGGCGCTGTCGTAGACCACTGCGGACACGAAAACACAAGAGTATTCAGAGACGTCTCCCGCCTTGGCAGCGTTCTCGAAAAATTAGACGGTGTTGTCGGCAAGTATTGCAACAGCAAGATAGCTATAATCTATGATTGGGAAAACAGTTGGGCTGTCAAGCACTTTTGCGGCTACAACAACCAAAACCGCAACTACCTCGACGAATGTATAAAATGGTACGCTCCGTTCTGGAGAAAAGGTATATCCGCAGATATAATCTCAATGGAAGATGATTTTTCAAAGTACGATATAGTCATCGCACCGTTTTTGTATATGCTCAAAGATAATACCGCAGAGCGCATTGAAGAATACGTCAAGAATGGCGGAAACTTTGTTGCAACTTATCTCACTGGAATTGTCGACAAGGACGATATGTGTTTCCTCGGAGGCTTCCCCGCAGACCGTCTCAAAAATGTTTTCGGTATATGGTGTGAAGAGACTGATTCCCTGCCAAAAGGTATGTCAAATAAAGCGACCTTCAACGGCAAAGCCTATGATGTTGTCCACATCTGCGATATTATCCACTCCACAGGCGCAAAGGTTCTGGGGGAATATCAGCAGGACTTTTATGCAGGTATGCCCGCTGTAACGGAAAATTCCTTTGGAAAAGGCAAAGCATATTATGTGGCTTTCAGAAACGACAACGATTTTTCAGAAGATTTTTGCAGCCAACTCATCAATATATATAATATAGAGCAGGACTCCGACATAACATCACAAGACGGCATCGCCGTGCGAAAAAGAGGCGAGTATGTCTTTGTTATGAATTTCTCAGACAGCGATAAAACCATCAATCTAAACAGGCGCTATCTTGATATCGTAAACGATAAAGAAACTGACGACAAAATCACTCTGCCATCTTGTGGGTATTTGATATTGAAATAGACGTTGTTGTTCAGAATACTAATTTGTTATATTTAAAAAGTTTAACCCTCCGAAATTCGGAGGGTTAAACTTTTTAAAAAGCAAAGCCTTCCCCTTATAAATATCTTAATTTCATTTCTTGACATTGACACTCGTATCCCGTACAATTTATTTAGGGATAGTATAGTGCTTTTAAGTGCTATCTCTTTATATTTTGTAAGGGACTGGTTGTTATCAAAGCTAAAAAGTTCTTTGACAATTTTAAATATATGTTCTCTAATTTTAAAAAATGGGACAAAAAAAGTGTTTTTTACTTTTCGGTAAGGATTCCCGCTATTATTTTACAGTCGGTTCTTTCGGCATATATGTCAAAGGCTATAATTGACTGCATACAGAAAGGGGTTTCTCTTTCCCAGCTTATAGCTGTTATAGCACTTATAAGTATTCTTATAGCCCTCTCAATGTGGCTAAACCCTTTTCTTCAGGAGTTGCTCATCGGCAGTTCCCGAATTGTCAGAATGCGCTATGCTATAAAAGCGTTCAGAAAAAATCTAAATACAGATTACGTTCAGATAGAGAGCTTCGCCGGACGTGAAATGAACAAGCGAGCTGCAGAATTTTACAAAAGTAATTTTGCGGGCAGTGCAAACTTTATTGAATGCGCAAACCAGCTGTTTGTATGTATATTCGGAATTATTACCTCACTTACTCTTCTCTATAAAATCAATATTTTAGTCATACTTCTTATTCTTTCAACGTGCATAGGCGAGTTTTTCCTCCTAAAACATTTAAACAAAATGAAGGAAAAGGTTAAGGATGAAAGAAATAGCTTTTTTCTCAAGTTTGACTACTTCTATTCACAGAGCCAAAATGTTGAAGCATCAAAAGACATAAGACTTTATAGCTTTTCAGACTATTTCATTAAGATTTTGGCTGAGCTTTTAAGTCAGCTGAATAAAATCATCTCTTACTACATGGGGCAAAGCTTATATGTCAACGGCACAAGAGCGCTACTCAATATGGGTAGAGAGATAGCAGCTTATGCTTATTTGATTTTTTTGGTAACAACAGGACGCTTATCCGTATCTGATTTCATCTTTTATTTTAGTATAATAACGGGTTTTTCACACTGGATTATGGGCTTTGTAACTTGTATTTCAGTTCTTGAAAAGATATGTATTGACTGTGAAAAATATCGAGAGTTTGTCGACTCCGATAATACGCTAACAGAAAATGCCGGTATTAATTTAGATAGCGTAAGCTCAATAGAATTTAAAAATGTATATTTTAAATACACCGACGCTGAAAAAGATACTATTGCAGACATGTCATTCAAGGTCAGTGCCGGCGAAAACATAGCAATTGTCGGTGAGAACGGAGCAGGAAAAACTACCGCTGTGAAACTTCTATGCGGACTTTATTATCCAACAGGCGGAGAAATCCTCATTAATGGAGTTGACAACAAACAAATCAACATACAATCATATTTCCAGCTTTTCTCCCCTATTTTTCAGGATTACAGATTTTTGCCAATGACCATTGCTCAAAACATATCAGCGAGTATAGGTTATGACGCAGACCGGCTTTTCTTCGCACTAGAAAAGGCCGGAATAAAGGAGAAAATCGACACGTTGGAGAACAAAGAAAATACATACATGATAAAAGATGTATATAAAAACGCTGCCGACTTCTCCGGTGGAGAGAAACAAAAGCTTCTCTTGGCAAAAGCAATATACAAAGATGCTCCCGTGCTTATCCTGGATGAGCCGACCGCTTCACTCGACCCCATTGCAGAAAATGAATTATATTTAAAATATGATGAGCTAACCAGAAATAAAATTTCCTTTTTCATATCACACAGACTTTCCTCCACACGTTTTTGTGACAGAATATTGTTTATTTCAGACGGAAGAATCACAGAGGAAGGTACACATGAAGAACTGATGCAAAAAAAGGGTAAATATTACCGAATGTTTCAACTTCAAAGTTATTATTACAATGAGCAGGACGGTGTTGTCCAATGAAAAATCTTAAGATAATACTATCCTCTTTCAAAGAAATGCAGCGGCTGGAAAAACGAATGATTCCATCATCCGTTCTTGTCGCCGTGGTTTCTGCCATAATGCCTTTTATAAATATCTGGTTTACCTCAAAAATAGTTGATTTATTGGACACAGGTGCAGAAAGCAGCACTCTTATTGTGTACATTTTAATTGCCGTTGGGTTAAATCTTATTTTGTTTTTTATAAACAACTTTTTGGGCGATATGAACTATATGTTCAGGTCAATTATGTATAATCGAGAAAACCAAAACATTGCCTCAAAGCTCTATTCAATAGAATATCAGAAACTTGAGGACAGCGAATTTAAAGAACTGCTCCACAACCACTCCGAAGCTCAAAAAAGAGTTTACTCTGCCTTCACCCAATTCTCATGGATGTTGCGAGATTTTTTAAGTGGATTGATAACTTTTTCAATATCAATAATTATATTGTTTCCCCTATTTAAAATAGGGTTTACCGCATCCGGACCATCTTTTTTTGAAAGACCCATATTCCTTATAACGCTTTTTTTAATGATAGTTATAATGGTTGCTGTTATACTTGCAGTTAATCTGAAAATGAATAAAGCTCAATTTGTGGCAGGTGCTGAATATTCAAGACTCGATAAACTGTTTTACTTTTTTCTCAATGTGTTCCAGGACTACAATACAGCAAAGGAGATACGTCTGTACAAGGAACAGGAACTTATCGAACACGTTGCCGTAGACAAAATAGTAAACAACGGTGAAAAAATACTCAGACGAGTCTCACTAAACTCTGCCCGTTCGAGTTCTATGATTGCAGTTTTAGGTGCGATTGCAGGTTTCGGGGTCTATCTTTTCATCGGAGTAAAAGGATTTTACGGATTATATGGTATCGGCTCACTTGTACTTTCTTGCGGAGCATTTATGCAAATAATAAGCGGTATAATGAAAATGGCTGCAACTTTTGGAAGAACTGCAGAACTGATACCCCTGGCAGAATACTATTTTAAAATAATTAACACCAAAGATGAGATGCAATACGGCGAAAAGACATTCAGTACGGATAAATTTGAAGTCGAATTTAAAAATGTCTCATTCAAATATCCCGGAAGCGAAAATTATGCTCTTAAAAATATCAATATAAAAATAAATAACGGCGAGCATCTCGCTGTTGTAGGAAAAAACGGAAGTGGCAAAACAACTTTCATAAAACTTCTTTGCAGATTTTATGACGTTAATGAGGGCGAAATCAAAATCAACGGAATCAACATAAAGGATTATTCCAAAGACAGTATAAACAAACTTTATTCCGTCGTTTTTCAAGATTTCAAACTCTTTTCCATCCCTGTTTGCCAGAACCTTTCCACCCAAGAAGATTATCAAGAGGCTAAACTTTTTGATGCACTTGATAAAGTCGGCTTATTAAACCGTATTATGAAGATGCCGGACAGGGAAAAAACATACATCTATAAGGACTTAGACAAGTCCGGAATTGAAATTTCCGGTGGCGAAGCACAGCGTCTGGCTATTGCAAGAGCACACTATAAAGATGCTCCTATCGTTATTCTTGATGAGCCCACAGCATCACTTGACCCTGTAGCCGAAAAAGAAATATATGACCGCTTTAACCAATTTGTTGAAAACAAAACAGCTATATATATTTCCCACAGACTTTCAAGCTGTGTTTTCTGTGATAGAATCGCTGTTTTTGAAAATGCTCGCCTCGTTGAAAGCGGGTATCATCAAGAACTCCTTTCAAACAAAGACAGCAAATATTTTGAACTTTGGGATGTTCAAGCGCAATATTACAAAACATAACATAAGGAGTAATCATTTTGAAAAAGATACTACCATTTGAACCTTATAAAGAAATGACTTCCTACCCTTTCTTTTCAGATTATTTAGGCGTCTTAAATGCACACGGATACGATGTAAGTAATATTTTGTTTAACAACTTTTTAACGCTATACTTTTATCCCAAAGATAAACAAATTGGTTTTAGAAAATTTAAATATGTGAAAAGGCTGTTCAAATGCGAGAAGCTAAAAATAGACTACAAAAACCCTATCAAAAGCATTTGCGACTTGCTTGATAATAACAAATATGTTGAAATTATTTTAAACTGCCTTTGTTTACCCTTTGTAAAAACAACAAAATATGAATTTCACGATTGGCTGATATACGGATATGATGATGAAAACAAACATTTTCTTGCAGCAGGTTACTTAACTCAACCCGGACAAGTATTTTTTAAATACCATAAAATAACGATATCCTATGATGACTTTGCAAAAGCTCTTCCTGCACCTGATATTAAAACAGGTTTTGAAAATAACATAATGTATAATCATACTTTTAGCTTACGTCAAAATTTTTCAGTCGAAAGAATAAATTATTTAAAAATCGCTTTTAGGCTGCTTAATTATATAATCCCATTTCCTCCCGTCTTTTATAATATATCCGTATATAAAAGATACGAAAAATACATAAACAAAAATATTGAAACGCTGAAATGGTTTGACCTTAGAAACATCGTCACTATTAATGACCACAAAAAGATAATTTACTCTTTTGCTTGCGAATATCTCAAAAATGACCCTATTGTCGATGAGATAAAAACTAAAATTCTCGCTCAAAGTGATTTGCTTCTCCATTGCGCAATCAAATATAATCTTACCCACAAAAAATCCATACTGTATGATGTTCTTTCTATCTTTAAACAATTATCACAGAATGAAAAAAATATTTTTGCTTCTTTAATAAAGAAAATATTAAAACAAGGCAGATGAACTAAAGTGAAAAGAATTCTTAGAATAGCAAGAAGCATCTATAATCCTGAATCAATTTCTCCTCAAAACATAAGCGGAACTGATATTCAGGTATATAGATTCATCAAAAGCTTATCAAACGATATAGAACAAGATATTTTTACCATTAAAAATATCGACTTTCATTGTAATAATGTTAAATGTTATTCTCCAAAATTTTTAGGTATAGAAATATTTTCCTTAAATTTTTCATGTATAAAACATTTGCGGGAAAACAAAAACAAATATGATGCTGTACAGATACACGCAAGCAGTGAACTTTTCCCTCTTATAATTGGAGAAATTATTTCCTGTGTTTATAAAATCCCTGTTGTCTATACTTTTCACTGCTGCCGAAATGTAACTTATAGGGGTAAAAAAATTGAAATTATAACAAACCCTATTGTTAACTATTTAGAAAAAAGGTGCATTAGACACGCCACCCATAACGTTTTTTTATCCAACCATGTTGTCCAGAAACTTTTAGAAAAAAAGGTCCTCCTAAACACCGACAAAGTTTCCATTATCGGCGATGCAATTCAAATAGACAATATTGCTATTCCAGAGGAAACCAAAACTCATGATGCTAATCATAAAGTTGAAATTTTATATGTAGGCAGAATTTCTCATGAAAAAGGATGGGACATATTTGTTGAGTGTGCACGCAAATTACAGGACAAAGACTATATCTTTAAGATGTATGGACCGGGTCCTGACACTAAAAAGTTAAAAGAAAAAATGGAACAGTATAAGTTGAATAATTTAGAATATCACGGTTTTATCCCTAACGAAGAGGTTCTACCTATTCTTTCAAAGGCCGATATCATTGTTATCCCCTCATACTACGAAGAACTCGGAAGTGTTGTCCTTGAAGCAGGTCTTGCTAAGAAGACTGTTATTGCCTCCTCCACAGGTGCATTGACAGAAATTTTATCGGAAGGAAGAGGATACACTGTTCCTGTTGGTGATGTGGACGGTTTTTGCAGCAATATAGTAAACATAACAGAAAGTAATAACTATAGCAGCGGACAATTGTTGTATGACTATATTTGTAAACACTACTCCATGACGAATGTCACAAACAAGTATATGGATATTTATAATAATATTTAATGTTTAAAAATTCTTTGTGTTTAACGCCAAACCTTTTAGGAGGACGTATGATTTTTTTACTTGTTGTTATCTACATAGTATTTATCTCTTTGGGATTGCCTGACTCACTGTTTGGTGTTGTCTGGCCTGTGGTACATAAAGAGTTCGCCGTCGCTGAGAGCTTTGCTTCAATTTACAGTATTATAGTTAGTGTAACATCGGGCGGCGTAAGTTTTATTGCCGGTTCTCTGATTAGAAAATTCGGCACGGCAAGGATAACCTTTGTATCCATTCTTCTCACGGCCGCAGGACTTGTCGGCACAAGCTTTGCGCCCAACATCTGGATAATGATGATTTTCTCCATTATTCTGGGCTACGGTGCAGGCGCTATCGACACAGGACTTAACAGCTATGTTTCACTCCACTACAAAGCCAGACACATGAACTGGCTGCACTGCTTCTGGGGTGTAGGCGTAACCGTAGGACCTGTTGTAATGTCGATGTTTCTTGCAGGAGAAGCGGGAGCTTGGCGCAACGGATACAGAGTAATCGCCCTCATGCAGCTCGCTATTGCTGCCATAGTTGCTGTTTCTCTGCCAAAATGGAAGAAGGCAGAGAAAGCCAATGTTCCAAATGAAACTCAAGCAAACGAAAGCAAAGAAAAATTCAATTTGTTTGCAATAAAAGGTCTGATACCCAGTATTCTGTCGCTCGGTCTTTATTGCGGCATGGAATTTACTATCGGCACATGGGGTGCAACTTATCTTGTAAATACCTTTGCACTTTCTCCCGATGTGGCTGCCAAGTGGATATCACTCTATTACGGCGGCATTATGCTTGGCAGATTTGTCTCGGGCTTCATATCTATGAAAGCCTCAGACAAAACACTTATACGCATGGGAATTATATTCTCACTTTTGGGTATGCTACTGCTTGCGCTGCCGCTTGGCACTGTATCTTTCTTTGGATTGCTACTCATAGGCTTTGGTTTCGGACCCATATTCCCAAGCGTTCTTCACAGCGTACCCGAACGATTTGGCAGCAAATTTTCAGCAGACATAACAGGTTTTCATATGGGCGGTGCGTACGGCGTAGGCTTTGCCGTACAGCTCTCTTTCGGATACATCGCTTCCGCAACCACCTTCTATATTACGCCCTTTGTTCTTCTTGGCGTTGCCGCAGCACTTTTTGCAGTTAATGAACTGACATTACGAATTGTGGGCAAAAAGGCTGTAGCTCAATAGTATACTTTAAATCAAAAGCCGCACTGTTTTCACAGTGCGGCTTCTTTTATACAAATCTTGTAAAAAGAGAAAGTAACAGTTCAACTGCACTTCTCAAAAGCATGAGCGTTCTGCCAAAGAGCGCATAAGCAGAATCATTATCGTACTCCGTTGCTTTTTCGGGAGTGTTTGTCATGATACTTTCGTTAGTCATGTATATCTTCTCACACAACTCCTCAGCTGCAAAGTCCATTGCAATAATGCCGTATGTCTTACCCGTTTTAAACTCATATTTACTGAGTTTCGGATTGATTACTTTGGCATTAAAAAACGGTGTTGACGGTTCGGTTCCGCTCGTAAGACATATATTAAAATCAGACGGGTTCAAATCCGATTCAAGGAAGGTTGTTACCGCTTCCCACTTCGCATCTCCGCCAATCTTGTATGAATCCTGAACATACATCTGTGCGTAAGTCTCACCTGACAGCTTCTTTATATCACGGCGTCTGAAATCTATAGTCTCTGTACCTCCGATATACGGATATCTGCTGAAGTTTATTCCGCTGTTGCTGTCATCAAACTTATAGGTGTCAACGTCTACAACTCTCAAAAGGACAAGCTTTCCTCTGACCTCATCAAGTATCGGAACCCTGTTTTCCGTATACCAGTAGTCGCTGTTTTTCTTTATACAGTTCTCGTAGAAATAGTTAAACAGCTCAACGCCGACATCGCCGTCATCTTCTCTAACCTGAAAAAGTATAGTCTCCTTGGGGTTGGCCTTTAAAAAGTCAATACAAGAATCCACTATTTCCTCGGCAGTAAGATTTTTTGCAAAGAAACCAAAGCTCCTCTTACAGTTTGTAATACTGTGTACGGCAATCAGCTTTTCGCCGTCCAGAAGTTCAAAACGCATATCAAAATATCTGACACCGCTGTAAAGCTGTCCTGAAATTGACTTTGACTGTGTTCTTGAAATCATGTTAAACGGGAGAGCGTAACGGCTTGCGCTGTCATGCGTTCCGGGCATATTTATCGCAGTAATCGGAGTTGTTCCATTCACCGTACTCATCCAGTTGCTGCCGTTTATATCAGACTGTATCTTCTCTTGTGCCGATGCCGAAACAGTTGCTCCGCAGGTCAAAAGCGCACACATAATAAGAGTTAAAAGTCTTTTCATACAATTTATCCCCTTACTTCTTTGAGATATATCTTCATGCTATCCCCTGTTCCGTCAATACGGTAGGTAAGATTTATACCTGCGTTCATCAGTATGGAGCCCGAATAGATTTTGCCGTCATAATCACATTCATAATATTTATCAGGGTCAAGGCCCTTGAATTTAAAGATAAAGAACGGTATCTCTGGTCTGCGCATGGTTACTATTGTAGCCAGAGCCTCACTCTTATCGAGAGATACAAATGACCATGAACATCTAAAGTGGTCAAAGTATGGGTCAGATATACGGTAAAGGTCGCCGTAATGAATAAGGTCATAGTATTTATGATATTCTTCGACCTGTTTTTTCACTATCTCACGCTCATCGCTTGTCAGCTTATTCGGGTCAAGCTCATAGCCGAATGTTCCCCAAAGTGCCACATTACCCTTTGTCTCATATCCTGTACGGTTACTGTCGGAAACATGGGCGCCCATAGTTGATGCAGGATAGCACATCGATGTGCCAAACTGAATTGTAAGACGTTCAATCGGGTCAGTGTTATCGCTTGCCCAAATCTGAGGCGAATAGCAAAGCATACCGGGGTCAAAGCGTCCGCCGCCGCCCGAACAGTTTTCAAGCAGAAGGTCCGGAAATGTCTTTGTAAGTCTGTCCATAAGCTCATATGTGCCCAGGACAAAACGGTGGAAAAATTCACCCTGTCTCTCAGGCGGCAGAAGCGCCGAGCCTGCTTCGGATATATTTCTGTTGAAATCCCATTTTACATAGTCAATCTTATATTTTGAAAGCACGTCATACATCTGATTAAATATGTTTTCACGCACATCCGCACGGGAGACATCGAGCACATACTGATGACGTGCTATTGACGGCTCACGATTCTTGACGTGTACACACCAATCGGGGTGCGCTCTGAAAAGGTCGGAGTCGGGAGAAATCATCTCCGGCTCATACCAGATGCCAAACTTCAAACCAAGGTCATTTACTCTTCTTATCAGCTCACCCAGACCGCCGGGCAGCTTCTTCTCGTTGACATACCAGTCGCCCAACGAGCAGTTGTCGCTGTTGCGTACACCGAACCAACCGTCATCCATAACGAGCATATCCATGCCCGCTTCCTTTGCTCTCTGTGCAAATGAAACAAGTTTATCTGTATCAAAATCGAAGTATGCTGCCTCCCAGCTATTGATAAGAAGCGGACGTTTTTCCGTCTTCCATCTGCCACGCACAAGATTATTTATATAAAGCCTGTGATAAATACGGCTCATCTCGCCAACACCGCCGTTTGTATATACCATAACGACTTCGGGGGTCTGGAAAGTTTCGCCGGGCTCAAGATGCCAACAAAAATCTGTAGGATTAATTCCCATAAGCACACGGGTAGTGCCCGAAAAATCACATTCTGCACAAAACTCAAAGTTTCCGCTGTAAACAAAGTTAAAGCCGTAGACATCACCACTATCCTCATCTGCACCGTGGCGCACAAGAGCCGCAAACGGATTTTGAGTGTGGCTTGATGAACCTCTCTTACTGGCGATGCCTTGAAGTCCGTGTGCAAGCGGTCTCTTCTCACGAGAACGCTCCTTTGCATGGCGGCCAAAAAGAGTCACCAAGTCAAAGTCCATTGACGGCAGGTCTACACAAGCGCTGAATACCCTGTCCAAATCAACAGAATGTTTACTGCCGTTTTCAATTTTTACACTTCTTGTTATGACATCAAGGTCATTGAAAACAGTATAAATAAGAGTAGCTTTAACACCTGTAACTTTATCCTCAGTAAGGATTTCAAGTGTATCAGCCTCATCATCGCTGTTGAGATATACGCTCGGAAGCCCATTGAGACTCGGCTTACCCTTATAAATCTTATGTGAAACATATCGAACATCAGTTACGTTGTTGCCGTCTGCATTCTTGACAGCGAGTGCAGAAATTCTGAAATCACCGTTGCCGTTACATGAATATTCCATGGGTGCGACATCAACCGAAAAATGACCCTCTCCAATGTGAGGATTCGACGGGCTGAATGATGCTGTCATCGGTCTGAATGCACGTGAAAACAGGTTAGTGCAATCAGGTATCTTCACACCGTAATAGAGATTCAGAATATACTCCTGGTCATATATCCCGATTATGTAGCTGTTGTTCTTCGTGTCGAGCTTGAAAATTCTTTCAGACTTGTCAAAAGATATCATTTGATTTCCTCCTAAAGGGTGTGCTTTTATTTTCCGAACGCTTTTACAAGAGCGTCATATTCCGAATCACTTATAGCTATAACCGAGCCGTGACGAGGTCTTTTTCCGTAAGAATACACATTATCAGGCAAGCGCACAAAATTTTCCATATCCTGCGTCTGCTGAGCGATAAATCTACCCTTGCCGTACTCATCCATCATCATTATCCAGGTGTCCGTGCCTGTAATTCTGTACATCTCACTGCCCTCGACACCCGAATCCGCCAAAGACACCACTACAGGCGGGTCCACATATGGGCCTGTCAGCTCATCGGCTGTTACATATGCGATTGTCTGGTCCTCGTCATGCTTAAAGTACAAATAATACTTCTTGTTATTTTCGTTATACACAATGTCGCCGTCAATCGTCTGTATCCCCTCACGAGCATACATCAGAGTCGGACGTGTCATGGTCTTAAAGTCTGTTGTATGTGCATAATACATAGCCGCCACATCATTCTCGACAGTTGATGTCGCCCAATAAACCATGTAGCTATGGCGCTTTTCATCCCAGATAGCCTGAGGTGCCCATGCACGGTTTGTGTTTGCATACTCGCCGCCGAAATCCCTAATATCGATAACAGTTTCATCTGTCCAATCAACAAGATTCTCAGAGCGCCATGTAATAAGTGCATGGTTTGATGTCCAGCCGTCGATACTGCGCATATCGGTAGCTATTATATAATAAAAACCGTCTGTACCTTTTAATATGTATGGGTCACGCATGGACAGCGTACCCTTTGTCTGAACAATAACCTCTTCGTCACCGTTTAGTGGCTCAAAGTTATACCCGTCACGGCTTACCGCAAAGTGAATACGCTCCTCATCGGGGTCGTTGCCCACAAAATATACAAACAGATACGCTCCCTCGGTTGACTTTGCAAGAACGCTATCACACTTTTTCTCCGATTTTGCCACAATATCACCCCAAAGCAACGTCCATAATCATCATCACCGCAAAGCCTGCCGCAACACCAATTGTGCCGATATTGGAATGTTCACCGCTCTGCGACTCGGGAATAAGCTCCTCAACAACGACGTAAATCATAGCGCCTGCTGCAAAGGCAAGGATATACGGAAGAATCGGCACTACAAAAGATGTGAGTAAAATCGTGAGTATTGCGCCCAGCGGTTCAACAGCACCTGAGAGCACTCCGTACGAAAAGGCTCTGTGCTTTGAAACACCTGTATTGAGCAGCGGTGCCGATATTATTGCCCCCTCGGGGAAGTTCTGAAGTGCAATACCTATAGCAAGTGCAAATGCCGATGCCACAGACATTGTACTGTTGCCCGCCTGCATTCCTGCAAAAACAACTCCGACAGCCATACCCTCAGGCAGGTTGTGAAGCGATACCGCAAGGATAAGCATAGCTGATTTTCCAAGCTTTGACTTTTTTCCTTCGGGCTTGTCAGAATTTAAATGGAGATGAGGAATCACGCTGTCAAGCACAAGCAGAAAGCCCATGCCGAGCAAGAAACCAACTGTCGGCGGGAACCATGTTGGCAGGCTTGAGTCCTCTGACATCTCAAGAGCAGGGATGATAAGGGACCATACTGAGGCCGCAATCATAACGCCGGATGCAAAACCGAGCAGCGCTTTTTGAAGCTTTGGTTTCAGTCCGCCTTTGACAAAAAACACAGTACTTGCACCGAGTGAAGTTCCTATCAAAGGGGTTATTATACCTATAATTATTTCCATTGTTTGGCTCATCTTATCACTCCTCAGAACTCAAGTATATCTATATGCATAATATACCACACTATTGATTTAATTATCAACTAAAAAGTAAACGACGGCACATAATAATGTGCCGCCGTGTTGTTTATTTTCTATTAATCAGCAACTGTCTTTTCAATCTCGTTTGCAGGGATGATTGCGCCCTCCTTGACAACGTATTTGATAGTTACGGTGTCGTTCATGTTGAGGATAACAGCAGCCTCTGACTTGGAAGCAGAGATTGAATAGTAGATATCGCTGCCTGCAAGCTTGATATAATAGCAGGTTTCGCCCGCAACAACCTGTGTGCGGATATCTTCTATCTTACCTGTAGCGGTTTTCACTTCAACCTGCGTGCCTGCGTTTTCGTTGTTACCGTCCTGTGTTGACGGGTCAACAACCTCATCAGCGTCGATATCAACCTTTATGCCGTTAGCTTCAAGCTGTGCAATATACTTTGCCAAACAGTCGGAAAGGGTCTTTCCGTAGACCTTTATCTTTGTGTACTGCTTAACGTTGATAAGAGCATAGCTCTGGATAATCTGAGAACCGTCTGCACGGACATCCTTAAGAGCCATAAAGTAGGTGGGTTCACCGCCGATATTAAGAAGCAACGGGAATGTTGACTGATAGCCTGCAGCCTTGATTTCGTCAAGACCCTCTGCAGAAGCCTGTGCAGATTGCTCCTTAGCACCGGGAACGCTGTAATAAACGGACTCCTTTGTACGCTGGTTTATAAGAACAAAACCTGTTATTGACTGGTCGCTTGTAACGGATGTAACGCCTGTATACATATAGACGTCATCATCCTGTGCGATGTAGCTGTAATCCTCGGTTGTGACGTAAACATCTTCCTGACCGAGAATGGAGTTCCAGAAGCCCTTCTGATATCTTCCGTAGTAGTTATACTGCTCAACAAGAAGGTCTGAATCATAAACTCTGTCTATCCACTGATACTGAGGGTCATTCTTGACTTCATCAATGGGAACATATGTGGTCTTTCCGTCTTCATCATCAGCGTCTACGATAACAATACCGACAACGTCCGTACCGCCAAAGAGACCGATTGTCTTATCAAGTCTTGCGCAAATCCAGTACGGGTTACCCTCATCATCAATCTCAAATGATGCATCGCCGAAAAGATAAGTCGGATAGCTCATTCTTAGATGACGCTCAAGAAGTCTGCCGAAGTGCTCGGACGGCGAATACTTGATTCCGTTTTCAAGCTCCTGGAAAGTTGTCACCTCGTTTGCCATATCGATAACGATATAGCCCGGTAAACCTTCGGAGCGGTTAGTAAACCATTTAATAATATTTGAGTACTGAAGCGGTACAACTCTGACGGGAGTTCCCTTATAGTTTATCTGAGTATACAGCGGGTATACTGAAAACTGAGAGACATAACCTTTTTCTGCAAGGTTACCGAGTGCTCTGGGAGCAAGAGTTGCCGCAACACCCTCGTCGAGTTTGGGAATGTTACTGAAAGACTCAGCATCCTGCTGGTCAATCTCCTCGGCAAAGTTACTGTCTGTGCGCACATCGATGATGTTGCTGTATGCCTCTGCTCTGAAAAACGGAGAAGATACAAGATAGCCTATACCCATAACCACTACGAGTACCGCAATAAGGACGACCGGCACTATCATCTGGCGTTTGAAATAAGGCATATATTCAGGCTTTGAAAAAACTCCTGTGAGTACTGCAGAAAGAACTGCATATGCAATGACTATTATACCTAAATAGATATAAAAATCATAAGATTTGAAGTTGATAGCCGGAAGCATCGCATAAAAAGCGATAACAGCAGCAACTATTGTTCCGATTATGCTTATTACTATTTTAAGTGCGGCCTTCTCAGGAGGAATAACTATCTCCTTTTTGCCGCCGCCCTTCTTTGAAAAATCAACTTTGATGGGGTCCATCACTTCAACTCCTCTGTATCTAAAAAATACACAGTAAAACTATGTAAAAATCAGTATACATTATTTTTGACATAAATACAAGATTTATTTTATTTTGAGTTTAGCTTTTTGCATAAATAAATTGTCAAAATACATTTTAAATGTTGTTTATTTTTCTCTTAAAGATTAATGCTTGCGGTTTTGTTCCATTCACAGTATTTGACATTACTTTTCAATAATGGTATTATTTGTTTAATATTTTTATTTTAAATAAAGGGGATTTACTGATGTATTCGGATTTTCTTGACACTATCGGTTTTGTATCAAAATATGACCCGGCTGTCGGCGAAGCAATGGACAAGGAGCTCGCCCGTCAGAGAAGAAATATTGAGCTTATAGCTTCCGAGAACTTTGTCTCTCCTGCAGTAATGGCTGCTATGGGCAGCGTGCTTACCAACAAATATGCAGAGGGTTATCCGGGCAAACGCTACTACGGCGGATGCGAGTGCGTTGATATTGTTGAAACTATCGCTATTGAGCGTGCAAAAGAGCTTTTCGATGCTGAGTTTGCAAACGTTCAGGCTCACTCCGGCGCTCAGGCAAACATGGCTGTCTATTCAGCTCTGCTCAACCCCGGCGACACTGTTATGGGTATGAATCTTGCTCACGGCGGTCACCTTTCACACGGTTCACCCGTAAACATGAGCGGTAAACTTTACAACTTCCAGCCTTACGGCGTAAATGATGACGGTTTCATCGACTACGACGAGTTTGAGCGCAAAGCCCAAGAGATAAAGCCCAAACTCATTGTTGCAGGTGCTTCCGCTTATCCGAGAGTAATCGACTTTGAGCGCATCGGCAAAATCGCAAAGTCCGTAGGTGCTTACTATATGGTTGATATGGCTCACATCGCAGGTCTTGTTGCTGCAGGACTTCATCCGTCACCTGTCCCGTATGCTGATGTTGTAACCACAACCACTCATAAAACTCTGCGTGGCCCCAGAGGCGGTCTTATTCTCTGCAAAGAGGAACTCGGCGCTTCCATCAACAAGGCTATTTTCCCCGGAAATCAGGGTGGCCCGCTCATGCACATCATAGCTGCAAAAGCTGTTTGCTTCGGCGAGGCTTTAAAACCCGAGTTTAAAGAGTATCAGAAAAAGATAGTCGCAAACTCAAAAGCTCTTGCAGACGGTCTGTTAAAGAGAGGCGTTGACCTCGTCTCAGGCGGTACTGACAACCACTTGATGCTTGTTGACCTGCGTTCACTCGGTGTTACAGGTAAAGAGCTTGAACACAGACTTGATGAAGTATACATCACCGCTAACAAAAACGCTATCCCCAATGACCCTGAAAAGCCGTTTGTAACCAGCGGTCTCAGACTCGGTACAGCAGCTGCTACATCAAGAGGTCTTGATGAGGGAGACATGGATAAAATTGCTGAGTTTATCTACCTCGCAGCAACCGATTTCGAAAACAGCGCAGACAAAATCCGTGCAGGCGTTGAAGAAATCTGCAAGAAGCATCCGCTTTACGAATAATTGAATATGACGAACGACCTTTTCCTTTTACGGAAGAGGTCGTTTTTTCTGTATTCTTTAAAAAATATTTTTGCGCCCCTCAAATCTTGACACTTTTCTCGTTGAAATTTAAAACTTAAAATAGTATAATTAAAGTTCAAGCTACAATAAAATCCTCATATATGGGGGGTAATTGTTGAGGTGCTTATGAACGGATTTATTTCGTGTGCAAAAAAACTTGAAGAATATAATTCGGTACTCGCTGCCGTAAAAAATAACCGTCTGCCGCTTGGCATGACGGGACTTTCGCATATCCACAAGGCACATTTTGCCTGCGCTCTGGCTGCAGATACGGATAAGCCTGTGCTTATTATCACACCCGACGAGGCTCAGGCATCACGCTTAGCGCTCGATATGCGTACCATGGGGTGTCGCACCCTGCTGTATCCTGCACGTGACTTCGCTTTTCGGTCAACAGAAAGCCAATCACGTGAATACGAACACCGCAGACTCGGCGTGCTTGATAAGATGCTGCGTGGAGAAGCTCGTGCTGTCGTGTGCTCGGCTGAGGCAGCTTCTCAGCTTACCCTGCCTCCGCATGAACTGGAGGAGCACACTCTCGAAATAAAACCCGGCGATGAATATGAGCTTGATTTTCTTGTAAAAGCTCTGCTTCGTGCCGGCTATTCAAAGTCAGCACAGGTGGACGGTATAGGTCAGTTTGCTGTGCGTGGCGGTGTACTTGATTTCTTTGCCCCGGGCTATGATAATCCCTGCCGCCTGGAACTTTGGGGTGACGAGGTTGACAGTATTGCGTTTTTCGATATTGAATCTCAGCGCAGGACCGACAATGTTGACGTTATCAAAATCTCACCCGCAAATGAGATTCTGACACCCGACACTCCTGAATTTATAGAGCTGCTTGAGCGTTTCCACTCTGAGATTCACGGCAAAGGCTCCGTCAAAGCACGTGCGGCAGTTGCAAAAGATATTGAAAGACTTAAGGCGGGCATCAGACTCGCTTCAACAGACAAATACATGCCCCTGCTCTACGATGTGGCATCTATTTTTGACTATGCAAAGAACTATACTCTCATTGTCAGCGAGAGTTTCTCGGTTAAGGAACGGTTTAATGCTGCAGAGGGTCTTATGAACGAGGCCATAAAGGCTATGTTTGAAGAGGGTGAACTCTGTCCCGGACTTGACAGATTCTCCCTGCGTTTCTCGGACCTGCTTAGTTACTATGAAAAAATGGGTGTTCTGTATATGGACAATCTGCCTCGAGGCAGCTTTGACACACCCGTAAAAGAGCTTATCAGCATAAGCGCTCGCCAAATCCCCGCATGGAACGGCTCGATATCCGTTCTCGAAGACGACCTGCGTGCTCTGTCTGCAATGAACGAGCGCACCTGCGTTATCTTTGCAGGTACACCGAAGGCTGCAGCTGCACTCTGCGGTGACCTTGAAAAAGACGGCTTTAACGCTGTGTTTATGCATGATATACCGTGTGAACTTTCGGCAGGAACAATAACTATTCTACCCGGAAGTATCTCGGCGGGCTTTGAATATCCTCTGCCTAAAATTACAGTTATCTCCCATGCAGGCAGAGCTGCTGTCAGCACACGAAAAAGGGGAGCAAAGAAAACAGCAAACTCCTTCCACAGTCTTGATGAACTCCAGCGTGGCAACTACGTTGTACACATAGCTCACGGCATTGGTGTGTTTGAGGGCATACACAAGCTTGAAGCCGGCGGCACGATAAAGGACTATATAAAAATCCGCTACGACAAGGGCGATATACTGTATGTACCTGTCACTCAGCTCGACCAGGTATCAAAATATATCGGGCCGTCAGGCGATGACAAGCCCGTAAAGCTCAACCGTCTTGGCGGCAAAGATTGGCAGAAGACCCGTTCAAAAGTCCGCTCCGCTGTCAAAGATATGGCAAAAGAGCTGACAGAGCTATACTCGAAACGCCTGCAGATTGAGGGTCATGCTTTTTCACCCGATATTGATATGCAAAACGACTTTGAGCGTCGTTTTGAATTTGACGAAACAGCAGACCAGCTAAGATGCGTTGACGAAATCAAAGGCGATATGGAAAAGCAGTACCCTATGGACCGCCTGCTGTGCGGAGACGTGGGATTCGGCAAAACAGAGGTTGCTTTGCGTGGTGCTTTCAAGTGCGTTGCAGACGGAAAGCAATGCGCTATCCTTGTGCCAACCACCATTCTCGCCTACCAGCACTATCAAACCCTGCTCAAACGCTTTGAGGGTTTCCCCATTGAGGCTCGTATGCTCTCACGCTTCTGCACAAAAAAGGAAATTGAGGCAACCTTAAACGGTCTGCGCCGAGGCAGTGTTGATGTTGTAGTCGGCACTCACAGGCTGATTTCAAAGGATGTATCTTTCAGAGATTTAGGTCTTATTATTATAGATGAAGAACAGCGTTTCGGCGTTGCGCAAAAAGAAAAGCTCAAAGAGCTGTATCCGAAAGTTGACGTTCTCACGCTTACGGCAACTCCTATTCCCCGTACACTCAATATGGCGCTGTCGGGTATCAGAGACATGTCAATTCTTGAAGAGGCACCGCACGACCGCTCTCCCGTTCAGACCTATGTTGTAGAATACAACCCCGAAATGCTCGCCCAGGCGATGAATGCGGAACTCAGGCGTGGCGGACAGGTATACTATCTGCACAACAGAGTTGAAACAATCGAGCGAACTGCTACAGAAATAAAAGAACTGCTGCCCGAAGCAACAGTTGCAATAGCACATGGCAAGATGAGCGAGGATGAACTCAGCGATGTCTGGCGCAGACTTCTTGAGGGCGAAATAGATATCCTTGTATGCACAACCATTATCGAAACAGGTGTAGACGTTCCGAATGTCAACACACTTATAATAGAGGATGCCGACCGCATGGGTCTGGCTCAGCTGCACCAAATACGTGGCCGTGTAGGGCGCTCATCACGCAGGGCAAGCGCATACCTGACTTTCAAACCCTACAAAGAGCTGACAGAGATTGCAACAAACAGACTTGATGCCATACGGGAATTTACAGAGTTTGGCTCAGGCTTTAAAATAGCCATGCGTGACCTTGAACTGCGAGGTGCGGGAAATGTGCTTGGTGCACAGCAGCACGGACACATGGAAGCCGTAGGTTATGAGATGTATCTCCAGCTTCTTGAACAGGCGATAAGCGAAGAAAAGGGCGAGATAAGAAAACCGCCCAAGAAAGAATGTCTTGTTGACCTGCCGATAGACGCCCATATCCCACCGACATATATCGAGAGCGTACCGCAGAGACTCGGCATCTATCGCCGCATAGCGGATATCTCCAACCGAAACGATGCGGACGACGTTATAGACGAGCTTATCGACCGTTTCGGAGACCCGCCGCCACCTGTCCTCGGACTTATCAGAACGTCGCTTCTCAGAGCATATTCCACCGAGCACAGCATCTATGAGATTTCACGCAAAAATGACAGACTTCTGCTCTATATCGATGACCTTGATATGCAGAAGATATCGGCTGTCGCTGCAGGGTTCCCGGGCAGGGTAACAGTCAGTGCCTCGGGTAAGCCTCATATCTCTGTTCGCATAGCGTCACATGACAAGATGCTCGACTTACTTGAAAAAGTCCTGATGCTTATGAATACCGCAACCAAAAAAGCATAAAAAATGAACGGCTGATACTGCACAGAATCAGCCGTTCTTCTTTTCCCCAAAAAAGCTACCGTCAGGCCGCATGCCAGAGGATAGCATAACAACCTCTTTTTTCTGACATTTATTATACACTATCTGTCTGAAAAGGTCAATATTCTCAATTTGTTTACTTTACAAGCAGACGTTTAACTTTGAGCTCATCGTCCGAAACTTCTCCCATTCCCAGAAAATCTCCCTGCGGAGAAATCACTCTGCAAAGCTCGTCCTGCTTATCGAGCTTGACTTTTAATCTATCAATACTAAGTGCTCCGCCGTTAGTAAATCTTGTCGCTTGAGGCTGCGTGACCGCAACCTCACGGTAGCTTGAGAGCACTGTTTCAATCGGTATTATACGCTCGTTCAATGTGCCGTCACTTGCTCTTTTTTCAAGCTCTTCAAGCGTGATACAGTCCTCTATCGAGAAACCGTTTGCCTTAGTTCTTCGAAGAGCCGTCATAACCGCTCCACAACCAAGTTTTTCGCCTATATCGGAAATCAGTGACCGTATATACGTTCCTGCTGAACACTCAACCTCTATGGTGTATTCACCCGCCGCTTCATCACAATTTATAACTTTTGCAACGCTTATGGTTACTTCCCGACTCTCACGCTCAACCTCTATACCCTGACGGGCAAGCTTGTACAGCCGCACTCCGTTTTGCGACTTCGCAGAATACATCGGGGGTTTTTGCATCGTTGTGCCGACAAATCCACTGAGCACTTTCTCAAAATCCTCACGGTTGACGTCAAATTCACTCTCACTTAAAACCTCGCCTGTTATATCGAGTGTATCCGTCGTCTGACCAAGACGAAGAGTAGCAATGTATGCTTTGTCGTGCGATGGCAGCAGCTCACAAAAACGTGTGGCTCCGCCCAGAAGCACAGGCAACACGCCTGTAGCCATCGGGTCAAGCGTTCCCGTGTGACCCGTTTTTTTAGCTCCTGTTATTCTCCGCACTCTCGATGCCGCCGTAAAAGATGTCATCTCCTGCGGTTTATCTAAAAGCAGTATACCTGTCATATGTTTCTCCCGTTAAGTCCTTATATTAAATATATTTTATCATAAAATACTGCTGTTTAATTTTCTCAACGGTAATTAAAAAGCATAAAGTCACGGTTATCCCGTGACTTTATGCTTAACATCATCAAATTTTCTCAACCGTCACGCAGACAACGGTTACGTCATCAGCTTTCGCATTTCCTCGACGTTTTTGTGCAAAAGCCGCTATATGCTCTGCAAGCGTCTGCGCATCTCCGTTCCACGACTTGAGAACTTTGTGAATCCACTCACCGTCATCAACCATCACACCATCCGAAACCATTAGGAGAATATCCCCGTTTGAAAGGTTCGTTTGAGCGGTTGAAAAGTTTATGTCCCTCAATATTCCCGCAGGAAGCGACGTCTGTTCAAGTGCTGCCGTTCTGCCGCCTTTGCGTACAAAGCACGGCGCTCCGCCGGCTTTATAAAAATCAACAGTACCCGAAAACGGGTCAAGTCTCGCTATATCGAGCGTTGATAGGGTCTCCTCCTCTGACTTTGCGAGAAGTGCAGAGTTTGTTATCTTAAGCGATGTTTCGCACGACAAACCTGATTTTATAAGTGTTGAGAAAAGGCTTGTAGCCATTGCAGAGTCCACCGCCGCACGACCACCTGTACCCATACCGTCACTTATAATAATCATATCACTTCCGTCACCGTTTCTGAAACACTCAAAATAATCACCGCATAGAGCTGATTCTCCGCTCGTTTTTTGCGCTGTGCCAAGGTCGAACCTATATGACGGTTTTTCATCAAAAACCATGCTGACACCGTTTTCCTTATCCGTAACAGACGGAAAAGAAAGTCTTATGCCGAGAGCTCTCCTGAGCGACGACACCATATCCGGAAAAGCTATCTCTTTTGGAATCTCATCAACCAAAGCCGTCAGACACGCCTTACCGCTGACTTTACGCACGCACTCACAGCGTATCACTGTCAGACCGAGACCCTCAAACACATCCTTTGCCGCCGATGTTTCTGCCGACATCAAAAGAGGTTCACGTGACACATCCTCCGATATTTCACCTAATATATCTGCCATACTTCCAAACTGGTCGGCTATCACCTGCCGCAGCTGACGGTTCTTTGCACCTGCTGAAACAGCAGCTGTGCTGTCAACAAATACCCTGTTAAAATTCTCCGCTAACCTTGACTGGCGCATACATATTTTCTGAAAAGCTAAGTCAAAGTCCCCCGGCACAACATGTCCTTCCTGACGAAGAACCGAGACTATATTCCCGAAAGCGTTTTCTCTTATACTGCTGTTCTCGTTTAAACAGGACTGCATTCCGGGACACCCATAACACACGCTCTGTTTGACTCTTGCATTTATAAGCGCAGGGTCATCTGCGTTAATCTTAGACAGCTCCTTTGATACCGTCTGAATGCATGATGAAACATCAAAAAGAGCAGTCCTGGCATCATCAAGCTTTTTACAAACCTTTTGAGTTGATGTATCTGTATTAAGTCTGCCTTTCTCAGAAAGTTTCAGCCTTAATTCGTTAAGCCTTGCACGTGGCAGAAGCACAAAAAACACCGCAGCCGCAGCGCTCTCCGCAATAACGGCTATGCCCTGTGCCGACGGCGATATTATCGCATGAAGTCCGCAGATGCTCACAAAAGCCGCCGCTATGCCGAGCTGACCGAAAGAATAAAACAATCCGCTAACAAGACCGGCTGCAGAAAAAAGTCCGCCAAGCGGAATATATCCGCACACGGCACTCAATGCTGTGCCGGCGCAGACTCCCGAAAATGCTCCGCCGCTCTCTCTGAGCAAAAATGCAAACAGCATAATTAAAAATGCTCCGACCATGCGTGCAGGGTTAAAATTTAAAAAAGATATATCGGCAAGCGACATCAGCACCGCACAACACGATATCACCACACATATAAGCGCTCGCTTGCCTGAAAATAGTATGTTTTCACGTTTTGATAGCTCTTTCAAAGCCTGCGAAAAAAAGTATGTCATACCACCTGCAAGCACGCAGTCGCACAAAAAAGCCAATATTCCGTTTGCAGAAAATCCCTGTGCAAACAACACTGCTATTCCCGTAGACCCACAGCACAAGGCAGCCGAAAGCGGCGTCAGCCAAACGTTTTTTACCACCTGCCCGGTTTTTCTGATAAGCCAGACTATCAGCGCAACACCCGCAACACATGCCATATAACGAATTCCCGTTGTCCCCGAAAAGGTCAAAAGATATCCTGCAGCAGCACCCAATGCCGCTGCAGTTGCAAAAGGCTGCGGACTTGCAGCCGCAAAAGCCAGACCAAACGGCGACAGATTGTTAAACAGCTTCGCTCTCGAAAGCAACAACGCTACAGCAGAAAAACCGATACATTTCAGAACAAAAAATACTTTTTCACGTCTGTTTGAATCGGGAAATGTCATTGTCTGTTTTACGGATGTGGTTTTCTCCATATTTTCACTTCTCTCCTTTTAGCTCGTCCTAAACATTGTATATTTCCCAAAGCGAAAACCGTGTCACTTTAGAAATGGAGAAAAGTAAATTTTTTTGGAACAAACTGAAAAACTAAACCGTAAAATGTTTTTTTATGTAACAACATACACTTTTAAAACGATTATTCTTGTCCCAGAACACATCTTAACTCACAAAACTACAATTTTTTTGTTTTTATATATTGTGGTTTAAGTATTGCCTATGTTATAATGTTATAAATATATTATATTGGTATAGAAATACCCATATGAATCCGAGAGGGAAAAATCCATGAATGAAAAAGAAGGACTGATTGTAGGGCGCAACGCAGTGCTGCAGGCGCTTGAAAGCGGTCGTACGATAGACAGCGTGACTGTCGCTGAGGGGCAGCGTGGCGGACAGGCCGCAAAGATAATTCAAATATGTAAGGACAGGAAAATTCCGTTGAAATTTGCAGATTCCCGCAGGTTGGACAAGCTTTGCAACGGAGCCGTCCATCAGGGGGTCGCAGCTTTTGCTGCCGCCCATGAATATGCGGACCTTGACGATATCTTTGACCTCGCAGCAAGCCGTGGTGAGAGTCCGTTCATAGTCATCTGTGACGGTCTTGAAGACCCGCATAACCTGGGTGCTGTTCTCAGAACCGCTGAGGCTGCAGGTGTGCACGGTGTAATCATACCAAAGAGAAACAGCGTAACGCTGAACTATACCGTCGCAAAAACATCTGCCGGCGCAATTGAATATGTCCCCGTCGTCAAAGTGACAAATATTGCTACCTTGATAGACACCCTTAAAGAACGTGGTGTGTGGGTGTTTGGCGCTGATATGGACGGCACTTCTTGGAACGAGCTCGACTTCAAAGGCTCCATCGCTATAGTAATCGGCTCGGAAGGAAAGGGCTTGGGCAAGCTTGTCAGAGAGAAATGTGACTTTATCGCATCTCTTCCCATGAAAGGAAAGATAAACTCTCTTAACGCATCTGTCGCTGCAGGAATTCTCATGTTCGAGGCAGCAAAACAAAGAAACTAATCTTCATTATATAAATCTAAACACCGGGGTGAGAACTTTGGAACAGAAACCTTTTGAATCAAAAAGCAAGCTTTCGCTCGATAAAATTCTCAGCGAAATAGCAGAGGTTGAAAACAAGTACGGTGAGCCTGAAAAGCTTTGGTCTATGGACGACATAAACTCTCTGTTGGGTATCACCGAACCCGAAAACAAAGAAAAAGAAATTGAAAACAAAGCATCGGATACAGACAGCGATATTCTGAGTAATCTTGACTACCTTGAGGACAAATACTCGGAGTCTGTTTCTGATGATTACGCACAGCCCGAAGACGGATATGCAGACGAGACTGCTTCTGTTGACGAGGAGCCTTTTGAGGTTGAGGAGGAACAGCAGGAAGCGGTTATTATACCCTATCACCCAGAGAATACTTCTTCTGAGCCAAACGAGGAAGATGACCCTGGACAGCAGGAGCCCACTTCAGAGGATACATATGAGCTTGAAGTGGTTGAAAGTGAACCTCAAGCAGTAGAGGAAGCCGATGAACAAGACTCAACCGAGCAGGAGTCTGAAGAAGAATTTGTCACCATTGCACTCACTCCGATACAGGAAGAGGAAGAGCCTGCTGAAGCAGAAGATGAGCCCGTTGAAGAAGCAGAGGAAGAGAAAAAGCCCACAGTGGAGGAGCTTTTCCCGTCACCTGAGCCAAGGTATTTCGGCGATGACACTTCTGAAGTTGAGCAGGCAGAAAACAGCAGTGTTCTTCAAGGTCTGTTTGATGCAGATGTAGATGAGAGCATTTTCAAGAACACTCAAAATTCTGACGAAGATAACAACGAAGAAAACGAAACTGCCGAATATAAAAACAGATTTATACAAATACTTGACGAAAACAAAAAGCAGGATTCGGAATCCGAGCCTATAGAAAAACACGGCATCATCTTAAAGAGAGGCCCGTTATCAGAGACTTCCGGACTTGAACCTCTGCCGCAGGTTATTCCTGCCGAGGAGCTTGTCGGCGATGACGACGAGGCAACCAGAATCATGGGCACTCCGGCTTTCACAAATCCGCAGCCTCCCGTTCAGGAGGAGCAGGATGAGCAGCTTGTTTTCAGCGGTTTCAACGACGAAGAAGAGGAATCACAAACCATAAGTGAAGAAGACCTCGCAGCAGAGCTTGCCAGAAAAAGAGCCGAAAAGAAAAAGAAGTTTGTTCTCATAAGCAAGTTCGATGAAGATGAAGAAGTCCCCGAAAGCGATATAGCAGGTTTTTCTGATGCAGAAACCGATATCATGAAGGATGAAGCCAAGGACGAAACCCGTCAGATTTTTGAATATGACAAGCCCGAACACAGAGGAAAGATTTTCTCAGTCCTTAAAAACTCTCTCGAGCAGGCAAAAACTGCAGTTATCGGCTTGTGTATTATAGATGCAGTCGCTCTTGTTCTTATGTTGGTACCCGGCCTGTTTGAACTAATCGCTCTCGATGCACCGGCTTTTGCGGCAGGCGGTTTTGGCCTTGCAATAGCAAATATCGTTATCCTGTTCGCCGGCTCATATCTGGCTTTGCCTGCGCTCATTTCAGGCTTCAAGGCACTG
Organism: Clostridia bacterium; assembly: GCA_017407995.1. Classification (GTDB taxonomy): domain Bacteria; phylum Bacillota; class Clostridia; order Oscillospirales; family Acutalibacteraceae; genus CAG-177. Next base: position 21,316 of record JAFQVM010000022.1, on the reverse strand, counting down.
TTCAGCGGAAATGTCAACTGCGAAACAGCCGGAGCCTTAGCGGTTGTACTTGCCTTTATACATGCGGTTGTAATGATATTTAATAAAGAACCTGCAGGAGCTGCAACATATTTCTACTCCGCTGCCGCTATATTTGCACTGCTTCTCAACACGGAGGGCAGACGCAATGATATGCAGCGTATGCTTTCAAACTTTGAATTCTGTGCCTTTGAGAGTAATTCCTCACTGTATGCAATAAGAGCCATCGAGAATGAAAAAGATGCTTTTGAAGTTGGCAGAGGATTGAAGATGGGTAATCCCGAAATTCTCTATTCGGGAAAAATAGCATTCCCTGAAAACTTTATTGCAAACTCCCGTGCGTGTTCCACAGCAGAAACCTGCGTAAAGCGCAACATAATCATATCAGCAGCTATCTCTGCAGTGCTCGCAATTTTGACGGGTATTCTCACCAAAGACGTATTTCAAGCGGTTTCCGCTCTGACAGGCACATTCTGTCTGACTTCACCCATAGCTGTCTTGCTCTCTCTTGCAATTCCGCTTTATCTGGAAAACAAGAAGCTCAACGAAAACGGCGCAATGGTTGCAAGCTACGATGCAGCTGAAAAATGCTCATCAGCCGTAGCCGCTGCAATTGACAGTTCAGACCTCTTTGACCGTGCTGCATGCGAGATGCACGGCATGAAAGATTTTAAGACTGTTCGAATAGACGACGTTCTTCTCTACGCTACTGCAATTGTTCTCAAGTCGGGAGGTCCGCTTTCTGGCGTCTTTAACGGCATCATAGGAGGCTCTACAGAGATTCTCCCGCCCGTCAAAGATATGATATATGAGGACAGACTCGGTCTTTCAGCAACAATTTACGGTCAGCGTGTACTGTTGGGTAACAGAAACTTGCTTGTTCATCACAATATAGATGTTCCGCTCAAGTCCGAGGAGGATAAGTACAAACTCAGCGGTCGCAAGGTCGTTTACATAGCTATAGACTCTCAGGTTGCCGCCATGTTCGTTGTAAAATACGTTGAGGACTCAAGCCTCACGGAAAGCCTGCATGAGCTTGAAGACAACGGCTTTAACCTCGTTGTCCGTACAGACGACCCAAACGTAACAGACGAACTGCTTGCTCAGAAATTCAGCGTAGCTTCAAAGAGCATAAAAGTAACCTCCTCCAACGGAGCGCAGATTTTCCGTAGCTACAGAGACAGCATCATGCCCTCCTGTCAGACGGGAATTCTGCACAACGGCTCTGCGCTGTCATATTTCAAGAGCATTGCTGCCAGCGGCAGACTCGCTAATTTCTCATCAAGATATGCGATGTTCGCACTCGTAGCCCAAATAATTGTTGCAGCTGGCGCAGTCGTTTCGGTTGCACTCGGTGCTCCCGCATTCATCTCTCCCGTTGCCGCTATGATTGTTCAGACCTTGATGGTCGGTATCAGCATATTCCTTGAAAAGTTTAAAAAGTAAGATAAAAAAGAGAGCTTAGTAAAACTAAGCTCTCCTGTTTTTTATGGAAAAAGCATGGTAAAAACCATGCTTTTCGTTTATAAGTATGTAAATCTATACTCTTGTTTCCAGGTGCATGTAAAGTCAGCATCTACGGAAACACTCATCTCCAACTTGCATACATAATTCACAGGCTCTATAACATTGATGCTGGCAAGTGTGCCGTCAGAGTTGAGAACAAAGGTATATGTTCCGCTTTGGTAGTTGACGTTTGCACTTAACAGCTCAAACGGTGATAATGACTCCTCTGCAAGTGTCAAAGCATCAAGACAAGTGCTGTGATGCGTCGGAACATACTGGAAACCTGTTCCTGTCTCAGGGACAAGAGTAATAGAAACTTTCCAGCCACCATCCTGATTTGTGCAGGTTGCGGATTTAACACTGTCTACCGGAACATTATATTTCGTAAGGTCATCAGCAGGAAGAAATTTGGCTATTGTTGTGCCGTCTACAGCCTTTCCATCCTCAAACGTCTTAGTGTCTGTCTGCGGAAAATCATTGGGGAGCAGCGGCTGAAAAGAACCGGAAATAGCGTTACCGCCCGTGATGCTGTTAATCTTAGAGATTGTCCCCTGAACCTTTTGAACAAAAACCTTGCCTGTGTAATTCTTCATCGCTGTTGCATATTTGTTAAAGAAACTAACAATCTCAGCCTTACTGCCGTTTACAGGAGCATTAATCGCTGATTCATCTGTCTCTGTTTTACCCTCAACATCAACACTGTCAACTGCTGCGGTTATATCTTTATCGGGAGTTTCCGGAGCTTTGTCTTTACAAGCGGTAAAGGTAAAAATCATTAAAAGCGCAATCACGGTTGCAAATATCTTTTTCATGTCTTTCTCCTTTTATTTTTGAAAATTGAAAATCTAACCACACACTTTACACGTTCAGTTTAACTGACTAAACAAAGCTTGTCAAGCTAAAAAATTTGTATAAATCTGTCGCACACTTGACAAAGACTTAAAAAAATTTTATAATTTCATAGCAATCATTTGGGGGCGTAGCTCAGCTGGGAGAGCGTACGGTTCGCATCCGTAAGGTCGAGAGTTCAATCCTCTTCGTCTCCACCAAAAAAACAGACCCGATTAATCGGGTCTGTTTTTTATTAATCTACATGGTCGTAATAATAGTCATACGCCTCTTCAAAATCCTCAAAATCATCGTAGTAGTCTTCATAGAAATCTTCAGGGTCGTTATATTCATCGGCATAATACCAATCGTAATCATCATCGTACAAATCTTTATAATCGTCTTTGCTCGGTTTGGGAACATATCCTTTGTAAGCAGTTGTCGATTCTACCGGTTTTGGCACTTCTATCTCCTGTATTTCTGTTATGTATCCCTCCGTAGGACAATCATTTTCATAATCCCAATAACACACCGTTACCTTTCTGTAACGAAAATGGCTACCTTTATAAAAAGTATACCACTTTTTATAATTCTTCAGATCATCAAAATCACCAAGAGCCAAAACCTTATCCGCCTGACCATCTTCAACATATATATACCTTTCCTTCATACCCTCTTTTAACGTTGTCGGTATTTCGTTCTCATCAGGCAAAGCACAATAAAGAAACATATCATTTTTGAACAAGGTCTTTGCTGTCGGATAAAATGTATATATTTCATTCGCCGACCGTATGTTAACCACTGTTTTCATTGTTCTTTCTTTTAAATCAGTTTTCATTTCATAGAGTCTGGTTATGCAATTATATAAATCTTCTTCCGAAAAACTATACTCTTCCAACAAAACCAGCTTTACGAAACAGTCCACCTCATCACTATCTTCTTTTTCTGTCAACACAACCGATACAATACCGTTTTCTATATTGCACTCATCACAAATCTGCTTTGCTTGTTTTTGCAAATCTATTTCAGCACGGACATTCGGACATGCACGCAATGTAAACAACACTACAATCCACAATAATACTACCGTAATAATATACAATACTGTCTTTAAAATTTTTTGCGTGCCCATTCAAATCACATCCGATGCTATATATTAAGATAATAATATCAGATTTTACAAAAAAAGAAAAGATAAAAACACCGCCGATATTCCGACGGTGTTTTGATTTATCTTACTTCTCAATAAGGCTCTCGCCTGTCATCTCAGCAGGCTGCGGGAGATTCATAATCTCAAGCATTGTCGGTGCGATATCACCGAGTCTGCCGCCCTCACGAAGCTTGCAGGGATAACCTACAACAACAAACGGAACAGGGTTTGTTGTGTGAGGTGTAAACGGCTGTCCGTCATCGCCTATCATCTGGTCAGCGTTACCGTGGTCAGCAGTTATAAGAGTGATACCACCCTTTGCATTTACAAGCTCAACAAGCTTGCCTACGCAGGTATCAACAGCCTCAACTGCTGCTACAGCTGCATCAAACACACCGGTGTGACCAACCATATCGCAGTTTGCAAAGTTGAGGATGATTGCATCGTAAACGTCCTCATTTATCTTCTGCATAAGTGTATCGGTTACCTCATATGCGCTCATTTCGGGCTTGAGGTCATAAGTTGCAACGTCGGGAGAATCGATAAGGATTCTATCCTCACCGTCATAAACTGTCTCTTCGCCGCCGTTGAAGAAGAAAGTAACATGAGCATACTTTGTAAACTCAGCGATTCTAAGCTGGCTAAGTCCGGCCTTGCTGAACACCTCGCCGAGAGGCATATCAATACGCTGGGGCTTGAAAGCAACCTCGACATTGGGCATATCAGCATCATACTGTGTCATGCAGACATAGAATACTTTCGGATTCTTCTCACGCTCAAAACCGTCAAAATCAGGGTCGACAAAGGCTCTTGTAAGCTCACGGGCTCTGTCAGGTCTGAAGTTGAAGAATACAATGCTGTCGTTATCCATAACAGGCTCTGCGCTCTCGCTGACGCAGGGAATGATAAACTCATCTGTAATGCCGTCAGCATAGGATTTTTCCATCATCTCTGCAGGACATGTAAACTTCGGAGCGTCAAGAGATGTCATTGCACGGTAAGTCTTTTCAACACGGTCGAACTTGCGCTCTCTGTCCATTGCATAGTAGCGACCCTCGACAGTTGCAATCTTGCCGACACCAATCTCAAGTGTCTTTTTGTAAAGCTCCCCTATAAAGCCTCTGCCGGATGTTGTTGAAACGTCACGGCCGTCCATAAGGCAGTGGATAAATACCTTTTCAAGACCAAAATCCTTAGCCATCTTAATAAGGGCATAGAGATGTGTGTTGTGGCTGTGAACACCGCCGTCTGAAAGCAGACCGATAAGGTGAAGTGCAGAATCGTTCTTCTTGCAGTTCTCCATAGCAGCAACCAAAGCGGGATTCTCAAAGAAAGGACCCTCTTCGATAGCCTTGGTAATGCGCACAAGCTCCTGGTATACAACACGGCCTGCACCGATATTTGTATGACCGACCTCGCTGTTGCCCATCTGACCGTCCGGCAGACCGACATCAAGACCCGATGCACCGATATATGTCATCGGATTTTCTGCAAAAATTTTATCAAGATTGGGTTTCTTTGCAGCAGCTATAGCATTACCGTCAGTATTGGGGTTGTTGCCAAAGCCGTCCATAATGCAAAGAAGCACAGGTTTTTTACTCATTGGAATTGTTCCTTTCGAGAGTTATTTCGCACTTGCAGCGTTGACGATAGCTGTGAACTTCTCAGCGATAAGAGATGCACCGCCGATAAGACCACCATCAACATCAGGCTGAGCAAGAAGCTCTGCTGCGTTAGCATCGTTCATTGAACCGCCGTACTGAATTACAACAGCATCAGCAGCATCCTTGCCGTAAAGTCTCTCAATAAGAGCACGGATAACAGCGCAAACCTCGTTTGCCTGCTCAGGAGTAGCTGTCTCGCCTGTGCCGATAGCCCATACAGGCTCATATGCGATGATAATATTCTTAAGCTCATCTGCAGATACGCCGCCAAGAGCAATCTCAGTCTGAGCGCAAACTATCTGAGCTGTGATGCCGTCCTTACGCTCGGAGAGAACTTCACCGACGCAAAGGATAACCTTGAGACCCTCGTTGAGAGCTGCTCTTACTCTGTTGCGGACAGTAACATCTGTCTCACCGAAATACTGACGGCGCTCGCTGTGGCCGATAATTACATACGGTACGCCTGCAGCCTTAAGCATCTTTGCGCTGACTTCGCCTGTAAATGCGCCTTTTTCTGCCCAGTGGCAGTTCTCAGCACCGATTTTTATGTTGCTGCCCTCTGCAGCCTCAAGAGCGGCATAGAGGTCGATATAAGGTACACAGCAAACAACTTCACAGTCTGCATCCTTAACAAGGGGCTTGAGCTCGTTAATAAGAGCTTTTGCCTCTTCGGGAGTTTTATTCATTTTCCAGTTACCTGCAATAACAGGAGTTCTGAGCGCTTTATTCATTTTAAAACATCCTTTCCGTTTTCTTAGATAATCCGAACAATGCGGGAACCGTTAGGAGCGGTCCCCGCAACTTTTGCAATCAGTAAATCTTATTTCTCGTTCAAAGCAGCAATACCGGGCAGCTCCTTACCCTCAAGGAACTCAAGAGATGCGCCACCACCTGTGGAGATGTGGCTCATTTTATCAGCAAAGCCGAGCTTCTGAACAGCAGCAGCAGAATCACCACCGCCGATGATGGAGATAGCACCACTCTCGGCAACAGCTGTTGCAACAGCGATTGTACCGTTAGCGAAGTTCTCCCACTCGGAAACGCCCATAGGTCCGTTCCAGATAACTGTTCCGCTACCCTTTACAGCCTCAGCGAAAATCTCTCTTGTCTTGGGACCGATATCAAGACCCATCCAACCGTCGGGAATCTCGTTGGAGTTAACAGTCTTGAACTCTGTGTTTGCATCGAACTCTTTACCTACAACGGTATCTATAGGAAGAAGGAACTTAACACCCTTATCTTCAGCCTTCTTCATCATCTCTTTTGCAAGCTCAACCTTATCCTCTTCGCAAAGGGAAGTACCGATTGTGTAGCCCTTAGCTACAAAGAATGTGTAAGCCATACCGCCGCCGACGATAAGAGTATCAACCTTGTCAAGAAGGTTGTTGATAACGCCAATCTTATCGGAAACCTTTGCGCCGCCGAGAATAGCAACAAGAGGTCTCTTCGGCTGCTCAAGAGCACCGCCCATGAACTCGATTTCTTTCTGGATAAGATATCCGCAAGCTGCGGGAAGATAATCAGCAACACCTGTTGTAGAGGAGTGAGCTCTGTGAGCTGAACCGAATGCATCGTTTACATAGACCTCTGCAAGAGATGCAAGAGCCTTTGAAAACTCAGGAACATTCTTTGTCTCTTCAGCGTGGAAACGTACGTTCTCAAGAAGCATAACGTCGCCGTCTTTGAGGTCTGCTGCAAGAGCCTGTGCGCTCTCACCGACAACGTCAGTTGCCATCTTTACATCTTTACCGAGAAGCTCAGAAAGTCTCTTTGCTACGGGAGCAAGAGAAAATTCAGGCTTGAACTCGCCCTTGGGTCTGCCAAGGTGTGAGCAAAGGATAACCTTTGCATTGTTATCAAGAAGGTATTTGATTGTGGGCAGAGATGCAACTATTCTCTTGTCGCTTGTAATCTCTCCGTCCTTAAGCGGTACGTTAAAGTCACAACGTACAAGCACTTTCTTTCCGGAAACGGCAATGTCTTCAACTGTTTTTTTGTTAAGTGCGCTCATTTTTCATCGTCCTTTCAGGTAATCAAAATTAGCCATAATTTAGTTATTTGCGCCAATGTTTATTTTATAACAAAACTGCAAAATTTTCAAGCTGTTTCTATTGTGAGATGTTCCATAAAAAGAGGTCAACAAGCATAAGTTTACGTTAATTTTTGTGGGGTGAATGATGAACTGTTATTTTACTCTTATATATGATACTGTTTGAATAAAAAAGAATCGCCGCCTACGATGTAGGCGGCGGGGTTTCTCAAAAAAGAATTGACTAAATCTTTACACAATATAATTCTATACAGCCTTATGGTCTTTAAAGCTTAGTTTTACTTTTGCGCTATAGTTGCCCAAGTAATTATGGGATTGTATATGTTCTCTAAAAAGGGACATGTCACCAACGTAAAATTCAATTTGTGTTTCGGTCCCTTCAGCACTTCTTATCGCAACTGACGGTTTTATGTGATAAGCTTCGTTCCAATAACGTTCACCTTCGCTATCTTTTTTGGGTTTCGCTGTCCATGCAATGCTTGATCCGCCACTTATTCCATGGTTTGTTATATCTTGACTTTTTTCATTATATGAATATCCGGTAACCGGAACCGGTGTTTCTATGCTTCCTGAGACACCGACACCGTTGCCTGCATAGCTTATATCTACTCCGAAACTTTCGCCGGCACTTGCCCAGCCATTTGAAATCACACCATTGCTGTCATTAACCTTTGTGTAGCCGACAAAAGCACTTTTTGTTTTGTCGCTGATAATATTCATTTCTGCTTCATATTTAAGCACCGCCGCCTTTATACCGCTATCTACAGAAAGCTCATAAAAGCACTGTGCAATATCGTAATTTCCGCTTGAGTTCGTTCCGGCGCTTCGAATCACTGGGGAAACGGTAACGGAACCCAATGTGGTCCAACCCGCATATGAGTTATTCGTTCTCAAACAATATAGTCTATCCTTCTCCATCGAAGGACCATCCTCACCCCAAGAAGGAACAAGGTCGGAAAGCTCTTCCCATTCTTTAGTAGGCTTCATAAGCCAATATACCGAAATGCTGTCACCGGTAACAAATTGCAAATCACTAAACTCAGATGCTTGCAAACTAGCAATTTCTTCATCAGAAAGTCTTGATTTTAGCAAAGATCTACGTTTCCCGTCATTAAAATCTAACAAAAGCTTTTTATAATCTAAAAAGTCATCAGCTTTTATACTTTTAAATTGATTTTTAACTATAGGGTCATTAACACTATTGCCAACAAGTTGCGCATAAATAGATGAAATTCTATATCCCGTCTCGTCCGATGATACATAACCGCCAACTAAAACACCGGCATTTTCAACTTCTGATAAGGTATCATTAAGTTCTTCCGCAACAACCTCAAGATCTGAACCCTCAACAAATACATCAGTTCCGTTATCGATAACTTCCTTGAGTGCCTCAATCTCCTGAGAATCCAACTGTTCGGCATCAGTTTTGACCAAGTCAGCATCATTAATCTCTGCCGTTGTCAAATCTTCAATACCGCCGGCCGCATCAACTATGATTGCCTCATCTTCTGCCTCAACTGCAGATGCTGATAACGGCATTACGCACAGCAGCATTATTGCAGCAAGAAGCATACTGATAATTCTTTTGGTCTTCATAAATTTCTACCCTTTCTTATTTGTTTTTAATAAGTGTTTTTATTTTTTAACACTAACCTTAGTATTTTTATATTATACCTTTGCTTTCTGATTTGCAAGGACTTTTCAAACATTTGTCTAATTTTGCCAAAATTGTTTATTGCTTTTATCAAATATGACCAACAGTTTAGTTTTGTTTTTCCTCTTCAGCCTTTTTATTAAAAACTATCTTAGTATAGTTGCTAAACAAAGTGTTGTCTCCGCTAAAAAGGATAAGATGATTATTATCAGTCTCATCAGCCCTAAGCTGAAGACCGTAATTTTCTATATCTCCGTTACCGTCGCCGCACCAGAATTTAAACTCATCTGTAATATCAAGCTTAATAACCGACTCACCGGCTTTTGCTGTTGATACTGAATCTCCTATTTTATAGTTGCAGTTCCAGTTTCCAACCAAACTGCACCACTCTTCTAACGCCCTGTATGCCGTGACCGTCATTGTATCATTGGGCGTTAAGTTATAAATAAAGAAATCGACCGAGGTTATCATATCCTCTGAAAAAAGATAATCCGATTCTACTCCAAAAAGCATCATCAATCTTCCTATTCCCAAATCCTCAGATTGACCTATTACAACATGGTTTTTCAAGTATGCGTGCTTCAAATTAGGCAGGCCTGAATATAATGCGTTATCCGGCTGATTTCCCTTTCGTATTTCAAACGCAAGATATACAGTAGCTCCGGCAAGGTCAGCATTTTTATCCAACAAGAGCTTAACCGCATACTTTCCATCGGGCTTTTTATGTAATTTTATATCATTAGTCCTTATAAAGTTTCCCTCGGCATCCTTTATAATTGGCATCTGAATTACGCCTAAAATGGTTTCCCATCCTTTTTTGTTTGATTCATAAATTATCCAATATCCACCGGGTTCTTGGCGCACTTTAACGCCCTGTGTGTTAACTAACAAATCAAAAGAGAGCTTATGTGAAGCTTTTTCCGAGCAAACAATTTCACAATTTACGCCAAGATTAGATGGGTAGAAATATGTCGAAGTTCCTTCGGCTGCAACGTCTGAATATCCAATCATTGCTCTATCCATATCGATAAAGTTTTTGCGTACTTCATAGGTTGCTTTTCCTGCACTGCCTTTCGGCGCAAGAACTTCAAATGATAAATCTTTATCTGCAATAATAATTCCCTTTTGGCTGTCAAAAACCTTATTAAACAGCGTATCTACATTATTGCCCGCTACAGAGTATACATAGCCTTTTTCCTGCTGTTCTGTCTGGGTTGTATTTTTAACCCTTATATCTATGGGAACAAACTTGCCGTCACTTTTATAATTAACATCTGAAGCAAATGCAAACAGAGTCCTCGAATTGTCATTATTTATAAAGCCCACAGTTGCATAAGAAGTGTAATCTTTATCCACTTTCATGCTTCCATCATAGGCTATTCCGTACTGTTCAAAATAATGTACATAATTTTCATCAAGCTTTATTGGCTCAACAACCACTTCACTTTCTAATTTAATGCGAGTTTTTTCTATATTCTTCAAAGTGATGTCGTTAACCGCCGTTATGGCTGCCACCGTAATTCCAGCACACACAAGCACACCAACTAAACAGAATATAAGAATTTTTACTTTTTTATTTTTCATTATTAACCCCTCACAACGTAATTTATAGGTTTATCTATATTGTGTTATAAAGTCATAATACAAGTCACAAAACATCATTGACACTAATGCCTATTCTGCCATATAGCTCTTCCATTTTAGAATAAACTTTTTTCTGTGTCCTTTCTGAATCCTGGTTTGCTTCAAGCGAGACCGCAACCATGCCTGTCAATATACCGCTTGAAAAAGATGTACCCGAAAAACCTTTATACTCACCGAAAGAAGATGTTGAAACAATATTTTCTCCCGGAAGATAAACTACTTTTTGAGCCGCTTTAGTGCCTGTAGGGGATATGTACTCATGTTTCTTTGACAAAGAGCCAACGGCGATAACCTCATCATACGCTGCCGGATAAAGAATTTCATCCTCCATATAATTTCCTGCAGAGGCAATTATTATTATACCGTTATCATACGCTTTTTTTATTGCTTCGTGCAGTTCCTCAGTGCCCTCTTTTACACCCACACTGATATTAATTATATCTACTTCTTTTGACACTGCCAAGTCGATTCCGTCAATAAGATTCTTAATAACAACCTTACCGCTTGAATCATCCGTAACGTCTATTGAAATGATATTAGCGTCAGGAGCAACACCCAAAGCACCTTTTTCATCATGGGGAGTTGCAACAATAACGCCGGCTATACCGGTTCCGTGTTCCTTAGTTTCATCTTCTTTAATACCAAGACCAGACACTTTTGTTTCAGACACTACTCTTCCGGCAAGGTCAGGATGGGTGGCATCAATTCCTGTATCAAGTATTGCTATATCAACATTCTTGCCTGTATAGGACAAGCGTTCACCATCCCACTTTATATCAGCAAGCCACCATTGTAGTCTATGCTCAGGAGTTTGAACGGTTTTTGTTGCACAAGATGTAACACACATCAGCAGAACAACACATACACACATTAATGAAAACACTCGCTTCATTGACCATCCATCTCCATTCTAAATCTTTCTAAAAATCTTTGATATTTTCCTTTAAAAACTCCGCTTCTAACAGACAACTCTAAAAGAAGTTCTGCGGGCAAGTCACCTTCCAACTCTATCTCCAACTCATAATCCTCTACACCAAAGTATCGACTTACATCAAAATCGAGCTTTGTACCATCATGTAAAATGAAGCGTGTCCGTTTAGTAAACAAACCTCCCAGTTGCTTAAACTCATATTCACCTTGAATACCCACCTCTGCAGAAGAAAAAGATTCAGGCAGACAATCTATTTCTTTTTCTGTTTCTTTTGCGGTGCGAATTCCATTTTCATAGGACTTATCCGACTTTTTTTGAACAAGATACTTTTCGCCGATTTTTCGTACCCTGAGCGTAGTTCTATGATTAAACAGAAACAAGTCAGGAGTATCGTAGTAATAATTGGCCTGTTCGATAACCTTTACCTGCGCTTGAGGATAAAGTTCGTGAGCTCGTTTTAACACCCGCTCAAAATCGACCTTTCCTATCAAAAACTTCATTTCCTTTTCAATCATGGCGCACCAACTTTCCCGTTGCGGTCTTAGGCAAACTCTCAACAAATTCAATCTGTTCAGGAATAGCATATGTAGGTAATTCTTTCTGACAAATGGTTAGAGCCTCTTTTTTAGAAATTGTCCCAACAAGTTTTACCAGAATCCGACCGTCTTTCTCGAGAGCTAATGCTTCTCTGATGCCAGGACTTCTCAGCAAAACATTTTCTATTTCCTGCGGATATATATTTACACCCGCCCGGATAATCATATCATCCAATCTACCTTTTATATAAAGGAATCCATCTTTAAGCTCCGCCACATCTCCTGTATGAAGCCAACCGTCTATTATCTTCTTCTTGGTAGCCTCCGGATTAAGATAGTATCCCTGCATCACATTTTTTCCACGAACACAGAGCTCCCCGTCAACTATTTTTACTTCTACATTTTTTATGGGTTTCCCTACAGATTCCGGATATTTTTCAAAATCTTCAGGAAGCAATGCACTAACTCTGGGACTGGCTTCAGTTAACCCATAAACATTTAAAAGCTCTGCCTCCGGCAATGTAGAAATCATTCTGTCAGCAACAGCACGAGTCAAGCACTCACCGCTAACTACAACCTTACGCAACGGAATTTGTTTATTCGTTCGAGAGAAAATGCTGCACAACTGATTAAGCAGCGTAGGCGTAGCACACAACACCGTTATATCATTATCAACAACCGTTTTTGCTGCAACAATAGGCAAAAATGAATTTCCAAAAAAACAAATATCCGCACCTGCACTGAGAGCTGTAAGAAACTCTCCAGTCAAGGCGGAAATGTGAAACAAAGACCTCAAAATCAAAATTCGGTCTGTATCTGTTAATTTAAAATAATCTTGAATTGAGGTTAAGTTGCTCAAAATATTCTCTTCGCTTAGTTTTACGCCTTTTGGTTTTCCTGTTGTGCCGGAAGTACACATGATTACGGCTGTGTCTGAAAGGTCATCCGCTTCCTCAGCATCTTCATCAATTCTTTTAATGCCTTCGTCAGAAATCAACCAAGAAATTTTTATGCTCTCAACTATAGACTTTTTATGCTGTCCTCCGTAACGTACAGACATAGGAACTGCCACAGCGCCTGATGCAAAACAAGCCAAAATTGCTGTTGCAGCATACAGTTCACTTTCGCACAAAATTGCATACTTGCAATGACGTTTCAACTTTCGAGAAAGGAGCATAACATTCTCGTGGAGTTCTTTATATGTAATAGTTCCATTCCCATCAGCAAGCAACTTGCTTGGGTTAGATAAAACCTTTTCTGATAAAAACTCCCACAAAATGCCCATATCAGCCCTCTAAACTCTTCTTAACGATGTCGCAAATGCCATCAATTGTTTGTATGTTTCCCTGGGTTAAAAGACCCAAATTAATTTCAATATTAAACTTCTCTTCCAATTTTACAATAAGCATAGTGACGCTCAAGCTGTCCAAACCGTAGTCTTCTTTAAGGTTCGAACCCTCTACACTATCCAGTGCAGACATTTCAAGTGCAGTCGTTCTTACAGTTTCAAAAATGTCCATTTAAAGCCTCCAAAACTTTTTCAAAAGCATCGTCTTCACTCTGGTCGGTTGAAATCACTATTCCGTTATTCAGACTAGCTATTTCCAAATATTCGTCCCTCAGCGCATATTGCAAAGGCATGTCTATATATCTGTCTCGTTCCTCTATTCTGCTGCGAACTCTTTTAACCGCAGTTTCTACATCGATATCCAAAAAAAACGCAACATCTGGTTTGATAAGATACTCCGAAACCTCATAAATCCACTTCGCATCTTTATATCCTCTTGCACGCAAATTGGCCAAACAAGAGTAGAAATATCTATCACTAATAATAGTCTTGCCTGTCTCGAGTACAGGCGCTATTACTTTGTTGGTGTGCTGAACTCTGTCACTTGCTGCTAACAGTGATAAGCTCAAATAGTCAAATGCCGAATTGTTCTCGCAATCCATAAACGTACGAAAAATCTCTGACTTTCGCACAGCATTGGTAGGCTGTTTAGTCAAAACAACATCCTGGCCTCGTTCTGATAAATATACCTCTAACCTTTTTATCAATGTGGTCTTTCCACAGCCATCCAATCCGCAAAATGAAATCAGCTTGCCTGAATAAGGATTAGCCTTTAATCGAAGTTGCTCCAAAATTACACCTCTTTCAGACATGACAGTCTGTTAGAATTAAATAAGTATTCAATATAATTTATATCAAATTTATATGTCTTTTTTTGAGCAGGGTCATACACCTGTTTTATTACTTCTTCATCTTCAGGTTTGATTTGTTCAATCAAAGTATCCAATAACGGATTGCTTATATCAAACAACTCCCTTGTATAATAGAAAGTGTAGTAGCATTCATCTTTCAAATCGTATTTAAAAATTGTCTCAACCAAGTCGTTAACAAACGATTCGTCTAAGTATAAGTCCAACAGTAAAAAGATATCGCTGAATTTATATAGAGAAAGGTCCCTTTGAACATTCACCCAATGCAAGGTGGTCGCCTCTTTATAGAGGTGTGCACACAAATGAATCAAAAAATCCGAATGGGATAATGTCGGCAAAGCTCCGTTTTTCAGCTTTATAGATTTCTCTGTTCTGGAAAGAAAATCTTTGACTACATCAGTTTCCTGTTTTGCCTTAAAATCCAAAGAAAAGTTAACATCTACTTCTAACCACGGCATATGCGGCAAGTCAATCCGCTTAACAAAAGGTACTGTCTCACCCTTATTCATCTTCGCAAAAATAATATCACTGCGAGTTGCCGGCGTGAAATTGTCATTTCTTAAGAACCCCTGTTTAAATCCGTTTGCTATAAGCAAATCTGTGATTCTCTGCACATCCTGCTGATTAATCAGAATATCAAAATCATTCGAGGTTCTGAGACCTATCGGATAAATTTGGGAAAGCAATGCCCCTTTAAGCAGTGCATACGGAAAATCTGCATCAACAAAAATTTCACTGAGCATCTCCTCTGCCTTTAAAAAGCTTTCAGTTCTCGCTACACTTGATTCATATATCATTTTTAACGGATTTCTAAACTCTCTGTTGATTCTCGGCAGAAGTTCACAATCCCGAAGGGCATGATATGCATTTCCACCCACTCGGTTAAAAAGCAACTGACCCAAAATATACGGAAGGTCAAGAGGCTTAGAAAACGCTGAAACAACAGCACTTTTATCAAAGTTCTGCGGTTTGCTAAGTTCAAGAATTATTTTATTCTCCTGATATTTGTTGTCCACCTGTAAACTCTCCAATTTAAAACAATAATCTAAGGTATAGATAAGTAGTTTTATTTTACTATCTTCTATCTACTTTGTCAATTGCTATTAGTTTTCTATTTGCATTATAGCATAAGCTTTTCACTCTTGACTTTATATACTCTTTTTGTTAGAATAATTTAGCATTCGCCCCCTTAGTTAAATGGATATAAGAACCTGCCTACCGCAGAACCTTGTTACTCGCTTCGCTCGCAATAACAAACCGTCCAATTAACAAAATTAAAACTAACAGATTTGCCCCCTTAGTTAAATGGATATAACAAACCCCTCCTAAGGGTTAGTTATCAGTTCGATTCTGGTAGGGGGTGCCAAGGACTTGCTGTTGCAAGTCCTTTTTTCTTTTGAAATTGATATGAGAAACTAATGCTAACACACCAGAACAATGCAGCTTGTTGATTTGTTTTATTTTTTATGATAGAATTATATAAAACAAGGGAAAGAGAGACTTACTGTATGAAGAACAAACCAAAAGTGCTTCCATTTATCATTGGCGGACTTGCATCTTTG
This sequence comes from Clostridia bacterium, assembly GCA_017407995.1. Lineage (GTDB taxonomy): Bacteria > Bacillota > Clostridia > Oscillospirales > Acutalibacteraceae > CAG-177. The sequence goes on along the minus strand of JAFQVM010000022.1, from coordinate 5,556 downwards.
CTCGTTATAATAATCGGGCTCTTTTTGTTTTGCACAGCAATCAATATTCACAATCCCGAATTATGGATTCTGATTACGGTTGCATTGTTTATCTTTATTTTTGTAACCCGATTAGCAAACGGCTTTAAAGATTTTGGCTGGGTAACGGTTTCAAAAAAAGTGGGTTCAAAAGGAAAAACAAAGAAATATACAAAATTTAATTTTTCAATCAAATATTATATAGCACCTATTGCTTTGGCAGCTTTGACTGCTTTTATAGCTATTACAGGAAGCACAGTTTTTAATGCACTTCCTTATTCTTCAATTTTGAAAGTAGTAGACTCTGATTTCACGAAAGACTTATCTGAGTCTGTCGGAACTGATTCTATTGCATTAATGGATACCGCATCAGCACAAATGCTTGGAGACCGTGAAATAGGCGCTCTCTCTGATGTTGTAAGCCAGTTTGATGTTTCATATGATTATATTCAAATTGATTACAACGGAAAGCCCATAAAGGTTTCGGCGTTGGAGTATGCAGGATTTTTCAAATGGATAAACAACAGAGACAACGGCGTTAAAGGCTATGTTACTGTCAATCCCGTCTCCATGTCTGCTTCTTTCGAGCAGTCGGAAGGAATGAGATACATCCCCTCTGCATACTTCTTTGAAGATGCATACAGATATATCTGGCTGAAATATCCTACATTGATGATAGACAATCTTCACTTTGAAATTGATGAAAGCGGAAAGCCATACTATGTTGCCTCAATCAACGAAAAGACGATATCCCTGTTTGGCGGAAAAACTGTTACGGGCTGTATTGTTCTTGACCCCGTATCAGGCGAAACGGTTAGATATGACTTGAAAGATATTCCCAATTGGATAGATGTTGTCTTTAACGGAGACCTTATCTGCGAGCAATACAACTGGTTCGGAATGTTCCAAAACGGATATCTCAACAGTCTGTTTGGTAAAAAAGGATGCAAACAGGTTACTACTTATACATCAGATGACGAAAACTCTGATGAAACACCTGCTTGCGACTTCGGCTATGTTTCCAAAGACGGCGATATCTGGATTTATACAGGCGTAACTTCCGTAAACGGAGACAGTTCAAACATTGGTTTCCTTCTTGCAAATGAGCGAACAGGAGAAAGTCGTTACTATTCGATTGCGGGAGCTGACGAGAAATCTGCCATGGCCGCTGCGGAAGGAGAGGTGCAAGAAAAAGGTTATCAGGCTTCCTTCCCCTCTCTAATCAACATAGATGGTCACCCCACCTACATAATGGTTTTAAAAGATTCAGGCGGACTGGTAAAACTTTATGCTGCAGTCAACGTCGAACAGTATAACCTTGTAACAACAGCCGCAACACAGGCTGAGTGCATTTCAAAATATAAATCTATTCTCGGCATAAGTGAGCCTGAAAATCCAACGGATGAAACAAAGGAAACCACCGTTACTATTGCTTCGATTAAATATATCGACATTGACGGAAACACTTTCATATATCTGATTGATACCGAAAACAATATTTTCAAAGCAAAAGCAGCTACGCACGAAAATATGCTTTTGTTAACCGAGGGAGATACAGTTAAACTTTCTTGTTCCGGCTCAACTGTTGTTTCGTGTGATAAATTAGAAAAATAACTGTTTTTGAAAACCTCTCGATAGGGGTACCAAAAGAGACTGTTTTTTGTTGAAACAGTCTCTTTTTTTCTTGTTCTCTCTCAAGAAATGATTATTAGAATATTTTAAAGTATGTAATATTGTATATAATACATTAGTATAAAGTTCGCTTTTCAAGCGTGCAAATCGGAGGGTTCATCATGCGAAAAACTAAAATAGTATGTACCTTGGGTCCTGCGACAACTAATGCTGAAACAATTGAGCAGATGCTCAAAGCAGGAATGAATGTTGCCCGACTCAATTTTTCTCACGGAACACATGAAACACACCAGCAGATGATTGAACTTTTCCGCAGCGTGCGTGACAAACTGGAAATTCCTGCAGCTATTATGCTTGACACAAAGGGTCCTGAAATCCGCCTTTGCGATTTTGAGGATGGCAAAGCTGACTTTAAAGAGGGCAGCGAAATCACATTGACCACTGACCGCAGCATCAAGGGGCATGATACGCTTGCTGCTGTAACGTATGATATGCTCCCGAGCCAGCTTTCTGAGGGCAACCACATTCTCATTGATGACGGAAGAATTACTCTTGAAGTGCTTGAATGTCTTGAAACGCAGGTGCGTTGCAAGGTAACAAGCGGCGGTACCGTGAGCAATCACAAAGGCATCAACATTCCGGGAGTTCATATCGATATGCCGTATCTCAGTGAGCAGGATAAGTCCGATTTGCTGTTTGGCATCAAAAATGATGTTGATTTTATTGCCGCTTCGTTTGTCCGCAGCAAAGATGACGTTGTGGCGCTCCGAAAGTTTCTCGACTACAACGGCGGTCACTATATAAAGATTATTTCAAAAATTGAAAATATTGAGGGAATCAATAACTTTGATGAAATCTTGGAACTCTCCGACGGAATCATGGTTGCACGTGGAGATATGGGTGTCGAAGTTGAATATGAGCGTCTTCCCGGTATACAGAAAAAAGCTATCCGGCTTTGCTACCAATCGGGAAAGGTTGCCATAACAGCAACTCAGATGCTTGAATCTATGATAAACAGCCCGACACCTACAAGAGCAGAAATTTCTGACGTAGCAAACGCTGTTTTTGACGGCACATCCGCCGTTATGCTCTCCGGAGAAAGTGCTGCAGGAAAGTATCCCGTGCTTGCCGTTCAAACCATGGCGAAAATAGCAGAACAAGCAGAGCATGATGCTTTTGATATGAAAGCTTACAGCGGAATAAAGCACGATATAGACTATGCAGACACAACTAACGCACTTTGCGATGCCGCTTGCACAACAGCACGTGACCTAAATGTTAAAGCAATAATTGCTGTTACAAAGCACGGCCAAACTGCACGCAGAATGTCTAAATTCCGTCCCTTTGAGCCGATTGTTGCGGCAACACCGCTTAAAAAGACTTTCCACCAACTTTCGCTCTCGTGGGGTGTTTACCCCGTTCTTGCAAAGTTCCAGAGTACCACTGATGACCTTTTCATCCACGCAGTAGACTGTGCTAAACAGATAGACTTGGTTACAAATAAAGATAAGGTTGTTATTGTCGCCGGCATACCGCTCGACACCCCGGGCAACACAAACATTCTCAAAGTTCAGACTGTTGGAGATATAGAAGTAGTATATTGATATAAAAAACATCGACCTGAGTTTCCTCAGGTCGATACTTTATTTTATATTTTATTTATACTTGGGTCTCTTTACATATGATGTATGGAGAACCTCGTGTGCTACATGGCTGCCGGGCTCGCCAAGGAACTCGTCATAGATGCGCTTGATAGCTTCACTCTCATGTGACTTTCTGACAGGCAGGTTCTTATCAGCCTCGTAAAGAGCTGCAGCTCTGATGCCTCTAAGGTCAACAAAGTTACGTACAACTGCGTGCTGGATGGGCTGACCGCCGCCGTTTACGCAGCCGCCGGGACATCCCATAATCTCAATGAAGTGATACTCGGATGTACCGTTCTTAACGCTCTCCATAACCTTGTTAGCGTTAGCAAGACCGCTGGCAACACAAACCTTAACGTCCATGCCTGCAACATTGTATGTAGCCTCTTTGATTCCGTCTGTACCTCTGACCTCTGTGAAGTCAAGATTCTGAAGCTCTTCGCCTGTGAGCTTCTCAACAGCAGTTCTGAGAGCTGCTTCCATAACGCCGCCTGTTGCACCGAAGATAACAGCTGCGCCTGTGCCCTCGCCCAGAGGATTGTCAAACTCCTCATCGGGAAGGTGACGGAAGTAGATACCTGCGCTCTTAATCATTCTTGCAAGCTCACGGGTTGTGAGTGCAATATCAACATCCGGATAACCGGAAGCTGCCTGATTGTCACGCTTTGTCTCAAACTTCTTAGCTGTACAGGGCATGATACCGACAACAACGATGTTTGCGGGGTCAATGCCCATCTTCTTTGCATACCAAGTCTTTATAACAGCACCGAACATCTGCTGCGGAGATTTGCAGGTTGAAAGATGGTCGAGCATATCGGGATAATAGTGCTCGCAGTACTTAATCCATCCGGGTGAGCAGGATGTAATCATCGGGAGAGTACCGCCGTTCTGAACACGGCCAAGGAACTCGTTTGCCTCTTCCATAATTGTAAGGTCAGCTGCGAAATCGGTATCAAATACCTTATCAAAGCCAAGTCTTCTGAGTGCTGCAACCATTTTGCCCTGAACGTTGCTGCCAAGGCTCATGCCGAAGCTCTCGCCGAGAGTAACTCTGATAGAAGGAGCTGTATGAACGATAACATACTTGCTCGGGTCATTGATAGCCTCAAGCACACGGCTTGTGTCATCCTTTTCAACGATAGCGCCTGTCGGGCAGTTTACGATACACTGGCCGCAGGATACGCATGATACGCTCTCAAGTGACTTCTCAAATGCAGAACCGATGTGAGTATCGAAACCACGTGCATTTGCGCCGATAACTGAGATATGCTGTGCCTCACAAGCTGCTACGCAACGACGGCAAAGAATACACTTGTTGTTATCTCTAATCATGTGGTCTGCAGAATCGTCAAACTCATGAACGGGGTTTTCACCCTCGAAGTAATTTTCGTTATCAACACCGAACTCCTTGCAGAGCTCCTGAAGCTCGCAGTTTCCGCTGCGTACGCAAGAAAGACACTTCTTGTCGTGAGTGGAGAGGATAAGCTCAAGGGTGAGCTTACGGCTCTTGCGAACTCTTTCGGTGTTTGTGAATATCTCCATGCCCTCAGCTACGGGATATACGCAAGCTGTAACCAGTGAGCGAGCGCCCTTAACCTCAACCATACAGATACGGCAGGCACCGATTTCGTTTATCTTCTTGAGATAGCAGAGAGTAGGAATCTCTATACCGATAGTTCTTGCAGCCTCAAGAATTGATATCCCCTTGGGTACGCTAAGGGGCATATTGTTAATTTTAATATTTACCATTTCCATTATTCAGCGCCTCCTTCCTCAAACTTTGCTTATAGCCTGTGCACGCTTACATGCAGTCATACATGCGCCGCACTTGATACATTTCTCAGTATCAATAACATGCGGATTCTTAACAGTACCGGAGATAGCACCGACAGGACACTGTCTTGCACAAAGAGTACAACCGATACATTTTTCGGGGTCGATGTAGTAGTTAAGAAGAGCCTTACATACGCCTGCAGGACACTTCTTGTCCACAACGTGAGCTATATACTCGTCACGGAAGAACTTGATTGTTGCGAGAACCGGGTTGGGAGCTGTCTGTCCGAGACCGCAAAGAGAGTTCTCTTTTATGTAGTAAGCAAGCTCTTCAAGCTTATCGAGGTCTTCCATTGTTGCTTTGCCTTCTGTAATCTTGTCAAGCAGCTCCATCATTCTCTTTGTACCGATACGGCAGGGAGAACATTTACCGCAGGACTCATCAACAGTAAAGTCAAGGAAGAACTTAGCGATATCAACCATACAGTTT
>JAFQVM010000021.1 GCA_017407995.1 Clostridia bacterium | reverse complement strand
TTCATATCTGCACCCGTAGCGATCTGAGCTACGTATACATATCCATAGGACATAGCGATGTTTGCAAGGTCTTTCTTCTTAATAGCTTTACCTGCTGCTGCGAACTGAGCAACCTGGCCAATCTGAGAAGCCTTAGAAGCCTGACCGCCTGTGTTGGAGTAAACCTCGGTATCGAATACCATGATGTTTACGTTCTCGCCGGAAGCAAGTACGTGGTCAACACCGCCGAAGCCGATGTCGTATGCCCAACCGTCGCCGCCGAAGATCCAAACTGACTTCTTGGAAAGGAATTCCTTATTATTAACGATATCCTTGCAATCTTCGCAATCGATATCCTTGATAGCCGCTACAAGAGCATCTGCTGCTTCAGCATTCTTTGCACCGTCATTAACAGTGTCAAGGTAAGCCTTAGCTGCTGCCTTAACCTCGTCAGAAGCCTTATCGCACTCTAACATACCCTCAACCTTAGCGATGAGTCTGTTGCGGACTGCTGCCTGACCGAGAAGCATACCATAACCGTGCTCTGCGTTATCCTCGAAGAGTGAGTTTGCCCATGCAGGACCCTGACCCTTCTTGTTAACTGTGTACGGAGATGTTGCTGCGGGACCACCCCAGATTGATGAACAGCCTGTAGCGTTGGATATGTACATTCTGTCACCAAAGAGCTGAGTGATAAGACGTGCATAAGCAGTCTCAGCACAGCCTGCGCAAGAACCGGAGAACTCAAGCAGCGGAGTCTTATACTGGCTGCCGATAACAGTGTTGTCAGCAACGTCATTCTTAACTGTGACGTTCTCAACCATGTAATCGAATACGGGCTGCATAGCATCCTGGCTCTCACGAGAAACCATCTTAAGTGAATTTGTCGGGCAGACGCCTACGCAGACGCCGCATCCCATACAATCAAGCGGGGAAACTGCAAGTGAGTACTTATAAACACCCTTGCCCTTACCTGCTTTCTTGTCAACCATAATAGCGTTTGCCGGAGCTGCTGCTGCCTCTTCCTCTGTAAGGAGGTAAGGACGGATTGTTGCGTGCGGGCAGACATATGAACACTGGTTACACTGTGCACAAGTCTGAGCTTCCCATGCGGGAACCATAACTGCAACACCACGCTTCTCGAATGCTGCTGCGCCCTGCTCGAATGTACCGTCTGCATGGTCCATGAATACGGAAACAGGAAGTGAATCGCCGTCCATAAGTCCGACAGGCTTCATGATATTGTCAACCATCTTGACGAGCTTTGATGCGCTCTCCTCAGATGCTACCTTTGCCTCGTCAGAAGCGTCAGCCCAATCTGCAGGAACATCAATTTTGACGAATGCGCCAAAACCTGCATCGATAGCCTTATGGTTCATGTCAACGATTTCCTGGCCCTTCTTAAGGAAGGACTTTGTAGCTGCATCCTTCATGTAGCCGATAGCTTCATCCTTGGGAAGGACGTTTGCAAGTGCAAAGAAAGCTGCCTGAAGGATTGTATTTGTTCTCTTGCCAAGACCAATCTCTGCAGCAAGGTCGATAGCGTTAACTGTGTAGAGCTGAACATTGTTCTTTGCAATGTATCTCTTTGTTTCAGCGTTAAGCTTTTCTGCAAGCTCAGCTGCATCCCACTGACAGTTGATAAGGAATACGCCGCCGGGCTTAACATCGTTAACCATCTTGTAACCCTTCTCAACATATGAGGGGTTGTGGCAGGCAACAAAGTCAGCCTTATTGATGTAATAGGGGCTCTTTATCGGGCTGTCGCCGAAACGAAGGTGGGAAATTGTGATACCACCGGTCTTCTTTGAGTCATACTGGAAGTATGCCTGAACATACTTATCTGTATGGTCACCGATTATCTTGATGGAGTTCTTGTTAGCACCGACAGTACCGTCGCCGCCAAGACCCCAGAACTTACACTCGATTGTTCCGGGAGCTGCTGTGTTGGGAGCTTCCTTCTCTTCAAGTGAAAGGCAAGTAACATCATCAGTAATACCGATTGTGAACTGGCTCTTGGGCTCGTCCTTCTTAAGCTCATCGTATACTGCGAATACGCTTGAAGGCGGTGTGTCCTTAGAACCGAGACCGTAACGACCTGATGTGATCTTAACACCTGCAAACTTGCTGTCTGCGATTGTAGCAACAACATCAAGGTAGAGCGGCTCGCCGAGTGTACCCGGCTCCTTTGTTCTGTCAAGAACCGCAATCTTCTTAGCTGTTGCAGGGATAGCTGCAACAAGTCTGTCAGCTGAGAAAGGTCTGTAAAGACGAACCTTGACAAGACCAACCTTCTCGCCCTGTGCGGTAAGGTAATCTATAACCTCTTCTGCTACGTCGCAGATTGAACCCATAGCGATGATAACTCTGTCAGCATCGGGTGCGCCGTAGTAGTTGAAAGGCTTGTAGTCAGTGCCGAGTTTAGCATTGACTTTATCCATATATTCTTCAACAATAGCGGGAACTGCATCATAGTACTTGTTGCAAGCCTCACGGTGCTGGAAGAAGATATCTCCGTTCTCGTGAGAGCCACGCATTACAGGACGCTCAGGATTGAGTGCACGCTTTCTGAAAGCTTCAACTGCATCCATATCGCACATCTCTTTAAGGTCTTCGTAATCCCAAATCTGAATCTTCTGAATCTCGTGAGAAGTACGGAAACCGTCAAAGAAGTTGATAAAAGGTACACGGCTCTTAATTGTTGCAAGGTGTGCAACTGCGCCGAGGTCCATAACTTCCTGGGTGTTTGTCTCTGCAAGCATTGCAAAACCGGTCTGACGGCATGCATATACGTCTGAATGGTCACCAAAAATGTTAAGTGCGTGTGAAGCTACGCATCTTGCCGATACATGGAATACCGACGGAAGAAGCTCACCGGCTATCTTATACATATTGGGAATCATAAGAAGCAGACCCTGTGAAGCGGTGTATGTTGTTGTGAGTGCGCCTGCTGCGAGGGAGCCGTGAACGGTTCCGGCAGCGCCGGCTTCTGACTGCATCTCGGCTACCTTAACAGTAGTTCCGAAAATGTTTTTCTGACCCTGTGCCGACCACTGGTCGACATAGTCAGCCATGGGGCTTGAAGGAGTTATCGGGTAAATGCCCGCAACTTCTGTGAACGCATACGACACATAAGCGGCTGCGTTGTTGCCGTCCATGCTCTTTAACTTTCTTGCCATTATATGTTCCTCCCTAAGTTTTATAAACGTATGGCAGTGGTCAAATGACGCCACAGATATAGTAACATTTTTGACTCGCAATGTAAACAGATAATTGAGCTAAAATTTTTAGAAAAATTCAGTCCTGTCTTTTTCTAATTTGTTGAAGTTTACATATTATAATGTAATATAGCTGCCAAAAATCCATTTCAAGGCATCTTTTTCTCCATTTTCGCCGACTTTGTCTGTTTTTAGCCGAAAACGGCTGATTTTGTCAAAATTTCTTTTTTGGTACTGACTGCACAAGTTGTATCTTTTTCTCAAGCACTCTTATTCGTCTTTTCAAATTTGACATTGGTTTATTTTGCGTGTATAATAATCAAAATAATAAGTTATTTTCCGCATGTAAGCGGTTTAAATAAAAATTTAAATTTCTGAAAGGAGCTAATCCATTTATGGATGACCCTGGCCCTAGCAATCTTATTTTTCAGATTGTACTCTTGTTCGTACTTATCCTCGTAAACGCTTTCTTTGCCATGAGCGAAATTGCAATCATCTCGCTCAACGACACAAAAATAGGCAAGATGGCTGAGGAGGGTAACAAAAAAGCAAAACAGGTTATCAAGCTCACAAAAGACTCGAGCAGGTTCCTGTCCACCATTCAAATCGGTGTAACCCTCGCCGGATTCCTGACCTCGGCTTCCGCATCGCAGACTTTCGTCGAAATGCTCTCGGGTGCGATTGAAAAAATTTCCTTTTTAAGCGGTATACCTGCAGGACTTATCAACGGCTTTTCACTGGTCGTAGTAACCCTTATAACATCGTATTTCTCACTTGTTCTGGGCGAACTCGCACCCAAACGCATGGCTATGCAGGCACCCGAAAAGATTTCATTTAGGGTCGTCGGCATACTTTTAGCCATTTCAAAAATCGCAAAACCGTTTGTTAAGGTTCTTTCTGTATCTACAAACGCCGTTGTACGCATCTTCGGCTTTGACCCGAATGCCGATGAGGAATCAGTCACCGAAGAAGAAATCCGCATGATGGTCGACGTCGGCGGTGAAAAGGGTGTTATTGAGGATACTCAGAAAGAGATGATAAACAACATCTTTGAGTTTGACGACATCGATGTCGGCGACATCATGACTCACAGAACCGACATGATTGCTGCTGAGGCCGATGAGCCGTTAAGCGAAGTCGTAACTCTCTCGATGGAGAACGGCTTTTCACGAATCCCCGTTTATGACAACGACCCCGACAATATAGTCGGTATAGCATATGTAAAAGATTTACTCAAGTATATAGGCAGCGACCTGCCATCAGAGCTCACTCTGCGTGATATCATAAGAGAAGCTTTCTTTGTTCCCGAAACAATGGAGTGCGGAGACCTTTTCCAGCAGATGACTGACAATCACATTCAGATGGCGATAGTTGTTGACGAGTTCGGGGGCACCGCCGGAGTTGTTACACTTGAGGATATCCTCGAAAGCATCGTCGGAAACATTCAGGACGAATATGACGATGAAGAGGAAGAGATTTCCAAAATTGATGATACAACATTTACTGTCGACGGTATAACCTATATTGATGAACTCGACGAGATATTCAGCACTCCTCTTCCTGAGGGTGACTATGACACAATCGGCGGATTCATCATCAGCGAGCTCGGATATCTCCCGCAGGACGGCGAGATGAATGTTGTTGAATACAGCAACCTTCGCTTTACTGTTCTCAATGTTGAGGACCGCCGCATCGGAAGAGTCAAAATCGAAATTCTACCCACAGAAGATAAAGAAGATGATGACGATGACGATGATGATAAAAAAAGCTGGTTTGCTCAACGCAACGAAAATAAAGAAAAAGACGATTAATGTTCCAACCCGTACCAAAGCTTGGTGCGGGTTGTTTCTTATTATTACATGCTTTCCTTGTAAAACAGGCTAAAATATGCTATTATTTTAAAAATACATTTGAGGCAGGTGTGATATGGTAAATATTCTTTTAGAGCGGTATATGATTGACGAAGATTGGCTTTTTGACGAGTTGAAAGAGTATATCAAACCGTATCACAAGGTCCTTGTCGTTGCGTTTTCTTTCAGAGATAACAGAGTAAAACGACTCTCCGATTGGAAAAAGCTCTACTCAAAAAGAAGAGGCAAGTTCTACGGCGGAATTGTAGATTCTTTAAAGTCATACGGTATAAAAGAAGAAAACATTGAATTTTTAAATTATTTCAAAGATACCAAAGCTTCCGCAAGAGAAAAAGTGCTTAAGGCAGATATTCTATATTTCTTAGGCGGTCTGCCAGACAGAATGTATGAGCGCCTTGAAGAGTTCGACTTGATAGATTTAATTTCAAGCCACCAAAAGGTGGCCATGGGATACAGTGCAGGAGCGGTTATTCAATTAGCTGAATATCACCTGTCCCCCGATGACGATTATCCCAGCTTTTCATATCAAAAAGGACTGGCATATCTCAACGATTTTTATATGGAAGTCCACTACAAAAACACGGATATTCAAAATTCATCTATCAAAAGAGTCCTTGAAGAAAAGAGGAAGACTGTCTACGCCACACATGAGACAGGAGCAATACTCGTTGACAACGGAAAAGTAAAACTCATAGGCGACGTCGAAACTTTCATGCCTTAAAATATCTTTAGGAGGAAAAACCATGCACTCTTTAAATGTGATACCGTACCCCAAAAAGGTTACAAATCTCGGGGGCACAATCGACCTGTCCGACACAGATTTGAGCTCAATAAATCCGTGCGTTGACACCTCCCTCAAAGAGGATGAATACACTCTAAGCATCATGCCCACAGAGATAAAAATATCTGCAGGCGGCAAGCTTGGTGAGTTCTACGCACGTCAGACTTTAAAACAGCTTATAAACGCAGGCAGTTGTCCGTGTGTGAAAATTGAGGATTCTCCTGCCTTTTCGCACAGAGCATTCATGCTCGACTGCGCCCGTCATATGACGACAATTGAGAACATAAAGAAGCTCATAGACGCCGCAGCCCTTGTAAAAATGAACAGGATGCACTGGCATCTCACCGATGACCAAGGTTGGCGAGTTGTAATTGACAGCCATCCCGAACTCATAGAAATAGGTTCCCGCCGTGAATCTTCAGATTTCGGACAGTATCATTTCAACGAGGAATATTCCGGATACTTCACAAAGGATGAAATCCGTGAGGTTATAGATTATGCGGCAAAAAATTACATTGAAGTTTTTCCCGAGTTTGACAGTCCGGGTCACACTCTTTCAATTCTCGCAGCGCACCCTGAGCTTTCGTGCAAAGGCGAACCGCTTAAAGTCGGCACAAGGCAGGGTATCTTTGATGACATTCTATGTGCCGGAAACGACGAGGCACTGCAGCTTGTCTTTGATGTGCTTGGAGAAATGGCCGAACTATTCCCGTGCAAATATTTCCATATCGGCGGCGACGAGGCACCGAAAAAGCGTTGGACCGAATGTCCGAAATGTCAGGCAAGGATGAAAGAATACGGTCTTAAAAACGAGGAAGAACTGCAGGGTTGGTTTGTAAACAAAGCCATTGATTTTCTGCGCAGCAAAGGAAAAACCGCCATTGTATGGAACGAGAGTCTCAACAGCGGAATGATGCCAAAAGATTGCATAACTCAACGCTGGATGGATAAAAAGAACCGCTCTGCCGACTTTGCAAACAACGGCGGAAAGGTAATAGTTTCAGACTTCTACTTCTACTACTGCGACTATCCCTACGGCATGACTCCGCTGAAAAAGACCTACAACTACAATCCCATCTTCAAAGGTTTGACGCAAGAGGGCAAGCAGAACATCTTGGGTGTTGAAACACCTCTGTGGACTGAGTATGTGCGTGATTTTGACAGGCTATGCTATATGTTCTTCCCCCGTTTTTGCGCTGTTGCAGAAGCGGGCTGGACACCTCAAAAAAAGCGCAACCTCAAAAGCTTCATACAACGTTTTGAAAATCTTTCACAGATGCTCAAAGCCAACGGTATAAACCCCGCACCTGCAAAGGATTGGAATCCTAACCCCATAAAAAGACTCATTGAACTAAAACGCTTTTTCAAAGGCACCTTTAATCTTGACACCGTCAAAAACAGCTTCAGTTCAACCAACGCATAAGGAGATAACCATGGAATACAAAAATCTTTCACCAAAAGCCCTTAAGCTAATGCGACTCACCTGTGCCATACATATGCTCATTTTTCTTGTAATCGGCATAGTTGCAGGCGTCCTGCTTTCAAACGTTTCATTTGTTGCAGCAATAGCTGTTCCCGCAGCAGTTCTTCTGCTGTGCATAATATGGTTTATAGTTACACCTAAAATCAGATTTAAAAGGCACAGATATCTCATTGCTGGAGACAGAATCGAAATAATAAAAGGGCTTATATTTGTTTCACGTACGATAATCCCCATTGACCGCATACATCAGATAGATGTTGAATCCGGTCCGCTCGACAGGCTTATGGGCCTTGAATCCGTATCGGTTATAACTGCAGGCTCTCTTTCTAAATTCGCTTTCCTTGAGCCTGACGAGGCAGAAAAAATAGCTATGTACTTAAATGAAGTCATAGCCAAGAAGCTTTCAAATAAAAATACGGGAGAAAATGATGATGTTTGATAAACCTACCCGTAACCATATTTCAATAATATTGGAACGCCTCGGAGCAACTTTTTTTCTTATACTGGTTTTCGGAGCACAAGCCTTTTTAGAGAAAATGCCTATGCTCATCAAAAAGGAGTTCTGGCTGTCACTGCCCGAGATGATAAAAAATACCGAAAGCCGCACTATGCTTATCGGTATGGCAGCATTTATACTTCTTGTTGTGGCAGTTCTTTTGATTTCTTTTTTCTTCTGGCGCAAAACTTTCTTTTATATTGACGGAGATAATCTCATCTATGAAAAGCGCACTATTTTCCGTCACAGCGCAAATCTGCCGATAAAGAACATCTCCACAGTTAACCTTGAGCGGAACATATTTGAGCGTATAGTAGGAACAGCAAAGGTTAAAATTGACCTCAACTCCTCTGCCACGGCTGACAAAACCGATTTTACCTTTATACTCAGCGAACCTATTGCAAAACAGCTTCAGGATTTGCTTACAGCTCACCGAAATGCTCTGATTTTGCAAAACAGCAACGCTTCAACATTTACTACCTCGTCGCAGGACAATGCAGAAGAAATTATTTCATTTTCGCCTGCTCAGGTTGTACGTCATACGCTGCTGTCTCTGCCTGTTGCACAAGGAATCCTCACCTTTTTGTTCGTTTTTGTTATCCCGAGCATCAGTACCGACGAAGTCTCCTTTTCCGACCTACTTCCTACAGCGTTGATTGCTGTCATCGGCGGACTTGGCTATGCGGCTATAAAGATACTTAATCTGCTCGACTACACCGTAAAGCGAGATAAAGATAACATCTACATCTCATGCGGTAAACTCAAAAAGACAAACTATTCGTTTAACATATGTCGTATAAACGCAGTATTTTTGCGCCAGCCGTTTCTTGCAAGAATAATGGGGCTATATGCTTTAGAGGTGGCTGTTGTCGGCATGGGGAATGAGAAAAACGAAAAGCCGATGCTTACCCTGCTTGTAAACAAAAAAGAACTCGAACGAATATTCAAAGAATGCATCCCCGACTACACCTGTCAAGGTGAGATAATGCGTCAAAACAAGTGCGTTCTTATATCGCTTCTGATAAAAGTTTTGATTGTTGCAGCACTTGCAGTCCCATTCGCCTTGCTCGCTCTGTGGATAATTCCTGCCGCTTTAGCTATAGCGCTGCTGATTACCGGTCTGCTCTCGTGGAAGACAAAAACTCTCGCCTCAGATGATAAGGTTTTCCACTACTCCAGAGGTGTTTTTTCAAAGGTTACATCGATGTTTAAATACAGCGATATACAGGAAACCTCAATATCAACAGGACCGATATCAAGGATATTCAATGCAGGAAAAATGACAGTCCACATACTGTCATCAAGCACCCATCAGTCTCATACAACCGGAGCTTTCACAACAGACTCTTTATACAAAATATCACGGAGAATGGTTGAACACAGAGACTCATCCGCTACCCTTTGGGAATAAAAAACAACTCCTCTGACTTAGTCAGAGGAGCTTTTTTTATTTTTGTCCGTTTCTCTCTTTTAAAGCCTCATTAATATCATCGGCTTCTTTTTTTATTAAAATGTAGTTCAACAAAAACGTTATTAAATAAACCGCTGCGACCGAAGTTGTCATCATCACTATACCTTCAAGGTTAAAGTTCATCCAATCAAACCAGATTCCAAAACCTATCATAACGGCGCACAGCAGCACATAATGCACAGCACAGGCAATAACCGCTTTAAGTTTGGAGTCAAGTCTTGCAAAAAAGTATATACCCACAGCAGTCAGAAGTGCGGTTGAAAAACTCGCAAGCAAGACCTGAAGCAAAATATATCTTGAAACTTCATATTCGGGTACAAGCAGAAAAATCGCAGCGCAAACCATTGAAATGCCTACAGTTATTGTAGAAAAAAGATTTATAAACAATTTAAAAAAGTTCATAGCCATACCTCCTATATCCCCAGCTTTTTCTTCAATTCGGGCACATACTGGCGGGAAATCACAGCTTTTTCACCGTTTGTCAATGCAGCCTCAAGTCTGCCGTTGAACATGGGCACTATCTTATTTATCTTAGAAACGTTTACAATCATAGCCTTTGATATGCGTACAAAGTCCGTATTTTCATAGATTTTTTCAAGCTCGTACAACTTTTCTTTAACTTCATACACGCTCTTTTCGCAGCAGGCGTAAACCTTGTTGTCAACCGACTCAAAGTAGAATATCTCCTTTGAATCAAGCTTTATCAAACCGTCCTGTGTAAAGGCGGTGATTCGGCTGCGTCCTGCTTTGACAGCATATATCAGTTCCATGATGTCACTATCCATGCCATTTGTACGGATTATGATTTCCTCTTCTTCACCGTCAGGCAGTTCTTCGATAATTATCCTCATAACATCCTCCGTTATCTATCGGATTTTCTCATATATTTAGTCACCAACGCTCCCGCCAGCAGCAACGCAACTCCGCATATAAGCAGCACCATCACGCAGGCAAAGTCGCTTACCTCTACTGAGAAAAACTCGAGGTCTGTTCCCATCTCTAAACGGTATTCCCTAATTATCTCGGCAGGCGCACCTTCAAAAGCAACCCTCTCTGCATCCTCCATCATAATACCTCGCAAAAGCTTCGTGCCGTATATTACAGGCAGACACTTCAAGCCCGTTGCAACGCCCTGCGAATACTGTCCTATCGGAAGATAGATTCCGCCTAAAAAGCCCACGACGGTGCCTATAACTGTTCCCAATCCGCCCCATGCGCCCTGTGTTTTCGCAAGCATCGCCAAGAGATACATCAGTGACGAATAGGTGAACGAATTGACCGCAATCACTCCGAGTAACTTGAGATGAGAAACAAAAGAATACGCTTCTCCTCCTTGTAGTATACAATATATTTCAGAAATTGCCAAGGTTATTGAACAGATTATTACTGAGCAAATCCAAGCAGATATTACATATGCAGCGGAAATGGTGAAGCGGCTTATTGGGGCTGTATATATGGAATTAAGTCTACCCTCAACCCTATCCCTAATCATTCCCGAGTACATGGCAACCGTAACAGTTACCGCATTGATACCCACTATACCTCCCGCAATCCATTGCAGAATCAGCACGGTTGCATTTGCTCTGTCCGCCTCTGCGTCTCTGCCCGGAAACTGCGCCATCAGCGAAACCACTGTGTCAATTTGCAAGTCACCAAGGAAAAACAGCATCAGAATTATAGTGACCAGCATTGAAAGCAGCGAAAAGAATACCGCCCATCTATCACGAAAATAAACCCTTATATTTCTTTTAACCAACTCATAAAACTTCATCTTTACTTGCCTCCTTCAATTTCTTTTCCGCATGCATTCAAGAACACATCATCCATATTACCCTGTATAATTTCGAGCCCTGTAATCTGTCCTTTGAGTGAATACACAGGCTCCATAGCATCAACTGTATTTGCTACAGCAAAACTCAATCCGTACTCTTCGGCTCTGGCTGTGATGCCCGCCGCCGCAAGTGTTGAAGTTACATTTGCAACACTATCTTTTTCGCAGTAAATTTTCACAGTGTCTGCCGCATATTTCTCTTTAAGTTCAAACGGTGTACCGTCTGCGTGTATTCTGCCTTTTTCAATGATTATAATGCGGTTTGCACCCGCCGCCTCTTCCATATAGTGAGTAGTCAGAAAAATTGTCATACCCGTGTCCCGACGTAAATTTTCAACTGCGTTCCAAACCTCTTTTCTCGTTGCAGGGTCAAGTCCCGTAGTCGGTTCATCAAGGAACAGCAGTTCGGGAGTATGCATAAGCGCCGCAGCAATCTCACAACGTCTCTTTTGACCGCCCGAAAGCTTATCGTAACGCTTTTTGAGAATCTCCGACAACGAAAGTATTTCACACAACTCATCAAGACGTTTTTTTGCCTGTAAACTTGTAGCACCGTGCAACACTCCACGGCACAGCAGATTTTCCTTAACCGACAGCAACCCGTCAAGACAGTTTTGCTGATACACTATCCCGATTTTACGTCGAATGGCATCATCATCTCTTCCAAGCATTTCTCCGCAGACCTCTGCACTGCCGCTGTCAGGTTTGAGCAAAGTTGAAAGCATATTGATGGTGGTTGATTTTCCCGCTCCGTTCACACCAAGAAACCCTAATAGCTCGCCTTTCTTTACTTCAAATGAAATTTTATCTACCGCTGTTAAATCTCCGTAACGTTTTGTAAGATTATCAATCTTTATCGCTGTCATCTGTATCCGCCCCTTTCTGTCCTTATCATAGCGGATATCTTTTGATAAATCTACAAAA
This sequence comes from Clostridia bacterium, assembly GCA_017407995.1. GTDB lineage: Bacteria > Bacillota > Clostridia > Oscillospirales > Acutalibacteraceae > CAG-177. Next base: position 11,121 of record JAFQVM010000021.1, on the reverse strand, counting down.
ATCAGGTAACCTGCATTTTTTTGTAGGTAAGATGCACGGAAATACAAAAAAACCGCACCGAAATGAATAATCACTCGGTGCGGTTTGTATTTTATAAGTATTAATTTGCCGTCGTTGTTTCAACAGCGGTAGTTTGAGTAGAGCTTGTCGCAGGGTCTGTAGTAGCCGCAGGTGCTTTTGTCGGAAACTCAAAGTTTTGCATGAATCCTTCAAGCTCCACGGAACATATATCTCCGCCTATTACTGCACCCTCATAGATAAGTAGATTCGCCTGAATTATACCCTTTCTGTCCTCATATCCGGGATAGTTGTTTACTGTATATGTCCAGCGTTTTGCACGCTTCCCCGCATAGGGTAAAAGGTCAAGATTCTGACTTTTCTGTATGCCATTATACATCTCGTAAGCGGCATCAAACTCCGCAGGAATAATAACCTCTGCCACCTCAACAGGGTCCTCATCTACATCCCAGCCAAATTGCGACAAAAAGGCTATACGTTCCTCGGCTGTTGAGGCCTTAAGACTTATTCCGCCGTCATTTACCGCAGGCTCATCCGTGCGTGCAAGCCAGAATAATGCCGCAATTGCCAACGCCGCCACAACCACTATTGCCGCCAATTTAAGCTTTGAAGATTTTACGGAAAACACAAACATTTGCGTCAGCCCTTTCAAATAGTTTTATTTCAATAAACTATATGCCTAAAAGGACTCATTTATCACGAAAAAATTAAGAAAGCAGGACCTCTTAAGGTACCCTGCTTCTATTTATCTACTTATTCATTTTAGGATTATCCGTTCTGCCGAGAATATAATCAGTAGACACTACATAAAAATCTGCCAAGGTCAGCAAATGCTCAAGAGGTATATTCTGAAATCCCCTCTCATATCGGGAATAAACTGTTTGCTGTATACCGAGCATTTGCGCAATCGCAAACTGCGACATATCCTTATCCTCTCTGAGGTCTCTCAACCTTTGAAAATACATCTCAATCACCCAAATTAGTACTTAAAAGCACTATTGACTTTATCATAAGTATGTGCTAAAATCTCGTTTGTAGAACTTATAAGTTCTAAGAAAGGGAGGATATTTTATGTTTTGTAACAAATGCGGAAAAGAGATAGACGAAAACAGCACTGTCTGTCCTAACTGCGCAACACCCGTCGAACATGGTAAGACAAAAAAGAAAAAATCAAAGAAATGGCTTATTATAGTCATAATCGCCGTTGTGCTTGTAATCATTATCGGTGCAATCGGCAGCAGCGGAGACGAGCCTACAAGTTCAGGTTCAAGCTCTGTTTCAAATCAGGTTGAGAATGAAAACAAGGTTTTTGGCGTGAACGAGGCTGTCACATACAAAAATATTGAAATGACAGTAACCGATATCAAAAAGTCAAACGGAACAGAGTTTGACTCTCCAAAGAGTGGCATGGAATATGTTATTGTGACTGTCAAGTACAAAAACAATTCTTCGAGCACAGTAAGCTACAATCCGTATGACTTCAAAATGAAAAACAGCAAGGGACAAATTGTTGACCACACCTTTACAACCGTTGACAACGACACTTCGCTTTTAAGCGGTGAACTTGCACCCGGCGGTGAAATCTCCGGAACTGTTGTTTTTGAACAGCCGATAAATGATTCTGATTTGATTCTTCAATACTTTTACAATATGCTTGATTCCGACCCGTCAATCGAATTTAAAGTAAGCTAAAAAAAGAGCTCAGGTTTTCACCTGAGCTCTTTTCACAACTTCATATTTATACCCATCACTCCGCCGCTGACGATATCGACAACTCCGTAGCTGCCGTCACGCAGGGACCCCGGATTAAAAATGTGCAGACCGTCCTCAAAAAGACTCACGCCTACGTGCGTGTGACCATATAATACAATGTCGGCCCTTTCTGCACGTGCACGTGAAATTAAATTCCCTAAACCGAACTTGACGCTCTCACTGTGCCCGTGGGTACAATATATCCGCTTGCCACCGAGGTTAACAACCTCGCAAAACGGCAGGTCCGAATAAAAGTCGCAGTTACCCGCTACTTTTATCACTCTTTTGTCGCCGAGAAGATATTGGGCATTTTCAAAATCCTTTTCGCCGTCGCCGAGAAAGACAACAGCCTCAGCCTCGGGATGCTTTTCAATAGCATCATATATATTACCCGCTCGTCCGTGAGAGTCGGAGAGCACAAGAATACGCATAAAATCACTTCCGCAAGTTCTATTGTTCTGTCGAGAGCATAAATATTATATACAATAAAAGGTGGTATTGCAATGAGTAATCAAAACAATCTGACGCCGGAAGAATTGATGCGGCTGGCTGCAAACCTCAAAACCTCCAACAAAAATGACCCTAACGCTTTAGCAAAACTCCTCAGCAACCGTCTTACACCTGAAAAAAAGCAGCAATTCAATAACATAATTAATGACAAAGAAGCCATGCAACGTCTTCTTCAAAGCAAAGAGGCGCAGCAGCTGATGAAAAAGTTTGGCGGTACACAGGAGAAATAGGCGCATGAAAGGATTTTAAAATGGATAATATCGGCGATATTCTCGGCAAACTAAGTCCCGAGGACATGGAGGCTTTACAAAACGCTGCGCAGGAGCTTTTAGGCTCCGGCGGCTTTCCTTTTGACAATATTCAGGGTCAAAGCGGACAAGAGGACAGCTCTCATCAAAGCTTTGGCTCGGACTCCTCTATGCCCGATTTTTCTTCCATGCTTAATGCCGACGTCATGGCAAAGGTTGCCAAAATAATGGGCGCCATGAATCAAAAAGACAGCCGATGCGACCTTATAAATGCACTAAAACCACACCTTAGCCAGCCTCGCAGGCAAAAAGCAGACCAGGCAATGCAGATGATAAAACTGCTTGATATTCTGCCGCTTCTGGAAAATCTTAAATAGAATGAGGGTGAAGAAGTATGCCGTCAAACTACACCAACAACGAATTCATGAGAATGCGTGAGCAGGCAATTGTACGGGCCAGAGATATGCAGCGCCGAGCTGCAATAAAGCAAGATAATCAAGGCGTCACACCCAACGAAAGCAGCGAAGTCGAATGTGAGCCTAACGAAAACAGAAGCTCTGTATCTTTTGAAAAATACACCGACACCGCACAAGTTTTCAATCATAACACAGCGCAACAAAAAACACAGCACACTCCGCACACACAGGACAATGACCGCATGCTGGTAATGACACTGCTGCTCATCCTCATCGCAGACGGTGCGGACAAGATGCTCATCTTTGCGCTGATGTATATAATGATGTGACCGCTTGAAAAAGTCCTCAATTTATAGTAGAATAGTCAAAGCTACTGAATCGGAGGATATTTTTATGACATACAGATACAGAACAAACGGTACTTGCTCATCTCTCATCGACTTTGAGATTGACAACGATAATAAAGTTCACAACGTAAAATTCACAAGCGGCTGCAACGGTAATCTGAAAGGCATCTCCGCAATAATCGAGGGGATGGATGCTGAGGCCGTCATAGAAAGGCTTGAAGGCATCACCTGCGGCTTTAAAAGGACATCTTGTCCCGACCAGCTTGCGAAAGCTCTGCGTCAGGCTCTTAACGAAAAATAAAACTCATCCCATTTACCAAAAACTATGGTAAATGGGATTATATTATTTGACACAAAACCTATTCAATGATATTATATTTTCAATACTAAAAAAGCTTTAAGAGGAGAGATTACAAATGTTATCTGACATCGAAATCGCCCAGCAGGCTACCATGCTCCCGATAGCTCAAATAGCCGACAATCTGGGTATAAACAACGACGAGCTTGAGCTTTACGGAAACTACAAAGCAAAGCTTTCTCCAAAAATCAACGAGCGCCTTAAGGACAAGCCCAACGGCAAACTTATCCTTGTTACCGCCATCAACCCCACACCCGCAGGTGAGGGTAAAACCACAACTACTGTAGGTCTCGGCGAGGCTATGGCACGCATCGGCAAAAAGGCTGTTCTCGCACTTCGTGAGCCCTCACTCGGACCCGTTTTTGGTATCAAAGGCGGTGCTGCAGGCGGCGGATATGCACAGGTTATCCCTATGGAGGATATTAACCTCCACTTCACAGGCGATATGCACGCTATCACCACCGCAAACAACCTCCTCTGCGCTATAATCGACAACCATATTCAGCAGGGCAACGAGCTCGGAATCGACCCCCGCCGTATAATATTCAAGCGCTGTCTTGATATGAACGACCGTGCACTCAGAAATGTTGTAGTGGGTCTCGGCGGAAAAGTGAACGGCATGCCCAGAGAAGACCACTTCATCATCACTGTTGCAAGTGAAATCATGGCTATTCTCTGCCTTTCAAATGACCTTGCTGACTGCAAGCGCAGACTCGGCAACATCCTTGTAGCATACAATTTCAAAGGTGAGCCTGTTTTCGCTTCTGACCTCGGAGTAGAAGGTGCTATGGCTGCTGTTCTTCGTGATGCTCTCAAGCCCAATCTTGTTCAGACTCTTGAAAACACACCCGTTCTCGTCCACGGCGGACCGTTTGCAAATATCGCTCACGGCTGTAACTCCGTCACAGCTACAAAGCTCGCTCTCAAGCTCGGCGACTACTGCATCACAGAAGCAGGTTTCGGCTCCGACCTCGGTGCTGAGAAGTTCTTCGACATCAAGTGCCGTTCAGCAGAGCTTAAGCCCTCAGCTGTCGTTGTTGTCGCAACACTCAGAGCTCTCAAGTATAACGGCGGTGTCCCGAAAGCAGAGACCGCTAACGAAAACGTTGAAGCTCTCAAAAAAGGTCTCGTAAATCTCGGCGCACACGTTGAAAACATGAAAAAGTACGGTATCCCCGTAATAGTTGCGATAAACCGCTTCCTTACAGACACAGATGCAGAAATTGCTGTTCTTGCAGAGTGCTGCAAAGAGCTTGGCGTTGAATACTCACTCAGCGAAGTATTCGCAAAGGGTGGCGAAGGCGGAATCGACCTCGCAGAAAAAATTGTTGCCGCTTGCGAACAATCCTCAGAGTTCAAATGCCTTTATGATGAGAAGCTTCCCATCAAAGAAAAAATCGAGACCATCGCAAAAGAAATCTATGGCGCCGACGGTGTTGATTTCACCACAAACGCCGAAAAGCAGATTCAGGAGATTGAGTCACTCGGTCAGGATAAGCTGCCTATCTGCGTTGCAAAAACACAGTACTCACTCTCCGACAATCCCGCTCTTCTCGGACGTCCGAAAAACTTCCGCATAACAGTCAGAAATCTCTCACTTTCCTCAGGTGCAGGCTTCATAGTCGTTCTCACAGGCGACATCATGACAATGCCCGGACTTCCCAAATCACCCGCTGCATACCGCATTGACGTTGATGCAGACGGTAAGATTTCAGGCTTGTTCTAAACCTTATATTACAAGACCCCGACAGAATATCTGTCGGGGTTGTTTTTTAATCATTATCATTTATCGAGCGGTTAATTGCACACAGTATACCTCTGATTGAAGCATAGTTTATGTTGTGCGAAATACCGACACCGAAAAGTTGTTTGCCATTAGGCGATATAAGATGGATATAAGATACAGCCTTTGCGTCAGAGCCTATTGATATAGCATGCTCAAAGTAGTCAACAAACTTGTAGCCGGTTATGCCGACAGTTGCAAGTGCGTTGAAGAATGCGTCGATAGGTTCGTTACCTTTGCCCTTGATGTTTACAGCATCCTCATCGTCATGCTTCAAGACCCCTTCAAAGCTGACCTTTGGCGAGATATCATTGACTTTGCTCTCGTTCGCCTTGATTTTTAAGAGTTGTCATGTTATCATATTCAACACAAACGCAGGTGTAGTTCAATGGCAGAATGTCAGCTTCCCAAGCTGAACACGGGGGTTCGATTCCCCTCACCTGCTCCAAAAAACAACCACATGTGGGGAGATTTTATGAACGCTGTTATATTCGATATGGACGGTCTTATGTTTGATACAGAGAGACTGTGTATGCGTGCATGGGACTATGCAGGTGAAAAAATGGGAGTCGGCAAAGCGGGACACATGGTTATGAAAACGCTCGGCATGAAACACACCAGAGCTATGGAGATTTGGCGTGAGGAGTTCGGCGAAGCTTTCGATGAGCCCGCTCTCGACAAATACACAAAAGAGTTTGTCACAGACTTCTATGCACACAACAAAGTGCCCGTCAAAAAAGGACTGTACTCATTGCTTAAATATCTAAAAAGTGCAGGATTCAAGATAGCTGTGGCCTCCTCGACTACACGTGACGGTGTTTTAAGAAATCTTAGAAGTGCTGAAATAGAAAGCTATTTTGATGTCATTATAAGTGGAGATATGGTTAAAAACTCAAAGCCCGCACCCGACATATATTTAAAAGCTTGTGAAGCGCTCGGTGAAGCACCCGAAAACTGCTATGCTCTTGAGGATTCACGAAGCGGAACTCACTCCGCCGCACGTGCAGGCTGTAAAACTGTAATGGTGCCTGACCTCTGGCAGCCCGATGAAGAGACCGTTGCTCTGCTTTTTAAAAAGTGTGAGGATTTATATGAGGTTGAAGAGCTTTTAAAATGCCTTTAATTTTTAGGAGAGAGAAATGAACATCACAGGTGCAATTTTTGATTTTGACGGCACGCTTTTTGATTCCATGCATATATGGAAAGGAATAAAATATAAATTCTTTGACAGAATCGGTTTGAAGCTGACAAAGGAAGATGAAGATGCCTTCAACGGACTTTTTCTCAGAGATTCGCTCATTCTTGCGAAAGAACGGTTTAATCTCAAAGAATCCTACGAAGAACTTTTTTCAATGTTTTTTGAATATATCAAGGAACTATATCTCGTTGAAGCAGAGCCTAAGAATGATATAATTGATTTTCTTGAAAAACTCAAAGCCAAGGGTGTAAAAATGGGCATCGCAACAGCTACCGGTGAGCCCGCTCTTGAAGCGGTACTCCAAAAATACGGGATGCGCAATTACTTTTCAGCTATATATTCCACCTATACGGTTGGTGCTGCAAAAACGGAGCCAAAAGTATATGATGTAGTGCTACAAAAAATCGGAACTGACAAAGAAACAACATGGGTTTTTGAAGATGCTCTTTATGCTGCAAAAACGGCAAAAGCAAACGGATATAATGTTGTAGGCATTTTCGATAAAAGTGAACCGAACTGGGAAGAGCTTAAAAATCTTGCAAACATCTTTATTCACGACTATAAGGAAATTGATTTATAAACAAAAACACCTTGCGTTTAAGCAAGGTGTTTTTCTCTTTACATCTTATTTTATGAATTTTTCATATTCTTCGGCAGTCAGGAGTCTTTGTGTTTTTCTTACATTGTAAAATTCAACAAGCCATTCTCCATACGGGTCATCGTTTATTTTTTCCGGCTCATCAAGCAACTCATCATTAACACATGAAACGGTGCCGTCGATAGGCGCATAGAGGTCAAATACACCTTTGCAACATGTTACAACATCACCGAAAATGTCATATGCTGAGAATGTTTCACCTTCATCGCAAAGATTGATAAAGTTTATCTTTTTAAACAGTTCTTTGCCATACGGAGTTATTCCAACAGTCGCTGTACCGTTATCATTAAAGCGCACCCATATATTCGCTTTTGTATAGAAAAGTTCTTTTCTGATTTCCATTTTAAACTCCTAAAAAGCGGTACACAAAAGTGTACCGCTTTAATGTTATATTCCGAAATAGTTCTTTGCGTTGTTGAAGGAGATGTCGCAGACTATATCTTTAAGCGTATCCATATCAGCAGGATAGAGACCGCCGTCAACCATGTCGCCGATTATTCCGCAGAGAATACGGCGGAAATATTCGTGTCTCGGATATGAAAGGAAAGAACGTGAGTCCGTTACCATGCCGACAAACTTTGCAAGCACGCCTAAGTTTGCAAGTGTTTTCATCTGCTCACGCATACCGTCAAGGTTATCGTTAAACCACCATGCAGAGCCAAACTGAATCTTCGAAGCCGCCTCGCTCGACTGGAAGTTGCCGAGCATTGTGCCCAAAACATAATTATCCTTCGGGTTGAGTGTGAACAGGATTGTCTTGGGAAGCAGTCCTTCTGTCTCAAGGGAGTCAAGCAGACGTGAAAGATTGTATGCTACCTCGTAGTCGGCTATTGAGTCAAATCCCGTGTCAGGACCAAGTGTCCTAAACTTCGGAGTATTGTTGTTGCGCATTGCACCGATATGAATCTCCATACCCCAACCACGGCGAGCATACTCTTTAGCAAAGAAGCGCATAAGCTCTGTCTTATATTTTTCAATTTCATCGGCATCAAGTGTTTCGCCTGCGATTGCCTTTTTGTATATAATATCAAGCTCAGCTTCATCAGCTCTCATATACGGAACCTTTGTGAAAGCATGGTCACTTGCACGGCATCCCCGCTGGGCAAAAAGCTCTATTCTTTCAAGAAGAACTGATGTAAGCTCAGCGTAGCTCTCAATCTTTTTGCCAGAAACATTTTCAAGTGCTTTTACCCATTCACAGTAACCGTCAAGCTCAATTCCAAGAGCCTTATCAGGTCTGAAAGCAGGAAGGACCTTGCACTTGAAGCTCTCATCCTCTGCCAAAAGCTTGTGATACTCAAGAGTATCGGCTGCATCGTCAGTGGTGCAAAGGCAAGCAACGTTTGAATTCTCGATAAGCTCACGGGGAGTAAATCCGCCCGCAGCTATCTTTGCATTTGCCTTCTCCCAGATGCTCTGAGCTGTCTTTTCGCTTAACGGCTCATAGATATCAAAATAACGCTGGAGCTCCAGATGTGTCCAATGATAAAGCGGATTTCCTATCAGCGAGGGCATAACCTTTGCCCATGCCATAAACTTCTCATATCCTGTTGAGTCACCCGTGATATATTTTTCGTCAATACCGTATGAACGCATTGCACGCCACTTATAGTGGTCGCCTGCGAGCCAAAGGTATGCTATATCTTCAGGAGTCTTATTCTCATAAATCTCCTTGGGTGACAAATGACAATGCCAATCAAATATCGGCATCTCATCCGCAGCCGCAAAAAGCTCACGTGCGGTATCATTATTGAGCAAAAAATCTTTATCCATAAACGGTTTCATTTGGGGTCCTCCTTTGTTTTAATATCCTATGGCCACAGCACCCAACAAAAGTGCCGCTGCAGCCGCAAATTCCAATACAAACAGTTTCCATGACCAACGCATATATTTTCCGTATGATATACCTACTATACCTATTGCAATAATCATTATTCCGCTCGTGGGATAGAGTATGTTACAAAAGCCGTCGCCCATTGTGAAAGCGAGCACCACAGACTGTCGGCTGACATTAAGAAGGTCTGCCAGTGGCAAAACTATCGGCATTATAAGAAATGCTTTCGCCGTTCCTGAGCCTACTATAAACTCAAGCACGACAACAAACAGCAATATAGCAAACAGTGCTTGTGTACTCGTCAAACCTGACGTTATCTCGTAGACAAAATTCAATATGGTGTGGATTATATTGCCCTCCTGCAAAATGTAGGTGATGCACATAATAAACCATATCATCGGCAGACACGGTGCTACCGTCTTGATACCCTGAGCAAAGCCCGCTCCGAGTTCTTTGCCTCTTATACCCGCCTTATGTCCTGCGGCAAGTCCGCCTATAGTAAAGAAGATTGCCATTGACACCATCGGCAGAAAGCTTATGATATCCTTAACAGAGTCGCTTATAAAGCTTGCCTTCTGAAGAGCAAATGAGATTGCAAAAACCACAAACACGCACGACACACAAGAAATAAATGTTATTGTAGCCTTTTTGAGTGCGGGATTTGCAAGAGCCTCACGGTCAACTCCTGCTGAATAACGCTCTCGAAGCTCAATATCACCTTTATATGAAAGCGACTTTTCGGGATGTTTTTCTATTCTTTTTGCATAGACAATAAGGTAGCCTGTAAGTACAGCGTATATAACGATAAACACAACTATTCTGTAGAGCAGACCCGAAAACAGCGGCAGTTCAGCCATAGACTGCACGACAACTACGTTAAACGGATTAAATGTTGCCGCCGTATAACCGAATGCTATTGCAACAAGGCTCATACCAAGACCCACAAAGGAATCCCAACCGAGTGCGAGTGATATCGCAACAGCCAGAGGTACAAGTGTTATACTCTCTTCAAGTATGCCCATTACGGAGGCTAAAACCATCAAAACCAAAACAGTCATTGCAAGAAGCAGATACTTTTTCTTTTCAAACTTGCTTACAACTGCGGACATTATATATTTGAGAACTCCACTTTTGTCGAGAATCAGGAAAGTGCCGCCGATAAGAATTATCAGGGCTATTATGCCAAGGCCCAACGTCGCCTGTGATGAGCCGAAAACCAACACCGGCGCCGCAAGTATCTTCCACCAGGACATCTTACCCTCATCGCCCTCAAAGCGTGAGTATGTACCCTCTATAACCATGCCCTCGGCATCGGTTTGAAAAACACCTCTGGGAATAACCTGTGTCAGAACTCCCGCAAAAATCATTATCGCAAACAACAGCGCTGTTATGCTGATAACCGTCTTTTTATCAATTTTCAGACCCTGTGCCTGCTCATTTTTCGCTTTGGTTTTGCTCATTTAAACATCTCCTGCAAAAAACAAAATACTTTGTTATTATAACATATCACAACTCACTTCACAAGCGTATACGCACATAAAAATAGCCCACTGTGAAAAATCACAGCGGGCATTTTGTTAATCTTACAGCTCTGCGAAATACTTAATGGTTCTGACCATCTGGCTTGTGTAAGAGTTTTCGTTGTCATACCAAGAAACAACCTGAACCTCATAAAGGTCGTCAGCAATCTTAGCAACCATTGTCTGAGTAGCATCAAAGAGTGAGCCATATCTCATGCCGATAACGTCGGATGAAACGATGGGGTCTTCATTGTAGCCGTAGGACTCAGAAGCAGCAGCCTTCATAGCAGCGTTGATGCCGTCCTTTGTTACGTCGCTGCCCTTAACAACAGCTGTAAGGATTGTTGTAGAACCTGTCGGTACGGGAACTCTCTGTGCAGAACCGATGAGTTTGCCGTTGAGCTCGGGGATAACGAGACCGATTGCTTTTGCAGCGCCGGTGCTGTTGGGAACGATGTTAACTGCGCCTGCACGTGCAC
>JAFQVM010000020.1 GCA_017407995.1 Clostridia bacterium | reverse complement strand
GCTGTGCGACAATATCACTCTTTGCGTCAGCAAAGAATATCACTTTATAACAACAGAAAAAGAGATAACATTTCGACGAACACGATTTGTTATCTCTTTCTGTTTGTAATAAGGGTTTTGGCTTAGCCCCTAATGCGATTAACCAGTCAAATGCGATGCTCGCACTTAGCGGTGTTGTTCAAATTCTCCGCTAAGAACATCAGCCCTTTTGTCCCTCTGAGTTTTTTGGCAGAGATAGAGTGTTGTTTCAAACCTCATTTTGTGACTCCGTCAAAATGTGGTGCGCAAGCGAGGTGGAGTCATCTGTGAGCTCGCTCACAAGGGAAAAATGCTCTTTTTGCAAGGCAAAAGCCTCCAATACGGCTCCCGTTGGTCGCTACACGCAATTCCACTTGCCAAAACAAGTTTTGGAGTGTCATTGTGTCATCTCCGCCTATATTATTGTTTTTCAAACTTTTACGCCTATCTTTTTTGAATTAGCAAGTCTTAACAACTATCTGCTTTTTTTCTTGTTTGTACGATTTGCTTTGAATCAGTGTCCGAAACCACGCCCGCGCGAAGCGCGAGGGGTGGCGGGGGTTCCCCAAGGCGAGCCTGCCGAGCCTCGGGGGTTCCACGGTTGTGCGCCGCTGGTTCGAATCCTGTCACTTAGACCATATCGAGTGTTCATAACGGATTTGAGTTATGGACACTCACTTTTCTTTATCAAAATCTTTAATGTTACGTCATTAATGGCTAAAATAACGCAAAGGCACTTATGGCAGAATATTCCATAAGTGCCTTTCTTACTTGCAGGAAAGCTAAAACATCCGAAAGAATTGACAATACAGCGGATGTATGTTATAATGAATATATATGAATCAGGTAAAGGAGTAAAGATATGAAAAAAGCTCTCTCTTTATTGTCTTTTCTGTTAACAATAACATTGTGTGCACTCTGTTTTTCTGCTTGTATGAATGGAATTCGCGAATTTCGATCCGGAGATTACCGATATACAGTTGAAAATGACGAAGTGACCATCACACAATATACCGGTAACGATGCGGAAGTTACCGTTCCTGGAAGCATCAAGGGTATGCCGGTTGTTGCAATTGACAGCACTGCATTTCACCATTGCGATAATATGAGATCGGTGACGATTCCAGACAGCGTGGTCAGAATAGGCGGTCTCGCATTTTCAAAGTGCTACGCCTTGGAACACGTTACTTTGGGGCGAGGAATACGGGAGATCGATTTTTCTCCATTTTCCTTTTGTGAGAAAATGATCTATAATAAATACAAAAACGGCTACTATGTAGGGAACGAAGAAAACCCATATTTAGCCTTGGTTTCTATGGCATCCGAGGATGCTGAGACTGTCACTATTCACCCCGACACCGTCGTTGTTTGCGGTTCTGCCATGAAAGGTTGCAGCTCGCTCCGTGAGCTGTTTGTTTCGGATGCTGTTGTATCTATCGGCTCGTTTGCGTTTAGTTATTGCTCTTCTTTAGAGACGCTCTATATTCCTGAAAGTGTGGAATCTATCGGGCACATGGCTTTTGAACATTGCGACTCACTTTTGAACATTGTCGTATCCGACAAAAGTCCTCATTTCAAGTCGGTAGACGGAATCTTGTTTTCTCATGACGGCACACGTCTTATCAAGTATACAGCAGGTCAAAATGTCAGCTCCTACAGCATTCCAAACGGCGTTCTTATTATTGAAGACTATGCTTTTGAAAATGCCAAGCAGTTGACAGAAGTGGTGCTTTCAGATAGCGTAGAGGAGATTGGGCATTCTGCCTTTATCCACTGTGAAAATCTTCGCAACATTCAACTTGGAAATTCGTTAAAAAGAATTGGAGGACAAGCGTTCGGTTTTTGCAGTTCTCTTACCGCGATCACCATTCCCGATAGTGTTGAGGAGTTGTCCTACAGTGTATTCAGCTATTGCGACAATCTTGAATCGGCGGTAATCGGC
>JAFQVM010000019.1 GCA_017407995.1 Clostridia bacterium | reverse complement strand
TCTCACCTGCACCCTCACAGTCGCTGCAAGAGATAAGCGGAGTATGTGCATATACAAAGCCACGCTCATTGAAGAACTTGTGTATAGCGAAAGCCGCAACCGAACGCACACGAAATGCCGCAGAGTAGATATTTGCTCTCGGACGAAGGTGCGCTATAGTACGGAGATACTCAAGAGTATGACGCTTTTTCTGAAGCGGATACTCAGGGGTCGACTGTCCCTCAACCTCGATAACAGTTGCATTTATCTCAAAAGGCTGATTAGCCTGCGGAGTGAGGATAAACTCACCTGTTACCTTAACTGCAGCACCAACGTTAAGCTTTGCTATATCTTTATAATTATCAAGCTTTTCGCTCTCAAAAACAACCTGTAAACCCTTGAAATAGCTTCCGTCATTTATCTCCATAAAGCCGATAGCCTTAGAATCACGGATAGTCTTAACCCATCCGCAGACGGTGATTTCTTTTGAGCCGAACTCCTCTTTAGAGGCATAAAGCTTTGCAATCTCAAGCCTTTCCATCTCTATATCTCCTTATTTTTTAGTCTATGCTGTTTATGATACCAAATGATAGTTTAAAAATCAATAGTTTGCTTATCGATAAATTTTAAACATAGAACAGAATGTAAGGTTAAACAATTTATATTATTATTAAAACCTTCATACATATTAATATTGACAAAAGTTTTTACAAACATTGACTTTTAAAAAAACACATAGTAAAATATATGAAGTTTCATAGACAAATGCCGTGAAGAGGAATAGTAGGTTTAATGTCAGCAAAGAGATAAGACGGTTGGTGCAAGTCTTAGTGACAAAAAATCGAACCCGCCTTGGAGCTTCGGTGTTAAATGCACCGACGTTACCTGCGTTAAAGGATTGAGAGCGGATAGAAATATCCGAACTCGGGTGGTACCGCAGACTTTTATGTTTGTCCCGGGCTTTTTGCCCGGGACATATTTTTTTGAAAGGATGAACAAAATGAAGATTGACAAACTTGTTGGTGAACGATTTAAAGAAAAGCCCTCCGATTGCGTAATTGACAGCCATGCGCTGATGCTGCGTGGCGGTTACATGAAAAACGTCGCTAACGGCATATTTTCACAGTATATGCCTCTCAAACGTATAACTAAAAAAATTGAAGATATTATCCGTCAGGAGATGGATGCCATTGACGGTCAGGAAGTCCTGTTCCCCGTAACTCTTCCCGCAACTCTCTGGGACGAGTCAGGCAGATATGAAAGTGTAGGAAGTGAGTTGTTGCGTTTCACAGACCGTAACAACGCCCGCATGGTACTCGGCATGACTCACGAGGAGGCTGCCGTTCAGCTCGTACGTGACTATGCAAACAGCTATACCAAATATCCCTTTATGATATACCAGATTCAAACAAAGTTCCGTGATGAGGGACGTCCGAGAGGCGGTCTCATCCGTGTTCGTGAGTTCACGATGAAAGATGCCTACTCTTTCCACACCTCACAGGAGGACCTCGAAAGCTACTATCAGGAGTGCTACGATGCTTACAACCGTATCTTTGCACGTGCAGGTATTCCTGAAGTTATCACCGTTAAATCAGACTCCGGCATGATGGGCGGCAGCGTTTCCCACGAATATATGCTTCTCACTCCCGTAGGCGAAGATTCTATAGCCGTTTGTGCTGATTGCGACTACCGTGCAAATATGGAAGCTGCCCAGAGTATAATCGAAAATGTCGCAGATGACAAACTTGAGGACCTCACAAAAGTCTACACTCCCAACATTCACACAATAGAAGATATCTGCGAATTTCTTAACTCCCCTCTTGAAAAGTCTTGTAAGGCTGTTGTCTATCAGAAGAACATGACCGATGAGTTCGTTGTTGTATTTATTCGTGGCGACCTTGATGTAAACGAAACCAAGCTTACTAATCTTTTAGGTGAGGCTGTTCATCCCGGTGTTATTACCGAAGATTGCGGACTGCATGCAGGCTTTATTGGCCCGTGCGGACTTTCCGAAAATATTACTGTTCTTCTGGATAAATCCCTTGAAGGTGCCACCAACCTCTCATGCGGCGCCAACGAAGAAGAATATCACTATACAGGCCTCAACATCTCCCGTGATGTAGGAGAAGTCGAATATCACGACCTTGCAAAAATCGTTGACGGCGGTATTTGTCCACAGTGCGGCAAACCCTCAATCAAAATCTCACGTGGTATCGAAGTAGGTAACATATTCCAGCTTGGAACCAAATATACAGAGTCTATGGGCATGACCTATCTTGATAATGAGGGTGTTGAAAAACATCCTATAATGGGATGCTACGGCATTGGCGTCGGCAGACTTGCTGCTTCCGTCTGTGAGGCTCACCATGACGATTACGGCCCGATTTGGCCAATTTCAATTGCTCCCTGGCAGGTTCACCTGTGCTGTTTGAGAGCCGATGATGAAAATGCAAAAGCACTTGCAGATAAACTATATGCTGATATGCAAAAGGATGGCATTGAAGTAGTCTATGACGACAGAAACGTACGCCCCGGTGTTATGTTCTCTGACGCTGACCTTCTCGGCTGTCCTGTCAGAGTTGTTGTCAGCCCCAGAAATCTTAATGAAGGCTGCTGCGAAGTTATGACTCGTACGAAGAGCATAAACGAAAAGGTCGCAATTGATGATGTTATTCCGCAAGTTAAGAAAATAATCAATGATATGTTTACCGATTTAAACAAATAATTTAATTTGTCCTTTGTATTTACAACAATATTTCCTGCAAAAGATATATTTTGCAGGAAATATTGTTTTACAGTATAACTTTTTGAAATTTTTAAAAAGCTTTAGAGACTAAGCCAATTAATTTTTTTGATTTTTAAATATTTTTACAAAATATTTTTCTTAAAAAGCCGTTTTTCACAAAATAATTTTAAAAATCATGTGTTTTAAAATGTTGTATTTCACTTTTTATATTTTTTTATAAAAATTATTTGTTTTTTTCTAAAACTCCGAAAATATTTTTGCATTTCTTATATTCTCCTTGATTTTATTTTAAATCATTTTTATTCTTGTTGTTTTTAACAAAAAATATTCAACAATAAAGCGAAACACAAAAATAATTTCTGTGTTTCGCTTATTTCTATATTATTTTTTATTTCAAATCAAAAAATCAATATATTTTTATTTTTTCGAACGAACTACAGAAACGCCGGTATCAATAACATCAGGTCCTGTTGTGTAATCGTTTAGTGCAGCGAATGCCTGAGCCATTCCGAGATAACCCATTGTATAAGGATTCTGAACCATAACCGCCTTGAGACTGCCGTCATTAATCAGTGATTGGATAGTATTGGAAAAGTCAAATCCTATTCCCACTATTTTTTTACCCGAATCCTTAATTGCATTACCCACACCTACAGTTGTACCCTCATTAACTCCGTATATTCCTACAAGGTCAGCATTACCGGTTATAAATCCCGCAGCAGATTCCTGCGAAGCAGCTGCATCGCCACCTTTGTATTCGGTGGTAAGAATTGTAAATCTGCCATCGTTCTCAATCGCTTCTCTGAAACCTCGTTCACGGTTCATGCTCGAATTTGTAGCGGTATTAACTCCGATTATTCCTATTTTACCGCTCGTAGCTCCTGCTGCTTCCAACTCTTCAAGCATCGTTTCACCGGCAAGGATGCCTGCGTTATAGTTATCTGTTGAAAGCGTTGCTATTCCTGTCTCATCAGCAGGTGAATCTACATATATTATTTTTACTCCCTGCTGCTTCGCATTTTTTATTGCCTGCGAAATTGCAACAGGGTCATTCGCCGCAAGCATAATAAGATTAGCCCCATCGGCTACAGCGTTATTGACAGATTCTATTTGCTTGGCATTATCTTTCACGTCAGGAGCAACCCATTTATAGGTTACGCCCAACTGCTTCGCCATAGCTGACGCCCCTTTGTCAACAGACACCCAATGCTGGTCCATCTTATCCATTGTTATAAGGTAAATTTTAAGATTTTCGTTTGCTGCGTTTCCCGCTCCCCCGTTATCTCCAGTAGTACCACCTCTGCCACATGCGGCAAGCAGAGAAAAAGCAAGCAAAGCAGACATCAATACAGCTATTATTTTTTTCATGATTTTTCCTCCTGTTATCCGTTCTTTTTAAGTTTTAAGCCTTTAAGCACATTACTATTCAGTTTTCTGTTTCCTCTTACAACTCTGTCTATCAGAACAGAGATTATAACGACAATACCAATGACTATATTTCTAAGAGCTAAAGGTGCACCGGCAAACTGCAAACCGTTATTCAAAACGCCCCAAATGAACGCACCTATAACCGTACCGAACAGCATACCCTGTCCGCCCATGGTGCTCACGCCACCTATAACAGAGGCCGCAACCGCATTAAGTTCATATCCTGTTCCCGCATCCATGCTTCCCATACCGCTTTGAGCCGTCAATATCAGTCCTACAACCCCCGCAAGAAAAGCGCTGATTATATAAACCTTCGTTTCAGCCGCCGCAACATTTACTCCCGAAAGTTTTGCCGCCTCATAATTGGAGCCGAGAGCATAGACATGACGTCCCGTTGAGGTTTTAGCAAGCACAAACGCAAAAATCACAAACAAAACTGCCGCTATCCATATAGGAGTATAAATTCCCAAGAAAGAACCGTAATAGAAAAACTCTTTAAATGCATCCGAGGGAATACCGTCAGTATTCATATTCCCGTTTACAAGCTGAGCTACACCTCTGGCTATTATCATAGTACCCAGAGTAGCTATAAACGCAGGCAGTTTTGCAACAGATATAAGCAAGCCATTAACCGTACCTATTACCAAACAGCAAGCTAAAGTTATTATAACTGCAAAAATCGGATTCATATTCAATCTTGTCATCAGGGTTGCACAGAGCATACACGACATTCCCGCTACCGAACCTATCGAAAGGTCAATACCCGCACTTATAAGAACAAAGGACTGTCCTATTCCTATTATCAATATAGGCGCTACCTGACGCAGTAGGTTTGTTATATTAGACGAGGAAAAGAAAAGCGGATTGATGACTCCGAACACTATCACCATGACAACAAGAGCAGCAAATACAGATATAACCTGTCCCATACCTCTTGCGGAAAAGATTTTTTTGAACATCTATTCAATCACCTCTGCCTGAAATTTAGTTGCAAGCTCCATTATTTTTTCCTGAGTCGCTTCAGAGCGCTGCATGTCACCGGTTATTCTGCCCGCACACATTACGATTATCCTGTCGCTCATCCCAAGCACCTCAGGAAGTTCCGACGAAACAAACATAACGCCTATACCTTGCTTTTTTAATTTGTTCATAAGGTTATATATCTCAACCTTTGCCGCTACATCTATACCTCTTGTAGGCTCATCAAAAATAACCACTTTTGCATTTCTGACAAGCCACTTGCCTACAACAATTTTCTGCTGATTACCGCCCGAAAGATTCTTTACCTCCTGACGGCTTGACGGAGTTTTTATTCTCAACTCCTTTATCGCCTTTTTGGTAAGGTCCTTTTCTTTTTTTGAGCTGATTATGCCAATCCTGTTCGCTATGGTATCAAGGTTTGCGAGGGCTATATTCTCAGAGATATTGAGCTTTATGAGCAGTCCTTCTTTTTTTCTGTCCTCCGGCGCACACACTATACCGGCTTTTATAGCATCACGTGGACTTTTAAGCTTTACGCTTTTGTCAAAAACAATCACTTCTCCATCGGTGATTCTATCAACTCCGAATATAGCTCTGACAAGCTCCGTTCTTCCCGCTCCTACAAGTCCTGCAAAACCTATTATCTCACCCGCAAAAAGTTCAAAACTCACATTGTCAACATGAGCAGTAGACAGATTTTTCACTTCCATTATCTTATTGCCACGTTTGACGTCCTCATGCGGATATTTTTCAGTTATTTCACGTCCTACCATCAGTGAGATTATCTCTTCTATGGTTGTATCTTTAAAGTTCATCGTCTTTATATATTTTCCGTCACGCATTATGGTTATTCTGTCCGTTATTCGCTCAAGCTCTTCAAGACGATGAGATATATAAATAATGCCCTTACCCTTAGACTTTAAATCTCCTATTATTCTGAACAGTTCTTCGGTTTCTCGTTCAGTCAGCGAAGAACTCGGTTCATCCATTATAATAATGTCAGCATTAGTTGAAAGAGCCTTTGCAATCTCAACCATTTGCTGCTTTGAAACAGGAAGCTTGTCCACTACCGTATCAGGTGAAAAATCAAGCCCTAAATCAGATAAAATATTTGCCGTCTGCTCATTTTGAGCTTTGAAATCAACCACTCCGAATTTTTCTATCTCTCGACCCAAAAAGATGTTCTCAGCCACAGTTAGATGTCTGCACATATTGAGTTCCTGATGAATAACAGCTATACCCAATGCCGCCGCCTCTCCGACACTTGAATACTCTTCTGTCTTGCCACGTATTTTAACCGTGCCATCGTCTTTTTGATATATGCCGCCTATTATTTTCATAAGTGTGGACTTTCCGGCTCCGTTCTCACCCAAAAGCGCATGAACCTCACCCGCTCGCAAATTAAACGAAACATTGTCAAGCGCCACAACTCCAGGAAACCGTTTTGATATACCGTTTAGTTCAACAAGATATTTTTCCAAATCAAATATCCCTCCTACCGTAATCCGTGCTTAGTTTTACCATTACTCAACGGAATTATTTAAGCATTGAATTCTTTTTATTTATAGCTACATATAAACACGGTTATTTTTGGCATTTTAACCATTTCATTAAACATATTTTTTCGATATTCGCACTTGTTTATAAAGACAAAAAGTGATATAATTTTTTTGTTTATAACACTATTCTGTCTGGAGGTTAAAATATGTCATATGATGTAGCAATTATCGGTGCAGGCGTCACCGGCGCCATGATAGCCAGAGAGCTCAGCCGATACAACATCAAAACTGCTTTGATTGAAAGATGCAGCGATATGGCTATGGGAACAACCAAGGCAAACAGCGCTATTGTCCACGCCGGATTCGACGCTGTACCCGGAACACTCAAAGCAAAACTCAATGTCGAGGGCACCTCTATTATGCCTGAACTTTGCAGCGTCCTGCATGTCCCGTTTAAGCCTATCGGTTCTTATGTCGTTGCTTTTTCGAAAGACGAAATCGAACACCTCGAAAAGCTCAAAGCACGTGGCGAAGAAAACGGCGTTCCAGGTCTTCGCATTTTGAATTCAGATGAGCTTCATAAAGAAGAGCCCAATCTTAACGAAAAAGCTGTTGCAGCCTTATTCGCACCGACAGCAGGTATTGTCTGTCCCTATGAGCTGACAATCGCAACTGTCGAAAACGCTGTTACTAACGGTGTTGAATTTATCCGCAATTTTAATGTTATTGCAATAGACAAAAATGCTGACGGAAATTTCGTGCTTAAATCAGAGGACAAAACTATCGAAGCCGAATATGTCATAAACGCAGCAGGCTCTTTCTGTGACCAGGTTGCCTCGCTTATCGGTGACGACTCAATAACAATAATCCCCCGCAAGGGCGAATATATGCTTATGGACAGAGCGGTCGGCAACAAAGTAAGCCACGTCATTTTCCAATGCCCGTCAAAAATGGGTAAGGGTATTCTTGTAACTCCTACTGTCGACGGCAACCTACTCATCGGACCCAGCGCAATAGATATCGAGGAGAAGGATGATTGTGCAACTACCGCAGACGGTCTTGACGGTGTTTTCAAGACTGCGCTCAAATCTGTCCCCTCACTCACCACACGTGAAATCATAACCTCCTTTGCAGGAATTCGTGCGCACAGTCCTACAGACGATTTTATAATTGAGTCCAGCTCAAAAGATGATAAGTTCATAAACGTTGCCGGTATCGAATCGCCCGGTCTGTCGTCCGCTCCGGCTATAGGTGTGTATGTCTGTAACATGGTTATTGAAGCCATGGGCGGCGCTGAAAAGAATGTTGATTTCGTACCAGGCAGACCCGCTCCCGTACGTTTCCGTGAGATGAACACTGAAGAGCGCAAGGCTCTTATTGAGAAAAACAACGCTTACGGCAGAATCATATGCCGCTGTGAGACAATAACCGAAGGTGAAATCATCGATGCAATCCATGCACCCGCAGGCGCTATTGATGTTGACGGTGTCAAGCGCCGCACAAGAGCCGGAATGGGCCGTTGTCAAGGCGGTTTCTGCGGTTCAAAGGTTGTTGAAATACTCGCAAGAGAGCTTGGTCAGGAGCTTGATGAAATAACAAAATGCGGTGGAGAATCAAAAATTCTCTTTGGCAGAACTAAGTAGCCTGCGACATTGAAAGGATGAATAACTATGATTAAATATGACCTTGCTGTTATCGGCGGAGGCCCCGCAGGTATGGCTGCCGCTCTCAGAGCCCGTGAGTGCGGCGTAGAGAAAATCATCGTCCTTGAACGTGCCGAAACTCTTGGTGGCATCCTTGAACAGTGCATTCACACAGGTTTCGGTCTGCACTATTTCAAAACCGAACTCTCCGGACCGGAATATGCCGCACGTTTCATCGAGCTTGTTGAGGATAGCGATATCGAAGTCAAAATCGACACAATGGTTCTCTCCATATCAGATGACAATGTCGTAACAGCAGTCAACAAAACCGACGGTCTGCTCGAAATTGATGCAACAGCAGTTATTCTTGCCATGGGATGCCGTGAACGTCCCAGAGGTGCACTCAACATCGCAGGCACTCGCTGTGCAGGCGTCCTTTCAGCAGGTACTGCTCAGAAATACGTAAATATAGACGGTTATATGCCCGGCAAAGAAGTAGTCATCCTCGGTTCAGGTGATATCGGTCTTATCATGGCACGCCGTATGACTCTTGAGGGTGCAAAGGTCAAGATGGTATGTGAGCTTATGCCCTACTCCAGCGGTCTTACAAGAAACATCGTCCAGTGTCTTGACGATTTTGACATTCCGTTAAAGCTCAGTACAACAGTCATCGACATTCACGGCAAAGAGCGCCTCGAAGGCGTAACCATCGCCAAGGTTGATGATAACCGCCGTCCTATTCCCGGCACAGAGGAGTTTGTTCCCTGTGACACACTCATGCTTTCAGTCGGACTCATACCCGAAAATGAGCTTTCAAAGAACATGGGTATCGAATTCGACCCTGTAACAAACGGTCCTGTTGTTGACGAATTAAGAGAAACTTCACATCCCGGTGTTTTCGCTTGCGGTAACGTTCTTCACGTTCACGACCTTGTTGACTTCGTCACAAAAGAAAGCCAGATTGCCGGTGAAGGCGCTGCAAAATATATACTCGGCGGCAAAACCGATAAAAAATATGTTAAGACCAAGGGTATCAACGGAGTACGTTACATAGTTCCCCAAAAAATCGACCTGGCAAACGAGGGTGATGTCGAACTCTATTTCAGGGTCGGAGATGTTCACAAGAATGCTAAAATTATAGTCACCTATAACGGTCAGGAAATCATCAGCAGAAAGAGGCCCAGACTCGCTCCTGGTGAAATGGAGAACGTTGTTATTAAAAACGATATGCTTAAAAACTTTGATGAGAACGGCATAATCGAAATTCAGGTGGAGGATTAATCATGGTAAAGGATATTATTTGCGTAGCCTGCCCTATGGGTTGCCAGATTTCCGTTGATATGAACGACAACGGAGAGATTCTCTCTATCTCCGGCAATACTTGCAAGCGTGGCGATGCCTATGCAAGAACTGAGTGTACCGCTCCGGCAAGAAGCCTTACCACCACTGTCAAGGTTAGCGGCGGTATTCATCCCGTAGTTCCCGTAAAGTCAGCTCAGGCTGTACCCAAGGGTCTTATTATGGAATGCGCAAAGCACATCGCTTCCCTTGAAATAAAGGCTCCTGTCAAAATCGGCGACATAGTCTGCAAAGATATTCTCGGCACAGGCGTTGATATCATCGCAACAAACATCTGCCCAGAGGCTTAAATCAAAAATATATACACCCCGATACACATTGATGTATCGGGGTGTGTTTTGTTTATGAATTAAACAAATTCAAAACATCCTGTTTAGGCCGTGCTCCCGCTACCCTTTTTACGGTGTTACCGTTTTTAAAGACTATCAAAGTAGGAATGCTCATAACATTAAACTGTTGTGCCAACTCAGGTTGTTCGTCAACGTTGATTTTACATATCTTTTTATCACCGTGTTCAGACGCAATCTCATCAACAACTCTCGAAAGCATTCGGCACGGTCCGCACCAGCTTGCCCAAAAATCAACAAGCACGGGTTTATCAGACTTCAAAACCTCTTGTTCAAAATTATCTTTTGTAACTGTAACTACAGACATCACTATATTCCTTTCGTACTAAACATTAAATATACATTTTTATTATGGCTTTGGCATCTGCATAAATGCACGTTTGTTTGACTAAAACTCCGTTTTTTGGTATCATAATAATGGAAATTTTAAAGATATGGAGGCTAACATGAGAAAGATTACTAATATAAACAAAGATTGGCTTTTTACCATTAACGGAGAAACTCAAACAGTCAACATTCCTCATACCTGGAATGCATTTGACGGTCAAGACGGCACCGACGGCTATCTGCGTGCAAGGGGTGTTTATGCAAAGGAACTTCAGCCCTCCGATAATATAACCTTCTTGGAGTGCGAGGGCGTAAACTCAAAAGCTGAGATACATATTAACGGCGAGCTTGTCGCTATCCATGAAGGCGGATACTCCACTTTTAGAACCGATATCACAAAGTATATAAAGAACGGCTGTAAATTAGAAATCATCGCCGACAACACTCCAGACGAAACTGTATATCCCACTGCTGCCGACTTCACCTTCTACGGCGGAGTCTACCGTGATGTAAACCTTATCGAAGTTGAGGATTGCCGTTTCTCAATGGCAGACTACGGCTCAGACGGTGTTTATATTACACCTGTAAAAACCGTAAACGGTTGGGAAATCCAAATAAAAGCTTTGATAGACAACGCAGACTATTCACACAAAGCACGTTTTACACTCATCAACGCCCAAGGCGAAGAACTCACATCAGCAGAATGTGCATTAAAACCTATAGTCTATTCAACTCTCAAAGTAGACAACCCCATTCTTTGGCAGGGTGTTGAAAACCCGTATCTCTATACCGTAAAATGTGAGATTTTCGCAGAAGACGAAATCACGGATTGTTTAAATATCCGTACGGGTCTGCGTGAGTTTTATGTCGACAGCGAAAAGGGATTTTTCCTCAACGGCAAGCACATAAAGCTCAATGGCGTCTCACGTCACCAAGACAGAGAAAATATGGGAAATGCCATAACAAACAAAGAGCACGCCGAAGATATTAACCTTATATTAGATGTAGGCGCTAATTCTATAAGACTCGCTCACTATCAGCACAACAAATATTTCTATGAACTCTGTGATGAAAAAGGACTGCTTATATGGGCAGAGGTTCCTGTAATTTCAAAATTCAGTCCGAAAAGACAGAAAAATGCAGAAAGTCAACTGGTTGAGCTCATAAAGCAAAACTATAATCATACTTCGATTTTCTGCTGGGGTATTGCAAACGAAATCACCATAGGCGGTTCAAAAAGCAAAAAGCTTCTTTCCTCGCTCACCCACCTGAACGAGGTCGCCAAGTTCCTTGACCCCAACAGACTCACCACCTGCGCACAACTCACAGTGTGTCCCATAGAATCACCGCTTAACAAACTGACAGATATTCTCGGCTACAACCACTACTACGGTTGGTATGCAGGAAAAGCTGACGAGATAGATAAATGGCTCGACGATTGGCACACAAAGAACCCCGAAACAAAGCTTTGTCTTTCTGAATACGGTGCAGAGGGTATAACTAAATACCATTCAAACAATCCCGTTCAGGGCGATTACAGTGAAGATTATCAGGCAATCTTCCACGAGCATTACGCAAAAGCTATAAACGAACGTGATTGGCTTTGGGGTTCATATGTTTGGAATATGTTTGACTTTGGTTCTGCTCTGAGAAATGAAGGCGGACTCAGAGGTAGAAACAACAAGGGGCTTGTCACCTTTGACCGAAAGATAAAAAAGGACTCATTCTGGCTCTACAAAGCCTATTGGTCTGACAAAAAGTTTGTACATATCACAAAAGAACGATTTGTTCAGCGCCCTATAGGCAAAACAGACATAAAGGTTTATTCCAACTGTCCCGAAGTTACCCTCGAATGCAACGGCAAAACACAAACCATTAGTGGTGATAAAGTATTTATCTTTAAGGATATCGAAATCATTCCAGGGGAAAACACCATTACAGCAATCGGTGGCAAGAAGCGTCCTGAACATACTATAACTGTTATTGGTACAGATGAGCCTACACAAACATATGTAATGCCCGAGGAATGCTCTTCCTTTGTCCGCAACTGGTTCGTTTCCGACGAAGGCGAAAAAGACCCCAACATGCTCTCTATCGATGATAATCTGGGTGCTGTTCTCCAAAGCAAAGAACTTAACGGAATAGTCAAAAACGCCGCAGGCGACTTTGCCGCAAAGGCTGTCGCAAGTCCGCTATTCAAACCAGTCTATCCTGTCAAAGTCAAGACTTTGGTTAACATTGCAGAAAAACTCGGAGCAGATGACCGCATACTCTCAATGGTCGGCGGATTCTTGCAGACTATTAAAAAGTGATAAATCCGGATTAGACTCAAATCACTTTTTAATCCGAAAAATTTTAGGCTTTTCTCAAATTACACAAAACATTTTTTTAAAACAGCTAAACTCTCTTTGGGTTTTAGCTGTTTTTTTGGGTTTTATAGGATTAAATTGTGCTTTTTACTTAAAATCCCTTAAATTTTTCAGATTTTTTCAATTTTTTTACAAAATTTAGTTGACAATTAAATTTTTTTGTTGTAAGTTTAATTTACGACTCACTACTGTTATGGCTTTGCAGCCTAAAAAAATAGAGAAAATGATATTTTAGAAAGGAGTCTTATTGATGAAAAAATTATTGTCATCCATCGTAAGTACGATAATTGTTGTCGTACAAATTGGCGCACCAGCAGCATCCGTTGGTGCACAAACCTCACCCAACACCGATGTTTCAATTGTTTCCTACGGTATACAAACTCAAGAAAGCAGTGAGTTTGGTTATGCAGACTACAAATACGTCGACGAAAATGGTAACGAAGTTGTTTTTGAGAAGGATTCGTCAAACAACAACCTCTTCTATGCTCCTGTCTTGCCGTCCTCATATGATTCAAGGGCAGAAAATTACATCACAACACCTAAGAATCAAGGTTCCACAGGCAGCTGTTGGGCCTTTTCTACACTCAGTGCCCTTGAAACCGACAGTATAGTCCAGGGAATTGACGATGTGAATTCCGCAGACTATTCCGAAGCTCATTTTGTTTGGTTTAACAAAAACAGCTTAGTAAACAATGAAGATGACACCACATCAGGCGACGGTTCTACAAACACAAGCCCATACAAAGGTATGGCATCAGGCGGAAACTGGTTTAAGGCAACACATTCATTGGCTCGCTGGGCAGGCGCTGCTGAAGAAAATGATTATCCATTCTATCCGAGTGATGTTTCAGCAATGGGCAACTATGATGAGAGCAGCAGATATGATACCGGCAGCGGTATCGTTATCAAATCATCAGAAGTTCTCCTTGGAACTACTGATGTCAAAGAGTGGATTATGGAACACGGTTCTGTAACCGCTACTTATTACACCAGCAACTCATATTACAACACCGACACATACGCTTATTATTATAACGGTAGTGAAGAAGCCGGTAATCACCAGATAGTTATCGTCGGTTGGGATGATGATTACTCTGTTGACAACTTTAAAGCATCCAACAAGCCCGCTTCAAACGGCGCATGGCTGTGCAAAAACAGCTGGGGCGACGACTGGGGATTAGACGGTTACTTCTGGATTTCCTATGAGGACTACAGACTCGAGAACTTTGTAGGATTCACTGCACAATCAACAGATGACCTGTACAACAACTACAGCTATAACGGCAATGGTTATAATAAAACAATCGGTATTTCCATGAATTACGTCACAGTAGCTAACGTATTCCAGGCTGAAGGTCATGAAATACTCACATCAGTATCCACCTACACACTGAGTGCTGATAGCGACGTAACATTCAAAATATACAAGGGATTAGATTCCAACTATACTACCCCGGTTAAAGGCGGTACCCTTGCAGCATCATGGTCAACAAACATTGCAAGAGAGGGCTATCATACTATTGACGTTCCCAAAGAAATAACCCTTGAGCCGGGTGAGTTTTTCTCCGTAATTATGACTGTGGAAAAAGATTCCGGGTATGCTTGGGCTCCTGTAGAGGTTGGAAGCTCATACACTTCCAACTCAAGAGAAAGCTATCTTAACGTAGGAGATTGGGTTGACACAAAAGTATACGCTTTTAAAAATGTTTGCATTCAAGCTTTCACAGAATGCAACCATCAGGCTGAAACTGTCTCCTCCCCTGCCACATGTACCGAAAACGGATATGAAAAGACAACATGTTCTCAGTGCGGCGAGTTAATCAGTGAAAAAATTATTTTGGCACTTGGACACAATTCTGCCATAACAACCACTGGAGCTACATGTACTGAAGACGGTTGCAAGAAAACTGTATGCACAACATGTGGCGAAGTAATCAGCAACATTGTTATCCAAAAAACAGGACATCAATTAAAGACCACCTCTGTTGCTGCCACTTGCACTAAAGACGGATATGAAAAAATTTCATGCACAGTATGTGGCGAAGTAATCAGCAACACCGTTATCAAAAAAACAGGACACAAATTTGAGACCACCACTGTTGCTGCGACCTGCACTAAAAACGGTTATACAAAAACTTCATGTACAGTATGCGGAGAAGTTACAAGTGAGGAAATCATCCCATTATTGGAACACCAGTACGGCGAGTGGAGCCCATACGTAAAAAATTCTAAAACCGGCAGAATGGAAAGCGAACGTTTTTGTGAAGTATGTGGTTCCAAAATGGGCAGAAGTTATATCAGCGGCGGAAATGTCGTAACTCTTGATGAGCTATTAGATAGAATTTGGGATAGTTTCAGAGATACTCTTAAATCTTGGCGTAAAAAATGGTAAATTAGATAACACAAACAAAAAGCGTTGCAAGGACAACCCTTGCAACGCTTTTATTTTTTATTTATTACTCCGCCTCATGCTCACAATATCCGCAAATCAACGAGTCACCGCTTTGAGCAAACCTTTTGGGAAGATACTCCTCTGTTTGTGTAATACATCTCATATTGGTGCACTTAACATGATTGTGTGTGTCGGGAAGTTTCTTTGGAACTGAAAACCTTCTGTTTTCAAGCATCTTTATTATTAATGCCATTCTGGCATACATTCCATACTCTGTCTGGTCGAAATATTTTGCTCTTGGGTCATCGTCAACACCAACGGTTATCTCATCAACTCTCGGCAGCGGATGCAGTACCCTTAAGTCCGGTTTTGCAAGCTTCATCTTGCTTTCATCGAGAACAAACACGCCTTTCTGACTCTCATACTCACTCTGACTTGCGAAACGCTCACGCTGAATCCTGGTCATATACAACACATCCAGTTCAGCTATCGAATCCTCAAGACTCTCAGAGAAAGAATATTCGCATCCGTTTTCCTCAAGGCAGTCTATAACATACTGTGGCACTCTAAGTTCAGGCGTTGAAATCATCACAAATCGGTTGCCTTCATATTTTGAAAGGCTCTTTATGAGCGAGTGGACGGTTCGTCCGTTCTTATTATCACCGCAAAGACCGATTACAAGATGGTCAAGTCTACCCTTCTCATACGAAAGCGTAACAAGGTCGGTCAAAGTCTGCGTGGGATGAAGATGTCCGCCGTCACCCGCATTTATCACCGGACACTTTGAATACATAGATGCCGCAAGTGCCGCTCCCTCAAATGCATTTCGGATAACTATTATATCTGCATAGTTGCTGACAACTCTGATAGTATCTTTAAGGCTTTCGCCCTTTGAAACCGAAGAGTTTCCCGGGTTATCAAATCCAATCAGCTTACCGCCCAATCTGAGCATAGCGGTCTGAAAAGACATCTGCGTTCTGGTTGACGGCTCATAAAATAATGTTGCCATGATATTTCCGTGGCAATGGTCGGTATAGTATGACGGATTTTCTTTTATAACACCCGCAAGCCTTATTATCTCATCAAGGTCCTCATGGCTTACGTTCTCAAGGTCAATCATATCTCTGATATTCATACTTTTCACCTTCCAAAAGGATTTTTTACAACTAATAAAATGATAATATATATTTTTTTCAAAGTCAACTGAAATCGAGTTATATCTTCATAATCGTTTATAATTTTATCTTATATAAAATTATTTCAAAAAAGCTTTTCAAACATTTACAACTATTGAAAACACTTATGTTTTGTTGTATAATTTTTTTGTATATTTATTATATAATGTATATATTAAATTCGGAGGTAATATTGTGAATTCTAAAGTCAAAGCAAGCGACCTTTCACTTATTGATTCTGTCATAAATGAGTATAAGGATGTTGACGGCAGTCTTATTACAATTCTTCAAAAAACACAGGGCATATACGGTTTTTTGCCTGCCGATGTTTTAAGTTATATCGCAATCAAAACAGGTATACCGCCTGCAAAAATATTCGGTGTCGCTACATTCTATACACAGTTTCGTTTTGAAGCAGTGGGTAAATATTTTATAATGCTCTGCCAGGGCACAGCTTGTCACGTAAACGGCTCCGAAATAATAGAAAAAACTATTTTTGAAGAGCTCGGAATACGTGACGGCGAAACAACAAAAGACGGACTGTTCACCCTCAAAACAGTTGCTTGCCTGGGATGCTGTTCACTCTCCCCTGTTATGATGATAAACGAGGAAACTTACGGAAGTCTTACTTCTCAGAAAATCAGAGATATTATAAAAGAGCTTAAAGAAAAAGCCGAGGAGGTCAACGCTGATGTATAACATTAAAGTCGGCGAAGGCAGCTGCGGAATCTCCGCCGGTGCCGCAAAAATATACTCACTTCTTGAAAAATCAAACACAGACAATATTTTCGGCTTATCTGTCACCGGATGTATAGGAATGTGCTTTCTTGAACCGATAGTCGATATATACAATAACGATGAGCTTTGCGCAAGGCTCGTCCAAGTCAAAGAAAGTGATGTTGAATACATACTTCAATTTATCGCTACCGGCGATGAAAGTGCTATAAAAAACCTTAAAATTTCCGATGACGACAGCGAATTTCTTTCAAAACAGACTCGTATCGCTTTGAGAAACTGCGGAATAATTGACCCGGAAGATATAAATGATTATATTTCTCACGGCGGATATTCTGCCCTTTCAAAGGTTATAGAGTCCTTAACTCCCGAGCAGGTTATTGATGAAATAAAAATATCCGGTCTTGCAGGACGAGGCGGAGCCGGATTCCCCACATGGTTCAAATGGAACGCCGCCAGGCAGAGCGATGGCGAAGAAAAATATCTTATCTGCAACGCTGACGAGGGTGACCCTGGTGCATTCATGGACAGAGCGGTTATTGAAAGCGACCCACATGCACTTATCGAGGGTATGCTCATCGGAGCCTATGCTATAGGCGCAAAAGAAGCTGTTGTGTATGTTCGTGCTGAATATCCCCTTGCCATTGCCAGACTCGAAAAAGCTATTGAACAAGCAAAGGAGAAAGGATATGTCGGCAACAATATTTTGGGCTCTGACTTCTCCTGTTCATTTAGAATAAAAGCAGGAGCAGGCGCATTCGTTTGCGGTGAGGAAACTGCTCTTATAGAATCCCTTGAAGGTCAGCGAGGCATGCCCCGTTTAAAGCCTCCTTTCCCTGCGCAGTCAGGTTACTGGGGTAAGCCGTCTAACATAAACAACGTTGAAACCTTTGCAAACGTCACATGGATAATCTCAAACGGCGGCGAAGCCTTTGCTGCACTCGGCACAGAAGACAGCAAAGGCACAAAAGTTTTTGCTCTCACAGGTAAAATCCGTCGTGGCGGACTTGTTGAGATACCAATGGGTAAAACCCTTAATGATGTTATTTTCGATATCGGCGACGGAATGAGAACTGAACGTGCATTCAAAGGTGTTCAGCTCGGTGGACCGTCAGGCGGATGCATTCCTGCCAATCTTGCTGATACACAGGTCGACTATAAAAAGCTCTCTGCAACAGGCGCAATAATGGGCTCCGGCGGCATGGTCGTTATGGATGAATCTACTTGCATGGTAGGTATGGCTAAATTCTTTCTCGACTTCACCACCAAAGAGTCCTGCGGCAAGTGCGTACCCTGCCGAATTGGTACACGCCGTTTACTTGAAATCCTTGACCGCATATGCAAGGGCGAAGGCAAAGAGGGCGATATCGAACTGTTAGAAGAACTTTGCATCCAAATTAAAGACGGTTCTCTCTGTGGTCTCGGTCAAACCGCTCCCAACCCCGTTTTGACTACCCTCAAATATTTTAGAGATGAATACGAAGCACACATCAAAGAAAAGCGTTGCCCCGCAGGCGAATGTATTGACCTTATAAGCTACAATGTTCTGCCAGAAAAGTGCATCGGCTGTCTGATGTGCCAGAAGAAGTGTCCTGTTGGCGCTATAAGCGGCAAGGTTAAAGAAGTTCAGACAATAGACCACGATAAGTGCATCAAGTGCGGACGCTGTAAAGATGTTTGCCGCTTCGGTGCTGTAGAAATAAGATAAGTGAGGCCGGATTATGAAAGAATATATTAAACTTACCATAGACGGCGTTGAGGTAACCGCCGAAAAAGGGCAAACCGTCCTTGAAGCGGCACGCCAAAATTCAATAGATATCCCTACCCTCTGCCATGATGAGCGTGTTGCTCCTTACGGTGCATGCGGTTTATGTGTCGTTGAGGCTGAGGGCAATCCTAAACTTCTTCGTTCCTGCGCCACAAAAGCCGCTGACGGCATGAAGATAACCACTAACTCAGAGCGTATACACAGAGCGAGAAAATTTGCTTTGCAGATGCTGCTCTCTGACCACACAGGTGACTGTAAAGCGCCGTGCTCTCTTGCCTGCCCTGCAGGAACAGACTGTCAAGGATATGTGGGTCTTATTGCAAACGGTGAAAATGCAGAAGCAACAAGAGTTATAAAAAGCAAAATTCCCATGCCCGCATCTATCGGACGTGTTTGTCCTCATCCGTGCGAGACCGCCTGTCGCAGACAGATGGTTGAAGAACCCATTGCTATTGCAGCACTTAAAGCTTATGCTGCTGACAAAGACCTCGCCGCTGATGAACAATATACTCCTGAAGTACTCGCCCCCACAGGCAAGAGTGTCGCCGTTATTGGAGGCGGCCCCGGTGGACTTTCTGCAGCATACTATCTTGCACTTAAAGGTCACAGTGTGACTGTCTACGATATGATGCCGAAAATGGGCGGCATGCTCCGTTACGGTATCCCGCAGTACAGACTTCCCAAAGAAGTTCTCGACAAAGAGATTGCGCTCATTGAGCGTACAGGTGTAAAGCTTCAGAACAACATAAAAATCGGTACGGACATCACACTCGACGAACTTAGAGCTTCAAATGATGCTGTTGTTGTTGCTGTTGGCGCATGGGTCAGTTCTAAGATGCGTGTCAAAGGCGAAGACCTCGACGGTGTTTACGGTGGAATAGATTTTCTGCGTTCTGTTATTCTTGGCAAGGCTCCTAAAATCGGTGAAAAAGTCGCTGTATGTGGCGGCGGCAACACCGCAATGGATGCCTGTCGTACCGCTGTAAGACTCGGTGCAAAAGAGGTTTATATTATTTATCGCCGCACACGTGATGAAATGCCCGCAGATGAGCTTGAAATTGACGAGGCTGAAGAAGAGGGCGTAATATTCAAGTTCCTTACAAATCCCGATGAGATTCTGAGTAAAGACGGTAAAGTTTGCGGCATCAGACTTCAAGTTATGGAACTCGGCGAACCTGATGCAAGTGGCAGAAGAAAACCTGTTCCCGTTGACGGAAAGTTTGAGAACATTGAGCTTGACAGCGTAATTATGGCTATAGGTCAGAAATCAAATCTCGAGGGACTTGAGGCTCTTGAGCTCACCTCTTGGGGAACTATAAGTGCTGACGAAGCCACTTTCAGAACAAATCTTGACGGCGTTTTTGCCGTTGGCGATGCTACAAATAAAGGTGCAGATATAGCGATATCTGCTATTGGCGAAGCTCAGAAGAGCGCAAATGTTATTGACAGCTACTTGAATGGCTGCACTGTAGGTTACAAAAAGCCGATACTTGTAGAGCGCAAAATAACTGCCGAAGATTTAAAAGACAAAAAACGCATACCAAGAGAAAAAGTGCGTGTTCTCTCGCCTGAAGACAGAAAGCACAATTTTAGCGAAGTGGCTTTCCGCCTTACTGACGAGCAGGCAAAAGCCGAAGCTTCACGCTGTCTTGAGTGCGGATGTCTTGACTACTATCGCTGCAAGCTTATAAAATACAGTAACGAATACGATGCCGATTTTTCAAAGTTTATCGGCGAAAAATCTGTTGCTAATAAAGATACTGAGCATCCATACATAATGCGTGATTCCGGCAAGTGTATACTTTGCGGACTTTGCGTGCGTGTTTGCTCTGAGGTCATGAATGTAACAGCTATAGGCCTTGCAGGAAGAGGATTCACCACTGTTGTTTCGCCTGAATTTTATCAAACATTAAATGACTCTAAGTGTATTTCGTGCGGACAGTGTGTAACACTGTGTCCCACTGGAGCCTTAATTGAAAAGGTTCCTTTTAAAAAGGACGTTCCGCTTGAGGAAAAAAGCGTTAAAACTCACTGCACAGGCTGCGCAAATGCTTGCAAGCTTACAGCTTTTAGCGTTGGCAGCACCTTGACAAGAACTGAGCCGGTCGCAGGCGGTATTCTCTGCACAGAAGGCAGACTCGGTTTTGCAGTCATAAACAATCCTGAAAAAATCAGCAATGCAGTTATAAACGGTGAACTTGTATCAGTTGATGATGCTGCAAATAAAACAGCTCAAACGATAAAGAGTTACACCTCCGATGAAGTTGCAGTTACTGTATGCGACAATCTTACAGATGAGGCTTTAGCCGCCGCTAAGAAACTCGCTGATACAATCGGCACATCAACTTTCATAACACTCGGCAATCCGAAAAAGTGTATTGCCGACAAGGATGTCGCTGAATTCGAACGAGTATTCGGTGATAAATTTAACATAGGAATAAACTCACAGAAATCTAAAGACTTAGGTGCCATTCCTGCCGAAAGCACAGACCTTTCAAAAATCAAGGCTGTTATTTCGTTCGGCTCTGTCAAGCCGGAATTTGAGGATATCGAGTTTATTGCTGTGCAAGGTTTAACAGCGGATATCAAAGCAGATATCATATTCCCGTTGGTTTCATCTTTTGAGACAGACGGTACCTTCGGTGGAGAAATAAAGATATCAAAAGCTGTTAAATCAAGTTCCTTATCAAATGAGGATATTATAGACAGAATTATAAATTATTTAAAATAAACGGAGGTTCGCAACATGCATATCAAAGGACCGGCAAAGTATCCGTATGGCTATACCGCTATCGCCACAATGGATAACAAAGAACAGAACTCACTTATGGATTTCGGAATTCTGCGCATGAAAAAAGGTGATGTTTTTTCTGAAGAACAACAGCTTGAAAGAGCTTATCTGCTTATCAGCGGAGATGTAACACTGGAGTGGGACGGCAATATTCAGACCATACAGCGAGAAAATTGCTTCGACTATTCTCCTTGGGTACTCCATGTTCCCAACGGCGTTAAGGTTACAATCACCGCAAACGGAGAATCAGAATTCACCGTTCACAGAACTGACAACGAACGCAGTTTCGCATCTAAGCTCTACACTCCCGAAGAGTGTGCAAGTGAGCGTAGAGGCGAAGGTACGATGCGTGAAACTTCAACAAGAATTGTGCGCACAGTTTTTGATTACAGCAATGCACCGTACTCAAATCTTGTCGTAGGTGAAGTTATCGGATTCCCCGGAAAATGGTCCAGCTATCCCCCGCACGACCATCCGCAGCCCGAAATATATTTCTACCGCTTTCTTCCCGAAAACGGTTACGGATTTGCTGAATTGTCTGAAGATGTTGTAAAAACACACAACAACTCCACCGTCTTTATTACAAACTGCGAAACTCATCCCCAAACTACTGCTCCGGGTTATGCAATGTGGTATCTTTGGGTCATAAGACACCTTGACGGCAACCCTTACATAACTCCCCGCTTTGTCCCCGAACACACTTGGGTTACTGACAAAGATGCAAAAATTTGGCCTTACGAGGATTAAGGAGAAAAAAATATGAAGCTTACAATGTCACAGGCTCTGGTCAAGTTTCTCGACAACCAATACATAAGCTTTGACGGCAAAGAAGAAAAATTCGTCAACGGAATTTTCGGTATCTTTGGTCACGGCTGTGTAGTTGGTTTAGGTCAAGCTCTTGAACAAGGCGGCCACAGTTTAAAATTCTATCAAGGTCACAACGAGCAAGGCATGGCACATGCCGCTATCGCTTACGCAAAGCAGAAAAACCGCCGTTCAATTATCGCCTGCACATCATCTATCGGCCCAGGTGCGCTAAACATGGTAACAGCCGCAGGTACTGCAACAGCGAACAGGATTCCCCTGCTTTTGCTCCCCGGCGATACTTTTGCTTGCCGTCAGCCTGACCCCGTACTGCAGCAGATTGAGCAGCCCACAAGCTATTCCACTACTGCAAACGATGCTTTTAAGGCTGTTTGCAGATATTGGGACAGAATAGTTCGTCCCGAACAGCTCATGACCGCTGCACTCAATGCTATGCGTGTGCTTACTGACCCTGCAGAGACAGGTGCCGTCTGTCTTGCTATGCCTCAGGATGTTGAGGGCGAAGCTTTTGACTATCCCGAATACTTCCTTCAAAAGCGTGTTTGGTATATGGACCGCAGACCCGCAACAGAGCGTGAAGTTGACGTTGCAGTTGATATGATAAAGAATGCTAAAAAACCTCTTCTTGTTGTCGGCGGTGGTGTTACATATTCCGAAAGCTGGAACGAAGCGCAGGCTTTTGCCGAGAAGTTCAACATTCCGATTGGTGAAACTCAAGCAGGCAAAGGACAAATTCCCGCTTCGCATCCGCTCAACCTCGGCGGTATAGGCGTAACAGGCGGTGCCGCTGCAAATGAGCTTGCAAAGCAAGCTGACCTCGTTATATGCGCAGGCACAAGACTCACAGACTTTACCACCTGCTCAAAATGGGGATTCCAGAACCCTGATGTTAAATTTCTTAGCATCAACGTCTGTTCTTTTGATGCCTTTAAGATGGATTCGGTGGCAGTCATAGCTGATGCAAAAGAAGCTATATCCGCTATATCTGCAAAGCTCGAAACCACAGGATATAGGTCCGCTTGGACTACTGAGATATCAAGTGCAAAAGAGCGTTTTGATGCAGAAATTGACCGTTGCTATAACATACAACTTAACGAAGGACTTTCTCAGACCCGTGCGTTAGGCATAATCAACCAAAATATTGCCGATGATTCTATCGCTATGGGCTCATCAGGTTCACTTCCCGGATGTATGCAGCGTCTCTGGCGTGCCGAAAAGCCAAAGACATATCACATGGAATATGGTTTTTCATGTATGGGATATGAGATTTGCGGCGCTTTGGGCGCTAAGCTTGCAGCTCCCGACAAAGAAGTTTACACCATGGTCGGTGATGGTAGCTTCCTCATGCTTCACAGCGAACTTTATACGGCTATCCAAGAGGGTGCAAAGATAAATGTTATGCTCTTTGACAATACCGGTTGGGGCTGCATAGAAAATCTTCAGAACAACCAGGGTACTGATACTTTCGGCACAAGATTCTTTGCACGTAATCCCGAAACCGGTATGCTTGACGGCGAAATAAAGGCTATAGACTTTGCTAAGATTGCTGAAGGGTATGGATGTAAGGGTTACACCGTCACAAATGAGCAGGAGCTCATCGATGCTCTGGAGGATTCCAAAAAGCAGACAATTCCTACTCTCTTTGACATAAAGGTTGTTCACGGCAGCATGAGCGACGGCTACGATTCTTGGTGGCGTGTAGGCGTTGCTGAAGTATCAACAAGCGAACGTGTTCAGGCCGCTTACGAAGATATGGCACAAAATATCAAAAAAGCAAGACTTTATTAAACCGGAGGTACAAACATATGCTTGACAGTAATAAAGTTAAATTAGCAATAGCTCCTATCGCATGGACAAACGACGACCTGCCTGACCTCGGTGCTGAAAACAGCTTTGAGCAGTGTATCAGCGAAATGGCTCTGAGTGGATTTGTAGGAAGTGAAATCGGCAACAAATATCCAAAAGACCCCGACGTTCTTAAGCACTACCTTGATGTCAGAGGCTTACAGATATGTAATGCTTGGTTCTCCTCTCTCCTGCTTTCAGAGGGCTACGAGGCAACTATTGAAGCCTTTATAAAACACCGTGATTTTCTTCACGCTCTCGGAGCAAAGGTTATCGGTGCTTCCGAACAGGGCAACAGCATACAGGGCAAGAGCGTGAGCATCTTTGACAACAAGCCCGTATATACAGACGAACAATGGGAACTCATTGCAAAAGGCTTTAACGAGATGGGACGCCTTGCACGTGAAAAGGATATGTATTTCACAGTCCATCACCACATGGGAACAGGCGTTCAGACTGCTGCTGAAATTGACAAGTTGATGGAAATCACAGATGAAAATCTCGTTTTCCTTCTCTTCGATACAGGTCATCTCTCCTTTGCAGGCGAAGATGCAATTGCCGTCCTCAAAAAATATGTCAACCGCACAAAGCACGTTCATCTCAAGAGCATCCGCAAGGATGTTATTGCCCAAGGCAAAGAAAAAGGATACAGCTTCCTCGACTGCGTGCGTGCAGGTTCATTCACCGTACCCGGTGACGGCGACTTTGATTTCAAGCCTGTATTTGATATTCTTTCAGATGCAAATTACGAAGGCTGGGTAGTTGTTGAAGCAGAGCAAGACCCTGCTAAAGCTAACCCGTTTGAGTATGCTCTCAAGGCGAGAAAATATATAAAAGAAACAGCCGGACTTTAATAAAAACAGAACACCGTCGAAGAAACTCCGACGGTGTTTTTTTATTTATCCATAATGTTGCGGCTACTCTCCAAGGCAACAACTCCCGTTCGACACATTTCCACAATGCCTAACGGCTTCATTTTCTGTATAAACGCATCTATTGTTATCGGTTCACCTGTTACTTCAACGCATATGGTATCAGTTGTGTTATCAATGATTTTAGCGCTGCATTTGTCTGCGGTATTAATAATCTCATCTCGATTTTCCGTTGTGTTCTTCACTTTAATAAGCAAAAGCTCACGTTCAACCGTAGTTTCAGTTTCAAGCAGCTTTACAATTTTTACATTGAACAGTTTTTTAAGCTGATTAATCAACTGCTCACGTGCATAGTCATCACCGTTGAGGGTAATGGTAATTCTCGAATATTCCGGATTCTCTGTTGCACCAACTGTAAGAGAATCTATATTAAAACCCTTACGCATAAACATACCCGTAACTCTTGCCAAAACGCCGTACTTATTTTCAACATATACGGCAATTACAAAGCGTTTCATATTTACCCTCCAAGCTTTCTGGAAACTATTATGTCGTCTATCGAGCCTCCAGGAGGCAGCATAGGCAATACAGACTCGTTAATATCTATAACTACATCTATTAGATACGGCCCGTCAGTCTGCATCGCTGTTTCAAAAGCTTGTCTAAACTCGTCAATTGTTTTCACTCTGCACGCTTTTGCCCCGAATGCTTCTGTAAGTTTTACAAAATCTGTTTTCCTATCTAAAACAGTACTTGAATACCGCTTTTCATAAAAAATAGTCTGCCACTGACGCACCATTCCCAGTGAGCCGTTGTTCATCAGAACAATAACCACAGGAACATTGTAAGAAACAGCAGTTGCAAGTTCATTGAGATTCATTCCAAAGCTGCCGTCTCCTGTAATAAGAACAACCCTGTCCCCACTCGCTATCTGGGCACCGATAGCAGCGCCCAGACCGTAACCCATAGTGCCAAGTCCGCCACTTGAAGCAAATCTGCGGGTACGTTCAAACTTTGCAAACTGTGCCGTCCACATCTGATGCTGACCGACATCGGTTGCAATTATGGTATCTTTGTCTTTAACATCATTTATTACATCAAAAATCTTTTTGGGAGTCATCTTTTCTCCGACATTTTTCTCTACAGTTTCCAAAATCATTTTACTGTCTTCAACCAAAGCCTCTACCAAGACCTGCCATTGAGGATGTTTGTTTTTGTTGCATCTCTCAGCAATTCTTGAAAAAGATGATACGATGTCACCAATTATACCAACATCAACTTTGACATTTTTATTTATCTCTGAAATATCTGTATCAAGCTGGATTATCTTCGCCTTTTGAGCATACTTGTCCACATTTCCGGTAGCTCTGTCGCTAAATCTGACACCTATACCGATAATCAAATCAGCAGCTTTGTTCGCCATTGAAGATGCATACTCACCGTGCATTCCCTGCATTCCGAGAAAACGGTTATAAGAATTAGGAAACGCCGACAACCCCATAAATGAACAGCCGATATATCCGTCTATCTTTTCGGCAAATTCCATAATTGCCTTTGTCATTCCTGCACCTGCAGCTCCGCCGCCGATATATATATACGGTCTTTGAGACTCATTAATCAATTTTACAGCTTCATCTATATCATCATCGCTCGCAATATCCTGCAAAAACGGCTCAACTATTTCTTTCTTTGTGTAGTCACCAAACGCCGCCTGCACGTCTCTTGTAACATCGACCAAAACAGGACCCGGTCTGCCTGATTTTGCTATCTGAAAAGCCTCACGTATGGTGTCTGCAAGCTCATTAACATCAGTTACAAAATAATTGTGCTTAGTTATAGGCATAGTTACACCTGTAATATTGATTTCTTGAAAGCTATCCTTGCCTATCAGGGAAGATGAAACATTACCTGTAATCGCAACCATAGGAATTGAATCGAGCATGGCTGTCGCAATGCCTGTAACCAAATTCGTAGCACCGGGACCGGAAGTAGCAATTACAACGCCCACTTTTCCCGTTACTCTCGAATATCCGTCAGCAGCATGAGCAGCTCCCTGCTCGTGAGCAGTAAGCACGTGGTTTATACGTCCTTGAGCTTCATACAAAGCATCATAGATGTCCAAAACCTGACCGCCGGGATAACCGAATACATCTGTAACTCCCTGCTCAATCAGTGTTTCAATTATTATCTGCGCTCCGGTCATTTTTTCACGGTATTCTGTTGGCATTTTTATACCTCCAAACTGCAAAAAGCAAAAACTCTTCCGCCTCTTAATAAACAAAGAGACGAAAGAGTTATCTTATCTTCCGTGGTACCACTCTTCTTCATTCCTGCAAAGGAATGCACTTTAGAGGCCGACACCTCCTAACTCTGTTACGGGAGTACCCGTCTGCAACTATTTCAAATGCTTTCATTGCAGCCACTCCATGGCGACATTCAACAGTTTCAACTAATGCCTTGCACCAACCGACATCTCTCTAAAAGCTGAAAAAAGCTTACTATTCCACTTCATTGTGTTTTCTTGGATTATATCATTTCGTTTTTTATTTGTCAACCTCGACCTACTTTGATAACAAATTAAAAATTTAATGTAATAAAAAACTATATTATACACTTGAAAAAAAAATCCCTGTGTGTTATTATATTCTCAATTATTATAACGCTTTGATGGAGAGAGTAAGTATATTTCTAAACACCGCAGAGAGAAGCTCCTTGGCTGAAAGAGTTTTGTGATTAAATATACTGAAGTTCACTCCGGAGCGGCATGGCTGAAGCTTTTGTTGTAGGCTGTGACGGGTCACCTCCGTTAACCGGTGTTTCCGCCATCGTGCGGAAGATGAGGCGCTTTATAAGCGTGAATGCAGGGTGGTACCACGGAGAACTCCTTCGTCCCTCACGGGCGGAGGAGTATTTTTATGTCTATCCTCTCCTTCGTCAAAAACAAATTGAAAGGAAGAAGTGCTATGAACGAAAAAGCTGAAAGCTTACAAAAATTGTTTAAAGAAAAAATGGATGAAATCAAACTCACATCCGAACTTGAAGGTTTAAGAGTTGAGTTTCTTGGTAAAAAAGGTCATATTGCTGATTTGATGAGTGAGCTTCGCTCCATCCCCAACGACCAGAAGAAAGAGGCAGGTCAGCGCATAAACACTATCAAGCAGTTTATTGAAACCTCTATCCAGCAGAAGCTTGAGGAGCTCAAAAAACTTGAGGAGCAGCGTTTAATTGACAGCGCTGAAGTATACGACGAAACATTCCCCTGCGACACAAACACAGGCTCATACAGCCCAATAACCCTTGTTCAACGTGAGGTTGAAGATATCTTCCTCAACATGGGCTTCTCAATTGAAGATTACTCAGAAGTAACAGACGATTACAACTGCTTCGAGGCTCTTAATATTCCCAAGCATCACCCTGCACGAGATATGCAGGACACATACTATCTAAGCAACGGTCAGCTTCTCAAGACGCACACCTCCGCAGCTCAAAACACCATTCTTCGCAAATACGCTGCCGACCTTGAAAAGGGACTCCCCCTCCGTGCTGTTTTCCCCAGCCGCTGTTTCAGAAATGAGAAGATAGATGCTTGCCATGAAAATACATTCTTCCAAATGGAAGGTATGATGGTTGACAAGGATATCTCCATCTCAAACCTTATCTACTTCATGAAAACTATGCTTTCCGAGGTTTTCCAGAAAGATGTTACTGTTCGTCTGCGCCCCGGTTTCTTCCCGTTCGTTGAGCCCGGATTTGAGCTTGATATTCAGTGCCTCATCTGCGGTGGCGAAGGCTGTGCATCCTGTAAGGATTCCGGTTGGCTTGAGCTTTGTCCCTGCGGCATGATTCATCCCAACGTTCTCACCGCCGGCGGTGTTGACCCCGAAAAGTATTCAGGTTTTGCTTTCGGACTCGGTCTTACACGCCTTGCCATGATGAAATACGGCATCAAGGACATAAGAGTTTTTAATAGCTGCAATCTTAAATCTCTTTCGCAGTTTACAAACTCATCCTTTACCGTTCCCGAAGAGAAAAAGGAGGATTAATCATGCTTGTTTCTATTAACTGGATTAAAGATTACGTTGACCTTGACGGTTATGATATAAAACAACTTATCAGCAAGTTTACCCTCGCAACTGCTGAGGTTGAAGATATTTACTACATGGGCAAAGATGTTCAGAAGGTCGTTGTCGGTGAGATAAAAACTCTCGAAAATCATCCCAAC
This sequence comes from Clostridia bacterium, assembly GCA_017407995.1. Classification (GTDB taxonomy): domain Bacteria; phylum Bacillota; class Clostridia; order Oscillospirales; family Acutalibacteraceae; genus CAG-177. The sequence continues at coordinate 13,480 of JAFQVM010000019.1, read as the reverse complement.
TCAAAGAAACTCCATCTTCTCACTGTTGACGTAGGCGACAAAATTGTCAACTGCGTATGCGGCGCTCCGAATGTTGCCGTTGGCCAAAAAGTTGCTTTTGCCTGCGCCGGAGGACGTGTTGTCGCAGGTGAAATCGGCAAAGCTACTGTTGCAGGCTATGAATCCGAGGGTATGTGCTGCTCCGAGAAAGAACTCGGTATCAGCGATGACCATTCAGGCATTATGGAGCTTGACGCAAACCTCGTAAACGGTACTGACATCAAAGAGATTTTCCCCATTGACGACATTGTTTTTGAGGTTGATAACAAATCACTTACCAACCGTCCCGACCTTTGGGGTCACTACGGAATAGCACGTGAGTTTGCCGCTTTGACAGGTCAAGAACTTAAACCTCTCGACCTTGCTGACCTTACAAGCGACTCAACTGCTAAAGTGCCTGTAACCGTCAACGACACCGAACACGTATACCGTTATTCATGTCTGCGTATGGCTAATATAACAGAGCATGTAAGCCCCATGACAATCAGAATAAGATTGTTCTACTGCGGTATGCGCCCGATAAATCTGCTTGCAGACCTTACCAACTACATCATGATGGAAATCGGTCAGCCTACTCACGCTTTTGACGCTAAAAAGATTGACCACATTAAAATCGGTATGCCTTCTGAGGACATCGACTTTGTAACCCTTGACGGCACAGCAAGAAAGGCTGACAAAGATACTCTGCTTATCTACAACAACGATGAGCCTGTTGCTATTGCAGGTATTATGGGCGGTCTTGATTCCGAGATTGTCGGCGATACATCAAGCGTTGTTCTTGAATCCGCAAACTTTGACGGCGTATGCGTACGTAAATCATCATCCCGTCTCGGTCTTCGCACAGATGCAAGCGCAAGATACGAAAAGATGATTGACCCTGAGCTTACACTTCTCGCTGTTAAGCGTTTTGTAAAGCTTGTAAAGGATATCGACAAAGGTGCGGTTATTGATTCACAGCTTACCGACGAGTATGTCAAGAAGTACCCGCAGATTACTCTTTCTTTCGACAAAGCTTATGTTGACCGCTATACAGGAATATATATCAGCGATGAGAGAATATGTAATACTCTCAAGCTTCTCGGCTTCGGAGTAGAATTAAACGACGGCATATTCACAGTAACTGTTCCCTCTTGGAGAGCTACAAAAGATGTCACTATCAAGGCTGATATCATTGAAGAAATTACAAGAATATACGGTTATGACAACTTTGAAATAGCTACAACACGCAGTCCTCTTAAACCCGTCCAGAACTCTGCTGCAAGACTTGAGAGCGACGAAATCAAAGACCTTCTTGTCAAGAAATACTCCATGCATGAAGTCCATTCTTACATCTGGTGTGACAAGAAAAAATATAAGAAGCTCGGAATCGAAGTTGAGGACAACGTAAAAATCCTCAATATTGAAAGCTCTGACAACGGTGTTCTCAGAAACTCTATGCTTCCCACCCTGCTTTCTGTCACATATGAGAACAGAGATTTTTCAGAGGATTTCGGCGTGTTTGAGATAGGCAGAATCATCAACGGCACAAAGGCTGACGGCACTTGCGATGAACAACGTCATCTCGGTGTGGTTCTCTTCTCAAAGACCAACAGTGAACGCAATCTCTACTATAAAGCTGTTGAGATTGTAAACTGCATTTTTGAGCAAGTAAAGCACTCTGCACCTAAGTTCAGAAAGATTACTCCTGCACACGCATGGCAGCACCCGAAGAACACAGCCGCTATAATCGCAGGCGATAACGAGATAGGCTGCATTTGTGCACTTCATCCCAACAATCTTTCAAAGCTTGACAAGAGCGGCGCCGCTGTCTGCATAGAAATGGACCTTGATATGTTCAGCGATGCCAAAGCTCTCAATATAGAGTTCAGCGAGCCCTCAACAAAGCAGGCTACCTACTATGACCTCTCACTTGTTATTAAACCGGGTATAACCTTTGCGCAAATCGAGGAGACCTGGAAGTCAATGAATATCGCAGAGCTCGACAATGTTAAACTTATTGACACATACGAAAAGCTCGGCATCAAGAGCATAACAATTAGATTCTGGTTCTCTTCACACGAACGCACCCTCGAAATGGAAGAGGTTCAAGGCTGGATTGATGAGATTCTTCGCAAGCTCTCTGCAATAGGTGTTTCACTCAGAGTTTAACTTTATTTGTTTTAACCATTGTTTTATTGTAAATTTTGGTATATAATAGACTACATGGAGGTGGTTACTCATGGCCGACGAAACCATTCAGTTCTCTATAAAGAACGAAAATGATGAAGAAATGAAAAAGATTCTTCTCGCTGTATACGATGCTCTTAATGAAAAAGGGTATAATTCTGTCAGCCAGATTGTTGGCTATATTCTCTCTGAGGACCCGACATATATCACCACCCACAATAACGCTCGCAGCCTTGTCCGTAAACTGGACAGAGATGAGCTGTTACAGAGCATGGTTGAGGATTATCTCGGAGTTAAACACAGCAACGACTAAAATCTGATTGGAGTGAATAGTGATGGCAGATAAGAATCCTATTCTTATGTATAAGGGTAAGCCCCTGGTAAGAAAAGACAACACCCTGTACTACGGCTATATGGATGAGCCTTGCGTAATAATGATGCAGATTACATCCACCAAAGAAGTTAAAGGTGTTGAACTTTCAGACAAAGTTCTTGTTCAGCTCGTCAGCACAGACGAAAATCTTCGTCCGAGAGACAGGATTTTGAAAAAAGCTGAACGCAGAGGACTTTACAGTGCAGTTGATATCGGTTCTATTTGGCTCGAAAGAGAACTGCAGAAAAGAGCATAAGAAGAAACAAAGCAACAAGCCGTGTCATTATGACACGGCTTGTTTTATTTTATATTAAATAATTCTTTAGTGTTTGCAGTTGCTCTATCAACCAAATCCTGCGTTTCTATGCCTCTGACACCCGCTATAGTTTGAGCAGTAAAAGAAATCATGTCCGACGTACAACGAGTCCCTCTAAGCGGTACAGGCGCCATATAAGGACAATCTGTTTCAAGCAGGAGTCTGTTCTCAGGAACAAATGCTGCTACCGCCACAGGTTTTTTAGCATTTTTAAAAGTCACAGCACCGCCAAGACCGATATACATGCCCAGCTTTATAACCTCTTGGGCCATCTCTACACTTCCGGAGAAGCAATGGAGAACACCTTTGGGTTTGTATTTCCTTAAAAGGTTGAGGGTGTCCTCGTGCGACTCTCTGTCGTGCACTATAACAGGCAAATCAAAATCCTTAGCCAAAGAGAGCTGATACTCAAAAACCTGCTTTTGAACATCCCTGGGAGAAAAATCGTAGTGATAATCTAAGCCTATCTCCCCTATTGCAACGCACTTATCTTTATTTATAAGTTCAGAAATTGTGTTTTTTATATCAGAAAGTTCAACGTTTTCAGCCTCATGAGGATGAACGCCGCAGGCAAAGTATATATAATCATATTTATCTGAAAGCTCCGCAGAAAAAGCGGAGCTTTTCAAATCACAAGCACAGTTTATAACTCCCGATACACCCTTTGAAGGCAAAGATGAAAGAAGAATATCCCTATCCTCATTAAACTTTTCGTCATCATAATGAGCATGACTGTCAAAAATATTATTAATCATCTTATCTTTGCTCCGACGGGCATATCGTCAACAAAAACAACTTTTACATCATCTTCACTACAATCGGCAGCCAAAATCATTCCGCAGCTTTCAACTCCGCAGAGTGTTGCGGGTTTAAGATTTGATACCAATATTATATTTCTTCCTACAAGCTCTTCAGGCTTATACCACTTGGCAATTCCAGAAGCAACTGTACGAAGTCCCTTTCCGTCATCAACGGTGAGACAAAGCAACTTCTTGGCACGCTTTACAGGAACGCAGTCCTTTATTTTAGCAACCTTAAGCTCCACCTTGGCAAAGTCCTCAATGCCAATCTGTGCTACACCGGGAACTTCCTCTTCTTCCTTCTCAGCTTCTTCTGCAGCTTCCGTTTCCTTAGCTATCTCTTCAAGCATCTTTTCAGCATCTATTCTATTAAACAGAGGAGTTGCCGTGCCGACAGTAGTACCTGAAGCCAATGCACCGAAAGACATAATACTGTCATAGCTGTCAATGTTTGTATTAAGTTGTGCTAAGATTTTTTCAGATGTTTCAGGCATAAAGGGCTTGAGCTGTACTGCGATAATTCTTATGCTTTCAAGCAGATTGTAAAGTACGGTTCCGAGTCTTTCTTTCTTAGCTTCATCCTTAGCAAGAAGCCAAGGTGTAGTTTCATCTATATACTTGTTGCTACGTCTTGCCGCTGAGAAAATAAGCTCAAGGGCATCGCTTACACGGAAGTCATCCATGCATTTCTCAACTTCCTTAACAGAGCCAACAACCACATTTTTAAGGTCATCGTCAACATCCTCAGGAGCGTTGGGTGCCAAAATCTCGCCGTTAAAATACTTATTTGACATGGCTACCGTTCTGTTTACAAGGTTACCAAGTGTATTGGCAAGCTCAGAATTGTAGCGCTCAATAATAGTGGTATAGGTTATTGAACCGTCCGATGCATAAGGCATCTCTGAAAGAAGATAGTATCTTATAGCATCAACACCAAAACGCTTTACAAGGTCGTCAGCATAAATAACATTGCCCTTTGACTTTGACATCTTGTCTGTGCCAAAAAGAAGCCAAGGATGTCCGAAAACCTTTTTGGGAAGTTCTACGCCAAGAGCCATAAGCATTATAGGCCAATAAATTGTATGGAAACGGAGAATATCCTTTCCTATAATATGAGCATCTGCAGGCCAATACTTATTAAACAGCTCTGAACTGCCGTCGGGGTCGTATCCGAGAGCTGTGATATAGTTTGAAAGCGCATCAATCCAAACATAGACTACATGCTTATCATCAAAATCAACAGGTATTCCCCACTTAAACGATGAACGGGAAACACACAAATCCTGGAGACCGGGCTTAATAAAGTTGTTAAGCATTTCCTTTTTGCGGCTTTCGGGATATATGAAATCAGGGTTGTTTTCAATGAACTCTTCAAGCTGCTTTTGGTACTTTGAAAGCTTAAGGAAATATGCCTCTTCCTTTGTTTTTACGAGCTCTCTGCCACAGTCGGGACATTTGCCGTCAACCAGCTGAGACTCCGTAAAAAAGCTTTCACAAGGAACGCAGTAAAGACCCTCATACTCGCTCTTATAAATATCGCCCTGTTCATAGAGCTTCTTAAAAATCTTCTGAACTACCTTTTCATGATAATCATCAGTGGTTCTTATAAACTTATCGTAAGTGGTGTTAAGAAGGTCGCAAATATCCCTTATCTCCCCCGCAACCTTATCAACATAGGCTTTGGGAGACACTCCTGCCTTAGCAGCATACTCCTCTATTTTTTGACCGTGCTCATCTGTACCGGTCAAAAAGAACACATCATATCCCTGCATTCGCTTATATCTTGCTATAGAATCGGTAAGAACTATCTCATAGGAATTACCGATATGAGGCTTACGTGAAGTATAAGCTATTGCGGTTGTAATGTAATACGGCTTTTTGGACATGACTGTTATCCTCCTTATATGTAAGAAACAAATACCTATATATTATACCACTTTTTCCTATTTTTACAAGATAAAAGCAATAAAAGCTATTTCTTTATATAAAAATAACCTGACGTTAACAAACGTCAGGTTAAATACTCAAGTTACTTATTACGCTTCTTCATATTAACAGCAGCTATACCGCCTATCGCAGCGCAAACGAGCATCACCACAACTGCAACTGCTGTCATTACGCCTACACTTCCGCCGCTTTCAAACAATATAGCTGCACATACAGCAATTATAAGCGGTAACGATGAACAAACACCCATCAATATTCCGTTTTTTCTTATGGGTCTCACAGATATAAAACCTGCAGCAAAAGCAGAAAGTGCAGATATAAACAAGGTTATTATAGGCAGTATTTTAGAGTCAAGCGGATTTTTAAGTATAACCAAAGCCGCAAGGCTCAACAGTATAAAAAACAAAGCTATCCCTAATACACTTCCGATAAGAATCTTTGTAATTATATACTTTATCCCCTTGTCTTCCTGCGTTTGTCTTCTCTTAGGTTGAGGCATAAAAACGCTCCCTCTCATACTATTCTAAAAAATAATATGAAAGGGAGAACCGGATTATTCTAAAGATTATTCCTCTATTTCAGAATCCTTGTTTTTCTTGCTCTTTTTGCGGCTTGCCTTGCTCTTAGCTTTTGCCTCTTCCATCTTTGCAGCCTTTTCAGCCTCCTGAGCCTCTTTTGCCGCTGCACGCTCAGCCTCGAGCTTCTCGTTAGCTGTGTTGTTTGTACCAACAGCCCACTTTGTAATCTTCATCTTGTTTCTGTCTGCGCCGGTCTCTATTATAAGAGAATCCTCTTTAACAGTAACAACTCTGCCGACAATTCCACCGATAGTTGTTATCTCATCCCCAACCTCAATATTGTCACGCATCTGCTGCTCTTCTTTTTGCTTTTTCTTCTGGGGTCTAATCATCATAAAGTACATTACAACGACCATACCGACCATCATAATTATCATAGGAATCTGGCTCTTACCGCCGGCAGCTGTAGTACCGCCTGTCCCATTAGCGGTTGCTAATAAAAAATTTACTAATGAATTCATATTGAACCTCCAAACAATAATATATTTATTATAACTGTTATTCCATATTTATGCAAGGTTTATTTTAATTTTTATTTGCTATTTAGCAAGAATCTTTTGACCATCTTCTAAATCTTGAGCCGGAGCTTTTACAATTGTATCTCCTTTTTTGCATCCGGACACAATTTGATAATATGAACCGTCAAAAAGCCCTGTCTTTACAGCTGTCTTTTTAACACGTTTTTTACCGCTGTCGTATATAAAAACATAAGCGCCGTCTTCTCCGTACTGTATTGATTCAACGGGAACTAAAAGCGTGTTTTCAGCACTTTCAAGCTCTATTGATAAATCTACATCCAAGCCAATAATAACATTTTTGTTGGGATTCTCAATAATGACCTTACCGTCAATTCCTCCGCTGCTTGCGCCAACACTAAGCAGCGAATTTATACTTATACTGCTGTCTGTTGCCACGGGGTTGATATAACTGATATAACCTGTAAATTTTTCGCCTGATGCAGCAGTAATTTCTACAGGTTGTTCCAAAGCTATTTTAAATATATCATTTTTGCTTACGGTAAACGTAGCAGACAAAGGATAATATTCCACCACCATACCGCTGGGTCTGCCGGGAAACAACTGACTTATAATACCAGAAAAATCTGTTGAATCCTCACTCAAAGATGACAAAAGAGATGTCAAGTCCATATCATCAATAGAGGGAGTCGAAGCTTCAGGTTTAGTATAGTATTCACCTTCAACAATGTTAATTTCTCTGACTATACCGTCTTTCTCCGCTATCCAGCCTTTATTAAGCTGTTCAACAGCAATCAATGTGTTATCAAGCTCTGTTTTTGCCGATTCAACTACCGAAAGATAAAGCGCCTCCAAGGTTGTTCCCGATTGAAGTTTTAAAAGTCCCTGTTGTAATTTCAACTGAGCTAATTCCAACTGCGCAGAAATCAACTGTGATTCCTCTTCGGATACCGACAAAAGCGATGTTATACTTGATATTTGAGTGCTTATACCATTGGCTATATCTTGGAGAAGTTTTATCGTTTTTGAAAAATCTGAAGACGAGGCAAGTATTCTGTCTATCAAGTCAGCCGCCATCTTGTTATCGCCCAGAATTTCAGCAAACTTATCCTTCAGATTAGTTACATCGCTGTTTTGCTCAACCTGCTTTTTGCTCTCTTCAACCTTTTTCGAAAGCTCCTCAATCTCCTTTTCCAAAACCGTAACTTGATTGGTTATCTTTGAAAGTTTCTCAGAAGCATCCGAAGAGGTTGAAATATAACTGTTATATGCATCCAAAGCCTGGCTGTATGCCTGGCGCTTTTCCGATACAACATCCGCCACCGAACTTGTATCAAACTCAGCTAAAATATCACCTTTTTTTACTTGGTCTCCGACACGCACATTAATCTTACGTACCAAAGTTCCATCTAAAACTTCAAAAGTACCTTGGTTTTCCGAATTAACTGTACCCGATATCTCAAGAGTTTCTGTGATATCTCCTGTTATAACCTCTGTTAGCGCAATAGCAGAACTTTCATCGGGTCTGGTAGCAAAGAAAATCAGCAATCCTGCAGCAACAACTATCGCAATTGCACTTACAGAAAGCGTAATTCTTTTTCTTTTAGTCAACCTTTGAGCGTTTCTATTCATAAGCACTCTCCATAACAATATTAGCTATATTATATTACACCCTTTATTTTTATAATTAAAGTACTTTTTGTAAACTTTTGTAGTTTATGATTTAAAATATCATCTTTTAGTTTGAATTTTCTACATTTAGTTGATGGTTATATACTATAAGAAATTTTGTTTTGCTAAATAACGCAGATGCTTAAGCCAGTTAACAGCCATGCGGATGATTTTAGCATAGGTGTTGGATTGAATACAATTCAAAAAAAAAGAAGACCTCAGTCTAAAGAATGAAGTCTTCTTTTGCTTTGTAGGACGAAATGACACACCGTAAAACTATATTGTAGATTGCTAAACACTTCATCAACATGTCTATCCAAGTAGTTTAGCTGCTCGAAAGTTAATTTGACTTGCTACAAAACAACTTTAATTTTTAAAAGTCATAATTCATCTTAACAATTTTTCTGTTTTTTGATTATTCAACAATTTAAAACCAAAACTCAACCGCCTTCGAGGCCTCGCATGCCTCAGTTAAAACAGGTTTATCATCAAAAATTGCATCAGCAAAACCTCAAATTATTTGGCAGGGTTGTATTTAATTCTATTGAATGATAAATCAACAGATTAATTCAGATGTGCTGAACGGATTTCAAATATAATACAATTATAAACCACTAATATACAAAATCTGATTGCCAAAATACTGTTTATTGCACAAAGAAATTATAAGATAAATGAAATTAGTGACCATCCGTATAAAAACCACATCAAATGCGATGCTTTTCTTCTTTGTTTGCTACTTTTTCAGTAGCATTAGTTCTCATCGCCTGTGTCAGCATTAATATACCTAAAGGCAGAATCAAAAGAGAAATCCATTGCGATGTAGAAAGTAAATAGACTCCCCGATTCATATCTCCTCTGAAAAATTCAAGAATAAACCGTCCTACTGCATAAACAATAAAATATGTCGGCAACAATATACCCTTCCGCTTGCGTTCCGGACGAATTATTAGCATAGCCATCGTAACCAAAAGATTAAAACCGGATTCAAATAGCTGTACCGGTACTAACGGTACTCCGTTTGGAGCAATTGCAGAATTAGTAAATACAACTCCCCACGATGCTTCTATTCCATAGCAACATCCTGCCATAAAACATCCAATACGTCCGGAAACAACAGAAAAAATTATTGCAGGAGTCAGTATGTCTGCAAGATCCCAAAAATCCAACTTGGAAAACCTAACATAAAGCAGGGCTGCAATAAAACCACCAATCATGCCCCCATACAAAACGCCGACACCGGGTATCATACTTTTCCAGTTTTCAATAGTCCAAAAGTCCGGCCGAGAACCGTATTGTATTATACGACCAATAATTTGAAATACCTTTGCCCCGATTACTACGCCCACAAGGATACACATTATTGTGAAAAAAACATCTTCAGTTGAAGTGTGAAAGCGTTCAGCACGGCTTCGCAACAGACCAACTACAATTGTTAAAGTTAAGCCGACAACTATAGCCATAAAATAACTTGAGATATTAATCCCAAAAATTTCGATATATGGATACATAAAATCTCCCCACAGATAAAAGATATAGAAGCATAAGGCTTCTATGGTTTGCTTAGCTTTTTTAATATAAAAAACAGTATTACTCTGTTTTTCCCAAATCCAACTTTTCTATAAAGCCTTGTCCGTATATTGTTATAACTGTTCCGTCACGAGTAAAGTTAATTGCATTTTTATATGTACCGAGAATCTTGCCGGATAAAATATCAGTAAATGTGATTTCCAAATGACCGCTATCTGTTACATATTTCTCAGCAACAAAGCCAGCCTCATTATCAACCATAATCTCATCAGCTTCTTGACTGAGGTTTATTTTAACTTCATTATTGTATAAAAGCTTCTCATCGAGATTAAGGTATAGAACCTGTCCCTTATATTGAAATATCTTAAATGTATTATAGTCATTGCGAACCAAAACAGGTTTTTGACCAATAGTTTTTTCAGTCAAATTAAGTTTCCAAACTTCATAGAGATCAGAGTTTTCGATAGGACACGTAAAATAAAGATAATCGCCTGCAATAACACCATCCATAACCGGCATACCGTCAAGGTTGACTACCAATTCAGCTTTTCCGTCATCTGAAATAGTAACAACACTCTTGAAGTAATCATTTTCAGTTATGCGCTCTATCATATAAAGAAATGTCTCGCCGTCTGTTGCAAACGGTGCCAAAGCTTCAGCTTTATTCTTCAATGAAAAATGAAAATCCAATGAAGAATCTTCCACTTTTCCCGCTTTAAACAACAATTTATTATGCTGACCAACAACATAATAAGGATAATAATTTCCCCAATCAAAACTTTGGAACAAAGCGTTTTGAGCCTCTATAGGAGTCCACTTCATGAGGTCCAAGTCATAAATGCCAAGACTATAGCTAAATGGATCATACAGAAAAATTTGATTTTCGTTTACTGAGACTGACGGTGGATATTCACTGTTTGATTTTTGGCTTGATTCCGAATTGCAAGCGCACAGTAAAAAAAGAATAAGTACGAGGATAAAAGCACACGCACATTTACTTTTTCGCATTATTAATCTCCTTTAAGAGTAAACTATTAGAATACGCCGCCACTAATTAAGTGACGGCGGCTTGTTTCGTTTGTGTTACGCATTGATAATTACATTTCTGCGCATTATCAAGTATTTCATTAAAACAATTATACTACTGCTGAAACACTATAAGGAGTCGATTTTCCTTTTAGTCTAAGTGTTGTTGATACTGCAAGGGAGTGAGTATCAAGATACTCGGCTTCAAATATTATATAATTGCTCGAAATATTAAGTTCATATTCTCCTGAATTAGCAGTTGCATGCATGTTATCGGCCTGACATGTTGCATATTGAACCCCAGAACCCGCTCCTACATCAACTCCCACCTGTGATTTCCCAGCCTGAATACCGCCCTGGAATGAGCTCGATGTTTGTTTTTTGTAACCTAGGTTTACATAACAATCAATTCTCAATTCCTCAATGGTATCTTCAAAGCCATCTTCAACCCATCCTACTGAAGAGTACATGCCAGATGCGGTGTAATCAACAATAAGAGCATCTCCGCTCTGCTCAGTCCCATCGCAACGAACATACGCTTCTAACACAGCACAATCATCAAAATTGTCTTCAAAGACTATATGTTGATTATTTGAATCCGATGATGGTATACCACCACCACCGCTGCTGCTACAACCAACACCCATAAAGCACAGCGATACAACGGAAATCACGGTGAGAATTGCGATAAGTGATTTTACGATTCTACTTTTTTTCATGTTAAGTCTCTCCTATCTTTATTATTTTTTTAAGCAAAGTTTTAAAAATTGAGATTTAAATATATCTCTAACATGATAATTTTATTTTAAAATAAAATTGTAGTTTTTTCAATGTATAAAATAAACAAATTATGCCAAAGTTAATAGTTAATTATGCATAAATGATTTTTAAACAAATCAATGCAATTATTGGTTAACATTGGCTAAAAACAAATACAATAGATAACTTTTAATAGTTAATACCATCAAAAACATTGTGTACGAGTTACACATATGGAATAAAATAAAAATCATGGAAAAGAGATGTGCGTTGCAGTTATTAATAATGGAACAGTTTTAAATAAACAAAAGCCCCGATATTACGAGACTTCAAAAGAAAAACAGACTTCTAATCGAACACTTTAGTTCAGATTTTGAAGTCTGTTCAACCAAATCCTTATACGGTCAGAAATATAAGAACCTGCCTACGGCAGAACCTTGTTATTTGCTTCGCTCATAATGTGTCATCTCACTCGCTTGGAGCGCTTCGTGATACTCCCTATTTCTTCCTACACAAAGCCTTGACTATTCGTCCACCGGACGGTCAAGGCTTTGTGTCAGTTAACAGCCGTGCGGCTGGTTTTGGTAGGGTCGGTGGGTTAAGTTTAATTTGAAAGAAAAAAAGAGAAACCACTCTGTTGAGTGATTTCTCTTTTTGGCTCCCCAAGTTGGACTCGAACCAACGACCCTGCGGTTAACAGTTCCTCAGTTCGTGTTTTGTTTTGTGTTTTTCAGTATTACTAGATGTTATCGAATCCCTTTATTTTCAAGGGTTTTAAAGAGAATTTGTCCTACTGTGCGTATAATCTTAAAGTTAAGATAACGTGTATTTCGTTAGATAAATTGTTAGAATCTTAATGCCTACTATTACAACACTTACACCATTACAAATAATATAGCAGGAAGCGAAGGTCGCCGACAAGCCTCATAAGCTTGTTTTTGTGAGTTCAATTCTCACTCCTGCAACCAAAGCCACAAGCGAATATTGAAGCATAATAAACTACATTTTCTATTCCTTAAAACTTCTCTTTATATACTTTAAAAAAGCAGAACCGACGAAGCTTTGAGTTCGTCGGCTTGGCTTTTTGTCAGGTATCTTACTTTAAAATTTTAAACTTTCCGACGACAGGAAGTTCTTTTGCTCTGCCGTTAAGGGCATTGAGAATACCGATAACAGCAAGGACTGTTATTGCAAGTGCAGCGATTGATGAAACAATCCAGCCAATAACGGGAATAACTGCAACAACAGAAGCGATAATTCCTGCAAGGAAAAGAACAAGCCCCTGATTAGTGTGGAAACGTGCAAATTTTGAATCCTTTGCCGCAAACAGCGGAATAAGGAAGATTATGTAAGCCAGCAATGCCATAACCTTATTCTTCTCAATATCCTGTGCATCGTATTCGGCTGTTGTATCTGCTGTATTGTTAAGCTCATTGAGCTTTGCGGAAAGGTCTGCCGCAGCAGAGTCGTTTGCCTGTTCAACAGGAGCTTCAATGGGTGCACCGCAGTTTGTGCAATTCTGTACGCCATCCTCTACCTGAGTGCCGCACTGTTTACAAGTTAACATAATAAAATCCTCCTTTAATTCAGATAATCGTTTATTGCATCTTTGATTTCGTCTTCGTTTTCTGCCATATAGCTTTCGGCTTCGTCCATTGTGTCGCCAAAGCTCTTCTGCAGACCTGCACCAATATCAACCTTTGCACCGTCATAATAGAACAGTTTGCCAAGCTCGCTATCTTTTTTATTATCATATTCATCGCTGACATAAACAACATAAATCTTGCCGTCAACTCTGA
>JAFQVM010000018.1 GCA_017407995.1 Clostridia bacterium | reverse complement strand
TGCGCTGTAGAGAGTGATAATCTCAGCAGTCGGGTCTGTTACTACATCATCCGGGTTATTCGGGTCTTTGCTGTATGTAAGTGTTGCTTCGTTCTCAAGGACGGGGTTATCAACGGCTTTATCGTTTACCGTTGCTGTGTAGACGAGCTTTACTTTTTCGCCAGGAAGCGGATGCTCTTCTTCTTTTGCAAAATAAGCTACATTCAACTCAATGCTAAAGCCATTATCAAGCTCACTCAACAAAAGTGCTCCGTCATTTTCCTCAACATCCCATTTGGGGTTCTGAACTAACTGTCCTTCAATGTAAATTTGGAGGCTTTCCTTATTGAATTTCATGTTGTCGGTCATCTGGTCTTCTACTTTGTAGATGTACTTTTTGTAGCCTTCAACCTGAGGTATTTCAGCGTCAATTGTGAAAGTGATTGTCTCGCCTACTTCGACAAACTTATCTTCTGTTTCATCGTTTGTCTTGTATGTCTTTGTAATTGTGGGCACTTCGTTCTTGTCGTGGATTGTAACTTCGGGATTGGTTGTTGTAAGGTTGCATACAACTCCCGTTGAACCTACTACAAGGTAGTAACCAAGTTCAAGACCTGTAACTTCTCTTGTCTCGCCCACTTTTGCAAATGTCTTTTTGCTGTTGTCTGTTACGTTGCCATCTCTGACTTCCTTAGCAAGACGCTCTGCAAAGTCTGCTGCATGGAATGTGCTGTCAAAGGTTACTACATATGTGTTCGCAGAACCTGCTGCCTCATATATGCTAAGACCCTTGTTTTCTCCTGCATATGTTGCTACAACATCAAACCAAGGTGATTTGTCTGCACCTTCACCACCGATAATGGTGTATGCATATGTTTCATTGTTTGCACTTGACTTATCATATACAACATCAAAAATCTTGTATGCTGTATACTCTTCTTCACCTGTCTGCGGATTATCAATGATAATCTTTCCGTCATTTGCCGCAAATGCGGGGATTGTCATGCCGATAGCCATTACTAAAACTAAAAGCAATCCAATGATTTTCTTTGTGTTTTTCATTGCGTTTTTTCCTTTCTTGTTTTAATCTATTACAACTTTTACCAAGCTTACTTAGAAAAGGATTTCTTTGCCTCCTTTCTTCGTTTTGCTTGTTTATATATATAGTAAGTTGCGATACTCATGATTAGCAAGCCTACAATTATATATGGAGTTGTTCCGTATCCGCCTGTGTGCGGAAGTATATGTCCACCGACATTGATTACCTCTATTGTTGCGATGCTTTCTGTTGCGCTACTCTTGAGTACAGTCTTTGGTGTTTCATCTATGAGGAAGCCTGACGGAGGTACAAGTTCTCTTACTATATATTCTTCATTGTTCAATGAAAGAGAATCAAACAAGCAGGTTCCGTCTTCAACGCTTGATGTTCCGTAGTCTGCAAGATAATACGTCACACCGCTTTCCTCGTCAACTACTGTTCTGTCAACATCCTTGTGGACATAGTCTACAAGAGCTGCATAAGCTTCATCAGTCAACGCATCTGTTGAATCTTTTGAATAAAGACCGAATACCGCACCTGCAAGAGGTTTGTTGTTTCCGTTCTCATCCTGAACAACGCTGTACTTCTGAACATTTATTGCCCAGTCTTCGTGGATGTTGATGACATTGATTAAGAAGTCGCTTGCGGGGTCATATGTGAAGTGGTAACTGTTTCTTGCAACTCCACCTATTGAACCAAAGTGATACTCTGTATCAAGGTCTGTTTCAGGCAACTCTACAAGCGTGTAACCCTCAGAGTTTTCTTCGTTCCAAATCCAATCATTGTCAGTCGCTGTCCAACCGTCAGTTTCAGAGTAGGTATACTCTTTAACATTTTCCAAAATGAGTTCTTCAGACAGGGCCGAGCCTTTCAAAACATCCAAAGAGATATACGAGAATTTTCTACCACCACTCAACAATGCTTCTGCAAGGTCTTGTTCGGTAAAGTCTTCATTCAAATCCAACGCCCTGCCAGTATAAAGGACAAACTTAAAGTTTTTGTCAACCTTTGCCTTGTCAAATGCATTGCCCATCGTATTTTCAACTTCTTTGACAAGTACAGGTACATATGCAACCTTTACACCAACGCTTATCGGCGAAGATTCAAGCTCTATGTCCAGCTCGTTTAAATGATAAGCATATCCAAAGCTGTTAAGTGCTGTCTGACCTCTTTCAACAACTTGATTCTCTGTGTCGGAGAGTTTATCGGCAACCTTTGCTTTAAAACTAATTTCAATAACTGCTCCGTCGGGGATTAGTGTTGCTGTTTCATCAACTATTTCCACACGAACCGAACGAGTATTAGCTGTTGCGGTTTCTGACCAATGCTCTGTGTTGAGCCAAGCTGCATATTCGCTCTGTTGCAATGCAGTTTTTTCGTCATCAGACAACTCTTTGCCCCAGTAAACTTTCTGCATAGCCGTCTTTAGTTTGCGCTCAGCATCAGTATCCTCCGGCATGTTTGCGAATATTGCCGGCGTTTTTTCGCTGAACAATACTGTGTATTTGTCTGAATTAAGAGTGGTTCTGTTTTCCGTATAGGTTTCACCATCTTCATTCAAAGTCTTGGTAATAACAGTTACATCAAAGACCGGGTTGTCACCTGCCAAATCAACCTTAAGGTTACTGCCTCGATATTCACCAAACGGAGTAAAGTCCTCATCGGGATTTGCTTCAGGTAAGCTGTCAACAACAAGCACCCTGTCTATAACCTTTTCTGTGTAGTTGGTCAGAGAAAGTTTATAGGTAAACTCTTCTTCGCCTGTCGGGATAGTTATGAAGTTTTTGGCGCCCATTGAACTTGCATCATTATCTGGGTCTGCTGTTTCGTAAACCTCAACTCTTGAACTTGTGAAGAAACCGTATGACACCGCCATATAAGCAACGCTGGTAACTGTCTTTTCTTTTCTGTCATGCTCGCCGACAACAACATTGCTGAACTCCTGTGAGGGTTTAAGCTGTACCGTATTACAGTACAATTTGTTAGTGTCATACTCTCTATCCAAGTCCTTAGTATAGACAATCAGCTCTGCTTTACCGCCTGCGGGTATTGCAAACCGGTCAGCCATAAACCGAAGTGTCAAAACCTCGTTGCCGTCATCATTTGTGTCTATAGTTACCTCAATTTTGCTCTCCTTTATATTGCTTGAAATAACTTTATTCTCATAATATAAAATTTCTTGAGGCAGGCCTTCTATCAGCTCTGTGTTTCTGATTTCGGATTGTTTTTCGCTATATGAATTTATGTTATCTCTATACCAGTAATATGAGTCAAGATATATCTTTCCGTCTTCCTTGCGGAGAGTGCCAAGGGGTACAGTTTCAATCAGTGTTCCCTCGCTGTCATATATCTTATACATCATCTCTTTTCCGGCAGAGCCTGCAGCAAAACTGTACGGTTTTTCCATTATATCAGTTAATGTATAGTCTGTCATTACGCTGCCGCCATCGTTTACGGCAGTTACTTTCCAGCCGATTGTTTCCGCTGAGGTAGAGCCTGCTGTTGACCTTTCGTCAAAGCCTTCATTGCCCTCTTCATCTACAACACTGTATACGCTCTTGCTAACTCCGGGAGTAATGCCACTCTCACGATAAATAGTGACTTCCGATGCAAACCATTGGTTTTCACCGTCTTCTACGGTTAATCCTTCTGCTGCTGCCTCAGTTGCATTCAAAACTTGGCGGTCGCCATCATTTTGTGCAATATCTGTAGTATTGCCTTCAACGACTTCGTCGTTTACAGTTACAAAAGCTTCTTTGTTTAATTCAAAACCGCCACCGGTATAATCATCAAGCGGCATTGCTACAAGCGCAGTTGCTGCATCCTCGGTATCAGCGTATCCGTTTGTGTAACAGAAAAAGGTAAACTGAATACCATTTTTAGGAGGTATAAAAAATTGTGAATTTTCTTCATCCCAAAAAGACCAACTGTTTCTTGAAAAATCAAGGGTTACTTTCTGTCTTCCGTTAGATAAAGTTTCAGTAACACAAGTTCCTTGTTTTATCCCTTGTAGTTGATATGTAACATCCCGCACGCTTAATCTGTCACTTGTCTGGTAAACGATTGTACTTGTGCTATTTTTATAGCCATCATGCGGTAAGAAAGTATGGTTTGTAATGCTGCTTTCATAACTAGAATATGCAGCTTTTACAAAAGTAAATCCTTTTGGTAGGATACTCTGTATCTTGTTTAAGTACATTCGGGTGTTTCCTGAATTAACTATTGTGTAATAATACATTACCACACCACGGTCTGCACTATCATTAACATAAACATCTCGGCTGTTTTCTGCTGTGAAAGCTTCATAACTGTAGAAATTAGAGGTGCTTACAGAAGTTTTTTCACGGCCTATGCCGGTTGAATATATACCGGCCTGCAAGAAGCCTTGCACCGGAGCTTTTAACATATGCGTTACTTCGTCTTTCAACTCAAACACATATATGGCGTTTATCACCCCATTTCCGCCATACTTTTCAACATACTCAGTCCATGTTACTGCCGTGTCTTCTGAGGGATAAGTAAGTGTAACATAGATATACAAAGGTTCATTTGTAAGCGTAAACTTACAATTATCCCAGTTAATATACTGTTGAGTTTTAGATGAAGTACCGCCATTCTGTGCTTTATTGTTTACAACCCAACCGTCAGCACTCGGGTCTGAAACAGGTGGCTCTAACCCTTCAGGATAATTATCAGGATATTTATATGTAACAGAAACATTTCCTTGCATTTTTCCTTGGGCATCAACAGTCTGCTTCTGCCAATAGTTGTTAAGTGCCTGCGGTAGCTGATCACAGAGGTCTGTTCCGGAGAAAGTCCTCGTTTCTCCCTCTGCACCATCTATCCAAAGAGAAATTCTGTACGTAACACTATCGTCTTCGGCCACAAGACTTTCATCGTCTTCATCGGGAGTTCCATCATCATTGAGAATTTCTTTTGAGAATCTAATTGGGGTTGTTATCGGCATTGAATTGCTGCCAACAAGGCGATGTGTTTCATGGTCATTAAGCCAAGGTCTTGCGGCTATTTTGTATGACGAAATGCCTGTTTCATCATACCCTGCCAACGTTGGATTAACCAACATATACAAATTTACTGTAAAATCACCTGTCCTGCTAACATTCTCTACATATCGGTAGACTCGAGTTTCTAATCCGCCGCCTTCCATTGCGGTGACAATAACCTTATCTGCCCATGTTTCACCAAGAAAAACTTTATCAAATACCCTTTGGCTCTCATTTTCTTTAAGAGTAAAAAGATAATAGTCTTTCTCTCCCTCAGTATGGACGGGGAGGCCCTCAGTCCAATCTCTTCCCGCGTTTTCCGTTACCGGCACCATTAAAACTTGAGCACCTGTCATTTGTTCTACTAACGGCAGTGCACTATATCGAACATCTTCGGCATATCTTTCCATTTTTGAAGTGTATTTCAAAACTTTTCCTGCCTCAACAAGACTATCATTATCAATCATTGTTCCGTCAAGAAGAAATATATCCTCAGATATTTTCCAATCATACCCCAAACTATATGCTTTTTGGCTTTGACAGCTTATACTTTCTACTTGATTTTTATCAACATCATAAATAGTTGCACTGTTTTTGTCGATAAAATCATATTTATAAAACATCCATGCTTTATCACTTGATAAAAGCATAAATGTACTTTTAACAGTGGACCTAATTATAAAATCATGGTTCTGTCCGGCAAGAATGCGGAAATTATCCTCTAAGTTCCAAACTACAGTGTACTCTGTTTCCGGCACCACTACAAAGCCTATTTTATCAAACGCCGTCTGAACATCGGAATAGTCTTTTCCGGCACCTATTGTATAGCTTTCAAGAGAATAGCCCTCACCCTTATCAACCACAAGGGTTAAATCCGCATTCTCCCACTTAAGTGTCATTTTCACATTGTCTATTTCATTTTCACAATCATCGTCGTATACACATTCAGTATTAGTGCTTACAGAGTTACCTTTCTCATTATAAGGATAATCTGTGTTTGTGCCTTCAAACTGACTTGTGACAATATAAGTAATATCCGGGTTGGCTATTCCAATAACTTCATGCTCTATCGGGCCACTTAAAGTAGCATTGTTAATTGTTATACAAAGCCGTTGGTCTTTGTCTTCATCAAACATAGTTTGAAGGTCTGCGCCGGTGATGAAGTAAGTCGAGTCTAATGTATCTTCTAAATATGACGGTGTTTCATATGGCAATACACCCGTATTGCTCAATGAAATTTTATACCACTGTCTATATCCTTGACGAGCATTAGCCGGTGTTGTAAGCCATGTCTGTCCTTGGGTTCTGCTGGCAAACATTTCCATTTTTAAAACTGCAGGCTCACATTCAAACGGAGCGGTACAGGAACTTGAAACTGCTTTATTGTCTGAATGTGTATAATTCTGAACTGCATTAATATTGTTAGTAAAGTTAACCGTTCCGCCTACGGGAAGATTATCAGAGCTTACAACTTCAATAATATTATCGCCAAAAGTTAAGGTTTCGCTAAAATTGTTAAGTTCCTCGAGAAGTAAATTGCCGTTAGTATCTGTGCCTTTTATGTAGGTCCAACAAACCGACAACTGATTATTCTCATCAACTTTAAGATAGCAAGACTCTGACTCTGCAGGTATTGCCTCGGTGTTTGTGTTATAGCTACTGCTAAGCTTACAAATAATTTCATTGGTGCTGACAAGCTTAAATTCAATAACACCGTTATCTGAGTCGTCTATTACTGTATAAGTACGCTCGTTTTCATTATGATTTTTAATGGCCTCTATAACATCTTCTCGCCACTTAAAATTCTCAGGCAGCTCAAGCTTATCTTCAAAATCCACGCTCTTTAAGAAATCCTTACCGTTTGTAGCGGATGAACCGGCAGTGTCTCTGGTCATATCAATTTCAAACTGCATGTTAGCAAGGTATAACTTATCACCTGTGCTGTTGCTGACCATTTGCGCACTGTCTGATACATAAGATTTATTTACATCAAATGAATCTCTCTTTGTAATCCACTCAAACAACTGATAGTTTGCGGGGGGAGCAAAAGACGGCTTTGTGCCCTTGTCAGCAAGCTCTATCCAGATTTTTGCAGTGCCACCCTCGGACGACGGTGACGGGTAGAAAAGCTCCACATCGATAGCCAATGTTTTACCGCTGCTGATCATGGGAAACTCGAAGTAATATAAATTGTCTACGGAAGTTTCGTACAAATCATAATAGTAAAAAGTTGTTTGGTTTATAGAAATTGGCGGCACATTGCCCGGGGTTTTTCCATATGGTTTGCCATCCTCTGTTGAAAAAGCAATATATAGCCGAGCTACTTTATTTTCAGCTATAGTATTATCAACAGGAGAAATGCTGACACGGGACATAGACCTCTGTCCCGTATAATAACGGTATTTATCACCGGTCTGTTCCGGATATTTGGCTCTCTCAGCTTCAGGGAATTTCTCTGGACCATCGGTTATCAACCCGATAATGGCTCCGCCATCTGCAGCTTGACCTAACTGAATCTTGTCACGGATTTGAGTTTCTGCTAAACTCTCGCCTGTTAACCCAGTCTTATAAAACGCACTTGTGCCAATTGTCGCCTTGCTAAAAATTGCCTCTGCTCCTGAAACTGTCGTTTCACCGTTAACAGATGTAAGTGCCGGGAGATTTGAAAAGGCATATGCCGAAATATTTGTTATGTTTTCGGGTGCTGTAAACGCCACGGCAGCTAAACCATCCATTTTATAAAACGCTTCAGAACCAACCGCATTAACCGTATAAGTTCCGCTGTTTGCCGTAATGGTTGCCGGAACGGTGTAAGCTGTTAAATCAGCAGGGACGTATATAACAGTTGCAGTATTACTATTAAGCTTATATAAAACCCCTTGCCCGTCAACAAAGCAAGCTCCGCTCGCATCCTGCAAGCCCGCCGGCAATTTGGCATGTGCCGTCATATCAGGCAACGCAACCTCGTTTGGTCCCTCGAATGTGATTGTTGAGATATTGGCAATGGCTGCATCCATAAATGTCTTGCTGAGCACTGTTGCTTCCTTGCCGACAACGAGCTCAAAAGATACATCAGAACCAAAGATGTCTGAACCAACAGTCTCTATTGCACCATTCTTTAATATGATTTTTTCTAAACCTGTGCATCCCTCAAAGGCGCTGCTGCCAATAGTAGTTACTTTAGAGGAAAGAGAAACCTCCTTAATTCTTGTGCAGTCTTTAAAAGCGCTGCTGCCAATAGATGTAATGTTATCTTCTTCATTGGGATTGATTACAACAACAGTTGTTGCATTCTTTTGAGCGCCCGCCATTGTGCTAGACAAAAAATTGTTGGGCAACGCACCCTCACCGCTGAGTTCGAGGGTGTATGTTAGGTTGTCAGCATTTGGAACAAGTCTCCAATCAATTGTTCCGACTGTGCCAGACAACTCTTCAAGTGTTAACTCATCAATTACTTCATTGAGTGTGTCAAGTGCTGACTGAACAAGGGTCTGCTCTTTTTCTGTGCTTTCCACTACCTTCGGATAGCAGCTATCATTATGTGTATGTTCAGTTTTGCCGCAGACAAGTATGCTTTCTTCGCTTGTGTTTGTAACTTTGAAGCACTCTGTTGTATGTACGTGCTCTAAAACTTCGAGCTTTCCGCAAACAAGTTTATCGTTCTCGTCATAGCAAGTTTCGTCATGAGTATGAAGCGCTACCTCATTAAGGGTGCACGCATTCTCTTCGCCCTGTGCGCTGCACTCCTCGGTGTGAGCGTGCTCAGCAATCTCAGGCAAAGTACAAATCAGCAAACCGTCCTGGTAACAATCTTCGTTATGGCTATGTACAACAAAATCTGCCTTGCCGCAGATGATATTACCCTCTGCGTCCTTACAGGCTTCAGTATGCTCATGCGTCTCCAGGGCGCAGGCCATCTCACGGTCGGAACTTACCTTGACCTCATAACACTCTGCTGAGTGTGCGTGGTCTTCCATGCCGCAAGTTGCTTCCATTGTAATCGCAGGAAGAATAAGAGCATATACCGTGCAGAACACAACGACGGCGGAAAGACATACCAAGACTTTCCTCCATCTTCTGTTATTTTTATGTTCTTTGATAAAGTTTGCCAGTTTCTGAAAAACATTATTCACAAGAACTTACCTCCTTAATTTAGTGTGCCGAAATCTTTAATCGGCCAAACCCTGAAAACTATCTTGCCCTCTATCTGCTCAGATGCTACACATCCTACCGCAGTATTTCTTGAATCCAATGATACTGAGCGATGGTCGCCCAATACAAAAATTTGTCCGTCCGGCACTTGATAAGGAAATTCTATGTTGCAATCTCCGAGTGCCCTTTCCTTAAGATACGGTTCGTCCAGCTTTTGGTCATTGACATAGACGATTCCGTCTTCATCAATTCTTACCCATTCACCGGGTCCTGCTATATACCTCTTTACCAGGAGCTTTTTTCCTACATAAAAAGCAACCAAATCTCCTCTTTCAAAATTTGAAGTCTTTACCGACAAGACGATGTTTCCGTCCGTAAGCGTGGGAGTCATGGAACTGCCGTATGTTCGAAGAACAGGCATAAGCAACGTAGCAGTCAAAACCGCTACAGCTGCGACCACTATCAAAGTATACGAGGTAGACTTGAGAACTTTTTTATATCTGTCTTTATAACGTTCTCTCTTGAGTTCCTCAGTCAGCTGCTGAAGCTCCGGCATATCCTGATTGGAATATGTCTTCTTCTCTCTCTTCCTCAGAAGCGATTGAAGCATCCGCACCTACCTCCTCACTCTCTTCGTCTTCTACAAGAGTTTCCTCAATCACTTGTGCAAACTCCTGTTCTTCAGAAAGCTTGGAGCAATATTCATCAGCTTGCTGCTCACGCACTCTGGCGGTCTCTTCTGCTTGTTGTATTATTTCTTCCGCTCTGTTTTGAGCATCGGCAATAATCTTTTCACAAGCGGCTTCCTGATTTTCGTTTATTCTTCTTATGTTCTCCAAGTACTGTGCTGCCGCCTTGTCTGCTGCGTTGAAAACCTCATTCAGCTGCAAGGCTGCCTCAGCTATAGAGCCGGCTTTTTCTTTTATGATGTCCTGATTGCGGAGTTTTTCATTTGCTTCGTCCAGCTTTTTTTGAAGGTCCTTGTTCTCCTCAATCTGAGAAACAAGCATTTCCAAAAGTTCCAAACGACTAAGTCTTTTTAACTCCTTGTCTGTCATTTTTTTGCCTCCGACTCTTTTTGCGAAATTTATTTTCGACAGATTTTTACTACATGTTGTATATTTTTATCTCATTGTATCTTAGTTACACATATTATATCATTTGATTTTTTTTATGTCAATCCATGATAGAAAAATGTTATAATTTTTATAAATAATATTATTTATAACCAAGGGCTTGTTTACTAATAAAGTATGATTTTGCCTTTCCCATTATGCTAAAAATTTTTTTGTTTTACCTTGGTTTGTTTTTTTTTACCAGCTTAATCTAAACTTCAAAAAAAGAGAAAGAAACCCCCGTCTTTATCAGCAAAAAGAAAGATGGGGGTTTTTATATGGTCTGATTTTTTTTACGGGCTTCTACAGGGTGTCAATAAGTTTTTGAACGCCGCCCGGAGTTTCGGCTGCTTTTTTTACAGAGCTGCCGTACAGGGCATCAGCCTCCTTCTGTGTGACAGTAAGTTTGCGTTTTTCTCCGTCTACTGTGTATTCAAAAGTTACAGAGTCCAGATTGCCTATAGTTGCTATCAGGAGATATCCGTAATGACGCATTCTGCTTTCAACGTAGTCAGCATTGTTTTTGTCATAATCATTCTTCATAAACATCGTCCAACCGTAGGGCTCGGTTTTGGTCTGAAGTTCATTCAAAAAGCTGCCGAGCGTCTTTGGCAGCTCCATCGCCATTGCACTGTTTTCATTGGTAGACATATCTCCGATATACGGATGTCTTGCTTCAAAAATACGCACGGCCTCTTGCGAAATTGCAACACCGTTCTCCCATATAGGAGTATCACCTATATAAATCTGTTTGAGCTCAGTTTTTGCACGGCAAGACTCAAGAAACTGACTGCCGTGTTCTGCAGTGACACGGGTGCTTTTCAGATTAAAAGTAACTACACCGTTTTTTTCGGTAACTGTTGCCTCGGCCAGCCCCCTCGAAGAGTCCTTCATTGTTCCTAACAAAAAGACATTGTTTCCGTCTGTTTTTAGTTCATATTCCAAGTCCGCAGCTTCAATCGGAACCTTTATAATATAATCCTCAACATAGCTTTTGACAGCGAAGGCCATAACAAAAACCATTACGACTGCGGCAGCGGAAAGAATCACCGCTTTAATGTTTTTCTTTTTCACCTTTTTTAAAAAGTTAATTTCTCTCTTTTCTTTTAAATCCTTATGCTCTTCGGGGGCACTCATAAGCTCCAGCGCTTTTTTACAATTTTCACATACTTCAACATGTTCTTTTACAGCTTTGTTTGTTTCATCGTTTACTATACCATCTATATAAGACGGCAACAAATCACGAATAATATCACAGGACAGATTGTTGTTCATCCTTTTCAGTCTCCTTTTTGATTTTTTCTTTACCACGATAGTAGGTAACCCTTGCCCAGTTTTCGGTTTTTCCGAAAATCTCGCCTATCTCGCTGAAAGAAAGTCCTGCAAGCAGGCGTAGGTACAGAATCTCACGAAACGGTTCAGGCAGAAGATGCAGTTTCTTATACAGAGAAGACTTTTCTTCCGCTGAAATCAAAAGCTGTTCAGGCGATTGTTCTTCATCCTGAGCTGCTATTCTTTCAACAGGCTCAAACGCCGTATGTTTTCGCCGATAAACCAACAGCTGATTTTTGGCGATGGCGCAAAGCCAAGTTGTTATCTTGCTGGAGCCATCAAACTTCTTTATATTTTTTACAGCCTGATAAAACGTCTCCTGTGTAAGCTCCTCTGAAATATCATGGTTGTGTGTCAACGACATTAGATATTTGTAAACGTAATCGGCATACTGTTTATAAGCCTCTTCTATTTGCTGCATCTTCTCACCTCCTTGAAATCAGCTTTCAACCGTTAATGTTCGTTTTGCCTGTTTCGTTACAGAAAAAAGCAAAAAATTTTAACTTATATGTTTCTCATTATACATTTATTATATATAGCTCTGCGATGTTGGTAAAAACCACCCCTTAATGCTTTGAGAGGTGGTTTTAGTACAAAATTATTCTTTCAACAGCTCTATGAGCTGCTTTTTATCATATTTTCCGTTTTGATTTTTAGGAAATTTTGAAACGGACATAAATTTTGAAGGCATATAATATTTGGGCAGGTTTTCTGCAATAGCCTGTTGAATTACAGACAGGTCCGATTCCGCCTGCTTCTCTACAAACGTAGTTATCTTAGAATTATAAAACACAGAGCAAGAAAAATATTCCGTTTCTCTTCTGACGACAGCATCAATTTCATTTAAATCAACCCTATAGCCGTTGAGCTTTATCTGGCTGTCCTTTCTTCCCACGAAATAGAAGTTGCCGTCAACAAGCTCAACTATATCGCCGCTGCAAAAAGCACAGCTGTCACCCGACTGTTGCTCAAAGACAAAGTTGTTTTGCTCGGTTTTCCCTACATACCCTGCCGCAACGTGCTTTCCGACGATTATCAATTCTTTTCCCGATTCTGTTTCTGCAGTCTCAAAGCTAAAACCTGAAAGGGGAACGCCGATAGCCATGGTGTTGCGTGAAAACCGCTTATAATTATCGCACGTAAACGATATTGCGCTACAGAAAATAGTTGCCTCCGTAGGTCCGTAAGTGTTCCAGATTTTTATGTTGGGAAGTGCAGAGAAAAGAGCTTCTACCTGCGACGGATATAATGCTTCTCCGCAAAAAGTTATCTCTTTGAGCGAGGCCATCTTTTCTTTGCTGATGTCTCCCTTTTGTAATAAAAGGTCAACTACGCTCGGCACGGAATGCCAGAATGTTATATTATATTTTTTAATTGCTTCGCCGGGAACCAATTTATATATCCCCGTAACAGGAATCATTGTAGCACCGGACGAGATTCCGAAAAAGACATCCCCTACTCCGAGGTCGAAGCTTATGTTCGAGTACTGTCCGTATACGTCTGCAGGCGAGAGAGAATAGTTATCCTTGCACCACAACACAAAGTTTTCCAAAGCTTTCCTTTTTACAGCAACGCCTTTTGGATTGCCTGTAGAACCCGAAGTAAATAAAACATAGGCATTTTTCTCGCTGCTGAAACGGGAATCCGATTCCTGTTTGTCCAAGTTCAAAAGAGCTGAGCTCTCACCGTTTACAATAGCCTCAATTTGCTGTTCTCCCTCATCCTTGCCCGCATTGTCGACAATAATATTCGGAGCAAATGTGTCAATGCAGTACTGTTTATACTTCTGCGGTGACTCGCTGTTAATACAGCAAAAGGTGATGTCAGCTAAATATGCCGCCCACATCAAGCAATAAGCGTTATAGCATTGCGGCAAATCGATTAAAATTTTACGCACCCCAAGCTGGGACAAGCTTGAAGATAAAGCCTCTGCTTTTTCAGCAAAAGCTTTATATGAATATTCTCCTTTAGCTGTCCTTACGGCTAAAATACCGTCTCCTTTATATATTGATAGCACGCTTAACACCTTTCAATCCGTCTGCTATGTTTTTTCAAACAGATAATTTTTAATCAGTATAACACGGCGTATATTTTTTTTCAATAAAATAAATAGCCCAAGCACTCTTACAAAGCTCTCGGTTGACAAGCTTTGCCTTTGCTGATTATAATGAAGCCGGAGGTGCTTTTTATGATGACAAGGATAATAAGATTTTTAGTTTCAATATTAATGCTGATTTCGCCGTCTTTGCCTAATATGCTTAGTCTCCCTGCGATTCCCTCAGGACAGGATTTGAGACTTGACGAGCGTTTTGTGATTGTGTGGCGAGATGAGTTTGAGGGTACCTCTCTCGATAAAACAAAATGGTCATACAACTGGTGGGAAACTGAGAGAAAAGGCGGTTATTGGCATGAGGATATGGTCAGCGTCAAAGACGGTAACCTTGTAATCACCACCGCATATATGGAGGAGCCTCTTGAAAACTACTACCTTGAAAAATGGGGAGACAAAATTAACTTCAAGGAGTACAAAGCAGGTTGGTATACAGGGTGCATAACAGGCATAAACATATTTGAGCAATGCTACGGCTACTTTGAGTGCAGAGCTATTCTGCCAAAATCAACGGGAATGTGGTCTGCTTTTTGGATGATGAACGACGAGGTCGGAATTGTTGACGGCTCCGGCAAAGACGGCACAGAGGTCGATATTTTTGAGTCAATGTACTACAAAGATAACTGGTGGGGTGCAGGCGGAGCTGTCATAAGCGGCATCCACTATGACGGCTACGGCGAGGGCCATAAAGGTGACAGTATAGGCAAGTGGTTTGCAAACAATCCGTATGAGGAGTACAACACCTATGGGCTTGAGTGGAACGAAAAGGAATATATTTTTTATATAAACGGTGTCGAGACCGGCAGACTTTCAACCGGCGGAGTAAGCCAAAATCCGGAATACATGCTTCTTTCCTGTGAAGTTGCCGGCGAAAACGGCGTGGCGCACGCAGACAGACACGGCACGGGTAAAATGAGCATGAAACCGGGTGACACAGCCGAATTTATCGTAGATTATGTAAGGGTATATGAATATAAATAAACGGATGCATTAAAAAATTTAACAAAAGCGGCGGCAAGGAGAAAACTCCCTGCCGCCGCTTTTTCTGTAAAAAAATTAAAGGATACGGAAAAATCCGTATCCTTTAATTGGCGCGCTGCAAGGGGACTCACAGTACAATTTATTCTGTGCTCGTTATCTGCCGCTTATCTCTCTTTTACTTTGCAGTGTGTCCACGCCCTAAAAACAGTCCACCGGACTGTTTTCTTAACGGGCTTTCGAATCCCTTGCTGATTAAAAAAATTAAAGGACACGGAAAAATCCGTATCCTTTAATTGGCGCGCTGCAAGGGATTCGAACCCCTGACCTTTTGGTTCGTAGGGACACTCAGATAGTGGAATTGCATT
>JAFQVM010000017.1 GCA_017407995.1 Clostridia bacterium | reverse complement strand
GATTCATGCGAAACATCGAAGTGATAGCCGAATATGTGCGACATATAACCACTCGAACTACGGCGACAAGTGTGAGTGTAATATCTTATATTGTCGTCTGCGATTTTCCAAAACAATATGACGTTTTTCTGCTCATTGATGTAGTTGTCTATATCCCAATATGTCGCATCTACAAGGCTGTACGTGCCGTATGTATCGGTATTTATCATTTCAACAAAAATAGTTTCACTTGGTTTTTCCCAAGCATAAGTTCCGTCGCTTTGCACCGTGAGAGCTTTCCCCTCATCGCCACGTTGAGGTTCGGGCAAGTATTGTATTCGGAAAAATTCGGGATTGACAGCTTTTCCCGCATTTTCATGATAAAGTATTGTAACGTGTTTGTCTGTTATATTGCCGTCAAGGTCTTGCGCATACATAACGGTTATATCTTTAACCGTGCTATCGTTGCCGCCTATTGGCTCATCGTTGTGCAGTAACTGTCCGTCCTCACCAACACTAAAACCATCAAGGATTTCTTTATTTTCGTGTTCGTGAGAAGTCGCTGTTCCACCGCCAATGGGGTTTCCATCAAACGTAGGCTGACCGTCAACTTCGCCAAACTTGTTCAATGTTTCTTTGTTTTCGTGCGTATGTCGAGCTTTGCTGTTTTCGGAAATCTCCGCACGCAGCAGAGGCTCATCCTCGCCCAATTCTTCATCCACATCAACGGCTTTATCAAAGTACAGATAAACCATCTTTGACTTGTATACACGTTCTTCTCCCTCATAGCCCTCTAAGGTCATCTCAACTTCATCGTTCTGTGTAATGACTTTAGGGAGTTCGTAAAGGATTTTGCCGTCAGTTAAGAGTAATGTTTCGGTTAATCCGCCAGGCTCAAAAGCAAGACGGTACGACAACGGCAGAGGCATATCTGCAGGCGGGATTATGGCTATTTGAGTAGCGTTGTGTTCGCCCTGAACGCCTGAATCAAAGTTTTCTATAACGCTGTTAACAAAGTCAATCGTTACTATTTTCAACCTTTTCACCGCCTCCCATTGTTTCAAGCAGTTCGTTCAACATCTGAATCTTGCCGCAGTTGACCTTGATTTGGTCGGTTGTGGCGTTTAGCTGTTGTGACAGTTGGTTGCTCTGCCTTGACAGCTCTTCAATCTCTGCTCTGACCTCTTCAAGCTTCTTTTTGATATCGTCTATGTTCATAAACTCGCCTCCATGCGGTCTAACCGCTGTAAAATTTCCTGTATCGCTTTCCAACCCAAAGAACACATTGAATAAAGGTTGATTGAGTCGCCACTTGTGTCTATGACCTCTTCCGGACATTCACGCTCAACAACCAAACCATAACGGGTTATTGTGTCGGACTTGCCGTCATGAGTATACTCATCTTTATAGTGATAAGAATACATTTGTGTGTTTTGGATTTTGTCAGACGCCGAGAACGCTATGGGTTCAATATCTTTTTTTATGCGTTCAGTTGACGAGGTTGAGATTTGTGTAGTGCCCCAATAGAGGATGCTGCTACCAAGCTTTAGCGGTGGCATTGCTGTGTTGCCGCTCTGTGCTCGAAGAGTAACCGAATTCCCAAGGCTCTCCGTATATATGTCCAGCGCTGCCAAAATCTCTCCGCCAGAGTTCTTAACTTCTATTTTTCCCGAGCCGTCCCTGTACGAGCCCGCACCGAAACCTACGTTCCAAGATTTGCTACCGTCACTTCGATAGTGTATAAGTCCTGCGAACCTATTTGCTAAAGCTTCGTTGGTTTTAATAACATCACGGATACGAAAAGCATCGTTTTCAATAAGCGCAAGAGTGTTTTCCCATAGGTCTGCGCTTGTAAGTCCTATCGCTGTTCCGCTATGAATGATGTGGTCCGAGTTTGTTGCAAACCTAAAGCCTCTGCGGTTTTTCTCTTCGCTACTTGTATCCGGAATAGATGTTGCGAAAGTGGCATACCAACCGTCTGTGGGAGAAAAATTGCCCAACAGCTTTCTTCCTACTCCCGTCATAAGTATGTCTAAGCCGGTTTCTTTGTTGCTAAGCAAGTTCCAAAGGAAGCCTTGACCCGATGCGTTATACGCTAACGAGATATATCCGGGAGATAAATCTATGCCACCCTTGCTCGACGATGACCTCAGCGTTCCGCCGTCCATGCTGATGTTGCCGCCTGTGATATCAATGTCGCTTGCTGAAATATGCCCTGTATCGAGATTGAACGAGAACTTTCCCGTAGGTGAGCTGAGAATCCCTGCTTTTATGATGTTTGCCGTTAGCGTTCCGGTTGTAATAAAATCAGCGTTTATTCTTCCATCTTGAAGAATGGCGGTGGCATAAGTCCCGTCATATCCGGTTGAGCTATGTCCAAAACCCGCAAGATTGAAGCGCCACACATTTTGGGCTGTCGTTATGTCGTCGCTGTCAAGAATTAACAATTCTTGCGGGTTTTCAGGCGGATTTAACCTGATATAACCTCCGCTATTCCCCGTAATAGCTTTTGTTGCGTTGTCTATAGCAGCAAGATAAGCCTGCGTGATTTCCGATTCGGTTTTAAAAACGTCTTTTTTTACATTTTGCGTTTCTTTTTGAAGTTGTTTGACCGTGTCGGAGAAATTTGCTCTTGCTGAACCAAGCTCTATTTTTGTGTATCTTTCTCCGAGAACGTCATAAACCGTCTTAATAACCTTTGCTTTTACATCTACACCTAAATCTCTGTGTCTAACCGTTACGGTGTCGCAAAGGCTCACTCGTTCAAGTAGTTGATAGCTGGCATATTCCGGAGATTGAGACAAATCAACAAAGCTCACAGTCATAGACACCGTAAGCGCATTTATATCGTTGTTTGACAGCCAGCTTGTTGCCGCAGAATTAAGTGTAGAAACCGTCACTCCCTCTTCGGAGTTGAGTTCGCTTGAAAAATCACGCATCAAAACCTTTGCGGCTATTCCGCTGTTGTTCGTTACTGGTTTGACGAGGCTAAACGAAACTCCGTCTTTCACACAGTAAGCGTACAGCGCCGTATAAGAGCTTTCTGACGACACGTCGCATTTAATGTCTGTGAGGTTTTTTCCGTAGGAAATCACAACACCTCTGTCAGAACCTCTGTTTTTATGAAGTTTAATTGTATAGTTATCGAATTCGTACTCTCCGCCGTATGTGTCAAGAACGGAACCTTCAACTCCGCCAAGAGCCGCCCTTACCGATACATTTAGCGCATTAAAGGCTGCGTTAACAGCTATGTCAGAGGTAGCAACGGAAAACTCGTGCGATGCGGTGAGATTGCTGTTCGCATTGGTTAAAAGGGCGCCTATGGCCTGAGTGGGGTTTGCTCTCGACAAACTAACTGACGAGACCGGATAATGCGCCAAAGCATACGATATGTGTTCTGCATTAACTGTTATAATTCCGTTAATGGGTTTGTTTACTTTATAAATCTTAAAAAATTGATTTTCTGATGTTTTGTTAGGTTTTGCCTTGATTAGCTTTTCTTCCGACAAAAACTTTGCCATGTCACCGTTTGCGGGATAAGTAATCAACAGCTCAAAAATACCATTGCGTTCCTCTGTAACTTCGCACGTCAAGCAGTCTTTGAGCCAACCTAACTTTGTTGAATTTTCAAAAAGGATAGGTATCACCTAACCACCTCACAAAACTCTCCAACGAGGGATGATTTCGACCTTTGAAACTGTTCCCGTCCAGCTTATAGTGTTTTCGCCTGCTGACAGCACGGGGAACTCGTCAAAGCTTGCTTTGTTGTTTAACAATGTTGCTCCTCTGTAAACCGCCATCATTTCGCTGTCAATCTCGATGTTTGGGGATATTGAGGTTAATGAATATGACTTGTTGTTGACGTGCAGCGTAACATTGCCGCTGCCTGTGATTTTGATGTACGGCAAGGAATCAAAGGATGTGGGATTTATTAACGTTCCGCCACTTGTTAACGTTGTCGCCAGCTCTCCTGACACAAGATATCTGAAAGGCTTGCAATTGAACGTAATTGCTGCTTCTCCGAAATTTTGGAGTTGCTCGTCCCACTCCTGACCAGAAGTACAGACAGCCAGCCTAAACACATCGGGCGTGTATGTATCCATTAACTTTTGATACCCCGGAGAAGACAGCCATGCAGCTACATCGCTAAATGGTGTTTTGATGTCTTTTTGGCCTACTGTGTAAGATATTTCAATATTAGGATAGCTACCGTCATCCATTATTACATCTCCGCTCCTGCCTGGAACAGAAACAAAAGAAATGTTGCGCACAGGGGTTTTATAAATATTCTTTTTGCCAACAATCAACCCGAAATCCAAAGTGCTGTGTTCGCCAAAAGTAAAGCTGTTAGGCATATGCAGCCTCCTTTCTCTTCGTAGCCATCGCTAGCATTTCAGAAATCTCTCCCGCCAAAGCCCTTATATCTTCTGTGCGATTGTTGTTAAAGTTCTCAATGTTAATCGACAGCGAAATTCCCGCTATAGGGGTTTTGGTGCTCGATGTAGCGTTGATATCTACGTTCATGGGTATAGCGTTCATCATCTTCTTAGATACATTTTTCATGGTAACCTCAAAGCCCACACCAACGCCGAGTGCGAGGTTTTTGCCTATTTGGTCACGGAACACCGTCGAAGGAGAATGTATACCAAGAACATCTTTCAACGCCTCTGTAACTGTAGAACCAAGAGATTTTATCTTTTTAACAAGCCAATTCTTCATGTTTACGATGCCGTTCCAAAGACCTTCAAGAAGGTTTTTTCCTAAGCCTGCAAAAACCGTCGAGGGAGAGTGAATTCCAAAAAAACTTTTTAGTGCGCCAAGAAGCGCCGAACCGACTTTTTTTATCGCCTCAACCACAAGGCCTCTGTTTTCCCAAAGTCCGTTCACCAAGCCTACAATAAGGTCTTTTGCAGCCTGATACAGTTTGGGTATGCTTTCAATTAAACCTGCTACAACTTCAATGACGATTTTTATCGCCGCCCCGATTAGCTTTGTCAGGTTGTCTTCTTCAAGCAAAGCGTTTACAAGAGAATCAATAATCGTAAAGGCTGCGTCTATAATTTTATCTATGTTATCCCCTAAAGCCTCCACAAGACTTACTACGAGGGTTACAGCGGCTGAAATTATCATGCTGAGAGTGTTGTCTTCCAACAGCGTGTCGGTGAGGGTTGTAATCATATCTACCGCCGCCATTATTATCTGGTCTATGTTGTCTAAAACGCCCGTCACAAGAGCAGCCACAACCTCGCTACCCGCCGTCAAAAGCGAAGGCAATTGTTCCATGAGAGAGTCAATGGCGCTTTTCAGTACGCCCGACAAGGCAGCCATCCCATCCTCAAGGGACATTGTTCCTGACAGCATTCCGTTAATTGCGCTTGTGCCTTGTGTTAAAAAAGGGACCACCTTAGAACCTATTGAAGTTGCGAGATTTTCCATATTAAGCTTTAAGATTTTTTGCTGATTGGCAAAGCTGTCTGATGTTCTGGCAAAATCTCCTTGCGCATCAGCCGTAGCTTGCATTAGGTAGTTATATCTCAGCGTCGCTTGTTCCGATTGGGTCATGCTGTCATAGGTCTTGCCTATTCCTTGCGAAAGAGCAAAGGCGTTAAGGTTAGCGACCGACATGTTTATGCCTAGTTGCTTCAAGGGTTCGGTTTCACCCGATATTCCTGAGCGAATCTTATTAAAAGCCTCTTCGTGGTCGAGGTTGTAGAACGAAGCCATATCTCCAGCAAGCCCCACCATAGCAGTGGACATACCCGCAACTTCGTCTTCCGCAACGCCCATAGACTTTAGCATAGCGCCCATTGTTCCAGAGTATTTTTTTGCGCTCAGCTCAGACATTCCATAAGAAGCTGCCGCCGATTTCGCAAAAGCATCAATTGCATCTGCGCTCTCTCCGAAAGTTGTGTCGACTACATTTTGAACTTCCGCAAGGTCACTTGCGTTTTGAATTCCGTCTTTCACGAAATCTTTGAACTTTTGAGCAATCTGTCCTATAAGAGAGCCTATTTTCTTCAAGCCAGAGGTAATAACATCTCCTATAACATTTGCTTTGAGGCTGTCTCCAAAGCTCAAGCCTTTTTTTCCTGCTTTTTCGAGCCCGTCTCCCATATCGTCAATGCTAGACTTGCTACCCTTAAATATGTTTTTTGCAGATTCTACGGTGTTTTTTACATTCCCAAACTCGTCCTTCACACCCGCAACAATATTTTTTAAGGGGTTAAACTTGTTTCTAACAGCCTCAACAACGTCACTGAGTTGCTTCAAGCTGCCGGTCAACTGGTTTTTTCTCAGCTTACCAAGGGCTTCATCGTTCTCGTCGAGAGCTTTTTTCATCTTAAACAGAGCGCCTTCTGCGTTGTTTATCTGTATTTGCCAACTTTGAACCTGTCGGGAGTTTTCTCCAAACTCTTTTTTTGCGCTTTCAAGTGCCGAATTCAAAAGGTCTATTTTTGTTTTTTGGTCTCTTACCTGAGCCGTCATAGTTTCCGACTGCGCTTGAAGTTTTTTCATCTCGTTAGCATTGTCAGAATAAACTATTGAATTCTTTTTAGCTTCAGACTGCAAAACCTTAAGCTCACGGTTTATAGATGCAACTGCCGCTTTGAACTCTTTTTCTCCATCGAGAGCGATACCGGCGCCTATCTTCATATCATTCGCCATCGTCATCGTCCTCCTTTTTTATCAGCCCGTTATAAAAGCAATAATGCTCAAAAAGAGCTGTTAGTTGTCTAATTGTCATATGCCATACATCCTTAAATGGCAAGCCGAGCAGTGTTACGCCCCTAAAAATCCATAGGTCAACATCAATCACTACTCGGCATTCGGGTTTGGGAGCTCTGGAACATCACCAACCGCCTCAGCGAGCTCCGCTTCCGCTGCCGGGTCGATTTCTTTAACTGGTAGAGATACTCCAAAAACCCTCATCAGAGCACTCATACACTCCGAAATATCGTCAGCGGAAATATGTCTGCCTACATAAGACTCTGTAACCCGCTCCCATTTATCTTCGGTTTCCTCGTTGTGGACTTCGACAGCTTCATTAACCAATGTTGCGATAATCCACTTTAATTCTTTTATTTGTGCGCTCTTTTCAAGAACTTTGTCGACTTCTCCGTAGCGTTCCTGAAACGCTTCTATGCAGTTCAAAGCAAGAGACAGGGGGTATTCTCTCCCGCCGAGCGCAAAAGGTACGTATTTCTGCTTTGTTTCACAAATTCTTGCATTCATAATAAATAAAGGGCGGTGTTACCCGCCCATCCTCCTTACGTAGCAATGCCTGCTTTAGTTTTTAGTGCCTCAACTGCTTCAGCGGCAGTCTCAAAGTACTGCTTTGTGCGCCAGTTGCCTGCTGCATCGCCAATCGCCTTACCTTCAATCGACGGCGTATTAAACGTGATGTTCTCGCCCTTTGTGCTTATGGTGTCGGACGGAGCACCAAACTTCACCTTGTGCAGCCAGTACATGACAAACTTCGATTCGCCGTTGTGTTTTTCGGCGGTAACGAAGCCAAAGCCGCCATATGCGGCCGCATCGTTTGTTCCCGCTGTTACGGTTTCTGTGCCCTCTTCACCCGTTACACTCTCACCAAACATCGCTTCGCTTGCATCAATCGGCAAAAAAGTTGTGCCGAGCGTAACATCGGCGTTTTGGAACTCCTTCTCATACTCTGCAAGAGCGTCATCTCCGTAGAGTGAGCCCTCTATATAATTGGGTTTGATTTCTGCGCTCATAAACTTTCCGAGCACTATACCAGTGCCGTAGGTCGTGGTTTTGTCTGTCTCGCCAGTGATAGGCGCAAAAACAGGCATGTTCGCTTTATATTGTGCCATTTTTAAACCTCCGTATCGTCGATAACACCTTCGATAGATGCATCAACAGTAATGTGATAATATCGTGTATCATCTTCGTAGAATTCGTTCGTTGACAAAATAACAAAACCGCTTCTTCTCAAGCGGTTTCTGACTTGTTTTTTATATTTTTTAGGATTTCGAGGAGTGAACAAATGCACCCTGACGTCTGTGATATCGTAGACATCGATATCATCTGCGTAAACGCTCGGACGCTCATCTAAATACTGCCACACGATATATTCAACGTCGTCCCCTTTGTAAAACAAAGGATATGTTTTCATTGGCATGTCAGAAAACGCCGATTGCATAATGCTATTCAGGTTCATTTGCTCATCTCCTCTTTAAAAGTTTGAGCCATGATTTGTTCAATTTCTGAACGTGAATCATTTAACGCTTTAGTGAGTATTGGGGTTGCCGGCTGGTCTTTTGTGCCGTATTCCAAATGCGCCAAGATTTCCATGTTTCTCACAGGTTCTTTGCGCTTGTGTTTTTTGCCACTTTCATTGATGTAGTCCTGAGATGTTCCTGTGGGGCGAACAGACGCAAAATATCCGCCTTTTTTAGTCAGCTTTGCTTTGGTCGCTTTTACACTGTTTAACATAGCTCCTGTTCTTTTATGGTTCTGCATTTCTCGCTTTACATTGCGTACAAGAACAGGGGTTGCCGCATCAATCATTTTGGGTGCAACCCTATCAATGTCGGCAAGCCTTCCAAGCGATTTTATAAATTCGGGCGAAACCTCAAAATCAAACTTTCCCATCGTGTATGCCTCCACAAATCAACTCGACTATTCCATCTTGTCGGTTATACGCTCGAACAATTTTAAAACGTCTCTTGCCGTCTGCAAGGTATTCGTAGCCAGGGTCATACATCTCGGCTCTAATGCAATAAACGGCACTCACCGTTACACCTGCCTGCATAGCAGCAAAAAACTCTTTGCTTGTGGCGGATTGGCAGTGCGCCCACATCTCTTTAGACTTTGGCGCTTCAATTAAATACCCATCAGAATCTTGTGATGACGTTGTTTTTGTTAAGATGATTCGTCTGTCAAAATACATTGCTTGCCCTCCAACCTTAACTGCAGAGAAAAATCGGTAAAAAGCTGTGCTGTGTTGCCCGAAACTCTTTTTGACATTTCGCCGCCGTCATACATATCACGGATAGCCAAAAGCATTAAATACTTAGCTCGTGGGTCGGTGACATCACAAGATTCGCCGACCGCACCTTTCAAGTAAAGCTCCGCTGCACCTATAAGGTCGAATATCATCCTGTCATCAGCGCTAAAATCTACTCTAAGAAAATTTTTAACTTCTTGTAATGTCACCTTTCCCCCTCCGTTAGGTTGCTGATTTGAGAATGGCAATCTTCTGATGGTTCTCCACCTTACTGTCGGGTTCCATCCAGCCAACTATTCCTTTTGCGTTCTGCTCGGCGTACTTCTCGTTGAGCACCTGAATTTCAAGGTCTTTTGCAATCTTGAGAGCCATGCCAGAGAAATCACCGTAGAGAACCGGAATGCCTTCAGAAACTGTTGCGCCATCTACCACATCAGATATGTAAACGGGAGCGTTAAGAAGCTTCCAGCCAAAACCATTAGTGAGGTCACGAGTGAGATAATAGTCGTTCTGAGAGTTCTTAAGCTTGCGGATGGCGGCGAAAGTATCTTTATTCATTATCCACATACAATCAGCCTGGTAAATCTGAGGAACTCTGAGCTGAAGGTCAATAAGGGTGTCCATTGTAATGCCCGCTACAGTCTTTGTGGAGAGCTGA
Organism: Clostridia bacterium; assembly: GCA_017407995.1. Classification (GTDB taxonomy): domain Bacteria; phylum Bacillota; class Clostridia; order Oscillospirales; family Acutalibacteraceae; genus CAG-177. Next base: position 8,235 of record JAFQVM010000017.1, on the reverse strand, counting down.
AGAACATTGCTTGACGAAACCGCACCTGTCATCTTATCGGGAGTTCCGTTGATAAGCTCATTCTCAAGCTTTACTCTAAAAGCATCAGCCATCTTCTTCTCGATAAATTCGAGAACGTCAATATCCGTGTTGTTCAAAAGCTTGTTTGAGAGAACGGAGAGTGCGCCGATGGCATATCCAGCAAGGTCTACACTTGTGAACTTACCCTGTCCTGCGGTGAGAGCGGTAAACTCGTCACCCTGGTAAGCCGCTGCCACATCGCCGGTGGGGGTGTCTGCGTCAGCGTCTGTGCCGTAAACAGGAATGGAGAGCGTGCCTTTGGTGTAATACTTTGTTGCCTTTTCAACAATTGGGCTAACGTTAATTATGTTTTCAATAATCTTGCTTGCTATTGATTTGGGCACTATTGCGCCATTGGCGCCCTGGGACATGCCTGCCGATGCTGCCTTTTCTCCGCGAACAAAGCCAACGAAACTCTTTTCGGCCTTGTCATCATCAGTTTCGGAAACCTCAACCTCTTCGGGTACTTCTGCCTGCTCTGCTTCATACAAAGCTTTTTCTGTCTCGTAATCATTGCGAAGAGCCTTAATCTCTTCAAGAAGAGAAGTCACTACCTCTGTGTCGCCTGCTGCCTGTTTTTCTCTTGCTTCTGATGTTTTGTTTTTGATGGTTGACATGATGTCACGCATTTTCTTGTTCATTTTTCTTGCTCCTTTATAAATGTGGTTATTTCTTCAATCTCAATGTTGAGATTTTTGACTGGTGTTTTTTTGCCGCCGTAGCTTTTTGTAATTCCTGCGGCCGGCTGTGCAGGAATCGCCACAAAAGACACTTCATAAGCATCTTTTGCATCGTCAAGTTTGAAATAGCAAAGCCTTCCATCGTAAGTCTTTGATGGGTAGTGCTCACACCACGACTTCGCATTGTCCTGTTCGCATATTGAACAAATAGCTTTGCCTATTGCGCACCCGACGCTGCATTCTTTTTTGATGCCCGCCTCAATGTCTGCTATCAGTTCTTCGTTGTTCGCTCTTAAGCAATAGCAATGAAGGATTAGTCGCTCAAAGGGCTCGCCTGTTTTTGAAGTCTCGCCCGTAGCCTCAACTTCAGCATCATAAATTCGGGCGCACTGATTGGCTGTGCTCGCCCTGTGGTCTTGGATTATCGTTTTGCCGACGTATAACTCCGCAAGCTTGTGAAGCGCCGCCGATGTGAAGGCCTCGAAATCACGGTCAATGTCGTTGTTACAAGCTGCAAGCTTGAAAGTAAAAACCTCATCCGCCGTCAGTTCTTTAAGCGCAAACTGATTGATTTTGACAAGCTCCTCTTCGGTGAGGGAGAGAGACTTCAGCACCGCATTCTTTTTGATGTCATTCATTCTTTCTCACCTCCTCCATACTGTGCTCCCGCCAGTACCAATGGCATCATATTGCCGTTGCATATTAGGTTGTCGCCGCCCGGCAGGGCTTTTTTATCCAAATAGGCTCTTGCCTCGTTTGGTGTATAAATAGCGTTTTGAACAGCCGAGGCCATCGCCTCAAGCTGCGTTTTGAAATCCGCACGAAGGATGACTGCCACATTGAATTTCGCATAGTAGCCATTTACAACATCCTCTTTGCTCAATAGCTTTGTTGTTATCTCCTCTTCGTATTGCTTCAAAATGTACAAAAGTGTATCAACATAAAAAGCGAGCTGCTGCTGCTCTGAGGCTGCGTAGCTCGCTTTTTCGTAATCGTTTATTTGGTTTGGTTTTATGCCGAACGCCGCCGCAATCTGCAAAGCGGAATACTTCTTCAAGTCAAGGAATTGATTGTCGGCAAGATTTACATTCAAAGGCGACAAAGACGAGCCCAACGGAATGGGGATTATGCTTTTAACCGTGTCTATTTTTCCTGTTGCATAATTTTCAATATTCTCCGTGAATTTTTTGGCAAGGTCATCGTTCAAATTGCCTGTGTATTGCAAAACCGCCTTAGCGGTAAACCCGCTTTTGTATAGCCCGTTAAGCATTTCCTGCGCAGTGTTTGATGCATCAATGGACATTCTCAGCTTGTCCCGGACACTCATTCCGAGAATGCCATCAAAGCTTGATGATGTCTTAAAGTGCATTACACTATCATATGGAATTCGATAACTCTTTCCTGTGCTGGGCGAGTTAAAGATGTACCATATGGCGTTCTTTTTATTCCAAATTCCTTTGTCATCTACCCACACCTGCACATTGTCGGGCGGTAAAACCCAGAGGCTTTTATCCTTACCACTGCCTCTTATCCACACATATGCGTTGCCGTGATGACTGCGATTGTACTCGGTGGTCGACCAAAAATGTGTAGCGGTCATGTACGGATTTGGGCGAATCGAAAGAAGCCTGTAGTCTTGATGGTCTGTGGCTTTTTCTACTCCCCCATCCTCGGTTATTTTCATAACCTTTAACGGTAGCTTTCCAACCGCTTCCGATAGGATTTTCAAGCACGCAAAATACGTCACTTCGTTTATAGCTTCGCCTCGTCCGGTGATGCCGAGAAAATCGAGCAATCGCTCTTGCGATACCATTGTTGCGCTTTTGTTTCTTTTAAAAATTCCCATTATATCCATCCCATTTGTGTAAGATAATCCTGCATAGCAGTTTCAAGATTTATGCCTTCTCCGCCCGCTTTACGATATAACAAATGTGCGTCAATAATTGCATCGGCGACATCTATTCGCTTATGTCGGGCGTTTATTTCTTTATCAATTTTGATTTCACCAAAAGAATTCCGAGTTTTCTTTGCGTTCACAACGCTCCATGTCATCAGCTCGTTCTTTGCATCGTATAAAACATTCCCTGCTTCTACTTCAAGAGCAAAATCAACCGTAGAATCATTCAAAAATTTTGCCGACTGGGTAACCGACAGCAACGGCACTCCGATTTTTTCCAGTTCGCCGAGAAAGCCGTCTGCGTTGTGCGGGTCGTAGCCTATGCCTTGAAATTGAAGCTCATATCTATCTTTGAGTTCTTTTAAGTGGTTAATAATAAAGCCGTAATCATTCTTTATGCCACCCAAAGCATCTGTAACCGTCAACAGTCCGCTCGCTGCCCATATGTCGTATGGAGCTATGTCGGTCACGACATGTTCTTCTAATCTTTTAGACGGGATAAACGAATGGCTGTAAACGTATATCTTGTTATCGTCGAGCGGAAATATAATTGCAAGGCTTGTTAAATCACCGCCGCTTGACAAATCCAGCCCCACATAACACTTTCGTCCGTGCATATCCTCCAGCGTTTTATTTGTTGCGCCTTGAGCCCAATAAGAAGGCTGGATGTATTGGTTGTCGCTAAACTCACACCACACATTTTGGCGTTTTGTGAGGTAATCCGACAATTCAAACCCGCCCATCGCTTTTGCTGTTTGCGCATCCCTTCTTAGCTGGTCGAGCGCAGCCGGAACAGTTACGATGTGCGGATTAGATTTGACCCATACACTCTCATCGAACGGGTCGTCATCTTTGTCGAGGGTGTATATATCAACAAAAAAATCCTCTGCGGAAGTGGTTCCGTTGAGGATTTGTAGGCAGTAATCGTCCATCTCTCGACAAAAGCTATTTAAAACCTTGCCCCTTGTTGTAATCATAGATATTAACGCTTCATCAAGAGAGGCTTGTCCGTTATACAAGGCCTTATAGATTCCGTTGTCCTTGTGCTGATGAATTTCGTCCACCGAACAAAATATGCTACGGAAACCATCGTCAAGCCCCGACTCTCTCGATAGAGCTTCAATTGTGCAGTTTGTCTTTTTTGCAACTATAAGAGATTTGTAATCTTTTACATCAAACAGTTCTTGTAAGTCTGGGTCTATTTTAATAAATTTCTGAATTTCTTCCCACGCTATTCGTGCTTGTCGTTTTTTTGTTGCGGCCGTAAACAAGCGACCAAAATTATACCCACCGAAAGCAGCAAGATATGAAGCTGTTATACCGTTCTCAAAGGTCTTTCCGTTCTGTCTTGAAACAGATTTGTATTTCCTTCGGATTCTGCGTTTACCTTCCCTGTTCAGCCAACCAAACGGAACGCCAACATCAAAACACTGGAAGTCGTGGAGCTTAACGGGCTTGGGGGTTGCACCCTCAGCCACAGTCAGCATCTCCGCATAGTTTAAAATTCTTTCTGATTTTTCGGGGTGCCACACATACGGAAAATCCGTTTTGCCTTGACGTGACAAGTCTTTTAAGTGTCGCTCACAAGAAAGTCTGTGGGGAACACAAGCTTCAATTTTGCCCTCCGCCACTTTCTCTGCGTACAACGTCGCTCTATCTGTCACACAGCATCAAACTTTTCAAATTTATTTTTGGGCGGCTCTTCGGCCTTTGGAACAGAGATTTTACAACGACTTATAGCGCTTAATCCTAGCTCAGCCGCAAGCTCTTTACAAACTTTTAAATATTTTGCCTGCATGTTTAAAAGATTTTCGTTTTCCTCAGGCGATTTTTTTAAATCTCGGATTATTTGTGCTAATGTGCTATCCGCAACTATATATCTAGCGAGCGTATCGCCATCAAGGCTTGAAAACATGTTAAGGGCAGCAAGCTGTTCGGCTAACAAATTAAATTTTCGCTTTTGGGCTGCAGTTAAGTATTTTGGAGGTTCTGCGCCCTCAAAAGGTGCAGAAATTTCACGTTTTTTGCGGTTTTGGAGTTCTTCTTTTGAATAGTGAGAACGTCCTTTAAACTCAAGCACGTCAACAGGTTGCTTGTTTCTTCCCATGCTTTTTCACCTCTTTTTTTACAAAAATTATAAATGGGGTTTTTTCTACGAAAAGGAGAGCGTGTCGGTGTTTTTGAAAAACTACAAAACTTTTTTTGCTCCCCCTACCCTGTGTTTGCCTTTTTTATCAGCTCTGTTGTGGCACTTGTCACACAACGCTACAAGGTTGTCTGCATCTAGTCTACGTGACCAATCCGTTTGAAGTGAGACAATGTGATGCACCGACACAGCCTGCACAACCAAGCCTTTTTCTTTGCAATGTTGACACAGGTATTTGTCTCTTTGCATTATATAGGAGCGCATTATGTGCCATTCTTTTGAGCGCCTAAACTTAACTATCTTAGGGTCTCTAGCTTTGTCGTATCTTTTGTCAAGCCTAACGGGCGATTGAGCCTTGCATTTGTCGCACAAGCTGTCGCCCAAAGGCACAACAGTTCCGCATTTAGAACACAGTTTTAATAACACAATCCCACCCCTGCCCCTGCCTACTCGCTATGGCAGGCACAACTAAATATTAAGCATAAAAAATCCGCAGTCTTGCTAATTCCCTTATCACAGGAAAGCTATTACTGCGGATTAAATTTTGTCCGTCACTGGTCCGCATCGTTGAGAGGCGCAGACGGCTCTGTCTAAACCAAAGGCAGACTACTCATGCCGCCGTCTGCCAGGGCGACGAAAGGAAGTATATGAAAAAAGTTGTTATCGCATAACTTCACAATTACATTGTAGCAGATATGCGTGTGACATGTGTGACAACTTTAATGGCTGTTGAGATATCTGTAACACATTTGTTTGACAGCGTATTCACTGCTGCCTGTCTCAGCTGCTACCTGTTGCCAGGATAAACCGTTAACAAAGCGCAGGTGTATAACTTGCCTTGTAAGGCTGTCGTCTATGTTGTCTATGTACTCGTTCAACCTTGCAAGCTCATCCCAACACCTTGCCTTGCGGTTCTTGATTTTGTCCCTAAGGTCGGCTATAAGGACGGCATATTTACCTGTCTTGTCCGATACTCCAGGAGCTCTTGGAGAATCAGAGAGTGTTTGCGTAATCTTTTCCGCTTCACACTCCAAAGCTTCAAGCTGAGACTGCAAACTCTCTATTTCTCTATTCAGATGATACAGCTGAGACATTTCTTTCAGTGTCACACTTAATCCTCCCTATATTCACTAATCGTATCGGGTTGCCGTTCCCAACGGTACTCAATGTGTCCGCAGTTTTTGCACTTGTTAACCCTAACTGTTACGTTTTTGTGTACCTCTATTTCCTCATAGATACAAGGGTCTAATGTTTTAGGGTCGTTTTCTATGTGTTGGCATTTAGTCATTTTCGACTCTCCTTTAAAATATTTCTCGCACTCACTTTCGGGGCAATTATGATAATTGAGAGGGTTATCATCTTCCCATTCTCCAATGTCTTGTTCCTCTACTTTGATATGGTGTGATATAATACTGTAATTTTCTTCAAGCAATATTTTTAGTTCCTCCGCTGTATAATCGTCGATTGGGTCTATAAAGTAGCCCTGTATTTTGAATATTTTAGGCATTTTCAACTCTCCTGTTCCACTGCATTTCTGCCGTTTCTTTTAAGTTGTATTTTTTTGACAATCTACCGCAACAAGAAGGGTTCGTGCAACGAGGTGTATAATCATATCCGTTTGGAATGTGCTTTGTAACATACATTTCTGCTACATCGCCACAAAACGGACAAGGTTTCAATTCATCCGGCATTGTTGTCACTCCTTTTTCTGTGATTTGGTACATATCCGCCCTCAAACACTTTTTCAAGGTCAAACACATTGCCGTATTCACCGAATTTTGCATTCTTAAATTTTTTCATCGGCATATCAAGCCTTGATTGCATATCTTTTAACCCTTGCCAATATGTATCGGGGAAATATTTCCAAATGTTGTATAGTTCCCACAGATTTTTGTTAGCACAACACCAACAAGAAACACGGTCAAGAATATCGTACAAGTCGACCCATTCGGCGTTGTCGGTTTGTTCAAGCCATTGAATACCATTTCGGCGGTTAATTTTAAGGCAATCTGCCTGTGTATATCCCCAATCATTTAATGGTGCAACCTTAAAATCTTCTAAATCTAAAATTCTTTTTTGTTCATCCTTGGCAAGTCCAACAAAAACTGTTGCATTTTTACTTTTGGCATATCGGTTAATTGTAGATATTTTTTCAAAAGTTCCCCACCTACAACCTCCACCGCACCAACCATCGCCCTGCACCATTTCTCCTGTATCTCGTTTTTCTTTCCATCTTTCAAACATATCAAAAAGAAAATCATTTTTAGGTTTTAATTCGGTGCAGACAACGCCCAACGGCTCAAATTTTGCCTTGACTTGTTCCCACAAACGATATATTGCCTTAAAATCCATACCGTTTGAATAGAAAACAATCTCATCAAAATGTTCCCCTCGTCTATATAATTCGTAAAGCATAGCCATACTGTCATTACCACACGAAAGACTTACTATTTTATAACGCATAAACCCTCACCCACCAATCCGAAAACTAACCTTTGTTCGAATATATTTAAGAGCTTCACTCCGCATCACCCACCATTTCTTTTACAAGGTTGTCGATTCGTTGTTTCAGACTTGCTTCATACAGCCAATGAATACCCGAACCTTCAAAGTGTGTGTCCAACCTCTCCGCAAACTCTTTAACCACTTCGGCTCTAACTTCGTGGGCTACCTTAAATACTTTATTTTGCAAATATTCGTTATCGGCTTCCAACCTCTCAATCTCTGCCTTTTGGCGGTTGTATTCATTCTCAATGACAGAAATTGCTTCAAAATATTTGTGGTTACCCTCTGCGCTACCGTGTCGAAGTATAAAAAATGCTTTTTCTAATGTCATTCTGTATCACTCTCTTTCGCACAAAGCGTCTATTGCTTCATTTTTGTTTCCGTTAATTTTCCTTATTGCTCGCAAGCAAGAGGACATTTCAGCGTTTTCCTCTTCGAGGTGTTCTGTATTGTTTTCTATAACACCCATAAGAAATTTGACTGCTCTTATTTCTTCGTTAAGCTCAACAATTGTATTTATAGCTTCGTTAAAGGTCATTCTGTATCGCTCCAATCTATCTTTGACCCACACCAAGTACAATGTTTGGGGTATTCATCTTCGGTTGTGATAACCAAACTTAAACAAGACGGACACACACTTTCTCTCGCCCTACAATTAACCTCGATTACTCTTGTATGGTGATGTTTTTTTGGAATTTGCTTTCCAAGTGCTTCGATTGATACTTCACACACTTCTTTTAATTGCTTGTCTTTAGTAAAAGTGCAACCTGCTATTGTTTCTTTTAAAAACTGTATTGCTTCCTGAGCTGTCATTTCGCACCGTCCTTTTCAAGTATTTCACTAATCGTTTCAACGCTATGTTGAATAGTTGCTCCTGCCTTATCATCAAGAGTGCAAGCAACTCCCTCTATAACACCTAACAAGCGTTGTATCGCTGATTTATCTTT
>JAFQVM010000016.1 GCA_017407995.1 Clostridia bacterium | reverse complement strand
TGATGAGTTCATAAAACAGATACTTGAGTCGATGACCGTATCAAAAGACAATATAATAACAGTAAAATTAAACCTGCTGCCGTTCAAATGGAAATTCGCATTATCTTCCGTTGCAACGGCGGCAGGTTCTTCTTTTTATCCAAAAGCCGAACAATATACCCAGAATGTGTCCGAGAATGAGGACAAAAATGCTCAAAGAGACCATAGTACAACTGATGTACCTATATCAGTCAACAAGCCCTTCAACTGGGGAAAAGGCATTGAAAAACGTTGACTTAAATAACGCAGAGAAGCACCTAACTCACCGTCGGGACCGCCGTATTGTGAAATTATTATCTGTGCATATTTCGGATTTGGGTTTGTAATCTTTATTGGATACTGTAATTTCTTTTCATACGTAAACATTAGCAGCTACACCCCTCAATATCCCACGGCCAAGGATTTTTTAGCCACTCTGCACCAACTGAGTCAAGGTGAGAAAGCGGACCGTATTTTTCTTCAAATTCTTCTCTAAGCATTCTGTATTTTGCTTCACATTTTTTAAACAGTGCTAAAGCCTGCAAGTCTGAAGGATGGGTATCGAGATAAAGATGCAATTCCCATTGTGTAAATTGAGCCGCAGACAGCTTTTTCAAAAGTATCTCTCGATTTGTCATCTTAAACACCCCGCTCCAAGGAAGGGCTTGTTGAGCACCGGGAATAAAGTTCCTACTTCCAAAGCCTGCATATCATCATAAATCGTCAGGTCTGTTTGAACAGGAACATAAGCCATAGCTAATCCATATTCCTCCGGGAAAGAAGTAATGTTATCCCTGCAGGTGCAAGAACGAGCCCAATCTTGTCGGTAGTTTTTTCTTGAGTTATCAACCATATCGACAAACGTGACTCCTTTTCTGTATTTTAGACAATTCAAATTGTCTGAGGTGTCCCTCGTTATATCATATGAGTAACTGCAAAAATTGACATACATTTTCGGACATAAAAAATACTCCCATAGCAGCCTTTTTTCTGCAATGGGAGATTAGCTATTATATTTACTTAATTTGCGTACAGTATTATTTGTTAAGCAGTTTTTCCGCTGCCGCTAACTGAACACATATGCAAAGCAATTCAACTGCAAGTTTCAATTCCTCAACGGAAGGAAACGTCGGTGCAATTCTGATATTTGAATCTTTCGGGTCCTTGCCATATGGGAACGTTGCACCTGCGGGTGTAAGTACAACACCAGCCTGCTTACAAAGCTCAACAGTACGTTTTGCACAGCCTTCCATAACATTAAGGCTAATGAAATAACCGCCGTTAGGATTATTCCATGAAGCTACGCCCTTACCGGAAAGCTCACTGTTAAATGCTTCAAGTACAACGTTAAACTTTGGAGCTATTATTTCAGCATGACGTCTCATATGTGCCCTTATTCCGTTCATATCTTTCAAAAATGCTACATGGCGAAGCTGATTTATCTTATCAAAACCTATTGTCTGCATACCCATGCGTTTTTTTATCATAGCTATGTTATTGTCTGATGCAGCAACAACTGCTATTCCTGCACCCGCAAAAGTTATCTTTGACGTTGAGGCAACCTCGATAACCATATCTTCACTTGAATATTTCTTACACTCATCAAAAATATTAAGCAACGGGTCTGTTTTTTCTTTTAAATCGTGAACAACATATGCATTGTCCCATATTATTCTGAAATCCTCCGCTGCAGGTTTCAACGCTGCAATTCTGCGAACAGTCTCGTCAGAATAAGTAGTTCCATCCGGATTTGAATATTTAGGAACACAGAACATACCCTTTACACTACTGTCTTTAACAAGCTCCTCAAGCACATCCATATCCGGACCGCTTTTAAGCATGGGCACATTTATCATTTCAATACCGAAATATTCCAATATTCCAAAGTGTCTGTCGTATCCCGGTACAGGACAAGCAAACTTTATTTTTCCCTGAGAAGCCCACGGCGTTGCACCTGCGCCGTGTATCATACACTGTGCAATATAATCAAACATAACATTAAGGCTTGAGTTGCCCATTACTATAAGATTTTTTTCGTCAACTTCAAGCATCTGTGCAAAAAGGGTTTTGCACTCCGGAATTCCGTCAAGTATTCCGTAATTTCTGCAATCAAGTCCTGATTCCGCTTTAATTTCTGTATTGTTCAACATATCCATTGAAAGCTCTAACTGCTGTGTGCACGGCTTTCCTCTGGACATATCAAGCTTCAGATTCTTTTGCTGAAAGTTCTTATATGCAGACATAAGCTCCGAATATTTTCCTTCGAGCTCCGCTACGGGCATGGACCCAAAATTCATATCCGTTTCCTCCGTAAAAATAATTCCTATATATTCTATTATATTCCATCTAATTTTGCAAGCTTAATTTGAAAATCTTGCAAAAAATCAAAAATTACCTTTATTTACAACTCGATTTTGGGCAATTTATAGTTTTCCCTTTTATAAAAGTCATTTTTCGAGCAACTGTGCTCACATTTATAAAAGAAAGGGAATATAATATATCGCTTCTATATATTTAACACTGAGGCAAAAACAACACAGGAGGAAAACTATGTTTAATAAAGCATCAGATGCACTTTCTAACTATTATTATTTTCAAGCAGACGTTACAGGCAACAGTACTGCACCGGATTTAAGCGGTACTGTAAGATTTTATCCGTGGCTCGATGGCACTATGGTAGAGGTTGAGCTTCTTGGTCTTCCCAACCGTGCAGAACCTTTTGCCATTCACATACACGAAGGCGGAGCTTGTGAGTTGGATGACTTTTCAAGCGCAGGAGACCATCTTGAGAGCACACACATCGAGCTTAAAGTATCTCCGGAAAGACATATGGCAAACTTGAAAAATGCACCGAGACATCCTGCACACACAGGTGACTTACCGTCAGTATTTTCTAACAACGGCTACTCATACATGGCGACATACACCGATAGGTTTATACCGCAACAAGTAAACGGGAGAACCGTGATTATTCACGATTCCCCCGATGATTTTAGAACCAATCCGTCAGGTAATGCCGGCAGTCGAATTGCCTGCGGCGTTATCTACGGTATGGAACACTCACTTTAAGTCGTTGGCTCTGATTTGAGCACGTCTTATTTTTCCGTTAACTGTCTTTGGAAGAGATTCAACAAATTCAACAATTCTTGGATATTTATACGGAGCAGTCTCCTTTTTAACGTATACCTGCAATTCCTTTTTAAGCTCCTCGGAAGGCTCGAACCCCGGCTTAAGAACAATAGTAGCCTTAACGAGATTGCCTCTCAACGCATCAGGTACACCTGTAACAGCACACTCTAAAACCGCAGGATGCTCAGTAAGAACGCTCTCTATCTCAAACGGTCCGATTCTGTAACCGGAAGATTTGATAACATCGTCCGTTCTTCCGACATACCAATAATATCCGTCCTCATCCTTCCACGCTGTATCACCTGTATGATAAGCACCGTCGTGCCAGGCCTCATTAGTTTTTGCTTCATCACGGTGATAGCACTTAAACAGACCGAACGGAACTTCTTTATCAGTATGAACAATGATTTCTCCGGTTACTCCAGGCGGTACAGATTTACCGTCTTCGTCAACAATATCAACATCATAATGAAGCATCGGCTTACCCATTGAGCCCGGTTTTGGCTCCATTCCTACCCTATTAGCTATAAGAAGAGTAGTTTCTGTCTGTCCGAAGCCCTCCATAAGCTTTATTCCAGTCTGCTCATACCAATTATTGAAAACATCTGGATTAAGTGCTTCGCCTGCTATTGTACAATATTTCAAAGCGCTGAGGTCATATGAAGCAACATCTTCCTGCAACATAAATCTGAACATTGTAGGCGGACAGCACAAACTTGTAATTTTATACTTTTCAAGAATAGAAAGTATCTCATTTGCAACAAACTTATCAAAGTCATATACAAACACACAACTTTCCATAAACATCTCGCCATAGAGCTTACCCCAGACAGCTTTTCCCCATCCGGTATCCGCTATGGTGAGATGAACGCTGTCTGCATCAACGTTGTGCCAATACTTAGCTGTTGTCATGTGTGCAAGTGCATAAGTATGCGCATGCATTGCCATTTTTGGATTACCTGTAGTACCTGATGAGAAGTAAACAATCAGCGGTTCGTCATACTTTGTCTCTACACGTTCGAGATGGTCATCAGCTTTTTCCATGTCTGACATAAAATCATCCCAACCGTCTCTCTGACCGTTAACCATGATGCGGATTTTCAAAGAAGGACATTCGGGCATAGCCTCATCTACGTGTGCCGCTACATCCCCTTCACCAGTACATATAACCGCTTTGATATCTGCTGCATTTACTCTGTAAACAATATCGTGCTTTGCAAGCATAAATGTTGCAGGAATAATTACAGCTCCAAGCTTATGAAGTGCAAGAATGGTAAACCAGAACTGATAGTGACGTTTTAAGATTACCATTACCATGTCACCCTTGCCTATACCCTTTGCCTTGAGCATATTGGCCGTTTTATCGCTATAGTATTTTAAATCACCGTAAGTAAAGACCTTTTCCTCGCCCTTAGGATTGCACCAAAGCATAGCCCTCTTATCAGGTTCAGCTTTTGCAATTTCATCCACTACATCATAGGAGAAGTTGAAATTATCCGGACATTTAAGCTTGTAATCAACAAGATTACCTTTATCATCATAAAATTCATCAACAAATTTTAAGTTTAAATTCAGCATAAACTGTTTCATTCCTTTCGCAAAATGGTAAAATGATTTTTTATTCCGGCTTCTTGAGAATAATTGCAAGGAAAGTACAATCTTCTCCGTTAGTAGCAATCATACCATGACCGTGAGCGGAATTATAAAGCACACTGTCTCCCTCATTGAGAACTTCTACATGGTCCTCAAAAGCTACCTTTAAGCTTCCCTTAATGATATAGTCGAACTCCTGTCCCTCGTGGGTTGACAAATGAATAGGTTTGTTTTGCTCTTCTTCAGAATAAGGCGCCGTAACAAGGAATGGTTCACAAAGCTTATCCTTAAATCTATATCCAAGATGATAATAGTTAAATCCAGAACGACGCTTCATGGGAAGACCCTCATCCTTGCGAACAACTGAATAATACGAAAGTCTCGGGTTATCTCCCGTAAGTATTTCAATCATATCAACATCAAATTTTTCCGCACATTTATAAATGAATGTGAAAGAAAAGTCAACTTCGCCCTTCTCTGCTGCAATATACTCCTCTTCTGAACAGCCAACAGCTTTAGCCATTTCCTCAGTTGTGTAACCCATAATATCACGAAGGTCACGTATTCGCTGAGCGATTTCATTAATAATAATTTCCATAGTAAACTCCCTTTCATAATTAAAAATTTTAAAAAAAACAAAACCGCCCCAAACAAAAGTCTGGGGCGGATATTAATCCACGGTACCACCCAAATTCAGCGCAAAAAGCGCCCTCAAGCTCCAATAAGCCCTTGACTTTAACGCAGTCGTACGGAAACGCCTACCGGTAAAACTTTCGGGTTTCTGCTCAGGAGTGATTCGATTTTCAGCGTGAGTATCCGTTTGCACCAACCACGAACTCTCTGTAAGCTTCAGTACTGAAATCTGTCTCCGTCATAGCCTTTGTGGGGTAAGATTCATTTTTTTGTAAGTATATACCCGCAAAACACCTTTGTCAAGAGAATTTTTACAAGTTTTTTAAAAAAATTTTTTGAACAAGCTACTGCCTTTCGAGTCAATTCCTACTACAAGAGGAAAGTTATTAAATATAAGACGCTTTATGCTTTCACATCCAAGGTCAAAAAATGCAATTTCTTCACACTCGGATATACATTTTGATGCCAATGCACCTGCACCGCCTATAGCGCAAAGATAAACACAGTTATTACGCTTTATCGCATCAACAACTTCTTTGTTACGTTCACCTTTTCCAATCATACAGCATAATCCTGCATCAAGCAGCATTGGTGCATATACATCCATTCTGCCCGAGGTCGTTGGTCCGCAACTACCTATTACATCACCAGGTTTTGTAGGTGTAGGACCTGCATAATATATGCTGGCATCCTTTAATTCAAAGGGAAGCGCTTCCCCTGCTTTCAACATTTCACTCAAACGCTTGTGTGCTGCATCACGAGATGTAAACACCTCACCTGAAAGTAACACCCTGTCTCCAGCTTTTAAAGTTGAACAATATTCTCTTAATTGATTGGTGTTCAATATGTATTCAGCCATTATTTTTCTCCGATTTTACTCGGTACCCTCAAGAAACTTTCTTGTCATTTCAGCAATTTCCTCTTCGGAAAGAGTTTGGGTCTCCACCGTCTTTGAAACATCATCTTCCGATATTTCTTCTTTATCTTCATCTTTAAGGCTGTCCAATATTTCAGATACAGGTTCATCAATTTTTGAATTTGATTCCAGCATATTTACAAGATTGCGAATATCATCGTCTGAAATATCTATACCTTCTCCGGACAATCCAAAATGTCCTTCATCTAAAAACGGAAGATGTACTTCACCGTTTTCGCCAAAAGTAAATTGTTCTTTATCTATACGCTCTTCCTCAGAATCAAGCTTGTCAGCAACCGACGTGAGATTTGTAGAAAGAGAGTTGATTTTAGAAACAAGTGATGCAACCACTTCACCAAAGTTATCGGAAATCTGAGTTATATCCTCACCGATTTCATCCACACCGCTAGCTGCTTCTGCGATAGTACGTCTGGTATCAGAAGAAATTCCCTTTGCAGAAGCTTTAGCACTTTGGATTATTTTGTCTGAATACAAAAGTGCATCAAGTACAAGTGCTCCAATTTGTCCCTCAACATCTTTTGCTCGTTCGCACCCTACTTCTATACTGCTGAGCTTGCTATTAAGTTCGTTTACTTCATCCTCAAGCTCAAATATCTTTTTAGCATATTCCTCACTTAAAGCAAAAAACTCTTCTGCCTTGTTCTGCTGCTGAGCAAGCATCGTCTTATAACTTTCAGCATTTTTCAAAGCATCGGCAAGACGTGCCTCATTCTCCTTGAGTTTTTTTTCTGCAGCAACCAGCTGTTCCTGCTGATTGCCAATATACTCCAGCACATCATTCTTATTGAAACCACCAAAAGTCATGGTTTTAAAGAACACATCACCGCCCATATAAAACCCTCCTTAATACGCTAAAATCGTATAAACTTCACTGTCTATTTCAGCAAGTTTATTTTTTGAATATATGCAAAGCTTTCCGTTATCCTTTTCGGATATAAAAGCTACACCGTCTTCGTTGTCTTCTATGCTGCTGACATTTACATCCTTGGAAATATCTGAAACTCTCTTTCCGTTGTAAATATAAAAATCAGCTATCTCTACCCCGTCTTCTGAGACAAAGTTTTTAAAGAAAACTATTTCATCTTTTCCAAAAGTATTAAACGATGAAATTTTTGTTTCCAACTTATCGGTTTCTCCATTATAGTACTCATAAAGGTCACCGGATGACAATCCCAAATCGTTTTTCTGATACCATATCTTCTCGCCTGAAATTTTACAGTTTATTACCGACGATGCAAGTTGCTCAGGCTCTAAAGCTGCTTTTTCTGAAAGTGTCTGTTTATACAAAGTAAAAACATCATTGCTATCTTCAAAAACTTTTACAAAAAATGCATCTTTTGAATCAGTTAAAACAAATTCAGCTTTTTTATTATCATAAGACAAAAGCTCAACAGGGTCTCTTCTGTTAACATCAGCATAAAGAAAACCTGTCTTTTTTATACACTCCGAAATAAGCTTGTCAACAGTCGGTTTTACACTGTCAAAACTATTATCATCTACCGATTCCGAAAGTTCAGATATACTCATATCGCTCTGTATAATTTGTGTTGAAGTAAAAACAATGCGTGGCATCCCCGTCTTGGAAACTGCAAAAACATTTTCTATTTCTACTCCATCGGCTATCTTTTTAGAAACATTATTGTTTCTTACATAAAGATTATAGGTCTCACTAAACTTTTCTTCTGCAACTTCGGTATTGAGATACTCACGAATAGCATCCCTCAGCTGTTTCTTTTGATATTTCTCCATATCCAGTCTATACTGAATACTTATTCCAAAAATAAAAGTATAGTCGCTTTTGTTGGGTTCCTTTAAAATGCTGTCGCTCTCTTCTGCATCATCCTCAATTATTCCACGCCAATCTGTAGGCGTATCCTTCTTTGTGAAATAATAAAGATTTCCGCCCGCAACATACTCATCATACAAAACACCACTGACCATAGTAGCTATCTGCACAGGATTCTCTCCTGGAATAACACGATAAAGTTCCGACTCTCCCTCATTATATGAGCCCGTTTCAAAAAGCAACTCCGCATTCTCTCCGTCATCATAAAAATGCACATCAGCAACAGTTTTAACAAGTTCTTTGTTTCCTATGTTCGGAGAAAACGAATACAATGCTTCAGAATCAACAAATTTCTTTGTGTAGAAAATTGTTTCACCTTGTGAAGGAACAAAAATATTGTTTATTCCAAAATCAATGTCTGTCTTTCGGCCATTACTCAAATTATATAAATATGTTGTTATCGCAAGATTATTAGAATCTTGCTTAGAATAGTACACTACTCCGGAAGAATATTTAAAACTCAACTCAACTCCGTAATCAATCAGTACCGGTCCTTTTTTTACCTTTGAAGCATTTGAAACATCACAAGCATATATGTCATATTTCTTGCTGACCTTCGCTGAAGGAGTTGTGTATATAAGAAACCTATTATCCTCCGTTATAAGAACCGAGGAATCATCCCCCATAGTTATTTTTACCTTTTCGCCTGCTGCACTGAGATATACACCGTCGCCTTTTTTATATACTATGGCTTGCCCGTCAGCAGGCATACCGTTATCATTACCAAAGAAGAAAAGCAAAGCAACTACGGCTGCTACCACAAACAAAACAATGATTGCGGCAGCAACTGCAACTGTACTTTTTTTAAACCTTCCTTGTGGCATTATATAACCCTTTCAACTTTATGCACGGCTATTCTTAAGCTCAATAGCTTGCTTTGCTTTTTTGACAATGTTTTCAGCATCAAGACCATAGATATGAAGCATCTCAACAGCAGGACCTGAGCGTCCGTAAGTATCCTCAACACCGACTTTAAGCACCGGTACGGGAACAGTCTCACTGACCACCTCACTGACAGCTCCGCCAAGTCCTCCGATAACAGAATGCTCCTCAGCAGTAACTATTGCACCTGTTTGCTTAGCTGCCGATATGATAGCATCTCTATCAATAGGCTTAATGGTGTGCATATTTATAACTCTGGCTGAAATATTTTCTTTAGCAAGGATATCCTTAGCCATTATAGCCTCATTTACCATAAGACCTGTAGCAATAATTGTAACATCACTGCCCTCTGCAAGAGTTATTGCCTTGCCTATTTCAAAATTATAATTATCTGCATCATTTATTCTCGGTACTGCAAGACGTCCGAAGCGAAGATATACAGGTCCTTCATATTCTGCAGCAGCAAAAACTGCAGCTCTTGCTTCAACATCATCAGCAGGATTGATAATAACCATACCTGGAATTGTACGCATAAGAGCTATATCCTCACAGCACTGATGGCTTGCACCGTCTTCGCCGACAGAAATACCGGCATGGGTTGCACCAATTTTTACGTTTAAATGAGGATATCCTATTGTATTTCTTATCTGCTCAAAAGCTCGACCTGCAGCAAACATAGCGAAAGAACTAGCAAAAACAGTAAACCCTGTTGTTGAAAGTCCGCCTGCAAGGCTCATCATGTTACTCTCAGCAATACCGGTGTCAAAAAATCTATCCGGATAAGCCTTTTTGAACATTATTGTTTTTGTTGCCTCTGCAAGGTCTGCATCAAGAACAACAACCTTATCGTTAACTTCGCCAAGTTCAACAAGCGCTTTTCCGTATGCGTCACGTGTTGCTAACTTTATAATATCTGCCATAATACGACATTCCTTTCAAAGACAAAATTGTTAAGCCTCAAGGCTTGCAAGAGTAGCGTTAAGCTCTTCCATAGCTTCCTTATACTGCTCCTCGCTTGGAGCCTTTCCGTGCCAGGAACACTGATTCTCCATAAAGGAGACACCTTTGCCTTTTACACTCTTTGCTACAATAACCGTAGGTTTGCCCTTGAACTCAATGGCAGCGTTAAAAGCTGCATCAATTTCATCAAAGCTGTCTGCATATATTTCAATAACATTCCAACCAAAAGCTTTAAATTTCTCAGCAATAGGATACGGAGAATTAACATCTGCAACCGTTCCGTCAATTTGAAGATTGTTGTTATCAACAACAGCAACAAGATTATCAAGTCCCTTAGAGCTGGCATACATAGCAGCTTCCCAAACCTGACCTTCCTGAATCTCTCCATCACCTAAAATAGTATAAACTCTAAAGTTTTTACCTGAAATCTTTGCGCCAAGTGCCATACCGACAGCAACAGAAATACCTTGACCAAGCGAACCTGTGCTTGCGTCAACACCCGGGGTCATCTTCATACTGGGATGTCCCTGAAGTCTTGAATCAGGTTTGCGAAGAGTTTTAAGCTCTTCAACAGGAAAATATCCTCTGTGTGCAAGTACAGAATAATACGCCGGAGCCGCATGGCCCTTTGACATAACAAACCTGTCTCTATCCTCCCACTGTGGATTCTTCGGGTCAATGTTAAGGCGGTGGAAATAGAGATATGTGAGAATATCTGCAATAGAAAGAGAGCCGCCGGGATGACCCGATTTTGCATTATAAACTCCCTCAATTATTCCCATTCTTACTTTACAAGCTTTAATTTTTAACTGTTTGCTGACAACTGTGTCCACAACAGTCACCTCCCATAAAGTTTATTGACAATTATTTTCAATATATTCAAGAAATTCTGCCACAGCACCTTTGTTGCAATGACAAGAATGAAACTTCGCAATCTCATGCATCTTCTTCGGCGCCTGACCGCATGCTGCCGGAACCGCAACATGCTTTAACATCTCATAATCGTTAAAGTAGTCACCTATTGCGCCGGTATGTTCATGCGGAACACCTAATATATCTGCAAGTTTGAGAATAGCCGTTCCTTTATTTGTATTAGCTGCAAGCATCTCATAACTCGCTATAGAGGAGGACATAAAAGTCACTCCCGGATTTTCAATTGAGTTCAAATATTTTACCACTTTTGAAACTAAGGGTGGAATTCCCAAAAAGATAACCTTACCCCAGTTTTCCTTTGGAATTTCTTCAAAGCTTTTACAACTAACATGCGGAAGTTTATCCGCAATTGTCATAGCAGGACCAAAAATTCGAGGTCTCAATAAATATATCATGTCATCCGTACACACTTCTATCTCAAGTGCAGGATATCTTTCACTTACTCTTTTTACAATGTCACGGCCATGTTCATCAATAGCGCTAAAAGATAACATTTTCTTTTGTCTATAGTCATATATTCCCGCACCATTGAGAATCACAGCGGGAGAATCAATAGGAAGATTATTGAAGTGTTTTCTAAGTGACTCAATATTACGTCCGGATGCTAAAGTAAAATTACCTTTCAATTCGCACACAAACCTTGTTATCGCATCCAAATTGCGTTTCGGAAGTGTTCTGAGTTTTGTATTCAATGTCCCGTCAACATCTGAAACTATAAGCCAATCTGAAAAGTCCGTTTTGGAGGTAACCATCACCTATTTATTCTCCTTAAAAAGTCTTCAAAATATTGGGGAAGTTCCGAAGAAATCACTATCCGTTTACCTGTTACAGGATGAGTGAATCCCAAAAGTCTTGCGTGCAAACATTGTCCGTTAAGACTTGTTATTATATTCTTCTGCGGGCCATAAACAGCATCGCCTGCAACCGGATGTCCTATATGAGACATGTGTACCCTTATCTGGTGTGTTCTGCCGGTTTCCAAGCGCAAACGCACATACGTAAAACCGTTAAATTCTTCCTCGACGTAATAATGCGTAACCGCCGGCTTTGAATTTGTATTTATTACTGACATTTTCTTTCTGTCATTAGGATTTCGTCCTATCGGAGCATTGATTACACCTTCCTGCTCCTTAAGTTTTCCATAAACAACTGCAACATATTCTCTATCCAAGCTATGTTCTTTTATTTGCTGAGCTAACGAAACATGAGCCAAATCATTTTTTGCAACAAGCAATAGACCGCTTGTATCTTTATCTATTCTATGAACTATGCCCGGACGTAAAACTCCGTTTATTCCTGAAAGACTGTCTTTACAGTGGTAAAGAAGTGCATTTACCATTGTACCACTACGATTACCCGGTGCCGGATGTACAACCATGCCTTTAGGCTTATTAACCACAAGCATACAGTCGTCTTCATATCGAATGTCCAGAGGTATATTCTCCGGTTCGGCAACGTCATCCTCAGCCGGCTCTATATATACAATAACTTCATCGTCGACCTTAGGTTTAAAGCTCTTTGTGACCGCTTTTCCGTTTACTGAAATACACCCTGTTTCTGCCATTTTTTGTATGCGTGAACGAGTAAAATCCGGAAAAGCATCTGCAACCACACGGTCAACACGAAGTCCATCATTCTCTTCGGTAATTGTAAAACTCAATGAATATCCGCTCAAAAAGCATCACCCATTTTCATTGTTGCTATCCCCGTTTTTTTTATCAGAAAGATAGGCTTTGTTTTCTTTTATCATGTCGTAAAGAGTTGAGATTATTAAAAGTGCTGCACCAACAGTAACGCAGCAATCCGCAAAATTAAACACAGCAAAGTTAACAAAGGTAGGCTCTATATAATCAACCACAAAGCCTCTGAACAGTCTGTCAATAAAATTTCCAAGTCCACCGGCGACCACAACAACGAGACTCCAATACATCAAACCGGGTTTTATTTTCTTGGTTAAAAGAATAAAAAGAATTACTGCAATAACAACCAAGGTAAATATAGTCAAGAAAGTAGTTTGATTCTGAAGCGAGCTAAACGCTGCGCCGGTATTCTCTACATAGCGAAAGCGCAGAAGCCCAAAAAGGGCTTCCACGTAACCGCCATCTGAAAGATTTTTCACAACTACTAATTTAATTACTTGGTCAACCGCAACTAACGCAGCTATAACCAAAATAACTATTGCCTGAATCATAAAGGCCTCTCAAACAAATTATTTTTTAAAAAATCCTCTGAATTTTGAGTAAGTTTCAGATTCCTTTTTAGGAGGCTGAACAGGTTGAGGAACAACCGTTTCCGCCTTTTTCTCAGGAGTCTTATCTTCATCAATGGTATTCTCAATTTCGTTGAGGTCTATAACAAAACCTCTAAGATAATTTTCCTTTTCTTTCTCAAATTCCTCATCAATAACTTCGTCGTTATCTTCAGCCTCTTCTTCTGTTTCAACAGGCTCTTGTGCTGCATCAGGAAAAGCAAAGGCAACGTCTATCGGATTATAGACCTCATCTTCAACAGTAGCATCTGTTTCTTCGCTCTCTTCTACCTCTTCCGGCATAGATGCCTCTGCTGAAACATGAGTTTCCTCGCTAAGTTCCTCATCAAACGATGAAGTCTCTTCTTCAGCCACAGGCTCCTCTTCTACGGGCTCGGAAGCAACTACTTCTGCAACCGTGTACTCAACTGCAGTGGTTTCCTCAACAGCTGTTTCCTCAACCTCAGGGGTCTCCTCAACTGAAGAGTCCTCAGCTTTAGGCTCCTCTTTCACCAAATCTTCGCCTTTTTTAGGAAGAGAAGTTATAAGTTCAATATGCTCACGGTAAACTTCAAGAAGCGAACTCTTAAATCTTGTTACCTCATCACTCAAAATATTAAGTGCTGCACTGTTAGCTTTAATATCTGCTGTAATTCTGTCAAGCTCAGCTTGTGCTTGACTCTTACTGCTCTCAATAATATCTGCAGCCTTTCTCTCAGCATCAGTTATCAAAATAGTTGCTGTGCGTTCAGCATTTGTCAAACGCTCAGATGCTGCTTTTTGAGATTCCTCTGTAAGGCGGGACGCATTAACAGATGCCGCTGTTTCAACAACATCAGCTCTGTTCTGTGCCGCAGTTACTATTTCACTAGCCTTTTTCTCAGCATTGTCGAGATGCTCCTGTGCAACCTGCTGAGCCTCTCTCTGAATCTTATCAGCCATACGCTCCGCTGTAAGAAGCGCACGTCTTATATTGTCCTCGTCGTTTTTATACTGCGATACACGTTCAGCGAGAAGGCTTATTTTCTTTACCAGCTCACCATTCTCTCTGAACATCTGCTCATACGACGCAGTAACCTCAGCAAAAAAAGAATCAACACTGTCTGCCTCATATGTACCGTGGCTTACCGTATTAAAACGATGTGCCTTTAACTGTTCCGGTTTAAGCATATCTTACACACCCCAAGAAAATTATGATTCAAAATAACCTGCACCAAAGCCGCTGTTCTCTAAATCTTCAAGAAGATCGCCCGAAAGCGGAACATTGTCAGGAGTTATAATATAAGCTCTGCCGGCAATCTTTTTAATTCCGCCTGCATTTGCATATGCTACGCCTGAAAGAAAATCAATTATACGCTGAGAAGCATCGTTGGGGCAAGTCTCAAGATTGAGAATAACAATTCTCTTCTCATTGAGAACATCTGCTACACTCTGAACCTCCTGATATGTATCAATCTTCTTAAGTACGACCGGTGTGCGGCTTGATGAACGAAGATCTACAATGTTAGGAGAAGATGATGCAGATGTCCTGGAAGTTGAAGAAATGTCACTAAAAGTTCTTACAGGTTCACTTTCATCAGACATTGCATCAGGATCATCATAAACATTATCAACGTCCATATCGAGTTGATCCTCATCAGAATTGTTAATGTAGTTTTTTACCTTGTCAAAAAGTCCCATTGTTATTTCCTCCTGTACTTTAATATTTACGTTCTCCGAAAATGGCAGACCCCACTCTTACGAGAGTTGAACCCTCAGCAATCGCTTCTTTAAAATCGCCTGACATTCCCATAGAAAGAATATCCATACTTATATTATCTATTTTTTTAGCGCTAATGTCAATAAACAGTTTGCGCATATTTGCAAAAACACTCTGATTTTTTACAGAATCTTTAAAATTTGGCGCCACAGTCATCATTCCTTTGACTTTAACACCCCTTAATTGAGCTATTTTGCACAGTTCTTCCTCTACATCTTGTGCCGAATATCCGAACTTACAGTCATCATCACCAATATTTACCTCTAACAAAACATCGGTAACAATACCGTTTTCCTCAGAGCGTTTACTTATCTGTGATGCAATTTCAAACGAATCAACACTCTGAATCATATCTGCTATTCCGACTATTTTCTTCACCTTGTTTGACTGAAGATGACCTATAAGATGAAGCTTGCAAGTTTCAAGATTAAGTTCATCCTTTTTTGCAAGAACTTCTTGAACTTTATTTTCGCCTATCAAATCAACCCCGCAAGAAATTGCATGATTGATGAGTTCGGGGCACACTGTTTTTGTCACAGCCATTAATTTTATATCATCCGGATTGCGGCCGCTCTTCAGTGCTGTTTGAGCTATCTCATCACGCACTTTTTTCAGATTGTCCTCTAATAGAAGAAAACGTTCATCAGTTAATGATTTTTCCATCGCTGAGTTCCTTCCCTTCAACTATTACTTCATCATATAGTTTAACATACGGCACATCGTTTTCGTCCCTGACGGTTGTATATATTTTTTTAGTTATTACATAGTCTTCGCCTGTATAAACAACATCAATCCTCTTGAAGGAAACTATATTTCCTGTTAAGACATAGACCCCTTGCACTCCATCAACTACTCTGACTGCTTCTTTGCTTATTCGAAGTCCATCTGTTTCTCCGACTACGATTTGAACATCTTCAATTCTTAAACGTGAAATATCCTCATCCATTATGTTGGAAACAAAAACAACCGCAACATCATTATCTTCATTTTTCCCCTTATGATAAACGGTTGCCGGGATATATCCTCTTGACACATTGTCACAAAGCAGCTCAACACTGTCTCCATTATCAATTCTTGTAGCTTCTGCAGCACTAATAACGCCGACAAAATACCAATTATAACCTCGGATAAGTTTACCCATGTTATCACTTGAAACGGTCGACGGTTGAGATGATATTGCCTTTTTTATCTCTGCACAGCTAAGGTTCTTAACTGAAGAAAAATCCAACATGTTTTCATATCCGTCAAGAGCAGAAACATAATATCCCGTATCCTGAGCTTTTATATAGTCAACACTACCCAAGCTGCTTTCCGCTGATTTTATCTGTTTTTTTAGAGATGATATCTTCTCACTAAAATTTATATTTCCATCAACAAAAATCTGCTTTGTAGTAAGCTTGTCGCTAAATTTCTCCATCTTTTCATCAAGCATATCCAAATTACCGCTACGTACCGTTTCAAGCATATCATAAAAAAGCTCGTCAGCATCAGCGTTTATTTTTGACACATCTAAAGTCAGGAGATTTTGCTGATTGTTGAGGTTTTCATATCTCGCAAGTTCGCTCTTCAAATGCTCCAGCTCTACATATTTTGATGCAGCAGTATCATTACTGAATCTAACCGCAATGGTTTGGCTGCCTGCTACACGTTCACCGTCACTTACCGTTGAAACCAATGTGCCCGAAGTTGATGAGCCGGATATTAAAGACTCACTACGCACAGCAAACATCTTTGAATTTATTGTCTCTTTATGCGTTGCCGCAATTGCAGTCTGTGTTTTTACAGAGGGTGTGCTCAGTGAATAAATTTCATAACATAAAACAGTCAAAACAAGCACCGCTGCCACAACAGCCAGAAGCTTTTTTATAGTAGAACTTTTTTCCACAGAATCACCCCTTTTTGATTATTGTTAACGTTTGACTCAAAAGTTCATCGTATGACATCTCGTCAATATACAACCAATTAATCCTTTTGTCACGTCTAAACCATGTAAGCTGACGTTTTGCATATCTGCGAGTTTCCATTTTAAGGTTATTAAGCGCTTCATCGAGACTTATTTTCCCATCGAAATACGGTCTTAACTCTTTATATCCTATAGCCTGACTTGATGTTTTACCGCTCTCGCTTGACAAAAACTTTTCAGCCTCTTCCAACAAACCGAGTTCAACCATCTTATCAACTCTAAGATTTATGCGGTCATATAAAAACTGCCTGTCACGAGCATCAAGTCCTATTGCCGTACAGTTATATGTTTCACCTGCAAGACGTGACAGACGTTTTTGCTCACTCATCGTTATACCACTCTTATAATAGAGTTCCAATGCTCTGACGATACGTCCCGCATTATTTGGATGTAGTTTATCAGCGGTTTCAGGGTCGATACTCCTTAACTCCTCAAGCAGAATCGAAGCCCCCTCATTTTCCAATCTATTTGTAAGATTGTCTCTGATTGAAGTATCCTCATCTTCATCAAGAAAAGTCACATTGTCTATCAATGATGAATAGTAAAGCCCTGTTCCACCTGTAATTACAGGAATTTTATCACGACAATTTATATCTTCAATACATTTTTTCGCCATATCACAATATGCTGCAACACTAAACTTTTCATTTGGCTCAAGGAAGTCCATCATATGGTGCGGGACACCTTGCATTTCCTCCGCATCAGGTTTAGCTGTAGCTATATTCATATATTTGTAAATCTGCATGGAGTCGCACGAAACAACCTCGCCGCCTATACTTTTACATATATCAACAGCAAGTCTCGTTTTACCCGACGCAGTCGGACCTATAACAGATATAATTTTTATTTTATTATACCCTGCCAAAGTTTTTCTCCAACTCTCTTTTAGTTATCTCTATCATAATCGGTCTGCCATGCGGACAATAACGCACATCGGGTTGTTTAAATAACTCTTTTATAAACTTTTCCCGCTCATAAGCTGTTGTTATATACCCTGCCTTTATAGCGCTTTTACATGCCATGAGACTGAATAGCCACTCTTTCTTTTCCGAAATGAGCTTCTGCTTGTTTTCAAGAAGATATCCTGCAAGTTCAGAAACTACACTCTCAACATCAGTTGCCTCAATCTCCATAGGACATTCACGAACAATTATCATTCCATAGCCAAAGTCCTCAGCCTCAAAACCAGCTTGAGACAGCATCTCAAGATTTTCAAGTACTGCTGAGTACTCCTCTTTACTTAAGGTTACCGTTATCGGTGAAAGGAGCACCTGCGTATCAATAACCTTATCAGATTTAATCAACCTATTAAACAGCATTCGCTCATGTGCGGCATGTTTGTCAACCATAAAAAGGCTGTCGCCCTTTTGTACAATTATGTAAGTTTTAAAAACCTCACCTATAACTTCAATTTGTTCAGGTTCTTCTTCAACGGTTTTTATATTATCTCCAACAACCTGCTCTGCTTTTGGTTCATCTGCAGCAAGCTCTGTTTTTTCTTCTATGATTTCGGGCTCAGGTTTTGCTTCAACCTCAACTGAAGAAACTTCAGTAGTATTCTTATATGTGTCAAGAAAATGTTGTATCGTTGACGGCTCTTTTTCCTCTATCGGCAAATCATCAGGAGGACTTGCAACCTTATGAACAGCAGGCTGTTCCTGACTTGAAACAAAAAATGATTGCGGTTGTTTATCTTTTGAAAAGCCTGCTGCTGTAGTGTGAACCCAGAAATCCGCTTTTTTATCCGTTATCTTTAATTGCTCCGTCTTCGGCTTAGGTGCTTCAAAAAGTGACGTTTCAGGTCTCCTCGGAAGAGACACCTTAAGCGTTTCATCCTTTTTCTCAAGAGCGTTTTTTGCAGCATAATATACAGCGCTAAACACTGAGCGCTCATTTGCAAATCGCACCTCTATTTTTGCAGGATGAACATTTACATCTACAAGTTCAGGAGATGTATTTATATTCAACACGCAGTAAGGGAACTTTCCGACCATTACAGAATTTTTATAGGCTTCACTAATAGCAGCTGATGCTGTGCCAGTTTTCACAAGACGTCCGTTAACAAAGAAAAACTGCATATTTCTATTAGGCCTTGACCTTGTAGGCTTCGAAATAAGTCCTGATACATGAACTGCCTCAAAATCATATTCAGCCTCAACAAGACCATCAGCAAAATCCTTGCCGAATATTTCAAATGCTGTTGTTTTCAAGTCACCGCTACCGGAGGTAAACAATACGCTTTTACCCTCACGTATGAAACGGATTGAAACATTTGGATTAGAAAGAGCTATTCTGTCAACTACTCCTGCAACTGCGTTAGCTTCAGATACGTCTTTTTTAAGAAATTTCATTCTTGCGGGAGTATTAAAAAACAAATCTCTTACAACTATTGTAGTGCCTAATGGGCAGCCTGCATCATCAAGAAAAGTCTCTTCCCCTGCTTTAATACAATAACGAGTTCCTGTTTCTTCTTCAGGTGTCCTTGTAAGCACCTCAACAGCAGAAACAGCAGCAATTGAAGCAAGTGCTTCACCTCTGAATCCGAGAGTAATAATAGCGTTAAGGTCGTCTCTTTCCTTTATTTTGCTTGTAGCATGGCTTATAAAAGCTGTAGAAATATCCTCTCTGTTTATTCCGCAGCCGTTATCGGTAACACGAATATACGTTATTCCGCCATTCTTTATCTCTACGGTAACTGATGACGCACCGGCGTCAATGGCATTTTCCAAAAGTTCTTTAACTACAGAGGCCGGTCTTTCGACAACTTCTCCCGCAGCAATAAGCTCCGCTATTTCTTTTGGAAGTATATTTATTTTTGCCACAGACCAAACCTCCCTTTTGTTATATCTCTTTTGCGCTCTTTGTCAGCTCATAAAGCACGCTCATGGCTTCTATCGGTGTTAATGTATTAACATCGAGCACCTTAAGCTTGTCTATTATCTCTGCAGAGGAATTATCGCCAAAAGATACTTGTGTTTCGATATCCAAAACATCATGTGTTTCGTTATCTTTAGTTTTCACCATTACAAGACCGCTGTCCTCAATCTCACGCAACACCTTTTTAGCTCTTTCGACAACAGCTTTCGGAACACCTGCAAGCTTTGCAACTTCTATTCCGTAGCTACCGTCGGCACCGCCACGAATTATGCGCCGTAAGAAAGTTATATCATCGCCACGTTTTTTAACAGCTATATTATAATTTTTAACTCCGTCTATCTGACCTTCAAGCTCTGTCAGCTCATGATAATGGGTAGCAAAAAGTGTCTTTGCGCCTATCTTCTTTTTATCAGCAGCATACTCAAGAACTGCACGTGCTATACTCATACCGTCAAAGGTGGAAGTTCCTCTGCCTATCTCATCAAAGATTATAAGGCTCTTAGAAGTAGCGTTATTGAGAATAGCCGCAACCTCACTCATTTCAACCATAAAGGTTGACTGACCGGCTGAAAGGTCATCAGATGCACCGATTCGGGTAAATACGCTGTCGACAATTCCTATCTCTGCGCTCGATGCCGGAACAAAGCTTCCTGCCTGAGCCATAATCGCTATCAGCGCAACCTGACGCATATATGTAGATTTACCAGCCATGTTAGGTCCGGTGATAATAGCACATCTGTTTTTGTCACAGTCAAGCTCCGTATCATTAGGAACAAAAGGCTCGCCGCTAAGCATCTTTTCAACAACAGGATGTCTTCCCTCGGTTATGCTGATAACAGGGGCCGCTGACATCTGCGGACACACATAATTGTTCTCTGCCGCAACCTGTGCAAAAGAACATATAACATCAAGCGTAGCTATTGCAGAAGCGGTACGCTGTACCCTTGGAAGCTCACCTGCTGCCTGTTTTCTGACATCGTCAAAAATCTCATACTCAAGTTTAACTATTCTGTCCTGGGCACCAAGAACCTTTGCCTCAAGCTCTTTTAGTTCCTGAGTTATGTATCGTTCACAGTTTGCAAGTGTCTGTTTCCTTATATACTCGTCAGGAATAAGTTCCTTATACGAATTTGACACCTCTATATAATATCCGAATACTCGGTTGTATCCTATTTTAAGTTTCTTGATTCCTGTACGCTCCTGCTCCTTTTCCTGGATAGCAGCAATATAGTCCTTACCATTGTTGACTATATCACGCAAAGAATCGAGTTCGGGATGAAAACCGTCCCTTATCATTCCGCCCTCACGAACCGAAAACGGCGGTTCATCTACAATCGCAGCATCAATAACTGTACGAATATCATCAAGTATATCTATGTTACCTGAAATCTCGCACACTAAAGCTGACGATAGCTTAGATGTTTTTTCCTTTATCTCGGGCAGTTTTGAAATAGCCGACGAGAGCGCACGAAGTTCTTTAGCACTTGCTGTACCAAAAGAAATTCTCGTCATAAGACGCTCAAGGTCATGTATACCTGACATACAGTCAGCAAGCTCGCTGCGCAAAACAGGCTGAGAAATAATTTCTGATACTGCATTGTGACGCTTGGTTATTCTTGCAACACTAACAAGCGGTCGTTCAAGCCAGCTTCTTATCATTCGCTTGCCCATAGGTGTTTTTGTTTTGTCAAGCACCCAAAGCAAAGAACCTTTCTTTTCCCTGCTGCGCAAAGTTTCTACTATCTCAAGGTTGCGGAGAGCCGCAACATCAAGTTTCATAAAGTTTATATCACTGTAGAATGATATTTCTGCTATATTTTCAAGGTCATTCTTCTGAACTTCAGTTAAGTAACGTAGCACCGCACCAAGGGCAGAAACTGCTGCTCTGCTTTGCGAAAGTTCAAGCTCCGACAAACTGTTCCTTTTAAAATGACTGCAAATAATCTCAGAGCATTCATTAAAGTCAAAATAGTCATCATTAAGTTCTTCTGCCAATGCATCAGTCTTATTGGCAATAAAAGAAAATACTTTCGAGAGCGACGACGATGCGTTATTAAATATAACTTCGCTGGGCATGAAGTGCCCAATTTCATTAATTATCTTCTCGCTTACAGACGGTGCAGCAAGCTCTGTCAAATTGACGGCTCCCGTTGAAACGTCAACAAAGCATACTCCTGCAGTATCCCCTGCATAGAACACGCCGGCAAGGAAATTGTTTCTTCCCTCGTTAAGCATACTTGTCTCTATAACCGTTCCGGGAGTGAGAACTCTTGTGACTTCACGCTTAACAATGCCCTTGGCAAGTGCAGGGTCCTCCATCTGCTCACAGACGGCCACTTTATAACCCCTCGAAACAAGACGTGCCATATAGCTATCTGCACTATGAAACGGAACTCCGCACATGGGAGCACGCTCCTCCTGACCGCAGCTTCTGCCTGTCAGCACAAGCTCCAGTTCACGTGATGCTATAACCGCATCGTCAAAAAACATCTCATAGAAATCTCCAAGACGAAACATGAGTATTGTATCGGGATATTTCTTCTTTGTCTCAAAATACTGTTTCATCATCGGGGTTAATTCCGCCATGTGGTTAACCGTCCTCTCTGCGGTTTTAATCCGCAACTAAAAGCTCTGTATGCTCCGCAGTAAAACTGCGGAGCATAGTAATTCTCAAAATCAGCAACCTGAGCAGCTTGAGCAATTGCCACCGCAATTGTGCTCCTGATGAGGCTCACAGGTTGCAGGGTCTTCACCCTGAACACAAAGAGCAAGGATGCTGGTAATATACTGCATCATCTCATCAATCTCAACTCTTGCAACCTCATAGTTGCGCATATTCTCGTTCTCCATAACCTTTTTATAAAGGTCATTAAACTCTGCTTCATATGCAGCGAGCTTCTGCTCGTTTGCATCTTCTTTGCTTGCCTCATGCTGATAGGACATGTGAACAAGCTGAATTTTGCCCATGAGGTCATTGAGTTCTTTGTCCTCATCATTAGCCTTCTGTGCTGCCTGGAACTTGGCGTATCTTTCATCCTGCTGAATTGCTGCGCCGAGTTCTCTTGTGAGTTTGATAATATCCATTTTTATACTCCTTATATAATCCGCATTGCGGAGATTTAACTATTTGAAAGTTCACCTTTTAGCATCCAAATCAATGCTTCTGTTACTTTTACCGTCTGGAACGTACCTATAACACTATCATCTGCCGGAAACTCAATAATTATATTCCCCTGTGTTCGGCCCGAAATGATACCATCCTTTTTAGCCTTACTCTCGCAGAGCACTCGGTATTCTTTGCCGAGCATCCCCGCTGTTCTCTTTGCAGCTATGCTCTCCTGTAAGCCACAAAGCTCAGAGAACCATTTTCCTTTTTCCTCTCTGGTAACAGGGTCATCCATTTTTGCAGCACGAGTACCTTCACGTGGTGAAAAGATAAAAGTATAAAGCGATGTATATTCCGCTTTTTCCATGAGCTTTAGCGTGTCACAAAACTCGTCGTATGTTTCACCCGGAAATCCCACTATTATATCACTTGTAACAGATAGGTCAGGCATAACACTGCGGGCATATGTCAATAGCGAAAGATATTTTTCCGAAGTGTAACCCCTGTTCATTTCCTTTAACACCCTGTCGTTACCGCACTGAACAGGCAAATGAAGATGTTTTGCGACTTTTTCACATTCTGCCATTGTATCGAGTAACTCATGCGTACAATCTTTAGGATGCGAAGTCATAAAGCGGATTATAAAATCACCGTCTATTGCATTAATCTGCCGAAGAAGCGACGAGAAGTTCATTTCACCCTCTCGGTCATTTCCGTAGGAATTGACGTTCTGTCCAAGCAGAGTTATCTCTTTATACCCGTTCTTAACAAGCTCTTTTGCCTCAGCAATGATAACTTCACTACTTCGGCTTCGTTCACGTCCTCTGACATACGGAACAATGCAGTAACTGCAAAAATTGTTGCATCCATACATTATCGGCAACCAGGCTTTAAAGTTGCTGTCTCTGTGTAAAGGAAGGTTCTCCGCTATTACTCCGTCTGAATCTCCGACGTCAAAAACACGCTTACCTGTTGAGAGTGAACGGTATAAAAGTTCAGGAAGTTTATGTGCAACGTGAGTACCAAACACTATGTCAACAAAAGGATAGCTGTTTTTTATTCTCTGTGCTACATGCTCCTGTTGCATCATACATCCGCAAAGAACTATTTTAAAATCCGAATTCTTTTCTTTTATCTTCTTAAGTGCTCCGACATTGCCGAAAAGCCTGTCCTCCGCATGTTCTCGAATAGCACATGTATTAAAAAGTGAAATATCTGCATCCTCAGGAGAATCGACAAAACCAAAGCCCATCTCTTCAAGCATCCCCTTGAGGCGCTCACTGTCTGCAACATTCCCCTGACAGCCAAAAGTATGCACAAATGCCATAGGAGTGCGATTTCCAAATCGGGTTTGAATAACCATTCGAACAAGCGAAGAATACTCTTTTTGCTTGTCCAACTCCTCCTTAGACACCAATATATTTTTACTGTTTTCTGAGGCCAAAACAAAATCCTCCATAATAGCTTTTAATTGTTTTATTATACAACAAAAAATCCTTTTACACAAGCACGAATCGACAATTATAATCCGGTTTTTTAATATATTTTAAGTTACCACTATCATTTGAAACAAAAATAAAGTATAATATAAAAAATTTCGTTTTTAACACAAGGAGACTGATTCTTTTGAAAAGTTTTACCATAGGTAAAAACGATGCCGGACAAAGGGCTGACAAATTCATACGCAAAGCTGTCCCTAACCTTCCCGATGCATTAATGTATAAATACATCCGCCTAAAACGCATAAAGTTAAACGGTAAACGGTGCGAGATATCTACCCGTTTGAAAGAAGGCGATGTTTTTGATATGTATATCAACGATGAGTTTTTTGAGCAGAAGTTCGACAAGTATGATTTCATGCACGCTTCAAAAAATCTCACTATAGTTTATGAAGACGAAAACATAATGTTGCTTGACAAGAAAGTCGGCCTGCTTTCTCACCCCGACGAAAGAGAATATAACGATACGTTACTTACCAGAATAAAGCGATATCTTTATGAAAACGGCAGCTACAACCCCGCTGACGAACATTCCTTTACTCCTGCGCTCGTCAATCGAATTGACAGAAATACAGGCGGAATAGTTATCGCTGCAAAAAATGCTCAAACGCTCCGAATTTTGAACCAAAAACTTAAGGACAGAGAAATCAAAAAGTTTTATCTTTGTGTTATTCACGGAACTTTAAACAGTAAAGAGAATATTCTCCACGGTTGGCTTACTAAAAATGAAGATAAAAATCTTGTAAAAGTTTTCAACTCGCCTGTTAAAAACGGTAAAGAAATCAAAACAAAATACAAAGTCATTTCTGAGAAAAACGATATGAGCCTTGTTGAGGTTGAACTTCTTACCGGACGCACACACCAAATAAGGGCACATTTTGCATCTATAGGACATCCGCTTTTGGGTGACGGAAAATATGGACGAAACCATCTCAACAAAGACAGCGGATACAAAAAGCAATTTTTGTACTCCTATATGCTTAAATTTGCATTTGAAAGTGATGCCGAAGAGTTAAATTATCTAAACGGTAAATCTTTTTCCGTTAACAACGTATGGTTTAAAGAAGCTTTTTTTAATGATGAAATATGAATTATATTTAAATAAGTATAAAACTTACTTTTTATGACTTGTAAAAACAAATAAAATAGTATAAAATTAAAATGTTATTGCCGGATGAATCCGGATTCTATACACAACAGTAAAGGATGAAAAAAATGGCTAACAAAGACCAGATGAATTCAGCAGAAGCCTATCGTGAGGAAAGAAAAGCTCGCTTGGCACAATCCGCTAAGAAAAACCAGAAAAAAAGTGAAAAGCACAGAACTCTCGCAAATGCAGCAAAGAAGATAGTTGCTATAGTACTTATCGCTGCAATCGCTTGCGGCTTAGCTTGGGTTGTAATTGACCAAACAGGTGCAATAAAAAAACTTAATACCGTTGCCTCCTACGGCGATATAAAAATCAGCGAACTCGAGTTCACATATTACTACACAAGACAGCTTTCAAATCTCTACTCCTACGCTGACTACTATGCACAGTACGGAATGGATATGGGCATTGACTCATCAGTTTCTCCCGACGAGCAGAATTACGGCACAGATGAAGACGGCAAAGAGATAACTCTCGCCGAATACCTCAAGAATGCTACTATTGAAGCTCTCCAGGAGTATATGATTCTTTATCACGAGGCTCTTGATGCAGGATATAAGCTTACCGAAGAAGAAGAAACTGCCATCAACGATGATGTTGAGGCTCTCCGTGAAGAAGCTGCGACAAACAACTTCTCCCTTAATGCATATTTGAAAGCAAGCTTGGGCAAGGGCGTAAACGAGAAGTTCTATAGAGAGCAGCTTAAAATGGAAAAAATTGTTAGCAGATATCAGACTGACAGAAACGAAACTATTACAAATTCTTATTCTGAAGCTGATGTAGAAGCTATATATAATAAAGATAAGGACAACTATGATGCTGTCGACATGAGAATGTATACTTTCTCCGTCGCTGCTCTAACTGCCAAAGACGGCGAGTCAGAGGAAGAGCTCGCAAAACGTCAGGAAGCTGCCAATAATAAACTTAAAGCCGAAGCAGAAGCGCTCGCCGCTGCATCAACAAGTGAGAAGGCTTTCCTTACACAAGTTGAAAAGCTTGAAGCTGATACCAAGAGTTATGATGCAGATTCATCAACAAATATGGCTGAGTCATCTAAAGAAACTATAACTTCTTATGTTTCTGAAGATGCTGCTAAATGGGCTTTCGATGACAGTAGAAAAGCCGGCGATGTCAAGATGTTTACAATCGGTGAAGCAGATGCTGTCACCGGATACTGCGTTGTTTACCTGACAAAAACACAGTATGCTCCTATTGCTGTAGACGTACGTCACATACTCCTGTCTTTCCTTGAAGACCCGTCAGATACAACCTCAACTCCTACCGACAAGCAGATAGCTGCTGCCAAGACAAGCGCTGATGAGATTTATAAACAGTGGCAGGCCGGAGAAAAGACCGAAGATTCTTTTGCAGCTCTTGCTAAAGAGAAATCCAAGGACTCAGGCAGTGCAGCTGATGGCGGACTTATCACAGGAATCACAAGCACTTCAAGTTATGTCGAGTCTTTCCTTAATTGGTGCTTCACAGAAGGCAGAAAGCCCGGTGACCACGGCATAATCGAATCGTCTTACGGTTATCACATCATGTATTGCTCAAAAACTGACTTTGCATGGAAAGATACAATTCGTAGCACAAAAGCTGATGAGGACTTCACCAAGGAAATGACAGAGCTCAAAGAATCTGATAAATATAAAATTGAGAAAAACGACAAGGCCATAGACAAGGCTGTTGATTCTTTCCTTAAAACTTATAAGAAAAATCTTGCTTTGAGCAATTCTAAGGCTTAACATTAATTAAAATTATAAAAGAAACACCCGCTGAAAATCAGCGGGTGTTTTTATTGTTAACTTACAAATTAAACCCTGTAAAAAATTTATAAGCACCGTATGCAGCAGCGGCCAAGGCTATTCCGATACCAACTTTTATTAAAATAGGTTTTATCGCTCTCGGACTGGTAGGCGCATGTTTATATATAAACTCTTTTACAGGAGTTTTGATTTTTGTGCCGCACAATTCTCCAAAGGTCAGAGTATATGTCTTATAATCTCTTGGATTTTCTTCATTCAACTCAAAGATTCGCACTCCCCTGTTTTCTCCCGGGCCGTACACATTAAATCCTGTTCCCTGAGTGTATCCAAGGTCTATACCTTGATAATTAACAACAAAACTATTATTGTGGTCATGTCCGACATATATACCCAGCACATCACCTTTTTCACTCATCGCCTTAAACTCACCCGTGTTTTCATCCGGTGCCGCCGGAGATTCAAGCATAAAGCCGCCCTGCTCTTTGGTTTCATCAAAAAGCGTAAAATATTCATTTTCATGT
This sequence comes from Clostridia bacterium, assembly GCA_017407995.1. Taxonomy (GTDB): domain Bacteria; phylum Bacillota; class Clostridia; order Oscillospirales; family Acutalibacteraceae; genus CAG-177. The sequence continues at coordinate 155,554 of JAFQVM010000016.1, read as the reverse complement.
GCTCCGTATGCAGGTACCGCTCCTCTTGTACCCTTGGGCACCTTTTTTATTACATCAAAAAACTCCGGTATGGGAATATGCTGAAATACCAGTGAGGGCATATAAACTCCGTTTTCAGCCTTTAATCGTTCTCTCTCTGTTTCATACCACTCTATCTGCTCAGCATTAACAGGTGCATACCCGCCACCGTTCTCAGCTTTTCCGTGGGAATCAATAGTATATATATTAAACACCGGACGCTGTTCATCCTTTGAAAAAATCTGCACATCTGCTGTACCGACATCATCTCTATTTCTTACATTACCGACTACAAAACAAGAATATTTTGAGTAAATTTCATGTTGCTTTAATTTCGACACGCCGCACTCACTGTCATGGTTGCCGTATGTCACCATGAACGGAATAGACTTATTTACTATTGGCTCCAGAATTTTATTAATGGTTTTCTCAACAAGGTCAGGACGGTTTTTAAACTTTATAGAATATCCTTTTATCTGGTCTCCTGTAAATATTATAAGGTCTGGATTTTCTCTATCTACGGCAGCAGATATTAAACTCATAGTATCCTCTGATACTGAAGGAATCTCCTGAACATCTGCTATCTGCATGATTTTAAACTTACCATCACTATTGAATTTCAGCACAAAATCACTTCCCAAAAAATATCTTACTATAATGTTACCATTCAATATGTATTTTTTCAATACATATTAATTACTTGACTGTTTATATTTTTTGTTTTAGGATATTGTTATAAACCAAATAAAGAGGTGTTAAAAATGAAAGGCAAGAATCAGAAAAAGAAATTCTGGATGCTCGGTTATCTGGGATTCGGCGTCGGAGCAATAGGAATGGACTTGAGCTACGGGTTATTCAACTCTTTCCTTACAAATTATCTTACCGACGTCTTGTTACTCAACTCAACCTTTCTGCTCATCGTGCCTGTTGTAGCCAGAATATGGGACGGGATAAACGACCCAATGATGGGAACCATTGTAGACAACACAAAATCTCGTTTCGGAAAGTTTCGTCCTTGGATTTTCTGTGGCGCAATCCTTAATGCAGTTGCACTGACAATGCTCTTCACAAATCCTGGATTTGAAGTAAGCAACACCAGCGTCAACATTAAGCTTTACATCTACGCCGCCGTGATGTACGTCCTTTGGGGAATGACCAATACCATGATTGATATTCCTTACTGGTCAATGGTACCCGCTTTAACAAGTGACCCTCAAAAACGAAATGTTGTATCTGCCATACCAAGATTTTTCTCCGGATTCGGTCAAATTGTTGTCAGCGTTTTCACTGTTCACATGGTTACTGCATTGGGAAAAGGAAATGACTCCGTAGGATATAGCCGTTGGGCAATGATTGCCGGATTTGTTCTTATAATCGGTGCTATCATAACTGTTACCACTACCAAAGAACATGGTGCTCTTCCGCCAAAGGAACCGTTCACCCTCTCTAAAGCCTTTAAAACCGTCAAATCAAACGACCAACTGCTTATTTTCATGCTTACAGCACTACTCTTTAACACCGGTTGGTACATAACCAATGCAATGGCTATATACTACTTTGACAAGGTGATGGGTGACAAATCACTGCTTTCATCTTTTGCTGCTATAGGCGGTGTCGGTCAGGCTATCGGCCTTTTCTTGCTTCCTGTATTATCCAAAAAATTCTCACGAAGAAGAGTTATTCAAGGCGCTATGATAACAACAATGGTTGGATATGCCGGAATGTTTGTTTTCGGACCAATATTGAGTTCCTTTGTACCATTTGCCATTTTTGGTCTCTTAGGCTGTATAGGAATCGGATGTATTTTCGTTTCTCAAACCGTCATGCTCGCCGATATTGTTGACTACGGCGAATACAGTCTCGGATATCGTTCGGAATCCATTGTCTTTTCTATGAAAGGCTTTTTGCAAAAACTCGCATATACAATTCAAGCTATTGTAATTGCACTCGGCTTAAAATTCTCATCTTATGATGCAACCTTAATTGAACAAACACCCCTTACAAAAAATACTATATCGGCAATGATGTTTGTTATCCCTCCGATTTTCATTATTCTTTCATTTATTATCTTCACAAAAAAGTATAAGCTTTACGGAGAGCTATCAGACAGGGTTACTGCGTTTACTGAAAACAGAAAGAAATCTGAGATTTAAAAATTTGGCAAAGATATTATTGATTTTATGATATATATCCAAAAATATTTTTGTTGTAAATTTATTTATCAAAAACTTTTAAGCAGAGTGGGTTTTCCGACTCTGCTTTTCACTTCTATATAAAAAACAGGACGGTTAATACCGTCCTGTTTTTGTTAATTATTTAATTAGTCCTTCTTCTTTCTTGAAACGAAAGCTGCTGCTGCTGCAATTGAAAGGGTTGCTATTGTAACCATTCCTGCTGCCGCTCCTGTGTTAGGTACTTCACCATTTGAAGAACCGCCTACTGTTGAATCACCATCTGTAGCTCCGCCTGTAGTTCCATTACCTGCAGAATCTCCTGTGGTTGATGAATTATCATCGTTACCATTGTCTCCGTTGCCGTTTGAAGAACCAATAGAGCCGATAACATCATCAAGCTTATCCTTTATCTCATCTATTATACCGCCTATTTTATCGGTATCAATATCTCCAAGGATTTCTTTTATCTTATCTATTACATCTCCGATAGCATCGGGATCTATTTTTCCAAGAATATCCTTAATCTTATCAATTACATCTTCTACTGCCTCAGGGTCAATCTTTTCGATAAGACCCTTAATTGCATCAATTATTCCGGATATTCCCTTAGCAGGAATTTCTTCACCCTTTTTAATTTCATATCCGCAATCCTTACAGACTGTATTGCCTGTGTGACCGGGCTTGGTTATGGTTGCATCTTTTGCATCCTTTACTTCTGCGTTATGAGAAACATGCTCACTCTCTGCTCCACAATCGCACTTCTTCCAGTGTTTATCTGCATCAGACTGCCATGTATCACCATAAACGTGCTCATGTGTATCCTCACCATCGTTGACGTCGCCTGTATTACCGCCTGCTTCGCCAGAGGTCTTTCCTTTTGCAACATATCCGCATTCTGTACAGGTTAAATCGCCTTCGTAATCAGTATCAGCTTCTGTTAAAGCTTCTCCATTTTCCTTTACAAACTTATGTGCTTCGCTGATTTCGTCTCCGCAGTCACATGTTCCCCAGTGGTTTGTTGCATCGCCTTCAACTGCTTTCCACTCGTCACAGCTATGGGTGTGCGGCAATTTGGGAATTATTGTACCCTTTTCTTCATATCCGCATGCACAACGCTTATCACCTGTATAACCTTCGCTATATTCTGTTGCTTCCACTACGCCTTCGATCACAAAATTGTGTCCAGCAGAGTCTGCTTTTCCACCGCAGTCACACTCATGCCAATGTTCTGTTTCATTATATGTCCATTTCTCACTATAGCTGTGAGTATGAATCACAGGAATTGCCGTACCCTTTACAGCGACATATCCGCACTCTGAGCAAGCTTTATCTCCTGTGTAACCCGGTTCAGTTGTGGTAGCTTCTTTTGCACCTACACCATCAACTAAAGTATGGTCAGCCTTACCAACTACAATACCGCAAGGACAATCCTGCCAATGCTGTGTTCCATCATAACTCCATTCAGTAGAACCATGAACATGATTATAGGTCAAAGTAAATAACGTTGTTCTATTCTTCCCAAGGTCATATATATATGTTACTTTTTCTGTACCTGGGTCAACTGTCAATATATTACCTTCGACAGAACCATTAGTCCATTTTGAAGCTTTGTCAACATCAAATTGTCCAAGTAAACCGCTGAGATCGAAAGTTCTGTCTGCATTGAGCGATATCTCATAGCTGTTGCCATAGCAATCCGGAGGATATTTTAAAGATGTAGGATTCAAATCAAGACTTGTAAGATGGTTGCCTTGACATTTTACAATCCGCAACGCTGTATTTTTGCTCAAATCAAGAGTTGTAAGCTGATTGTATGGACATTCCAACGTTACAAGTTTTGTATTATTACTCAAATCAAGGCTCTTAACAGCACTATGCCAACCCTGCAAATGTGTCAAAGCTGTATTATTTTCCAAATTGAGCTCTGTTAACTTATCAGTATCACTATAGTACAAAACGCTCAAAGCCTTATTGTTGCTTAAGTCTATCGCTGTTAACGGATTTCCACTCAAGCTCAAGTTTCTTAAAGAGGTATTCTTAGTAACATTAAGATTTCCAATTGAGTTATTATTAATCCATAAAACTTCCAAAGCGGTGTTGTTGCTAACATCAAGTTCTGTTAGTTGATTATCAGAACAGTACAAATCTACCAAAGCGGTATTTTTTGTAACATCAAGGTCTGTCAATTGATTTCCATCACATTTCAAAGATGTAAGAGCTGTATTCTTAGTCACGTTAAGGCTTGTTAGCTTATTATAACTACAATCCAAAGATGTTAAAGTTATGTTATTTGTTACATTTATACTTCCAAGTGGATTGCCGCTACAAGTCAAAGTCGTTAAGGCTGTATTCTTAGTCACATCAAGATTTGTAATCTTATTGCTCCTACAGTTCAAAGATGTCAACGCTGTATTATTGCTAACATCAAGTTCTGTAAGTTTATTTCTTTCACAGTCTAATGTTTTAAGCCCTGAGCTCTTGCTCACTTCAAGGCTTGTCAGTGCATTTCCAGTACACTTTACACTTGTAAGAGCTGTGCTACTGCTTATATCAAGAGTTTCCATCTCACTATTAGAAATGCAGTACACAGTTCCTAGGTTTTTACAGTTACTTGCATCAATACTTTTAAGTTGTTTATTGTTTGAACAGCTTAAATACGTAAGAGCAGTATTGTTTTTCAAATCAATGCTTGTAAGGTTATCTGTATCATTACAGTCCAAAGTTTTCAAAGCAGTGTTCTTGCTTAAATCTATCTCTGTTAACGGATTGCCGCCACAGTTTAAAGATAGAAGGGCTTTGTTATTACTCAAATTTATACTTGAAATTTGATTTCTATGAAATTGCAAATTCCACAGAGAAGTATTTCTGCTTACATTAAGGCTTGTCAATTGATTGTCCCAACATCCAAGACTTTGCAAATCGGTATTATTGTTTAAATTAAGGCTTGTCAACTGGTTATTAAAGCACCATAAAGTTTCCAAATCGGTGTTATTATCAACACTCAATTTAGTTAATTTATTATCTCCGCAGTGTAAATATGTCAACTCTGTGTTTTTGCTGACATCAAGACTTGTAAGATTATTTTTTTCACAACCCAATTTTTTTAGAGCTGTAAACCTTTCTATTCCTTTTAGGTTAGAAATCCCTTTACCCCCAACAAATATCTCTTTAACATTTTGAATTTCTGCATCGGAAAGAGATTTATTTCCATCGGTATCAAAGTTATCCAATACATACTGACGAAATGTTGCATCCGGGAAATTGGTGGCATTAATCGCTACTCCACCTGCTGCAAAAGCAGTAGTGATAGGCATCAAAGCAAGCACCATCGTCACTGTTAACAAAACGGCTATCAAACGACTTGCCTTACGTTTTGTCTTCATTAAAAATACCCCTTTTCTTAATATTTTTAGAACCTCTCTCTTTTTAAATCAAACAAGGTGATTTTTCAAGACAAATTACCATTGACCTTTTCATAAGCGAAAAAAAGCCAAGGTTATCATGTCACTACAAAAGCAACAGATATCCTCTTACTTTTTATGAAAAGTATTAAAAAGATGTTTGAGTCTGTATATATTCTATCAAGAAATTTTGAAACTTGCAATTAACTTGAAACAAGTTGATATTTTTTTCTCACATATTATAAATAATCAAAATTTTTTAACGTAACAGGTCTTTTTTAAACAATTTTTTAAAGTCAAAAATGGAAGAAAAAAAGCTTTTGGGCCTTTTTCTTCCATTTTTTTGAAATTAAGATTCTTTATATCTTACATATTTCCATGAACGTATATTAATCGCCGTAAGTAGAGAGCCGCAGTATTCACAGTTATTTTGCTTGACTTTAACGGGACCTCCGCAGTTAGGGCATGTTGTGCTTAATACACTACCCGCCTCTTGTGCAGAAAATTTTTCCTCGTCCTGAATAAAAGCGAGTTCCACATCATACTTTGTTTGAACTTTTCTTTCCGACAACACATACTCGACTGCACTCTGAAATGTTATTGTATACAAACCATTATTTTTAGTATAATTCATAATTTCAGTCTGATGTATTACCACATTTCTAAACTTTTCGTTTTTTCCCGTGTTAAGATTTTCTTTTATCTTTAATTTAACCTGTTTTTTCAAGCTATCAGCAGCGTTATCTAAATTTTCTAAGTTACCATTGTTTACAGAGTTTAAAATGCTCTTAATTAGATTTTCGGTTAACTGCTTGAAATAGGTATAATCAAAATCAGGAAAATCTTTTAGAATCCTCGGAAGACAAAGCCTGGTCATTCCTGAAACAGATTTCGGTTTCTCTTCAATAAGTTCATTTTGTAAAGCCATTCCGTTTTTAAAGATAAGATTACCGAGTAGATTCTTTACTCTGTATATTTTATAGCGTATCCGTCTGACGATTTTAACGCCGCATACAATTACAACACCAGCTGCAACAACTATAAGTCCGATATAAATATAGTCCATTTGTATCTCCCTTAATTATCATCTCTCCCAAACACAGAAGAAAGACTGTTCAAAATACTCTGTGCTACATCTGGCTTATTCATTGTGTAAATATGTATTCCCTTTATACCGTTAGATACCATATCGACAATTTGGTCAACAGCATAGGCTATTCCGGCTTGTTTTAATGCTGCAGGGTTATCTCCGAATTTATCAAGAATTGAACGAAACTTGGGTGTAAGCGATGTCCCTGAGAGAGAACATATTCTCGATATCTGGCGACTGTTGGTAACAGGCATTATACCTGCTGTAACAGGAAGGTCTATGCCTGCTTTAAGAGCATTATAAAGGAATGTGTATAAGACGTTATTATCAAAGAACATCTGCGTTACAAGAAAATCGCAGCCGCAATCAACTTTTTGTTTTAAGTAGTCGAGGTCTTTTGTCTTATTTAAACATTCAACATGGCCTTCGGGATAACAGGCTGCACCTACACAAAATCCACCTTTTTTCTTTATATCCTCCACAAGCTGCCATGCATAGTGATACTCCATGCCTCCGGGAAGCACTCCGTCCTCCGGCATGTCTCCTCGTAAAGCAAGAATATTATCAATCCCGGCAGAGCGCATATCATTTAGCTGCTTTTCTATTTGTTCACGGGTAGAAGATATGCAGCTTAAGTGTGCAAGAGCATTCGTCCCAAGGTCTTTTTGAATATAAGAAGCTATGTCAGTTGTTTTCTTTGATGTGCTTCCCCCTGCCCCATATGTAACACTCATATAATCAGGATGAAGTTTATTGAGTTCCGTTACTGCCGCTTTAACAGTATCAAAAGAAGACTCCACTTTAGGCGGAAAAACCTCAAAAGAAACTGTTACCTTGTCATCTCTCAACATTTCACTAATAAACATAATTATCACCCAAACATCAAATATTTTCTTTAATAGCGTTATTTATTGCTTCTCGTGTTCTCAAAATATATTCATTGCCGTGCGGATAAATTTTAAGAGTAACCGGTCCGTCGGCTTCTCTTTCTATGATTTCGATAGTTTTTTCTCGTCCTATCTTAGTTTCAAGCAGTTTCATCGCAGCAAAATCCTGCACTGCATCATAAAACACTTTCAGCCTTAAAGAATTAAGCGGCATACCGTCTTTTCCAGGATAAACGACAAAGGCATCTCCTGACGGAAATTCTTTGCCTGCGTCAGTAACTTCAAAAGGATTAATAGCATATTTGGAATATCGAGAATACCAGAAGTTATATCCCCATTGAAGAAAGCCAACTGCATTATATTTATACAACTGAAATCCCAATATCCTGTTTCTTGCAGACGGCATTGCAAAAAATCTGTTGGAAACATATTCCTTATGTTGTACGCAGCAATAATACGTCCAAAACTCCTTAACCTTATCTGCAAATTCATCCGCATGGTCATTAGAGGGAATCGGATATTTCACAACACCTTTTTTATAAAATTTTATATCCGAAAGAGCATCGATAACTTTAAATCCGGAAAAGAGTGAAGCGATTACATTTGAGCGCTTTTTATATGTAAAATAGTGAGTAAGGTTTGGCTCATCAGAAACATGAAAATAGCAACGGTCTCTCAGTCCGTTTTCATCGATAAACTTCACCAAAGCTTTTGCAAACTGAGAAAGAAAATCATTGTATTCCTTTCCTCCTGCACGTGTATCCCAGCCAAAAAGCTTTTTCTCCTGTCCGTCAACAACACCAACTATCTTAGGGGCATGCTTTGCTCCCCACTGCGTATACAAATGCGACATTTCAAAATATTTTATACCACATCTGTCACACATATCAACCCAGCGCTTTAGTTTATCAAAACCAAACTTATAGGTTCCGCCTGCTTTCTCAACATCTACCAACTGAACGGTAGGCCTTTCTCCACCAATTTCTGTATCCAAAGGCGGAGTGAAAAGTGGGGTCAAAATAAAATTTATACCGTGACTTACAGCATTTTTTACATAGTTTTCAATTATCGTCCAGTGCTCTTCGCTGAAAACCTCAACATTGTAATACGTCGCAAGACAATCACAATGAAACCAAAGTGTACATATCAAAGGTGAAACAGGCAGTTGAGCATCTATAACCTCAACGTTTATTTTTGAAGACACTTCTGCACCATTATCATCTGATGCCGAAAACACTATCTCATAATCACCTGCAGAGACGTCTGAGGAATCCAGTTCAAACCATATGCTTTGCCATTTTCCGCCTTTAAGCTCAACAGTATTGCTTACTGGCACGAGCAGGTCAGGATATTTTCCGGATTCTTTTCTTAAAAAATAGTCATCCGAATCTTTATATGCCGGAAAATCTGACTGAATTTCCTCAACCGTATATGAACTTATCGAGTCTGATTTCCAACCTTCTGTTTTAAAAGACAGAGTTATATCTTCATCAGAACACAGAGCCACCTGAAAAGAACTGCGTTCACTTTTCAGCATTGAAAAGCGAGTATATCTCTCATCTTTCGGTTGCTCGTCAGAGAAAACTTTTGTCAATGAACTCAAAGTTATAAGCTGAAGCATAAAAAACCTCCGTTACTTAGATAAAACCTTTTTTAGATATTTTCCCGTATATGACTTATCATTTTCCGCCACTTCTTCAGGAGTTCCCTGCGCTACAATATAACCGCCATCATCTCCGCCGTCCGGACCAAGGTCAATTATGTGGTCAGCAATCTTAATAACATCAAGATTGTGTTCGATTACGACAACCGAATTTCCATTATCAACAAGTCTTTGCAGAACCTCAATAAGCTTATGCACATCTGCCGTATGCAGACCGGTTGTCGGCTCGTCCAAAATATATATAGTTTTACCTGTTGACTTTTTGGACAGTTCAGTAGCTAATTTAACTCTCTGGGCCTCACCGCCGGAAAGAGTGGTTGCAGGCTGTCCTATTTTTATATATCCGAGGCCTACATCAAAAAGAGTTTGAAGTTTTCTTCTTATTTTCGGAATGCTTGAGAAAAACTCAAGACCCTCTTCGACCGTCATCTCTAAGACATCATAGATGCTTTTGCCTTTGTATTTAATTTCTAACGTCTCACGGTTATATCTTGCACCTTTACAAACTTCGCACGGTACATATATATCCGCAAGAAAGTGCATCTCAATTTTTACAATTCCGTCACCTTGGCATGCCTCGCAACGTCCGCCTTTTACATTAAAAGAAAAGCGATTCGCCTTATAACCCTTGGCTTTTGAATCAGCTGTAGAGGCATATAAATCACGTATATCAGTAAAAACACCTGTATAGGTTGCAGGGTTCGAACGTGGTGTGCGTCCTATGGGTGACTGGTCAATATCGATAACCTTATCAAGATGTTCTATACCCAATATTTCCTTATTAGCTCCTGCCACTTTATGAGCTCCATTAAGCTCCGCAGCAAGTTTCTTATAAAGAATCTCATTTATAAGAGATGACTTTCCGGAACCAGAAACACCTGTCACGCAAACGAACTCACCCAACGGAATATCCACATCAATATTCTTTAAATTATTTTCACTTGCACCATGTATCTTTAAAAACTTACCGTTTCCGCTACGTCTGTTTTCAGGAACAGGTATCTTCTTTTTGCCGCTTAAATACTGTCCTGTAATTGACTCTTCACAATTCATGATATCCTGTGCGCTTCCCTCACAGACGATATGACCGCCGTGAATTCCCGCTCCCGGACCTACATCAACTATATAGTCAGCGGCAAACATGGTCTCTTCATCATGTTCAACAACTATAAGCGTGTTTCCAATATCTCTGAGATTCTTTAAAGTACCGATAAGCTTTTCATTGTCGCACTGGTGCAAACCTATGCTCGGCTCATCAAGGATATACAATACACCTACGAGCGATGAGCCTATTTGTGTCGCCAGCCTTATCCTCTGACTTTCGCCTCCCGAAAGACTTGCCGAAGAACGTGCAAGAGTCAGATAACCAAGCCCTACACTGCGCAGAAACTCCAATCTGTCACGAATCTCTTTTACAACAAGCTTAGCTATCATCTGCTCACGTGGAGTAAGTTTTAAAGCATCCAAAAACTCAATAGCTTTAATCACCGATTTGTTGGCGAACTCATCGATATTTATTCCGCCAACCGTAACACAAAGCGACTCCTTACGCAGTCTTGCGCCGTGACAGTCAGGACATTTCATTGTTGACATGAACTGCTCTAAATCTGTACGGGACCACTCGCTTGATGTTTCATTATAACGGCGTTCTATATTATTTACAATGCCCTCAAACGCAGTCATGTAGCTTCCCGAACCGTATTCATTCTTACGGGTAAGCTTTATGCGTTCGCCGTTTGTGCCATATAAAATAGCCTTTACGCCCTCTGAAGGTATATCTTTAAAAGGAGTATCAAGAGTAAAGCCATAATGATTAGCTATACCCTCCATATACATCTGAGCGATTGTTCCTCCCTCTGTACTGCTCCATCCGCTTACCTTGATTGCTCCTGCACGAATAGACAGAGATTTATCAGGCACTATCAATTCAGGGTCAGGTTTCATAAACACGCTCAAGCCTGAACAGGTTGGGCATGCGCCAAAAGGATTATTAAATGAAAACATTCTCGGCTCGAGTTCTTCAATACTGACTCCGTGTTCAGGACATGCATAATCAAGAGAATAAAGCTGTTCCTCGCCGTCTATTACATCAACAAGGAGCAATCCCTTTGATAATGCAGTTGCAGTTTCAATAGAATCTGCTAATCTGCTGCGTATGCTGTCTTTTATAACAAGTCTGTCTACAACAATCTCTATGTTATGCTTCTTGTTCTTTTCAAGCTTGATTTTTTCACTTAAGTCATATATTATTCCGTCTACTCTCACTCGTACAAATCCGCTCTTTTTCGCACTGTCAAGCTCTTTAACAAACTCACCTTTTTTGCCTCTGGCTATCGGCGACATAACCTGTATCTTTGTGCCCTCTGCCATAGACAAAATACTGTCAACAATATCATCAACCGTCTGACGTGAAATTTCCCTGCCGCAGACAGGACAATGAGGAATTCCTATGCGTGCATAGAGAAGCCTGAGATAATCGTATATCTCAGTAACCGTACCAACAGTTGAACGGGGATTTTTAGATGTGGTTTTCTGGTCAATTGAAATCGCAGGAGAAAGCCCCTCTATATAATCCACATTCGGCTTTTCCATCTGACCGAGAAACTGTCTTGCATACGATGACAAAGACTCGACATAGCGACGCTGGCCCTCTGCATAAATAGTATCAAAAGCCAACGATGATTTGCCCGAACCTGAAAGTCCTGTGAAAACAACCAACTTATCTCTCGGTATCTCTATATCAACATTTTTAAGGTTATGCTCTTTTGCACCTTTTACTATAATGCTTTTCTGTGCCAATTTGCATTCCTCCGCTTATTTTCCTTCTCTTAACTTATTTATCTTGTCACGAAGATAGGCAGCATGTTCAAATTCAAGTATTTTTGCAGCAGCTTTCATCTCCGCTGTCAAACGTACTATCATTGCTTCCCGTTCTTTTCTACTCATCTTCTTAACAGGTTTATCTGCCGAATCTTTCTTACTTGTTATTTCAATAACATCTCGTACATCTTTAACTATTGTTTTCGGAACAATTCCATGTTCCTCGTTATACGCAATCTGTTTTGTCCGCCTGCGTTCGGTTTCAACAATAGCTCTCTCCATTGACGGAGTTACGCTATCTGCATACATTATTACTTCGCCGCCTGCATTTCGGGCTGCTCGACCTATTGTCTGTATAAGAGATGTCTCAGAACGCAAAAAACCCTCTTTATCAGCATCAAGAATTATAACAAGCGATACTTCGGGAATATCAAGACCCTCTCTAAGCAGGTTTATGCCCACAAGTACATCAAATTCTCCGAGTCTTAAGTCACGAATGATTTCCATTCGTTCTATTGTATCCACATCGTGATGCATATATCTGACTTTTATACCCAAGTTCTCAAGGTAATCAGTCATATCCTCTGCCATCTTCTTAGTAAGAGTAGTAAGCAATACTCTCTCTTTGCGTTCAACTCTCACATTGATTTCAGATATTATATCATCTATCTGACCTTCAGTAGGTCTTACAGAAATAACAGGGTCAACCAGACCTGTCGGTCTTATAAGCTGTTCAGCGGTTCTAACACTCTTTCCACGCTCAAAATCGCCAGGAGTTGCGCTTACAAATATTTTCTGCCCCACTCTTTCATAAAACTCATCAAAAGTAAGCGGTCTGTTATCATATGCTGACGGCAAACGAAAGCCAAATTCTACAAGAGTATCCTTTCTTGATTTGTCTCCGCCGTACATTCCCCGCACCTGAGGTATGGTAACGTGAGATTCGTCAACAAACAAAACAAAATCTTCGGGGAAATAGTTAAGAAGTGTAAAAGGCGCAGAACCCGGTTCACGGCCAGACATAATTCTTGAATAATTCTCTATCCCCTTACAAAAACCGGTCTCTCTGAGCATTTCTATGTCATACTCTGTACGCTGTTTTATACGCTGTGCTTCAAGAAGCTTGCCTTCACTTTCAAACTGTTTTACACGTTCTGTCATTTCCTCATATATCTCTTTGATAGAACGCTCCATCTTTTCCTGGGAAACAACGTAGTGAGATGCAGGATATATGGCAACGTGGGACAACACACCCTTAACTTCACCTGTAAGAGCATTTATTTCAGAAATACGGTCTACCTCATCGCCAAAGAACTCAACACGTATCGCATTTTCACTTGACTGTGCAGGGAAAATCTCTACAACATCGCCACGAACTCTGAATTTGTTACGTATAAAGTTAATATCATTTCGCTCGTACTGTATTTCAACAAGCTTTCTGATAACATCGTCACGATTTTTCTGCATACCGGGACGCAGGGACACAACCATATTACGGTAATCTATAGGGTCGCCCAGGCTGTAAATACACGAAACACTTGCGACAATAATAACATCTCGCCGTTCTGACAACGCCGATGTTGCCGAGTGACGCAGTTTATCAATTTCATCATTTATGGCTGAATCTTTTTCAATGTAGGTATCTGTAGACGGGATGTATGCTTCAGGTTGATAATAATCATAATAGGATACAAAATATTCCACTGCATTTTCCGGAAAGAACTCTCTGAATTCCGAGCATAACTGTGCCGCCAAAATTTTATTATGTGCCAAAACAAGTGTAGGACGGTTGAGCTTAGCAATAACATTTGCCATTGTGAAAGTCTTACCCGAGCCCGTAACACCAAGCAAAGTTTGCTCTTGAAATCCCCTGTTAACACCGTCCACAAGCTCATCAATTGCCTGCGGTTGGTCACCCATCGGAGAATATTGAGAATGTAGAATAAACTTATCCATACAAAAAACCCTAAGCTATTATTTTCTACGCCGCAGTTCATATGAACAGCGGCGCAAATCTTTCCGTTTTGGACATTGAAAATATCTCAGCGTCCGTATATATAAGATGGTCAATTAATCGTACTCCTAAACCGTAAAAAGAAGCCGTAATAGTTTTTGTTGCCGCTACATCATCATGCGACGGAGAACAAACACCGTTGAGATGATTATGCACCAATACAACTGCAGTCGCTTTATTTCTGAATATAGTTTCAAGAATCAAACGCGTATCAATTAGTGCAGAGGTTAAACCGCCCTGTGCTATCTTATTGCAATTAAGAATACGTCCCGAGGAGTCAAGAGACAGCATATACGCTATCTCCTCTTTGCTTCCGAGATACTTAGACTGTAAAAGTTCTTTAACGGAATCAGGTCCGTTGTAATATTTCAAAGTTGCATCAGATGAATTTTTAATATAGCGCTTAGCCATTTGAAAAACTAACGTTATTAGCGCTGCTGATGACTCACCTATACCGTCAACACGCATCAATTCATCTTTAGTTGCTTCAAGTACACCATTAAGTGAACCAAAATGGTCAGTTAATTTATGAGCTAAAACGTTTGTATCTTTTCTGGGAATAGAAAAGAATAGCAGCAATTCAAGAATTTCATGGTCAGGCATATTTTCAATTCCATCCTTGAAAAAACGCTCTCTTACACGCTTTCTATGTTCCTCATGCATTCTTGATTGCCGCCTTCGTTTCTTATTTCTTTCTGCTTCCGGGTTTTACAAGCTCAATGTTGCCCTCTTTGCATAACGGACATTCTTCTGCAGTCCATGATGTTACATCAGCTGAATATACAGCCTTAAACGGAACACCGAAATCTATCTTGCCGCCTGTTCTGTCAACAATTGAACCGACACCTGCAACTACTCCGCCTGCTGCTTTAACAAGCTCTATTACCTCTTTTACTGAACCGCCTGTTGTAACAACATCCTCAACAACAAGCACTCTCTGACCGGGCTGAATCTCAAAACCACGGCGAAGGCACATTTTTCCGTTCTCATCACGCTCTGTGAAAAAGTTTTCACAACCGACATGACGGCTCACTTCATACGACATCTGAACAGCGCCCATAGCAGGGCCTATAACAAGCTGAACATCATCCTCTTTAAAAAGCTGTGCAAGCTCACAGCAAAGCTCCTCACTGTACTTAGTATTGCGGAATATCTTTGCGCACTGAAGATATCTGTTGCTGTGTCTGCCGGAAGTCAGCAAAAAGTGACCCTCTAAAAGAACTCCCGCTTCTTTCAAAATCTCTGTTATTCTCTCCTGAGTAAGCATATTTTTACCTCCAAAATATCAAACAAATGTTTATAGTTATATTATCATACTTATGCAACTTATTCAATCGTTTTTTTACAAAAACTACTGTTTTTATTCAGTAAAAATCCCGTACAAGCATAAGACACTTATACGGGAGAATATTATGTTTTTTTTTCGTTAACAAACACTCTGAACAATGGCAGACAAGCTTTAAAAAATGCTTTGTATGCATCGCAGTAATCCCTGTCGGCGTTGTTTCTCTTACAGCCACCAGCTCTACAGATAGAATAGTACTCACATTTTTTGCATCTTGACGGAACATCAA
This sequence comes from Clostridia bacterium, assembly GCA_017407995.1. Taxonomy (GTDB): domain Bacteria; phylum Bacillota; class Clostridia; order Oscillospirales; family Acutalibacteraceae; genus CAG-177. The sequence continues at coordinate 139,913 of JAFQVM010000016.1, read as the reverse complement.
GACTTTCAAGAATAAAAGCTTCTGATTTATCCGATTTAGCCATGGTTTCAAGAGACTGCTCATTTACATTTCCAAGCAGCCATTCGTCAAGGCAATAGAAATCACACGGATACACATTGCCGTTGCCCTCAACTACAAACTGGTGCGTACAATGGCCGCATACACCGCACTGCTCCGGACGGTTACCGACAAACAGATGAACCCAATTGTCAAACTGGCGTATGCTGACATAATTCCCACGCACATAGTCCTTTACATAGGCATTAAACAAGTAAATCAAAAAATGTGCATACTGTTCATTTGTCATATACAATTCACTTTCGCTCTTGTCGCCAAAAGGCCTTAAGCATGGTATAAATTGAAGATATCGAAAACCTTTTTCTTTAAAGAAAGAATATATCCTATCAATATTTTCGGCAGCATAACCTGTCAAAACAGTAAGTATATTAAAATCAACTTTGTACTGCTCAAAAAGTGTTGCGGCATTCAGAATCTTATAAAATCGGTTATGTCCCTGAGCATCGACACGAAACTTATTGGCATCCATATCTCCGTCAAGACTTAAACCGACCAGAAATTTGTTCTCATAAAAAAACTCTGCCCACTCTTCGTTAACAAGCATACCGTTTGTCTGAATACTGAAATAAACTTGACTTTTATACACATTGAGCTCATTAAACTTAGCTACAAAATTTTTAAAATAATCTATACCCGCAATAAGAGGCTCTCCGCCTTGAAACGCAAAAGCAATACTGTCACCTGCCGCAAAGTCTATAGCACTTTTTATAAGAGCATTCGCAGTATCTTCCGACATTATACCGAGATTCTGCTCCTGTCGATTTTGCGAAACATCATGATAAAAGCAATATTTACACCTGAGATTACAAGCGCTTGATGCAGGTTTTATCATAATTGAAAGCGGCGGCAAAAAATCACCTCATTAATTTAATGTGCCTCGACGATTTTCTTTGAAATTCTTTGCTATTTCCTCAAGGCGTTCACACATCTCGTCCGAAACCGTAGGATAAACAGGAGTACGGTTATAGTTTTCTCCTACGTCATCCGTAAGAATGTGAAGCCAATTCTTTCTGTACTTATCAAAGAAAGCCGAGTTGTCATTCTGTATATTCTTGAAATACTTAAACACTACATACTCATTATTCTTGAGCACTTCGTAATCGTAATCTTTGTACTCCTCAGCAGCAAGAATTTCTAAAGTGGGTACAGCATACTGTATAGCTTTAATTTTCTCCCTCTTCATGTGAAGAATTGGTTTTTCATAGGTGTGGACAACCTTGTTATCGGTCAAAATCGGCACCATGGAAACGCCATCAATCTCACGGTCTTTGGGCAAGAATGCACTCTCCCCACCGTTTCCTGTTATTCCGCACATATCAATCAAAGTCGGGAACAAGTCAACAAGCGTTGCTGACTCTTTGTATGTTGAGCCTGCTTCAAACAATCCATTATTATTGCCCCATCTAATAAGGAACGGTACTTTCTGTCCACCATCATATGCAAGATATTTTCCGCCTCGCAAATCGTTAACCGAGCCTTGAAGTGCAGGACCGTTATCACTGGTGAATACTATTATAGTATCATCCATTACCCCAAGGTCTTCCAATGTGTTAAACAGTTCTCCAAGGTAATAGTCAAATTCGGTTACACAGTCGACATAGTCTCCCATGCCTGAAGAGCCCTCAAAATCTTCGCCTACATACAAAGGTGCATGCGGCCACGGTGTTGCATAGTACGCAAAGAAAGGCTCATCGCTGTTCGTAACAGTATCGGTAATCCAATTGTTGATTTCTTCATGTATCCATTTTGTAGCATCACTCTGGTCTTTGAGGTCATCAGTTCCGTGGACAATTTCATATTCTCCGTTCTCCTCAACCACATGATAGAACGGTCTCATATCATTTACATGGTGGCTTCCATAGAAATAATCAAAGCCTTGATTGGTAGGAAGATACTCTCCGTAATCGCCTAAATGCCATTTACCGAAACAGCCTGTAGCATAACCTGCTTCACTCAAAACCTCTGCTATTGTTATTTCATCACCGAGCATACCGTCTGCATTTGCGCCCATCTCAATAGAGTTGAAGATGCGGGTCGATGCAAAAGGTGAAACAGTGTCAACAGTGGGATATATAACGTTATCAGCATAGCCTCTGTAGGGGTATCTGCCTGTAAGAGCTGCGAAACGGGACGGAGAACATACAGAATAGCTTGAATAGAAGTTGACAAACTGCGTTCCCTCTTCGGCAATCCTGTCAATATTGGGAGTGTCATATATTGCACCGTTCGCAGATATATCACCGTAGCCCAAATCGTCCATCATTATAAAAAGTACATTCGGAGAAGAGGCTGTTTCCTTTTTATCTACTTTGCCGAGATAGTCGTCATGTCCTTCCCACAAACGTTCAACATTAGGCTTCGAACGCAAATTCATAGTAAGAACAAACACTACTGTAGTAAGCATAAGAACGAAACTCAACACTCTTGACATTACTTTTTGAAATGTTTCCTTTTCCTTTGCCTTAATAACAGCAACTATCATCAACACAAGAGCCGCAACAGAAGGTAATGCAAGGAGGATATTGCCTAACAGTCTGGTAAAGAAGTTACCGGCTCCCGTAAGCAAAGGGTGTTCAACCGTCGAAAATCCTGCTAAACCTGACGAAAAAGCACCGAAGCCTGCATCTGCACCAAAAACAATAAAATATGTAATAATGCCAAACAGAGGTGCAGCGTAACCTATTAAAAAACCAAGATACAGCTTTTTCTTGAAAATCAAGCCCAAGAATATCAAGGCCGAAACTACACAGCAATATGCAACACATACTATGGCCGTGATATTAAGTCGGGTTATCCACAGGGCAAGCATAAGCGCAATTCCGATAGCCGCAATAATCAGCGGAAAGATTTTCTTTGATTTATCAAACTCTATACCCTTTTTCAAAGATTTGTCCTCCTTTTACTTTTTTAAAAGTATAACATATATTAGCAATATTATCAATTAAAAAACAGACACTCTCTGTTCTGAGAGTGTCTGAATTATTCCAAAAATTATTTTTTTGCAAAAACTCTGTCATCCGGACAAACCTTGACATTCTTGAAAACATCCTCGAATCTCTCAAGTGCGCCGTCAATGATTTCATCTGTATCTGCCATTGAAGTATACAGACGGCTACCTGCAAGAGTAACGATACCGTTTGCCATGTAAGCTGCGCCCATCTCTTCCATAGCAGACTTTCTGCAAAGCATTTCGGGCTTCTTCTTGAGCATCGGGAGAGCAGAGCAGAGAAGATTAAGTGAGCTGAAATCATAGCTCATTGCGCCTGTGCACTCAAGGTGAACAATTGAGCCCTGGTTGTAAACAACATAAGGAAGCTCATACTTATTAACGAGACCCTTAAGACCTGCTGCAAGTCTGTCACCGGCCTTACCGGCAACTTCACAAGCATTAGTTCTTGCAATTTCCTGAATTGCGCAGTAACCTGCATATGCTGAAAGCGGGTTAGCAGCAAGAGTACCTCCAACATAAGCTCTCTTCATCATTGTTCCAACGCCTGCAGCCATACCGCTGACAAACTCTTTCTTACCGCCGACACCGCCTGCTGACGGATATCCACCTGCGACAACCTTACCGAAGATTGTAAGGTCCGGCACAACATCAAAGTAACCCTGAGCACCGCCGAGACCTACACGGAAACCTGTAACAACCTCATCAAAGATGAAGAGACAGCCGTATTTGTCACAAAGCTTTCTGACTTCTTTATTGTAGTTGAAATCAATCGGTCTTGTACCGCTCTCAGGACCAACAGGCTCAACGATAACAGCAGCTGTGCCGCCACGCATCTTATTAATCTTAAGCATTTTCTCAAGCATATCGAGGTCATTAGGTCTAACCTCATCGGTTGTGCCATAGCAGCTTCTCGGAATACCGTGTGACTCAAGGAAGCTCCTGGAGCCCGGAATCTTAAGACCGTAAACCATCTGGTCAGACCAGCCGTGATATGCGCCGCCAACCTTGATTATACGTTTTGCCTTTGTAGCACAACGTGCAACACGGATAGCTGCCATAACAGACTCTGTACCTGAACCGAGCATACGGAACATCTCGACATTAGGCATATGCTTATTAATCTCTTTTGCAAGAAGAAGCTCACCCTCGTGGAACAGACCTGTTACCGGGCCACACTCATCAAGAAGCTTCATAACCTTTTCTCTTACAGGAGCATAGTTACTGCCGAGAATTGTAGGACCGCCTGCCTGAAGGAAGTCATAATACTTATTTCCGTCGATGTCATAAAGAAATGCACCCTCAGCCTTTGTTACGCAAATCGGGAAAGGATAGTTGAAAGCAAGGTTATGCTGAACTCCTCCCGGTATGTACTGTTTAGCTTCTGTGGTTATCTCCTTTGACTTTGCGCACTTTGTTTCAAAATAATTTAAAACATCACTAAGTGCTTCTTCGGTAACGCAATAAATCGGTTTAGAAGTAAGCTCGCCGAGCTCCTTATAAATCGTTTTTGCATCTTCCCACTTGCTGATTCCGTATCCGTTGCTCATGATAATTCCTCCTGGTTTTCTAAATATTTTATAAATTTTTGAATTGTTGAGTTGGTTTCGTCCGGATTGTCAAAGCTTTCATCATTTATCATCTTTTGAAAAACCAGACCCAAAAACGCTCCTAAAAGAAGTCCTGACAGCTCTTTTGACGAAAACTTTTCAAGCGCTCTTGAATACTTCTCATCATTCTCTATCTCTTCTCTGAGAAACTTATCTATCTGAGAAAAGTTAGACTCCCCTTTTGCAAGAATTCCTCGCATCAACACCTCACAAGAAAGGTAAGGATAAGGGTAGGTATCACTGTTAAGCTGCTTTAACAACGTACTTATCGTAAGATTCTTTTCTTCATTCTTTACCGCTGCAAAAACATCATTTACCTCTTCATCCGATATTTGTTTTAGCAACTCATCCAAAGATACAAAATGCGAAAAGAACGTAGAACGTGAAACATCAGCGCTTTCACTTATTTGCTCTATAGTGACATTGCCTATACCATTCTGCTCAAATAACACTTTTGCGTGATGTAATATAGCTTTGTGAGTATTCTGTTTTTTCCTTGAACGGCGTGAAGACTCTTGTTCTGCCATATTTACCTCTATTTTCAATTATTTTTATATTTTTCTGTATTATATCACGAAAAACCGCTATTGTAAATAGTTTTTTGTACTCCAGTTCAAAATTGAATTTAAGGTTAATTAGTTCTATAAATCTTTTTTATTAAAGTGTCACTTTTTTTCATTTTTTCGTTTAAAAAAAATCAAATATATGCTACAATGGATAAAATAAAAAAGAAAGAAGGCTTTTAATGAAAGTAAATGATTTGCTGCATAATGTGTTCGGTACTACTCCGGGCAAGGGTGTTCAGCCTAAAGAAGCTATCGCTTACAGCGTTGCAGGTTTTGGCCAAAACTTCATCTGTGCCATTATCGGCTCGTACATAACCGTATTTATGACAGATGCACTTCTCTTCGGCGCAGACGGCGTTATGGTTGGAGGGGTGAGCGGTGCAATTGCTGTTGCAATCCTTATGCTCGGCACACGTATTTTTGATGCTCTTAACGACCCCATCATGGGCAGCGTTGTAGATAAAACCCGCACCAAGTGGGGTAAATGCCGCCCGTACCTCAAGTGGACAGCGTTTCCCATCGGTATCATGACAATTCTTTGCTTCCTGCCTGTTTTCAGTGCAGAAGCTGTTTATAACGGCACTCAAACAACCATAGCTTTCTTCACAATTGCTGTTATCTACATTATCTGGAGTGTTGCTTATACAATTGCAGACGTGCCCTACTGGGGTCTGTCAACCTGCCTTACAAACAACACCGCAACAAGAGGCAATATCCTTACTGTTGCCCGTATGTTCTGTACTGTAGGTGCAGGCATCGTTACCGTTTTTCTTCCCATGATTACAGGTGCACTTACCGAAAAGTTCAAATATGCCGACACAGCAGCCGACAAGGCTCTCATTGCTTCGGACAAGGCGGATGCTATTGCAAATATGGTTGCAAACCAAGGCATTGATGCTGAAGCTGCAATCCAGACCTTTGTAGGCACCGTTAAGGAAGGTATGGAAATCGCAAACGCAGACACACTCAAATGGACCTACTTTTTTGCTGCAGTTATTCTCGTTGTTGCTGCCATCCCCATGTTCTTCTACGGATTTAAAAATACCAAAGAGCGCTTCACATCAGATGAGAATCCCCCTTCATTCGGCCATAATCTCAAGCTCCTCTTTAAGAACAAAGAGCTTCTTCTCATCGTTCTTTCGGGCGTCCTCGGTGGTGCAAGAATGGTTTATACATACACCGGCGGCCTCTATTTTGCAAAATACATCCTTCACAAAGAAGGTCTTTACGGTATAATTACTCTGCTTGTTGTTCCCGGCGGACTTGTTGCATCAATTCTTGTCCCCTGGATGTCAAAGAAATTCACAAAGAAATGGTCATATATTGTGGTTCACCTTTTTGGCGGCGTCGTAATGACTGTTATGTATTTTGTTGGCTATGATGCACCTTGGAAGATAATTATCTGCGCAATCGGTCTTGTTCTTCTCGGTATTCCCCAGGGCGTTAACAACATTATTACATACGCTATGATAGGCGACACTGTTGACTATCTTGAATGGAAAACAGGCGAAAGAGGCGAAGGCATCTGCTTTGCAATGCAGACCCTTATTAACAAAATCGGTATGGCAGTCGGTGCCTTCATCGGTGTTCTTTCAATGAGCATTGCCGGCATCAACGCAAGAACCTATGAGGTTGCCAACCCCGATGCACTTTGGAATGTTCTTATCATTTCAGGTATAGTAAGTATGTTTGCCTGTGCAGTTCCCATATTCTTCTACACAATCACAGAAAAAAGACAAGCTGAGATGGTAAAGGAAATTGAGGAAAGAAAGCAAGCTGCTGTAAACAAATAATTTCAATTATTAACAAAAAGCCCGCCTATGGTTTTATCATAGGCGGGTTATTATTTTTATATTGTAAAATAATTAAAGCGAAACTCAAATATTAAAATAAATATTTTTTAGTTTTAGTTTTAATGCAATAATATTTTTTATATTTTTATTTAATTCAATAATTATTTTCGATGTTTTCCTTTCGTAAACAAAAATTAAATTTCTCTTGCTTTTTTTTAATCAGTACGCTATAATGTAGAAGTCAATTTTGCCGGTGTGATGGAATTGGCAGACGTGCTGGACTCAAAATCCAGTGGTAGCGATACCGTACCGGTTCGACCCCGGTCACCGGCACCATAAAAAATACGCATCATTCATTTTGAATGATGCGTATTTTTTATATATTCATTACATATGAAATCTCTTTATAGGGTTTACCATCTTTAAAATATATTCTCGGAACACGGCGTGCTACATTACAAACAACCTCATAGTTAAAACTTGCGGACATAGCGCCTATTTCCTCTGCGCTGACGGTACAACCGTTATCGCTGCCCATGAGGATAACCTCATCTTCAATATTTAATTCGCCGTTTATATCAGTAACATCAATCATAAACTGGTCCATACACACTCGACCTATAATAGGCGCATACTGTCCGTTTACTATTACCCTGCCCTGTGATGACAGCGCACGTGGATATCCGTCAGCGTAACCAACAGGTATGGTGGCGATACGTGTCGGTCTCTCTGTAACAAATGTGTGACCGTAACTCACTCCACAACCAGCCTCGACAGTTTTTAGATTGACTATCTTTGAACGTATCTGCATAGCAGGAACGAGTTCAACACTTGTTTTATCCACCTCTTCGGACGGATACAATCCGTAAAGTGATATCCCGAAACGCACCATATCATAATGCTTATCAAGCTCTACAACAGCCGCAGAATTGCTCAAATGCTTAATGGGTATATCAACGCCTGCCTTCTCCAGCTTATCCATAAAAGAATCAAATCTTTCGGATTGTAGCATAGCGGTAGCCTTGTCGTGTTCGTCCGCTCTGGCATAATGGCTGAAAATTCCCTCAAGACACAAATTCGGAAGCTTCGAGATTTCCTTTATAATCTCTATGCTCTCGTCGTTATCCTGGAAACCTACACGTGACATACCCGTATCAAGCCCTACATGAATCTTAACAGGCTTTCCCATCTCTGCTGCCGTTTCCGACAGACGCTTTGCCATCTCAAAAGTATATACGTGTTGCGTAATATCATATTCTATAAGAAGCTTATCTTGTGACGGAGATGTGTAACCCAATATCAAGATGGGATTTTTTATTCCGCTTCGCCTTAATTCCACAGCCTCTTCTATTATAGCAACACCAAAATAATCCGTATGCGCCTCAAGCTGCTTTGCAAGCTCTACTGCACCATGCCCGTAACCATCAGCCTTAATAACAGCAAGCACCTTTGTGCCCTCAGGAATACGGCGTTTACATTCGTTAAGATTATGAATTATTGCATCTATATCTATTTTTGCATAAATGCGATGATACCTCATTATAAGTTCTTCCTTTACGAAAATTATATCAGCTCATTCAAACTAACTATCTCTACATCATTATTCTGCAGCTCTACTCTTATGCGTTTTGCAAACTCAACCGCTTTTATACCGTCACCGTGCAAGCATATTGAATCTGCTTTTATTTCAACAGTATTGCCGTTTATAGACCTTACACTACCCTTTTTCACCATTTCAACCACACGTGAAACTGCGATATCCTCGTCCGTAATTACTGCCCCTGGCTTACTTCGGGCAACAAGAGAACCGTCATCTTCATAAGCCCTGTCTGCAAAAACTTCGCTCGCTGCACGCAGGCCTATATTTTTTGCAGCATCTATCATTTTGCTTCCCGAAAGGCAAAGCAAAATAAGCTCTCTGTTATACTCATATATACCCTCGCATATAGCATTTGCAAGAGCTTCATCCTTGCCTGCCATGTTATAAAGAGCACCGTGAGGCTTGACATGGCAAAGCTTTGTCCCTGAAGCTTTACAAAATGCATCTAAAGCTCCAATCTGATACTGAACAAAAGCTTTTGCCTCTTGCGGCGACACGTTCATATTTCGGCGACCAAAACCCACAAGGTCAGGGAAACCCGGATGTGCACCGACACAAACACCGAACTCTTTAGCAAGAGACACGGTCTTTTGCATAACCAATGGGTCTGAAGCATGAAAACCACAGGCTACATTTGCTGACGATATATATTTTATTACTTCTTCATCAAGCCCCAGCTTATAATTGCCGAAACTCTCACCGAGGTCACAATTCAAATCAACCTTTTTCATGCATTTCACCTCTAATATTTTAGCTCTACATTCTTAACATCCGTTATAAGCATATGACCCGGAGAATGGGTTATTGCGATTGGAGGTTTTGCACTCATAACAGCTGACTGCGGAGTAACTCCGCACGGCCAGAAAACAGGAATTTCTCCTGGATTTACAGTTACAGCATCTCCAAAATCCGGTTTTGAAATATCATCTATTCCAATCACAGACGGGTCACCGATATGTATAGGTGCTCCGTGAACTTTCGGCATAGCGGCTGTTGCGGCTACCGCTGTCACAACCTTATCAGGCGGCAACGGGCGCATACTCACAACCATTTTTCCATGAAATATTCCCGCAGGTTCGCACTCAATGTTTGTAATATACATAGGGACATTTCTGCCCTCTTCTATATGTCTTATCGGCACATTTGCAGCAATGAGTTCGGACTCAAACGAAAAGCTGCAGCCAATCAAAAAGCTTACAAAATCATTGCGCCAAAACTTTTCAACACTTGTATATTCACCTGTCAGCACTCCGTTTTCATACACCCTGTATTTCGGAATGTCGTTTGCAATATCCGCATCCGGCGCTATTGTCTTTAAAAATCTACTGCCAACATCGCTAACCTCAAGTATGGGGCAAGGACGTGGATTTCTCTGTGAAAAGAGCAAAAAGTCATAGGCTAAATCCTTTGGCAGTATGCAGAGATTCGCCTGCGCATATCCCGCACACATACCGGCGGTATTTCCTGTTATCTTGCCTTGTCTAATAAGCTCTCTGACTTTTTTAGGACTCATATTTGTATAATCCATATCCAAACCTCCTATTGCTTAAACGTAGCGAAGCAATGTGTCTGTTCTTATAATATCATCTTTTAGTTTATTTAAAATTCTAATATCCGCTTTTATGCGATTGCGTGCATATTCCATATCTACAGCTTCAAATTTCAACGCATCCCCCGGGCGCATCTGCGCAAGCAAGGGTATGTCTGACGTTATAACAGTCGCTATTTTAGCATATCCCCCTGTTGTCTGTCTATCTGCCATCATAATTATAGGCTTGCCCGATGACGGAATCTGAACAGAACCGAGAGCTATACCGTCTGAAATAATATCAACGCCGTTAACCGCTCCAACAGGTGCGCCGTCAAGTTTGATTCCCATACGGTCTGATTCGGCTGTTACTTTATATATTTCAGAGAAAAAGGTTTCTTTTCCCATATCAGAAAAATAATCGTCCTGCGGACCTAAAATAACATGAATAGTCTTTATACTATCACATGACGTTTTCATATCTATCTTTCTGCGTTCCATAGCATACAGTCTGTCCTGCGGATATCTCAAAGGAATAACGTCTCCTGCAACGAGCTTGCGACCCTGATATCCGCCTATTTTACACTTTAAATTTGTTGACATGCTCCCCATTACAAGAGGTATATCAAAACCACCTGCTACAGACAGATAACCCCTGCATCCCGTCTTTGCAGGGCCACAGTCGAGAATATCTCCCGCATTAATCCGTACAGCTGTGTTCATAGGAACAGTAATTCCGTTTATTTTAGGTTCAAATCCTGCACCCGTAATCGCTATTATGTTATCTTCGTCAAACTGTGCCGTTATACCGAGCATTGTCATTTCCAACACACCGTCATATTCGCTGTTGTCTACCAATATATTGGCAAGCTTTGCCGAAAAAGAATCCATAGCGCCACAAGGAGAAAAACCCGAATCCATATAGCCAAACCGTCCAAGGTCTTGAACAGTCGTCAAAAGACCGGGCGATATTATTTTAATACCCATTAACCCAGCCTCCGTCACTCCGTAGTTTCCGTTATATTACAAATATAGCTTCCATCTTTTACTTTAGATTCTATTATATCATACTCTTCTCTGCAAACAGCAAAAAAACGCACATAGTCACCTGCTGCATATAGAATTGGACTTTCTCTGTCGGGGTCATACGGTCTCACGGGAGTTCTGCCTATAAGCTGCCAACCACCCGGTGATGCCAAGGGATAAATGCCCGTCTGTTCGCCGCCTATCCCCACCGAACCCGCAGGTATGCTTGTTCTCGGATTGCTGAGACGAGGAGTAAAAAGTCGGCTGTCCATGTCTCCAAGATAAGCAAAACCCGGCAAAAAACCAAGCATAAAAATCAAATAATCTCTGCCGGTGTGTAGGTCTATTATCTCATTTTCGCTAAGACCGGTATGTGACGAAACAAAACCGATATCCTCACCGAACTCTCCGCCATAGCAAACGGGTATATGAAAAACACGCTTTGTATTTGTATTTGTATCTCCGATACTCGATAAGCGTTTTTTTAGTTTCCTCACTAAAGTATCATAACCTGTCTGCTCAGGATTGTAGCAAACAAGCAATGAACGAAAAGTAGGCACACACTCCGTGACCCCTCGAACAGGCTTGAAACGCAAACTGTCAGACAGGCTTCTTATTCTTTTATTTATTTTTGAATCTATGTTTCTTCCGAATTCTACACTTATCGCAGAATCACCAACAGGAAGAAAAACGACGTCTTTCATAAGTTGTGCTCCTCTGCGGATTATTCGCCGTAGAAGCCCTTGTCAATAACTTTGTCAAACCACGTTTCACAAGTTTTCTCAAGCTTCATCGCATAGCTTACACATTCACGCATAAGATTAACTATTGACATATTCATGGTTTTACCAAATCCGTCAATTGCAGGTACGAGCCATCCGTACATATCAATCATACCGCTTCTTGCAGCAGTAACCATTGCATCAGCTTCCATCTCGGCAGTATGCAATATATCGATATCTCGTTTCAAGTATGCAATAGCCGCAATCATGGCGTAGCAACCCCAATCAGAAACAGTTGCTGTAATTATATTGTCAGCCGCTGTTCTAACGGCAATTCCGCCTTCGCAACCACAATTGCATTCACCTTTTGCAGCATATGGAATATATCTTTCAATCTGCTCACTGATAGCTCCCATGCCTATCTCGTTACCCAAATCACCTATTGCGATATTAAGAACTCCCATGGATTGCAGCTTTTCAAACAAAATATCCATCTTGGCTTCAAGCTCCGTTACATCAAGACCGGTTGCATTATGATATTTACCTACACAATTAGCACCTGGAGCCTCAATGCTTATAACCGCCGACGGCAAGCCTTTTGAAATTATATTTTTTGCACACTCTTCGGCCTCGCTTGAGTCTTTTGTAAAAGGAATAACTGCCATAGAAATGGGATATTTTTTCAGCTCATCAATCGAGTCATACAGATGCAGTCCAACAACTGCCGCAAGCGCTCTGACAGCCTCAACATTCTCTTGCGGACAAATTATAACAGGCTTTGCTCCAAAAGCCAAAACAAGTGAGCGTGCAAGCAAAACAGAACTTACTATTCCGTCCATCTCCGCTTTTTTGAAAGGAAGAAGAACAAATCCCGTCAAAATATATACCAAATCATTCTCTCTAACCGTGTCGCACAGCTTGGTCGCCGCATTAACAGATAACGGTGAACCGGTTGCTTTCCTGGCCGCAGGATAAAGAATTCGGCAAACACCGTATCCTCTCGGGTCAAGATTTGAAAGATTATCAAGATTATCGCCAAGATTGAGCAAGGTCAATTCCTGCTGATTCATTACTACCGCCCCTTTTAGACAGAAGTTTCATCCAAGAACTCTTTTAATAAATCACGGTGAAGTACACTTATAATCTCAGGAGCCTTTCCTCCGACAGGTTTTCCGTCTATCTCATTCGCAACAAGGCAGAAAGAACCTGCACTCGAAACGATAACTTCATCGGCATCCATAAGCTCTTCAACGGTAAATGGAGTTTCATCAACCGGAATGTTGTTCTTCTTACACATCTTTATAAGATGGGCACGGGCAATTCCGGGAAGTATATAGTGGTCGGTAGGAGCGGTCTTAAATACTCCGTCTTTTATGATATGAACATTGCTGTGTGCGCACTCGGTAACTCTGTCTCCTCTGTGGAAAACACACTCATCACAGCCTGCTTCAAGAGTTTTCTGTGCTGCCATAACGCTGGGAATAAGATTAAGTGTTTTTATATTGCAATGAAGGAATCTTGTATCTTCCATTGTTATAAGCTTAATGCGACGTGAAAGGTCCTGAACTTGCGCATGCTTTATTGTAATCCAAATATTTGCCTTGCCTTCCTTCGGAAAAGCGTGATTTCGTATACCAGTTCCACGGGTTGCCTGCCAATACACAAAGTTCTCACCATGGTCAACTTTCTTAACCATATCATTAAGAATAGCCTTGAGCTCCTCTTTTGTATGAGGTATCTCTATTTTCAACAAACCGGCACTATTATAAAAACGGTCGATGTGCTCATCAAGAGTAAAGATTATTCCGTTTCGGCTGTAAGTGGCATCGTAGACACCGTCACCGAAAAAGCTGGCTCTGTCATTCATCGGAACCATCATTTCTTCCAACGGCCCATAATTGCCGTTATAATAGCCTAAGTTTTCCATTACTATCATCCTTCCCCTGCTATCGCAGGAAATAATATACCTTGCATAATTTTAAGCGAAAACACTTTTCCTTAAAGCAAATAAAATGTTCCCTCTTTTATGTTTATTTGAATTATATACATCTGTAAAGAAAAAAGTAAATAGACTTTGTTGCTTTCAATAAATTTTTTTGTTTTTTATTTTTTTACCGTAATTTTTTCGGTAAAATATTCTTTAATGTTTAATCAATAAGATAACATGCCTTTTTCGGGCATAAGAAATCCCGCTATATAATAACGGGATTTTTTTAACCTTATTGTTGATTTTTAGCATACGCTATTCTTGATTCTTTTCACACAGAGTAAATGTGTTGGCCAATAAGACTGCTGCAACAGAGCCAACAGCTGAAAAGGCAAGCACATCTCCGTCAAAAACAGACAAGATAAGTATTACGACTGCGCTGAAAACATAAGTCAAAAAGCCTATTGACTCAAAGACAGAAGAAAAATTGAGAAGTATAAACTTAAAAATTTTTAAGAATATAAAAGCTATCGGCAAAACATACACAAGAAAACCAAGTATACCATAATTAAAGAAAACAGAAAACAAATCTGACTTTACCTTTAGTGCGGGAGATAAATCTTCATTAAACAGACTTGTAAATCTTAAGCCAAACAGCCAAGTCTCCATATTGCTGTCAAAGAAAGAGTCTGAAAAATACTTTACCCTATCCAAATTTATCGCCATGAAATTACCTGACGGCATCTTTACAACGCCTGCTCCTATTGCCGCAGGCGGTACAGCATTTGTATTTTCAGAATCTGATGACGACTGCTCAGTTTCCTGTGACTGGGTGTTGTCTGCTGCAGGCTCAGTAGTTTGTGCAGACGGTCTGCTCGGAAGAGGAAGTGTTGAGAAAAAGTTGTCTATGTCAGACATATTGATTGAAGGTAACTGCCACCTGTTAGTGGTGTCCTCCTGTGTTGTGTCAGAAGGCTCTTCCGATGTCGATTCATCACCTGCCGGCTCACTATCAGAAGACGATGACTCCGTAGTAGATTTAGATTCTGTGGTCTTAGAATTTTCCGTAGTAGACTTTGAAGATGTTGTATCATCTTCATCCCTATCATCATTGGGGTCATATCCTGAGTTGAGAATCGGAACATAATCATTTCCGTCGTCCTCTTCTTCGTCCTCAAAAGATAGAACATCATCGCCGTTATCTCCGCTTGGGATTCCGGTTTGGGTGTTACCATTATATGTATAAAAAAGTTCGCTAAGCCTAAAAGTACCGTCAAATGAACTTTTTATAGGTGATACAGGCAACAACGCCAATATCAAAACGCAGAATAAAGCCGAGGAGATAAAACTTTTGAGTAGCGGCTTTCTTTTTTGCGTATTACCGCTGTTGTTTCTCCAACCCGAAAACGACCACATAAAGAATATCACAGAAAAAAGCACACTGACAATCAATACAGGTCTGGAATTAGAAAGAACCGCACCGGCTAAAACAACCGCAGTACATATAATCGGAATTGCATATGACAAAATTTCCTTTGTTTTGTCGCTGGTCTTAATCTTTCCGATATGAGCTGATATAAAAACAAGTGCTGTCGGAATAAGCAATGCAAGAGCTACAGCAAAAGAAGAAGAAAAGTTGAAATCTCCTGTTTTATCAAACAAAAAGTTTATCGCAATTGTAAGCGCATAAATCAAAGCCATAAACGTTGTTACCAACGGGGAAACTCTGCGGCCTACCGTATAATACAGCTCCATAATAGCAACAAAAGCAAAGTGGAAGAAAAACGTGTCTGCCATAAGTCCTGTCATATAAAAGCAAGCAATTGCAGTACCTCTTATAGCCGTCATAAGACATACCAAAAAGATATAAACGCAAACACCTGACAAGTATACAGAACACAGCTTTTTATATTTACCGTTATAAAAAGCGATTGAATATACAAGAATCAAAAGCATAAGAATTGCTCTCACTGCTCCTGACACACTTATAAAGTTAGACTTGCCTGCATTTATAACTACAGAAGATATAATGTCAAGCAACGGCTGCACTGCCACTATTGCACAGGCAACCATATAAAGAAGCACGTTTTTATCTTTAAGATTAATTTTTTCTTTTGTGACAGCTTTTATCTTATCCATGTTACTGCCTTTCCTCATTATTTTTTAGATAGCAATATTATATCACAAAATTCGCCATCAATCAACTGACCTTATTTTGGCATCAAAGTGTCGTAAGGTCCATGCCTCTGCTTTCTTTGAATTCAACAAAGTCATCATAGTTTCCTGAATGGTCGACTATTCCGTCCTCACAAATTTCTATTATTCTGTTGGCGACCGTGTTCACAATTTCATAGTCGTGCGAACAGAAAAGCACATTTCCCTTAAATTCAGACAAACCGTTATTGACCGCTGTTATTGACTCAAGGTCAAGATGATTAGTAGGCTGGTCAAGAAGAAGAACGTTTGAGCCAAACAACATCATACGTGACAACATACATCTGACCTTTTCGCCACCCGACAAAACATTAACCGGTTTCAATACGCTGTCCCCTGAAAACAACATTCTGCCAAGAAATCCTCTGATATATGTCTCTGTCTGGTCTTTGGAATATCTGCGCATCCAATCAACAAGATTGTCGTTGCTGTCAAAATAAGCTGAATTATCGGCAGGAAAATACGAGCGTGACGTGCTGAGGCCCCATTTAAACGAACCGCTGTCCGCCTCTTCCTCCTCCATCAATATCTTAAACAGCATAGTTATAGCTTGCTCTGTCTTCGCTACAAAAGCGATTTTATCATTTTTGCGTACAGTAAAACTGACATTTTCAAAGAGCTTTACACCGTCAACACTTTTAGAAAGACCTTCAACGGTTAGAATATCCTTTCCGACTTCTCTATCCATATCAAATCCAACAAACGGATACCTGCGGCTTGATGCAGGTAGCTCCTCAATTGTAAGTTTTTCAAGAAGCTTTTTCCTCGATGTAGCCTGACGGGACTTTGATTTGTTCGCCGAAAATCTCTCAATAAAAGATTGAAGTTCCTTAATTTTTTCTTCGTTTCTCTTATTCTGCTGCTTTATAAGTCGCTGTATAAGCTGGCTTGACTCATACCAGAATTCATAGTTACCGACATACATTTTTATCTCCGTATAGTCTATATCAACTATACGGGTGCAAACATTGTTCAAAAAGTGTCTGTCATGCGACACAACTATAACTGTACCAAAATACTCGCTCAAAAAATCTTCAAGCCATTTTACAGCTGCAATATCAAGGTCGTTAGTAGGCTCGTCAAGCAGGATTATATCAGGATTTCCAAACAGAGCCTGTGCCAAAAGGACTTTAACCTTTTGCGAGCCTGACAAAGATGACATCAGTTCATACAAAATATCTTCGGACAAACCTAAGCCCTGAATCAGTTTAGATGCATCCGACTCCGCTTCCCAGCCGTCCATTTCAGCAAACTCTGCCTCCAACTCAGCAACACGCATACCGTCCTCATCGCTGAAATCAGGCTTTTCATATAAGGCATCTTTTTCTTTCATGACATCGTAAAGATGTCTGTTACCCATTATTACGGTATCAAGAACCGTAAATTCATCAAAAGCATAGTGGTCCTGCCTCAAAACCGACATCCTGACTGTCGGCGGTATTACAACAGCTCCACGTGACGGCTCTAATTCACCGCAAAGTATTTTTAAAAAAGTTGACTTTCCCGCACCGTTTGCCCCTATGATTCCATAGCAATTACCGGGGGTAAACTTCAAATCTACGTTTTTAAACAACGTCTGTGTGCCAAAATTGAAGCTTAAATCTGAAACTGTAATCATGATTTTCTCCTAAATATATAAAACTAACAGATATGTTACCATAGATAGTTTTTTTCTTCAACTTAATCATTACTCCATAACAAAGCTTTCAAGTGTGTCCTCTACTCTTGCGACTGTTCTTTCAAGTCGTTCTCTGTCATGATGTCCGCTTGTAAGTAGCAGACACTGCGAACCTATAGCCTGTGCCACCTCAAAGTCATGAGTCAAGTCGCCTATTACAAGCACACAAGATGACTCTATCTTATTCTCCTCAATATAAAGCTTTGCCCGTTCAACCTTACTGCCTGCGAAAAAGTCTTGCGAGCCCAAAACTGCATCAAAATAATCTGCTATATCATATTTTCTCAGCAGGCGTTCAAGCTGATTCTGTTCACTTGACGACAAAACCACCTGCGGTATACCCTTATTTTTTGCCGTATCAAGAGCTAACTGCACAAAATCAGTCAATCTGCATTTTTTCAAGTGCCACTCGTACCCCGCCTGATATTCTGCAAGTATCTCTTGATAATTTTCATGCTCAAGTTCAAAAACCTGCTCGTAAAACCGTATTATCGGAACATCTATATACTGACGGTAAGCATCTATGTCTATCGGCTTTTTACCCCTGCATGCAAGCATATCATTAACAGACGCCAGAGCTGCGCCGACATCATTAAGAAGCGTTCCGTTAAAATCCCAAATTAAAAGTGAATAATTTTTCATACTTTCTCCAAATTTTTAAATTTCAATTGCACAGATAATTAAATCAGAGTATAATACTTTCCTGTGGATAAACACTATAGCTGAAAGAAAGTGAAATATATGAAAGAATACCTCTTTGAAATGCACGCACATACCTCCCAATCAAGCACATGCGGCGAAAAAACTGCTGAAGATGTTGTTGATATTTTTAAATCTCTCGGTTATGACGGTATCGTTATAACCGACCATATGAATCAATCCACTATAAACAAAGCCGGAAATGTATCCTGGAAAGAAAAAGTTGACCACTTCCTAAACGGATACAGAACAGCAAAAAAACTTGAAACCAAAAACTTCAAAGTCCTTCTCGGAATGGAGATTCGTTTCACAGAAAATGATAATGACTATCTTGTATACGGTATAGATGAGGAGTTCATCTACTCCCATGAAGATTTGAATTTAATACCCAACATGAAAACCTTTAGAAAGATAGCTGATAAAAACGGTTTTATTGTTTTTCAGGCTCATCCGTTTCGCCTTGGTATGACAACGGTAAATCCCAAGCTGCTCGACGGTGTAGAAGTCTATAACGCACACCCAAACCACAATTCAAGCAACGATATTGCAAATGCATGGGCAAACAAATACTCCTTAAGAAAAACATCCGGCTCCGATTACCATGGTCCTATAGGTGAACATCCGGGGGGGCTGTATTTTGAAGAAAAAATCGAGTCTGAACAACAACTCGTATCGGCACTTCGCAACAATAAATACAGACTCCGCACAGACGGAATTATAAAATAAATATCATAAATCCTCAAAACGCTGCCAGAGCTAAGCTCCGGCAGCGTTTACAATTATTACTGTTCAACAGCCTCTTTCTCCTTAGCTATTCGTTCTTCCCTGTCCTTGAGGAAAGTTGAAAACTGAGGAACAACAAACTTTATGGCCTTGCGTACAATTTCAAACTCACTGTCAGTAACAAACTCGCACTCACCGTCAACATTAACAGCAGAAGGTGTATCACAATGAACCTTCATCTTACTTCCCTTAACATAACGGGTTATATCCATACCGACATGTTCGCCGTTCTTATATTTATTAACCAAAGGTAACAAGCGTGCACGGCTTCTGTCCTTACGTACTATAACAAAGTCTAACTGTCCATCATCCGGCCAGGCAAGCGGTGCCGCTTGGAATCCGCCACCGTACCAACGTGAGTTAGCTGCTACACAGAACAGAACTGTATCTGTAAAAGGCTCGTTGTCATCTATTGTAACAGTAAATTTATGGCCTACTTTTCTTAGCAGAGAATAAAATGTTGCTGCAAGATATGCAACCTCACCGTTCATAGCAGGTATTTTCTTGAAACTTGCCTGCTTTGCACAAACCTCTGCATCAAGACCCATTGAACACTGATTTATAGCTATCTTATCGCCGCACTTAACAACGTCAAGCTCAACAGGAACACCTGTAACCTGAGCTTCAACATTGATAAACTGCTCTTTTGTACCGAAGAGTCTTATAAAATCATTGCCTGAGCCAAGCGGAATTACAGCAACCTCACAGTTCGGATAACCGTAAACACCGTTAACCACCTCATAAAGAGTTCCGTCTCCTCCGCAAGCATAGAAACGAATACTCTCGCCGCTTTTTGCACGCTCACGACAATACTCAAGTGCATCATTTCTTCTTTGGGTAACATAAATTTCATAGTCGATACCGCTTTTGCCGCAATATTCCTCTATCTGCGGGCGTATAATATCAACACTCTTTCCCTTGCCTGCTGCAGGATTAATTAAAAAAATATGTTTCAAAAAAATCCCTCCTACTTAAAATACATAAATAACTGACACTTTATCATGCCGTTATATAATTTTCTTCTCTTATCTGCCTTACGTCCAAACTCCTTCTCAAAGCTATCCGCAGGAGTTATTATACTGTAAGACCAGCCGTGACGACGCTCAAAAACACGTCCCATATCCCTATAAAGCTCGTTAGCTTGTTCAATATCAAGCATACGCTCACCATAAGGCGGGTTACAAATTAATGTTCCTCTTTCGGTGCTTGGATTAAACTTATTAAGTGCACAAGCTTTCAAGTTTATCATATCATCCACACCGGCAGAACAAGCATTGGCACTCGCAAGTTCAATAGCCTGCGGACTTATATCCGAACCGTAAGCAAAAAAATCATCTGCTCTCCGTTCTAAATCACGGGCTCTCTCTCTTTCCTCCATCCATACGCCGCGTGGTATATTCTCCCAACGCTCTGCAGAAAAGTTCCTGTTGATTCCCGGAGCCCTGTTAATCGCCATCATGGCTCCCTCTATAAGAATTGTTCCCGAACCGCACATAGGGTCATACAGAGAGTGGTACGGTCTCAATCGAGAAAAGTAACACAACGAGGCTGCCAAAGTCTCTTTTATAGGTGCATCATTTGCACTCAAACGATATCCTCTCTTATGCAATCCCGCACCCGAAGTGTCAATCATAAGTGAAACCTTATTTTTCATTACAGAAAACTGAATCTGATAAACAGGACCGCTTTCTTCAAACCACTCAACCGAATACTTCTGTTTGAGTCTTTCAACTACTGCTTTTTTTATTATCGACTGACAATCACGAACACTGAAAAGGTCAGAATCTATTGAATAACCCTTAACCGGAAATGCATCTAAACAGCCAATCCATTCTTCCCATGCAAGTGAGCGTGTGCCCTGAAAAAGCTCTTCAAAGCTATGCGCTTCAAAGCTGCCGACAAGTATCAACACTCGCTCGGCAAAACGTGAGTTAATATTAGCTCGTGCAAGTATATTCAGGTCTCCGCTGAATAGGACACGTCCGTTTTCAGCAACCACATTTTGCGCTCCCATATCTCTTAATTCATCCGCTATGGGCGCTTCAAGCCCGAGCAAACAAGGCACTACAAAATTTATACTCATCAATAAACCCTTTCTTTTGCATGGGTTGAGGGGCGCTTAAGCGCCCCTCGCATTAGCATAGGCAATAATTATTTATTCTTCATCCGGCTCAAGCAAACCGTATCCGCCGTCAGTACGTCGATATACAACGCTTACCAAACCGCTTGCATCATTGAGGAACATATAGAACTCATGTCCCAACATATTCATCTGAAGTATAGCCTCGTCAACCGACTGGGGTTTAAGGGCTACCCTCTTTGTTCTGACAAGGTCATATTCTTTTTCTTCTTCAACAGATGCCGAATCATCAACAATATCTTCAAACGCACCGCTGCGCATACGTTTTTCAAGTTTTGTCTTATTCTTGCGTATCTGGCGAACAAGTGAATCCACACAGCGGTCAAGTGCGTCGTTCATATTTTCCGCACGTTCTTGTGCTCTGAAAATCATGCCGCTGTTCATAACAGTTATTTCAACTGTCTGACAGGATTTTTCAACGGTTGCGGTGATTTTGGCCTCAGCCTCATCGCCGAAGAAACGCTCAATTTTGGCTAATTTTTTCTCAGCTCTCTCTTTAAAAGATTCTCTCGGCGAACACTTGCGTCCTGTAATGACTATTTTCATAATGTCAGCCCCTTAGAATTATTAAGGTTTTCACCTTGTATACATTATAGCACATATCACTAAAAAAATAAATAGCCAATAGATGTATTTTACAATTTTTTACAATTTTTATACAAAAAATTACATTTATTATTTATCTTGAGAAATATTATTTTCTTTTCAAGATAAAAAAATCAAATTGTAACCGTCACATGGCGAGTAACATGGCACCCAATGTTTACCGCAACAGGCAGACCCGCTATGTGGGTAGGCATAAACTCAACCGCAACACTCAGGAGAGTTGTTTTGCCGCCAAAGCCCTGAGGCCCGATATCAAGCTCATTTGCTTGTTTCAAAATCTCTTTTTCAATGTCAGCGTAATACGTATCCAAATTCTTGACCGAAACAGGACGGCAAAGTGCCTTTTTGGCAAGCAATGCACACTCCTCAAAATCTCCGCCTATCCCCACTCCTATTACCATAGGCGGAC
This sequence comes from Clostridia bacterium, assembly GCA_017407995.1. GTDB lineage: Bacteria > Bacillota > Clostridia > Oscillospirales > Acutalibacteraceae > CAG-177. Next base: position 117,587 of record JAFQVM010000016.1, on the reverse strand, counting down.
AAGCATTGCTTCCCGCAAGACGAACCACATCAACTATATATTCAATTATATCCTCACGTGATGCCGAAGGATTAAACATCTTAAGTTTACTCATATTTTCACTGCCGAAACCTTTAGGTGCTACCGTCAGCTCAACCTTATCGCCTTCTACAAGTTCAGTATGTATAACAGCAGGTGTATTATCTTCTGTATTAACACGCCTTAAGGGGTCAGCTACTATCGATTTTCTGAGATATCCTTCTTTATAACCGTCAGCAACACCACGGTTAACAGCCTCAACAAAGCTGCCACCCGTAAAATGCACATCTTGACCTATTTTTGCAAAAACAACAGCCATACCGGTATCCTGACAAATAGGTATATCCATCTCCTCTGCAGCACGCAGGTTTTCACACAATCTGCACATTATATCTTTCGGAAGTTCTTCAACTTCGTTTTTAGCGCTGTCAGCTATAAGTACCGCTAAATCTTCAGGGAGTATCTTATTTGCCCTAATGCAAGCATCACGTATAACTGCAGAAATTTCGGAAACGTCTATATTTCGCATTATTCGAGCCCTCCGAAAACAACCTCGCCATCCATAACAACAAGATTAGGCTTTGCTGCAACAGTCAATGGGTCGCAATCAAACAAACTCATATCAGCGTCCTTACCAACTTCAAGTGAACCTACACGGTCATCTATCTTGCAAATCCGAGCCGGATTTATTGTGATAGCTTTAAGCGCTTCCATATATTCCATACCTTCACGCACAGCAAGCCCTGCGCATAGCGGCAAATACTGAATCGGTATCACAGGATGGTCCGTTATAATCGCTGTTTTAACTCCCGCTTTGCTGAGAATTCCCGGTGTTGCAGGCGTTGAGTCTCGAAGTTCAGGCTTGCATCTGTCGCTAATAAGCGGTCCACTACAAGCCTTCACCCCCTTTTGAGCAAGCTTGTCCGCAATCAAATGGCCTTGTGTACAGTGTATAACGCAATAATCGAGGTTAAATTCCTCAGATATTCTTATTGCCGTAAAAATATCGTCCGCTCTATGAGAGTGGATATGAACCTGTAATTTGTCCGTAAACACCTTTGAAAGAGCCTTGAGCTTTGCGTTATACTCTTTCTCAGACTCTTTCTCTGCATACTCACGAGCCTTTTCAAGCTGTTCTCTTATAATCGCAGCCGTTGCCATTCTTGTGCTCGGAGTTGATTTTTTTTCATTATATACAGTCTTCGGATTTTCTCCAAGTGCAAACTTCATCGCAACAGGAGCCTTCACTATCATATCATCTATACAAACTCCGTGAGTTTTAACAGCAGCTATCTGACCTGCAATAGGATTTGCGCTTCCCGGCCCTGTCAACGTACAAGTTACACCAGCCCTATAAGCTTCCTCAAAACATTTGTCAAGAGCATTAACAGCATCTACAGCCCTTAGTTCAGGGGTTACCGGGTCTGTCATCTCATTACAATCGTCTCCCTCAAAATTAAGAGAGTCCTCTATAATGCCAATATGGGTATGTGCATCAATAAATCCCGGATAAAGACTTTTTCCCTTTGCATCATATGCCTCGCCATCGGGACATTGGCTCATATCGCCCAAACTACGAATTTTTTTATCAAACTCTATGTATCCGTTTTCTATTACTTCGCCTGCCATAGTGTATATAACAGCATTCTTTATTATCACTTTATACACCCCTATTTACACAAATACGGTGGGCATGAAGCCCACCGTAATATAAAATTACTGTCTCCCGCCACGGCGAGAATATCCGCCGCTTCTTTTTGAATCAGATGACCTCTTCAAATCTGTCATCTTCTCATCACTTATCTGTTTAAACTTTGCCATCATATCCTCAAAAGACTGATTCACAGGTGCCTCTTGAGCAACAACATTATCGGTTCTGTTAACAGGAGGCTTTCTTGTCGCAGAAGACTGCGGCTTGCGTTCAGCCCTATCATTATTCTGACGAGGACGGCGCTGTTGCTGTTCCTGTGATGCTATAAGCTTTTTTATTGACAAAGCAATCTTGCCTTCCGGACTTACAGATATAACCATTGCACTAATCTCTTGATTAACTTGCAAATGCTCCTTTATATCCTTTACATACGATGTTGAGACTTCGGAAATATGAACCATTCCCGTTTTGCCGCCTTCAAGCTCAACAAAAGCGCCGAAATCAGTAAGACCGGTCACCTTACCTTTAACAACACTGCCCTGCTCAATCTGCATAAAAAAGTTGCTCCCCTTCTCAGTTGTCCACTACCTGTTCATCATAATATACTCTCTCATCAGGAAATACATATCCTAACTCTTCACGTGCTATACGCTCAACATAGTCGTCAAGTTCAGAATCATTGAGGAGCTTGTTAAGCTCACGGTTATCCGCAATCTGTGTGTTAACCTGTGCATTAATTTGTGCTATCTCCTCTTTTTGAGCTTTGACATCGGTCTGCAGCCCTATAAAAGAAATGACAAAATAACACACTAACGCTATAAATACAACCGTCAGTATGGTGCTATATGTCTTTTTCTTTTTCTTCTGCGCTGCCGACATTCTTATGTTTCCTTTTTGAGTTTTTAGGACGCTTCCCACCTAAGTATACTATTCTATTAAGAGTATACAACATACCATCCCTCTTTTTCAAGAGGAATTTTGTATTTTTTACAACTTTTTTCGAGTTAATTTTAGTTTTTGTGTCTATCTTGTTTGCTATTCTCTTTATTTTTCTCACAAAGAAAATTATAGGCTTTTTTATCAGTCTTATAATTGCCGCAAACACCGAACGTACACCTTTAATAACCGCCGAACTCACTCTCAATGCAAGTGTACCAAAGGTAAAATAGTATATAAGCCATCCGATACCCTCGCCAAAGAAAATATAAAACATAATTTTTCCGTCGTTTAAAACCAAGGCAAACCCGAAAGTTAAAAAAGCACACATTATGACATAAAGAAAATCCTGTATAAAAGTCATTACCTTACCAAACGAAAAAATCATTCTTAAGGTACGAAAAACATCATAAAGTATTCCAAGCAGAAAACCCAGTCCAAAAGAATATAAAAAGACCTTTAGCTGCTCGCTCACGCCCTGCATATAGCCCATTTATCTAAACACCTTACTAAAGAATCCTCCGGAACGAGGTTGTTCGTCAGAATAACTCAGTGAAGATATATTACCTTCCATAGTCAGTTCTCCTATATCAACGCTAAGCTTTATAATATGCAAATCACTTCCTCGAACCGTCAGCTCACCCATATCAGTAAAAATAACTACCGCCTGTTCATCAAAACTATCAACATCTGAAACTCCGGATACTGTAAGGTTCTTCCTGTTCTCCATTATTAAATTGTGCTGTGTTGCCTGTATTTTCTTTTCCTCGTTCATAAAAAAACCTCCTGTCCAATCTACTACTAAAGATACTACAGAAGGTTTTGTTTTATGACTCGCTTTATAAAATTTTATACATCGATGCAGCTTCTTCTTTTCGTACGGTTTCAGCTACATTAAGAACCTGCACCTTTGTAACATTCTGTCCCATAGAAATCTCTATTACATCCCCAACTTTAACATCATATGAGGCCCGTGCAGGCTTACCGTTAACAGTAACATGCTTTGCGTCACACACTTCATTCGCAACCGTGCGACGCTTTATTATTCTGGAAACCTTTAAATACTTATCAAGTCTCACGTTTTTGCTCCTTAAAAAAATTCAGGGACATTGCTGTCCCTGATTAAATATTTTTATATGCTTATTTAGCAACCTTATCCTTAAGGCCTTTACCTGCCTTGAAAGCAGGAACCTTACATGCGGGAACTGTGATTGCTTCGCCTGTTCTGGGGTTACGAGCTGTCTTCTCAGCACGAGCTCTTACTTCAAATGTACCGAAACCGGCAATCTGAATCTTGTCACCAGCTGCAAGAGCATCTCCGATGCAAGCGATAACAGCATTAACAGCCTTCTCAGCAGTCTTCTTCTCAAGTCCTTCTTTTGCTGCAACAGCAGCGATAAACTCAGTCTTATTCATTACGTGTTTCTCCTTTGTCTTTCTTTTTCTTTATTTATGAAAATGCCTCCAGGCAAACTCACACTATTTATCCTCTTTGGCGATATTCCAAAGCTTGTCCAGCTCTTCAAGAGAAGCACTATCCATATCGATACCCTTCTCTTTTGCAAGCTGTTCAACTCTCACAAAACGGTCAACAAACTTGTCTGATGCTGCAGTAAGCGACTCTTCAGCATCACATTTGACAAAACGTGACACATTCACCACAGAAAACAACAAATCTCCAAGTTCTTCGCAAATGTTATCTTTATCACCAGCGTCAATAGCTGTTTTAAGCTCCGTTGCTTCTTCAAGAATTTTATCATATGCACCGGAAACATCAGGCCAATCAAAACCAGCTACTGCCGCTTTTTGTTGAATCTTAGTCGCACGCATAAGAGCAGGCAGCTGACGTGGAACGCTTAACATCGGCTCGCTGCCTTTTTTGTGACCCTTGGTTTTACGTTTTATGGCATCCCAGTTATCAAGCACCTCATCAGAGCTTGAAACTTTAACCTCTCCAAAAACATGAGGGTGGCGTTCAATCAGCTTTTTGCAGATACCGTCTGCAACGTCATCAAACGTGAAAACATTTTCATCTTCTTCCATTTGAGCATGAAAAACTATCTGCATGAGCAAATCGCCAAGCTCTTCAACCAAAAGCTCTTTATCATTCTTGTCTATCGCTTCAATAACCTCATACGTTTCCTCTATGAGGTTTTTACGAATACTCTCATGCGTCTGCTCGGCATCCCAAGGACATCCCCCCGGAGAGCGCAAGCAACGCATAATATCGAGTAAATCATTAATATTATAGTTTTCTTTGCGACTAAAATCAACCATTTTTAACTACCACTTTTACCCTATAAGACTATTCTATCCTAAAAGTTTATATTTTTCAAGTATTTTCGCAATTTTTCCGCCCTGAGGCAAAGATTCCAGGTCTTCACGTGCTATACCCTTTATCAGTAACAGCGCAAGAGCGTATATCACAACAGCAACAACTATGGCGATAACAAGTGCTATATTTGAGCCATTTATAATAGATGTACTGTCTCCTGCCGACAAAACCTTTTCACTGAGCAGGCCGTGTGCAGCCCAAGCACCTGCACCGCAAAGAGCCGCCGCAAAGAGCGGTTTTAAAAATCCAGAAACCACTTCTATTCGCACATGTGTTTCCTTTACTATAGCTATAAGATTAAGCACAACGTTTATAACGTAGAAAAGAACTGTTCCTATCACCGCACCGTAGAAATTAAACTTTGGATTTCCTACAAGCGCAAAATTGCATATTATTTTAGCAACAGCAGCTATAAGCATCGTTTTAACAGGTATATCCGTTCTTCCGACCGCCTGAAGCAAATTCGTAAGCGGAGTTGAAATCGACATAATCGCCGTTGTAAATCCGAACACCGCAACAACAGGTGCTATCATCGGGATATCTGCTGCAATACGGCCTCTGCCGTAAATAAGCTCAAGAATCGGCTCTGAAAGTACGCCGATGCCTATTCCCGCCGGAAGTGCTATAAGCATTGATATTCTTACAACGGTATTCACAGCACTCTTTATTGCTGCATTATCTTTTACAGCCCATGCCTCTGACAATGCAGGAAGTGCGCTTACACCAAGCGAAACCGTTATCATCGGAACAAGATTTTTAAAGTCCAAAGCAGTATTATAAGCACTATAAAGATAGGTTTTGAAATCCACCAAATTACTCATATCAAGCAGATTGTTTGCAACGTCCGCATCAATAGATGCCTTATACATATTATATATGACATCCGAATCGGTCTCAATAGCATGAATAAGTCTTCCCTGAATTGTAACAACATCAATAAGGTTGGTTGCATTTAAGACAAGAGAACTCATCAAAATCGGAATAGCTATTGTAATCATATGCTTTGCAATAGCTGAATTCTGCGGAGGTTTCGGAGAATTCACAAGCTCAAGTCTTGTAAACTGGTCGCCCTTAGCCTTGTGACGCAAAAACAGATATATAAGACTTATAAATGCACCGAGCGTTACGCCCATTATAGCTCCAGCAGCAGCCCATGGATATGTCGCACTGTATGCCTCACTCAGACTCGAAACCTCTGTCCCAAAAATTGTTACCGTGCTTGTGCCGTTAGCAACGGCATTCATGTAAGTAGATTCTCCATACTGCATTATTATCTTGGCTAAAATTAAACCGATAACAAGCTTTCCAAACGCTTCAATTATCTGCGATATTGCAGTGGGAATCATGTTGCGTAAGCCCTCATAATACCCTCTGTAAGACGAGAGATAACAACAGAACAGAATAGACGGCGAAACCGCTACAAGAGCAGGAAGCGTTTTTATTCCGGATATAAAATAGGCATAAGGAACAGATATTAGCAACATTAAAAGCATTCCTCCGCCGCCTACAAGCAAGAATATCTTTCTCGCAGTAACAAGTGTCATTCTTGCCTCTCGGTAACGGTTAAGAGCAACACTCTCAGCCACCATTCTGGAAACCGCAATCGGCAATCCGGCCATAGAAATTGCATATATGGGTGTATATATCTGATAAACAGAGTTGAAATATCCGACGCCTACCATTCCGAGCATATTGCCCAGAGGCATCTTAAAGCATACACCTATAACCTTTACCACAAGCGTTGATATAACAAGAATTATTGCACCGTTAAGCAGAGACTGTTTTTTTCGTTCCGACAATGAAAAGCCTCCTTTATTTATTCTGAACATCGCACTTTATTTGTAAAACAACGACATTAGATTTAATTATATCTCTAACAAAGATATTTATCAACAAAATACCAAAAAAATTAACATTTACTCCAAAAACTCGTTGAGAAGCGAGTCCGTCGGAATAACCGATTTATCTAAAGATTCAAAGCATTCCAAACTCGAAATCATACGTCTCGCATCGTCGTAAAACTCACTGTCTGCATCAACCTCACCAAGCATGGGAATCGCTATATTCCGAAACACACACGGCTCATAGGCATGAATCGAATCTATCCTCTCATCTGCCAAGTGACTAAATGGGAAAATATACTTATCCTCGCCCTTCAAAACACTGCGCCACAGTTCATAAGTCCGCTCAACAGAACTTGCACGATGGTAATAATCCCGAACCAATCTGCGCACAAAACGCAAATTGCGTTTAGACATTATAACCTCATTATCTTCATCAACTATTCTTGATGAAACACTCACATACAGCTTCATGAGATTTTCAGCAGGCAAGCTCTGCGTTATTATCGGATTGAGCGCATGTATACCCTCAACAATAATAACATCATCTTTCTCAAGCTTTATGTGTTGCTGTTCTTCGCTGCGAGCACCCTTTGTAAAATCAAAAATCGGAAGATTTGTTTCTCCCCTTGTGATAATCTCTTCAAAACATTTATCAATCAAAAATATATCAAGTGCATGGACAGTTTCAAAATCAGGATTTCCTTCCTCGTCCATAACCGCCTGAGACTGGTCCTTGTAAAAATTATCAAGTGATACTATAAACGCTTGAGCGCCCATAGAATTCAGCTTATCCGAAATCAGTTTAGCACTTGTTGTTTTGCCTGAAGCACTCGGACCTGCAAGCATTACAATCCGCTTTTGCTCATTACGAAAAATCTTTTCCGCTATTGCGTCAAGTCTTTCATGATATCGGTTTTCAGCCTCTCTCACCATTGCTTCAGGCGCAACACGTGCCATTTCATTAATCTTCTCTGCGTATTCCAAAAAAATCCGCCTTTTCCCTGTAAAATTCCGTAATACGACCCTTACGCTTCATAAGTTCGTCAAATCCGGTATTATATTCATATGGATATTTATAGTTAAAAATACGTTCAATATACTCATCTTGAGGGCTTTTAAGCTTGGTAACTGCTCCCGCTCCGGTTGCAAGTACGGTATGACTCTCCTCCATCATAAAAACATTGTAAAGACACTCTTTACCCGACAAACACCAACCTACATTCTCAAGATTGCCTACGCAGCGACTTTGTCTGTACATATAGTACGGAATATAGCCTAACGCAGTAAGCGCCCGCTGTGAATAGTCCGTCATCTTACCTGCCGTCTCGCCCTCTTTAATAATATGACCGTGCTCTTTGAGAGTAGATGCAGACTTGAGCGCAAGAGTATGAACTGTTACATTGGCAGGATTAAGTTTGGCAACACCGTCAACAGAGTTGGTAAAACCTTCTATCGTATCAGACGGCAACCCCGCTATAAGGTCAACATTTATAGCCTCAAAGCCCGCTCTTCTGGCAAGCTCATATGCTTTAAAAAAGTCCTCTACCGTATGTTTTCTGCCTATAGCCTCAAGAACGCTATCGCTTAACGTCTGGGGGTTTATGCTTACTCTGTCAACACCGAAATCACGAAGTACAGAAAGCTTATCCTCCGATACGGTTTCTGGTCTGCCGACTTCAACTGTGTACTCTCTCAAACTCGACAAATCAAAATTGCCCATCACGGCAGAACACACTGAACTCATCTGTTCTGCGCTCAATATTCCAGGAGTACCTCCGCCCATATATATACTCTCCAACCGCAGACCTATATCTGAAACGATTTCGCCCGTAACTGCAAGTTCTTCGCAAAGCTTATCAACATACACAGGCAAAAGCTTCTTGGCATTTGAATTGGTTATGGAATGAGACACAAAAGAGCAATAGCTGCATCTCGAAGGGCAAAACGGAATGGATATATATAAGCTAAATGACTTTTCATCACCTAAATCTATTATTCTGCGCTCCGTTTTCGCTACATTCAAAGCGAGTTTTGCCTTTTTATCAGTAACAAGTAAGTCATTAATAAAATAGTTATATGCTCCCTCTTCGCCGCATTTCTCAACAAGGCGCATCATAAGCTTTGACGGTCTAACGCCCGTCAGTATGCCCCAAGGAGGCGTGTATCCCGTAACTTGAGAAAGCACCTTTAAAAGTTCTCTCGCCATCGTGCGTTCACACTCGTCACGCACAGATTCATCTGTCTTTTCAACAAGCGAAGAAGCGCTCTTTTCCGCTCCCGCAACTAACGCTTTTACATCCACACGGTAGCTATCATATTCTTTTATAAGCTCGGTTGTTACAACATCTCCCTCAAAAATTGAGGATTCGGAAGTAACCGTTATCTTTTCATTAGGAAAAAACACTCTGCATAGATTTTCCATCTCATAGTGAAAATCATGCCCTTGAGTATATAAAATCATCAGCCGTTTAGTCCTTCCGTATTCTGCTTAAACAATTTGCGCATATACCTGTTCTTCTCACGCTCAGTCGTAAGTGTTGTGGAGCGGTTATGTCCTGTATAAACTGTATAGTCGCCGTCTAAGTTACCTAATTTTTTAAGACTTTCAACCAACGTATCCCAATCTCCACCCGGCAAATCTGTTCTGCCTACGGTACGACAAAACAGCGTGTCACCTGTAAACATGACCCGCTCGTTTTCCTCGATATAGCACACTCCGCCCAAAGTGTGACCGGGTGTATGCATTACACGAAGCTTTATATCGCCAACGTCAACAACAGAACCGTCCTCAACAAGCTCATCATAATCGATATATTTCTGTAATCCCTTTTCAATATGATTAGCAAAGCTTATTTCTTCACAAATAAGACAAGCTGAGTCATACGGATGAATAGTTATTTTTGCATCAGGAAAATCCGATTTCAAATCATATACTCCGAGTATATGGTCATAGTGCCCGTGAGTAAGTAAGATATGTTTAAGCGTACCCGCCTCTTCACTTTCAAGCAGAGCTTTGAGTTCAGGGGTATAGTCACCGGGGTCAATAACGGCAGACACTCCGTTCTTCTCATCAACAATCAAATAACAATTCGCCTCAACAGGGCCTAAAGGCATACAATAAATCTTCATTTCTATTTCCCCGCTTTCCATATATCTGTATCAAGAATTATAGTAACCGGACCATCATTCTCAATGGAGACTGCCATATCCGCAGCAAAAACACCTGTCTGAACATCCTCCACACCGTTTTTGCGAAGTTCGTCACAAAACAGTTCATACATTCGTTTTGCTTCATCAGGTGAGGCAGAAGACGTAAAAGATGGTCTGTTACCTTTTCTGCAGTCCGCACAAAGGGTAAACTGGGAAACGACCAATGCAGAACCATTGATATCATTAATGCCAAGATTCATTTTTCCGTTCTCGTCCTCAAACACACGCAAGCGTGATACCTTTCCTGCAAGAACTTGCGCTTCGTTGTCAGTATCTCCCTGCACTACTCCAAGAAGTATATTATACCCTTTACCTATCTTTGCAACAGTTTCACCGTCAATACAAACCGTCGAAGACGTTACCCGCTGAATAACAGCTCTCATTTGTTTTCATCCTCTTGTTATATTTTTATTTTGCCAACCGTTCGAGAGTTTCGCCCGTCAAACGGTAAGTTGTCCAATCGTCCATGACTTTGGCACCGAGCGACAGATAAAAATCAATGCTCGGTTTGTTCCAATCAAGACAGCTCCATTCAAGCCGTCCGCACTTTCTTTCAACCGCAATTTGAGCAAGCTTTTTCAAAAGTGCCTTTCCGTATCCCCTACCTCTGTATTCAGGCTTGACATACAAATCCTCAAGATATATGCCCGCTCGGCCCAAAAAGGTTGAAAAGTTATGAAAGAATAATGCAAAGCCTACATCTTCTCCGTCAACAGATGCAAGAATCACCTCTGCTTTTTTCTTCTCAAAAAGCCACTCGTTAAGCAATTCTTCAGTTGCAACAACTTCATCCAACATATTTTCGTAATCTGCTAAGTCTCTGATAAAATTAAGAATAGTAGGCACATCGACTTTTTCTGCATACCTAAACATCAAATTATTATCCATGCTAAACCTCTGAAAAATTAAGTTGCTGCACGTTCAACGCTTAACACGCCGTCTATCCGCTCAAGCTTGGCAGATACACTTTTCAAATGCTCTATACCTGAGACCGTTATGGTCATGGCAACCGTTGTTCTGCCGTCTTTGAAATTTCGTGTGTTGATATCATTAATCATAACATGCATATTTGCAAGCTGAACAGAAATATCTGCAAGCATACCGACTCTGTTAAGGCAGGAAATCATGAGTGTCGCTCTGAAATCCTCTTTAACAGTGTTGTCCCAATAAGTTTTTATCCATCTGTCCTTGTCAGCACAGTTCTCTATATCTTGCGGGACATTACTGCAATCCCTTGTATGAATAGACACGCCGTGTCCTCTCGTTATAAATCCGATTATTTCATCGCCCGGAAGCGGATTACAGCAGCGTGAAAACTTGATAAGGCAGTTGTCTATTCCCTCAACTATAACACCTTCACTGCTCTTAACACGTTTCTTGGGTTGCGTAAGTACAACCTCAGGCGGTGCCGATGCTTTTACTATCTTGCTATATTCATCCTTGATGTGCGGCATCATTCTCGTAAGTGACACACCGCCGTATCCGATTGCTGCATAAAAGTCTTCTATTGTATCAAGATGCTGCCTTTCAGCCATACGCTGAAGGAATTGCTTCATCTCGTCATCAGGCAGACGGATATAGTTTCGTCTGAATTCACGTTCAACCTCAGCACGACCCTCTGCAATATTCTCTTCACGACGCTCTTTCTTAAACCAATTCCTTATCTTGCTGCGTGCTTCACTGGTTTTAACTATCTTCAGCCAATCTCTGCTTGGTCCTTTACCTGCTTGAGAGGAGGTCAAAACATCTACTATCTCTCCTGTTTTCACCTGGTAATCGAGAGATACTATACGTCCGTCAACTTTTGCGCCTACCATTTTATTACCTATAGCTGAGTGAATAGCGTAAGCAAAATCTATAACCGTTGAACCGACAGGCAAGCTGATAACATCTCCTTTAGGAGTGAAAACAAAAACTTCCTCGGGAACAAGGTCGCTCTTTATTGTTCTGACAATATCCTCAACGTCCTCGGAGTCGTTCTGGCTTTCAAGAAGCTGACGTATCCAAGTCAGTCGTTCTTCAAATTTGCCGCCTGCTGCACCGCCACCTAACTTATATTTCCAGTGCGCTGCGATACCGTACTCGGCAGTATGATGCATCTCCCACGTTCTTATCTGAACTTCAAACGGAATACCCTCTTTGTCAATTACCGTTGTATGCAAAGACTGATACATATTGGGTTTTGGCGTGGATATATAGTCCTTAAATCTGTTAGGCAAAGGACGGAACATATCATGTATAACGCCAAGACAGTTGTAACAATCTATAACTGATTCAACTATTATTCTTACAGCATAGATATCATAAATCTCATCGAAGTTTTTACCCTGAATATACATTTTTCTGTATATTCCATGAACGCTCTTGATTCGGCCCTCCACCTTCGAGCCCGAAACCATTGGCGAAATCCTGTCACGTATCTTATTTATTATGCCTTCAAGAAACTCCATCCTCGACCCGCCCTGCGTTGTCAAGGAATTCTCAATTTCCTTATACGCAACCTGGTCAAGACAGATTATAGCAAGGTCTTCAAGCTCTTCTTTTAACGCTCTGATACCAAGACGGTGCGCTATCGGAGCATATATTTCAAGCGTCTCTCTCGCTGTGTCCCTGCGCTTTTCTTCACGTACAAAATTTATAGTACGCATATTATGCAGACGGTCTGCAAGTTTTATGATGATAACTCGAATATCATTAGACATCGCAAGAAGCATCTTACGGATATTTTCTGCCTGTGCTTCCTCCTTTGTCTCCGTCGGAACTTTCGCAAGCTTCGTTACACCGTCAACCAACTGCGCAATCTCTTCACCGAAAGCTTTAACAATATCCTCGTTGGTGATTTCCGTATCCTCAACCGTGTCGTGCAGCAGCGCAGCAATAATCGACTGGCTGTCCATACCCAACTCCGAAAGAATTCGGGCAACAGCTATAGGATGAATTATATACGGTTCTCCTGAGCGTCTGAGCTGATTTTTATGCGACTGCTTAGCTATATCATAAGCCCGTCTTATATCTTTGAGCTCATTTTCACCGTAAATAGGCTTTATTTTTTCAAAAAACTCCTCAAAGCCATCACCGTGACTGTCACTCTTATCCTCAAAATCGCTCTTTCTCTCAAGCTTCTTTTCCTTGGAGTCACTATTTAATTTTTCTTCCCATGACCTCATAAAGTTCCCTCCAAATCAGCTTATAAAACTGCGTATATGCTTCATAAGCGGTGCGTCTTCAAGATTTACTTTAGGGCTGTTCTCATTAACTACAATATTCCCTAAAGGACTCCTGTTTAATACTCCCGTTTGCACCATAACTTCTACCGCACACGCAACAGCACATACCCTTTCAGGCTCAAATCCGCAACGCAGACACAAAAGTTCATAATCCGAACTCCATGAGCCTTTCATTTTTATCTGTTTGTAAACAGCTGCACAAAAATCTCTGTCAGGCAAAGCTATACTTGCTTGTTCAGGCGTGAGTTCAATACCGAGCATAACACGGTCAAAAAGTCTCAATCCGTCCAAAACCTCAACATCGTCACTGCCCGACGGACGAATATTCCTAACATGTACTGCTATCCTTACATTACCCATATATTCATTGCGTTCTAAATTTACAGCAAGGTCCACAACATCACCCACGCTGTAAAAAAATGTATTCTCGCTCATTCCGAAACACAATGCAAAGATTCTGGCATCGCCTTTTTTGACGGTCAATTTCATATGCTTACCGTTACTCAAAGGTTTTATGTCTTCTATAGTCATTCCGTAAAGTCCGAAAACAGGCTGCGGATTACCCGCTCCAAACGGCTCAAGACTCGATATCGCTTCAAGGATATCAAGAGATATATGCTGCGGATTAAGCCTTAAATCTATATTTTGAACAGGATACGGCATATCCTCTTTAAAAGCATATTCATTAATTTCACGACGGAAAGTTTCTATATCTTCCTCATTCAATTCAAAACCTGCTGCAAGCGTATGTCCTCCGAAATGGTTGAGCAGATACTCAGAGTTTTTAATTGCATTATATAAAGAAAATCCCTCTATGCTTCGGCCTGAACCCCTTGCGGTTCCGCCGTCATTGCGTGAAATTATTATACACGGCTTAGAATACTTTTCAGCTATTCTCGCCGCCACTATTCCTATTACTCCCGTATGCCAACCCTTACCGTCTGCTACAATAATTGGTGAATATCTGATTTTCGGATTGTCAGCAAGCTGCTGTTCGACCTGAGAAAGTATATCTGCTTCTATGCTTTGCCGTTTCTGATTAGCCTCATTTATTTCCTGTGCAAGCACATTAGCAGAGTCGGGGTCATCACACAAAAGAAGTTCCAACGCTCTGTTTGCAGAGCCCATTCTTCCTGCAGCATTAATCCTCGGAGAAACAGTAAACGCAACTGACACTGCGTCCATATACTTTTGTCCTACTCCCGCAATCTCAAGCAACTCACTTATACCTGTTCGTGAACGGTTATTTATACTTCTGAGTCCCGCTTTTACAATAGCTCTGTTCTCTCCTTTAAGCTCAACAACATCGCTTATTGTTCCTATCGCTGCAAGGTCAGAGAAGTCTTCAACTATAAGACTGTCATCCTCCAACTCCATTGCGCATGCAAGCTTAAATGCAACACCTACTCCCGAAAGTTCTTTAAAATCACAGTCACAATCAGGTCTGTGCAAATCAACTACAGCCTCGGCTCTCGGAAGAGTGTCCGGAACTTTGTGGTGGTCTGTTATAACAAGCTCCATACCAAGTTCATAGGCTCTGTCAGCCGCATCGTGTGCGCTGACTCCGTTATCTACCGTCACAATCAGCTTTACTCCCATATCATAAAGCTTTTCAACCGCCTCGACAGTAAGGCCATAACCCTCGGTATGCCTGTCAGGTATGTACCAAAGTGCATTGGCACCCTTTGATTCAAAATAAGTATAAAGCAATGCTGTCGATGTTACACCGTCAGCATCAAAGTCGCCAAACACTGCTATACATTCAAAAGAATCTATGGCCCTGTTTATTCTCTCAACAGCCTTATCCATATCAGGCAGAGAAAACGGGTCAAGCGTAAAAAACGGGTTGGGGTCAAAAAAATCTTCGATTTCTTCTTCGTCTTTCAACCCACGGATAACAGCAAGCAGAGCCGCAACGGGATTGAGACTGTGTCGCTCTGCAATTTCCGCTGCTGCATCCTTATCATATGAAGCTGTAATCCACTTTTTACGCATTAAATAACCAATCCTTTCAATTAAATAATTGTACCATTATATTAATTTTTTAGCAAGATATTTGTACTGTAAAACATTATATATATACGATAATAAACATAAATTTTAAGAAAATCATTATCTGTTTTTTCCACAACAACATATACTGTTTTACAAAGATTGTATCTGTGCTTTCAGCTTGTAAAAACTTAGCTTTCGACATAAAAAAAATAAAATCACATTTTTTAAAAAAATTTTTTTAAAAATATTGATTTCTTTTTTTTGTTGTGATATTCTTTTTTTTCGTGATAGTTTTTTAACAAAAACTTCCCAGAAACTTCTCAGAAAGGTCGATTTTTCATGAGTACAAAAGCTAATCCGTATGAAAATTTTCTTAACGTCTTGGACAGTGCAGCTGAACAGGACGGCATTTCGCTTAACGAATATGCAACCTTCCGTTTTCCTGAAAGAGAACTTACTGTAAACTTTCCTGTTCACATGGATAACGGTGAAATAAAAATGTTTACCGGATACCGTATACAGCACTCCAGCGCAAGAGGTCCGTGTAAGGGCGGCATCAGATTCCATCCCGATGTTGACATGAACGAAGTTCGTGCTCTCTCTGCTTGGATGACTTTCAAATGCGCTATCGCAAACATTCCCTACGGCGGTGCAAAGGGCGGCATCACTTGCGACCCCTCTCAGCTTTCTCGCCAGGAACTTGAGCGCATGACAAGACGTTATACCTCTATGATATCTCCTATCATCGGACCCCACAAGGATATCCCCGCTCCCGACGTTAACACAAACGCTGAGATAATGGGTTGGCTTATGGATACATACAGCATGATTGAAGGCTATCCTGTTCCCGGCGTTGTAACAGGTAAGTCTCTCGATATCGGCGGCTCTCTCGGCAGACCAGAGGCTACCGGCCGTGGTGTTATGCTTGTAGCTTCCTCCCTTTCCCAGAAGCTCGGTCTTGATATTAAAGACTGCACTTTTGCTGTTCAGGGATTCGGTAACGTAGGTTCTACCGCCGCTCTTCTTATTTCTCAGCTTGGCGCAAAGGTTGTCGCTGTAAGCGACCACACAGCCGCTTTCTACTGTGCAGACGGCTTGAACATCGCTGAAATGCTTGACTACTGTGCAGGCAACAACCGTGTTCTCAGCGGTTACAAAGCAGACGGTGTTACAGAAATCGATAAAAATGAGCTTCTCTATACAGACGTCGATTTTCTTATCCCTGCTGCTCTTGAAAACCAGATAACAGAAGAAAACGTTTCTAAAATCAAGGCAAAGTATATCATCGAAGGCGCAAACGGCCCGACAAGCTATGAGGCTGACAAGATTCTGTTTGAGTCAGGAAAAATCGTTATCCCCGATATCCTTGCAAACTCAGGCGGTGTTATCGTCTCTTACTTTGAGTGGGTTCAGAACCTTCAGTCTCTTCAGTGGAGCCTTGACGAGGTCAATAACAGACTTAGTGACCTTCTCCTCAAATCTTTCAACGAGGTATTTGAGCTTTCACAGGAGCGCAACTGCTCAATGAGAATGGCTGCATATATCATCGCTCTTCGCAGACTCGTCAGAGCAAAGAATACAAGAGGCCTTTATCCGTAAAAGATAAACAAAAAAACAACCGAGCCGATATCGAATTAACGATATCGGCTCGAATCTTTTTAAGTTATTTTACACAGCTTTCTTTACAACCATGTCCCCCGACCGAAGGGGCAAACTCATTTATATTAACTTTTATAAGCATTCGGGATAATAATTAATAAACTTTCTTTTTTATATTTATTTTATTTTTTATTTGTTAATTACTTTCGCTGATTATAAAATTGTTTTTTATTTTATTTGCTTTGTATCCCTATGCTTCTGCGGCACTTCCCGCTATTGCACCCATCACTTTTTTTGCAGCTAAGTCTGCAATACTCAGAACTCTCGGTGCAAAATACAGTTGATTAATTTATTTCTGTTTTGCCTTTGAGTTCTCTCTTAAAACTCATGTGACGGGCGGTCTAAATACTGGGTTTCGTTTTCACAGTACATTGGACTCGCCTCCATCCTTTTTATATTGTGCCACGTATTATTTTTTATGGCACTTGCGTCCTCCTCCGAACGCTTCGAAAACTTTCGAAAAGCTTTTTTCCTCTGTTTTCATCTACATTATAACCACTATTTTGTAAGTTGTCAATAGTTTTTTTCAACATTTTTTATTTTTTTTATTAATTTGTTGTTTTTTCTATATTTTTCCATGCTTTTAATATATTTTGCTCTCACTTTTTTCTATTGACTATTTTATCAATTGCGGGTAAAATAAAAACATAGATTAATTCCCTATATTTACGAGGTTATATTATGGAAAAAGATTACAATCCCGATATAGTCAGCGTTGTTGACGAGGAAGGCAAAGAACATATATTTGAGGAGCTCGACCGCATCGAAACCGACGATGGCAGATATGTCGCTCTTCTCCCCATTTTTGATGAGGCGGAAGAAGTTCTTGAGGATGACGGCGATGTGATTATCCTCAAAGTTTTCGAAGAGAATTCTGAAACATATTTGGCTCCCATTGAGGACGAAAGTGAATTCGATGAGGTTGCTCAATATTTTGAAGAGAGATTAAGTGACCTCTTTTTTGATGATGAATCAATAGACGAAGAGGAAGATAAATAATAATCCCCCTGCCCTGTACGAGAAATACGGTTTATATTAACCCAACACGTACTTCAAGGGAGCTTATCTCCGGCGGTGAATTGCAGACCTCCCGCTTATGCGGACGAAGGGAGCGTGAAACCGTTGGGCGGCACCCACCTGCTTTCGGCAGGTTATTATTGCCGTATCCGGCTTGGCGGGGTTTCATTTATTTTAAAATAAAGTCGACTGTGGCGACTGTGAGATGTGGAGGTAATGCAATGCAGCAGATTTTGAACGCTGATATTGTTGATATTGCGCCTTACGACCAAGGCTTTGTATATACCGAAAGAAAACAACTTGAAAACGGAAGTTGTAAAGTTTCTTTTTTTTCGTATGACTGCGATACAGGTATATCCGCTCCTATAACAAAAAGAACATATGCAGAATTAAAATTCGGCGCTAACGGTAACCAGATTGCTGACGGTCTCGGCAAAAGTGGTGAATTTATTTTCTCTGAACACGCAAGATTCTTCAACAATCTTGTTGTAACACTTGACAGAGAAGGCAAATTCTCTATCTTTTCTCCAAAAGGCTCTTTACTTCAGCAGACTGAACTTTCCTACCAAGGTTCCCCTGTTTGCTGTCCCGTAGCATATGAAAAAACTCTTTGGTGCGTTGTACCTGAAAGAAATGCCATAATAAACTATTCAATAGAAGAAGAACGTGTTCTTCTCAGAATAGGCGGCTCAAATCAAAGCGCTTTCTCATACCCCACAAGCCTTTCACTAATACTCGGAAAAATATACATATGCAACAGAGATTCCGGAAAAATCAGAACGGTTCAAGTTGAAAACGATACATATGCCGTAGCTGATTACCGTGAATTTGATGAACCTGTCTACAAGTATTTTCGTATTTATAACAGAGAATATGTCTTGCTTGAATCAGGCGTATATGAGTTATAACTTTCCCCCCGATATTTCGGGGGATTTTTTATAAAAGGAGAAGATGGAAATGGCAACTATCGTAAAAACTATTTGTGAAATCATCACCTGTATTGCACTCATCATCTGTCCGCTGCCAGAACGAAAGTGTGAGCCGGAATTTAACGGAACCTTTATTCAGTCCTGGATGAGTTCCTCATGGGATGATGACCGCTGGCAAGAAGAGTTTGAACTCATGAAAGAAGCAGGTATTGAATATCTTATAATCCAAGATGTTGCTTCAAAATCTGCCGACGGTAGCTGGTCGTTATATTACGATTCAGATTTAGATGTACTCTCAAACGCACAAGAAAGCTCAACTGACGTTATAGAAACCGCATTAAAGAACAGCTTCGGATATAATATAAAAATATTTGTGGGGCTCGGTCTTTTTGATAACTGGTGGACAAGCGCAGGATTCGGAAATGAATACTCGGATTTCTGCGGCGTCTGCGCCAAGATGATAAAAGAAATTCATCAGAAATATACCGCCATATCACCCGATAACTTCTATGGATGGTACTTTACCCCGGAAATAAATAACGGTCCGCTTATGAAGTTGAGTTCTTCAAAGCTCGCAAAGGGAATAAACGAAATCATTGCTGCCATTAACGAAACAGACAAAAGCCGTCCTCTGCTTTTAAGCCCGTTCTTCACTCAGTTTGGCGCTGTCCCCAGCTTAGAAGGCGCTAAACTCACATGGGCATCATTTATTAAAAAAGTTGATTTCAGGTCTCATGATATTCTCTGTCCGCAGGATGCTGTCGGCGCAGGCTGGACTTTAGAAGAGAACCTTATAAATGTTTGGCGCATGTATTCTCAGGCTGTAAAACTCAGCGGAAAGGATATTCGTCTTTGGGCCAACTGCGAAAACTTCACAAGCTACAATCCCGACAACTGGCAAAGCGGTCTTATGACCCCGTATCCTTCAGAAAACACGCAGTCTGTTACTGCGACGTTAGACCGTTTCACTTGGCAAATGGATATAGCCTCGAGATATGCTGAAAACATCATCTGTTTCTCATACAACCACTATTACAGTCCCGCATACGTTGACCCCATGTTCCATGATACATACCTCGACTACATAGCAAACGGTCACGTACTCGAAAGTAAAGCACCAACTGCTCCGACAAATTTCAAGGCTGAAACTACTGATGAATCAGTAACCCTTAGCTGGGCACCATCAACGGATAACTTCGGCGTTGCATATTACAGGCTTTGTAAAGACGGCAAGTTCCTCGGAAGAGTGGAATACTTCGAGGACACCGAATACACAGACAGCAACCCCTCGAAAAATGCCGTGTATACAATAACCGCATATGATGCTGCGGGAAACGCATCAAGTACAGTTGAGATTTAACATATAAGAAAAAAGGGTGGTGAGAAATCTCACCACCCTTTTATTATTTCGCTACTTTCTTTACCGCCACTGTTGTTCCGCTTGCATTTATATATGATTTCTGTCTGCAGCGAAGCAGGTGTGCTCTGCCCTCATCGTTCTTTGTATAGAACAGTTCAAACTCCCCTATCGAACTCTTAAGATGTTTCGTAAGAAGCTGAACATTCTCTTTTTTAGTTCCTATTATTGCGGGACACGCATAACAGTGAGAATAATCCATGCCAAAACGGTTCTTTTTAACAATGACATATCTCGGATTGTCGACCGCTGAAAGCATCTCGCTTAACGCAGCTGAGAACACTTTCTTCTCATGGACTGTGGGACCCGACAGCATAACATATATATCGTTGTTTTTATCAGGCGCAACCGGTAACGTCGCTAAGCTTTTAGCAGTACTCTCAACCTCTTTCATACCTTTAAGCGTTTTAAATATACATTTTGAAATCGTCAAAATCATCTTTTCCGCATTACGGGTATTCAATATTCGGACGAGTCCTTTTATTACAAAAAACGTCACAACCGCAAAAGCAGCAAACCATACAACCGAAAGAAGTCCACCCAAAAATCCGTCAATCTCAACCTTTATTTTAACTATCAACAGAATTAACCATACAACAAAAAGTGCGACCTCTTTTACCATATTATTAAAAGTATACTTTTTGGGAACTGACGGCTTTTTGACTTCTACCACGTCTAAAACCTCCGGCACCTTTGAGCCATGAAGCGATTTAATCCAGTGGTCTGCCATTCCTCTTCTGTCCGCTGCAATTGCCAGCATCTGTGAGTCGATATTTTCAAAGCCTGCCTTGTCAAACGGCGCATTGATTATATCAATTCTGTCCATACCGCTTTCGACAATTTCAGAATGATATGCCGGCGCCAAGAAACCATTAAATCTCCTCTTCAAAGTGTCAAAGTCGTCACTGTATATAGATGAATCATTGCAAAGAACCTTTTCAAAAAGCTGTTTTTCTTCTTCGTTTTCGCCCTCGACAATCGGTTCTACCGTTACAAGATGCCATATATTTGACACTTTCTCAGGGTCATTGCGGTCCGTACGTATAGCTCTGCCTCTCATCTGATTAGACAGGACAAAAGAACCTACAAAACTCGCAAGAATCAACGAGTTAATACACGGAGAGTCCCAACCTTCACCCAGAAGAGACTTTGTGCCAATCAGTACATTAATAAGTCCCTTTTGGAACGCCGCTGTAATAACAGACACCTTGTTTTTGTTAGAACCGGAGAATACGATTTCAGAATAAGCTGTTTGAGCCACTTCCTTAACCCTGAAATTGACATCCATAGAAGTTGCTATTTTTCCTATCTCTTCCACGGACTCATTCGGAACTACAACTATCGTTCCCGAAAGCATGGCAAGCTTCACCTTATCACCGCACGCTCTGCGAACAGACTCAAAAACTGGCACTGTGCCCATACTTGTTATCTCTTCATCTGTTCCGACTAACTTCATCATGTCACGTTTTATATAGTCAGTCAAAATCAGCATTCGAAGCTTATCGCCCAAATTCTTTTTTTCCGAAAGGACTATATCATTTATTCCGCTAAGCTTTCCTGTAGAAGAAGCAAGCTGTCTGTTTAACTTTTCATCAGATACAAGGCAGACCTTTTTCTTATCTATAAGACCGTTACCGGCGAGTGTTGACCTTAATTTCTCTGACACTTCTTCAGAAAAACAATCAGGATTTTCAATAACAAACTGAAACGCCGTCTGAGCATCCTGGATGTTATACTGAGGCAAAACTCCTGATGAACCCGCAATTTTTAAAAGTTTCGCAGGAACTTGCTTTTGTGCATATTCAGCGCAGACAAGCAGAGCAGTATAGCTTTTTGTATTTTGCAAAACTATCTCCTCAAGCTTAGCACCGTTGTTGCAAGTCACAGATGCAGCAAGGATATCATCCATAAGCTGTCCCTTAAGGATTTCTTCTGCCGTGCGCACACCCTTGATTTTATACTGCCTCAAAAGCTCCGCTTCATCTGCCGTCGGATAACTGAAATACACGAAATCCTGATGCGGACAAAGCGTCTTTTGAGCCACGAGCTGTGGCACAAATATTTCTTCATCAATCTCGCCACACAAGGTTATATAGCGGTTCCAATCACCCAGAGTTGTATCATAAGGAGGTGTTGCAGTAAGCGAAATTACTGTTACATCCGACTGTATCTTTGAAATAAACAGTTCAAGTGCCTTCTGCCACTCGCTCTTAAGGTGATGAGCTTCATCCAGACAAATTGTCTTTATACCCATAGAACGGATAAACTCAAATATATTAAAATCCGAAAAATCCTCACTTTGTTCAGCCATCACCTCTTCTGCAGATTCTTCCGCTTCCAAAGTCTGCTTTGTAACTGCCGCATGAAGTGCTTGGTATGTTATTGAAGTAATCAACTGCGGAGCCTTTAAATCAAAAGAAACATAATCAGCTGTATTTTCACCCTTTGGTAAAAATTTCTCCGCAAAACGCTCGCCCCACTGCTGACGTATGGTTACGCTCGGAGACAAAACAAGCGCAGGACTTTTTTGTCTGCATATAAGCTCCAATCCAAGAATAGTCTTTCCGCTTCCGGGTGCCGCAACAATATGTATTTTCTTGTCACGCAGATGCTTTGAGGCTCTGTTCAAAACCCCCTGCTGATAATCCCTGAATTTTCCGTCAAAGCGGATATTTCTGAAATCTTTCATTAAGAAACACCATACACAACCATTTTGTTGTGTAGCTTTTCCTTTCTTTTTGATACCGTTTGATTATATCACATAGTTATAAAAATTTCTACACAAATAACAAAAGCGGATGAGTTATAAACTCATCCGCTTTACTTTTTATATGTCGAAAACTAAGCAGAATAGAAATAATCATCAATCATATCTTCGATATGTACAGGAGACACGTCATTCCTGACAAGCATAGAAATAAATTTCTCTACTTTTGATTTTGAATATGAAATATCAGGATACATTTGTGATTTTATATGTCCGTCTTCATATTCGACTGTAACACAAATACCAAAAGTTAACCTTGTACTTTTATCAGTATTACCGCCGATATCCTGCTCGATTAAATCTATTCGCACTTGTTTCACCTGAGTTCGCCTCCCTGTTGAAAGAAAGTGAACTCATTATAAGTGATTTTTCGTCACATTTCAAGTGCTTTTTGGAAATTTTTATAAAAAATCATTTATAAGACAGTTTACGACATCTTTACTTCTTAAGATATACCCTGCACTCATAAGGACGGAGTTCAAAGCTATCGCTCTGAGAGTCAGGACAATCATAGTTTGATATCATGAGTTCTGCGTTCTTGATATCAAAGCCGCCCGGTACTGCAAACTTCTCATTATTATCAGAGAAAGAGTTGATGACAAGCATCTTCTGTCCCTCATAGTTACGCTCATATACAAACAGTTTTCTGCTGCTCTTATAGTGCTGTTTGAAATCACCGTAAATAACTATCGGATTTTCTTTACGCATCTTAAGAAGCTTGCGGTAATAATTAAGAAGTGAATTCTCATCCTTCTCAGCAGCCTCAACATTTATATCGGTATAGTTGGGGTTAATGTGGAACCAAGGCTCATCTGCAGTGGTAAAGCCCGCATTCTTCTCAGCACTCCACTGAACAGGAGTTCTTGCATTGTCACGGGATGCACGGTTTGCTATCTTAATAAATGTTTTATCAGAGAAGCCGAGTTTCTTAAAGAGCTGGTATGTACTCTTAACCTGAGTATCAGTATACTTATCAACGCTGTCAAGCTTGATGTTTGTCATACCGATTTCCTGACCCTGATAAATAAACGGTGTACCGCTCTGGCAAATATACATTGTTGCAAGCATTTTGCCGCTCTCAACTCTGAATTTCTCATTACCGTAACGGCTGATGATTCTGGGCTGGTCGTGGTTTTCGATATAGTTTGCATTCCATGCTATGCCGTAAAGCTTTTTCTGCCATCTGTCATAAGCATTCTTAAGTTTCTTGAGACTGAACGGCAGAGGAATCCAGCTTACCATAAAGGAATCCGCTTCCATATGCTGGAAGTTAAACATCATATTGAGAGTCTGACCTGCACCCTCTTTTATAAAACGAAGAGCAAGTTTTGGTGTCATCATAGGAGCTTCACCAACAGTCATGCAATCATAATTATCGGTAACAGCTCTGAATTCTCTGAGATATTCGTCAAGGTGAGGTCCGCATTTATAATGCTCCATACCGCAGGCAACCGGAATCGGGAAACCGTTAGGAAGACCTTCTCTTTTTGAAATGAATGTAATAACATCCTCACGGAAGCCGTCAACACCCATATCAAGCCAGAAACGGATGATATCCTTGATTTCTTCACGAACCTTGGGATTATCCATATTAAGGTCCGGCTGTTCCTTTGCAAAAAGAGTGAGATACCACTCATCAAGGTTTTCGTTATAGTGCCAACCGGGACCTGCAAAAGTTGAAAGCCAGTTGTTGGGTGGCTTTTTGCCGTTGGGCTTCTTACCCTTGCGCCAGAAATAATAATCGTGATAGGGATTATCGTGTCCTTTCTGACTCTCAATAAACCATTCATGCTCATTAGAAGTGTGGTTTATAACAAGGTCCATAATAATCCTAAGACCTTTACTGTGTGCTGCGTCAAGCAACTCCTTGAACTCTTCAAGTGTACCGTATTCGGGCGCTATTGACTTGTAATCAGCAATATCATAGCCATAGTCGTGCTGCGGAGACTTATAAAGAGGTGAAAACCAAATAGCATCAACACCAAGGCTCTTTATGTAATCAAGCTTTGATATGATACCCTTAAGGTCTCCTATACCGTCTCCGTTTCCGTCACAGAAACTACGAGGCCATATCTGATATACAGACATCTCCTTGTACCAGTGCTTTTTAATCTCGCTCATATTATCATCCTTTCACAAATCTTTTACCAACCAAGTTTTTTCAAATACTCACGGCTGAGTTTAACAGAATTTACCGCCGTTTCTCCAATTTCCGGTTTATCCTGTTCGACAACAACCCACTTTGCTCCGGCTTTTACAGAAGCGTCAAGTATAGAGGGCATATCCTGAACACCATGCCCTACAGGTCTGAATATGCTTTCTTCTTCCTCTTCTTCCTCACCGTCGTCAATGCCTATGAGGTCATAAAGTTTTTCAGGCTTTCCTTCATCTTTCGTATAGTAGTCCTTAAGGTGAACAATGGGTGCTCTACCGCTGTACTTCAAAATATATTCAGACGGATTTTCTCCAGCTACGCCTACCCAACAGGTGTCTATCTCTGTTTCAAGTCGGTCAGCTGAAACCTCTGAATAGAGAATATCAAGCGCATATTCATCGCCAATCTTTTCAAACTCAAAATCATGGTTATGATAGAGCAGCTTTATACCTTGGCTTTTACATACGTCTGCTATCTTCTTTATATCCTCAATAGTACGTTCAAAGCCATCCGTACCGGGTCTTCTCTCCTCCGTAAGATAAGGAACTGCTATATACTCACAGCCAATCGCCTTATACTCAGCAACAAGACCCTCTGCATTCTCAACAAGGTCATCGAGCGGAACGTGTGCCGAAACAGGAACAAGACCTACTTCATCGAGTATCTTTTTAACCTCTTCGGCGCTTCTGTCATAAAGACCTGCGAATTCAACGCCATCATAGCCAATCTCCTTGACAAGCTTGATTGTGCCCTCAAAATCAGCCTCAAGCTCGTCTCTGACGCTGTAAAGCTGTAACGCTACCGGTAATGCCATATATATAACCTCCGTAAATTAAATTACTTTTTTTCTGAGAGTTTTTTATCTTTTTCATAAGCGGCTGTAACTGCCTGCATAACTGCATTGGGCAGTCCGTTTTCATTAAGGGCAGCTATGCCCTCAATAGTTGTTCCTCCCGGTGAGCAAACCTTGTCTATAAGCTCATAAGGATGCTCGCCGCTTTCGGCTACCATTTTAGCACTTCCGAGAACTGTCTGCGTTGCAACTTTAAGCGCAACCTTTTTATTTATACCGAGCTTAACGCCCGCTCTTGCAAGCTCATCTATAAACATATAGACAAAAGCCGGAGCAGAGCCCGCAACAGCACAGAATGCTGAAAAATGTTTTTCCTCAAGCTCTGTAACTTCACCGATAGAAGCGCATAAAGTTTCAACAAAAGCCTTCTGTTCATCCGTCACACGCTCATTAGTGCAATATGCACTCATGGCCTCTCCTATCGTTGCATTTATGTTAGGCATTACCCTCGCAAGTGTTGGTGTGTAGCTCAAAAGAGATGTTATGTAATCTGTTGTATTGCCTGCAGCAATAGATATAATAAGAGGGTTATGCTGTTTAAGCGTGCTGTCAAGTTCACTAAGCAGCTTCTCAAAATCATACGGCTTTACAGCAAGTACAATCTCACTGCACTTCTCAGCTACTTCAACCGCCGTTAATGCTTCACAACAGCCATACAGCTTACAAACTGTTTTTACTTTCTTGCTGTCGATATCATATATCATTATATCTGCGCCATTAACAGCCTCAGATGCCAACATTCCCTTTATAATAGCATTAGCCATATTTCCTGCACCAATAAAGCCTGTCATAAAAATCTCTCCTATTACAAAAGTCCCTCCAGCGCATTAAAATCAGGAACAAAATCCTTTTGCGCTGAACGTCTGCCCTGAATATATCCGTTTTCAAAACCGAGATTCATCATCTCATTAACTGCTATCTCATATTCGTACTTTGATATCCGCCTGTCAAGCGGAGATTCTAAATCACTTACACACGGAGTATACTGACTCATTAAGCTTACAATCGTACCCTGCGGAAGATAATCTTTTATCCAGCGAAGCACCTTTTTGGTATTTGATACTGCACCGGGTAACACCAAATGTCGCACTATCAATCCGCTTTTAGCAATCCCGTTTTCATCAAGAACAAGTTTCCCTACCTGACGGCTCATTTCGAGTACCGCTTCACTCGCCCGCTCAAAATAGTCAGGTGCTTTTGAATATGCAGCCGCCAACTTGTTATCTGCATACTTAAAATCAGGAAGATATATATCCACAAGTCCCTCAAGACGTTTAATGCTATCAACCGATTCATAGCCACCACAATTATATACTATCGGCACAGGAGATTTATACTTTTCAAGAATCCTGACAACAGAGTCAGAAAAATGAGTAGGGGTTACAAGATTTATGTTATGGGCACCTTGTTCTATAAGTCGGTCAAAAGCACGCATAATATCGTCATCACTCATCTGGATTCCTGCGCCACCCGAACTTATCTCATGGTTTTGACAGTATACGCATCTGAGATTGCAGCCGCTGAAAAACACCGCTCCCGAACCTGCCGTACCGCTTATGCACGGTTCCTCCCAGAAGTGGAGCGCCGCACGGGAAATGCGAGGCACATCATTTG
Source organism: Clostridia bacterium (assembly GCA_017407995.1). Taxonomy (GTDB): domain Bacteria; phylum Bacillota; class Clostridia; order Oscillospirales; family Acutalibacteraceae; genus CAG-177. The sequence continues at coordinate 89,960 of JAFQVM010000016.1, read as the reverse complement.
AAAGACAGTAACCAAGTCCGTTTTCTCTATCTACTCCGCAATTACGGGGACATTGCGTACAAAACATACACTTTCAAACCCTTTCTTTTTACAATTATAACATATTCTGCAACAAAAATAAACGGTTATTTATTATTTATATGATTTGATTTTTGAATAATATAGGTGTATAATCTTCTTGAGGTGAGCAACATGCTTCTTACTATCGATATAGGAAACACCAATATTACTCTTGGCGCCTATGATGATGACAAGTTGATTTTCGTGTCACGCATGGCAACGGACAAGTCCCGTACAGACGACCAATACGCTATTGAACTCAAGAGTATATTAGAACTGCACAACGCAAAGGACTTGAAGTTCTGCGGATGTGCTATCAGTTCCGTTGTTCCCGAACTCACTTTTATAATGTCAAAAGCCGCCGAAAAAATCACAGGCGAAGTACCGCTTATTTTGGGTCCCGGTGTTAAAACCGGAATCAACATCCTTGCGGACGACCCGTCGCAGGCAGGTGCTGACCTTGTGGCCGCTTCTGTAGCAGCTGCAAATCTGTATCCCCTGCCCTGTTTCGTCATAGACCTCGGTACTGCAACAAAAATCAACGTAATTGATGAAAACGGCTCTTTCTGCGGATGCATCATCGCTCCCGGTGTCGGCATTTCACTTGAAGCACTTTCTTCAAAGACCTCACAGCTGCCAAGCATAAGTCTCACAACCCCTAAAAAGGCTATCGGCACAAACACCATAGACTGTATGCAGTCGGGTGTGGTTTTCGGAACTGCCGCAATGCTTGACGGCCTGTGTGACAGAATGGAAAAAGAACTCGGCAAAAAAGTTCAGTCCTTTGTTGCTACAGGCGGTCTTTCAAGGGAGATTATTAAAAGCTGTGACCATGACATTATCCATGATGCAGAACTCATCCTTAAAGGTCTTAAGATAATATACGAGAAAAACCGCAAATCAAAATAACGAAAAATTAAATATTTTTCGGCATTGTTAATTCGTCAATTTTGCGCTGCATCCGTTTTTCGGAGCAACAGCAAGGAGGAATATATTATGTCAAAATCATCCGTCGCCGCATCTCGGCAAAAACTTCTGAAGCTTGTCCAGATAGCTTTACTGACCGCCATAATCGCAATTATGGCCTTCATCCCATCAATCGGCTATATCAGGACGCCGTTATTTGAGATAACTCTCATCGTGGTCCCGGTTTCACTCGGTGCTGTTTTACTCGGCCCGTCAGCAGGTCTGTTTCTCGGCACTGTGTTCGGTTTGACAAGTTTCATCCAATGCTTCGGTATGAGCCAGTTAGGTGTAGCACTTATGAGTGTAAATCCCATATTTACCTTTATAGTCTGCATGATACCGAGAATGCTCATGGGCTGGCTCACAGGGCTTATCTTCAAAGCTGTTCAGAAGATTGATAAAACAAAGTTTATATCATATCTTACAGCGAACATAGCAGGTCCTCTGCTCAACACCATTCTGTTCACTTCCACGCTGTTTCTTTTGTTCTCCAATGCACCCGTCATTGCAGATTTAAGAGCAAGTTCAGGCACTGCAAACATATTCACTTTTGCAGTTTGGTTTGTAAGTGCAAACGGACTCATAGAAGCCGCTATAAGTGCGGTAGTAGGTACAGCAATAAGCAAAGCTCTTGCTGTAGCACTAAAGAAAATCAAAATTTAAAAAAATTCTCACCGCAGGATATATCCTGCGGTGAGTTTTCTTTTCACATATGAATGTATGTTGTAAATTCAAAAATGATATGGTATACTAATAACATAACTATGAAATGTGGTGAAAAAATGAAAGAAAATAATTCAAACATAGTCTGGAAAGACAGAAAAAGAACTATCTTCGGTCTACCCTGGTCCTTTACAAAATATGCTTTCACAGAAGATAAGCTCTTGATTTCAACAGGTGTGTTCAACACCAAAGAAGAGGAAATCAGACTTTACAGAATTCTGGACTTAACATTGAACCGTTCCTTCGGAGAGCGCATATTCGGTCTTGGAACAATACACTGCTGTACAGCCGACAGAAGCACTCCTGAGTTTGATATAAAGAGAATTAAAAATCCCGCTCAGGTAAAAGAACTTCTTTCCGATATGGTTGAAGAGCAGAGAACCAGCAAAAGAGTCACCAGCAGAGAGTTCATGTTCGGAGAAGACGATATCGATTTTGACGAGCATCAATAAAAATAAATTAAAGCCGCAGCTATTTGCTGCGGCTTTTTTATAACCTTTTTACATTCGTCTCAGAGCATCAATAGGCTGCATTCTCGCTGCTCTGCGTGCGGGATATATTCCAAAGAACACACCGATAGCTGTTGAAAATCCGACTGCTATCAAAATGGTGCTTATTTTCATTTCAATGGGTATACCCATATAATACGCTACGGCAAACGCACCTACAGAACCGATTATCAATCCGATTAATCCGCCAAGCAGACAAAGTATAATAGACTCCGTTAAAAACTGGAACAGTATAGTGGACGTCTTTGCGCCAAGTGCTTTTCTTATACCTATCTCCCTCGTTCTCTCAGTTACGGTAACAAGCATGATATTCATAACGCCTATACCGCCAACGATAAGAGAAATAGCGCTAACCGCCGCAATAAATGTAGTAAACACGTTTATAACCGTATCAAGAAGCTCTATATATGTCGCCATGTTTACAACATTATACGCATTACTGCCAAAATTACCGTGGCGAGTATATATAACATTCATAGCAGCACTTCCGGCTGCATCAAGCTGGTCCTCAGTATCAGCCATGATATAGCACATCTCATATCTGCCAGAATTGCCGTTAAGTAAGTCCGAAAGAGTCGCCGGTATCATTATACTACAAGCAGTCTGACCCATGCTCATCATTGAACTCATATCCTCAGACATACCCTCCATAGACATCATGGAAGCGTCAGACACACCGATAACGGTAAGCTGAACTGTCTGCTCACCGACAGTAAAATCCATGCGTTCACCAACAGGATTATCATAGCCGAACATCGTCTTTGCGCTTATAGAGTCAAGCACCGCAACATGCGCCGCAGACTTATATTCATCTCTTGTAAAGAAACGGCCATATGTCATTCCGGCACTCATCATGGGACCTAAATCTTCATTACCCGCAATAGAAATACCAAAGCCATTCTCCTGCTTTGTCGAAACGCTGCCCATAGATATTACAACAGGAGAAACATACGAAACGCTGTCAAGCTTCTTTATGGCCTCTATATCCTCGGCAGTTATATAATCTGATGCGTCAGCCTCGCTTGTATTGACAGATATATTTATAACGCTTGAACCCATGTCTTGTATCATGCCGACAATGAAATCACGGCCGCCGTTTCCAATCGTTATTATCGCTATAACCGCCGCAACTCCGATAATTATACCGAGCATTGTAAGCAGAGAACGCATCAAATTTGTTCTGATAGAAAAAATCGCTATTCTGATGTTTTCTTTAATATTCATTATGCTCCCTCCAGAGGAGTGAATAAATTACTTCGATTCTTTAATAGCAACTTTTTGACCGTCTGTCAAAGTGATTCCTGTTGGGGTCGAGGTAACGATAATATCACCCTCGCTGCAGCCTGATAATATCTCATAATGAAGATTATCGGACAAGCCTACCTCTACCTTAGAAAATGATATCTTCTTTGTGTCCGGGTCATATATATAAACATATGAGCCGTCCTTGTTACTCTTTATCGCCTCTGTCGGAACAAGGAGGACATTCTCTTTAGAATCAAGGTCAATAGAAATATCAACATCCAAACCGATTATGATACTTGAAGTAGGATTATCAATTGTAACCTGCGCATCAACTCCGCTCGCTGTACTTGAACCCATAAGAGACGTTATATCCATTCCGCTCGACTGCGAGGCAACAGGACTTATATAAGAAACAACGCCTTCAACTACACTTTCATCTGCTGCCGTAATACGGCAAACCTGGTCAAGCTTTACATCTAAAACATCATATTTATTAAGCACAAAAGATGCAATAAAAGGATGATATTCAACTGTTATTCCACTCTGAGCAGTGCCGAGCAGAGATGAAACAAGAGCATTGATATCGCCTGAACCGCTGGCAAGATTTATAATCGTCGAAAGGTCTATGCTGCTGCCTGCACCGTTCGCAGACCGATACACCTGACCCTCTTTAATGTTTACTTCGCTGACAATACCATCATTCTCCGCTATCCAACCGTTTTTAAGAGATGCTACAGATGCATTAAGATTGTCAAGCTCAGTCTTTGCAGCTTCCATTATAGTCTTGTAGGTGCTCTGGGTTATGTTGCCCGACTGAGCCTCTAAAGTTACCTTCTTTAGCTCAAGCTGCATCTTCTCTATCTCAAGCTCAGAGGTGGCCGAGCCAAACATTCCGGACAAATTACTTGAGCTGTTAAGCAAAGAGCTTAACTGTTCAAGTGATGCATTGATATCCGACATACCCAATGCCTCAGCAACGAGCGACCAGAATTTATTCATCGCTGTAGACTCGCTGTTATCATTCTGTGACTCAGAGGAATCCCCTGCTGTCTCTTCTTTTTTGGAATCCGCTTCTTTTTCTGCCTCAGCAAGTTCTTTGTCTATCTGTTCTAAACGAAGCTCAATTTCTTTAAGCTGGCCGGATGCTTCTACTGCAGTATTAACTGCGTTATTGTAGTTCTCTGCTGCAGTAAGATATGCCTGCTGTTTTTGCGCTACAAGTGAATTGATAGCAGAAATATCGAAAGTCGCAAGAACATCGCCCTTTTTAACTATGTCACCTACACGTACGTTTACAGAGATAACCTTAGCGCCGTCAAGAGGTATAAATTTACCTGTCTTTGAAGGCGACACTTTACCTGTAACATCAAGAGTTTCGGTTATTGAACCCCTTGTCACCTCAGCAACTGATACCTGCGGTGCAGGGTCAGGCTTAAACATCATATAAAACACGCCAGCCACAATTGCGACGCTTAAAATGATGCCTATGATTAAAAGTGCTTTTCTTCTTTTTGACCAACTTTTTATGCTCATACAAAAACCTCTCCGTACTGCAACAAAATTAAGCTACTTATTAGTATATAAGTAAAATATAAACTTATAGTCATGGTTTGTGTGAACAGTTTTTTAACATTTAAAAACTTTCTTATCTGCGACCTATATCAGACCTGTGGAATGCTCCGGAAAAGCTGATTGAATCAACCGCTTTATATGCAGTCTCAAGTGCTTTATCAAGATTTTCTCCACGTGCGGTAACTCCAAGCACACGTCCGCCGTTAGTGAGGAACTTGCCATCCTTTTTAACTGTTCCCGAATGATAAACAGTGACATCTTCAGCCTGACCGTTATCGTCAAGTCCCGAAATCTCAAAGCCCTTTTCGTACTTCTCAGGATAACCGCCGGAAGCAATTATTACGCATGCACAAGCACCGTCATCCCACTCAATATTTATATCGGAAAGTCTCTCATCTATAACTGCCTCTACAACATCAATAAGAGGAGTTCTTAGTCTGGGAAGAACAACCTGAGCCTCAGGGTCGCCGAATCGTGCGTTGTACTCGATAACTTTAGGGCCTTTGGGTGTCATCATCAAGCCAAAATACAGGCATCCCTTGAACGGACATCCCTCCGAAGCCATCGCTTTAATTGTTGGCTCAAAAATTGTTTTCATACACTCTAAAGATAGTTCATCTGTATAATGCGGGTTAGGACTAATCGTTCCCATGCCGCCTGTATTAAGACCCTTATCACCATCATGTGCACGCTTATGGTCCATAGAAGACACCATGGGTACAACGGTTTTGCCGTCTGTAAAAGCAAGCACAGACACCTCAGGACCTGTCAAAAACTCTTCGACAACAACTTTGTTTCCGCTCTCGCCAAAAACTTTGCTCTCCATAATATCCGAAACCGCAGCACGAGCCTGTTCCTCACTCTCAGCAATTATAACACCCTTGCCGAGCGCAAGGCCGTCCGCCTTAATAACGGTAGGATACTCTCCCTTTGCCTGAATATAGCTGAGTGCCTTTGTCGGGTCATCAAAAACCTCATATTCAGCGGTGGGAATACCATATTTTTTCATAAGATTCTTTGAGAACACTTTGCTGCCCTCTATACGTGCCGCTGCTGCATTAGGACCGAAAGCTCTTATACCAGCAGCCTGTAACGCATCAACCATACCCGCTGCAAGCGGGTCATCGGGAGCTACAAAGACAAGGTCTACATTCTCCTGTTTTGCAAGCTCGATTATACCCTCTTTATCCATAACGGAAACAGGGAAACACTTTGCATCACAAGATATTCCGCCGTTGCCGGGAGCGCATATTATCTCATCAACCTTTGAACTCTCTTTAAGTTTCCTTACAAGAGCGTGCTCTCTGCCACCCGAACCAAGCATAAGAATTTTCATATTTTTCAATCCTTTCAAAGTTTCTCAATAATCCAAATTCGGGGAGCGCAAAACGCTCCCCTGAAATTTATAGTGTATTGGTTTTATAACACAGTATCATGTGCGTATTTTTCCGCATAACTTTTAGCAAACTGAGGATTGAGAAAAATGCGTGCAGAGCAAGGCATAAGGTTCTGCAAACAAAGAAGCGTACTTTGTGTACGTGACTGCCGTTTGCAGGTTCTTATAACGCAGCTATGTGCGTATTTTTCCGCAATCCGTAATAATTAGTGTTTGAAGTGGCGCATGGACGTAAACACCATAGCAATGCCTGCTTCGTCTGCTGCCTTGATGCTGTCCTCATCTCTGATGGAGCCGCCCGGCTGGATGATAGCTGTAATACCTGCTTTTGCGGCAGCCTCAACACAGTCTGAGAACGGGAAGAATGCATCGCTGCCCATTACGCTACCTGCTGCTCTGTCGCCTGCATACTTGATAGCAAGGTCAAGCGCTGTTACTCTGTTGGTCTGTCCGGGGCCTACGCCGACGGTCATGTTATCTTTAGCAAGAGCGATGCCGTTTGACTTTACATGCTTTACAACTTTCCATGCAAAGAGCATCTGCTTCATTTCTTCTTCTGTAGGCTGACGCTTTGTCACACACTTAAGCTCAACATCCTCAGGAAGAATGATTGTATCAAGCTTCTGGACAAGAAGTCCGCCTACAACCTTCTTCATATCAAGAGCTTCAGGGCTGTTCTTGTCAGCAAGGCGAGGAAGTTCGAGAAGTCTGATATTCTTCTTGGCTGTAAGGATATCAAGTGCTGCCTGTGAGAAAGAAGGAGCAATGATAATCTCAAGGAATATCTTTGCAAGCTCATTTGCTGTCTGCTCATCAACCTCTCTGTTAAGAGCAACTATACCGCCAAAAATCGAAACAGGGTCTGAATTATAAGCGTTTACATATGCCTCATAAATGCTGTCGCCAAGACCTACGCCGCAGGGATTGGCATGCTTGACTGCTACTGCACAAGGCTCGTCCCAACCAAACTCTTTGAGTACGTCAAGTGCACCGTTAGCATCGTTGATATTGTTATACGAAAGCTCCTTGCCGTGAAGCTGCTTTGCTGCTGCAAGACTGTTGCTCGGGCAGTTAATCTCTTTATAGAACGCTGCGCCCTGATGCGGGTTCTCGCCGTAACGCATATCCTGAACCTTCTCATATGTAAGAGAAAGTGCATCGGGAAGCTCTGTTTCCCCTCTCTGCTCACGAAGATAGGCATTTATCATTGAATCATACTGTGCTGTATGCTCAAAAACTTTTCCTGCAAGGCGGAACTTCATTTCCTTGGAAACTTCGTTATTCTCTTTAAGCTGAGCAATAATCTCGCTGTAATCAGCAGGGTCAACAACAACTGCGACATCCTGCCAGTTTTTGGCTGCCGCTCTTATCATTGTCGGTCCGCCGATATCTATATTCTCAATTGCATCCTCAAGAGTTACGCCCTCTTTAAGAATTGTCTGTTTGAAAGGATAGAGATTGATACAAACAACATCAATCGGTACAACACCGAGCTCCTCAATCTGATTCATATGCTCAGGATTTGAGCGCATTGCAAGAACACCTGCATGGATAGCCGGATGGAGAGTCTTAACTCTGCCGTCAAGGCACTCGGGAAATCCTGTTATATCGGAAACTCCGGTACAGGGAATACCTGCATCCTGTATAGCTTTTGCTGTGCCGCCTGTAGACACAACCTCAAATCCGAGAGCTGCAAGCTCCCTTGCAAAATCCACAACTCCTGTTTTATCAGAAACACTGATAAGGGCTCGTCTTTTCATGTTGAACATTCCTTTCAAATCTTTCAATATTTTTTAATCTTATCTGTCTCTTTCTTCACAAAGTTTTGCAACTGCCTCAGGAAGTATTTTCCATTCAGCCTGTTCCATAACACGGCGCTGGAGGGTTTCTGGGGTGTCGCCAGGCATAATTTCTACCGCCTTTTGAACGATTATCTCTCCACCGTCCGGAATTTCGTTGACAAAATGTACTGTTGCTCCTGTTATCTTCACTCCACGTTCAAGAGCAGCCTCATGCACCTTCAAGCCATAAAAACCTTTGCCCGAAAACGAAGGTATAAGCGAGGGATGAACGTTGAGCATCATTTTATCATACTTCTGTATAACTTTTTCTGAGAGAATATGCATAAATCCCGCCAGAACAATTATGTCAGGCTTTGCCTTATCCAACTCTTCAAGTAATGCCTCGTTAAACTTTTCATCATTTTCAAACTCTTTACGAGGCACAACAGCTGTATCAATATTAGCATTAGCAGCACGGGTAAGTGCCTTAGCATCGCTACGGCTTGCTATAACCTTGCTGATACGACCGTGTTTGATTTTACCGTCAGCTTCGGCATCAATAAGCGCCTGAAGATTAGTTCCGCCGCCGGACACCAGAACAACAATGTTTAGCATATTGTTACTCCTTTTTCGCCGCTGACAACCTCACCAATGATATTAGCAGTCTCACCGCACTCACGAAGGATTCTGACTGTCTCATCAGCATCATCCTTGCTTACTGCGATGCAAAGTCCGATACCCATATTAAAGGTGTTATACATATCACGCTCAGGGATTCCCTCTGTTGAAAGAAGTTTGAATATCGGCAACTGAGGAATAGCCGCTTTCTCAACTTTTGCGTGGATACCGTCGTTGAGCATTCTCGGAATATTCTCGTAGAAGCCGCCACCTGTAATGTGAGAAACACCGTGAATCTTAACCTTATCCATAAGCGCAAGAAGCGGTTTTACATATATCTTAGTGGGAGTAAGAAGTTCCTCGCCGAGAGTATGTCCGAAATCTTCAACATAGACATTCAGGCGTTCGCCGTTATTGCTGATATTGAATATCTTTCTTATAAGTGAAAAACCGTTTGAATGAAGTCCCGACGAGCTGACACCGACAAGCACATCGCCTGCTGCAAGGTCGGAAGAATCAATAAGCTTTGACTTATCTGCCATACCTACACTGAAGCCTGCAAGGTCATATTCATCAACAGGATAGAAGCCGGGCATCTCTGCTGTCTCGCCGCCGATAAGTGCACAGCCTGCCTGGACACAACCCTCTGCTACACCCGAAACAATTTCAGCTACACGCTCTGGTATATTCTTGCCAACTGCAAGATAGTCAAGGAAAAACAACGGCTTTGCACCCGAACAAGCAACATCGTTTACACACATAGCAACGCAGTCAATACCGACTGTATCATGCTTGTCCATCAAAAATGCGATTTTAAGCTTTGTGCCAACACCGTCAGTTCCCGACACAAGAACAGGATTTGTAATACCTGTAAGGTCTGGCGCAAAAAGTCCGCCAAAACCGCCGAGTCCCGAAATCACTCCAGGAATAGAGGTGCGCTTTGCATGGTCCTTTATAAGCTCAACCGCACGGTAACCTGCGGTTACGTCAACGCCTGCATCCTTATAGCTCTTTGAATAACTTTCCATAATCGTTAAACCTCTCATTATTATTTTTCAAGTGTTTTTAATTTTGAAGTAAATTTATCGTCTTTATCTAAATCCGGACACTCTACCGGGTATTTGCCTGTAAAGCAAGCATCGCAGAATCCGCATTTTGACTCTTTAGCTATCGAGTAAAGTGCATCCATGCTTAAATATCCAAGTGAATCCACACCGATTCGCTGGCATATCTCATCCTCTGAAAGATTACACTCTATGAGATACTCTCTGGAGCTGATGTCCGTACCGAAATAGCAGGGATTGAGAAACGGCGGTGATGATATTCGCATATGTACTTCAACCGCACCCGCTGCCCTCAAAAGCTCAACTATGTGTGCGCTGGTAGTTCCACGTACAATTGAGTCATCTATAAGAACAACCCTTTTGCCCTTTACCGCAGAGCTTATGGGATTGAGCTTGATGTGAACGGCTTTTTCACGCTGAACCTGCGTCTGCTGAATAAAGGTTCTGCCCACATATCGATTCTTTATAAACCCTGTTTCAAACGGAATTCCTGACTCATCGGCATAGCCGATTGCTGCATCTATACCCGAATCCGGAACACCGATTACTACATCGGCATCAACAGGATTTTCCTTAGCAAGCATCGCTCCTGCACGCTTACGAGCTATATGTACTCCCGCACCGTCAATCACCGAATCGGGACGTGCAAAGTATACATGCTCAAAAATACAAAGTGAAGTCTTTTGTCCGCAATGGCGCTTGTTACTGTGCAAACCATCCTTAGTTATAACTAAAATCTCGCCCGGCTCAATATCACGGATAAATGTACCGCCTATTCCGACTATGGCACAGCTCTCGCTGGCTACGACATAACTGTCCTCAATCTTACCTAAGCACAACGGTCTGAAGCCCTGAGGGTCACGCACAGCAATAAGCTTATTGGGAGAAATCATTACAAAGGAGTATGCGCCTATAATCTCATCCATTGTCTTTTCAATGGCACTCTCCATATTCTTTTCTTTAAGCCTATGTCCAGCCGCAAGATAGCCTATCAGCTCAGCGTCACTACCTGTCTGGAAAATTGCACCGTCAGCTTCCAGACTCTGCCTCAAAGTCTTTCCGTTAGAAAGACCGCCGTTATTGGCGATAGCCGCTATTCCTCGTGCATAACGCATTACGAGAGGCTGATTGTTAGCTCTCTCAGCAAATTCTTTTGAAGAGTAACGCACATGGCCTATGCCCGAAACTCCTATTCCGTTTTTCTTAAACTTATCAAGAGTATCAGCATTAAAAACTTCCGGCACAAGCCCTGAGTTCTTAACCGTTTCAACTACTCCCTCACCGTAATCCACGGTGATTCCGCAACTAAGCTGTCCCCTATGCTGAAGAGCAAACAATGCAAGATATATATCCTGCGCAATGTTGCGGTCGTTCATATTAAAAATACCAAATACGCCACATTCCTCGTGCGGTTTGTCAAGCATTCGGTTCAGTCCCTTCGATGGATTTTAAAGATTCTTTACTTTCTCAGCGAGTGCGGCATCTTTTTTAAGAACCGCCTCTGCCATATCTTCTTTCATTTTTAAAAGTTTTGCCGTAAGTCCTTCATCACTCAGAGCAAGCATCTGAACTGCAAGTATCGCCGCATTCTCAGCACCGTCAATTGCAACGCACGCAACAGGAATACCAGAAGGCATCTGAACAGTTGCAAGAAGAGCATCAAGACCGTCAAGTGTTGAGGACTTAACAGGAATTCCGATTACAGGAAGAACTGTATGAGCTGCAAGCACTCCACCAAGATGAGCTGCCTTGCCTGCCGCAGCAATAATTACACCAAAACCATTACTCTGTGCGTTAGCAGCAAAGCTGCAGGCAGCTTCAGGTGTTCTGTGTGCAGAAAACACATGAGCTTCACACTCAATTCCGAAAGATTGAAGCTTTTTTATTGCGGGAGCTACTACCGGCAAATCGCTGTCGCTTCCCATAATGATTGCTACTTTTTTCAAAGAAAATACCTCCATCTGTTTTTTGACGAGCATATAAATCGAGCACTGTATATTTACTTATAATTTTATTCTTTTTTTTGTTAAAATTCAAGTCAAAAGGACTTGTTTGAATGATTTCTACATATACATATATACAATTGAATATATTGCGTAGTTTCTTGTGAATTCTAACAGTATATTGGGGTTTAACAAGAATAAAGGAGGTCAAATGAAACGAGTTTTCGCCCTGTTTTTATCGCTTTTATTAATAACGCTCAGTGCTTGCTCCGTACAGCGTTTTTCAGATGTAAAAATGTTTGAGAGAAGATTCAACAAACAGCTTGTATGGGCACAGATAGACTCCAAAGAAGCACTGATTACAGACAGCAACGACGAAATACAATATAACTTTATACTGTCACCTGACAATAAAGTTCAATTTCTAATCAGGCTCTATGCCAAGGAAGATGACTTAAGTATAAAAAGGTGCTCAATAACAACGTCTGCAACCATTCAGGAGATGAATTCCGGTGCACTCACAAACTTTCGTGAGATTTGCAACTCAGTTATAACCATATTCTCAAACGGCAATGATGACCCACAAAAAGTATCGGATATGATTTTCATCCCAGAACCCGGAAGCTATACTCAGGCTGTACCACAATACGGCGAAACCAACTTCAACAGATATACATACTCCGCTAACAACACAGGTGCCTTCTTCTGCGTTGAAAATAAAAGCCTTTGTCCCGAAACCGAGCCCGAACTGACCCTGCGAAACTATGAAGGCGCAGGAGAGTAAAAGCGATAACCTCAATCTAATAGCAAACAGCCGCAGAAATCTGCGGCTGTTTTTTGTTAGTTCATTTCGCTCATGAGCACAGGTCTGCCCAAAGCTACAGACTTCTTGGCTGCAAGTGCAACAAGAAGAGAATTAAGACCGTCCTCACCTGTTGTGGGCGTAGCTGTATCGTTATTTACAGCATCGACAAACTGGAGCATCTCATCCCTGAAAGACTGCATATATCTCTCAAGGAAGAAATACAAAGGCTTGTCGCTCACAACACCGTCCTCACCCATAAATTTTACATTCGTAGGTGTGTCGTTGGATGCTACGGCTGCACCCTTGCTTCCGAAAACTTCTACTCTCTGGTCATAACCGTATGCGGCACGTCTGCTGTTATCGATAACGCCGATTGCGCCGTTTGCAAACTTCAAACTTATAACAGCTGTGTCAACATCGCCTGCCTCGCCGATTGCAGGGTCAACAAGGCATGTTGCATTTGCATATACCTCTGTTACCTCGCTGCCGGAAAGGAAGCGTGCCATATCAAAATCATGGATAGTCATATCAAGGAACATTCCGCCCGAGACTGCCGAATACTCTGCCGGTGGCGGAGCAGGGTCACGTGATGTAATCTTCACTATATGTACCTCACCGATTTTATCATCAGCTACCATCGCCTTGACGTTAGAAAAGTTATGGTCAAATCTGCGGTTAAAACCGACTTGGAGCTTAACTCCCGCCTCATCAACTGCTTTGATAACTGCCTTTACCTTTTCAGGAGTCAGGTCAACAGGCTTCTCACAGAAAATGTGCTTGCCCGCTTTAGCCGCTTCAATTGCGATATCAGCATGGGTATCAGTCGAAGAACAGACAAGAACAGCATCTACCTCGCTGTCTGCAAGCATCTGCTTATAGTCATCATATACCTTCGGTATAGAAAGCTCCTGTGCAAGTGCCTCAAGCCCATCTTTTCTGACATCTGTAATACCGATAACTCTTGCGCTGGGCACGTTATAAGTTATCGACTTTGCGTGAAGCGAGCCGATTCGTCCCGCTCCTATGATTCCGATATTGAGCTGTTTCATAATTGCCTCCTGTTGGTTTAATAAACAATAAAAATATATCACAACAAGCGGCACAATACAATATTTTTTTGACAAAGATGTACCTAAAATTTATTTTGAATTTTTATATTTTTCTCTCGTTGCCATTCCACCACGAATATGGCGCTGTGCCTTATTAACATCGAGAATCTCCCTGACTTCTCTGTAAAGCTTGGGATTCAATCCACGCAGACGCTGAGCTACATCCATATGTACTGTCGACTTTGATACTCCGAATTCCTTTGCTGCTGCTCTGACAGTAGCTTTATTCTCAACTATATACTCTGCAAGCTCAACCGCACGCTCTTCAACTATGCCCTTCAAAACTAACCCTCCTGTTTAGTGGTATCGTTAATAGATATGCCGAGGGTTTGGGTTATATTCATTTTTTGAAAGTGCCGAAGATGCAAAAAAATCAGGAGCTGCAAAACAGCTCCTGATAAAATTTTTATTTGCTTTTCTTAGTCTTTATCACGTGTCTTATAATCCAAAATCTCTTTTGCTATATATATCGGTCGGCGCTTAGACTCTACATATGTCTTTGAAAGATACTCACCCAAAACCCCGATGCAGAAAAGCTGAAGTCCGCCAAGCAGAAGAATCAGCACAACTATCGTTGCATAGCCCGGAACATCTATAGAAAATGCAAGCTTTTGGATTATTACCACTATCATATAAATTATTGAAGCAGCTGAACTGAAAAGACCTATAAAAGTCGCCAGTCGGAGCGGTATCGTTGTAAATGCCAGAATACCGTCTATTGCATACTTAAACAGTTTCCAAAAGCTCCAATTAGTAGTACCGTTAGCTCTGTCCTCAACAACATAGGGCATATAGTAGGTGTTAAAGCCTACCCACGAAAATATACCCTTTGAAAAACGGTGGTACTCACTCATGCTCAGTACTGCATCCACAACAGCACGTCTTAAAAGTCTAAAATCACTCGCACCGCTGACAAACTCAATCTCGGAAAGTTTATTTATAATTTTGTAAAAACAGTTTTTAAACGCTGCAAGAACTTCAGACTCACGTCTATCCTCCTGATAGCAGGCAACGCTGTCGCAATCAGGGTTCTCTTCGAGAATTTTCAGCATATCAAGCACAAGCTCAGGTCTCTGCTGTAAATCTGCATCGATTATACAAACATAGTCGCCGACGCTCTCTTTTAGCCCCGCATACATCGCAGACTCCTTACCGAAATTGCGTGAAAATCCAATCACTTTTATATTGCTCTCAGCTTTATTATACAAATCTCTGAGCCTCTGCATGGTTGCATCTTTACTGCCGTCATTTACAAAAATCAATTCATAATCAAAGCCGCCATCACTAAACGCACTGACAGCAACATTATAGAAAAGCTCCACGTTATCCTGTTCGTTATAACAAGGAACTACCAAAGACAGCTTCATATTTCTTCCTCCACATCGGTTTATTCCTACTCACCGACTTTTACAGTTTTTCATTGTATCACAGGCACAAGTAAAAATCAACTTTTAAGCATAATCTATAATCGTCAAAATTTTGAAAAGTTTTACATTTTCGGTTTACCTTTTTAAAATAAGATGATATTATATAAAAAATATATATTGAAAGGCAGATATGTTATGAAAGAGAAATTTCAGGGTATTTTTACAGCGCTCCTCACTCCGTTTGACAAAGATTTTAATGTCAACCACGACGAGCTTAGAAAACTGATTGAAATGAACATAGAAAAAGGTGTTTCCGGTTTCTATGTATGCGGCAGCACAGGCGAAGCATTTATGATGACTGAGGCTGAGCGTGTCGAGGTTATGAAAACTGTTGCACAGACCGTCAACGGCAGATGCACCCTTATAGCTCACATCGGTGCTATAAGCCAGATGGAAGCTATTCGTCTTGCGAAAAAAGCTGAAGAATTCGGTTATGATGCTGTTTCCTCTGTCGCTCCTTTCTACTACAAATTCTCATTCGAAGAGATAAAGAGATACTACTTCGCAATCGTCGACAGCGTAAACATTCCGATGATTCTCTACAACATTCCTCTGTATTCAGGCGTCAGCATGAACGAGGACAACCTTGCTGTTTTCTTAAACGATGACCGTTTCCTCGGCGTAAAGCACACATCAAACGACTACTATCTGCTTGAGAGAATGAAAAAAGCATTCCCCGACAAAGTTTTCTTCAACGGTTTTGACGAGATGCTTCTCCCGGGTCTAATAATGGGTGCAGACGGTGCTATAGGCAGTACATACAACTTTATGCCTGACAAATTCGTCAAACTCTTTGCCGCTTTCAAAAACGGCGACATTGCAGGTGCTCAGGCTATTCAGCACGAAGCTAACGACATTATAAAGGCTCTCATAAAGACAGGCTGCGTAATGGCCGCTGAAAAAGAAGTTCTCTGCCTCATGGGCTACGACATGGGCTCATGCAGACCGCCTTTCAAAACTCTTTCCGATGAAGAAAGCAACTTCCTTAAAGATACAGTACTGCCGCTTCTTTAATTCAAGGAGTTTTTAACATGACTGCAATCGGTATTGATATAGGTACAACCTCAATATGCGCTGTGGCTGTGGATTCACAGTCAGGTGAGCTGCTCAAAAGCATAACTCTCGCTAATCCCGGTGTTACTGACAAAACAGGTATTCAAAATCCTAACAGCATTGTAACACTCTGCATCGAACTTGCAGATAAACTCATTGATGAATTTTCAAACATTTCATCAATAGGCATAACAGGTCAGATGCATGGCATAGTCTATCTCGACAAAGACGGAAATGCGTTGAGTCCTCTTTACACCTGGCAGTTTACAGGCGCAAATGAGCTTTGTGACAACGGCAAAACATATGCGCAAAACCTGTCCGAGATTACCGGATATAATATGTCAACAGGATTCGGACTTTCGACGTATTACTTGCATATGCAGAAAAACTGCGTTCCCGACGACACTATTTCATGCTGCACTATCCACGATTATTTCGCAATGAAGCTTTGCAGGCGCACATCTCCTGTGATGCATTCATCGGATGCGGCAAGTTTTGGATTGTTTGATATCAACAGCATGGGTTTTGATACTAAATCTATCGCCAAAGCAGGACTCAATGCAGATATTCTGCCAAAAGTCACTGCTGAATTTGAGACCATCGGTGAATACCACAGCATACCTGTTTGCGTTGCAATAGGCGACAATCAAGCAAGCTTTATCGGCTCTGTGTGCGATATGGAGAACTGTGTGCTCGTTAACATAGGCACAGGCAGTCAGGTGTCTTTTGCAACGCACAGCAAGGAGTACATAAAAGGTACAGAGCTACGTCCGTGTTACGGCTCAGTAATGCTTAGAGTAGGCTCTGCGCTCTGCGGAGGCATGGCTTTTGCAGCGCTTGAAAAGTTCCTCAGAGGCTGTGCTGACTTAGTTACAGGTAACAAAAACGAAAGTGCCTATACCGCAATTGACAGATACCTCGAAAATCCAGAACCTGAAAATCCGCTTTATGTCAGCACACGTTTTGAAGGCACAAGAGATAATCCTCTGGACCGAGGTCAGATAGGCAATATCGGACTTGATAATTTTACTCCCGGTCATATTATTTGGGGTGTATTACATTCAATTGCAGACGAACTTTACACCATGTATGAGTCAGGCCGAGAGAAAAGAAGCATTTTAATCGGTTCGGGAAACGGATTAAGAAAAAACCCGGCGTTGCAGAAAATATTTGAAAGTCTGTTCCAAACAAAACTGCTTACTCCCCTGCACAAGGAGGAGGCCGCTTTCGGCGCTGCACTATGCGGATTATGTGCCTGCGGCGAATACGACAGTATAGAAGAAGCTCAGAAACTTATTAAATATTAAGGAGCAAACAAAAATGAAGAAATCCAAGATAACCCTTGCCAGAGAGTTTAAGATAAGCGATATTGACAAGCGCATCTATGGCTCATTCGTTGAGCATCTCGGCAGAGCTGTTTACGGAGGTATTTTTGAGCCAGGTCACCCGACCGCTGACAAAAACGGTTTCCGTCAGGATGTAATTGACCTCATCCGTCAGATAGATGTACCGATAGTTCGTTATCCCGGCGGCAACTTCGTATCAGGCTACAACTGGGAGGACGGTGTCGGCCCTGTTGATAAACGTCCTAAAAAGCTTGAACTCGCATGGGGTACCCTTGAGCCTAACGAATTCGGAACAAACGAATTCGCAGACTGGTGTAAAGCCGCAAACACAGCTCCTATGATGGCTGTAAACCTCGGCACGAGAGGTCCCGAAGAAGCACGTAATCTCGTTGAGTACTGTAACCACAAGGGCGGCTCATACTGGAGCGACTTACGCCGTTCACACGGTTGGGAAAATCCCCACGATATCAAGCTCTGGTGCCTCGGAAACGAGATGGACGGAGATTGGCAGATGGGTCACAAGACAGCTGTAGAATATGGCAGAGTTGCAAACGAAGCCGCTAAAATAATGAAATGGACTGACCCCTCTATCGAACTCGTTCTCTGCGGTTCATCAGCAAGAACAATGAAAACTTTCGGCGAATGGGAAGCTACCACGCTTGAACTTGCATATGACAAAGTAAATTATATTTCTCTTCACCAATACTTCAACAACAATGATAACGACTCTAAGAACTTCCTTGCACACTCTGTAAGACTTGATGACTACATAAAAACCGTTATCTGTATATGTGACTATATAAAAGGCAAGCTTCATTCAAAGCACACAGTCAATCTTTCTGTTGACGAGTGGAATGTTTGGTATCACTCAAACGGTGCTAAGTTTGAAAAGTGGTCGAAAGCTCCTCACCTGCTTGAGGACGTTTACAACTTTGAAGATGCTCTTCTTGTTGGTTTGATGCTCATAACACTTATCAACAACAGCGACAGAGTAAAGGTAGCATGTATGGCTCAGCTTGTAAATGTCATCGCTCCTATCATGACAGAGGATAGCGGCAGAGCTTGGGCACAGACGATATTCTATCCGTTCATGCACGCTTCTAAATACGGACGTGGCAGCGCACTCCGCCCCGTAATCGACACTACAAAGCACGACACCAGAGAGTATAACGACGTCCCCGACATCGATGCTTGTGCAACACTTAGCGAGGACGGCACGGAAATCACTCTCTTTGCTGTCAACAGGGATTTCGAAGAGGACAACATCGTCACACTCAATCTCACAGACTTTGAAGACCCGCAGGCCATTGAACATATCACAATGTGCGGATATGACCTGAAAGCCGAGAACACTGCAGACTCTCAGACAGTTGTTCCGAAATCTGCTCCCCTGCCTGTATTTGACGGCAAGAAAGCCGAAATCAAACTCGCTCCGCTTTCATGGAACGTCGTAAGATTTAAAGTTAAGTAATATCAAAATAAAAAACACCCGAACAGCTTAACGTTGTTCGGGTGTTTACATTTTTATCAGTCTTTAAAATACTGAGGAAGGAAGTCCTTGTGAGCTTCTTTCATCTCTTCAAAGCATGCCTTCGCCTTCTCCCAATCACCGACAAGAGGATGAACAAGAAGTCCGTTAAGTGCGGCTTCATCAGAGCCTGTTATCGCTGCTTCAACAGCATACTTCTCATAAGTCTTTACAACTCTCATAAGACCTATAACATGGTCATTGATAGTCTCGGTAACAGGAACAGGTGTTGCACCGTCACTGCCGATAACAGCTGCAATCTCGACGATATCGTCATCTGCCATGAACGGAAGTGTTCCGTTGTTCTTGATGTTTACAACGTGAACATCTCTCTTATCGTTTGCAAGAGAATCTATAAGCGAAACCGCTGCAAGTGAATACTTGTGACCGCCTCTCTTATCAAGAAGTGCAGGCTTTGTTACGATTTCCTCGTTCTGATACATTTCAAGAAGCTGTTCCTCAATCTCCATGCAAACCTGAGCTCTTGTCTTTTCGCCCTCGTTCTGATGCTGGAGCTTTGCCTCACGGCAGTAATAATACTGGAGATATGATGATGGAATAGCTTGAATTGTTCTCAAACAATCAATTGAGAAACCGTCATCCTTGATGTTTGCCATAACTTTCGGAGAGAAACCTTCTTCAATAAGACCGCCAAGAAGTTCTTTTCCATCCTTTTTAATAGAAGTAATCCAACTCAAGTGGTTGAGGCCGACATATGTAATCTCACTGTCTTCCCCTACTATCTCCTTGATATCATCAAGCATATCAATCGGAACATTGCAAAGACCGATATTCTTAACATTGGTGTTATTGAGAATAAACTCTGTGATTATGCCGGACGGATTGGTAAAGTTAATAAGCCATGCATCAGGACAAATAGCTTCTATTCTGTCACAAATGTGCTTGATAACAGGAATCGTTCTCTGTGCCTTGAAGAAGCCGCCGATACCTGTTGTCTCCTGACCGATAAGATTGTACTTCTTCGGAATGCTCTCATCAAGATGACGGCAAGGAAGCTTACCGACTCTTATCTGCGTGACAACAAAGTCAGCACCCTGAAGCGCTGTATCAAGGTCATCTGTAAAAACAACCTCACAGTCACATTCGGCATTCTTGAGCATTCTTACGCAAAGGTCGCCGACAATTGTTCTTTTTCTTTCATCAATATCCATAAACGATATCTTTTTAAGCTTAAGACTATCCTTTGCTTTGAGGAATCCATCCACGAGTTCGGGACAATATGTACTGCCTGAGCCGATGACTGCTACTGTAATTTCTTTCATATACAAGCATCTCTTTTCTTTAAAAATTAACTTATTTATACTCCTGGAAAATCCAGTTGACACATCCTGTAACAGGTGCTTTATCAAGCTTTATAAACTTTATCTTTCTGCCGCTGAATGCCTCTGCATTCTCTGCAAGCTTTGCAAGATATACAGCATTTGGAAGCTTTGTATGCATTGAGCCTGAAAGCACAACCTCAACCTCATCACCTGCAAAATTCATCTGCTTTGCGAGAGCTGCGATAAGCTCTGCACCACGTTTAGCCATAACATCAACATAACGCAATGCGGGAGCATCTCCAGCCTCTGCCGCCGCAAAGAAGAAGCTTATCAGAGCCTGCACATAAACGGGTGATTCTTCTGTTTCAAGCTTTGCTATTGAACCAAGAAACTCCTCACGGCTGCCGATATTGAATCGCTCATAGTACATCTTTGTTATAGCTGTGGGCTCAAGTCCGAGATAAACCTCGTCGTATATGAGTCTGAAAGCAGTCTGAGCTATCCATGTGCCGTTTCCGACATCGCCTGAACACTCGCTGAATCCGCCGAGCTGAAGCATTCTGCCGTCAGAGTCGATTGCGTTACAGCAAGTACCCGTTCCGCAGTTATAACCTATTGCAGCTCCGCTTATTGAACCTGCTTTTACAACTATAAATCCGTCATTATAAATCTCAAAATTCTTGAGTCCCTTAGCCTTCAGCTTTTCACACATAATATCGTGCTGGAAAGGATGGTCTATTCCCGCAAGACCCATCAGTGTAAAACCGATATCATCAAGTGTCTTACCTGCGGTTTTAAGCAAATCGCAGATACCGTCCCAAATAATACCGCTCGCCTCATCAAAAGCGCCCTCAAGATTCTCATGGTTACTGCCTGTACTTGTGACAGTTTCAACTACATTTTTATCCTCATCAAAAAGGGCAAACGCAGTTTTTGTACCGCCGCCGTCAACACCTATATAATAGCTCATTCCGCATTCTCCAATCGTAAAAAATCAATACTATTATTTATCGCCAGAGCGTTTGAGTCCCGCAAAGAAACGGGAAATCTTATTACCGGTTGGAGCTTCCTCCGAAGCGCCGCCGAAAAACTCGTTGCAAACCTCTTCAGTATTATACATACTGCGTCTTGCAGGCTCTCTGTCTATCCACAGACCGTTTGTAAAGTCCGGTACGGGAACAGGCATACTGCCCATTGCTACAGACTGCTCTGAAAGACAGGTTATCGCCATCCATGTTGCAGCATCATACACATCGATAGGCGGCTCAAGGTCATACATAGCACTTTCAACAAAAGCAGAAAGAACAAGGTAATCCATGCCGCCGTGTCCTGCGTGAATACCCTCTGTGCTGTACTTTGACCACAGCGGATGCTCATACTGGTCACGATACTTTTCAAACTTCTCCCAGGTGTGGTCCCAGTGACCCGGAATCTGCGGGCTTGTGCCGTCAATATATATACTGTCATTGTCCTCATTATATATAGCACACGTACCCTGAATCTTGTAGTTTCTGGAATACGGACGAGGAAGTGAACAGTCATGGAAAAGTACAACGGTTTCACCATTAGCACATTTTATCATAGTAGTTACTACGTCACCCTCATTAAACGGATAATCTGCCAAATCGTAGTCGTTGCCCTTTTGATTCTTAATCCACACATTAAGTCCTCTTGACTTGCTCGCCATGGATGAAAGAGTTAAGAATCTGTTTCCTCTGTTTATATGCAGAACCTTTGCAATAGGGCCAAGCTGATGCGTAGGATAAAGTTCACCGTTTCTGCTTTTGAAGTTATGTATTCTGCCGTGGCGATTCTCTCGTCCGAGAGATATTTCTTCTCTCAAATCATGTCTGTAACCGCCCTCCATATGGACGATTTCGCCAAAGATGCCCTCTCTTACCATTCTCAAAAGAGCCATTTCGTTACGGTCATAGCAGCAGTTTTCAAGAAGCATACAGAACTTGCCTGTCTCCTCAGATGCTCTTACCATCTGCCAGCACTCCTCAATAGAAGCAGCTCCGCCAACTTCAATCGCAACGTGCTTACCCGCACGCATACAATCAATAGCTATACGTGCATGTGTTATCCATGTCGTGCAGCACATAACAGCCTTTATATCGTCACGCTTGAGCATCTCTTTATAGTCAAGATAGATATCGGGCTCTTTCCCGCTCTTCTTTTTAACTATCTTTGCGCCGTCCTGCGCTCTGTCCTCATATTTATCGCAAACAGCTACAACATTTACTCCGGGAACCTCAAGCAGCTCCGAAAGCATTGAACTTCCTCTTCCGCTTATTCCTATTACTGCAAAATTTGTCTGCTTAACTTCCATGGTTATCCTCCTAAAGTTAATACATTGAATCTAATATTTCAATAACGTGAGCAACTGCTCCGTTATTATTTGACCTGACAAGATAGGTTGCGTGCATAAGTGCTTCAGGTGAACCGTTACACGGCACAAAACCTGCTTTAGCCGCATCGAGCATCTCAATATCGTTATAACCGTCACCTACCGCAAAAGTACGGTCGTGCGGTACACCCAAAGAATCGGCAAGAGTTAAAAGGCCGACACCTTTATCTGACCCGTTTTTCATTATTTCAACATAGCCGCCGTTAGTCGGTAAAAATGACGGCGACTCAAAATTCTCACGCATAAATTGCTGGACCTGCTGTGAATACTCATGTGCACCAAGCATAGCCTTTGCCCACGGCAATTCCGCCTGTGCAGGGTCAGATATTACTTCATAAGGGATATCCTGACTCGTAAAATGACGGTGCGCATGCTCATCAAGATGTATTGCATAAGTCTTATTAAACGGATACATCTCAATTGCAACTTCCGGAAACGTCTCCATGACAGCTCGTACAAGGGTTACACCCTCTTCGCCGATGCCATTCATGAAAACACTCTTGTTATTTGCATAGTCATATGCCATAGAACCGTTTGTTAAAAGTACAGGCGCATTGATAAAAGTCGGGTCGTACATATGAAAACCCTGATATGTTCTGCCTGTGCAGACTGTGAAATAGCCGCCCTGAGAAATGAAATACTGTATCGCCTCTCGCACGCTGTCCTCAATGATTCCGCTATCCGTTTTCAGCGTACCATCAAAGTCGCTGGCAATAAGCATCTTTTCAAATTTTCCCAAAACTATCAGCCCTTTTAGTTATGTAAAACTTTTCAAATAATAATAGCATTTTGAAACTGTAAAGTCAATTAATAATAAACAATTATGACGGATTTATTTTGCCGTTTTCGTCAATTGTAAGATTATCGGAAAGCTCCTCAAGATAGCCGAAAATTCTCGTTTGTTCTTTTTTGTCCGTTGCCAAAAAAGTTTCACAGTTTTTCTGTATGCAAGGAACAAAACTTGAACTGATGTTTTCGGGTGATGATATCTCAAGCTTTAATATTCCTGTATCAACTGTTTCGTCATTAAACCAGAAATTGCCCAAGCTATAGGCTATAAGCTTGTCCTTGTAAAAATCCATACCCTGCAGGCAGTGAGGATGTGCCCCTATAACTGCATCTGCTCCTGCATCCACGCACTTTCTGCCAAGGCTTATCTGAACAGGCTCAAGCACAGAGGTAAACTCTGTTCCCCAATGCAGAAAGGCTATAACTATATCGCTGTTCTGCTTCGCTTGTTCGATAGACCTTATAAGCCGTGTGTCGTCATACGTCCTGAACACCCCGGGTGTATCCTCAAGGGCCTCAGGCGTCATTATATATTTTTCCGCTCGTGTGGCGCCTATGATTGCAACCTTTATACCGTTAACTACATAATAAAGCGGCTGCTGAGCTTCCTCAGCATTCTTTCCCGCTCCGAAACGCTTTATACCAGCTTTATCAAGTGTCGAAAGTGTATCAAAAAACGCATTTCTGCCGTAATCATAAACATGGTTATTGGCAAGGCAAGCTGCATCTACACCGAGCTGCTTTAGCATCTCAACATTTTCAGTCTTTGCTCTGAAAGTATACATTTTTCCCCTGAGAGGACTTCCCCTGTCTGAAAAGGCAAACTCATTATTTATAATCATAACATCTGCCGATTTCATCTCGCTTACAAGCTCAGATGAAACACATCCCAAAGCACCGCCCTCAACAGTAACACAATGCTGCATAAGGCACCAATCGTCAGCAAGATTGATATCTCCCGCAAAACTCATTGAAAAAGACTCACGACCGTTTGAGCCGAGCGAGACATAATTCTCAGCCTTGTCGGCCCCTGAAAATATATCTAACAGAACATTTAGCGTATTGCCGGTCCGTACATACCAAAAATCCTCGTCATACTCACCTTTATCAAGCGATGTAGAAAGTGAAATCAGCAAATCGCCACCGTATTTTTCGCTGCAAAAATCAAGAAAATCACTCGTCACTCTGCTGTCTTTCACACTTGAAGAAAGCTGCTCAGCAGAAGGAATGTTAGCCGTTTGAGTGGTTTCTTCGGTTTGGGTAGTTATCGTATTATTTACTTCTGTTGAACACGAACATAAGGAAAATAATAACACAACCAAAAATATCGCTGTTGCCTTTTTCATATCCTTCACCCCTTTTGTTTAGCTTAGCATATTTCTGTCGAAAAAGGAATAGAGTAAATATATTTGCCTTGCCATAAAGTTGATTTTTAAAGTAATAGTGGTATAATAACCTTGAAACAATTTAACAAGAGAGGAAAAATATATGATAAAAGACTTGCTTTCTCCTTATAAAAATTTTCTCTCCGACCACACAGAGCTGAGAGCACAAGTCAATGCTTCACGTGCTGTAGCCTTAATCGGAGGAAACCTTGTAAACAATTTACGTACCGAACAAAGCGGTGTCAGTGCAAGAGTTTATAAAAACGGCGTTTACGGTTTTGCATCAGGCACTGAATACTCCGAAGACAGTATAAAAAACATCATAAAGGCCGCCGGCGAAAATGCCATATTTCTCGCATCAAGAGCAGGTACAGGCAAATCTCTCCCTGTAATCAGCAGCGGTGAAAAAGTGATGAACGGCGAAATACGTGACTGCGAACAGAAGCTTTACATTGACTTCGCAAAGGAAGTCGATAAATATATTGAAAAAAAATATCCGAAACTCGTCAGCCGAAAAGTTATAGTGAGATGCGATTCAATGGAAAAACTGCTACGTGTTAACGACGGATACGATTCATACTCACTCGTACCTAGAAGCTACGTAATTGTAATTTTTACCGCAGAGGCAAATGACGGCACAAATGTAGAATTATACAAAGTTTTCGGCGGTTACGGCTTTTTCGCCGATGTGTTTTCAACTCCCGACAAACTCTTTGCCGGTGTTGACGAGCTGTATGAAAATATCATAAAAAAAGCAGAGGGCGTATATGCAGAAGCAGGATACCGTGATGTTGTTATGCATCCGAATCTTGCGGGAATACTTGCCCATGAAGCTGTCGGTCACACAGTTGAAGCCGACATGGTTTTAAGCGGTTCAGTAGCTGCACATAATCTCAACAAACAGATTGCAAGTCCGCTTGTTACGATGATAGACTTTGCGCACACTCAACCCAACGGCTCCCCCGTTCCCCTGCCCGTTTTCGTCGATGACGAGGGCACTCCCGCTGAAGATGCCATCCTAATAAAAGACGGTGTACTCACTGGCTATATGAACAACCGTGAATCGGCAGAGCATTTCGGCGTTAAGCCGCAGGGCAACGCCAGAGCATATGCTTTCTCCGATGAACCGCTTATTCGTATGCGAAACACAGCGATTCTTCCAGGAACCAGCTCTATAGAAGATATGATTGCATCAATCGATGACGGTTATTTTCTCACCGAAACCAACAACGGACAGGCTGACACCACAGGTGAATTCATGTTCGGTGTTGGCATGGGGTATGAGATAAAGAAAGGCAAGCTCGGACGTGCAATACGTGATACCACAATTTCAGGCGTGGCTTTTGATATGCTTAAAACTGTTGATATGCTTTCAAATGACATGGTCTGGACCAGTTCCGGAATGTGCGGAAAGAAACAGCCTATGCCTGTCGGAATGGGCGGTCCCGCAATAAAATGCAAAATAACCATCGGCGGTCGCTGATAGAAAGGAGCCGAAAATGAAAAACAATTATGAAATCGCACAATATGCTATTGAGGCTCTGAAAAAGGCCGGCGCAGACCACGCTCAATGCATAGTTTACAAAGGAAAATCAGACGAACTGAATGTAGATGGCGGCAAGTTCAGCCTGATGCGCTCAACTTTCGACACAAGCATATCCATGAAAGCAATTAAAGACTCTAAAAAGGGAGTTGTTGCTATAAACCAGGTTGACAAAGCCGCAATCGACAAAGCAGCTGCCGACTGTATAGCTGCTGCCGAGTCGTCTGTTGCTGATGAAGCAGAGCAGATTGCTCCCTTCACAGAAAAGGCAGAATATAAAACAGGAATTTTCAAGCCCGATAGAGACAAACTTTTTGACCGTATAGAGGAATTTTTAGAACAAACTGCTCAAGAGTTTCCAAGAGTAATGCTGGAACAACTTACATCCAGTTTCAAACACAGCAACGAGCTGTATATGAACTCAAACGGAACCGCTATCTCACATGAGTGCGGTAGTTATTCCTTTTACACAATGTTTTCGGCTCACGAAGGAGAAAAAACTTCTTCTTTCAACGGATATTACTGTGTAACAGACAATCTTGAAAAACCTTTTATGGACCTTGGCGTTCAAAGAATGCTGCTTGAGGACTGCGAAAAACAGCTTGAAACTGTATCACCAGAAGAGAAGTTTGTAGGAAAGGTTATTTACTCTCCGGATTGCTTCTGTGACCTTCTTAATACAGCCATAAGAAACTTCATTTCAACAAGCGTTCTCATCGACGGCACATCACCGTGGAAAGACTCTCTCAACACTAAGGTAGCGTGTGAAACGTTGAATGTCCGCTCTGTTCCGATAGATGAACGTGCAGTTGCTGCTGAGCGTTTCACAAATGACGGATATCCTGTTGAAAACATGGATATTATAAAGGACGGTGTCCTTAAAACTTTTATCCTTTCACAATACGGCGCAAACAAAACAGGATTCCCACGCTCACTCAATTCCGGAAGAAACCTCGAAGTTTTACCAGGCGATATTCCTCTTGAGGAAATGATAAAAGGCATCGACAAAGGTCTGATAGTAAACCGTTTTTCAGGCGGCGAGCCTTCAATTAACGGTGACTTTTCAGGAGTGGCTAAAAATAGCTTTATTATTGAAAACGGTAAAATCGGTTCTGCTGTAAGCGAAACGATGATAAGCGGAAACATCATAGACATGTTAAACAACATTGTTGCAATATCTAAAGAACAAGTGACCGACGGAACAACCTTCATGCCTTGGGTTGAATTTGACGGAGTTACCGTTTCAGGAAAATAAAAACATTAAAAGACCTTGGAAACCAAAAGGTTTCCAAGGTCTTTTTCTTATTTACTAAACACACTTAAGTCTAACTCATCATACTTTGAAAGAAACTTTTGTATATCATCAAGCATTATTTGCGTGCCGCCGACTGAATCGCTTTCACAGTTTAAAACCATTATCGGGTCGTGAACACTCAGTCTTAACAGAAACCAGCCGTCACCGTTAGTCTTATCTGTGTTTATTCGCACTCCCTCATAGTTTACTTTCTCTGCCGTCCACCCGTCACGGGTCTCCGCTTCCGACTTGAGCTGAAAAATTATATTTTCACCGTAAGATTTAAAGTCTTCAAGCTTTATTTTAAACCGCAGCTCTTTTTCCTCTTTTGGCTCTTTGAGGTCCGAAATGAAGCTTTCAAGATTGCCGCCATTCTCACGAAGCTGTGCTGCTTTTATAATCAGCTTTGTTACAAGATAAGCTCCGTCATCAAGATAATAATTCTCTTTAAAAGCAGCATGGCCTGAAGTTTCTATTGCAAGCGGACAACTGACACCTGCCTGATTAAGTTCTATTTGCTTGTTGATGACGTTTCTGTATCCACGTTTAAAACGAAGGTGCTTACCGCCATGAGAAGAAATAAACTCAGTAAGGCCCGACGATGTTACAGAATCCGTAACTATCGTAGCATTAGCTTCATTCTCAAGAATTATTGCAGAAATTAAAGCTATAAGCTTGTTGCGGTTCAGCTCATCTCCATTGCTCAAAATACAGCCCGCTCTGTCAACATCGGTATCAAATACTATGCCAAAATCAGCACCGTTCTTTAAAACCTGTTTCGAAGCACTCTCAACCATTACAGATGACTCAGGATTCGGAACATACACAGGGAAGCTTCCGTTTGGTTCAAGATTTATGCTTGAAGAAACATCTGCACCGAGAGGAGCAAGAACGTCAGTGGCATAGAATCCGCCTGCTCCGTTACCTGCATCAACCATTATCTTCATGCCCGAAAGAGGTTTTTCAGTCTCTTGTTTCCCTGTTTCGTTGCAGATTATCGAACGCAGATGTGCAGCATATTCTTTCATATAGTTGACGTCAGTCACATCTGCCTGCGTTTCGCTGACTGTTATGCCTCCAGCAGTATCAAGGATATATTCAATATCCTTTGAGTCAAGTCCCCCGTCCCTTGTAAAGAACTTAAGACCGTTCCTGTCTCCAGGATGGTGGCTTGCGGTTATCTGAACAGAACCGCTACATTCAAGGCCCAAAACCGCCATAAACATAGCGGGAGTTGATGAGAGCCCACAATTCAAAACACTGACACCGCAGGAAGCAAAACCCTTTATCAAAGCATCGCTTATACGTTCAGCCGACAAGCGAGGGTCATGCCCAACAGCTACTTTAAGTTTTGATTTTTCAACACCTAAACGGATTGATAAAAAGTCTGCAAAAGCTGCTGCACAACGAGATATAAACTCATCGTCCATATAAAGCATCTCACTGCCGTCACCTATGCCGACACCTCTTATATCGCTTCCGCTTTTAAATTTCATGTAACTCATCAAAGTTGCCTCCCTTTGACACGTATTCGTCAGAGACGTCCTTTAAAAAATTATACATCGGAGCAAACTTTTTATACTTCTTTCTTATATCTTCTATAATTTTCTCATCAGAAAGCATATCCATATCAGCCGATTCAAAAATAAAGCAAAAGTATTTTGCATTGTAATACTGTTCCAAACCATCAGGACAATTCGGTTTTGAACGTCTGTAAAGCTCAGCTCTGTATCTTGCTCCCGTACTCTCAGCACTTTTTACAGCTTCAAAAAACTCGTCCTTGCGCTCAACAAGGTGTCTGCGAAAAATCTCCATCAACTCGGCAGGAGCATCGTAGTTTCCCACACCGCAAAACCAAGACTTAGGAGTTACCTCAAACCACATACAAGGATACATTCGCCACTCATGTTTCGGGCGCATAAACATTATCCACATATTTTCACGGTACAATCTTTTGTCCTTGGTGTACCTGGTATCACGTCGAACTCGTGATACCATTTTTGTCGGAATTGTGTTCATCATAGGGTCGATATCCAACATATCGTCCGAAAGAGCTGCTGCTATCTGCCTCATCGGCACTGTGACACCCTGTTTTATCTTTTCCTTATTCTCTTCATAAAATGCCTTGGAGTCGTTAAATCTGTTAATCTGCAGGAGAAAAAGTGAATCTTGAGATATTCCCGAATAAGCACACATCAGATAATCCCCCTATCCATCATCTTCTGTGCGGCGAGCATAACACCCGTCTTTGCGCTGTGGAAGTTAAAGCCGCCCTGCATCCATGCGGCATATGGCTCACGAAGCGGTGCATCGGCCGAAAGCTCAATAGACGAGCCCATAGTAAAAGCTCCCGCTGCCATAATCACTTTGTTATCATAGCCGGGCATATCCCACGGTTCGGGAACAACAAAAGAGTCAACAGGTGCTCCCGACTGCATACCCTGACAAAAAGCTATGAGAGCCTCGGGATTGCGTAGCTGAACCGTCTGTATAATATCGCAACGCTCCTCTGTGCTTTTGGGCGTTACATCAAAACCGAACTGCTCAAACAGTGCTGCTGTAAACACAGCGGTTTTAAGAGCCTCGCCTACTATGTGGGGCGCATTAAAAATACCCATAAACAGTTCTCTGTTCTGTCCGAGTGTAGCACCAACTTCTCTGCCCAGACCGGGAGTTGTCATGCGATAAGAACAAAGCTCAATCAAATCTGCTCTGCCTGCAATATACCCGCCGTTTTTAGCTATTCCGCCGCCTGCATTTTTAATAAGTGAACCCGCAATTATATCTGCTCCCATCTCCAAAGGCTCTTTTATCTGAACAAACTCGCCGTAACAGTTGTCGACAAAAACTATCGTGTCGCAAACACTCTTAGCAGCACTTGCTATCTCGCCTATCTTTTCAACAGAAAGACTCGGACGAAGCGTATAGCCACGTGAACGCTGAATATAGACAAGCTTCGGCTTTTTCTCTGCAACAGCTACCTTTATAGCTTCAATATCAGGCTCACCGTTTTCGTCAAGGTCAACCTGCTCGTATTTGACACCGAAATCTTTAAGCGAACCCATACCCTCTCCGTTTATACCGATAACAGGATGGATTGTATCATAAGGCTTGCCTGTAACCGCAAGCATTGTATCACCGGGACGCAAAAGTCCGAAAAGTGCAACACCAAGCGTATGCGTTCCGCACGCAAAACTATGGCGCACCAGAGCATCCTCTGCACCGAACGATTTTGCAAATACCGCATCAAGAGTTTCACGGCCTCTGTCGCCGTAACCGTAACCCGTAGTTTCGGTAAAATGGCTCTCGCTCACTCTGTTTTCTATAAAAGCAGAGAGTACCTTCTGCTGATTATATTCGGTTATTTCTTCAATTCTTTTAAAATTATCCTTTGCAATTTCAAGAGCCTTTACGGCTGCATCTTCAATTTTACTATCAAACTTAAAAAATGATTGTTTCATAACTTTTCCCTATCCTATGTATTCAATCTCAGCCCATCTGCCTACAACGCTAAAGCCGAGTTTTTTATAAAAATCCACTATCCCGCCGTCTTTGCAGAACAGATTTACACGCTTGTCAACACAAAACTTCTTAGCAAGTGTCAACACCACATCAGACCCCAGTCCTGTGCCCCGACACGCATAATCGGATGCAACACATCCGAAAAAAGCGGCATCATCTGTTATAAACAGCGCACAGGCACACGCTTTTATTTCATCTTCATGCCTCACAATGCACCATTGAGCGACATCCTTTCTCATTCGGGCACTGATATCCGCCATCCACTCGCCGCTGTCACCGAGACTGAATCCCGAAGCCGTCAGTAGCTCATAAAGCTTCGGCAATTCAGGATAATCTTCAATATTTGCTTTACAGGTTGTATGCTCAGGCACTTTACAGATTTCCACTATATTTCCTTGTCTGACAGGCTCAAGTCTGAGTTTTTCACACACCGACAAATCGCAGGAAAGAACACAAAAACCTGTAACCTTTAAAAACTGCGAAAGCTCAGTAAAGTCAGCATCATCTGCCGCACAGACGACCGCACTGCCGTATATCTTGCATACGGCGGCGGTTACTTTTTTATCCTCTGCTATCTGCAGCCAGAACAGGGCAAAATTAAAATCTGTTTTGAAAGTTTTAAAATATCCCGCTATCTTTGTACCAAACGAGTCACGTTTGCAAAATTCAAAAAGACGCAGTCCTTCATCTTCAACGAGTTTAAGCATTGCAGAATTCCTCTCCAAGAAGCAGTGCTAACCTTCTTACACACTCACCATCGCTAAGTTTTATAACGCAAGACGGCGAATGAAGATATCTGCAAGGAAGTGATACAGCTATTGTTCTGACGCCTTTGCCGCTCTTGTGAATAGCTCTTGCATCATTGCCGCCCGCAACCATTGTCTTTGTCTGAACTTTTATATTGTTCTCTTCTCCAAGCCTGAAAGCAAGCTTGTAAAGCTCTCTGTCATAAATAGTACCGTTATCCATAAAGCCGACAACAGCACCCTCACCCAAAGTGCAGACACGTTTTTCATTCTCAACACCAGGGATATCAGCCGCTGTAGTTGTCTCAAGGACAATAGCATAGTCAGGAGCTATACCAAAAGCTGCCGTTGCGGCACCACGTGTGCCTATCTCCTCCTGAACTGTAAAGGCAAACTCCATATCATATTCAAGCTCGCTTTTTATCATGCTTACAGCAACAGCACACCCTACTCTGTCATCAAGCGCACGGCCCTTTAAAAAGCCGTCACCAAAAGTTACGATATCCGAATCAAACCAAACATCATCGCCGAGGTTTACAACGCTCTTCGCCTCCTCCTTAGAAGAAGCCCCGATGTCGATATAAAGCTCATCAGCTTTAGGCATATCAAGCTCCTCAGATTTTTCGAGCATATGAATCGGCTTAACACCTATGAGTCCGCTAACTGCGTTCTCGCCGACTTTTACCGCTCTGCCGAGATAAACTCTCGCATCAACGCCGCCGACAGTTGAAAACTTTAATGTCCCGTCATCTGAAATATACGTGACTATCATGCCGACCTCATCCATATGAGCAGCTACCATAACCTTATTTTTCGCAGGCTTTTTTCCTTTTTTATGGACAATCAGATTGCCCAGAGCATCTATCTCATAATCAGCAATACCCTCTATCTCAGATATTATCAGCTCACGAACTTTGTCTTCACGTCCCGAAATTCCCGAAACACCGCAAAACTTTTTAATAAGCTCAAGCATCTGAACGTCCCCTTTCCATTACATATTCAGCCATAAGCGCTGCGACAGCCTCAACATCATTGAGGTCAATAATCTCCGCTCCCGTGTGCATGTTACGAAGAGGAATTGACAAAAGTCCCATTTTTACACCCTTACCCGCTATCTGAATCTCATCAGCATTGGTGCCTGTCTTTCCGCCCATAACTTCATATTGGTAATCAATTTTCTTTTCATTTGCTATACGCTCTAAATCACGGCTGATTTTATAATCAAGAGACGGAGAGTATCCTATAAGGGCTCCTTTGCCGAGAACGCCGCATTTTTCAGGCTTTAATCCCGGAGCCATAGCGAAGCTTACATCAACAGCAATAGCTTCATCGGGAGCTATGCTGAAGCCACCTGCTGATGCTCCGCTGCCTCCTGTCTCCTCCTGAACGGAAAACAGGACACTCAACTTACAACCGTGATTTTTGCCCTCAAGCATTTCAAGACAACGTAAAACTGCAGCTACACCCGCTCTGTCATCAAGTGCTGCACACGAAATCCTATCACCCATAAGCTCCAGCGTTTTTGTATTGACAGTCACTCTGTCCCCTGGACTTACAAGCTTCTTCAACGCTTCACCGCTCATACCTGTATCTATTGCAAGGTCTGCAAATTCTTTCGCCTTTTTACTTTCATCGCCTTTTGAAAGATGAGGAGGTGTAGATGTTATTACTCCGTAAATGGGCTCACTTCCCCAAACAGTTACTTCAGCTGCCGCAAGCACTCTCGCATCAGTACCGCCGCATTTTGCAAATTTTATAAATCCGCTGTCCTCAACGGAAGTAACAATCATACCGATTCTGTCTATATGCGCATCAAGCATAATATGAGGGCCGTCTCCCTGAAGCTCTCCGTATACGCTACCAAGTATATCAATACGCACAGGCATATATTTTTCAAGCATCTCAGCAGCCTTTTCAACAGCCTGTATTTCATCACCGGGTGTACCATCTGCACATGCCAGCTCAAAAATCATATCACGAAGTGCGTTTTTGTTTTCTAACATAAAATCTTCCTTTCAAAAGTGCGGAAAATACAGACAAACTTTAAGCTTGTCCTTAAACAACCCTTTATCTCTGCATTGAGCCTCAGGAGCAATCCTGAGGCTCAAAACAAAATCTTAATTAAAACTCTACACCGCCAACAGGACGTATAGAGAGAACATAACAGGAACCCACGCCGAAAACTTTTTCCATCAATGCTTTGTAGCTATCAAGCTTGTCGTTAGGTACAAAAGCCTGTATTGTTCCTGCAAATCCACCACCGTGAACTCTCCATGCGCCACATCCGTCAAGAGCAGACTCGCTGAGTGCAAGAGCCAAAGAAACAGACTGCTCAGCAGTATTTTTGCAGGTGAACACATTCTGATTATACATATAGGATGAACGTCCGCTCTCTATTATGTACTTCTTGAATGTTTCAAAATCTTTTGCCTTAAGTGCTGATGCCTGCTTCTCTACCCTCGCATTGTCAGCGTAGAAGTGCATAGCTCTGAGCACAGCTCTGTCACCGCACTTTTCACGGATAGCAGGTATATTCTTTTTAAACTCATCCTCGCAGACATCTCGAAGAACGCTCTCGCCTAAAAACTCTGCTACAGACTCCATCTCTTTTCTTACTGCTGCATACTCGTCAGTAAGGTCCGAGTGGTTTCCGCCTGTATCAACGATACAAAGTGCATGACCGCATACTGAAAAATCAAAATCAAGCTTCTCAATCTGAGGCTTTGACGGGTCTGCAAAGTCAATCTTTACAAAGGCACCGACAGAACTTGTCATCTGGTCAAGCAGACCGCAAGGCTTACCGAAAAACTTATTCTCAGCCACCTGAGCTATCTGTGCAACCTCAACAGCGCTGACTTTGCCGTCATTAAACAGATAGTTTATAATAGTTCCGAGAAGCACCTCAAAGGCCGCAGAGGACGAAAGTCCTGAACCTGAAAGCACGTCCGATGCGGTAGCAGCATCAAAAGCACCAACATTATAGCCTCTGTTCTTAAACTCTGCGCAAACTCCTCTGACAAGAGCTACGGAACGACCGAACTCACTCTCTTTAGGCTCAAGCTCATTCAAGTCAATTGTATCCTTCTTATAGCCCTCGCTCTTGACGTTGACTATAGTTCCCTCACTCTTTGCTGCAACAGCTATCGCATCAAGATTGACACTCGCCGCAAGAACACAGCCATGGTTATGGTCAGTATGGTTTCCGCATATCTCAGTTCTTCCGGGAGCGCTGAAGATTCCGGCTTCTCTACCCTCTCCGAAAAGTTTTTCAAACTCCAAAATAACTCTATAATAACGTTCTTTCTGTGCGCTTATAAGCTGCTGAGGATAAAGAAGAGCAAACCGCTCATCAAGAACGCCGTCCTTAATATTTTTTCTGAGTATTTCCGTTGTATTCATCGCATAGCACCTCTTCACTATGATTATTTTTTATTTCTTGCTGCATCAGAAAAATGATATGCAGCTTTTTTTCTCTCAAAATGTATATCTCTCTCCACAAAGTGCCATATCATATTTATCGAGAGAAGCGAAACTCCGCTGATAAGAAGCAAAACTACTATCGGCATAAGGAAAGCAGTTGACAATGGGTCATATACATTTGTACCGATAAAAGTATATGATATCAGCTTAGGTGCAAATCCCGCTGCCGACAAGAGAAGAAACTTCCAATAAGGAAACTTCATCGAACCGTAAATTTTACTCACCGAGCCTAAAGGAAATCCCGGCACCAAACGCAAAGTAAAGAGCATCCATTTATTGCCCGCTCCGGACCTCTCCATTATCTTACGCACACTTTCATTCTTGCTGATAAGCTTCCATGCGTTTCCGCTGCCAAACTTCATGCCGATAAAATACTTTATGCTGACCATCACCAGAATGCCCAACAGATTTACAAGTAACGCCCAATACGACGGCAGCACAAAACCCGTAAGAACACAAACACCTGAAACTGACAAAAAAGGAATAAAAGTTCTGACTATAAAAACTATAAGCATGGCAAAAACAAACTTCCAGCCCTCAAGCGACTGAATATAAGTTTCTACCTCGATAAGCTTCTGCTGATATACCTTATACCACACCCAAAGTTCCTCATATCTGAGCAAAAAAATCAACACCAACAAAGCCGCTGCCGCTACTAACCAGGCACAGCCGACAATATTGATTATTCGATTTCTATCCAAGCGTTTTTTCAAAACTTCACCTCATACTTATCCTTATAATTTTATAACATATTTCCAATCTTTTCAACTGAAAATATGTATTTTATTAAAATATCTTTTACTCGCAGCCCGCATATGATATAATTATGAAAACAATTAGATTTTCTTGCATATACTCTATTCTACCCTTTTCAGGAGGAATCATAATGGGCAAAAAAGCTGTTGTTCTCAGCGGCGGAGGCGCAAAAGGCGGTTACCAGATAGGTGCATGGACTGCTCTGCGTAAAATGGGTTTTTATCCAGATATCGTAACAGGTACGTCTGTCGGTGCGCTAAACGGCGCATTGATGGCGCTCGACAAATACGACGATGCCCTCAACATATGGCAAAACATGAGCATGGACAGTGTTTTCCAGAAATTTGTTGACTACTCCGACGAGGAAAACTCCAATCATGAAAACTTTTTGAAAATCATTGCTAAGGAAGCTCTGCTAAACGGAGGTGCTGACTACACACCGCTGCAAGAACTCGTAAAGGGTCTTATGGATGAGCAAAGTCTCAGGTTGTCGCCTGTCAAGTTCGGCCTTGTTACTACTACTTTCCCTAAAATCAAACCCGTTGAGATGTTTATAGAGGATATACCTGTAGGCAAAGCCGCTGATTACGTACTCGCAAGCGCTGCTGCGTTTCCGTTTATGAAATCATACAAAATCGGCGAAGCAGCTTTTGTGGACGGCGGATACTCCGACAATATGCCCATCCAAATGGCCATTGATGCAGGTGCCGAAGATATCGTTATAATAAATATCGGAAGCAGTTCAGGGTCTAAACTTAAAGATTATGAGGGCATAAAGTTCCGCTATATTGTAAGCAAACGTCCGCTAACCGAAAAGTTCGGCGGTATGCTGATGTTTGACAAAGAAACATCCCTTAACCACATCAAACAAGGCGAGCTTGATACCTACAAAGCTTTCGATATGCTTGACGGATACTACTATTCTTTTAAGAGATTTGAAAAATACAAGATAACTCCTTTTGAAGTCTACTGCTCTTCCAAATTTGAGTATATTTTTTCAGGTCTCCCCAATGCGAACAGATTTGAAAAAAACGGTCGTGAAAGCATACTTAATCACCTGCGTGGCTATGACGACAGACCGTTTGAATTTAATTCAAATGTCCTTTACTGCGCAGAAGCTGCAGCAGAGATTTTCGAACTCAATCCAAGAGATGTTTATACTATGGACTCCATGAACAAGCTTGTTTTGAAAAACTGTACCTCACTCATAACTGAAGAGTACGGCGAACAAGTGGATATACTTTCCGAAAAGCTTGACAAAGGCATCAGCATAGACCTCTTAAAACTTGTGCTTGACAATTTTGACAAAAAGTTTCTTTTGGCTTACTGCCTGAAGCTGATGCTGAAAAACTTTTTGAACCCCGCAGAAAAACGCAGGCTATGGGCGGTAGCAGATATTACTCCTCAAACTTTCTGTGCTGCGCTGTTCTGCTATGCATCGATAATGAATGAAAAAGGCAAGGATTTATAATCGAAAGGAAAACAAATATGAAAATAGTAATTCTTGACGGACACACCACCAACCCAGGTGACCTGTCGTGGGATTTTCTCAAAGAGTTCGGTGAGTTCACGGTATATGACCGCACACCTGTTGATAAAATAATCGAACGTGCGCTCGGCTACGACATTATCATAACCAATAAAACCCCCATTAGCGCAGATGTTATGGCTCAACTGCCTGACCTTAAGTTTATAGCCCTGCTCAGCACGGGATTCAACGTCATAGACATTGATTTTGCAAAACAGCGTGGAATCCCCGTCTCCAACGTGCCGTCATACAGCACCGCTGCTGTCGCTCAGCTTGTTTTCGCCTTTTTACTTGAACATTCAAACAAGGTAAGCGTGCACAACGAAGCTGTAAAAAACGGTGAGTGGAGTAACTGTCAGCACTTCTGCTTTTGGAAAACTCCGCTCTCGGAACTCCAAGGCAAAACAATCGGTATTATCGGCTACGGTCAGATAGGTCGTGAGGTTGCAAAGATTGCCGAGGCTTTCGGAATGAATATTTTAGCGCACTCACGCTCCTCAACACCGAACACAACAGAAGGTAAAACAAAATTTGTAGAGCTTGATGAACTGCTAAAAAACTCAGATTTTGTATCACTTCACTGTCCGCTTACACCGCAGACAGAAAAGATGGTCAACAAAGACTTCATTGCTAAAATGAAACCGTCGGCGTTTCTCGTGAACACATCAAGAGGTCCTGTTGTTGACGAAGATGCTCTCGCCGAAGCTCTCAAAAATGGCAAGCTTGCAGGCGCAGGCGTTGATGTTCTTTCCACAGAACCTCCTGCAGCTGACAATCCCCTGCTCTCGTGCGACAACTGTTTGATAACCCCGCACGTCGCATGGGCAGGATTGGAAACAAGAAAAAGGCTTATAGAAATTTTGAAAGGAAATATAAAAGCTTTTATTGACGGCAATCCCAGAAACGTTGTTAACAAATAAAAGTCGGCGGACGGCAGAATTTTTCTGCCGTCCGCCTTTGTGTGAAGTTTAGAATAGGGATATTAAAGATTAAAAAATTTCTGTTGATGGGTCAATTTCTTTACCGTAATACTTAACAGCAAAACCCAAGCACGTTCCCGTACAAGCGCCCGTGCGTCCCATGGTTGCTATCTTGTCACCTGCGTTTACAGCACAGCCCTCTTTGACAAAGATTTCGTCAAGGTGTCTGTATTCAGTCACATAGCCGTTACAATGGTCAAGAACAACATAGTTTCCATAGTTCGAATTATCTGCGTCATCGCCTGCATATACAACCTTACGCACTACCGCAACCTCTGCCGCAGTAACATATGTCGTCTTACCTTGTCTGTCAGGAACATACAGGCTTATACCGCTCTTGTCATCTTGATATTCACGTGTGATAATCACAGTATCATAGTTGAGCGGAGATTTTAGTTTGAACTTAGTATTATCTACCGTGAAACCGATTGGCGCAGATGGCACTTCATATACAGGAACTTCTGTATCGTCCTTATCCGTTGTTTCGATTTGTTCAGGCTCAGTCGTCTGTTCGACTGTTGTATCAGCTTCGTTTGCACTCTGAGATATTACCTCAGTTGTCTCTTTTATCTCAGACACCACAGTTTTGCTGTCGTTTGCATAACCTGTAAATGTAAATACAGATGCTGTAACCAAAAGCAATACTGCAGCAAAAACAGCTAACTTACTGACTTTTCGCCTTTTCACAATCATACCAATCCTTTCCTTCATACCGTCCGAGTGTGACAGCATAGGCACAGTAATCATCAGAGGATTTGTTGAAGTTCTAAGCATTGAAACAAGGGTTTTACCATAGCGTATGCGTTGTGAATCACTAAACGATTTTACAACTGACTCATCGCATGCAAGCTCGCTGTCCTTTATCGATTCACGGGCTGCTACCCACACCAGCGGATTAAACCACCATATGCACAGACATAAACATCGCAAAAATGACCAAACGTGGTCACGATGATTATAATGGCTCTGTTCATGGGCTATGATACTGCTGACATCACAATCCTGCTCATCTAAAGATGAACAAATATATATACAAGGAGAAAACACACCTACAAGACATGCCGATGTAAGAGCGTTTGTTTTGAAAATCGGCAGCTTGCTTTGCGCTATATCAAGCTGTGAAGCAGTTTTCTTAAGCCTTTTTCTGAACACAAAATCAGAAACAGCAAAAACAGCAGCTAAAGCAGCAACTCCCGTGATGTATAAAGCAGAAATAACATCTGTCAAAGAGATATATTCAGACTCGTCTGATATATCAGCTTGCTTGTTTTCGTCAGCTTGCGGACTCTGAACAGCTAAAACAGAGTCATCACCGTAGTCAAAATACACCTCCGATGTTTCCTGTGGCTCGTAAACCAACGGATTTTGCACCAAAGGCATAGGCAATAACAATCTTAGCAATACAGGCAGCCAAAGTGCATAGCACACAACAGCTTTCACCCTCTTGCCGAAAATCATTCTGACAAGCAGAACTACTACTATCAGTATGCTTGACGTTATCAAACTTTCAAGCATCAGAGTTCCTCCTCTGCCTTTTTCAATATGGCATAAAGCTCGTCAATCTCTGCCTTGGAAAACTGCTTGTTGTCAACAAGCGAGTTTATCAAAAGCCCCACGCTTCCGTTATATACCCTGTCTATAAAATGCTCCGTCTCCTGCGCAGCTACCTCATTACGGGCAACTGCAGGATAATAAAGACGTGCCTTCTCTCCTGCATTGTAGTAAACTGCGCCCTTTGCCTCCATGCGGTTTAGCATGGTTATAACCGTAGCCTTTGCCCAGCCAGTCTCGTCCTTTACGGCGTTTACAAGCTGGGTTATTGTCATGGGTGCGCTCTCCCACAACTTCTCCATCACTTTCCACTCAGATTCGGTAAGATTAGTCTTTTTTTCCATATGGAACCCCTTTCATAAAACCAAGGTTGACAATTGTCTACCCAAATAATAACATCTTGGTTTACATTTGTCAACCTTTAAATTTAAAAAAATAAAAGACACCCGCTCAAAGCGAGTGTCTTTTGGAGCTGCTAACCAGATTCGAACTGGTGACCTCATCCTTACCAAGGATGTGCTCTGCCACCTGAGCCATAGCAGCAAATGGCGACCCGGAACGGGCTCGAACCGTCGACCTCTAGCGTGACAGGCTAGCGTTCTAACCAGCTGAACTACCGGGCCATCTGCTCGTTCGGTTTTCACCGAACGCACATTATAATAACATAAGGTTTACTTTTTTGCAATACTTTATCAAAAAAAACTTAAATATCAAACTTTAAAAAATTTACAGGCAGAAAACCACTATTCCGCAAACATAAAGGGCCGCTATCTGCAAAACAAAAAACGGGTAAACAGTTATGTCCTCTTTCAAAAATGTCTTTAGTCCACGTAATCTGTCGCCTGCTGTTTTTATCTTTTCACGGTTCTTAGGACTGAATCTATAGACAAATTCCATTATAAGATATGGCAGACCGTAAAGCAGCCATGTAGACATAACGCCAAAGCCGCCTGCAAAAATCTGCAAAGCAAGTATCGCAACAGCACTCATTATTAGGATAACTCTTATCTTCGCTTTATTTTTATATCCGTCAAGCCGTCCGCCGAAGGCTGTCTTTTCAACTACAACCCAGTATATCACAAAGCCCGAAATGACTTTAGCGGTATTTACACTACCGAGCAAAACCGCCATTAACGGTAACAGATAATACAAAGGTCGCTCTATTGAGTCAAGTATATATGGGTCCTTGAAAACTTTTCCCTCGGCATTTTTAGTCTTGATATATGCCACTACATACTGAAGCACCGACAACATAAGTACAGCAAATGCCGCAACGGAAATCCACGGCTCCAAATCTGCTATCGGCGACCATATTCCTGACTTTTCAATCAGGGCAATACGGTGCTCTACGCTGTCAAATTTCAGGCAGTACAAAAGAGATATTCCGAATCCGCCAATTGCACCAAGCGCATACTCCATTATCTTCCAGCCGTTAACATAACCTCTCCGTGCTGCTTTTCCCAAAAGATACTTTCCGTTTTTGAGCGGTCTCTCTGATATTTTGTAAAGCCACAAGGCTATCACCCAACCGAGTGCTCCGCTGCCCGCTCCTGCGAAACCAAGTATCAAAGCAAGGTCATCTGAACGCATACAGACAAATGTGACAATAACCAGAATCGTTGCAAGATTGCCACCCCATTCCTCACGCCTGTCAACGGAGAAATACATAGTCGGAAAAACACCGTTCTTTTTGTCAAACGGATAGTTGAAGAGTCTGACACCGACTATCTGTGCTATCGGTATCAGCAATACCATTATGACCATGTCATACCACTTATACATACCGGCTGCCGCAGAGAAAGTCATTCCCAGCACAGTTCCGCTCAGACCAAACCACAGCGCACCTTTAAGAGCAACTCCCGTATACCCTTTCATTCTGCCGCCAAGACGACGCTCCGGATGAATAACAAAGCCGAGAGTCTGACCGTAAGTTTCAGAGCCGCCAAAGAACATAGACAGCGCTCCCGCTGCTACAAAAATCCAAAAGTTTTCCCTTATAACATCAGAACCAGAAAACCATGCCAACAGCAAACCAAGATATGCACCGGGCAGCATTGCGCCCTTCTCACCGCCAACAACAAGCCCTCGCATACCCCATGAATATGAAAGCGCCAACGTCGTCAGCGCTATTGTTATCAAAGATGTACCCCAATCCATAAGGTTTTACCCCCGAATGAAATCTTTAAGCTATAATAGCACACAAAAACCAAAGAGGCAATATCAATATATCACTCAAAAACAGACCGCCGAATTAACCCGGCGGTCTGTGATTTTGTTTTACTCGCCGAAACTGAGCACAACATCCAACTTAAGCTTTTTGTATACAGGAATCATATACTGCTTCTTAAGCGTTGCTACGGCCGGTGTGTCACCGCCGACACCTTGCTGCATGCCGTCAATATTAACTGTCAGCTCTTCTTTTCGACCAAGCTCACAGGAGTGTTTCGCATCAAGCAACATCTGTTTGGTATACGGATGTACGCTCGCCTCAAAAGGCTTTTTCATCATATCTACACGCAAACCGCCAACCTTGAG
The DNA here is from genome assembly GCA_017407995.1 of Clostridia bacterium. Taxonomy (GTDB): domain Bacteria; phylum Bacillota; class Clostridia; order Oscillospirales; family Acutalibacteraceae; genus CAG-177. Next base: position 47,013 of record JAFQVM010000016.1, on the reverse strand, counting down.
CCAACGCACATCACAACGGTTTGCATTCTCCTGCGGGAAGAGATAATCATGAATGAAATCTTCCACGCTGTCAAACGAATAAACACCGAGATATGCGCCTGTCTTTCTGTCGCAATAATTCTCGTGCGGACCTTTTCCGTAATATTCAACACCGTCCATACCCTTTGCAAGCGAGAATGTGATGCCGTAACGGGGAAGACCGGACGGCAGAAGTGAGATAAGAGCAGGTATAAGGCTGCAACACTCCATCGAAACTTCTATTTTTCCGTCAGGGGTTATCGTGTACTCGGTCTCTATACCCGAAAGATACTTTGTTCTCCATGACACAGAGATTTCAATATTACCGTCATCCTCTTCAACTTCAACGCTTGAAACACGTAACATCTTCTCTGCATTCTTGAAAGCATGAAGACCGATTAGTGTCTTAACCCAATCAAACGGAACCTGAGCAAGAAGCTCGTTATCTATATTTGCACGTGAAAACTGCGGTCTGATACCTGAAGAAAGGTACTCCTTACCGCCCTTTTTATAAGAGAAGATTTCACCTGTTTTACGGTTAAACTTCAGCTCAAAATCTTCGCCTGAAACGGTATAGATTTTATCAGACTTTGAAACCTTAAGTTTTCCTTCTTCCGAATCAGATATTTTACAAGCCTCATATTTGCCTAAAACAAACTGCTCACGAGCCATAATATGACCCTTGTTAAGCTGCATAATATCCTCATTTAAAACAAGGAAGCAATCAAGAGTACGTTCGTCATCTGCCTTTATATCAAACGGCACAGCAATTTCTGCCGTCTGCATATAGCTTGTATCGGGCAGAGATACCGATACACTCTCAATAAGCTTGCCCTGCTCACGCAGTTCAAGGGTAAGCGTAAACTTATCAAGAGAGGTAAACATAAAGCGATTCAGAATCTTTAGCTTATCACAGTCAAGCGTAAAGTCAGCCTGCTGATAGCACTTTACCACCTCATAATAATGAGGATTGGGTGAACGGTCTGCACGGAAAACTCCGTTGAATGCAAAATTGCCGTCGTTCGGCTTATCACCAAAGTCGCCGCCGTAGTTCCATTTATCCCTGCCATCGGCAGTCTTTGTTCTTATTGCCTGGTCAGCAAAATCCCATATATATCCGCCTGCAAGACGGTCATATTTCTTGAAATCATCCCAGTAGTCAGAGAAGTTACCCATACTGTTGCCCATCGCATGGGAATATTCACACTCTATAAACGGTTTGTCAATATAATCTTTCGGTGACAACCGATATCCCATGCCGTTGTTCCAAAGCGCACGGCTGTGGATATGAGGCTTATTCTCACCTATCGCCTTCATCTCGGTCTGAACAGTATACATCTCGCTGAACAAGTCGCTGTTTTCAAGTTTTGCATCAGGCTCATAGTGAATGGGTCTTGTGCTGTCTATTTCAAGAATCGCCTTTCTCATATCCGAGAAAGTCTTACCGTTACCAGACTCGTTACCGAGTGACCAAAAGAGAATACAGCTATGGTTTTTAAAACTGTTAACCATGTTGCGTACACGGTAGCAACACTCTGCAGACCACTTCGGATTGCTTGCGGGAACTTTCTTTGCAAGACCGTGAGTCTCAAGATTGTTCTCACTCATAACAAGAATACCTATCTCATCGCAAAGCTCGTAAAAACGCCTGGAGTTGGGATAGTGGCTGGTTCTGATATTTGTTATATTGCCCCTTTTGAGCATCTCAATGTCGCTTCTGATAATGCTTTCAGGTACAGCATGACCGTAGTCAGGATGGAAATCGTGACGATTGACACCGCAGATTTTAAGCGGTACTCCGTTTAAGAGTATAAACGGTCCACGTCCTGTAGTTTTGTCATAGCCTTGAATTTTTATCTCTCTGAAGCCATATTTATGTGCTCTTAAATCAAGTGTTTCCTTATTCTCAACAAGCCTGAATTCAACATTGTAAAGATACGGATTCTCATGGCTCCAAAGTTCAAAGTCACACACGTCTATTGAGCCGCTGACAACAACAGACTTTCCATCCGACAACGCTCCGACTTCGCACTCACTCTGTGCAAAAACATTATTATCCTTATCAAGTATACGTGCACAGAGCTTGCCTGCGGATAAAGCTTTGCCTCTGGCTTCAATCTCACAGTCAAAATTAAAAGCTGCGTTCTTTAAGTCAGAAGAAAAATCGCTTCTTATGTAGTAGTCCTTTATATAAACCTTGGGCTTGAATACAAGGTTGACATCACGGAAAATACCCGAAAGACGCCACATATCCTGGTCCTCAAGATAGCTGCCTGAACAGAACTGGCGCACCGTCACCGCAAGACGGTTTTTTCCAGGTTTTACAAAGGAGGTAATATCATATTCGCACTCATCAAAAGTGTCCTGCGAATAGCCGACAAAGTTGCCGTTCACATACACCTCACCGCAGGAGTTAATGCCGCCAAAATGAATAAACACATTATCATCCGTCTGCGGTACATCAAAATCTTTAACATAGAGACCGCAAGGATTAAGGTCAGGGTTGATGTGCGGAATTTTTGTTCTTGATATTGCATAGGGGTAGTTTATGTTAGTATAAATAGGAGTGCCGTAACCCTTTATCTGCCACTCAGACGGCACCTCAAGGTCATCAAAAGCAGATGCGTCAAAATCTTCTGCATAGTAACCCTCGATGATATCATTTACACTCTCGCAAAAACGGAACTTCCATGTTCCGTTAAGGCATACCGCTTTCTTCTCGCCGTTTTCATCAAGCGGAAAACCTGCGGCACTGCGGTTTTCAGTATTCACACTGTAGACATTGATATCCTGCCACATTTCGGTGCTTTTCTTTGCCATAATAACCTCCGTACAAATTCAAGGCGCCCAAACACAGATATGCGCCAATATTCAATTAATTTTATCACAGGCTGCCACAACCAGTCAAGCAGATATAACCAACAAACATACTCCGCCGACAGCTCATTGTCAGCGGAGTATGTTACAAAATTAGATTTCTATAAAGTTTGTCTCTCGACCGCTCATACTGCCATTTGTAACATTTACACAGACCGTCTTTATCTCCTGCGGTTTTAGGTCAACCTCAAATCCGCATTTAAAATCTTTTAGACTTACCTTGACATGAGCTGTCTTGCCTGCAATCTCATAAAGGCGGACAACTGTTCCCTCTCCGTCATATTCACCCTTTATAACCTCAACAATGCAGTTGGGGTCGGAAACCTCTATTGCTGTGTGAACAGTTGACAACTCTCCCTTATGATGAGTTTCTCTGACAGTCAGAACAGGCTGATTTAAAAGATTTGCAGCCTTTACAACCTTGCCAATCTCACCGCTCTCAAACGGCATAAGAACATAGTTTACAAACTGTTCGCCTTGGTCCTGGAACTCCATTTTATCATCACGAATACCGTAATGGTCGGCAAAGCCACAACCTCTGGCTATTGCCATTCGCATATCGTTACCCTTGATATCAAAGGAGTATTTTGAATCGTTAAGAAGTGCCACACCTGAGCCGTCCTCGTTCTCGACTGCAACCCACTTCTGTGCAGGCTGTTCTATACCGTCAGCAAGCTTTCTGATAAAGCCGTAGGGCATTGAATAGACTGCTTCGGTGTTGTTGACATTCACAGGGAAAGAGAGCTTTAAAATCTTTAACTGCTCGCCAAAATTCAGTTTGCAGCGAACCTCAATATTCTTTGAGCCCTTAACCAAAGAAAAGTCCTGAATAAGCTCAGATTTACCATAATAGCTTGTTACACGCATCGTGACACGCAGTGGCCCGCACTCCGTCACTTCAAGTTTTGCATCGCAAAATGCACCTATCTCATTTCTGAACTCGAAAACTCTATGCGACCAGGTATCTGTTTCGTAATCCTCAATAATCACAGGCTTCGCAAGCGGCTTCGCAGCATATTCAACACCGCTCTGTTTATCCTTATAGGAAACTATGTAACCTGTAAACTTATCAAATGTCACGCTTACAAGCTCGTTTTCTATTGTCAAGCTGTCCGCTTTAAGCTCGGTCTCAACGCTCTCCTGCTCTTCCCTATAATAAATATAGTAGGTTGACCAGCCGAGTGCGGGAATAGTTGCGGTAATCATTGTGTCGTAGTTATCATCGCCGTTAGTACGCTCAGCTCTTACTATCTGGAAAGGTACAGACTGTCCGTCACTGTCACAAACGCTCTTGGCAATACCCGACATATAAACCTGAGTTTCAACAGGGTAAGAATGCGGGTTGAAGAACACATAGGGTGCTCCCTCGCTCGAAGTTCTGAACTTTTCCTTGCCGTCCTCTTTTCCGGGCTTTGTGAACAAGTCCTCGGTATTTACTCGCCATGACAAACGCTGAATGGCAAAGTTGCCAACCTCCCACGCCATATCTCTGGCTGCACCGAAAGAATTTGCTGCCTCCTCATATGCGCTTCTGATAGAACAGCCCGTAAGAATATCATGGAACTGATTGAAAAGAACCTTCTCCCATGCTTTCTGTAAATCCGCAGTTCTGAGTTTTGTTCCCGTAAGAACGTGAGAAAGCCAGTCAAACTTCTCAGCTGTAATAAGCTCATTTTCCGCTCGGCGGTTAAGACGTTTAACGCTGCTGTTTGCCGCATAACATCCGCTTGCATGGTGCTGCAGGTCGGTTCTGACAACAGGAAGTGATTCAATATCAACAGCCGCCCTCAGGCACTCAAAAAACTCTGTCGGGCCTGAGAACTTAACTTTACCGTCACTCTCTGCAACAACACGTGAGAGTGTATCCATGGCACGGATTGTAGGTCCGCCACCATGGTTGCCGACACCATAGAAGTTCATAACAGGCTGATTTACTTTGTCTGCTATCTTGGCAGACTCCCTTACCTTAGCCTCATATCTATCTATATCTGCATATTCGGGATACCTTTCTGCCGAAAAGCCGTCGTCTGCATAGCCCATAGGAAGTCTGAATGTAGGAATACGTGTTCCGTCCGGAGATTCCCAAAGAAATGAGCAGGTCGGTAAATCCGGATTCTCGTGCTTATCCGGACGCATAAACACATATGCGCTCATACCGCCGTTTTTAAGAAGCTGAGGCATCATTCCGTTATGGCCAAAAGAGTCAACGTTATATCCGTACTCTGCCTTTTTGCCTGTTGTTTCAAGAAGAAAACGCTGTGAATAGAGCATATGGCGTGCAAAAGCTTCACCCGACGGCATATTGCAGTCCGGCTGTACCCACATTCCGCCTGCTATGTCCCACCTGCCCTCAGCTATCTTCTGCTTTATCTCCTCGAACATCTCAGGCTCATTCTCGGCTATCCATTTATAATAGCTTATCGCTGCAGATGTAAAAACATAATCGGGATACTCTTTCATCCTCTGGAGCGCTGAGAGATATGTAGATTTGATTTCAGCATAACCCTCTGTTCTTCTCCACAGCCACACAGGGTCAAGATGTGCATTTCCTATCAAGAAGATTTTATTATCCATAAATATCACCATAACAAAAAAATCGCACAACACAACATTGTGCGATTTTTATTTTTATCAAAGAACTCCGTTTGCTTTTGCCCAATCGCAGAATACCTCGATAGCCTTTAAGCGCTGAGGATTGAGATTGTGCGGACCTCTGGTGTACCAATTCATAGGTACGCCGAGAAGGTTTACAAGATATTTAGCAGATGCGCAGAAGCCATCACCGATAGCATTATCCAACAGACAGATATGCTCATGAGTGCGCTTGGCAGCTGCCTTATCACCATCTGTAAACTCTTTCCACATCTTGACAAAGAGAGGTGTACCGCATGTGGTAGGTGTTGCAACTACGCCACGTGCGCCTGCTTCATATGCCTCATAGAGATAAGGAATATTAGCCTGAAGTACGTTTGTATCACCCTGAACAGCAATCTTCTCTTTGATTTTTGACATAAAGCAGGTTGTATCCTTTATGCCAACGAACTTGCCCGACTGTGCAAGCTTGCCGTAGACATCCGCCGGCATAAGATGAGGCTGAAGTCCCGGAAACTCATAGAGCATAATCGGCAACTCTGTATGAGATGCAAGCTCCATAAGGTATGTATAAAGTCTGTCGGGGTCATTGCAATAGCCCTTTGTCACAAACACAAGGCCCTTAACTCCTGTGTCCTGCATAGCTTTGACTTCGTCAATCTGTGCATACCATGAAGGTTCAAGGTTGGCTGTTGCAAAAACCGGTACGTCGCCCGCTCTCTTAACTGCCAGAGTTGCGAGTTTCAGTCTTTCGTCCGCTTTCAGCTCTGACATTTCTGAAGAGCCGCAAACTGCGAACAGATGCTGAGGTGCAAATGATGCCTGCCACTCAACATATTTTTCGTACGCTGTGTAGTCAATACTTCTGTCCTCATTAAACGGTGTCAAAAGCAGAGAATACACTCCTGCAAATTCATTGTACTGCATATTAACAAGCTCCTTTCAAAAGCTTTTATTCTTCAGTTTCAACTATAAGCTTATGGTAACGTGCAAACCAATAAGGCAAAAGATACATTGTGCCGTCCTCTGCCGATGCTGAGTCTCCGTCGTCATAACGGAACGGGTTGGCATCGTACTTACAAAGCGGACGCTCGTCATACGGCAGCGGAACCTTAAGCTGCTCAGGCTCTCCCCACTGCTCCTGCTCGTCATCCATCACAAGTCCCTTACGGTTGCTGTTAATCGTCTTATATCTGATAAGCGACAGCGGCATCTCTCTCATGCTCTGAACTGCAGCCTCGATATCACTGTAAAGTCCTGTGTGTGCCCCGTACATAAAGTTCCAGAGCGGTGTACGCTCAATCTTCTCATAATTCCAATGATGTGTCATACCCATAAGCGCAAGACGGCGGATAGCCGGGTCATCTTCAAGTCTGAGAAGAGTGTCTCCCGCAAGGAAGCCAAGGTTATCATCAATATGTGTAACGTGACCGTCAAACACCTTATGATGAGTAATGTTTATTGCATAGTGGTGCTTGAAGATAAGCTCCTTATAAACTTCGTCATATTTCTCATCGCCCGAAATATGATATGCGACCTTTAGGAATGCGAGTATCTCAAGTGCATTGACGCCCTTTTCCCATATCCATTTATCATTAAGATTAAGGTCCATCGGATTCCAGTTTGCCCATGTTGTAGGCTTGCCGTCAACATCGCAGAGCTTAAAGTCGTGCGCTATAATATGGTCAACGATTCCGCAAAGTCCACGGCGAAGCTCCGCTTTCTCCTCATCGTTGGCACAAAAATCATAGTAGAGTGAAAGTCCGAAGAAATGGCCTGTCATTTCATCGCTTGAAGTCTCACCTTTCCACTCGCATGAACCGTCAGGAGAAAGATGCCATTCACGGTCACCATCGCCGTATCCGTCTTCGCCTTCACGTCTTATAGCACGTGCAGTAAAGCCCGGTATGCCCGTTACATCCATAAGATAAATAAGAGCTTTCATTGAACGCCTTGCTATCTCAAGAGCCTCCTGCTCACCTGTAACAGCATAACGGTAAACCTGAGAGGCAAGATACTTTGCCGTCCAAAGTCCGTCATTGTCCGAAATATCAACGGAAGATGTCGCTATATCCTCATTCTTAAGACCCATTGTAACCGTTACATAACCGTCACGGACATGATATTTTTCTGTTGTCTCCTGATAGTAATCAGCCTTCTCTTTTAGGCTCATCATGCAGGAATCTACTCGGCTCAAGCCTTTGGCAGTAGCTGCCCAGAACGTATCTCCGTCATCAGAAACAGCTACATCATTAACAACTGTATCCTGCGCCCAGCGGTATGCCACAAAATACTTCACAAGACCGTCCTGCTGATAGATAACTCCGCTGTTGCTCGCCATATATCTGCAGCCGTTCTTGTCCGCCTTTATTGTATATATCTTCTCCTGAGGAAGCAGCTCAACAGTAGAGTGGTCTACCCAATAGCTGTTATTGTCGTAAATGCAAAGTCCCTCGTCGGTTGCAACCCAGAGATAACCCATCTCATCAAAAACTATATCATTGACAGTACAATCAGGCATACCTGTGTATCCGGGAAGTATGTTCTTCCAATGAGGACGTTTGCCTTCCAGTGCAAGCAATGCATTGTGTGCCAAAACATAGAGCATATCGTCAAAAACTGCAACTTTTTTGCCGATACCGTCTATCCCCCTGAAAAACACCCACTTGCCGTCTGCAAGCTTATAGAGCTTCTCCTCTGTCAGAAGATATGCTTTATCACCCCACTGCGCAAAGTCTATTGCTTCGCCGTCAAGCTCCTGAAACTTCTTTATCTTATTCTTTTTACAGGTATAAACCGTATTCCCGCAAGCCGTCCAGACAACACCGTCACTGTCCCTGCACAAGAACTTCGCAACACCGTCGAGCTCAACTGCTACAAACTTTTCACCGTTGAAATAAGCAAGTCCCTCTGCCGTACTTGCCCACAAAGTGCCCGTTCCGTCGTACTCGACCTTCAGCACATCAGTTGATGGAAGTCCCTGCTCAACGCCGAAAACGGTCTTTGTGCGCTGAGTGAATTTGCCTGAACTATAATAACTGTTGGTTATTTTCATAGTTTAAACCTCCGTTTATTTTCCATCACTTAGTATAAGTTAATTAATGTTAAATTGCAATAGTTTTTATCGTTTGCAAACACCTATTTTTTAATAATTTCTATTGACTTTTTATTTAAATCCGTTACCATTAGATTATAAAAATTATAAGACTGATTTTAAGGTGGTTTGTATGGCGAATTTAAAAGAAAACGGACTTATTATCTCATGTCAGGCAGTAGAGGGGGAACCTCTGTACGGGCTCCACATGATGGGACATTTTGCACGTGCTGCCGTACTCGGCGGTGCAAGCGGAATAAGAGCAAACTACGTTGATGACATAAACGAGATAAGCGAACAGGTAGATGTGCCTATCATCGGTATTATCAAAGCCATGTATGAGGGCTCGGATGTCTACATCACTCCTACCATAAAAGAAGTAAAAGAGCTGCTCACAACAAAGTGCAGTGTCATTGCCCTTGATGCAACTAACAGAGAGCGTCCCAACGGCGAAAAGCTTGAGGACCTCGTAAAATACATTCGTGAAAACGCCCCCGAAGTTGAAATTATGGCGGACTGCTCTACATATGAAGAAGCAAAAGCTGCTGACGATATGGGCTTTGACTACGTCGGCACAACCATGCGTGGATACACCGAATACACAAAAGGCATCTCTATCCCTGACTATGACCTGCTCGAAAAAATGGTAAAGACCTTAAACGCCAAGGTCATCGCCGAAGGCGGAATTTGGGAAGTCGGTCAGCTTGAAAAAGTGCTCAAAACAGGCGTTTACACCGTTGTTATCGGCAGCGCTGTCACACGTCCGATGGACATAACAAAACATTTTATGAAAGCCTACGGAGATAACAAATGAAACATATAGGAATTGACATTGGCGGAACATCTGTAAAAGGTATCGTTGTTGACGGACAAAAGATAACCGCACAAACCAAAGTCCCAACAGACATCAGCGGCGGTCTTGAGAGCATTACAAAGTCTATATTCCAAACTATTGAGAATCTGCTCCCATATGTCGATGAAAATTCAGGTGTCGGTATAGGCAGTGCGGGAGACATAGACCCCTTTCTCGGCAGAGTTATTTATGCTACCGATAACCTCCCCGGATTTACCGGTTTTGAAATCAAAAAGGTTGTTGAAGAACGTTTCAACAGACGTGTTTACGTTGTAAATGATGCTGTCGCCGCTTTTATCGGCGAGATACAGTTTGGTGCAGCCGCAGGCTGTGACAATGCCGTTATGCTGACACTCGGCACAGGGCTTGGCGGCGGCATATCCGTCAACGGAAGAATTTTACTCGGCAGCAACTACCAAGGTGCTCGAATAGGTCATATTCCCCTGCACCCCGACGGACGTGCCTGCACCTGCGGACTTAAAGGCTGTGCAGAACAATATGTTTCAGCTACAGGACTTATAAAAACCGCTCATGACTGCGGATGCGAAAGTTCTGACTGCGGCGAGATTTTCGAACGAAGCAGCAACGGTGAGGCTGAATATCAAAAAGCAACCGATATTTTTCTTAACGATATGTGTGCAGTCATAAGAACTGTAAAATGTATATTCGACCCCGAATGCATAGTTCTCGGCGGCGGACTGGTCGAATTAAAAAAATACTGGTGGGATGCTCTGTCCGCACGTCTTGACCTTAACAGCGAAAAACTTATTCGTCCCGCTATCCTCGGCAACATGGCAGGCAGCATGGGTGCTGCATACCTGTTAGAGGACGACACATTAATAACAAAGCATTGACAAATCAAGAAAAATATGGCTTAATAAACTTGTGGATTGTTATACATACACAAAAACATATATAAGGAGCTGTGAAAATATGGGAAAATTTGTTATTAATCAAACAGCAACAGGCTTTACTTTCTGCCTTAAAGCAGGCAACGGTGAAACTATCGCTACAGGCGGTGAAGTTTATTCCACACTCGCAAGTTGCAAAGGCGGTATAAACAGCGTTATCAACAACGCTCCTATCGCCGCTGTTGAGGACCAGACAGTTGAAGGTTACGAGACAGAGAAAAATCCGAAGTTTGAAATTTATCTCGATAAGGCCGGCGAATTCCGTTTCCGCCTCAAGGCAAAGAACGGTGAACCCATCGCTGCAAGTGAAGGCTACGCTGCAAAGGGCGGCTGCAAAAACGGTATCGAAAGCGTCAAAAAGAACGTTGTTGATGCTGAAATTATTGAGCCTGAAAAATAATTAGTTTTACACAAACCCGCAGGGCATTGTCTTGCGGGTTTTGTTATGCGTTTTTCTTTATTTTTATCATGTTATTGCCTCCATATATATATCTATTAATGATAGGACAAACAAACCAAACCGCAAATATCTTTAAGTTTCGATAATTTTTTATTTATATCGTTCTTTTATTCTAAAAAGTAAATTACCTTGCGTTATATTTATGATAGAATATTAAGGTATTGATTGATTCGGTAAAATTTGGATAGCTATGGCATCTTGCTTTCCGAACAGCCGAAAATTCAAGGGAGGATTTTGAATGAAGACAGACAAAAAAATTCAGGAACTCACCTCTTTCTACGGAGACTGGTTCCTGAACAAAGAGAAACTCGATGAGGGTAAGATGACAAGTAATCTTTACCCCTACACTGAGATGTTCTCTCCCATCCAGGTCAACCGCCTGACTATCAAAAACAGGCTCGTTATGGCTCCTATGGGCAACATCTCAATGTGCGATGAAACAGGTAAGGTCAGCGAAAAGATGATTACCTATTTCACCGAAAGAGCTAAGGGCGGCGTTGGACTTATCACCACAGGTCTTGTCCCTGTTACCCACGGCATCGACAATTCTATCACCGAGCTCGGCGAGCTTAGCTACTTCCCCAGATTCGACCGCAGCAGAACTGTTTATGCAGGCTGGCGTGACCTTGCTGCAAACTGCCACTCCTACGGTTCAAGACTTTTCATTCAGATTACAGCAGGTCTGGGTCGTGTCGGCAACCCCCAGTGCCTTGTTAATCAGTTCAAGCTTCCCGTTTCTGCTTCATGGAACAAGAACTGGTATATGCCTGAAGTTCCCTGTATGCAGCTCTCAGACCACAAGTGCAAGAAAATCATTGCTAACATAGGTCAGGCAGCAGCGGACGCAAAGGCTATGAACATAGACGGTATCTATCTCCACGGTCATGAGGGTTATCTCATTGAACAGATGACCAACCCTGCTTTCAACCGCCGTAAGATGGGTAAATATGCTGACTGGCAGGCTTTCGGTATCGATATGATTAAAAAGATTCGTGAGCGCACAGACCCCAGCTTCCCCATCATGTACAGAATCGACCTTTCTCTCGCTCTCAATGAAACTTACGGCGACAGAATGGATGCTCCCGCTCTTAAAAACTACAAGGCAGGCAGAACTATTGCCATGACCCTTGATTACATGAAGAACCTTGTCAAAGCCGGTGTTGACCTCTTCGACGTTGACCTTGGCTGCTACGACAACTGGTGGCTTCCCCATCCGCCCGGCTCAATGCCTCCCGGATGCTTCCTCGACATCGCCAAGATTGTTAAGGATTACTTTGAGGAAGAGAAAATCCTTTCAAACGCAGGTGTTCCCGTTCCTGTTGTTGCTGTCGGTAAGCTCGGTTATCCCGACCTTGCTGAAAAAGCTCTCAGAGAAAAGAAGTGCGATATGGTCATGCTCGGCAGACCGCTCCTTGCTGATGCTGAATGGCCCAACAAGGCTCGTACAGGCAGAGTCAACGAAATTCGTCCCTGCATAGGCTGCCAGGAAGCTTGCCTTAACGAGTTCGTTGAAGCCGGACATCCGCAGTGCGCCGTCAACCCCAGAACCGCTTTCGAGGAGATTTATCCCGAAGTTCCGGTCCCCGCAGAGAAGCCCTGCAAGATTGCTGTTATCGGTGCAGGCCCTGCAGGTATTATGTGCGCAGTAACAGCTGCACGCAGAGGCCACGAAGTTGACCTTTTCGAAAAGGACAGCAGAATCGGCGGCAGACTCAACAGCGGAAGCGTGCCCGGTATTAAATTTGACATCGCAAACTATCTTGAATACCTTAACGGTGTTATAGAAAGAGCCGAAAAAGATTACAAGTTTAAGCTTCACCTCAACAGCGAAGCTTCTCCCGAATCCATCAAGGCTGCTGGATATGACAAGATTGTTGTTGCTGTCGGTACAAAAGACTTCAGCTTTGACAAGATTCCCGGATTTGCAAACGCTAAGACTGCTCAGGCTGTTGCTGTTCTTGAGAATCCTGACCTCGTTAAGGATGCAAAAGACATCATCGTTATCGGCGGAGGCGTTGTAGGCTGTGAAACCGCTTACTTCCTTAATAAGGAGCACGGCAAGAACGTTACTGTTGTTGAGATGACACCTTATTTCATGAACCATACCTGTACAGCAAACAGAGGTTACCTCCTTAAGTATATGTATGATTCAAAAATCAACCTACTCAACTGCACAAAGCTTGTTGAGTTCGTTGACGGCGGTGTTAAAGTTTCAAGAAACCACCACAAGAATGTCCCTGACCCGTACCTTACATGGACTCCTATTCTTCCCGAAAACATCCTCAATCCTCTTGCTAAGAAGATTGGCGAAAACTTCAAGGATGAAATCATCAAGGGCGACATGGTTATTATGGCCGGCGGCGGCAGAGCCGACGAAGCTGCTTTCTTAAAGTATCAGGAAGTCTGCCTTGACAAGGAAGTTTACAACATCGGCGACAGCTTCAAGGGCGGCAAGGTATTTGAGGCAACCAAGTCAGGCTATATGCTCGCACTTTCACTTTAATTGATACGCACAAGCGGATAAGCTAAGCTGTCCGCTTGTGCATGAAAGGATAAATTGATATGGATTACAAAATGATTCTTACCCAAGAGGAACAGGATATCCTCAACGGTTCTAAGGGCGAAGCCATGGCTAAGGTCATGAAAACTCTCGTTCTTTACGGAGAAGCTTTCGGCGCCACAAAGATGGTTCCCGTAGAAAGCAAAATGGGTCACCTTGTTACAAGCTTCGGTCTCAAGGTTATGAAGCCTGTTTATGACCTCATGGACCAGCTTATCGCCGGCGGTGCGCTCTCTGAGCAGAAATTCTCCGTCGACCCCAAACCCCTTGACCCCAAGGTTCCCGCAAACTTCCTTCAGAAGTTGATATTCAACAAATTTATGTACAGTATGCAGGACAGTTATGATGCTCAGCTTTCAAAGCTCGGTCTTATCGATGACAAGTCCTACACCTGCACCTGCTACATGGACGAAGTCGGAAACGTCCCTAACAAAGGCGAAGTTCTTTCATGGGCTGAGTCCTCTGCTGTTGTTTATGCTAACTCCGTTCTCGGCGCACGCTGCAACAGAAACTCAGGTATACTCGAGCTCTTCGGCTCAATCGTCGGCAGAGTCCCCTATTTCGGTCTCGTTACTGACGAAGGCAGAAAGGCTACATGGATTGTCGAAGTTAAAACAACCAAAAAGCCTGAAGCTCAGATTCTCGGTTCTGCTATCGGCATGAAGGTCATGGAAGACGTCCCCTACATCAAGGGCCTTGACCAGTGGATTGGCACAGAGCTTGACGGCGACACCAAGGCATACCTTAAGGACTTCGGTGCTGCAACTGCTTCAAACGGTGCTGTCGGTCTCTATCACATCGCTAACCTCACTCCCGAAGCTGTTGAGATGGGCGAATCTCTCATCACAGAGGACGCTCAGGTCTATGTTGTTGATGATGCTGAACTTGAAAGAGTTCAGGCTAACTACCCTGTCATGTGGAAAGACAAGAACGCAACTCCCAAGCTTTGCTTCGTAGGTTGTCCCCACCTTTCACACGCTCAGCTTATCGAGTGGACAGACAAGGTTGCTGACGGTCTGAAAAAGAACGGTCTCAAGAAAGTTTCCGTTCCTACTGTCTTCACAGCAGCTCCCGCAGTTGTTGAGGAGTTTAACAAAACCCCTTACGCTGAAAAGCTTAAGGCAACAGGTGTCATACTCAGCTACATATGCCCGCTGATGTATATGAACAATCCTCTTTGCAAGAAGATGCCTGTTATCACAAACTCTAATAAGCTCAGAACATACACCACCGCTCGCTATTATAAGAGCGATGAGATTCTTGACATAATCACAAAGGAGGCAAAGTAAGATGAAACAGTTTAAAGGACGTCCTGTTGTTGCAGGAACTTGCACCGCTGAAGCTCTCGTTTCTCACGGCGGTTTCAACACTCTTGCCTCTTTCCAGAATGCTCTTCAGTTCGGCGATAAAACAGCTAAGTGCGGCGACCAGAACAACGCTGACCTCTACGGTAAGCCCATGGTAAACACCGCTCTCTGCCTCCCCCAGACAATCGGTTCAACTACCGGCGGTATGGTTCTCTATTGCGCTAACGTTATGAAGAGAAATCCCACATGTATGCTCTTCTCAGAGCATATCGACTCCCTCGCTGCTGCAGGCGCTGTTCTCGCAGCCGTTTGGGCTGACGAACCCATGGTTACAATTGACTGTCTCGGTCAGGAGTTCCTTGACTACGTTAAGGACGGTATGAAAATAACCGTCTCAGAGGACGGCACGGTTACTGTCGAATAATGACTCTTTTTTGCCGCCGCAGCCGGTAATCCGAGCGGCGGCAAATCTTTTTTATAAATCTTGATTATAATGCTTGACATCCGAGAATATATTTGTTAAAATAATTGCCGTTGTGGATATGCGGCACAATATGCGGGTGTAGTTCAATGGTAGAATTCCAGCCTTCCAAGCTGGTTACGTGGGTTCGATTCCCATCACCCGCTCCATTTTTTTGCGCTTGTAGCTCAGGTGGATAGAGCAACTGCCTTCTAAGCAGTGGGTCAGGGGTTCGAGTCCCTTCAAGCGCGCCAAAGCTTGCGGACATATCTTTTTTGCTATGTCCGCAGCGTGTAATCTGGTGGATATAGCTCAGTTGGTTAGAGTGCCAGGTTGTGGCCCTGGAGGTCGTCGGTTCGAATCCGATTATCCACCCCACTTAAGACAAAAAGCGCAAGGCTTCTCGCTTTGCGCATTTTTAAAATATTTTGGGGTGTAGCCAAGGGGTAAGGCAACGGACTTTGACTCCGTCATCCGCTGGTTCAAATCCAGCCATCCCAGCCAAAAAGCCAAAGTTGTTTATCTCAACTTTGGCTTTTTATTTTTTTGCTATCCTTTAATTTCATAACCGCATTCCATTATCTCAACAGTTGTTGCTATTTTGATGATTGTTTTGTTATACGAACAGTATTATACTTAAGATGTAATAAAAATACACGTGTTGGTTTATTGAAAGGAGTTATTTATGAAAAAGAGTAGCTTTGTCGCAATGATTTTAGGAACCGTAAGCGGTGTGCTGTTTGCACTCGGAATGTGCATGACGCTTCTGGCCGAATGGCGTTCCTTTACAAAAGGTATAGTACTTGGCGTAATCGGCTTGATTTTGGCTATTATCACCGTGTTTGTTTGGCGCAAAATGGAAAAGAAAGAACCTTTGAAATTAAATAAAAAAACTGTTTTTATCGTACTCTTCGGAATTATCGGAGCTCTCTTGCTTGGTCTCGGAATGTGCTTTTGTATGGTTTGGGAAAATATCGCTGTAGGCGTACTGATAGGCATCGTAGGAATAGTAGCTTTGTTATCCCTTATTCCTATAGTTAAAGGCATAAAATGAAATTTGAATCAATTACAAAAATTACAATAGTCAGTTTTTTCATAAACCTCGCCTTCGCAATATACAATTGCATTCTCGGCTTTATGTCACACTCATGGTGGTTTATAACTTTAAGTGCATACTACATAATTTTAAGCGTAATGCGATTTGCTGCTTTACAAATAAAGCGCAATGAAAAAAATGACTTTTCCGCAGAAATCTTCGCTAAAAGATTTTCGGGCGTTATGTTTATTTTTCTCTCGATTTGTCTCGCTTGAACCACAATTCTATCTTCAACAAACAATAGAGGAATCAAACATAATGAAATATTTATGATAACCATAGCACTTTATGCTTTCACAAAAGTCACTCTCGGTATCATAAATCTTGTTAAGTCCAGAAAATATAGTTCACCTATATTTAAAACCTTACGGAACATAGCCTTCGCAGATGCATTGGTTTCTTTATTCTCTTTGCAAAGGTCAATGCTCGTAACTTTCGAAGGTACAAGTTTAGATGATATAAAATTTTTAAATGTTTTTACAGGCTCCGCTGTTTGTTTAACTGTATTCATATTAGGAATAAATCTTATCAAAGGGAGAAAATGAGCATGGCAAAATCAAAAATAGCTAAAACAAGTGAAAAAGTCGCCGAGGGTGTCATAGGTGGCTATAATAAAATAGAAAAAGGCGTTGGAGAGGGCTACAAAAAGGTAGAACACGGTGTTGTAGAAGGATACACAAAAATCGAAGATAAGTTTGTAGACAAATACTTAAAACATGAAAGCGAAACTATAGAAGAAGCAAAAGAAAGGCTTAAAAAAAACAATAATATATAACCTAACCAAAACTCTTACCGTAAAGTGGTGAGAGTTTTTTATTATTATAAATAAAAATCATGCAGAAACATCTTTTTAAATCACATTCAGAAAATATCACCTAAGATTTATAAAAAAAAACGCAGTTTAATATAGACTTTTGACAAAAATTGTGCTATTATTCAGACTGTAGGAGTAACTTTAGTAAAAATAGGAGGAAATCATATGAAAAAATTTCTTGCAGTTCTTATTGCCATAACTCTTCTTTTCTCATGTTTGGCAATCACAGCTTCCGCTTTAGAAGCACCAAGAGCAGGAGCTGTCATAACTCTTTCAGAGCTTATAGAGCGCATAGTTGAGTCTATAAGAGAAAGCTTCAATAACTTTTTCGACAATCTTTTCGGTCGCTCTTCACAGCCAACTAAACCTGTAGTTCCCAAACCCAAAACTGTCGTTAAACCGACTCTTGTAGCAAAAAACAGTACTGTTACAATTGACAGAGAAAACGGTCTTGTTTATGGTTTTGATGCTAACATCAAGGTTTCTGATGTACACAACTATGTCAAAGTCAGCAACACTTCCACAGGCTCTCTCCAGATAACTGCTGTCAACGGCGACTATGCAGGTACCGGTACAACAATAAAAGTTATCCAAAAGAGCACAAATGCCGTTGTTGAGTCATTTGAAATAGTCATCTTTGGCGACCTTGACGGTGATGCAGATATTGATGCTGATGATAAAAAAATCGTTCAAGATGAAAACTTCATGATTACCACTTGGAGCATGGACGATTTTGGGGATGACCCCTACTCTGCTTGCAAGGTTGCTGCGGCTGACTTGAACAAAGATAGCCGAATCGATTCTACTGATGTCGCAATCTCTCGTGACGTTATAGACGGCTATCTCAAAATCGACCAGGTAACAGGCACTGTTTCTCGTATACCCATGCTTGATTCTCAGCCCGAAACAGCTGCTACCATTACTATCGACAGAGAAAAAGGCATTGTTTACGGTTTTGACCCCAACATCAAAGTTGACGATGTTGCAAAATATGTAGGAACCAGCAATAAAAAAGTAAGCAAGCTTGAAATCATTCCTATCAACGGCGATTTTGCAGGAACAGGTACAATAATCAATGTTGTTGAAATTGAAACCGGCAATGTAGTCGAATCCTTTGAGATTGTTATCTTCGGCGACCTCGACGGTGACGCTGATATTGACAGTGTTGACCAGGATATCATTGAAGATGAAAACTTCATGATTACCACCTGGAGTATAGAAGATTTCGGCGATGACCCCTACTCTGTTTGCAAGGTTGCTGCGGCTGATTTGAACAAGGACGATAATATTAATTCTACTGACACTTGCATAGTCCGTGACTACCTCGCAGGATATCTTGAACTCGACCAGGTAACAGGTACTGTTTCACGTGTACTGATGCTTGATACTCAGCCCGAAACAGTAACTACTGTTACTATCGACAGAGAGAAAGGCATTGTTTACGGTTTTGACACAATGCTTACAAAAGACGATATCAGCGATTTTGTAACTGTAACCAATAAGAAAACAGGTAAACTTGAAATTGTGTGCGCAAAAAATGCCTATTCTCCTTTCGTTGGCACAGGTTCAAAAATTAACGTTGTTAACATCGAAACAGGCGAAGTTGTTGAAGCCTTTACCGTCATCATCTTTGGTGACCTCAACGGTGACTCATATATAAGCTCTATTGATGCTTCAATTGCAGAAGATGAAGTAGATGGCACAACTTCTTGGAGTGATAAAACATCTGATGAGTATTCTTTCGCTATGGCTTTTGCCGCAGACATAAACAAAGATGGCGTTATTACTGCTAAGGACGAAGATGCTATTTCAAACCACGCTCTTGGAATCGGTCATATTGAGCAAGCAGCATAACCGAACATAAACAACAGGCGGTCATACTTCTGTATGACCGCCTGTTTTATTTTTTGCTTATTTCAAGCCTGTCGGCGTATAACCTGCATCCGTTATAACTTGTGTGAGTACACTGTCATCAATGTCCTTTGATAGAGTAAGTGTTGCACTCTTCTCCTCAAGGCTCATCTCAACTACGTCAACACCGTCGAGAGCTTCAAGAGCCTTCTGAACATGAGCTGTACAATGATTGCACATCATTCCGTCAATATAAACTATCTTTTTCATATTCTGTTCCTCCATATTTTTCGGCTGTTCTGCCGATATTTTTTTATTTTCAAAGTCGGACAAAAAGTCCGGCACGGGAATCGCTTTTCTTTGTTTGCCGTGTCTATTGTTATACAGCTTAAAAAGATTCAATCGAAGCGCATTCATGACCACGCAAAAGCTTGAAAGACTCATCGCCGCCGCACCAAACATCGGGTCAAGCGGTATACCAACCGGAATTAATGCTCCCGCAGCAATCGGAATACCTATACAATTATAGAAAAATGCCCAAAATAGGTTTTCGTGTATATTTTTAAGAACCTGACGTGAAAGCCTGATAGATGCTGCAACGTCACGAATACTCGATTTCATCAGTACAATGTCTGCGGCATCAAGAGCTACATCCGACCCCGCTCCTATAGCTATACCGACGTCTGCCCTTGTAAGTGCAGGCGCATCATTTATACCGTCACCGACCATTGCAACCTTACCGTATTGCGAAAGTTTACGGATAACCGCCTCCTTGTCACCAGGCAAAACATCAGCTACAACTGCATCAACCCCTACCTGTTTTCCTACAGCCTCAGCCGTACGCTGATTATCACCTGTAAGCATAACCACACGCAAGCCCATATCCTTCAGCTCTTCTATCGCCTGTGCACTGTCAGGCTTTGCAACATCCGCAACAGCGATTATACCAAGCATACTGCCGTCAAGCGCAAAATACAAAGGAGTCTTTCCGTCTTCAGCAAGAGCCTCTCCTTTTCGGCGCATATCCGATGTAAGCAATCCCTTTTCATCCATTAAAGCAGCGTTTGAGCCAACAGCTTCTTTCCCGTTTATTTTACCGCTTACACCATGTCCCGGAAGTGCTTCAAAATCAGATACATGGTCATAATTTTGTCCGCTCGCATGTACTCTACTCATTATTGCACGAGCCAGCGGATGCTCACTCTTTTCCTCCAACGCAGCAGCCAAGCCCAAAAGCTCTGACTCGCTTACTGCGTCAGCAGGACATATATCTGTAACCTCAGGCTTGCCCTGTGTGACCGTACCCGTTTTATCAAGCACAACTATCTGTGTCTTACCTGCCATCTCAAGTGATGAAGCGGTTTTAAACAGCACTCCATTCTTTGCACCCATACCGCTGCCCACCATTATAGCAACAGGAGTCGCAAGTCCTAACGCACATGGACAACTTATAACCAAAACACTTATTGAACGGGCAAGCGCAAACCCAAAGCTCTCGCCCGACAGCAGCCATATCACACCGGCAATAAGTGCTATAGCCATAACCGCAGGCACAAAAAATCCCGAAACCTTATCCGCTATTTTTGCAATAGGGGCCTTGGTTGCCGATGCATTTTCAACCATCTCTATTATCTGGCTTAGTGTTGTATCGCTGCCAACCCTTGTAGCCACACAGGTTAAAAAGCCGTTTTGGTTAAGCGTTGCAGCACTTACAATACTGTCAGGTAACTTGTCAACAGGCAGACTTTCACCGGTCAGAGCAGCCTCATTGACAGCGCTCTCCCCTTCCAAAACCTTGCCGTCAACAGGTATACTCTCACCCGGACGGACTACAAAAATATCGCCCACAACCACTTCTTCAGCAGGTATCGTTATTTCTTTTCCGTCTCTTATAACACGAGCCGTTTTAGGCGCCAAATCCATAAGACTCTTTATCGCATCCGTGGTTCTGCCCTTGCTTCGTGCTTCAAGCATCTTGCCAACAGTAATAAGGCTTAATATCATTGCCGCAGATTCAAAATACAGCTCATGAAGGTGGTGCGCTGCTACAGACAAATTCCCCTGCCACGCCTCGTGGCTCATCATAAATAGCACGGCTGTGCTGTAAATATAAGCAGCTCCACTGCCGAGTGACACCAATGTATCCATATTAGGTGCACGGTGCATAAGACTCTGAAATCCGCTGATAAAAAAGCGCTGATTAATAACCATTACAGCGGTTGTAAGCAGCAACTGATATATGCCGACTACAAGCGGGTTATCCTTAAAAATTGACGGTGCCGGCCATCCCCACATTACAACTCCCATTGACACATACATCAATGGCAACAGTAAAATCAAGGACGCAATCAACCGCTTTCTGAGCTTTGGAGTATCTCTGTCTGCCAATGCATCACTTGATTTAATTGATGTTTGTGTGTTTCTTTCAGGCGCTGCTCCATACCCTGCCGCCAAAACCGCATCGCAGATAATCTGTGATGTTGCGGGAGACTTAAAATCTACCGTCATCGAATTAGTCAGCAGGCTTACCGACACCTCTTTGACTCCTTGTACTGCACTAACCGCACGCTCAACATGTGCACTGCACGCAGCACAGGTCATGCCCGTTACATTAAATTTTTCTCTGCTCATAAAAATCCTCTACTTTAACTTTTTAACAAGGTCTACCGTCTCTTCAATAACATCAAGATTACCGTTTTGTATCTGCTCAACAACACAGGTCTCCATATGGTCACGTAAAATGATATGACCGAAACTCTGAAGTGCGCTTTCCGCTGCAGCTACTTGAATCAGAATATCTCCGCAATACCGATTATCTTCAACCATATTTTTTATGCCGTTTAACTGGCCCACAATACGATTAATACGATTAACAAGCTGTCTCTGTGCCTCCTGTGAGCGTGGCGTGTGCTTATGACGGAAACATTCGCACACCTGCTGTGATATATCTTTATTATGTTCCATAACAAAATCTCCGTTCTAAATTGATACTTTGTATCTACATTCATTATATACCCCCTATGGGTATTTGTCAAATTACTTTATTATGTAAAAAATGAACCTTTTATTTGGTTTTCCGACCATAAAAATTGCTTTTTGCTATTGACTTTTTTTAGCAAATAAGGCACTATAAATCATATGAAATACCGTTGAAAGGAGCGCATTAAACACATGTACGATAAAAATCTCACTTTTAATAATGACGGTTCTTTTCGTATTCTTTGTCTGGGCGATGTACATGAAAATTTCGATATAGAATCTGAAACAGGCAGAGCCAAATATCTTGACATGCTCAAATTTCACTCCACTGCCGCCGAAATGCTCAAACCTGACCTCGTAGTCTATATGGGCGACATCTGCGAAGTAACGGCAGAAGATGAGGACTTTTCAAAATACAGAGCACAGATTGACCGCCTGACAAAAATATTCACAGAGCGTGGTATCCCCTTTGCAACAATCATGGGCAACCATGACCATGATGCCAAGCTTGAGCAGCCTCAAATGCAGATTTTAGAAAGTATGGATATGTGTTTGACTCACTGCAAAGACAAAAACATAACAGGATATTCAAACTACTACTATCCTATATACAGCAAAGACGGTAAGGCAAAGTTTAACCTCTGGTTCTTCGATTCGAACAATTGCTATCCCGACAGCGAAGTATCAAAATACGACATTGTTTATCCTGACCAAATCGAGTGGTACGAAAAGACAGCTGCAAAACTGCGTGATGAAAATGACGGTAAACCACTGCCATCAATAGTTTTTCAACATATCCCCGTCATAGAAGAGTATCAGCTTCTTAGAAAAGCTAAGCCGCATGAGATGTGGAAAGCTGTGCGAGGTCACAACAAGCTTGTAAATAAATGGTTTGTTTTAAAAGATGAGAACAAAGGGTATCTCGGTGAAGGGCCATGCTCACCCGACATTAACTGCGGCCAGTTTGAGAGTTGGAAGAAAACAGGTGATGTCAAAGCCGCCTTCTTCGGTCACGACCACATGAACAACATTGAAGGTAAAGTCGACGGTATACTGCTTGCACAGTGCAAAACCTCTGCTTTCCGTGCATACACCGACGGCGCACGTCCTGCTGTCAGACTTATAACTATTGACGAAAACACCCAAAGCTTTGATACACAAGTATACTCTTTTAAGGACTTCGGTCTTAAATGCACCTGCTTGGGACCAATTGAACAGCGTATAACTGACCGTCAAAGCATAAACGCAACCATAGCATTCAGAGCTGCTGCGGCGGGTGCCGCATTTGCTTCTATATGCATTGCGGGAGAAAAAATTTACAGACTTATAAAAAAATAAAGTATTTACAAAAGACATCTCTAAATCTTTAGAGATGTCTTTTGTATAAATTTTTGAACTGGGTTTTTGTCAGTATTTCATATTGCTTTTTCCTACATTTATATGGTAATATATAGTCTGTATTATAATGTTCGAAAATATCCTTTGAAAGGCGGATAACAAGATGTCTTCAAACGAAACGACTGTTGTCGCTGATGTTCAGACCAACGCTGATACCGTTGAACGCCAGCTTGCACAACAAAAAAAGCGCTACCTTTCTCCAAAGGAATTCGCCGCTTATATAGTTTCCGGTTTCGGTGACAAAAACTGGGAAACTTTCAACGGCACAAACTCATTCTTCTTTAACACTACATTCCTAAAAGCTGACCCGCTGGTGCTTAGTCTTTCAAGTTCAGTTTCTGCTGTTGCCGATACCTTCGACAACGCCATTTCAGGCCCGATTATCGACCGCACCCGTACTCGCTGGGGTAGAGTTCGTCCTTACCTTATTCTCACGCTGCCTTTATGGATTTTCAGCGCACTCGCTCCGTGGGTGTTGCCGGGCGATTTGTCACAAACCGCAATTTTCTTGTGGTTCCTTTTCATTTCTTACATGACCTCTATAGCAAACTCTTTCTATACCCCTTGCTATACAGCGTTGCTTTACAACTTAACACCAAATGTTAACGAACGCAACAAACTTATCGCAACAGATACATACATCGACCTTCTGGGTGTCTGGCTACCGTCACTATTCCCGTTCTTTGTTGACTATCTGCCAAGAACCATCCCCACAAGATATATTTATATGGGCGGTGCGTTCTTCTTTATCGCCTGCGTTATCCTCTTTCGCACAATCGGTTTCTTCACCTTAAAAGAACGTATGCCGCTCGCATCACGTGACGAAATGAAGAGTGTAAGCGTTTGGAAATCCGTTAAACAAGTTGCTTCATGTCGCCCTATGTGGGTGCTTGTTATCAAAGGCTTCTTTGGAGTAGGTAAAGGCGTTGGCGGTTCAGTCGCAAACTATTTCTGGCTCAACTGTACAGGAAAACTTTCTAACGGCTCTATCATCGGTATTTTTACCGGTCTGCCAAGTTACTTTGTGCTCCCCTTTGCACCAAAGCTTACAAAGAAAATGGGACTTAAAAACCTTGCTTCTTTCTGCTACGGATTCTGCGGAGTCACATACTTAATTATGTTCCTTATCGGCTACGAGCCTTTCGGAGATAACGGTGTGCTTAATATGGTTTATCTTACCATTATGCTTACAATAGCCGGTTCTCTTAACAGTATCCAAAGATACTGCGGCACTGCTATGCAGGGTGACCTTTATGACTATGTCGAGTGGAAAACAGGCATTCGTAACGAAGGTATGATAACAGCAGCAATGGGTTATATTACCCTCATTACCAACAACATAGCAAATATTCTCAGCGGTCTTATCGTAAAATCGCTTCACTATACTCCCCTTGAGAACGCTTACGGAGTTGTTATTCCGCAGACAGACCCTAAACTGCTCGCCGGAATATGGACAATTTTCGCTCTCGCTCCCGCAATCGGCAGAATCGCAAAGGCTATCACTCTTCAGTTCTTCAATGTTCACGGCAAAACCAAGGACAGAATGATGGTTGAGCTTGCTGAAATCCGTGCCGCAAAAGTTATTGACACCGGTGTACAGCCTGACTACTCAAATCCCGATGTAATAATAAACACGGAGGAATAATCAGAGGGTAACACACATCGTTTTCTGGAAACTTAAGGACGAAGCCCTCGGTGCTGACAAAAAGGAAAACGCTATACAGATAAAACAAAGTTTAGAAGCTTTGGTCGGTGTTATTCCGGGTCTCATAGAAGCAAAGGTAGGCATCAACGAAAACGGCGGCAAATATGACGCTGCGTTGTACCGCTTTGAGAGCATGGAAGCATTACACGCTTACGACTCACATCCCGAACATCTAAAAATACGTGAGTTTGTAAAAGCCGTAAGGCTTGAACGTGAAAGCGTAGATTTTGAAGAATAAAAAACCACCCCTGAAACAAATCGTTTCAGGGGTGATTTATTATTCAATTAAGCCTCAGCGCTTTTTTCTATATTACCGTGCGCCTCTCTTACATATTCATAAACAGGCTCAAGCTGTTTCTTGTTAAGCGGATACACAAACTTCATAAGTATAAATATCAGAGTATAAGTTATTGCCGGAATAAGAGTACATATAAAGAGTATTCCCTCTCCTACTCCCTCAATATATCCGCTGCTGCCCATTGTAGCACCGTCATAACCCGCAACCTTGCTCAGAAGAACAAGTCCGCCTGAGTCAGCCGCTGTCTGTCCGAGTTTGCGGCAGAAGGTATAAACCGCATATATTGCACTCTCACTGCGAAGTCCTGTCTTATACTCCTGATAGTCTATGACGTCGGCAACAACGGCCCAGTTCGTAAGGCTGACAAACGAATAACCAAAACCGATAATAAACAGGAATATCATATAAGCTATCGGTCCTGTTGTGTGTCTGTCAAGTCCCGGAACAACAAACAAAGTCAAAATTGCCGCAACCGCAGAGAAGAACGAACCAAATCCGCAAAGCTCCTGCTTGCCGTACTTCTTAACAAGCTTCTGTGAAAACGGAATCATAAGCGCCATAGGAAGATATGTAGCTATCGTTCCAAGAATTGAAAGGTCTGTATTCTCAAAGAAATTCTTATAGAGATATTGGTTGAGTGATGCAAACTGAAGCTGACCGCTCATAAGTATACCTGCAATCGCAACAGACATAAACGGTCTGCTCTTGAGCATACCAAGATATGTCTTCTTCATATCCACATTAGGTTCCGCTTCAGAAGGCACACGCTCTTTTGTCATCTTGAAACACACAAGATAGAAAACAATTGCACATATACCCATTATCAAACCGAAGTTCATCATGCCCTGTGCATTTGCTGACTTTATCTCCATACCCTCAGCATTGGTGCCCGTAACGGTATATATAATCATCGGAGCTATAAGCAGCGGTGCTGCTCCGCCGACACCGCTTCCCATTGCACGGAATGTAGAAAGCAGAGTTCTACCCTCAGGGTCATCGGTTATAACAGAAGCCAGCGAACCAAACGGAATATTCATGCCTGTATAAAGCATACCGAATGCCGTATAGGTTATATAAGAAAATACAAGTACCATGGTCTGACTGCTTGTGAGCTGTGTAAAGTCCACGAAGCAGAGTATCGCTGACAAGCCAAGCGGTATGCACACCCATTTCAGATAAGGCCTGAATTTACCGTCTTTAGTCGGCTTCTTCTTCGCTACCATATAACCCCATATCGGGTCGTTTATTGCATCCCAAAGTCTGGTAACCAAAAACAGCGTTGCAACCTTGCTCTCTGCAAGTTTTAAAACATCTGTATAAAAAACCTTGAGGAATGAAGATACATATGTGAGCACGAACATATTGCCGCCCTCACCGAGCATATATCCGATAGCTTCCTTGATACCGATTTTATTCGGATGCTTCGCAACCGCTTCGAGAGACCTTTGTTTTTCCATAATTCATCTCCTAACCTATATTTTATGTCTATATATTAACATCTCACGAAAAATTTTACAAGCAAAAAAATGGTAGTGACCACAATATATCGTAATTTTTTCGGTTTTTCACTAACTTGAATACAATAAAAAATAAAAAATTTCGAAATTTTTAAAAAACTCTTTACTTTTTAGTGTGGTTAGTGGTAAAATAATTAAAAAGTAATGCATCCGAGGTCTAAAAATGTGTTTTTAGTATAAAGAAGGTGGAAAAATGGATAAAATTGACGTAAAAATTATTGATTGCCTCAAAAAGAACGCCAGAGAAAATGCTTCTGTTATCGGCTCCAGCGTAAATATGTCCGTATCAGCTGTTATTGAGCGTATTAAAAAACTTGAGGCTAACGGAATAATTCAACAGTACACAGTCGTGCTTAATAACGAGAAGCTCGGCATGGATATCACCGCATTCATTTCCGTAAGCATGGAGCACCCCAAATATAATAACCTATTTAATGAATTTGTCAAAACACATAAACAGATTATCGAATGTCACTATATAACCGGCGATTTTGATTTCTTGCTCAAGGTCAACACTGAGTCCACACGTGGACTTGAAAACTTGCTTAACGAAATCAAGGGTGCCGGTGGCGTCTCCCTGACCAAAACACTCGTCGTCCTCTCAACAGTCAAAGAGGATTACTCTGTGTCTTTGGACTAATTCCGCATACTTCTATATAAATAAAAATACCTCTTTTCAAACAACAAGCGGCTTTAAAGCCGCTTGTTGTTTTTTATCTTAAAACACATTGACAAATATAAAATTTATGCTAAACTTGGCTTGAATCTATTATGGAGATGATATTATGATAATCAACAGACCGCCTATGGGCTGGAATTCATGGAATACTTTCGGCGAAAACATAAACGAAAAAGTCGTTATGGAAACTGCCGACTTCATCGTTGAAAGCGGTCTTAAGGACTGCGGTTACGAATACGTTATAATCGACGATTGTTGGAGTCTTCGTGAACGCAATGAAAAAGGCGAAATAGTCCCCGACCCCGAAAAGTTTCCTCACGGCATGAAATATGTTGCTGACTACATCCACTCAAAGGGACTTAAGTTCGGTATGTATTCCTGTGCGGGAACTCTCACCTGTGCACGATATCCCGGAAGCTATGACCACGAGTTTGTTGATGCAAAATGCTTTGCAGAGTGGGAAATAGACTACCTTAAATATGACTTTTGCTTCCATCCCCACTCCACTTTCGGACATTTCCTATACAAAAGAATGGCGCTTGCTCTTGCAAACTGCGGCAGAGACATTGTTTTGGCTGCTTGCTCGTGGGGTGATGAAAACACTAAAACCTGGATTAAAGAAACTGGTGCACACACATGGCGCTCTACCGGTGACATAAACGATTCATGGGAGTCAATCAAACGCTTAGCACAAGAACAGATGCAGGTTACAGAATATAACGGCAACGGCTGCTATAATGACATGGATATGCTGGTAGTAGGAATGAATGGTGAAGGCAATGTTGCACTTACAGGCTGCACCAAAGAAGAATATAAAACTCACTTTGCATACTGGGCGATGATGGGCTCTCCCCTGATTATAGGCTGTGATTTGAGAAAAGCCGATGCCGATGCTATGGAGATTCTCAAAAACAAGATGCTCATTGAAATTGACCAGGACGAAGCATACAGGCAGCCGTTCTACATAAACGGCGGCAGATACTTTAACAAGAGCCGAACTGCAAACGAGCCGCTCTATGAGTACTATCCTCTTGACGCTCCGATACTTGTCAGATTTTTGGCAAACGGCGACTTAGCAATAGGCGCTTTCAATTTCAGGGACAGAAAAGAAAATCTCTTTGCACAGCTTGATTCAATCGGTCTCGGCGAATGTACAGGCAAAACACTTGAAATGACAAGCGTATGGACCGGCGAAACAAAAAAAGTTACTAACGGCACAATACTCTTAGAGCTTGAGCCTCACTCCTGCGAAGTTTACAGAGCAAGGGTGGTCGACAAGTAATGAGCTGTTGTGCAAAATGCGGCAAGGAACTTATCGGCAACGATATCGGGCTTACAAAAAAGCTCATCAACAAAGCCTCAAAAGATTTTTACTGTATAGACTGTCTTGCAGAAATCTTCCATTGCGATGTGTCGCTTCTTGAAAAGAAAATCGAACAATATAAAAACATGGGTTGCGTGTTGTTCACATAAAAAAAGAAAGACACTGTTTTTAACAGCGTCTTTTACTTTTTTAATTACAGATTATAGTACTTATCAAACTCAGCCGGATGCGGTATAGCTGCAAGCTGACGGCATTCATCACGCTTAGTCTGGATAAAGTTCTTCAAAAGCTCCTCCGGGAAAACTCCGCCTGCAGTAAGGAAGTCTTGGTCTGCCTCAAGTGCATCAAGAGCTTCCTCAAGAGATGTCGGAAGATGATGAAGCTTCGCTTTCTCCTCATCGCTCAAATGATAAAGGTTAACGTCATAGGGTCCCCAACCGTTTGCGTGCGGGTCAATCTTATTCTTAACTCCGTCAAGACCTGCCATAAGAATTGCCGCATAGCAGAAATACGGATTGCAGGTTGCATCAGGATTGCGAAGCTCAAACCTGCGCTTATCAGGGCTCTTTGCGTAAGCAGGAATACGTATAACAGCACTTCTGTTAGAAGTTGCATAGCCAACTGTTACAGGCGCCTCAAAGCCCGGTACAAGGCGTTTAAAGGAGTTTGTGCTCGGATTGGTAAGGGCACAAAGAGCACCGATATGCTTTAACAGTCCGCCCATGAAATAGTGCGCTGTCTCGCTAAGTCTGGCATAGCCGTTGTCATCAGAGAATACAGGCTCTCCGTCCTTCATGAGTAGCATGTGAACATGCATACCGCTACCGGCCTCGCCATAAATGGGCTTTGGCATAAATGTTGCTGTTTTGCCGTACTTTATAGCTGTGTTGTGAATGATATATTTTATCATCATTGTAGCATCTGCCATCTTTGACATCTGACCGAGCTGAGGCTCAATCTCAAACTGTCCCGATGCTGCAACCTCAGGATGGTGATAGTTTATCTCTATACCTGCATCCTTCATGAGCATGCACATCTCGCTGCGGCACTCATATGCCTGGTCAAACGGCTTTGCTATATGATATGCCTTCTGCTTTTGCACAACACATCCACGGCCCTCAACAGCACTGTTCCAATATGACTGCTGTGTATCTAACGAAACTCCGATTCCGTTGGGCTGTACTTCCCAACCCACCTGGTCAAACAGATAAAACTCAAATTCAGGCAGAATCATCATCGTATCAGCAATACCAGTATCCTTCATGTACTGCTCAGCTGCTAAGACAATGTTTCGGGGATACTGCGCCAACGGACGGTTCTCAGGGGTGTCGATAATCATGGCATTACCTGTCATTGACAGCGTGGGAATTTCACAAAACGGGTCAATAACAGCAGTGTCAGGGTCAGGAATGAAAACCATATCACTCTTTTCAACAACAGCATAGCCATAGTTCGAAGCATCAAAGCCTATACCGCTTTTCATTGTATCTTCAGAAAAATTCTCTGCAGGAATAGTTACGTGTCGATACTGACCGTTGATATCAACCATCTTGAAATCGACCATCTTTATTCCCTGCTCTTTAATCAGTTCCAAAATATCCTGTGTACTCTTTGCCATGCGAACACTCTCCTTGATTACAAATATAACAAAAGTATAACAATATTTTGCTTTTTCGTCAATAGTCGGCACGTCTGATAAAATCTTTTCTTCTATTGACTTTACGCCTATTTTGAAATATATTTAACTTGTAGAAATAGCTGTCAAAACAACTTTAAAGGAGTGTTTAGAATGAAGAAAATCACTGTTCTTTTTTTAGTTTTGCTTTTACTCTTATCTTTAATTCTGTGTGGCTGTTCAGGCATAATTAAAGATACTGATTTCCCTGTGTTTTCTGTCGTATATCGAGGTAATACCGAAGGTTATTTTGAAGGCGAAAAAACATATGACCTGAACGGTGCTAAAGGATTAAAAATCAACTTTGAACTGCCCGAAGCGGGATTTTTCAAGCTCTTGGCCTATGATGCTACCGAATACGAAGAATGGCCCGATGAATATGCAGAAGCCTTTGTAACCTTCACAAGCGAAAGCAAAACATATATAGATGTTAAAGCCACCTACGGCTTCACTGACGAGATATATTTTGAAAAAGGCGATATAAGCGCTGAAATCACCTTTAAAGATGCCCCAAAAGACATGGAACAGGTCTATGTTGCATGGGCCTTCGCTCCCGATACAGATGAGCCGTCCAACTTAAAGCTTGACTCAACAGCTATCGCAAAAGCTGACGAAAACGGCAATGCAAAATTCGCACTCTCACTCGAAAAAGATGCTCTTGTCCGATTTATGCCCAGCGAGGCCTGCATTCTCGAATACGACTGCAATTTCTATATCGAAAACAAAGACGGCAAAAAAGTGACAAGCAACATAAATATACATGGCTCAGAATGGGCATATCGTGTGGTATTCCTTCCAAAAGGTGAATACATCGTCACTGTAACAGATATAGAAACAGTAGCAAGCTGTTATGCCAGTGAAGAGGTGCCGTTTGAGAATGTCCACATGACACCTAAGAACGGTTTGACTCTGCCCGCAACGTTTGGTTTTAATGCCTTAAACAGCGAAGAAAAGAAAGCCACTTTCGTTGCCGATGCAAATGATAAATATCTTGTAATCAACGCACGAGGCGCTAACACCTATTACGAATACGAGCAGCCTGTCGACATCAAGGTTATTGATGCTCAGAACAACATCGTTATCGAAGAGACCTGTGAGGGCGAAAACAGATTTGACATCAGCAAATTCAGCGGCGAGTATACCGTATGTGTTTCAACATCTGATGCGTGTGTAGTAGAGATTTCCACAATAAGTGAATAAATAAAACAGCCCACCGGATAAATAACCGGTGGGTCGCTTTTTATAAATATAAACTTTCTTATTCAAACATCATGCTTTCGATAAAAAGGTCTGCAAAAGTTGGATTTGCTGATAAATCGATATACTCTGCATTCCGAGTATAAGCAGAAAGGTCGTTCCCCTCGCAGGCAAACCTCGCTGTCCCCAACAAACTGCTGTTATTGATTGCAACACATTTATCGGCAAGTTCTTTTGGAAGCAGTCCGGTTTCAACTGCATTTCTGACATTTATTTTAGCCGAAAATCCACCTGAAAGATATACGTTTTCAATATCATCAAGTGATATGTTTTTCAGCCTTACAAGCGTCAAAATTGCAGAATAAACAGCAGATTTTGCAAGCTGATACTGCCTTATATCGTCTTGAGTCAGAAATATCCCCTCGGCAACTTCAAAATTCGCACACTCCATATAGCCGGTTTCATCAATCGTACCGTCACGTACAAGCTCTGCAATTATGTCGATAAGTCCTGTTCCGCAAACACCCTTTGCAGGAGCATTTCCTACTGTTTCAACGCCTCTGTTTGAAGAATATGAATATATTGCTCCGTTTGTCGCACTCATTCCGCAAGATATGTTTGCGCCTTCAAAGCATGGACCTGCAGCTGCAGATGTGCAAAAATAACATTCCTTTGAAAAAAGAACTATCTCAGCATTCGTTCCAAGGTCAATCAGCAGATTATACTTATTGCTCTCAGGAGGCCCGACAAAATTGAGCCCCGCAACTAAGTCCGAACCAACAAAAGCCGCAATTGACGGGAGCAAACAAATCTCATCGACACCGTTTATTCCAAGTATTTCCGCCTTTTGAGTTTTGCCTTCAAGAAACAAAGGTGTATACGGTGCAACTCCCATAGATGAACAATCAACATTCAAAAACAAATGAAGCATCGTTGTGTTGCCAGAGACAAACATCTTTTTAACACAGGGTAAATTCAATTCATCAATCATTGAATTCACATCGGAAATAACAGCAGCATTAAGCTCCTTTGTACCGTTTTTGCGACAATAGTCTATTCGGGTCATGACATCTGCACCAAAAGACCTTTGAGAATTGGTGTGTGTTATGACCTTAACTATTTTGCTTTCATCAAGAGAGACAACAGCCAATGCCATAGTTGTTGTGCCGATATCAAGTGCAAAACAAACATTTTCGTCAAGCTCACCTGTTTCAGTTGCGCCTGTTTGAGAACTTATTTCACCTCTATCGATACTTCCAACCGTTATATCTGACTTTACGATATACTGGCATGAAAGCTCTTCCTTACCGTTGACAACAACAGTACACTTTTTACACATTCCCCTTCCGCCGCAAGGATGCTCAACTGATTCCCCGTTCTTCATCAAAACATCGGATAGAAGAGTGCCGTCTTTAGCAAAAATTATTTTTTCTTTTAATTTTATCTGGTGCATAATTTCTTTTACCTTTTAATATCTGTTTTTCACAACTCGCTCTTTGCAAATATAATACCATAACACTTAACAAAAATAAATATAATATCTATTTTAGCTTCTAAGACTATCTTTTTTACTAAAAAACTACAGCAGTAAGTGCACAGACTGTGCCTTACTGCTGTATAAGGATTGTCTACTGTATAACTTCATTTAAACACCGCATGCTCAAGCAAATACGGACCTGTTTTAACTTAACCTATTATCTCCATATAGCGTTTTGTGGTTTTTACGTCACAACAGATGATGCTCCGATTGCGCCTTCAAACGCTGCCAACGGCGGTCAACCTCCTGCTGTATCATCTCTCGGACATCTTTATATTTTTCACCGCACAAATGCTTAGTACGTCCCATCATTTTTAGCCAATCTTCCACCGGAATCTTCTTATCTTTCTGCTCAGGATTATAAGAAATGGTTGTACATCCCTGTTCAACCTCATAAAGAGGAAAATAACAACTATTTACAGCCGCAGAAATAACCTTACGTTCTGTATTAGGCTTGTCTCCCCAATTGAGCGGACAAGCGGACAAACACTTAATATATGCCGTTCCGTGGTTTTTAGCGTAATACTGAGCTTTCGCCGCTTTGCGAATGAAATCTGCAGGGTCGGACTCCGCTGCGGTAGCCACATAAGGCATTCCGGTAGCCGCCATTATTCTCGGCATATCCTTATGAAAGAATTCCTTACCCCACCTATGCGACCCCAAGTGAGAAGTAGCACTTTTAGCCCCCATAGGTGTAGAGTATGACAGCTGATATCCTGTGTTCATGTAGCCTCCGTTGTCATACTCAAACAGTATTACAGGGTCACCACGTAACGCCGTACCTAACGCCGAACCCATGCCGATATCCATACCTCCGTCTCCGCTGACCATAATGAATGTGATATCACCAGGAGGCAATTCTCCCCGTTCCTGACGCTGATGATACATTTTAGCAACGCCCGCCAATGTAGCAGCGCCGTTCTGAAACAGATTGTGTACATACGGTACCCGAAAAGCTGTTTTAGGATATCCTGTGGTAACTACCATACCGCAGCCCGTCTGAAATAAAAGCACAACGTTGCCCTCGATTCCACGAAGCAAAAGATTAACGTTAACCGGAATTCCGCAGCCCGGACAAGCACCATGACCCGGAGCAAGGCGTTTTGGTCTGGCCGTTGTATCACGAACAGTTCCGCCCTTCACAACCACCTTACCGTTTTCTTCACTGCACACGGTAAGACCTGAAGCTGTCTCTTCGCTTATAGGCGCAAAATAAGGCTTAGGCACAAAGTCCGCCTCTCCAGGGTCAACAGCGATATAATCAAATGCAGGGACATCTTGCTCATAGCAAGTTTCAAAAAGACTGATTGCATCCTTTTCATAGAAATCTCGGCCTCCAAGACCGTAGACCCTGCTTAGAACACGTGTAGTCAATCCGCTTTGTTGAAGTGCAGCACGTATCTCCAATGACATATTTCCGCCACCGGCACCGTAGCTGTCTTGCCTGTCCGCCACTAAAATAATGCGGGCATTTTTACAAATCTTAGATACTTCCTCTGTAGGAAACGGTCGCAGAACACCTAACGTAAACACGCCTACCTTTTTTCCATCTTTTCTAAGCTTATCCACTGCTGCTTTGGCAGTTAGATATGCCGACCCAAGTACAAACATCAAAACTTCTGCATCTTCCGTTTGATAAGCTTTTACCGCACTGAGTGTTCTGCCTGACAACTGTTCGTATTCGCTGAACACCTCAGGAATCATAGTGCGTGCCTTTTCCATAGCCAAATGCAACTGATATTTATTATTCAACAAGTCCGGTTCATTCATATAAGAACCTATGGTAACCGGATGCTCCGGGTCTAATACACCTACGTTCTCCATCCCCGGCCCGATGAATTTTTGCACAATCTCATCATCGGCAAATACGTAACAATTCCTCTTTTGATGGCTGGTAAAAAATCCGTCAAACGCTACAATAGCCGGAAGTCGCAATTTTTCCGCTATCTTAACCGCACAGATATTACAATCGTAAACTTCCTGAGGCGAATCAGCAAACAAAATCACCCAACCCGTATTGAGAGTGTACATAAGGTCGCTGTGGTCACCTTTAATTGAAAGAGGTCCTGACACTGTACGGCAGGCAACGTTTAGCACCATAGGCAGTCGAGTACCCGACTGGACAGGAAGTTGCTCAAGTGCATAAAGGAGTCCGTTAGCTGAGGTTGCATTGAAAACCCTACCGCCTCCAGACGCTGCGCCGTAACAAATTCCGGCTGCACTGTGTTCTCCTTCTGCCGGTATCAGTGCAATGTTATGCTCCCCATCCGCTCCCATCTGGTCCAAAAACTCCGCAATCTGGGTAGATGGCGTTATGGGATAGTATCCCATAACATGGTAATTAATTTGCTTGGCAGCATAAGCTGCCAGCTCGTTACCGCTCTCAAACAACAATTTCTGTTCCGGTTGTTTCATATCACATCAGACCTCCATCCACACGCTTCTCGTCTAGGTAAGATTCACCTGTAATCCAAGGGTCTGCCCCTGCCGGTTCAAAATCAATGTCCTGCACAATTAAATCCTTGTTTCGTACAAACCACTGCTTATCCGGATGCTCAAACTCTTTTCCCGCCACTAAAGCTTCGGTGGGACAGACATCAACACAACGCAGACAACCCTTACAATGATGATAGTCCAGTCCCCTATTTAGCATCGATGGTTTACCACGGTACTCACCCGGCAAAAACTGAAACACCATATCAGGACAAGTGGTATCACATAAACCGCAGTGTATACACTTTTCCGGAAGAAACAAAGGAATATATCCTTCTCTGGAGGGAGAAAGGTCATTTGATACAGTGCTTCCTATATGAGGATTTGCACCGCCAAGCGGTGCATTCTTATACCCCCATTTGCTCCTAATCTCCCGATACGGCACTTGTTCATAGCGGCCGTCCGGCTGAAAAGTACGGCTCTGGACACAATTATATCCCTGCTCCAGACCTGCAAGATTGTTTTCTAACAAAGCCGGATACTTTTTTCCTAAAGTGTCCTCAACCAGAGATTTTACCGCTTCAAGCGGGATGAATCCTGAAGCTTTTGCAATCGCACCAAGCATAACCATATTCACCCGACTTTTACTTTGCAATGCCAATTCCAGTGCATTTACACAGCAGATTGTACCTGCATAGAGACATAATTCTTCACGTATTTCCTCTGGATAAGCAGCCGTATTTACCACTAACACACAATCTTCCCCCACTCCGGCAGTCACCGGCAGCGTCTTTGAAAGAGCTTGATGGAATATCGACAGAAGATGAGGTCGCTCCACAGGACTATTATGCAGAATCTCCTGCTCCGGCTCGCTCCAACGTACATACGACTTCACCGGAGAACCACGCTTCTCTGAGCCATAACTTGAGAAAGACGCCGAATTAAGTCCTAAATATGCAGCTCCCAACTCCCCTAACAGCTTTCCACAGAGATTAGCGCCCAACCCACCTATACTCTCCAGTCTCATTTCATAACATCCGTTTTCGTTTACCTTAGGCAAACAAATCGGATACGCTATATGTCGTTTGTTTTCTGATACAGGGTCCATTTCAAACGCCTCCTGCTCTTTTTGTTTTATCATTAGCAGGATATCGAGCAATATACAAATTATACCTAAAGTCAAAAACAATTTGTTTTAAAAAAAGATATCGTTATGTTTTTTAGCTTCCCTTAAAAAAAATAAATCCGAACCTTTTCCAATAAGTAAAGGTTCGGATTATTTTGATGTGGTTGCGTATATTTAAAAGACACTTTAAGGACATACTTACTCACCACTTTATTTTAGGGTATATCTCTCCTAAAAAAGCCTTATCCATACCAAGCACAATATGTAATTTAATGCACAAAAAAGCAGCACCTCTACGCAAATTGGAGAAGTGCTGTTTCAATTTTAATGTATTTCTATTTTTCAAAAACGGGATATGTTCTTCTGCAAATAGAATTTAATTTTTTGAAATAATCAACATCTACATTGTCAATTGTTGACTTTGTTGTGCGGTAACGCCAATTCTTTTCGGGAACACCGGGAATATTCATTCTTGCGTCGCTTCCGAATCCGCACATATCCTGAAAAGCAATAATTGCTGTGTTGGAGGAAGATTTCCATACGCTTTCTATAATCTTGCGACAGCTTTCGGACTTATAACCACCGTCGCCCCAGTCTTCTCCTGAAAAGCCTGTGTATTCAAGTGCAAAAGTTCTTTCTTTCTCACTTGCTTCCCACAACCAACCAAGCAGTGTGTTATTATCGTGTGTACCGCAGTAATTTACAGAATTTATAACTGTATTGTGCGGAAGGTGCAAAGAATCCGCATCGGGGTCGAAACCGAACTGAACAACTTTCATTCCGGGGAAACCTGTGTCTGAAAGCAATTTAGTTACATCTTCTCCGAAAATGCCGAGGTCTTCTGCAATAATGGGAAGTTCACCAAAAGTTTCTTTTACCTTATTAAAAAGTTTCATTCCGGGACCTTTTGCCCAAGCTCCGTTTTTGGCAGTATCAGAATCGGCAGGGATTTCCCAATATGAAGCAAATGCTCTGAAATGGTCAATTCTTACACAATCATAGGTTTTAAGTGCGTGTGAAATTCTTGAAAGCCACCACTTGAAGCCGTCTTTTCTCATATAATTCCAATCATAAAGTGGGTTTCCCCACAACTGACCATCTTCGGAAAAATAATCAGGAGGACATCCGGCAACTTTTTTCGGTTTAAGTGTTTTTTTATCTATCATAAACTGAGAAACATTAGCCCAGACATCGCACGAATCCATAGCAACATATATCGGCATATCACCTATGACGGCAATACCTTTGCTGTTTGCATATTCCTTTACTGCGTTCCATTGTTTATAGAAAAGATACTGACTGAATTTCCAGAAAGCACATTCTTCTTCAAATTCTCCTCTTGAAGCATCAGCAGAAGAAAAATGAGCATATTTCTCATCCCACTCCCACCAAGGAGCATCATTGTGCTTATCTTTCAAAGCCATAAAAAGTGAAAAATCCGAAAGCCAGGTATTTTCTTTATCAAAATCCTTTATTTGCTGTGCAGTTTCGGCATTTATGTTAAGAAAAGCCTTTCTGAGAAGCTGTAATCTTTTTTCAAGTGCAAATTCATAGTCTGCAGTATAGGGAGAGCCTTGGTATATATTCTCCTCATAGTCTTCCTTTGTACAAAAGCCATCTTCATATAAAGCCTTAGGATTAATGAAAAGAATATTTCCTGCAAAAGCAGATGCCGAACAATAAGGCGAATTAGCTTTATCTACAGGATTAAAAGGCAAAACCTGCCAATATCCGAAATTCATTGATTGCAGTTTGTCAATAAAATATCTGCAGTTTTCATCAAAAACACCGATACCGTAATCTGAAGGAATGGTGGAAATATGCATAAGCACTCCCGCACCACGTTTATTTAACATAAATTCATCACCTGTGTAATATTTTTACCGTACCGATTAAACGGAACCATATAAGTTTATCATATAGCCGATTTGTTGACAAGATGTTTTTTCTGGATAAAATTTTCAAACAAAAGATACACCTCCACGAGTTGATATATCACTCTTAAAAAATGCATAAAAAAATTGAGTATTCACAGGTCAAATCCCTTGTGAATACTCAATATGGTGCGGGTATTCATAACACAAGTTGTTTTCCGACAGTACATCTTCTACCTTTTGTACTGTAACATATTTCCTCAAATCTGGAGAAATTCACAATGTCAAAATTCATAGAAGTTTTTTACTATGGCAACATAGAGCCACAAGAAGTCAATTCAGAATTAACACCTAAACATTTGAGACGGGTTGTTAAACCCTCAGTACCACTCAAGTTACGGAAAGAATATTTCCGTCACTTTCCGGGCTCTAACAAGCCCTTTGCCTTTACGCAGCATTACGGAAGGAGTCTACTCACTTTCGCTTTCGGTCCTCCGACTCAGAAGTGATAGTCTTTGGAAGGTTCCACTTATTGCCTCGCACCAACCGGCAACTCTCTGTTTTGCTTTGCATTCCGACCGTCTTCATCATAGTCGCTCTTTGTGATATTCAAATTTGCACATGGTTTAGCACGTTAAGCGCCAAAGTCAAGAGTTTTTAAAAAATTTTTTATTCAATGTTGAATATTTTTGCTGCATTGTTATATAGTATATCTTCCCGTTCATACTCGGACAACTCTAATTGCATAAATCTTGCTGTTTCAGCTTCGGGTTCCCACAGAGGATAATCCGTACCAAAAAGCACACGTTTTGTACCGTATGCCATTATAAGTTCTTTTGCTTTTTCGGGTGTTAATGCATAAAGCGAAGAAGAACAGTCCACATAAAAATTCTTATATTTGCAAAGGTTTTCCGTAGCTTCTTCCCACATTGACCAACCTCCTAAATGAGCACCTATAACGGTTAGATCTGTATAAATATCAAGTATAGGTTTCATTCTGTTGGGGTTTGAATAGTCAAAACGAGAATCGCCCGTATGCATAAGAATCGGAAGTCTGCCTTCGCAAAGTTCGTATATTTTAAGCATACGGTAGTCGTCTATTTTGAACTGCTGTATGTCAGGATGAAGTTTTACGCCATTTAAGCCAAGACCGATAAGTTCATTGACATCCGCTTCTATATCGTCACTGTCAGGATGAAGAGTGCCCAGACCGGTAAATTTGCCGTTGCTTTGAGCTACTGAATCTGCAATGAAGTTGTTTATGCTTGAAACCTGACACGGTGTTGTTGCAACAGACTGAACAACAAAATGCTCAATTCCGGCTTTTTCACCATGCTCCAAAAGAGTAGATATCTTACCATCCAAAAGTGGTGATATATTGTAAAAATCACCTGTATGGGCAGATGCTTTTTGAGCAATCTTATCGGGATATATATGACAATGAGCATCTATTATTTTGTGCTTTTCCATTTGGTTTCGCCTCTAAAAAGTTTAAATCATTTTTTTAAACCTAACTTTTCTGCGGATTCATCACGCATTTTATATTTAAGAATCTTTCCTGCGGCATTCATCGGGAACTCATTAACAAACATAAAGTATCTCGGAACTTTATGTCTTGCAATTGAAGCATTACCGAATTCACGCATTTCATTTTCATCTGCGGTTTCGCCCTTGTGAAGAATAATCCAGGCACAACATTCTTCTCCATATCTTTCATCGGGAACACCGACAACCTGAACATCACGGACTTTCGGGTTAGTCAGATAGAATTCTTCAATTTCACGGGGATAAAGATTTTCACCGCCACGGATAATCATATCTTTAAGACGTCCTGTAACTTTATAATATCCGTCAGATGTTCTCATACAGATATCACCTGAATGAAGCCAACCATCAGCATCAATTGCCTGTGCGGTCGCTTCGGGCATCTTATAATATCCTTTCATAATATTAAAGCCACGAGCAACAAATTCGCCGCTTTCACCGTCGGGAAGTTCGTCACCCGTTTCGGGGTCGATGATTTTGCATTCCACACCGGGGAATGCACTGCCGACAGTTTCTACTCTGTGGTCAAGATCTTCGTTCACTTCGCCCATGGTGCACCCAGGTGACGCTTCTGTCTGACCGTAAACAGAAATAATTTCACGCATATTCATTTCAACCGATGCACGGCGCATCAGGTCAGCAGGACAGTTTGCACCCGCCATAATACCCGTTCTCATATATGAGAAATCAGTTTTTGCAAAATCCGGATGATTGAACATAGCAATAAACATTGTGGGAACACCGTTGAAGCAAGTGATACGCTCATCATTCACACAGGAAAGTGAAGATTTCGGAGAGAAATACGGAATCGGGCAAAGAGTACCGCCGTGAGTCATCATAGAAGTCATTGAAAGAACCATCCCGAAGCAATGGAACATGGGAACCTGAATCATCATACGGTCTGCGGTTGATAAATCCATTCTGTCACCGATGGTTTTGCCGTTGTTAACAATATTACGATGAGTGAGCATGACACCCTTGGGAAAACCCGTTGTACCAGACGTGTACTGCATATTACATACGTCATCGGGTTTAACAAGAGATGCACGTCTGCGGACTTCTTCACGGGGAACAAGCGTAGAACGGGAAAGCATCTGTTCCCAAGTAAGGCAACCATCCATTGATAAACCGACGGTTACAACATTGCGAAGAAAAGGAAGGTTCTTTGAATATAACGGTTTCCCCGCTTTAAGACCTTTAAGTTCAGGGCAGAGTTCTTCTATAATCTCTTTGTAATTGATGTCTTTGCAATCCTCAATCATAACAAGTGTATGGGTATCCGATTGCTTTAAAAGATATTCGATTTCGTGAATTTTGTAAGCTGTATTTACCGTGACAAGAACAGCGCCAATCTTTGTTGTTGCCCAAAAAGTGATAAACCATTGAGGAACATTGGTTGCCCAAACAGCAACGTGGTCTCCTGCTTTTACGCCGAGTGAAATAAGTGCAGCAGCGCATTCATCTACATCACGGCGGAATTGTTCATAAGTTCTTGTGTAGTCCAGTGTAGGATATTTAAAAGCATACTGGTCGGGATATGTTTCTGCCATTGTATCAAGAACCTCAGAGAATGTCTTGTCAATAACATCAAACTTTTTCCAAACAAATGTACCTGTTTTATCTCGGTTGTAATATATGTGGTCATAAGATTTTTTGTTGCGATTGAGAGCAGAGATATAGTTGGTGAAATGAGTAAGAACAATATCGGCATCGCTGATTTCTTCATTCCAAGCGGCACAGATAAAGCCTTCATAGTTGAGAGATGAAAGTGCATTCAGAAGTTTGCTTACATCCAAATCACCTTCACCGATTAAGACGGTCTTTCCGTCTTTCATGTCGCCGAGACGCACATATTTGATATATGCACCCAAATTCTTAATTGTGGTTTCCGAACTTTCGCCGGCATCAAAATATGTTCCTCTCACATTCCACGAAGCACCTATAACAGCAGAAGCAAATTGGTTGATAATGGCAATCACATTTTCAGTGTTTGCAAGATAACCAACAGTTTCAAATAAGATATTGACATCTGTTGCCTCTGCGTGCTTGATTGCATCCGAAAGTTTTTTTTCCAACATATCAAACGGAATGTTTTCTTCAACTCTTATAATTACATTGTCGATTCCCGAAGTTGCTGCCATATCCACATATTTACAGATAAGCTCTGAAGATGTTTCGTCACTTTCAATGGGAGCAGGCATACGGAGAGCAGACACAGCAAGATTTCTGTTAACAAGTTTTCGTTTGGCATCAGCGACACGTTCTCTTCTTAAAATACTGTCGTAATGAGAATTGCGTTCCTTAACAGCATCATAGATTTCAAAACCTTCAAAACCGTAATCATAGGCATAACGGCAGGTGTCAAGAAAAGATGCACGGTCCACATTCTTGGTTGAAAATACAATTTTCATATTATGCCTCCTCAAAAACAATTTTGTTCAATGCGTTGATATATGCTCTGATACTTGCAGCAATAATATCGGTGGATGTACCGTTGCCCGAATATAATTTTCCGTCGTTGCGGAGTCTGACAAGGGCTGAACCCAAAGCTTCTTTGCCTTCTGTTACAGACTGTACCTGAAAATCATCCAATTCGTAGTGATGACCGACACACTGCTCGATTGCACGGAAAGCAGAGTCAATGGGACCGTCACCATTGCTTACTCCGCAGATAATTTCGTCATTGCATTTCAAGGTTACCTGTGACATAGAATTTGAAACATTACTGCTTGTTGTAGTATAAGTTTCAAAATGATAAGTAGAAGGAGCCTGCATAGCTGAACTTGCAATCAATGCCTCAAACTCCTTTGAACCGACTGAGCCTTTCTTATCGCACACCTGTTTGAGCGCTTTGTACACATTGCCGATATCTGTATCTGAAAGCTCGTATCCCAATACTGCTGCAGCCTGTGAAACCTGAGCAGCAGTTGAGTCGGAGTCAAGCAGGATTTTTTTCTTTTCGCTTATTTCGTTTTCTGTTTCACGGACATCATGGCTGATGCTTGACACCATATCATCGATATTTGCATGGATTTTTGTGTTGTTCAGCTTGATTTCAGCACCGAACTGTGCACCGCAAGCATTTACGGCATCAGAAAATTCACCGGTCAGGAGAACATCCTTGCCAACCATAGCGCATTTAAGTCCGTCGGCTCCGTTTGAAATTGCAGAAAAAGCGGATGCAACCGCCACATTGATACGGTCAGAAGCCTGAACATAAACGGGTATAGTTACAGCTTCTTTTACTTTTGCAACAAGGGCCCCAATATTATCGGGAGTGGAAATACCTGCATCGTCACAAACAGTTATAACAGTTGCTCCGTTTGCTTCGGCTTCTTTAACTGCGGCAATGAGAAATTCTTCGTCTGCTCTTGTTGCATCATTGGCAGAGAATTCAATGTCATCACAAAAAGTTTTTGCCGTTTTAATAAGTTCGGCAATTTTTTCAATCATTTTAGCCTGCTTGACGTGGTATGTATATTCCATCTGAATAGTGGAAACAGGCAGTTCAATCTGAAGTCTGGGTTTTTTCGCTTCTTTGATGCATTCCCATGCAGAAGCAATGCTTTCACAGTCAAATCCTACAGGAATCGCAAGAACGGCGTTCTGAATATTTTGTGCTATGGTTTTATAAACAATTGCATCTTCACGAAGAGATTTTACGGCAGGAAGTTCGATTGTATCAACGCCGATTTTGTCTGCACAGTTGGCAATGGCTGATTTTTCACGAAAGAGCAGTGAAACAGCTCTGTCCATAGAAAGTTTTTTGAGTGTAATATCAGAAATGTTTATTTTTTTCATTTTAAAATGCTCCTTTATTTTTATGTATTATGTTTATGAATTGACGGAATAATCTTTCTTAAAACCGTGTGCTCCGAAGATTTGCCATTGACCCACACCAAGTCTTTGCATTATTGCTTTTCTTTCTTCGGCACATAGTTTTGGGTTGGTATCAACAGATGTCATCAGGATAGGTGCGTATTGATTGTATTCTGCTTGCTCAGGTGTAAGTCCGTGAGTATTTATGTATATATCACCCGTAATTGCAAGGTGCTTTGAATAATCAATCAAAACGATTTCACCTGGCAAATGTCCACCCTTGCCTTCGTAAACCTCAAAGTGCAGCTCTTCAAAATCAAAAAATCCGATTTGAGTAAGAGGTTCTGTTAAATTCTCAATATCGTTCCAAAGAGCAGTAATCTTATCGGGTTTTGTCGCTCTATATGAGGTAAGAATTTTACAGATGTTGATATACGGTTTATGAAGGGGATTTTTTTCTCGGTAACCGTCATTACCGAGATATTCGTTTTTTAGACATAGGGCAGTCTTTTTGCTTGTTATGATTTCATCGAATATAGGTAACATACCGCAATGGTCAACATCAGCATGAGTTACAAGAATTGTTTTCTTGTTTTTTTCAAAATCAGGAACAACCTTTTTCAGAACAGCAATCATTTCATCGCTGTAACAAGCATATCCGCTGTCTACAAACAAAACCTTTCCGTTGCTCTTTATAACTATGGTATTACTGCCGCAGGGAGGTTCTATCAAAGTGATTTCCGTGTTTTCGGATATTTTATGGGTGCTGACTCTCGGTGCAAATGATTTGCCTTTTGAAGCACCGAGAAGTTCAGCGAATTTGCTTATACTGTCGAACGTTCTGTAAGGCGATAAACCTTGCTCGTCAAGCGTTTGCATCGCAAGGTTAACGTGAACCAACAG
The DNA here is from genome assembly GCA_017407995.1 of Clostridia bacterium. Lineage (GTDB taxonomy): Bacteria > Bacillota > Clostridia > Oscillospirales > Acutalibacteraceae > CAG-177. Next base: position 2,111 of record JAFQVM010000016.1, on the reverse strand, counting down.
TTCACGGCTGATATCCTCTGAAAGTCCCATTGTCTGTGAAAGTCCCATAACGTATGTGTTATAGAAAATGCTGTTATCATAAACCTTTTCCGAACTGTTATAATTGATAACCCTGACTTTACATAGCTTTTCTGCTTCTTTCATAAACTCGGATATTTTATCAAAATCATCAACATATAACCCCATTTTGAAGTATTGATAATCCGTGCCGTTTTCCTGCGAACTGATATATGAAATATTGAAATTAAAATCGTTGATAAGTGTTAAAATGTTTGTAACACTTCCGGGTTTATCTTCAAGACAAAATTCAATCAGAACAACACTTGTTTTATTGGTATTGCCTTGCAAATACCCGATTTTTTCAAGTTCAACATCTGCTTTTTTCAGCTGTTCTTCCGTGCCTTCTGCATCGATAAACAAGGTGTGAGAATCAACCGCTTTGTTATAGCTTACACGGGTGATGTTGATTCCCAAAGCAGAGAAGCATTTACTTGCCTTCAAAAATGCGCCGATATGATTCGGCATAGAAGTAACATAGGTCTTTTTCATTTCGCCACCTCAAAAACTATCATCAATCTTTATATGTCGTCTTACATTTAACGATAGCTTCCGTTACATCTTTTAAAACGAGCTCGCCATTTTGATTGTAAACATCTATGGAAAGCTCAACAAGACCGTTTTTGGCGCTTCGTTTAACAAGATTTGTTATTGTTGCCTTGCCTGTCAGCATATCATCGGCATAAACAGGCTTAAGCCATTCGATTTTAGTGGATTTTCCCGCAAGCAATTCCTTGCCGAAAAAATCAACCTCGAGATATTTTGCCCAAACCGACATAAACGACATCACACCCGATGCAATGAGTTGACCGAAAGGTGTGTTTTGGGCATACTCCTCATCGGTATGTAGCGGAATATTATCATAATCACGGGCAAAATCCATCATTTTTTCTTTTTTAATTATGGCGGGAGCTGTGTCCACCGTCATACCGTGTTCAAGCTCATCAAAATACATCGTATCACCCCAAAAATTTTTAATAAAAACGTAAAAACCGCCCCAAAGCCTTCTGATTGCTTTGAGACGGGTGTAAATTATAATTTATCACTCGCGGTACCACTCAAATTGCAGATATAAATATCTGCCACTTTTTCGAAGTCCGACAACTTCTATGCACTTACGTAGCAAACACGTGTCACCCTACACACTTTCGCTTCAGGTTCCCTGCTCGGAAGGGAGAGGAACAAGCTCTATATATATCGGTTCGCACCAACCACCGACTCTCTGAATATATTCGTCTTGACCATTCTTCTTCAACGCTTTATTATATTAATTTTTCTGTATTTTACTCCTTCAAAGCAAAAATGTCAACACTTTTTTTGAATTTATCTTCCAAAATTTTTGTCTTGCTTTTATAAATATTTATCTGCGGAAATAATATGAGGTATTACACAAATACTTTCAACAAGGATATTCACTATTTCAGTTGCGGTAATTATGTAAAAGATACCCGTGGCACTTGCCCTGAAAGGCACTATATCCGTGCAGATGCTCTTGAACAAATTGTTATCTTTGAACTTAAACGCCTTGCAACACTTTTAGAGAACGATTAAAAGCTTCTTGTATAAATCCTTGAAAATAAAACCCATAAAGACATCTATGACGAGAAGAAATTCCTTGAGGGTTAACTGCATAGCTGAAAGTCAAGATATTTAGTCTGAAAGAGCAGGCAGCAAATATGCAGACTGTTCAGCACAGCAAGGATATGTTTATCGGTGCAGTAAGAAAGTTCTTGGATATGGAAACTATCACAGCACCACTCATTCACGAACTCATTGACCACATTGATGTTTATGAGGCAGAGGCAAGGGCAAAAACAAGACACAGAGAGTTGTGATTCACTACAACTTTGTAGGCTATCTTGAAATACCCGAAAGTGACGAGTCTTGCTTCATAGCAGATACCTGACAAGAAGTTGCAATAGGTTATATAGCAAAACCTACAGAAAAGTCAGCATAACAAAAAAAGTCGCACTCCGAAAGGAATGCGACGATACATAATCAAAAAATATATACAAAACTCTATTTTAAGCAAAAAAGAGAAAGACTTTTTTGTA